>FOEZ01000042.1 GCA_900110595.1 Arthrobacter sp. OV608 | reverse complement strand
GTTGCGAAGGACGGAATTTTTGCTCGTCTTAACGCGAACGCCCGGATCGCAATGAACCACCTTTTGGTGGGTCCGCAACACGCCGTTCAGATCGCGCCCGCGTTGCTGCACGACTGGCAGGGTAGCTCTCGGCCTGTTCAAGGGAACAGTAATCATGACTGATTCGGCGAGCACGCCCGACCTGCCACATAGAAATGTTGGCAGGGTGCCGTCATCTTCCAGTTACCGTCCCTTCTAAGAATGAAGCTTCTTGGTCTCGCCGCTGCTCGCCGCGCCCCTGGCACGGATCGCTAAACAGCCGCACCACTACAGCTGATGACCTAAGGGACACTTTTGTCAGAGCTGTGGAATCCACTAGGCACGAATGGATGAGCGTGCGGCGGCCGGGCCGGACAAATTGATTTCTGCATCATCCTTGGCGCCAATTACCCACTCCACACCGCTGGGCCTGAGCCCCTTGCTGGACAGGGCAACCGGAATGGCATTCCATCCGGAACTGCATGTACCCGTGGCCGCGACCCGGGGCCATGGCGGCCAACAGCTACCGAGGACCGAAAAGTCTCGCCCTTTACCCGTTCGAGGAGAAAAATGAATCGCAGTACTGATGTTGTCATCGTCGGGGCCGCTCGTACACCGCAGGGCAGGCTGATGGGCCAGCTCGCACCGCTGTCGGCCGTTGAACTCGGCGGCGCCGCGATCGCAGGGGCGCTGGACAGGGCGAAGATACGTCCTGATGCCGTCGACGCGGTCATCATGGGACACGTCCTTCAGGCGGGAGCCGGACAGAACCCTGCCCGGCAGGCTGCCGTGGCAGGAGGCATCCCGTTGAATGCTCATGCGGCTACGGTCAACAAGGTCTGCCTCTCAGGGCTCAGTGCCATCATCGACGCCAGCCGGATGCTGCGCCTGGGAGAAGCCGAGGTGGTAGTCGCCGGCGGCCAGGAGTCCATGAGCAACGCCCCGCATCTGCTGCGTGATTCCCGGGTCGGGCACCTTTATGGGGACGCTGCTCTGATAGACTCCGCGGCCCATGACGGCCTCACGGATGCCTTCGACCATGAAGCAATGGGACTGGCCACAGACCGGGTCAACGATGCCTTAAGTATCCGTCGTGCCGATCAGGACCAAACCGCCGCCGACTCCCACCGCCGGGCCGCGGCCGCCCAGGCCGCCGGGCTCTTTGACGCCGAGATCGTCCCGGTAAAGGTGCCGCGGCGTCGCGGGGAGGCCGAACTCGTAGGAAGCGACGAGGGCGTGCGCGCCAACAGCACGCCCGAATCGCTCGCCGGACTGCGGCCTGCCTTCTCCCCAACCGGCACCGTTACCGCCGGCAACGCCTCCCCGTTGAACGACGGCGCCGCCGCCGTCGTCCTGACTACCCGCAGCTATGCAGAGAGCCATAGCCTCAGGATCCTCGCGACCGTGAGTTCCCCGGGGCAGATCGCGGGCCCGGACACCTCGCTGCCGGACAAACCGGCCCGCGCCATCAACAAAGCCCTTGAGACAGCAGGCTGGACCGTGGAGGACCTGGACTTCGTGGAGATCAACGAGGCTTTTGCCTCCGTGGCACTGCACTCGGCCCAGCAGCTGGGTCTCACCATGGACAAAGTCAACGTCAACGGGGGAGCGATCGCCCTCGGGCATCCCATCGGCGCATCCGGTGCCCGGGTGGTCGTATCCGCCGTGCACGAGCTCCTGCGCCGCGGCGCTGGCAAAGCAGCCGTAGCACTGTGCGGCGGCGGAGGCCAGGGCGAAGCGCTGCTGCTGTCCCGCTGACCTACTGCTTTTCCCCCGGCTTATCGTGCTGGAACCCATCAAGCCGTCGGTCGTCCAGCACGTCGCTGTCGGTGCCCAAGTAGCCGGTCGATGAGCAGGCAGCTCAAGGTCGAGATCATAAGTTTCCCGTGTGACTTCGACCTGTTCCAGCGGGCACCGCATGGCCAGCTTCCCCGCCCTGCAACGGGAGTACGTCCATCCGCCCGCAGTTTCACGGTCATGTCCGCAGCTACGACCAGGAAGCGCTGGGTGAATCGTCCGTTGGACTCTTCCGCGAACTGTTGGGGAAGGCCTCAGGACGCATGATGCGTCGATGTCCTGACGGGTGACCCCTTTTTAGCGCCGCCGAGCAGGCGGCGCCGCGCAGCAGTTCGCATTGGTCTCGGCATCGATTTTGGATCGCTGGCTATCAGTCAGCTCTGAAGTGTGTGCGACGTTGCCTTGTCTCTCAGGCTCAGAGCCCGGTCAAGCTGCTGGCACCGGTGAGCAACTCTGCAAGCGCCTTGCCTTGCCTCGAGGTCATACAGCAGAACTAGGCTGATTGGCGCTCCCTCTGCTGCAGCTTGTCCCCGCAACAGTAGTTGCAGCCCCTGAACAAGCTCAATGATCCTTGACGCACCTCCAGCCTTCCCGCCTTGCCGGAGCACTTCGAAGCGTGGCAGACATACGAGCGACGCAGCGTGTGGATTCGTATCGCGGCAGAGGGGCACCTTACCCGGATGCAGCCCGAGGCGAGTTGGAAGATGCCGACTGGCAGCCCATACGCGGCTAAGCCGCAAATGCCGCCGCGGTCAACGTCCTTGTTACCCGCCGCTGGTACGTCGTGCACGAAGCTCGCGAGCAGACGCCCCCCGGTGGATATCGGCGAAGGCGTTGGGCGTCACAGAGCAGGGGGCGCAGGACTGCTATCACCGCCAAACCGCCAAGCAGGAAGAGTGCGCGCCGGAGTTCCCCCCACGGTTAGGTCCTCCGCGAGTAGTGGTGCAGGTGTCCCGGCATGGCGGATTCACTGGTCTAACGCATTTCCACCTGGAATTTCGCGACACACAGATCGGGAGGTTCCAGCAACGGGTCGCTCTTGCTTTTCGTGCTGGCGCTACTCAACCGACTAGCCTGTGCATCCTAAAGGTTCATGGGTCACAGTCGCTACCGCCAGCCATCCAGCCTGTCGGCCCTGACCTGATTCATCAGCATCAAACAGGCCGCGGAGGGCTGGACGATTGCGTCGTCTGCGGTGCTGCGCCAGCAACCGCTTGTTAATTCCAGGGTGACACTCAAATCGCTTCCGGAATCATCGGTTCGGCTGGAACGTGTGCGAAGCGGCGGATTAGGGCCATAAGCGCGCCGCTATGGGAAAGACCCACGTCGTGAGGCATCAGGATGTCTGACCGCGAGTCGTGGGGGGACCTATTAGAGGATCAGACGGCGTATGTGCGATCCTCGTCCTCGCTGTCGGACAGCAGGCTGAAAACACGCACCTCTGACTTGGAACGATGTGACTATCCTCGGAGAGCTTGTCACCATCAAGCACGGGACAACCCAGATCGCCCTACCGGATCCGCTGGCCGAGCCGTGGTGCGAACTTGCCGCGAACCCAAGGTATGACCTGACCGCTTCACATCCACTCTGGACACCTCACAACACCTCTCAACAACCTGTTCAACACGCGGGCCGCGTGACTGGAATCCCTCCACAAACTCACGAAACTCGCACCCGTAGCCATCAAGCAGCGGCCTAGACCCGGTACATCGCCCGAAAATGTCCAGGCGGTAACCCTGGAGAGAACCGGCTAATACCGCCGACTCCTCGATGCGGCGGTGGTGGTCGGACTTGTCCCACAGGTCATCCGGGAGCTTGATAATGACGTCGTTGTATGAGGCCGCATAGACGGCCCGGTGGAATTCCCGGTTCATCGTGCTCGTGTCCTAGCCCCGGAGCCGTGTGACGGGTAGCAGCTTCTGGGGCTATTGCCCGCGTTGCTGCGATCACAGGCCCTCACTGGAGGGCCGTCGGATCGCTCCACGCAGGTGTGATGGTCATTCGCATCTTGTCGGCCAGCTTGTACTGGGAGATGCGCGAGCCCAGGGCAAGGCTGCGGAAAGGTCACCTCCGTGAGAGCTACGCTGCCACGCATGGTGCGCCAGTCTCGGGACTCAGCAGCCAACGCCGCTACAGACGACGGTCAAATCCTCACGATGATCTTCCCGAGGTTCGCCCTTCAGCCTGTCGATGAAGGCTGGGGAGTGGATTCGAACCCCTCAATGCTGCGGTCTCGAGAGATGACCTAGCCGTTTCCGGCCAACAGGCTCCCAATTCGGCGATAATCGTCGTACCGCTGGTTCAGGAAGTTTCCTGCGAGAATCCACGCACGGTCCGGGTTTCAAAGTTCTCTTCGACGTAGGCGCACTTGTAGGCTCCGCCGGCGATTCCACGGTTGCGCAGACCTGTGTTGCGGCGACCTGAGTAGCAACCGAAATCCGAAGGAACGAGGCGAGATCGTCCAGTTGTTGCGGCAGGGACGACATCCCTGCCGCAACGCACGCCGCTGTGACATATGCGGACGAGGAGTGTCCGCCGGCTCAAACTTGCCGCACCCCACGTAACGCATCCGCCTTCATCGATTTGTCGCTTGCGAAGCCTCCACGGAGTTGAAATGGGCCAGCCGGGGGGCGGCGATACGGATCGTCGATCGCGACTGACGAGGCTGCTTGAGACTTTAGGCGCCGGCAACCTCTGGCAGCGGTGCTTCCTTACCCGTCTCAAGGACCTTGACCAGATCAGACCACAACATGTCCATGTACTCCCCGCTGAGTTCCGCTGCCCAGGAATCCGGAGCGACGTCAGTGATCCACTCGAAGCGGCAGCGACCGTCGCCGGTGTCAAAGACCCGCATGGACCCGTGATGATAGGTCGCCTTCCAGAACGGCGATTCGAGCACGGTGTAAGAAGCGTACATGTGCTCAGGGTCGATCGTGATGTTCAGTTCCGGCTGTTCGAGGCCTCCCGCGACGTCGGAGACCACGGTTCGCACAGGACCTTCGATGCGATTCTCCTTTATGAAGCTGAACACGCGGATGTCGGCCCGCATGAAGCGATCGACGATGTCCCAAGCGGCAGCCGGACTGACGCTGAGGTTTGCTGCTTTCAAGATGATTGCCACGGGTGGCCCTTTCGATTGTCCCGTTGAGGCGGGGACTGGTCTGATCTGTGAAGTATTGGCTTTGGACGGACAGGGCTGCGGGTGGCTAAACCTAGGTTCTGCCGCTCTGTCTCCCCATTTGCGTCTTGTTCCGGACGGCTGTGGTTACGGTTCGAGGCTTCCCGGTCCGTCACCGCGGCGCACCCCGTTGGTCACCGCGTCCGGCAGCTGCTTGCCCGGATCCATCGAGATCGTGCGGCTGTGGAGGTACTCGTCCACGGCCGTCGGGCCGTGTTCGCGTCCTATCCCTGACTTGCCGTACCCACCGAAGGGTGAACCCAGATCGGCGGTGACGGTGTTAACCGAGAAGGTCCCTGTCCGGATGCGCCGTGCCACCTCAAAGCCGTGGGCGTCGTCAGCGGTGAACACCGACCCCGCGAGGCCGTAGGGGCTCTCGTTCGCGATGCGGATGGCGTCTTCCTCTCCGTCGTGCGGGATGAGGACGGCGACGGGGCCAAACACCTCTTCGCGGGCGATTTTCATCCCGTTGTGAGCATTGGTGATCAGCGTGGGCTCGTAGTACCAGCCCACGGACATGTCGGCGGGCCGCTGACCACCAGTAGCCACCGTAGCTCCTTCACGCCGGGCTTCCTCGACGAACGACTCGACGCGATCACGCTGCCTGGCGGTTACGAGCGGGCCGACCACCGTGTCCGGGTCCATAGGGTCGCCGATCTTGAGGGACGAGAACGCCTGCGCGAGCGCCTCGGCGTACGCGTTGTACTGCTCGGCCGGCACGATGAACCGGGTCCGCGAAACACAGTGCTGTCCCGAGTTGGCGCCGACGCTGCCACCGACCAGCGCGGGTACAACGTCCTCCAGCCGCGCGTCATCCAGAACGATTGCGGCAGACTTACCGCCGAGCTCCAGGAGCACCGGCCGCACCAGGGCACCACAGGCTGCCGCGATCTTGGCACCGACCGCATCCGATCCGGTGAAGCTGACCATGTCGACGCCAGGGTGCTCGACCAGGTACGCCGACTCGGCCGGCTCGGCCGCAACGATGTTCACGACGCCGGGCGGCAGACCTGCTTCCTCGAAGATCTCCCCGTAGACGAAAGTGGCAAGCGGGGTGGGCTCAGGGACCTTGACCACCACGGTGCAGCCCGCGATCAGTGCTGGCCCCAGCTTCTGTCCGATCGCCGGGATCGCGAAGTTGTAGGCGGGGAACGACGCCACCACGCCAACCGGCTCCCGCACGACGAGGCTGTTGCCTGCCATCGGGACCGTGGGGCCGCCTGCTGACCCCCCGGTAAAGCTCGTGAGATCACTGATCCGGACTTCCTCGAGCTCCAGCGTTCGCCCGATCTCAGCGTAGTAGTTAAAGCTCAACACGGGCGCTACCGTCATGTAGTACTGCGAGAGGGGCATGGAACAGCCCAGCTCTTCGGAGATCAGGGGCGCCAGCTCATGTTGACGCTTCTCGATTGCCGTGGCGATGCGAGTGAGGTAGTCCGCGCGCTCGGCAGGACTCATCCGGGGCCAGGGGCCGTCGTCAAAGGCCCGGCGCGCTGCCGCGACCGCCTCGTCAATGTCTTCCCGCGAGGCGGCAGGGACACGTCCGACGACCTCTTCTGAGCGAGGCGAGATCACGTCGAAGCTACGGTCGGACTTTGCGGCGCGCCAGGCGCCGTCGATAAAGAAGGAATCGTGCTCGATCATATGGAACAATTGCCTTTCTTGACAGTGGTGCCGGCGTCGGCAGGCAGCGCGACGCCGGTGATGAACTTGGCGTGATCCGAGGGCGACCACAAGACCGTGTCCGACACATGGTTGGACTGGATCCAGGGCAGGTCCGGCAGCGGATCGAGGGAGGCGAACGCGCCCTGCACATCGTCGACCCCGGGGATGTCAATGTGGGGCGCGGCCCTGTCGAACAGCGCCTGATACATGTTCATCCGGCGGTTGACATTCTGTACTTGCCCCAGTCCGCGCGCGTCTCCTACCCCGGACACGATACGGAGGCCTAAGAGCTCGACGAACCGCGCCGTCTCCTGAAGACCGACCTGTGTTGCGGGGTCACACCTTTCGGTCGCGACGTCTTTGGAGTGGATGTCGAGGGCGATGATGTCAGTGCCTACTGCGTCGATGCTGATGGCGTGCGAACGCCGTTGACTGCGAGCAGCTCCCGTAACAAGTGCAACCTTGCTCTTGGGCAAACCCATGCCTGTTACCTCAGCCCTGTCTCATCATTGGCGTCAGGGCCCGCAACGCGAGCCATTCCTTGAAGCACTGCGAACACGTCATCGACTATTTGTCATGGAATCGAATTCATAGAATCGTAACCTGATGCCGGCGCGCAAGCAAGTGTCCGAATTTGACTCATAAGAACCTCGGCGGGAGGTCGATACGTTTGCTTGACTGGGAAATCCTCAGACTGGGCGGGGTGTCTCTGGGCCTTGTAGCAGAATTGGTCGTTGTGGATGGGACTGACTACGGGTGAGTGCAAGGTAGTGACGAAGAGTCTGGCGCCGCGGTACCGCGGCGGACAGGAAGGTGAAGGGTCAGATCCTTACCGAGTCGGTGAATTTGATCGGCTGGCACCGGGACTATGCCCGGTCCGCGTTGTGCCAGGCTCTAAAGCCGCCTCGACCACGGACGGCGCGGCCGGGACGGAAGCCTGTCTATCCGGCGGATCTCCAACCGTCGCTGGGGGTGACAGGGCGACCGCCTGTAGCCGCCAGGCGTGGGAACGATGTACGCACGAGCGTATTGCGTTGAAGCACACGTCTTGACTACGATGCCAAAAGTGAAGGAATCTCCCTTCGTCGACACGAACTTCTTCAGCGCTCGTGGGCGTGGGACGGATCATGAGAAGAAACTCAAGGGAGAGTTATGGGATTGCTCGAGAACAAGGTTGCCCTGGTTGCTGGGTCAAGAAGGGTTACAGTTGCAGCCGGTTGAGCACGACTCCTGTGGGCCGATTTGTCCGCCCGCAACGTCGACGAGCTCCGTGCTGTCGCCCAAGGCCTGACACTCAGAGGAGTCTGAATTGGAGTTCGCCAAAGAGAGCGTTGTCTTCACCAGGGAGGCGTCCCCCGTGGCCAACCTCATGCTCTCAGTCGTGGGCGCCTTCGCCGAATTCGACGCTCCCTCATTGGGGGAACACGAAAGGGAAAGCCTCGTCCTGGCCAAGCAGCGAGGCGCCAGCAGTGGGCCGCCGAACTTTCGGCGCGAGGCAGCGGTGTACCGAAAGCCGTCCCTTCCTGTGCCTATGGGATCAGCCGCGAGACGCTTTACCAGTACTTGCGTCAGGACAGGCTTGGAAGTGTAAACGCTCAGAAGTCCGTCGCTCCATTGAACACTCAAATTACACGCGCATGGAGTTCGCTTCGTTGCGCCACTGACTCAAAAACGATGACTCCAGAGATTACTGGGTCCAGAAACACAGGTGGTCAAAGATGACACAATCCATATCGGCCGGGGCTC
>FOEZ01000064.1 GCA_900110595.1 Arthrobacter sp. OV608 | reverse complement strand
GGGGGAACGGGTCCCTGAGATAAGTGTCATGCCGCCGTCAGGACGGCACTTCTCAAGAGAATAACCGCTTTGTAATTGGCAGGGTTGCGGTAGCCGCGGGGCGGTGCGTTTGATGTTTTTTATGGCGTGTTGTTGGCCTCGACCTGCCTGTCGTGGCGGCGGTGATTGTCAGCACCTCGATCTCTTTCCACCACCGACAGACTGTGCGGTAGAGCCTGTTCGTCTCCGGCCGTGCTGCTGCCTTCACGGATTCTTCGAGCATTGTTTTCGCTGCTACGGCGTCTTCCAAGGAGCCGGTGCGGAGCAATGCCCTGAGCTGTTTTTTGACCTGCCAGACCGCCTGGAGGGTGCCGGTTGGATCGTCGACGGCGAAGACTGGCCAGGGAGATCAGGTGGAAGTGATCGACTGCGACCGCGGTGCGGGGCAGCCACATCCGCAAGGCTTTTCTGAATGCCGCGGAGGGGTCGACGCGACGACCTGCACGGCCAGCCGCCACTCCAAGGGCCGGGCGAATAGCCAGTCCCCGACGCCCTCGTGGTCCCGCCCCCCTCGACCACGCCCAGGACCTGCCCGGTGTCCAGATCGACGATGGTGGTCATCCAGGGTTCGAAGCGGGTCCAGGTCTTCGTCCCCGGGTCCTGGAAGTAGCGCACGGACCGGAACCGGTGCTCATCAATGCCAAGCATCCGCGGGCTGAGTTGGTTTACGTCGAGCAGCTTCAGCAGATACGCTTCGGTGACGGCGCCGCGGACCATCCACCAGGACACGGCGAAGCCAAGGGCTGTCTCAGAGACGGCCCTGCCGGACCGGATCACGGCGTCCACGAGCTGGTCCCGGAGCCGGCTTGTGGAGCGGGCCCGGCGCGGGACCTGCGGGGTGGATTCGAAGAACGATAGCCGGTCGCAGCCGGTTCCTCGCAGTACCAGCGCTACTTGGACCAGAGCACCTCCACCGGCCCGGCCACAGGAAGATCCCGGAGCCGCTGGAAGCGTCGTTCCTTCCGCCGGGATGCGATGACTCCGCAGCTTGGGCAGCCCGGCGGCTAGTCGGTTTCGATGATGACCTGCCGCCGGCCGGCAGTGATGGCGGTGGAGATGACGTGGTAGTCGGGCAGGTTGAAGAGGATGGTAGCAGCATCGGCTGCGACCCCGGTAGGCTCGTTCAAGGGCTCGTGGCCCTGTTCCAGGTTGAATGCTAGACACCCTCATCCCAGCAGGGCCACGGGCCCCTTTGTCTTCAACGACACGAACTCATTCCCCATCAACCGCGAAGAGCCACT
>FOEZ01000041.1 GCA_900110595.1 Arthrobacter sp. OV608 | reverse complement strand
AGTTAGTGTCATGAGCCGTTCCAGTCTGCAGCACCGTTCCGCGGTGGATTCTGGGAACGCTCTGCACCCGCGTGCGCCGCGGGCAGCCATATCTATGCTCAATGGAGAGAGGAACATGACATGTCGGTGAGTGGTACGACAGTCCGGTCGGATGAGCAGCTTCGACTTTCGCGGCACGGGTCTGTGCTTTTGATCGAGTTGGTGCGGGACGGTAACCGTAATGCTTTGACGACTGAGATGAAGCTTGCACTGAGTGAAGCGCTCGTTGAGGCTTCCAGGCCTGAGGTTCGCTGTGTAGTGATCACGGGAACCGGTAAGGCGTTTTGTGCCGGGGGCGATGTTAAGGGCATGCATGAGCTGCAGTCTCCGGATGCGGCGGACAAGGCGATGCGTCAATTGCACGAGACTATCGTTTTGCCTTTGCTGCGGCTTGCTAAGCCGACGATTGCGGCGGTTAATGCTGTGGCGGCCGGGGCTGGTGTGGGTTTGGCTCTTGCCTGCGATTTCCGTGTGGTGTCGAGGGAGGCGGATTTCGTTTTGGCTTTCAGCCGTATTGGGCTTGTGCCCGATTTCGGAGTGTCATACACGTTGCCGCGCCTGGTGGGTGCGGCGAGGGCCAAGGAACTTGCCTTTATCAAGGGGCGGTTGACGGCCGAGGAAGCCAGCCAGTGGGGACTTGTTACTGAGCTTTGCGCGCCGGAGGCTGTCCTGGGACGTGCGATGGAACTTGCCAGGCAACTTGCCGCTGGTCCGACTGTTGCGCTGGGTCTGACCAAGCGGATGCTTGATGAGAGTTTGTCCTCGAGCGTCCACGAGGCGTTGCAGCTTGAGGCTGAGAGCCAGCGTGATGCGTGGTCAACGAAGGATCACGAGCTCGCCCGTAACGCGTTCATCCAGAAGAACGACATGCCGTCTTTTCAAGGTCGATGAAGGGTACTCCAGAGAAATGCCGAACGAAATGATTCAAGGTCCGCTGGCCGGACACCGTGTGCTGGACTTCACACAGCTGATCGCGGGTCCCTCGGCCGGTGTGATGCTCGCAGATCTCGGGGCCGAGGTGATCAAGATCGAACGCCCGGAGGGTGAACTGGGGCGGCGTGTGGGTCCGGAAGTGGGGATTCCCGCTATTTTCGCCGCGTATAACCGCGGCAAGCGTGCGCTTGCGGTAGACATCAGAACCCCCGAGGGTCGCGAGATCATCGAAAGGCTTATCGCGACCAGTGACGTTCTTTTGCAGAACTTCCGGCCCGGGGTGATGGATCGGCTCGGTTTCGGTTATGAGGCGGTAAAGGCATTGAATCCCCGTATCGTCTACACGTCGTTGTCCGGGTATAACCCGGACGGTGCTGGAAGGAACTTGCCAGGCACTGACGCGGTATTGCAGGCCCAGTCCGGCCTGATGGCGATAACGGGGCCTGAGGAAGGCGAGCCGTATAAGGTCGGTATCCAGGTCGTTGATGCGGCCACCGGGCTTGCCATTGGCCAGGCTATCCTCGCTGCCCTGCTCCAGCGCACCTCTACGGGGGTGGGTGCTCACCTGCGTCTGTCACTGTTCGAGGTGGCGACCTATGTGCAGAGTTCTGCGTTCGCGATCGCTTCGCGTTTTGGTGAAGAGGTTGAACGTGGGGGCAACACTGCTGGTGCTCTGGGTGCTCCGACGGATATGTTCCGCGTCGCTGACGGATATTTGCAGGTGGTCGCTTACTATCCGGATCAGTGGAGGAAGCTGTGTGACCTCCTGGCGATTCCCGAGGTCCATGACGACCCTCGTTTCGTCACCAATGCGGATCGAATCGCCCATAAGAAAGAACTCAAGGACGTTCTCGCGCCGATCTTTGCCCGGAAGGGGCGGGCGGAGTGGGCGAAGCTGCTGGGTGAAGCGGGCATCATTGCCGGGCCGGTGCGCTCCCACCTGGAGATCGTCGGTGACGCTGAACTGCGCGGTTACGGAGATTTTGCCTGGGTTGATAACGACATGACCGAGCCGCACTGGCTGCCGTCGACACCGTACCGTTCCAGCGCGTGGGATCGGGTCGCCTCATACCGCCCGCCGCGGCTGGGGGAAGACACGCTGGAACTTCTGGACGAAATCGGGTTCGCGCCTGAAGAAGCTCAGGCGCTCCAGGAGCGGAATATCATTTACGCACCGAGCAAGGAGAGTGTATGAGCCCTCGAGTGTTCGCCAGCATTGACGAGTTCGCATCTCAGGTCGGCAATGACCTCGGAAGCGCCGACGGGCCCGTCATAACGCAGGCAATGATTGATGAATTTGCCGCCTTGACGGGCAGCGACGACTGGATTCACACCGACCCTGTCCGGGCAGAAAGCAGCCGGTTCGGCGGGACGCTCGTCCACGCCGACCTTGTCTTGTCGATGATCCCGCGCCTGATTGACCGGATATTCAAGGTGGAGGGCGTAACCCTCGGGCTGATCTACGGCAGTGAACGGGTGCGGATCACGCGCCCGATCCCGGTCAATTCGCGGCTGCGGCTCCACGCTTCGATGCTCGACGCGACCGATAAAGGCGACGGCACACGCGTGACGCTGAAGATTGTCGTAACCCTTGATGATCTCGATCAGCCCGTGGTCATCGCCGAGCCGGTGTACTGGTACTCGAATGCTCCAGAACACGGGCAGGAAGTTGCAGAACCTGCCCACGCCGACACCGCCGTTCTGGTCGACCGCGTAGTGACGATGTTCCAAGAAGCGATACCTTCCGAGCGCGGAGCGACCCTGGAAGACCAGCGCGAAGGATTTGAGGCGGTCCTGGCCCAGCTGCCCATCCGGCACGAGGCATCCATCACTGCAGCGACTTACGGCGGGGTAGACGGGTACTGGGTACAAGCGGCCGGTGCTTCAGAGCACCGGATTGGTGTCATGCTGCACGGCGGCGGGTACGTCATGGGTTCGGCGAAGGGGTACTGCGCGTTTGCCGCCGAGGTGTCCCGGGCAATCGACGCGCGGGTCTTCGTGGTCGAGTACCGGCTCGCGCCGGAGCACCCGTTCCCGGCAGCCGTCCAGGATGCCCGAAACGTGCTTGCCGCGGCGATCAATGAAGTCGGACCGCGGGCATGCTTCGTCATTGGAGACTCCGCGGGTGGGGGCCTGATACTGAGCTCTCTCGTGGAATTACACCGCGTCGGGACACCCGTTCCCTCAAGCATCGTCCTGGTCTCGCCGCTCGTTGACCTAACGGTCAGCAACCCCAGCTACCAAGAGCTGGCAGGCATCGACCCGCTCTGCGCGCAAACGGGTACCCGCCGGAACGCGGCACTCTACCTCGATGGTCGGGGACCGGAAGAGGCTCCGGCAGCGTTTCCCATGCTGGTGGATCTTAGCTGGCTGCCGCCCACGCTGTTGCTCGTGGGAAGCAGGGAAGTCCTTCGGGACGACTCGCGGAACCTGGCCGCTAAGCTCCGCCGCGAAGGCGTGCATGTCGAGTACAAAGAGTACGCCGACATGGTGCACGTCTGGCCTCTGTTCTCATCGTTCCTGCCCCAGGGGCAGCAGGCACTGGACGAGATCGGTGCGTTCGTGAGGACGCAAGTATCTGGCCAGTTATCCCCAACTAGTCAGTCCTCCGAAGCGTGATTCGAATCGCTTCACGACGAAAGGTATCTCATGGGAAACGAAGCGCCGGCAATCGCCGGAGATCTCTTTAGGAACGTCCTCGGTCACTATCCCACCGGGGTCTCCATCGTTACCGCCGACGTTCCCGGCAGTGGGCCTGTGGGCATGGTGGTGGGCACCTTCAACTCTTTGAGCCTGGACCCGCCCCTGGTCTCGTTCATGCCCGCGAAGTCATCAACGAGCTGGCCAAAGATCCAATCATCGGGTTCGTTTTGCGTGAACGTGTTAGGTGCCAGCCAAGGAGAACTGAGTCGTCAGTTCTCCGCCCGCGACGGGAAGAAGTTCGAGGGTGCTGACTGGCGGCCGGCCCCGACCGGATCCCCCATTTTGAGCGGCGTGACCGCATGGGTCGACTGCACGATCGAGCAGGTCTTCGACTCGGGCGATCACGAGATCGTGGTCGGCCGGGTAATTGACCTCAACGTTGAGTCCGACGAGTTGCCAATGACGTTCCTGCGTGGCCGCTTTGGGCAGGTGCACCTGCCGGACCCGTCACCAGGAAAGGGTGCGGGTGCAACCGCAGCGGATGACTCCTCGGCCAAACTCGCCGAAGAAGTCGCCGAATTGCTGGGCCTGAACGCCTTCGAGGCACGTGCCTGGGCCGAGACCCGTGAGCAGGTCATAGAGCGGTTGCTGGTCGGGTTTCTTGAAGTTCTACTCAAACGCTTCGACGAGCGGGTCGATGCGGCGCAAACTCCAGAAGCACAACTCGAGGCACTGGTAAGAGTGTCACTGGACACCCTGCGCGAGTACGCCGCCGCGGCGATCATGTTTCAAAGCGAACGAGCAAGCCTCACTCTCGGCGCGTCAAAGCAGCTCAAGGGACTGGAGGAGGACTTCCGTAACCGTTGGACAGCGGTAATCCACCATGGCATGAGCAGCGGAACGTTCTACGACGCCGATCCAAGAATGGCCCAGCAGTTCATCTGCGACTCGTTGTTCTCAATCGCCCGGTGGTTCCGTGACGGAGGCCGCCTGGACCGCTCCGAGGTCGAGGACGCGTTCACCACATTCGCACTCAACGTCGTGCGCCCCTCAGGCCCTCGTTCGATTTCCTAATCGGCCGCAGGATACAACGGAGGAAATGAACGAGAACTTCCTTTTCCAATAAACCTTAAAGACGGATGAGTTCACGCGTGACGTGATCGCGCTGGCCCAGCAGGGCGGCGTCACACAGCTGCAGATCGCGGAGGACTTCAGAGTCTCCAAGTCAGCGTTGGCGACCTGGCTGCAGAAGGCCGAAGTCCACGAGCGTGGTCTTGTGCGGCGTCGCCTGGCGGTACAGCGGATGATGCGGCGGCGTTACGGGAAGCTACTCAAACGGATCTGCCTGCTCGAGCAGGAGGCCGCGGCGATGCGGCGCGCCGTGACGTGTCTCTCGCAAGCACAACCCCCCAAAAGATGTACCCGCTGGTCCGTGACCTTGCCGCGAAAGGCGCCCCGTTCCGGGTGCCCGTCGTGGTGGCCTGCCGGGTGCTCGCCTTCTCGAAGCAGTGCTACCACAAATGGGTGGCAAATCCGTCTCGGACCGTGACTGGGACGAAGCACACATGATCAACGCGGCGTTCGACGCACATGTCGACGACCCACGTTCGGCTTCCGGCTGATATGTAGGTGGTTTTGTCAGAGGGCGTTCTGAGGCTGCGCCCTTAGATGTTGAGCCTCGGGTGCTGCTGGGGGCTGGAGCGGTGCCGCAAATCTCAAGTCAGGGGTCGCACAAATGTTTCCGTTCGTGTTACTCATAGCCGGCAAGCGGGTCACTCCACATGTCTGTCGTCTCACCCGGGCCGGGCGATCAGCTGTCAGAGGGGTTGTTCGGCAAGGCCCGTGGCGGGCGTTCGGCCGGTTTCGGGCCTAACCGGGGCCTTCAAAGCCATTTCCCGGCGCTGCTGCGGACGTCCCTTGCTGATGCGGTGCAAAAACGGCTTCCACGCCGATCTGCCGCCCGGCGCCGCCCACGTCACCAGCAGATTTCCCAGATCCAACCCGTGCCGCGCCTGATGCTGGAAAAACGAGCTCCAACGTCTTCCAGCGTGACCCGGCGCCAGTCCAGCCCCCGGTACGTAAGGAAGACGAAGAAGTCCTTCAAATCGTGCGCATACGCCTTCACCGTGTTCGGCGATCCATCGACCGCGCTCAGCACTTTCCGAAATGGATACACCGGAGATCACCATGTCCACCACGGCAATCAAAACGGCCAAACGTTCCTGCCGGACATCGAAGACGCGGCTCGGAAGACTGGAGATAAGCACCGGGTTTGTGGACCAGTTCTGACGCCAGTGCGCGACGGGGAAGCGGCAGAACCCGAGCCGGCTGGTAGAGGGTAAGTCGACACGCGAAATTCGACGCCTCCTCAAGCGCTACATCGCCAGTCAGATTCATCGCCAGATCAACGCAACGATTGAGTCCCACTAGTTGACACGAACCATAGAAGGGTCGTGCGCTCGTGTCTGTGAATAGCTTCGATCGGTTTTCACTGAGCCATCGCGCGGTGGCTCACCAACGTCCATGGCGAGGACAACCCAGCCGAATACTCCACCACTCCAGGGGTGGCCTCCGCTGCGGGACGGTCGACAGCTCACAGTGCCCCCGACCCGTGCACTTCACCCTCCAGGAACACTAGCGGGTTCCTGCCGTCAATGCTTCCGAAAGGCACCGAGCTCACGCGCTGGAGCGCGGACGACCTCGCCGCCGTCGCATCCCTCGTGAGTCTAGTGCGTCCGCTGACTTCGTATTCACCACCCTTGACATCGTATTCAGTAGCGGTCTAGCATCCAGGATGACGCACGTCACAGTGCTCGCATCCTTCACCCGGAGGTTGCGTGGGCAAAGAAGCCCAGCCGCTGGCGTTCTGATCGGACCTCGATCATCTCGTCGCGATTTCTTCCGGAGTACTAGAGAGGTAGAACCATATGCACCTGCGAAAGACGAGGAGCTGCCTCGGCTTGATCGCCACGGCCGGACTGGCATTGACGTTGAGTGCGTGCGGGGGGTCGGGTGGAGAGCGTACCACTGGGTCTCTCGACGAGATGGAAAAGGTGACGCTCTCGTTCCACGTCGCGGCCCCTGCAGCGCATCCGACGGGCGTCGCCGTGCAGGGATTCGTGGACGAGGTCGCCGAGAAGACGAACGGGAAGGTGACGATCGAACCCTACTTCTCAGGCTCCCTGCTGCCCGACACCGAGGACCTGAAAGGTGTCGAGACGGGTGTCGCGGACATGGGCGTGATCTTCGCGACGCGCCATCCCGAGGAGCTGCCGGTCGTCAACTGGTTCACCGGAATGCAGTCGCTCCGTTCCAGCGCCACCCCTCACGGCTTTCTCCAGGGGAGCGCTGCGTTGCAGCACACTTTCACCACGTCCGAAGCCATCCGGGAGGAGGCAGAGGGCCACAACCTCGTGCTCCTGGGCGGGCACAACTCGGCCACGAACGTCGGAATGATCTGCAATAAGGCCATCACCTCTGCTGCGGACGCGCAGGGTGTCAGGGCCCGTGTCGGTGGGCCAGTCTGGTCGGCCGAGGCGGTGTCCATGGGCTTCGCACCCGTGACGCTGCCGAGCGGAGGTGTCTATGAGGCACTTCAGCGCGGCGTGATCGACTGCAACATGGCGGACCCCACGACAGTCGCCGCGTTGGGATTGTGGGAGGTGGCGAAGTACTACCACCCCGTCGACGCCAGTGCTGCGGCGTCCACGCTGGTGGCTGTCAACAAGGACACGTGGGACAGCCTGCCCGCCCAAGTCCACGAGATCATGGAGACCGCGATGGTCAACTACGTCGGACGTGCGCTCACGGCCGGGCTCGATGGCTACAAGGCCTTCGCCAAGGGCGCTGAGGACCAGGGCGTCACGATCGTCGATGCGCGTCCGCTGAACGAGGTGCTGCACAAGCACCAGCAAAACCACGTCGAGAAGGAGCTCATCGAGTCCGCGCCCTCGGCTGTCACCGATCCTGAGGCGTTCATCGCGGAGTGGCGGTCAACCCTGGAGAAGGCCATGGATGTGGCTGTCGAAAACGTGGGGACAGAGCCGGCGGATGAATCGCAGTCTCCGGAGGAGATCCTCGAGGGCTACAGCAAGGGTGCCGACAAGGTAGACCTGCCCCGCTTCTTGACTGCGCTAGGCACCCTGAAGTGACCAGCGGTGGCCGGCCGACTGCGGGACCTGCGGGAAGCGCAATCGGTCGGCCACCTCGCTGGCCTGCCCGGACCGTTCGTCACGGCGGTTCGCAGGCTGCCGTCATCACGGACCAAGAGTCCGAGACACGAACGGTGTCACGTGACGATGATCTACCTACTACTTCTTGGAGGAAACACAGGTGTTTGAATCATTCAGAGCCGTCATCACCGAGGTGGACGAGGCCGGGGTCTCGACCTTTCGAACCGTCGACACGGTGGAGCCGATCCACGTGCGGACACCGCTGACGGAGACCAAGGAACGCACGGGGACCCTGTGGCAGATCTGGGGTACGCCCGATGGAGGTGCCAGCCTGCTCGACCCGGCTGTTCCCGTCCGATCTCCCGGTTTCCCAGGTCCTGGAGGGACCCGGTTCTCGGTCTTCTCCATCCCACCTGATTCCTGGGCCACCGATCGGTCGGATGGCACGACGGCCTCTGGAGACCATCTCGGCATCGCGAACTCGCACGAGGTCGATCCAGAGACTGGCGACGCGGCCTTCCATGCGACGGCTTCGATCGACTACCTGTGCGTCATCAAGGGAGAGCTGGTGCTGGAGCTGGACGAGGGTCGGCGCGAGACGCTGACGCCTGGGACCTGCGTGGTGCAGCGAGGCACTAACCACGCTTGGCGAAATCTTGGCACGGAGCCCGCGGTCCTGGTGTCCATTCTTGTCGGAGCGCATCGCGAGGCGACGCCCGCACCGTAGGACCGAGACGACACATCGTCACGGATGCGTCGTCTCCGGTCAGGCTGCGCGAGCAGGCGACCCGATCCCAGCGTTCTTACTCAGCTGGTCCCGGCCATCTGAACGCCGCATCGCCACGGTGGTGGCGATGCGGCGTGTGGGGGTTCGCGAGCAGATGCATCCGGGGAGGTGCATCGTGCCAGGATCACGGTCGTGTGTGGCCCTTGATTCCACGCACGGAGAACAGGCCAATGACACGCTCCGAAACACCCATGCAGTGCGTCGCCGCCTCCGGATTCTTCGGTGGGAGCGTGGAGGTCTGCTGTAACTCAGCGCGACACCGAGGAGCGCTCACGGGACGCTCGACGTCTGCCTCTGGCCCAGCCGGAGGCAGACATCGCAGCGATCCCGGCGGGTGCCACACATCACGAGCGGTCGACGGAACGATGATCGGACCCTACGTTTGAACTGCCAGGAAAACAGTCGTTCTTAGCCTGCGGGTAGTGGGGCGAGGATGGGTTCGCAGCCGAGGCATTCCATCCGCCGCAGCAGGGGCTGTTTGGATCGTTCGGTGTCGGTGCGGTCGTAATGTTCGATGCCGGGGGGCTGCTTTCAGATGCGCATTTCCAGGCCGGGTGTGGGCGGATTTGATATGCCCGGCGGACTCGTTACGCCCGGGACGTACTCCGGCCTGGGACGCCAGTTGTCTGCCGGTGGGGAACACACTTATGAGGGAAAAAGGTTCCATCACATCATTAATGCGCGTCTCCAACTCGGCAAGGGTGACGGTGATCTGGTGGATCCGGTCCAAGTGCAGATTTGACGCACCCAGGTGCTTCGCGCGCTCCCTCATGACGTATCGTCCGCCGTTTGACATCGTATGCAGAAGTCTTGACATCGTATCCAGGCCGCCTTATCGTCTAGTGATCGGGATCACCACGTTGAGGATCCTCTGTCAGAGTCGACAAAACCCGAAGGATGCCCCGAATGTTCCAACGTGTCTCCGCCCGATGCGCATCTTGCAGCTTTCCTGCCGCATCCGGCTCCGTGATTTCGCTGTCCGCGGCGACGAACCAGGTGGGATGAGTGGTGAGC
>FOEZ01000006.1 GCA_900110595.1 Arthrobacter sp. OV608 | reverse complement strand
TTGCTCTCGACAAGCACCACACAACACCCGGAGGTCCTCTTATTGCGTCAAATCAATCCCCGTGTCACTAACCTGCCGGGACAGTACAGCTAGCCTGCCTGAAGCCGGCTTCAAACCCCTTGTTTTGACCTTTGACCGTTACCCCTGAACCCGACAGGAGAACTTCATGCGTACATTCTTTCGGACAGCCCTGATGGCCCTGCTGCTCATTGCCGCACCGGCGCTTTCTGCCGGATCCGCCCACGCGGCGCCAAGCCCGTTCGGGCAGCACATCACGGCATCCCCGGGAGGGGCGTGGGCGCAGTCGGCCGCGTCTCCCACACCATCCCCCGGGGATACCGCCTCCACCGGCCCTGCCAATCCGGGCACCGGCGAATCGGCGCAAAACGAGTCCACCAGGCTCGATTACACGCCGTGGGTGATTGGCGCGGTGGTCCTGGTGGTCCTGATCCTGATCCTGATTTGGCGCCGCCGCCGCAACACCACCATTGTTTAGCCGGGCAGCCTTTAGCCAGCCGCTGCCGGGCTAGGCACCCTCGAGTACCTGGCTTGTCGCCCAGGCCAGGTACTTCGCGGCGTTGGCCACAGCGTCATCGGGGCTCGAAGCCACGTCCAGCAACTGCGCTGCGGCAACCACGCCATGCCCGGCAAGGTCTTCCGGGGTCACCAGGATCCGGCCGGCCACCACGATCACCGGAATGCCACGTTCCCGCGCAGCATCCGCGAGCGCAATCGGAGCCTTTCCGGTCAGCGACTGGCCGTCCATGGACCCTTCCCCGGTGATCACCAGGTCAGCCTCGGCGAGCTGGTCCGCCAGGCCGGTCAGTCCAGCCACCAGCGCGAAGCCGCCTTCGAGTGCGGCGTCAGTGAAGGCAAGGAACGACGCAGGGAAGCCGCCGGCGGCGCCCGCTCCCTCGACGTTGACGTCCCGGCCCGTCGCCTCCCGCAGGAGGGACGCCCAGTTGCGCAGCCCGGCGTCGAGCAGTTCCACGGCTTCCTCGTCGGCGCCCTTCTGCGGGGAGAAGACGTGGGCAGCTCCCAGCGTTCCGTACAGCGGGTTGCGCACGTCGACGGCGATGCGGAAGCTGGCAGCGGCCAGCCGGGGGTCAAGCGCAGTGGTGTCCAGTGCCACAACGTCTGCGAGCGAACCGCCACCGAGCGGCACCACATTCCCGGCGGCGTCGAGCGGCTTCAGGCCCAGGGCGCGCAGGGCCCCGCTGCCGCCGTCGGTCATGGCGGATCCGCCGAGCCCGAGGACGATTTCCGTGGCTCCCGCATCCAGGGCGGCCGCTATCAGCTGGCCGCAGCCGTAGCTGTGGGCGCGCAGGGCATTGGCCGGGGTTGGCTCCATCTCGGCAAGGCCGGAGGCCTGGGCGGTTTCAATCACAGCGGTGACCTTGCCGCCGTCGGCTTTCCTGATGGCCCAGGCTGCGCCAACCGGGGCAAGGATGGGGCCCACCACGGCGTTGATCCGCTCTTCGTAGCCGGCTGCCACCGCGGCTTCCAGGGTGCCCTCGCCGCCGTCGGCTATGGGGAACTGCGTGGCGACGGCGTCCGGGTAGACGCGCAGGGCGCCCTCGGCGATGGCGGCGGCCGCTTCAGCAGCCGTAAGGGAACCCTTGAACTTGTCCGGAGCAATAAGAATGCGCATAGGCACCATCATGCCAGCAGCCACTGGGAAAGCGCTTGCCCTCGCCGTAATACGGGCGTGCGCTACTTATGGAGTCCCGGCCGTAAGGCTCAGCCAAGCGAAGCTCTAACCTGCTGACTGTTCAACGGCGTTCAGCCGACGGCGGCTACCCCTGCCGCCATTCATGGCTGGTGATGTGGGACCCGCCCTGCGGGCCCATCTGCAGCATGCCGCCGTCCACGGCCCAGGAGGCGCCGGTGACGTAGCTCGAGGCGGGGGAAGCCAGGAACGCGATCACCGCGGCGATTTCCCTTGCGTCGCCGGGCCGTCCCAGCGGAACGCCGGGCCTGTCCTTGGTGGTGGGATCTTCGTTCTCCTGCCCCGTCATAGGGGTGGCTATTTCGCCGGGGGCCACGCTGTTGGCGGTGATGCCGTGCTCGGCAAGTTCCAGGGCCAGCGTTTTCATGAGCCCGCCCAGTCCGTGCTTGGAGGCGTCGTAGGCGGAGGATCCCACCCGCGGCTGGAATTCATGGACGCTGGTGACTGCCACCAGGCGCCCGCCCTTTCCGGCGTGGACCATGCGCCGGGCTGCGGCCTGCAGGCAGACGAACGCGCCATTGAGGTTCGTGTCCAGTGTCTGCATCCACGTTTCGACATCCAGGTCCAGGAATTTTGTCCCGTCACCGGTCCCCGCGTTGTTCACAAAGACGTCCACGCCGCCGAGCTCTTCCGCCAGTTCATCGATGACGGCGCCGGCGCCCTGGAGATCAGTGGTGTCCAGCTGCCGCACCACCGCCTTGCGGCCCAGGCTGCGGACTTCTTCCGCCGTTGCCTCAGCCCCCGCTTTGTCAGAATGCCAGGTGACACCGATATCCATCCCCGCTTGGGCCAACGCCACGGCAGTGGCCTTGCCGATTCCGGAATCTGATGCGGTGACAATGGCGGTGGCGGGGCTGAAACCTGTGGTGTCCTGCATGGTGGCTCCTCTTGGCAATCAGGTTGGCAATCAGGCGGGGCGGCTTTGGCGATCAGGCTGGGCGGCGCAGTTCCGGCGGTGGCGGATACTCGCCGTCGTCCGTTTCCGGCAGCCTGTCCGGGACCGCCATGAGCGGGACAGCAAAGGTCACCACCGGCCGGGGGTGGGCCTCATCGGCGGATCTGACGGTCAGGCTCCGGGTTCCGGGCGGCACCGAGGGGGTGAAGACCTGCAGGTTCCGCGAGCCGATGTTCGCGGACCTGAGCAGCGAGTATTCGGTGCCGAAGTGGTCCTGGAGGATGATGACCGGTTCCGGTTCGTTGTCGGAGGCCAGCTGGATGTTGACCACCAGGCCCGTGGACCAGATTTCCACTGACAGCACGGTGAAGGCGGTGGAATCCGTGACATGCCGGCCGTAGGTGGGTGGCAGCAGCATCCCGCGGAGGGAACCGGTTGGGATAAGTTCGCGCATTGTTGTTCCTGTAGGTTATGCGCCTGCCGACGACGGGACTGCGCCGGAGGTTCTCCGGCGCAGGTCTTGTGGGGGTACGGCAGGACGGATGCGGCTTAGGCGTCTTCCCGGCCGGGATTTTCCAGCCGGAAGAAATTTGATTGTTGGCCGTCGCTGCGCTGTTCCTGGTAAATGAAATTCAGTCCCCGGGAGTCGAAGGTTTCAAACCATTCCTCCCAGCTGATGTGGCGAAGCTTGTCGTTTTCGCCGCCGAAATCGATCCGCAGCACACCGAGATGGTCACCATGCTCAGTGCCTTCCACAGTGGCGGGAACGCCGTCGCGTTCCTCCGCCCACTGCCTGATGACTTCGTGGTGCGTGGTGACCAGGCTGCGGCCCTCGCGCTCCGGCTCGTCCTCCGGTGAGGTGACCTCCTGCGAGTACTTCAGGGATTTTGATGACTCCGGGCCAGTGCGGACCTTTCCGCCGTCCGGTCCTGCTCCCAGATCTTCTTCGTCCCGGTCCGCGTCAGCTTCGCGCGTGTTGTTACCTTTGTCCTGTGCCATGATGGCCATCCTTTCCCCTGGAGGTAACTAGTAAGTCTACTTACTATGGAGCCTCCGGACCAGCCTCCATGTCAAGGGCAGGGCTCGTGGCCGCTGGGGATCCTGAGGCCGGGAACGGCTGGCGGCGCGGGCGCAGCACGGCGTAGTAGCCGGGAATCCGGCTCTGCGCGGGCACGCCGGTCACTGGATTCGTTTCGATGGCGACATCGCCGTCCTCCAAGAGCTCCCAGGCCTCCTGCGGCAGGATGCTGGATCGCTCTTCAGGGCCAAAATGGCCCGGCATCGGCAGTTCGCGGATGGCACGTTCGAGGGGTGCCGGGATGTCTTTGGCTGTTGCGCCCAGATGCGAGACATAGTCCAGGGGGTTGCCCTGGAAGTTCGTTTCGGCAAGGAAGACCGTGCCGCCGCCGCCTGCCAGGACCCGAAGGTTCTTCACCAGCGCTGCCTGGTCGGCAGGATTCAGGACGTGGAGCACACCGCGGATGAACACGTTGGCGCCGCGTTCACCGGCGAGCCCGCGGGCGGCACCGGGCGCTGTCATATCCCGGGCTTCGAAACGGATGCGCCCGGCCAGGCCTGCCTGCGCTTCCGACTCCGCGCGTGCACGCGCCACCGCATGGGCGGACACGTCCACACCAACCACCTCGCGGAAGGTCCCTGCCAGCGCGCGGGTAAAACTGCCGTGTCCGCAGCCCACATCAACCAGGGGAAGTTCCGGATCCACATGGCGCAGCAGCACGTCACGGTAACCGAGGAACTCGTGGTCACGGCCCGAATCCCACAAAACCTCGCCGCCCGGGCCGGTGGCCCTGATGCCTGCCCAGTATTTGTCCCACGCCAGGCGCCGGTCCTTGGGCGCAGAACGGGACAGCCGGGCAAGCTTGGGGATCATCAGGTACTTCCGCCAGGAGGAGCGCACCGATTTCGCTGGAGAGGACACAGCCCAAATATATGTTGCGCATGGTCCACGCAGCAGTTTCAGGCCTGGCGGCGGTGCGTCGGCGTCCGCGGAGGGGGCCTCCTTCCGTCACGCTGGGGCGATGTGCAGCTTCCAAGGGAGCATCCGGGGTGCGCCGCCCTACAATGTACTCAACTGGGAGCGAAGGGGGCATTGTGGCGGCTGATTTGCCGTGGGACCCGTCTGTGCCACGCACCGCTTATGTAGCGGACCCCGACGACGGGCGGCTGGCCCTGAATGCGCGCGCACTGCGGGAAGCTGGTTATGAAGTCCGCACCGCGCGTGATGCGGACGGCCTCGCCCGCTTGCTGGCTGCAGGCGAACCTTCCGTCATCGTGGTGGACACGTCCTTGTCCGCGGTCGAAGCCGAGGCGCCAGTCCTGGTGATGGTGGATCTGGACAGCCCGGCCGAACTGGCAGCCATGCAGCCTCCCGGCGTCCACGACTGCATCGCCAAACCCCCGCCGCCCAAGGAACTGGTCCACCGGGCCACGTCCCTGATCAGCCAGGTGGCCCGGCGCAGGATCGCCCGGCAGGAGGCTGAGGCGCTGCGCGAACAGCTCCGGCAGGTTTCCGCCGCAGTGCGCGGAACCAACGATCCCCAGGAGATCGCCGGCCATGTGGTCGCTGGCTTCGGGCGAACGTTCAAGGCAGACCACGTCCGGCTGACCACGTTCGAGGACGAGCGGGTTCCCCCCATCACCGCCGCATGGACCAGGCCGGGCCTTGAACCGCTGGCTGACACCGCGCTGCCGGACGAGGACTCCGCCCGGCAGACGGCCGACATGCTGTGGGCCGGGGCCGAAACGTTGAGCTCCTCCGAGGGGTCCGAAGAGGACGGGCAAACAGGCGAGCCCGGAGGCAACCCGCGCCCTGGCCCTGCGGCCTCGCTGCTGGCGGTGCCGATGGGTGAAGGCAGCTCCTCGCTGGGAATCATCTGGATCGCGATGCTGGACGAGCCGCGGCAATGGTCCCGCGCAGAGCTTGGCCTGATCCAGCACGTGGCCGGCAATGCAGCACACGGGCTGATCCAGAGCCACCTGATCAGCAGCCAGCAGCAGGTGGTCAAGCAGCTTCGGCAGCTGGACAAGGCGAAAACCGACTTCCTCGCCACAGTGAATCACGAGCTCAGGACCCCGCTGACGTCCATCATGGCCTACCTGGACATGATCCAGGAAAGCACCGAGCAGCCCGTATCGCCCGAAGTCCACCAGATGCTGGACATCGTGGTCCGCAATACCGAGCGGCTCCGGATGCTGATCGAGGACATGCTCAGCGTGTCCCGCAATGGCCTCGAAGACAATCTGATGCATCTCACCCCGGTGCGCCTGGGCCAGACGCTGGACCTGGTGGCGGGGGCCCTGCGGCCCCTGGCCCAGCTGCAGAATGTCACTATTGCGGTGGATCCTGCACCGGAGGACCCCGAAATCCTGGCTGACGAGGTGCAGCTGCAGCAGGTATTCACGAATCTGGTGTCCAACGCCATCAAATTCACGCCAAGCGGCGGCCGGATTGAGGTGGGAAGCGAGTCCCATGCGGCGGCAGACGGCACCCGCTGGGCAACCGTCAGCGTGGCTGACACCGGCATCGGCATCTCCAGCGAGGAAATCGACCACGTTTTCACCAGGTTCTACCGGGCGTCCAATGCCATGTCCGGAGCCATTCCCGGAACCGGGCTGGGACTGGCCATTACCAAGGACATTGTGGCCCGCCATGGCGGCCGGATCGACGTGGCCTCCACCCTGGGCTCCGGCACCACCGTCACAGTGAGCCTTCCACTGGATATTGACCGCAACCGGGCCAACTGAGCGCGGAAGGAGGAACCGATGTTTGCCGACAACGACCCCCGGCTTTCGCAACTGCTCGAAGGCATTGTGCGGCTGGCATCGGGAGACCTTAATTCACGGATCAACGTTTCTGAAGCCCGCGACGAACTTGATGCCATCATTATGGGCACCAACCTCCTGGCCGAGGATCTTCAGATCATCTACGAAGAACTCGAACAGCGGGTGCAGGTACGCACCCAACTCCTGCACGAAGCCCACCTGGAAATGCAGAAAATGGCCATGCAGGACCCCCTGACCGGCCTGGCCAACCGCTCTGCGCTCATCGACGCCTTGAGGGCCGCCATCGAGGACAGCGCGGATGAGGGGCCCGTGATCCTGCTGATGGACCTGGACGCCTTTAAGTCCATCAACGACAGCCTCGGCCACACCGCCGGCGACCAGGTACTGGTCACGGTGGGCGAACGGGTCCGCGCGGCGGTGCGGGACACGGACGTCGTCGCCCGGCTGGGCGGAGACGAGTTCGCAATCGTGATGCCGGCGGTCTCCGCCGACCAGGCCGCCATCGTGGGGCACCGCATCCTGGCGTCGCTGAATGACCCGATCGAGCTGCCGGGGAGGAGCGTGCGCTGCGGGGCCAGCATCGGACTGAGCGTTGGCGGCGCCGGCCAGACGCCCGAGGACATGCTGATGGAGGCCGACGTCGCCATGTACGCCTCCAAGGCTGAGGGGCAGAACAGGCTCCACCGGTTCGAACCCGGCCTGCTGCTGGTACGTAGGCTCCGCAGCCAACTGGTGGAGGACCTCCGCACCGCTATCAGGACCGACGGATTGACCCTGCACTACCAGCCGGTAGTGGAGCTGGGCTCCGGCCGGATCGAAGGCGTGGAGGCGCTGGTCCGCTGGAACCACCCCACCCGCGGGCTCATAATGCCCGACGAATTCATTCCGTTGGCCGAGGAGGCCGGGCTGATCTCCGAACTGGGGCTGTGGGTGCTGCGGGCCTCGGTGCGCCAGCTGCGGGAATGGATCGCCGGACAGTTCGTGGACCAGCGCTTCTCCGTGCGGATCAACATCTCCGCCACGGACCTGCAAAGCCTCCAGTTCATTGAGGATGTGCGGAACGTCCTGAAGGAAACCGGCGTCCGGCCCGAACAGGTGGTCCTGGAACTGACCGAGGTGGCCATCGTCAAGGGCAATGAACTGGACCGTTACTCGCTGGGTGGGCTGCGCGGCCTCGGCGTCGGGATCGAAATCGATGACTTCGGAACAGGCTATTCGTCCATCAGCTATCTGCGCCGCTTGCCGGTGGACCGGGTCAAGGTGGACCGCTCGCTGATCGACGGCCTTGGCACCGATCCAGGCCAGCCGGCACTTGTGGCGGCTGTCCTGCAACTCATCCGGGCCTGCGGCCTGGAGGCGGTCTGGGAAGGGGTCGAAACCGCGGAACAGGCGGAGATCCTCCGCGGCCTGGGCTGCCTCAGCGCCCAGGGCTATTACTTCAGCAGGCCGGTTCCGCCGGACCAGGTTCCCGATCTGTTGGCGGCGCAGCCGGAAAGCGCTAACCAGTAAGGCGAAATGTACTGCGCTTTTGTCCGCCCCGATATACGATCATCGTGCTGGGTCTAATTTTCGTCACCGTGATTTTGCGGCTTGCCAGCATCATTGGACTTTAGAAGCGGTTATCAATTGAACATCAAAGGGCCATTGGGTCATTACTTCGTCAACTGGGGGCGTAGCTAATGTCGGTTCGAGTACAGGCGTGGGGAATCATCGCCGCTGTTTTGGGGGATCCGGATCCGTCCGGGGCCGCTGTCCGGCAACGCCTCAGCAAGAGCCTCGATGAGAATCCTGGCGTGCCCGAAAGGGCCTTGCTGGAGTATCTCCTGGAAACCCGCCGCAGCGACGCCAACACCGTTGAAACGCTGGACAGTGTCCGGAAAATGCGCTTGGAACCCAGCGCTATTCCGCCACAGCTTGCGGAACGGATTGATGCAATCCGCAGTATGTCCCGCATCAGCGCATTGCTTGAAAGCCAAATGCTGATGACGGCGTTCCAGCCCATTTATGGGCTGGCCGACGAAACAGTAGTGGGTGTCGAGGCGTTGTCGCGCTTTGTCAGCGACGACGGCGCGGCCGCGGAACTGTGGTTCGCCGAGGCAGCAGCCGTAGGCTTGGGCGCAAACCTGGAGTTTTCCGCGCTCGGGTCAGCCGCTGCCGCAGCCCGGGATCTCCCGCAAAACCTTTACGTCTCGCTGAACATTTCACCCACGTCCTGCCTGGATCCGCGGCTGCCGGAATTGTTCGAGCACATCGACCTGCCCATCAGCCGTGTGGTGCTCGAACTGACCGAATCCGTCAGTGACGAGGAGTACCCGCAGTTCATCGCCGCCATCAACCCGCTGCGCGACCAGGGCCTGCGCATCGCGGTTGATGACACCCATCCGGGGGCCGGTGCGCTGAGCCGGATGGTGCACCTGCGGCCGGACTTCCTGAAGGTTGGCCGGAACGTCATTGGCGATGTGGACAACGACGGCATCCAGCGCGCCCTTGCCGGCTGCCTGGTGGACTTCGCTGAGCAGATCGGCACCACTCTGATAGCGGAGGGCATCGAGACAGTCGGCGAGCTCAAGGTCCTGACGGAGCTGGGCATCAGCGCCGGCCAGGGCTACCTCCTGGGCCGGCCGTCGGTGCGGCCGCAGGACTGGGCGAGCTGGAACACCCGCCTGGACATGGACGGCCTGAAGAGCCAGCTTGTGGGCCCGGAACAGTCCGGGCACGTTTCGCCGCCCAAAGAGATGCACTGACAAACGACGTGCACTGATAACGAGCTGCACTGACTCAGGCCGGCCCGGCATGGGCCGGCCTGCTTACTCGTCGTGGCCCTGGTCGCCGCTCATCTGGTCCTCGGCTGGCGGCGTCTCGCCCGGAGGCACTCCCCCGCCGGGCTCCAGCCCCGTGACGTTGCCCTCCGCCGGGTCCGGATTCGGTGAGCCTGCAGAGTCCTTGCCTCCCTGTGGACCGGCGCCCTGCAGACCGGCGTCCGGGTGACGTTTGCCCGGCTGGTCAGGATTGGCGGGGTCGTTTTCCGGATGGTAACTGCTCACAGTATGGATCCTTCCTGCCCGGCCGCGGCCCATTGCCTCAGCTCTGGACTAATTGTAAGCATGCTGATAATTCTGGAAGGGTAATGCTCCGGAAAGTCCACTGGGGGCGCCGGAGCGCGATGTCGGAAGGAGCAGTCACATGGGTATCGGCGACAGCATCGGCAAGGCAGCAGAAAACGCCATGGAGGATCTCGCCGGAACGAGCGATCCCGCCGAGAAACGGGATGTTCCTGACCCCGCGGATCCCAACAGCGACGTGGAGGTCCACTCCTCCCTCAGCGAAGGGTCCAACGCCATGGAAGCGGAGAAGCAGAAGGCACCCGGGCTGAAGGCCGGACCAGCGCCAGGGCCGGTCTCGGAATCGCCCTTGGGCGGGGACGTTGACGACACCAACAATGATCGGGCGAACGACGACGGCGGGCTGGCAGGCAGTGCATCCGCTCCCGCCGGCGGGACGGAGTCGGGAGGCGGAGGCTCAACTCAGGGCGTTCCGGGGGTTTCCGGAGGATTGCCGGACAGCAACCCCGACGAGCTGAGGGCCGATCCGACCGAAGGTGACCAGGACCCGTCCACCAGCACAGGCCGGGACCTGAAGGAATAGGCCAACAGGGAATAACCCGCCCGGTCAGGACTCCTGCTGCCCGTCGGGCCACTCACCGCGTTCGCGCAGCACGTCCCGGAGCAGGTCCGCGCGGTCGGTGACGAGCCCGTCGACGCCCAACTCCAGCAGGCGGCGCATCTCAACGGGATCGTTGATGGTCCAGACATGGACCACCAGCCCCAGGGAGTGCGCACGCCGGACAAACCCGCGGGTGACCACCTCGATCCCGCCCCTGCGCGCAGGCACCTGGAGGGCGTGGACATCATGCAGGATCCGGCGCATGGCCCAGCGGAAAACAGGTCCCGGCAGCAGCCGCCCCAACACAACAAACAGGGCCACCGGAACAACGCCGGCTGACGACGCCACAGGCCGGCTCAGCAGCTTGAGCACGGCCCGCCGCCGCCGGTCCGAAAAGCTGGTCACCAGCACCCGATGGTGCGCCTGGTGGCGTTCGATGGCGGCGGCAAGGCTCCGGACGGAGTTCCAGTCCTTGACGTCCACGTTGAGGCGCGCGCCGGGAAGCCCGGTGACCAGGTCATCAAAGGTGGGGACGGGCTCACGGCCTCCGATCTTCGCCAAGGCCACGTCGGCAGCTGTCAGGCTGGCGACGCGGCCTGCGCCGTCGGTCACCCGGTCCAGAGTCTCGTCATGGAAAACGAGCACCACCCCGTCCGCTGTGGTGTGGACATCCGTTTCCAGGTACTGGTAGCCGAGTTCGACGGCGGCGCGGAACGCGGCCATCGAGTTCTCCAGCCCTTCGCGTGAAAAACCGCGGTGGGCCATGGCGACTGGCGGTTGGGCCCCGGCGCCGGAGTGGGTGAAGAATGGCAGACTCACGTTGTGAGCGTACCGGAGCGGGAGCGCCCGCAGGGCGCTGCCGCCAAGCAGCCCCTAGTCTTCGTCCGGGAGTATCTCCACACCGTCGCTGCAGTGCAGCAATGTACGCCCGCGGCCGCCGTCGAGGTTCACCCATACCGCGGTATGGTCGCCGGTGATCGCGTCCACCAGCCCGCCCGTTTCATTACCGGGCGTGAAGACCACGCGGACGCGGTCGCCCTGCCGGAGCTGTTTCCAGTGCGGAGCGGGCGTTGCCTTGCGCAGCGGCGCATCAGCAGCGCCGTGTTTTACAGTTCGTGCCATCGTTACCCCTTGAGCCGTAAGGGGAGGTGTTGCCCCCTGCTTCCACCGTAGGGAGCAAAGGTGAACGCCAGGTGAGCGCAGGCTGTGAAAAGGGCTTAGGGAAGCTGGACACCCAGCGAAGCCAACCGGGCCTCGAGGACCTGGGCCACGCCGTCGTCGTCAAAATGCGGCGCCTGCTGCCCCGCTGCGAGGATGGCCTCCGGGTGTCCGCTGGCCATCGCGTAGCCGTGGCCGGCCCAGCGGAGCATTTCGATATCGTTGGGCATGTCCCCAAAGGCCACAACGTCAGCGGCGTCAATGCCCAGCGAGGCCGCGTATTCCGCCAGCGTCACCGCTTTGTTGATACCGGGAAGGCACAGCTCCAGCATTGCAACCCCCGGCGAGGAGTGCGTGACGGCCGCCAGGTGGCCGACGGCGGGCCGCACCTCGGCGAGGAAGTCGTCAGGGGTGCCCTCCCGGACGATCGCCAGGAACTTGACCACCGAGTCATCCGCGGCGAGGGTTTCGGCGAGCGGCGCGGGGGTGAACTCGCTGAGCAGCTCGCTGGATTCGTTCTCGATGAAGCCGGGTTCGAGGTGGAAGCCGGTCAGGGTTTCGGCGGCGAACAAGGCGGCAGGGCGGAGCTCCTTGATGATCCGGCGGACCTCCAGCACGGTCCCGATGGGCAGCGTGCGGGCGGACACCAGCTTTTCCGTTTCGAGGTCCCAGACCACGGCGCCGTTGGAGCAAATGACGGTGCCGGTGTGTCCGAGCTGGTCCTGCAGGGGGTGCAGCCAGCGCGGCGGCCGCCCGGTGACAAAGACGAGTTCGACGCCGGCGTCGCGGCAGGCGTGGAAGGCGCGGACGGTGCGGTCACTGATTTTTCCATCGTGTCCAAGGATCGTTCCGTCAATATCGCTCGCTACCAACCGCATCTGGCAAGTCTACGTGGCCGTCCCCTGCTAGAAGCTTGCGACGGTGAGGCCCAGGCCCAGGAGGCCGCGGCCTGCCTGCTCAAGGATCGGATCGGTGGCCAGGGTCGGATGGTTGAGCAGGACGCTGACGTCGCGCTGGATCCGTTGAAGGGGGTGTGCAAGCCGGTGGGCGCTGCCACCGGAGCCCGCCATGATCATGGTGACAGCCTGCGCGGACGCCTCGCCGCTGAGGGCAAAGGACAGCCGGTATTGCGCCCTTTCCTCCTCGGTCATGCCCGCGCCCGATACCTGCCCCGACTGCCGCCGGTGGGACGCTGCTGCCAAACTCGCCGCTTCCGCCCAGTGCAGCCGCGCGGTGGTGACCAGTCCGTAAGCCTGGGCAAACCGGGCCTGCGCGAGCGGCGAATCACCTTGGCGGTTCTCCACAGTGTTCTTGACCTTGCGCTTGAGCATCTGTCCCCGCAACAGTTCCAGGGCATATTCCGCGGCGCCCAGGGCAGCGGACGGCGCCACGATGTTCAGGAGTGTGGCCATGGGCGTATGGATCATTGGATCCGGATGGATCCGGCTGCCGGGGTTGTCCGCAGCGGCCAGCAGTGACCATTCCATGGTTCTGTGGGCGGGGACAAACAGCCCCTCGGCATGGATGTCATTGCTCCCGGTTCCTCGAAGGCCGGCGGTGTGCCAGGTGTCCACCACCTCCACATCATCAATGGGAACGAGGCACTGCAGCCTGACTTTGTTGTGCCCGGGCCCGTCGTGTTCAACCGCCAGAAGTGCCCACTGTGAGTGCAGCACTCCCGAGGCGAAGCTCCAGCGGCCGGTGATGCGGAACCCGCCAGGCACCTTCTCGGCAATACCAAGCGGCGCTCCGGTAGCGGCGGCCAGAGGGGCGGGACCCTCCGCGAAGACTTCATCCTGGGCCGCCTTGGGCCAGCGTGCGAGCATCCAGACATGCTCGATCAGGTGTCCGACGTTCCAGGCAGTGGAAGGGCAGCCTTGCGCCAGCCTTCGCACCACCTCGACGTAGGCGTCCACGCCCATGCCGTATCCGCCCACCCCTTTTGGAGCGAGGATCTTGAAGACGCCCGCCTCCTGCAGCTCAGCCATGGTGCTCTCGGGGATTCGCCGGAGGCGTTCCGTTTCCTCGGCGCGCTCCCGCAGCCGGGGAATAAGGGCATCGACGCGGGCGAGCAGTTCATCATGGGTGGGGATATACCCGTGCGCCTTGCTCAAAGCATGGAAGCCGGCGTCAAGGTCCAGCGGCGCAATCGCGGTGTCGTCAAGAAAAATTGTCATGTGCGGTCCTGTTCGGAAAATGGCCGGGTTCAGGCGGGCAGGTTCAGCGTGTGGCCGGTGTGGTCCCGCTTGGCTGCCAGGTAGCGGTGGTTGGCTTCGGAGAGGTGCACGCCGGTGGGAACCTGCTCGGCGACGCTGATGCCGTGGCTGCTGAGTTGCGCCGCCTTGTCCGGGTTGTTGCTCAACAGCCGGATGGAGTCCACACCCAGGGTGGTGAGCATCTGGGCGGCAGCGGTGTAGTCCCGTTCGTCCTCGCCGTGCCCCAGGGCAACGTTGGCTTCGTAGGTATCCAGACCCGTGTCCTGGAGTGCGTAGGCATCCAGCTTTGCGTAAAGACCGATTCCGCGGCCTTCCTGCCGGAGGTAGAGAAGGAAGCCGCCGGTGGCCGCAACTGCTTCGACACCTTCGCGAAGCTGGGCCCCGCAGTCGCAGCGTTCACTGCCGAAGACGTCTCCGGTGAGGCATTCACTGTGGAGCCGGACCAGGGGCGCCGGGCGCCCGGGCCCCTGCTGCAGCAATGCCTGTTCCCATTCGCCCAGCGCGAGGAGCAGGTGCTCTTTGCCATCGGCCAGCCCGTGGAAGGTCATAACGTCGGCCGGGACTGTGAATCCGTCGTCGAACCGAAGCGGCACGGAGACCTGGCTTCGACAGTTACCTTCCTTCCCGCTGCTTCCTGGGTCCACACAGTGGCGGCATCGGCGAAGCCGGGGACGTGCTGTTCAAAGGTTGCGGTCATGTCAGTTCCTAGCGGAGGTGGTTGAATCTTCAACTAACCTTACGCCTCATTACTTGAAGCTTCAAGCCTTTTGGTGGAACAAACCGCAGGACCTCAGACCTCCGTAGGAACTCCTTGCTTCCGGCCGGTACCACCCAGCCGGGCCGTAACCTTCGCTGCCGCGGCGGCACAGGATTCCCCGAGCGCCTGGAGGCGGTCCTGCGACACCCGGAACCGCGGAGCCGGGATCAGGACCGCGGCCACCATCTCGCCGCGGTGGTCGAAGACGGGGGCAGCAAGTCCCACTTCGTCGATGGAGGTTTCGCCGTAGTTGATGGCCCAGCCGCGCCGCGCGTCGTCCTTCAACCGGACGAGGTACGCGTCCAGGCTGGCTTCGTCCAGGCCGGGGTAGGTGATGGCGCCGCTGCTGAGGAGGGAACGGACACGGGGTTCGGATTCCTGGGCCAGGAAGACCTGTACTGAGGCGCTGAAGGCATCACTGTAACGGGCGCCAAGCGGCGTGGTGTGCTTGATCTGGTGGCGGCTGGCGATCTGTTCCACGCAGATGGATTCATCGCCGCTCCACACCATCAGGGCGCTGGTTTCCCCGGTTTGTTCAGACAGCTCACGGAGCACGGGGTAGGCCACACGGCGCTCCTCAAGTTCGGCCAGCAGGGGCCCTGCCACGGCAATCAGTCCCAGTCCCAGCCGGAACCGGCGCGTCTCGGCGTCCCTCTCCACCAGGTGCTCCTGCTCAAAGGTGGCCAGGATCCGGGAGACCGTGCTCTTGTGCAGGCCTACGCGGTTGGCGATCTCGGTGACTCCGAGGAGCGGCTCGTCCGCGGTAAATGTCCGGAGGACGGCGATGGCGTTGACGATGACGGAAGCGCCCTTGGTGTCGCCGTTGCCAGTGGTTTCGGGTTCTGTTGCGCTCATGATGTAGACCATCATTCCCTAATGAAGGCCGAAAGCGGCGCCGGTATGGTCCCGGCGCCGCCTCGGATATGGGTGCTGCCGCTTTTAGGCTCCGATGATGTTGTATTCGGGGCCGAACGGGAACTTGGTGATGTTTTCCGCACCGTCTTCGCCCACCACCAGGATGTCGTGCTCGCGGTAGCCGCCGGCGCCGGGCTGGCCGTCCAGGACCGTGATCATCGGTTCCATGGAAACCACCATGCCCGGTTCCAGCACAGTGTCGATGTCCTCGCGGAGCTCCAGCCCGGCTTCCCGGCCGTAGTAGTGGCTGAGGACGCCGAAGGAGTGCCCGTAGCCGAAGGTGCGGTTGGCCAGCAGGCCATGGCCGACGTAGATCTCGTTCAGCTCGGCGGCGATGTCCTTGCAGACGGCGCCGGGCTTGATGAGCTCCAGGCCGCGCTTGTGCACCTCCACGTTGATGTTCCACAGCTCCAGTGAGCGGGCGTCCGGCTCGCCGTAGAACAGGGTGCGCTCAAGGGCGGTGTAGTAGCCCGAGGTCATGGGGAAGCAGTTCAGGGACAGGATGTCGTGTTCCTGGATCTTGCGGGTGGTGGCCCAGTTGTGGGCGCCGTCGGTGTTGATGCCGGACTGGAACCACACCCAGGTGTCGCGGATTTCGGAGTTGGGGAAGGTCCTGGCAATCTCATGGACCATGGCCTCGGTGCCGATCAGGGCCACCTCGTATTCGGTGATTCCTGCTGTGATGGCGTTGCGGATCGCCTCGCCGCCAAGGTCCCCGATGCGGGCACCGTGCTTGATGACTTCGATTTCCTCGGCCGACTTGATCATGCGCTGGCGCATCGCTGCCTGGGCCACGTCCACCAGGGCCGCGGACGGGAATGCCGCCTGGATCTTGTTGCGGTTGTCCAGCGGCAGGGAGTCGTCTTCGACCCCGAGCCTGCGGACGCTGACGCCGCGGGTGCGCAGCACCTCCTGGATGGCGAAGATGTAATTGTCGCGGCGCCAGTCGGTGTAGACGATGTTGTCGCCGTAGCTGCGGCGCCACGGCATGCCGGCGTCGATATTGGCGGTGACGGTGACGGTGTCGTCCTTGGTGACCACCATGGCGTACGAGCGGCCAAAGTAGGTGAAGAGGAAGTCGGAGTAGTACTTGATGGAGTGGTAGCTGGTGAGGACGACGGCGTCGAGGTCCTTCTCGGCCATGATGCTGCGGAGGCCGGCGAGGCGGCGCTCGAACTCGGTGTCGGAGAAGGTGAGGCTGACCTTTTCGCCGTTCTTGAGGACCTTCAGGCGCTCCAGTTGGGCGACGGACGTTGCGTTCTCGGTGGTGATGGTCATCGCAATGATGCCTTTCTGTTGATGCATTTCTTGAGGTGAGGTTGGTCTGGAAGGGAAGCTATTCGTGGCGCAGGGGCTCCCTGCAGGTTTCCCTGGACAGGGCCACGGCCACGAGGGACACCAGGGCGGCGGCGACCAGGTACCAGGCCGGCGCGAGGTCGTTGGCCGTGGCGGCGATCAGGAGGGTGGCCATAAACGGGGCGGTGCCGCCGAACAGGGCATTGGAGAGGTTGAAGCTGACGGCGAAGCCGCTGTAGCGGACGCGGGTGGGGAACATCTCGGCCAGGAAGCTGGGGAGCGTGCCGTCATTGAGGGTGAGCATGGCGCCCAGCAGGATCTGGACCAGGACCACCACCAGGAAGTTTCCCGTTCCCAGCAGGGCGAAAGCCGGCACTGTCAGCAGGATGAAGCTGACCGATGCGGCAATCAGTACCTTCTTGCGGCCATACCGGTCCGAGAGCATTCCCGTGAGGAAGATGAAGCCGATGTAGGTGACAAGCGCCACCGTAGTGGCCAGGAATGATTCGGTAGCGCCCAGGCCAAGCTCGGAGGACAGGTACGTGGGCATGTAGCTGAGGATGACGTAGAAGCCGACGGCGTTGAGCAGCACTGCCCCGACGGCCTGGAGCAGCTGCCGCCAGTGGTTCCGGAAGAGACTGGAAACCGGTGCCTTGACGGCCTCGTCCTCCTTGGCCAGTTCGCGGAAGACCGGGGTGTCTTCGAGCTTGGTACGGATGTACCGGCCGATGAGCCCCATCGGGGCAGCCAGGAGGAAGGGCAGGCGCCAGCCCCAGCTGTGCATCGCTTCGGAGCTGAGCAGTGTTGTCAGCAGGCCGGCGAGCAATGACCCCAGGAGCAGCCCGGCGGCCGTGCTGGCGGGCACGACGGCGGCATACAAACCGCGCCGGTTGGCGGGGGCGTATTCCACCAGGAACGCTGATGCTCCGGCGTATTCTCCCGAGGCGGAGAAGCCCTGGACCACCCTGATGACCAGGAGCAGGACCGGAGCCCACAGCCCGATCATGTTGTATCCGGGGATCAGGGCAATGCAGAACGTGGCCCCGGACATGATCAGGATGGACAGCGAGAGGGCGGTTCGCCTGCCCACCCGGTCTCCGATATGCCCCCATACAAAACCGCCGAGGGGGCGTACCAGGAATGAGATCGCAAACAGGGCAAAGGTCAGGAGGAGCCCGGCCTGGGGATCCGTTTGTGGGAAAAAGACTGCAGCGATGGTGACGGCCAGGTAGCCGTAGACCGCGTAGTCGAACCATTCAACAAAGTTTCCAATGAAGCTGGCCGCGATCACCCGGCGGCGCGTTTCCTTGCTGACGGCACTGTCAGCGGAATTCGAGCCACCGGGCTCCGCGTGCAGACCCTGGTTCCGGGCCACGGAGGAAGTTTCGTTACTCATGTATCCACCAAAGTTGTTGTGGTTGCATTCAGCGCAACGCTGTTGCATCAGATTAGGCGTGATGGCCGCCACAGTCAATAGGCTGGAGAGCTGGGCGTCGAGGCGGAGTTGCCTAGGCGAAGGAGGCGTCGACCAGAACGGTTGAAGCGTGAGACGATGAACGGAAGTTGCTTCAGTAGCAGCTCTGTTGCATCAAAGAGGACGCGCGACGCCACTGAGCGCGCTCGACGAGCCGCAGTGACGGGCCGTTCTATTGACACCCCGCAGGCCGACTGACATATTTCGAGTACGCATAATGTGAATCGTGTTGTTCATTACGCAATTCAGGATTCACAACGCAGGTGGAGCGAACGGGATCGACCATCCCTTTGGGGCCGGTTACCTACCCCTTCGGGTAGCCGCCGGAAGGAGCCGCGGCTCCTAGAATTGTTTGTCGGGTCGGGATCGTCGTTCGGCCAACGAAAGGAACACAGGAACCATGGTTCACAAGGTCAAGGCAGTCATTGCCAAGGAAAAGAACGCCCCCGTGTCAGTTGAGACCATCCTGGTGCCGGATCCCGGACCAGGCGAGGCACTGGTGGACATCCTCACCTGCGGCGTCTGCCACACGGACCTGCATTACAAGCAGGGCGGGATCAACGATGAATTCCCCTTCCTGCTGGGCCATGAAGCAACCGGTGTTGTCAGCGCGGTGGGTGACGGGGTTACCTCCATCGCCCCGGGCGACCGCGTCATCCTGAACTGGCGTGCGGTGTGCGGCGAATGCCGGGCGTGCGCCAAGGGCCAGCCGCAGTACTGCTTCAACACAGCCAACGCCACCCAGAAGATGACCCTTGAGGACGGCACCGAACTCTCCCCCGCCCTGGGTATCGGCGCCTTCGCCGAGAAGACCCTGGTCGCCGCCGGGCAGTGCACCAAAGTGGACCCCGACGTTGATGCCGCCGCCGTGGGCCTGCTGGGCTGCGGTGTAATGGCCGGCATCGGCGCCGCCATCAATACCGGCGAGGTCAAGCGCGGCGAGTCCGTGGCCGTGATCGGCTGCGGCGGTGTGGGCATCGCCGCAATTGCCGGCGCCAAGCTGGCCGGCGCCACCACCATCATCGCTGTGGACATCGACGCCAACAAGGTCGAAATGGCCAAGGCGCTGGGCGCCACGCACGGCATCGACTCCAGCAAGGAAGACCCCATCGAGGCCATCCGTGCCCTCACGGGAGGCAACGGAGCTGATGTGGTGATTGACGCCGTCGGCCGCCCTGAAACGTACAAGCAGGCCTTCTACGCCCGCGACCTCGCCGGCCGCGTGGTCCTGGTGGGCGTTCCCACCCCGGACATGCAGCTGGAACTGCCCCTGCTGGACGTCTTCGGCCGGGGTGGCTCGCTGAAATCCTCCTGGTACGGCGACTGCCTGCCCTCCCGCGACTTCCCCATGCTGGTGAGCCACTACAAGCAGGGCAACCTGGACCTGGACGCTTTTGTCTCCGAGCGCATCAGCATCGACCAGGTGGAGGAAGCCTTCGAGAAGATGCACGAGGGCAAGGTCCTGCGCTCCGTTGTTGAACTGCCTGCCGCGGGGGCGGTTTCCTGATGACCGTCCGGATCGAGAACCTGGTCACCTCTGGCACTTTTTCGCTCGACGGCGGCACCTGGGACGTGGACAACAACGTCTGGATCGTGGGCAACGACGAGGAATGCGTCATTATCGATTCCCCGCACGACGCCTCCGCCATCCTCAACCAGGTTGGTGGCCGGAAGGTCAAAGCCATCCTGCTGACCCACGCGCACAATGACCACATCGGCGCCGCACGCGAGGTGGCTGACGCCGTCGGCGCACCCATCTACCTCAACCCGGAGGACCTGGTCCTCTGGGAACAGGTCTACCCGGACACCGGGCCGGACCAGGAACTGCACGACGGCGACGTCTTTGAGGTGGCTGGGGCGACCCTCAAGGCCATCCACACCCCGGGGCACTCCCCCGGTTCCACGTGCTTCCGCCTGGAAAGCGAAGGAACGGTCTTCACCGGGGACACGCTCTTCAACGGCGGCCCGGGTGCCACCGGGCGGTCCTACAGCGACTACCCCACCATCCTCACCTCGATCCGGGAACGGTTGCTGACGCTGCCCGGCGACACGGTGGTCCGCACCGGACACGGCGACAACACCACCATCGCCGCGGAGCAGGAAACCCTGGCGAAGGTCGCCCTATAGCCATCGAAGTACCAGAAGTGTCCAGCAAAGGCGCACCAGGAACCTTGGTGCGCCTTTGCTGGTGCCAGAACTACGTATGCCGGTAAGGAAGTTGGAACGATGAAGTTCGGTAAGCAGCCCGCCCCCGTCGCGGACATCAATGAGGACGACCTCGAAGTCCACAAGCCCAAGACCGAGGCGGCCGGTGTTAAAGCCGTGATGGTGGCGCTGGAACGCGCCGTGGCGCAGGCCGGTGTGACCCGGACTGCGCAGTCGTTGCTCCGGTTGAACCAGCGCGGCGGCTTTGACTGCCCCGGATGCGCCTGGCCTGAGTCGGACAAGAAGCGCAAGGCGGCCGAGTTCTGCGAGAACGGCGCCAAGGCCGTGGCCGAGGAAAACACCCTCCGGACGGTCGGCGCCGAGTTCTGGGCCAAGCATTCCATCGCCGAACTGTCCACCAAGACCGAATACTGGCTGGGCAACCAGGGCCGGCTCAGCGAACCGGTGGTGATCCGGGAAGGTGAAACACACTACTCGCCGATCTCCTGGGCTGACGCGTTTGAACTGATCGGGGAGCACGTCCGGGCTTCCACCCCTGACCGGTGCGTTTTCTACACCTCCGGCCGGACCGCGAACGAGACAGCCTTTATGTACCAGCTGTACGCCCGGGCCCTGGGCACGAACAACCTGCCGGACTGCTCCAACATGTGCCACGAGTCCTCCGGCTCGGCGCTGAACCCGACCATCGGCATCGGCAAGGGCACCGTCTCGCTCGAGGACATCCACGACGCCGAGCTGATCTTTGTGGTGGGCCAGAACCCCGGCACCAACCACCCGCGCATGCTGTCCGCGCTGAAGGAATGCAAGGACAAGGGCGGCAAGGTGGTGGCGGTCAACCCGCTGCCCGAGGCCGGGCTGTTCAACTTCAAGGACCCGCAGACCGTCTCCGGCGTCGTCGGCGGCGGCACACCCCTCGCGGATGAATACCTGCAGATCAAGGTGGGCGGGGACCTGGCCCTGTTCCAGGCGCTGGGCCACCTGCTCCTGGAGGCTGAAGAACAAAACCCTGGGACCGTCGTCGACCATTCCTTCATCGCCGCCCAGACGGACGGGTTCGACGCCTACCGCCAGGCCCGCGCCACGCTGGACTGGGCCGAGACCGAAAAGGCCACCGGCCTGACCCGCGCACAGATCGAAACAGTGGCCGGGATGCTCATCAAGTCCAAGGCGTCCATCTTCTGCTGGGCCCTGGGCGTGACGCAGCAGCCGCACTCGGTGGACACCATCAAGGAAATGGTCAACGTCCTGCTCCTGCAGGGCAACTTCGGCAAGCCCGGCGCCGGTGCCTGCCCGGTCCGCGGGCACTCCAACGTCCAGGGCGACCGGACTATGGGTATCTGGGAAAAACCCAAGGAATGGCTCCTCGAAGCCCTCGATTCCGAGTTCGGGATCACCTCCCCCCGGCATCACGGCTACGACGCTGTCGAGGCCATGGAAGCGTTCGAACGCGACGAGGTGGACGTGTTCGTATCGATGGGCGGGAACTTCTCGCTGGCCTGCTCGGACACCGAGACCCTGGAAGCCGGGATGCAGCGGATCGGACTGACCGTGCACATCTCCACCAAGCCGAACCGCTCGCACATCGTCCATGGCCGCACCTCGCTGATCCTGCCCACGCTGGGCCGGACGGACAAGGACGACAAGCACCCCAAGGGCGCCCAGTTCCTCTCCGTGGAGGACTCCATGTCCGTGGTCCACTCCACCCAGGGCCGGCTCACGCCGGTCTCCGAGCACCTGCTCGCCGAACCCGTCATCGTGGCCCGCATGGCCGAGGCGACCTTCGGCCCGGACCACCCGGTGGACTGGAAAGCCATGGCCGAGGACTACGACGTAATCCGCGACCACATCGAACGCGTCCTGCCCGGCTTCGAGGACTTCAACGCCCGCGTCCGGACCAAAAACGGGTTCGTGCTGCCCAACCCGCCGCGCGACACCCGGTCCTTCAAAACCGACATTGGCCGCGGCCGTTTTACGGTCAGCCCGCTGGAATACCTCACCCCGCCCGACGGGCACCTGGTCCTGCAGACCATCCGCAGCCACGACCAGTACAACACCACCTACTACGGGCTGGATGACCGGTACCGCGGCATCTCCGGCGGCCGGCGCGTGATCCTCATCCACCCCGAAGACCTCGTCGAGCTCGGTTTCGAGGACCGCGACCTCGTGGATGTGGTGAGCACCTTCCGCGGGCACGACCGGACAGCGGACAAGTTCCGGCTCGTGGCCTACCCCACCGCAAAGGGCTGCGCCGCCGCCTACTTCCCCGAAGCCAACGCCCTGGTCCACAAAGAAAACGTGGCCCGCGAGTCCAACACCCCCGGCTTCAAAGCCATGTTCGTCCGCTTCACGCCGCACGTCGCGGAAAGCGCCGCCGAGGTGGCTGCCGAAGAGCTGGAGCCCGCCGCCGCAGGCTAGAAGAGCAACGGCCACTACTGCAACTGGCCTCGAGGGTTTTCCCACAAGCCAGAAGTACGACGGCGACGTCCGGCAAGTGCCGGACGTCGCCGTCGCTGTTCTATCACCGGGGTGGGCGGCTTTATCCAGGGGTCGGGCTAGACGGGGTTGTTGCCGTCGGGCTGCTCGTCGGGATCCAGATCGTCGCCGTAGCCGCTCGCCGAGGCAAGCCCGGCTACCTGCTGCCCTGCGTTGGTCTGTCCGGGCGTGAAACCCTTGTCCGGTGTGTCTTGGGAGTCTGCCCCGGCCTCCGGCGCGACGTCCTGCCGCAGGTGCTCATCTGAGGGAATGTTCTTGGAAACCTCGTCATCTGCCATGCCAGCAGCCAAGCACCAGCCGCCAGCGAGGGCAAGAGGAAGTTGCGGAGGAAGACAGAGGGGTAGGTGATGATGACTGGCCCGGTGGCCGAGCCTGCAGTTCACAGGCACCCGCTGGCTGAGCCAGGGCCCACGGCGGCCGGGCTTGGCCGAGCTTGCGAGGGCAGGAGCGGCTGGGGAACGAAACCCAGCAACGAGTCAGGCGGGAGGGGCGTGCAGGAACCACTCGAGTGCTTCTTCGCCTGGGGAGAGCCCAAGGTAGATAAAGTCCGGCGGATCGCCAGTGGCGGACTGTAGTTGGGACGGCCAGTGTGGTGGTTCCCTGTCGTGGTGTTCGGCTTTGTAATGGCGGCCGGTGGGTGAGGTCCAGCCGGGTGGCCCGGTTTTGGTGGCCGGGGTGGGCGTCCAGCCGGTGGCGTGTTTGAGGCGGTGGTGTTTCGGGCAGAGTTGGGCCAGGTTGCTGATCCCGGTGTTGCCGCCATCCTTCCACGCTTGAAGGTGGTCTGCCTCGTTGTCCAGGGAGGGGTTGTTGCAGCCGGGGAAAGTACATCTTCCGTCCCGGAGTCGCAGGGCTTTTTTCATGGCTTTGGTGAGCCGGTAGCTGGTGCGGCCGATCTCCAGCGGCGCCCCGTCCCGCGGATCAACGAGCACGCGGTAGAACGAACCGGCGCCTTCGGCAACTAGCCGCCGGGCCATTGACGGCGGGATGGGGCCGTAGCCGTCCAGTATGGCGGGCTCATCGGTCAGGCCCTCGAGGGAGAATACCGGCACGGTGACCAGCACCTGCGCCTGGATCCGCGATGACAGGCCAGCCGCCGTACCGGAGTCGTCACTGCCTGCACCGGCAGACCCGGCGTTGTTGCCGCTGCCAAGGATCGCATCGGCGAACTTGTCGGCCTTCAACTGGGTGAGGGTGCGGGACTCGTCGGGGCCTTGCATTCCGCGGGCGAGGGCGGTGAGCCGGTTCCAGCCCGCCATCGCCCGGTCCGCGGGCAGGCAGGCGGACAGCCACGCCATCCCGTCCCGATCCGGCCGGTATTCCACCCGCCGGTCGGCCACACCCTTGGCGTGGCGTTTTTCGATGGATTCGGGGTGGTGGCGTTCGCGCCAGTTCCTGGCCTTGCCACGGAACCGGTACGCGGGCAGCTCACCGATCGGGGCGGCCGTGGCCGGCCTGGGCAGGTCGGGGTCCAGGAAGTGTGCCTCGAGTGCGGCGGCGCCGGCGGGGTCAAGGCCGGCGGTTTCCTCCACCATGACCAGGGCGTGCGGCCAGGTGATCGTCCCGGCCTGCAACGCCGAGAAGGCCAGCGGCAACTCCTTGGTCACGGTGTGGGAGGCGGCCAGGAACGCGCCGGCTGCGCGGGGACCGACGGCCAGGAGGGCGCCGATTTCCGCGGCGACAGCCATTTCCATTCCCGGCACCGGTGTGGCCGGCCCCGCAATGGCCTGGGCAGTGTCCGCGTACGTCACGGCAGCGCGGGCCTTCAAAGCGGCGAACCCGGCCTCCACCACCCGCGCCCCGGCCAGGATATCCAGGCACCCATCCGCTAAACCGGCCAGCGGATCGGCATCCGCGAACGGCTCCGACCCACACCCAGACGCCTCCGCGTTGAGCAGGGCAAGGGCGGCCCTGATCTCCTCAAACGCCTTCACCACCGCTGCTTTCCCCATGCATCAATCATCGCAAGGGGGTGTGACAATTCGGCGGCGGGAAGGGGAAAGCGGGGGCCCCGGTTTGGCGACCCCCGCTCTCCGGGTGGATTTGTTACCGACCCACGGTTAGCCGCGGAGGCGCTCCATACCCGGGTCGAAGAGGGGTTCAGGCGTGACGGTGGCCGCCACACGGCGCCCGAAGTACTCGATCTCCACGGCGTCGCCTTCGGACACAGAGGAGGGAAGCCAGGCGTAGGCGATCGGCTTGCGCACCGTGTAGCCGTACGCCGCGCTGGTGACGTACCCGGCGGCTTCGCCGTTCACGTACACCGGTTCCTTGCCCAGCACGATGGACGTGCCGTCGTCGACCGTCAGGCAGCGCAGCGTCTTGGCGGCGGGCTGTTCCCGAAGGGCAACCAGGGCTTCCGCCCCCACGAACCCGGTCTTGTCCTTGGCGACAGAGAAGCCCAGGCCGGACTGGTACGGGTGGTGCTCGGACGTCATGTCCGTGCCCCACAGCCGGTAGCCCTTCTCGAGGCGCATGCTGTTGAAGGCGCCGCGGCCGGCGGCGATGATGCCGTGCTCCCGGCCCGCCTCGAACAGCAGGTCCCAGAGCTTCAGGCCGTACTCGGCGGTGGTGTAGAGCTCCCAGCCGAGTTCACCCACGTAGGACAGCCGCATGGCGGTGACGGGGATGCCGCCCACGGAGATTTCCTTGGTCCGGAAGTATTTCAGGCCGTCGTTGGTCAGGTCGTCGGAGCTGACCTTGCCGATCACTTCGCGGGCCAGCGGCCCCCACAGCCCGATGCAGCAAGTGCTGCCGGTGATGTCGGAAACATGCACCCACTGGGCGGGATCGGCGGCGGACTGCTTCCGCGCCTCCACCCGCAGGTAATCGAAGTCCACGTTGCTGTTGACGCCCAGCTGGAAGTCTTCCTCCGCCAGCCGGGCGACGGTCACGTCACTGCGGATGCCGCCGTCGTGCTCCAGCAGCAGGCAGTAGGTCACGGCACCCGGCTTCTTGGCAATGTTGCCCGTGCTGAGCCGGTGCAGCAGCGCCTGCGCGCCCGGGCCCACCACGGACAGCCGCTTCAGCGGCGTCATGTCGAAAAGTCCGACGGCGGTACGCGTCTTCCACGCCTCGGCCGCCGAGATGGGGGACGAGTACAGGGCGGACCAATCGTCCCGCTCCGGCGTCTGCCAGTCCTCCGGCAGCTCCTCGAGCAGGCCGCGGTTGGCCTCGAACCAGTGCGGCCGCTCCCAGCCGGCGGACTCCAGGAAGAACGCCCCCAGCTCCTTCTGCCGCACGTTGAAGGGGCTGACGCGCAGGTCCCGCGGGGACTCCCTGGGCTGCAGGGGGTGCATGACGTCGTAGATTTCCACGAAGTTCTGCTGGGACGTCTCGCTGACGTACGCGTCGGAGGTCTGCACCTTTTCGAAGCGGGTCAGCTCGCAGCCGTGCAGGTCCGTGCGGGACCGGCCTTCCACCAGCAGCTCCGCCATTGCCTTGGCCACGCCGGCCGAGTGCGTGACCCAGACGGCTTCGGCCACGAACAGGCCTTGGAGCTCGGGCGCCTCGCCCATGAGCGGGCCGCCGTCGGGGGTGAAGGAGAAGATGCCGTTGAAGCCGTCCTCGATCGCGGAGCTGCGCAGCGCCGGCAGCAGGTCCTGGCTGTCCTCCCACGCGGGCAGGAAGTCTTCCAGGGTGAACTCCAGGCGGGAGGGCATCTTGTGGTCCGACATGTCCTCTGCGGACACCTTGGGCAGGGCGGACATGTCCACCGGCATGGGACGGTGGGCGTAGCTGCCGATGCCGATGCGGTTGCCCCACTCGCGGTAGTACAGGTCCTTGTCCTGGTAGCGCAGGATCGGCTTGGTGGCACCCTTGGGAAGCTCGTTGACGCCCTCAAGTTCGGGCAGCGGGGTGCTGACCACGTACTGGTGGGCCAGCGGCAGCAGCGGTACTTCCAGGCCCACCATCTTGCCGAGCTCACGGCCCCAGAAGCCTGCACAGGACACCACGATGTCTGCCGGGATCAAACCCTCGGACGTTTCCACGCCCGTCACCTTGCCGCCCTCCTGGGCGATCCCGGTGACGGTGGTGTTGCCCTGGTACGTCACGCCGGCCCCGCTGGAGCGCTCGATCAGCAGCTGCACCGCACGGGCGGCCAGGGCCAGGCCGTCGGTCGGGATGAGCAGGCCGCCCAGTACTTCGCGGCCGCCGGTGAGCTTGCCGGTGTTCAGGAGGGGGTAGATCTTTTCGCATTCGTCAGCGTCGACGATCCGGCTTTCGACTCCCCAGGAGGTCATCACGCCCATCTTGCGGTGGAGATCGGCCAGCCGTTCGGGGGTGGTGGCCAGTTCCAGGCCGCCTACCTGGTTGAAGCAGGACTCCCCGTCCTTGCTCAAGGCGAGGAACTTGTTGACCGTGTAGGTGGCGAATTCGGTCATGGTGCGTGACTGGTTGTTCTGGAACACCAGGCCCGGCGCGTGCGACGTGGAGCCGCCGGCAAGTTCCAGCGGGCCCTGTTCCACCACCGTGATGTTGGTCCAGCCGCGGGTGGCGAGTTCGTCGGCAAGGTTGGTTCCGACAATGCCGGCGCCGATAATGACAACGCGTGGTGATGCGCTCATGGGTGTTGTTTCTCCTGTTTTGCGTGGCGGGCGTTGGCGTTAGCGGAAGACGACAGTGCGGGTTTTGTTGAGCAGGACCCGGTGCTGGCAGTGCCACTTGACTGCGCGGGACAGGGCCTGGGACTCTGCATCCCGGCCCACTGTCACGAGGGCGTTCGGGTCCAGGCTATGGTCCACCCGGTACACTTCCTGCTCGATGATCGGGCCCTCGTCCAGGTCTGCGGTGACGTAGTGCGCGGTGGCTCCGATGAGCTTCACACCGCGGTCGTAGGCCTGGTGGTAGGGCTTGGCACCCTTGAACCCGGGCAGGAAGGAATGGTGGATGTTGATGGCCCGGCCGCGGAGGCTGGCGCACAGGTCGTTGGACAGGACCTGCATGTAGCGGGCCAGGACCACCAGGTCCGCGTTGTACTCGGCCACCAGTTCCAGCAGGCGGGCTTCGGCTTCGGGCTTGGTAGCGGCCGTCACCGGGACGTGGATGAACGGCAGTCCGGCGGCTTCCGCCATGGGGCGCAGGTCCTCGTGGTTGGAAACCACGACGGCGATCTCCGCACCCAGGCTGCCGGCGCGCCAGCGGAAAATAAGGTCGTTGAGGCAGTGGCCGAACTTCGAAACCATCACGAGCAGCCGCTGCGGGCGGCCGTCGTGGATGGAGAATTCCATGTCGAACTCATCGGCGATGGCGGCGAACTCTGTGCTGAGGCCTTCCGCGGAAACTTCCTTGTCTCCCGGAGTGAAGGCCGTGCGCAGGTAGAGCTTGCCGCTGATGTGGTCATCGAACTGCTGGTGTTCAACAATGTCGAAGCCGCGGTCAGCAAGGAATGCCGTGATGGCCCGGACAATTCCGGGGCGCTCCGGGCACGCAAGGGTAAGTACGTACTGCACGGTGTCGGTGCCGCGGACGCCGGCAACGTCGCCGGCCTCCACCGTCACGTTACCGGTGGGGCGGCCTTCGAGGACTGTGGTCATGGTCTACTCCTAATTCTTTGCTTGGGCTTGGGTGTCAGCGGGGGAAGCCGGGCAGCGGCCGTCGTCCGGGCAACGCTGATCACACTGATGCTTGGTGACGAGGTCGAACTGGGCGCCGCCGTGCTGGTCCACGCCGCTGCGGATGGCGCGCTCCACTACGGAGTCCGCCAGCCGGCGCCGGAGGGAGAGCGGATCGCGGCGCAGGTCCTTGACCAGGGCGAAGCACAGCAGCAGCATGACCAGCACGAAAGGCAGGGCCGCCACGATAGTGATCCGCTGCAGGCCGGAGAGCGCTTCCGAGGGTTCATCGCCGCCGGCCAGCAGCATGACCGCTGCCACGGCGCCGGTGAGGAGCCCCCAGAAGATGACGAGGCCGCGCTTGGGATCGGCGGCGCCGTTGGAGCTCAGGGAGGCCATGATGATCGACGCCGAGTCGGCTCCGGTGATGAAGAAGATGGCCACCAGCACCATGGCCAGGACGATGACGGCCGCGGTCAGCCAGGCGGGCATGGACATGTTCTTCACCAGGTCGAACAGCGCCCCGTCGAAGTCGATGCTCGGGACCCCGTTGGTTGTGGTCACCATGCCCGGCGTTCCCGCCTTGTCCGCTTCCTGCTGGATGTGGAAGGCCGTGCCGCCAAAGATGCCGAACCAGATGACGCTGACGATGCTGGGAACCAGCAGGACGCCGGTGACGAACTGCCGGATGGTGCGGCCCCTGCTGATGCGGGCGATGAACATTCCCACGAAAGGCGTCCAGGAAACCCACCAGGCCCAGTAGAAGATGGTCCAGCCGGACATCCATTTGCGGAGGGCCTCGTCCCCCACTGCTTCGGTGCGGGAGGACATTTCCGCGAGGTCCCTGGCGTAGTCCCCCACGGCGGCAGGGATGAGGTTGAGGATGAACAAGGTAGGCCCGGCAATGAAGACGATGAGCGCCAGGACCACGGCCAGCACCATGTTGATGTTGGACAGCCACTGGATGCCCTTGCTGATGCCGGAAACGGCCGAAGCCACGAAGCACGCTGTCAGGATGGCAACGATGGCCACCAGGACCGGCGTGCCGATTTCCCCGACCCAGCCGTTCGAGGTCAGGCCGCTGCCGATCTGGAGGGCCCCGAGGCCCAGGGATGCGGCGGTGCCGAAGAGCGTTGCGAAGATGGCAAGGATGTTGATGAACTTCCCGGCGGGGCCTTCCACTGCCCGAAGCCCGAAGAGTGAGGTAAAGGCAGCGGAGATCAGCTGCCGGCGGCCCAGGCGGTAGGTGCCGTAGGCCATGGCGATTCCGACGACGGCGTACATGGCCCAGGGATGGAGGGTCCAGTGGAAGATGGAGGTGGCCATAGCTGTCTGGATCGCGGCAGGCGTGCGGCCGTCCACCGTTCCGGGCGGCGGGGAGATGTAGTGGTACAGCGGTTCGGCCACGCCGTAGAACATCAGGCCGATGCCCATGCCGGCGGCAAACATCATGGCGATCCAGGAGACAGTCCGGAACTCGGGCTTTTCGCCGTCCTTGCCCAACGGGATGTTGCCCCATTTGCCGAGCGCAAGCCAGAGGACGAAAACAACAAACAAGGAGGCCAGGACCATAAAGAGCCAGCCAGTGTATTCCATCACCCACCCGAGGGCGGCTGTTGACGTGGCGGCCAGGCTGTCCCGGCCCAGGAAGCCCCAAGCCACAAAGGCCAGGGCGAGGACACCGGTGATGCCGAAGGTGGCCTTGTCGAGGGTGAGCTTACGGTTCCGCCGTTGTGCCACTGCCTGTTCGGCCTTGGTCTGGCGGAGTTCCTGCATGATTTGTTCGGTGTCCTCCGCGTCGTGTGATTCGTGCGCGGAAGGAGAGTTCTCCGGTGCAGGAACCACGTTGGGCTCCTCCAGCTCAAGGGGGGTTTGGGCATCCATACGGATGTCGCTGTTCAAAGCCATGTCAAGTCCTTTGGTTTGAATTCATGGGCTCACGCTGTACACCGGCGTCCCCAAACCGGGCGGAAGATCGGTGTCTTCCTGGCTATTCATTGATGAAGGTCAGTTGTGCTTCCAGCGTGGCGACTGTTCCGTAAAGAACAACACGTCTCGCCATAAGCAACACAGTGGCCCGAATCACAGTCGCATGTCAAGGTATTTCTCAAGTCTTAAGCCCTATTTCAAGGGTTCCGGCTGCGCCTTGACAGCCGGAACCGGGCTAGGCATCGATAACGAGGTCCGTCTGCGCCGTGGAGCAGCAGGGCAGGAACTTGCCCGCAGAGATTTCCCGCGCCCGGATTCCGCCCTGGTGGTTCATCTCGACGTCTCCTGAGAGCTTGACGACCTTGCAGGAGCCGCACATGCCTTCCTTGCAGTTCGCGCCGATCCTGACGCCGGCACGCTGCGCCGCCTCGAGGATGTGTTCGGTAGGGTCGATCCGCACATTGATGCCGGTACGCATAAAGGACATGGTGAGGCTGCCTGTTCCCACCGTGTTGAAGGTGGAGGCGTCAGGGGGTCCGGCTTCCGGCTCGCTGCCCGGGCTGTCGACGGCGGGGTTGGAGCCGGGTGTGTCCGGGTCACTTATTTCCAGCGGCAGCCCTGAGGCCTGCAGCGTCCCGTCCGCGTCATAGCCGGGCTCATAGAGCCCGAACGCTGCGGGCTGGCTTTCGTAGTAGTCCTCGGCGGATTCGGCGATTTCGTCGGCGATTTCCTCCGCGACGTCGGCTGCAAGGGACACTTCCTGCTGGTATTCAAGGAGCGTCTGGCGGTCTCCGGAGAAGAACTCCATGTAGATGGACGTGTCGTCGACGCCGACCTTATTGAGGAGCCCGGTGGCGGTGTTCAGGTAACCCTCGGGACCGCATGCGTACACCTGGCGGCCATTGGCATCGGGGGCCACCTCCTCGAGCATGGCCGCCGTGAGCCTTCCCCTGAGCCCTTCCCACCCCTCCGGTACGCTGCGGTCGCCCAGCGAGTAGTGGACCTTGAAGCGGGAGTCCACGGAGGCGATGTAGGCCAGTTCCCGGTGGAAGGCAAAGCCGCCGGCATCCGAGCCGTGGTAGAGGACCACAACATCGGCGTGTCCGGGCAGGGAGTGGATGGTCCGCACCATGGACATGATGGGAGTGATGCCCGCGCCGGCAGCAAGCAGGAGATACCGTGCCCGCCGGTCGGCGTCGGGCAGGTGGAATGCTCCCACGGGCCCCAGCATCTCAAGGACGGTGCCGGGTTTGACGTTCTCGTGCACCCAGGGCGAGACCAATCCCGTGGGGTCGCACTTGACGGTAATGCTGAAGGTCCAGGGCTCGGTGGGCGAACTGGACAGCGAGTAGCTGCGGTCCACGGGTTCCTGGTCCTCGCCATTGACGGGAAATGCGACGTTCACGTACTGGCCGGCACGGAACGCCAGGGGCGCACCGTCGCAGCGGCGGAACACGAAGGTCATCATGGCGCCGGCCTCGGGAACGGTCTCGACGCATTCGGCCATGAACTCCTGCGGGTGCCATGGGCCCAGCGCCCGGGCTGCCCGGGCGGGCGTCTCCGGGCTTCCCATCACCCTGTTCCACGGCATCTCAAGACCGCGGATACGCTGTGGCTCCTGGGTTGCCGTTTCAGTGAGGAGTTCAATCATGCCAAGTGCTCCTGCACGCGCTGCACGTACCAGTTAATGAACGCCTCGACCTGGTATTCGCTCTTCATGTAGGGACCGGGCTCATAGGCGGGACTGCCGGCACCCTGCTGGCACAGCTCCACGAACGCCTTGTCCTGCAGGTTCGTTTGCTTCCAGGTGTAGGTAAGCTTCTCCAGGTCGTAGTCCACGCCTTCCACGGCGTCGTCAGCCACCAGCCAGGTGGTGCGTACGAGGCTCTGGTGTTCGTTGATCGGGAAAACCCCGAACGTGATGACGTGGTCGCCGAGGAAATGGAACCAGCTATTGGGCTGCAGGTGCATCGAGCAGCGGCCAAGGCGGAAGTCGGGCAGGTCACCCAGCAGCTTCTTGGAAAGCCTCCGCCCGTCCGCGGAAAACGATTCACCCTCTCCATCGAGTGATTCCCGTGAGATACGGATTCCCGCGATCCGCGTATCAAGTTCCTCGACCACCTCGTAGGGAAGGCCGTAGCGGCGGCAGCGCTCCTCCAGGGAGGACTGGGCATCCTTGTTCCGGTTCCACACTTCCTCAAGGTGGGGCGGGATCAGGCCCTCGGTCAGGCCCCAGGTGGGGAAGAGGGAGCAGGCCAGCTCAGGGTGGCCGTCGCAGTGGTAGCACTCACGGTTGTTCTCCATGACGAGCTTCCAGTTGCCCTCTTCGATGATGTTCTGCTGGTAGGCAATTTTTGTCTTGGAAAGATCGTGGGGCGCCAGGTAGGGCTCAAAAATTTTCGCGGTCTCGTCGAAGTCCGTCGGCGGCTCATCGGCAATGCAGACGAAGATGAGTCCGGCGACCTCGCGGCCGTGGGCGCGCTTGAGGCCGAAGCAGCTCTTGTCGAACTTCGTTTCCCCCGGTGCGGAGGCATGGATCAGATTGCCCTCCGGTGAGTAGGTCCAGGAGTGGTAGCCGCAGACCAGGTTTCCGGTTGACCCGGCAGGTTCGGTGAGGACGCGGGCGCCGCGGTGGCGGCATACGTTGTGCAGGACGTTAACGGCGCCGTCGTCGTTGCGCAGCACAATCAGGGAATAGGGACCGTAGTCGACGGTGACGTAGTCGCCCGGCTCCGGCAGTTCGGCGGTGCTGGCGGCAAAGATCCAGTGCTGGCCGAAAATGGCCTCCATGTCGATGTTGAAGATCGAGCGATCGGTGTAGAAGGGGGCATCGAGGGAGTAGCCGGTGCGCCGGAACTCAAACAGCGCGGCAATTTCCGCCAGCTGCTCGGCAGGCAAGGATGCAGCGAGTTTTCCGCGTGAATTGAGGGGGACGTTCACTGAAGCAGTCATGGGTTTCCTCCCGGGAGGCATGGAGTAGTGGGTGTTGCGTTGGCCATGCGTGCGCGGGGTGCTACCGGCATGGTCGAAGTAGTTGTAATGATGAGATTAGGGTCACAGCAGCTGCAACAAAAGCGCAAGATTTTGAGGATAACCCTGCACAATGGATGCATGATCGATCCACGGCTCATAACACTTCGGGTGTTTGCCCGATGCGGCACTGTTGGCGCGACCGCGGAGCTGACCGGCTACTCTCCCTCGGCGGTCTCCGCGCAATTGCGGGAGCTCCAGCGGGTGCTGGGAATGCAGCTGCTGACGAAGGACGGCCGGGGTGTGCGGCTCACGGCCACTGGCCGCTTTCTCGTGGAGGGTTCAGACACCCTCATCGCGGAATGGGAGAGCCTGCGCGCCGCGGCCATGGAGGCCGGCGACCAGGTGCAGTCCCGTTTCGGGCTTGGCGGATTCTCCACCGCGGCCGCCCAGTTGCTCGCGCCGCTGGCCGCCACCCTGCGCTCGACACGCCCCCTCCTGGAGGTACAGGTTCTGGAGGCTGATCCGGCCCGCTGCTTCGACCTGTTGGTTGCCGAACGAATCGACCTTGCAGTCATTGTCGCCATGCAGTCCGACACTTACGGTGAGGACGATCCGCGCTTCGAGCAGCGAGTTCTGCTCGACGATCCCCTGGACGTCATCATTCCCGGTGACCATCCGCTGGCATCACGGGAAACAGCAACGCTTGAAGAACTCGCATCGGAACCCTGGATCACGGAGTCCGCCGGTTCCACCTACCATTCCCTCTTCACTGCGGCGTTCACGGCAGTCGGGATGACACCGCGGATTGCCCATGAAGCCGTTGAATGGGAGACCCACATCGCGTTCGTGGGTGCGGGGCTTGGCGTCGGCCTGCTGCCCCGGCTGGCACCTTTGCATGGTGCCGAAAACGTGGTGCGGCTACGCATCACCGGTAAGACCAAACCCACGCGCCGCATTGTCGCCGCGGTGCGCAGGGGCAGCATCGCCTCACCCCTGATCCAGGAGTCGCTCGGCATCCTGCAGGTCAACGCCAATCGGATCCTCACCAGCCGGCTCGACGAGGATCTCTGAGCCGGAGCTGGTGCCGCCGGTACCGCGTTTAACTCCCGATGGTCGCCAGCACAGCCCCTGCAGTGACCACGCCGCCGGCTTCCGCCCGGATGTCCGTCACGGTCCCGCCCCGGTGGGCGGCGACCTGGGTTTCCATCTTCATGGCTTCAAGGACGACGACGGGGTCCCCCGCCGCCACGTGGGCGCCCGGCTGCACGAGCCACTTCACCACGGTCCCGGCCATGTCCGCGCGCAGGTCCCCGGGGTCAACAGCGCCGGAGCCGGCTGCGTGGGCGGGAGCGCCGCCGTCGTGAACTTCCTCCACCGAAGCGCCTCGGGGAAGGCTTCCGCCGGAGCGTGCCCAGCCGTCCAGCAGGTCCGCGGGAAGGCCGACGGCGAGGCGCCGGCCGTCCACGTCAACGGTGATGGTGCGCCGCACGCCGTCCGGAGCGGAGGTGCCGAACTCGGGATCCGCCGCGATGGTGTCCGCGAAGTCCGTCTCGATCCACCGGGTGTGAACGGTGAGCGCCGTCTCTGACGTGAAGTCGGGGGCCTGGACCACGGCGCGGTGGAACGGCAGGACAGTGGCTACGCCGGTAATCTCCATTTCGGCCAGGGCCCGGCGGGCCCGGCGAAGCGCCTGCTGCCGGTCGGCGCCGGTGACGATCAGCTTGGCCAGCAGGGAATCGAACTGCGGCGCCACGATAGAACCGGCGCGCGCCCCCGAGTCAAGGCGCACTCCCGGACCTGTGGGGCCGCTAAAGGTGGCGATGGTTCCGGGCGAGGGCAGGAAACCCCGGCCCACGTCCTCGGCATTGAGCCGGAATTCAAAAGAGTGCCCGCGCGGCGTGGGATCGGAGGCGAACCGCAGGGGTTCGCCGGCGGCAATCCGGAGCTGTTCCTGGACCAGGTCCACGCCGGTGGTCTCCTCCGTAATGGGGTGCTCCACCTGGAGGCGTGTGTTCACCTCCAGGAACGCGACGGTCCCGTCCGCGGCCACCAGGAACTCCACCGTTCCGGCACCGGAGTAGGCGGCTTCCCGGCACACGGCCTTGGCGGCGTCGTAAATCTGCCTGGTCTGCTGCCCGGTGAGGAACGGTGCCGGTGCCTCTTCCACCAGTTTCTGGTGCCGACGCTGCAGGGAGCAATCACGCGTTCCCACCACCACCACGTTGCCGTGCATGTCCGCCAGGACCTGCGCCTCCACGTGCCGGGGCCGGTCCAGGTACCGTTCCACAAAGCATTCGCCGCGGCCGAAGGCCACTACCGCTTCGCGCACTGCGGAGTCGAAGGCTTCCTCGATCTGGTCCATTTCACGGACCACTTTCAGCCCGCGCCCGCCGCCGCCGAAGGCCGCCTTGATGGCCACCGGAAGGCCGTGCTCTACGGCGAAGGCACGCGCTTCGGCAGCCGTTGCCACCGGCCCGTCGCTGCCCGCCACCAGTGGAGCGCCTGCCCGCACGGCGATCTCCCGGGCCGTGATCTTATTGCCCAGCAGCCGGATGGCTTCCGGTGACGGCCCGATCCACGTCAGGCCCGCATCCAGGACAGCCTGGGCAAAGTCGGCATTCTCGGACAGGAACCCGTAACCCGGGTGCACCGCGTCCGCCCCGGACTCGGCGGCCACGCGCAGCAGCCGGGAAATGTCCAGGTAGGTCTCGGACGGCGCGTTGCCGCCCAGGCTGTAGGCCTCGGAAGCCGCGCCCACATGAAGGGCGTCGGCGTCCACGTCCGCGTACACCGCCACGGACTCCAGGCCGGCGTCCTCACAGGCACGGGCAATGCGGACGGCGATCTCTCCGCGGTTGGCAATCAGGACCTTGCGCATATGCTGCTCACTTCGTCTGGGTAGCGTCGGGGGAAGGATGGGTATTGGCGGGCAGCGGATATCCGGGAGCCCAGCGGAACCTGAGGCGTCCGCCGATGGGGACCTGCGCGGCGACGTCCAGCTGGTGGTCCACCACCACGGCCACCACGGGGTAGCCGCCGGTAATGGGATGGTCAGCCAGGAACAGCACGGGCTGCCCCTCGGGCGGAACCTGGAGGGCTCCGGCCACGGTCCCCTCGCTGGCCAGTTCCCCGTTCCGGCTCCGTTCCAGGGGTTCGCCGTCCAGGCGCATCCCAACCCGGTTGGAGCGGGGAGTCACCGTCCACTCCTGGCCGCAGAGCGAGTCCAGCGCGGCAGCGTCGAACCAGTCGTCCCGCGGTCCCGGCACGATGTCCAGGACGGTCACTCCGGTGTCCGGATAGTCCGGCTGGATTTCAGGATTGCCCACCACGTTGGAGGAGGTGGCCTTCCCCGCCTCGATGAACCCGCCTGGCGCAAGGGGCGCGGGGCCGATGCCGGACATGGTGTCCGTGGAGCGGCTGCCCAGGACGGGTTGGGTGTCCACGCCGCCGCGGACGGCAAGGTAGGTGCGGAATCCGCGCTCCGGTGCCCCGAGGGTCAGGACCTCGCCGTCCAGCAGGGCGAACGCCGTGGCCATGGGCACCGGGCGCACTTCCCCGGAGCGGCCGCCGTCGTCCCCCGCCGTGCTGTCCCCCGCCGCACTGTCCCCGGCAGTGTTGGTGCCGGCCGTGCCACCGCCGGGAACGTCCGACGGCGGCGTAATAGTCAGTGCCACCGGCGCGCCGGTGACGGCGAGCACCTGGTCCCCCACCGCCTGCACGCGCAGCCCGCCGGCCACGGTCTCCACGACGGCGGCCGACGGCTGGTTGCCCACGATCCGGTTGGCGCGCCGCAGCGAGGAACGGTCAAGAGCCCCCGCGGCCGACACTCCCAGCCCGCCGTGGCCGTGACGGCCCAGGTCCTGGATCAGGCTCTGAAGTCCGGGCGACAGGATCCGCAGGCCGGAAGCGGCACCGGCACACTGGGCACCGATATCCTGGGCGCCTGCATTCTGGGCGCCGGCTTCTGCAACGCTTTCAGCAGGGGCGGGCTCCGGAATTTCCACCAGCTCCCGCACGGCCCGGAACTGCACCCGGTCCCCAGGCGCGGCCAAAGCCGGCTGTTCCCGCCCGAGATCCCACATCCGGGCTGCAGTGCGGCCGATCAGCTGCCAGCCGCCGGGTGACTGCCGCGGATACACGGCCGAGTAGTTGCCAGCAAGCGCCACCGATCCCGCCGGGACCACGGTGCGTGGTGAACTCCGGCGCGGGACTTCCAAGGACTGGTCCTCCCCCACCATGTACCCAAAGCCCGGCGCGAAGCCGCCGAAGGCCACGGTCCAGACTTGACCCGTATGGGCGGCCACGACTCCTTCAATCCCGAGCCCGGTCAGCCGTCCCACTTCGGCGAGGTCCTCGCCGTCGTACACGGTCTCGATCTGCACCAGCTTGCCTTCCGACTGCGCCTGGGCCGTCAGGTCCAGCTCCAGCAGCCTGGCTGCGATGCGCCGGGCGGACTGGGGCGAATCGGCCTTGACCAGCACGGTTTCTGCGGCTGCCAGGACATCGACCTGGCCTGGCAACGGGTGCTCCAGAAGCACGGCCTGCAGCGCCAGCACGTCATGGAGCCCTGCCAGTTCGGCCAGCACCGCGGTGGTGCCCACGGGCCTGACAGCGACTACCCGGGCGATGGAGCCGGCGGTGGTGTTCGTGACTGTTTCCATGGAAGACGGCCGCGCCGCTCAGGCGCGGCTCTCCCCTGCCTGGCCGGTGTGGAGCAGGTGGAGGTCTGCCTCCGGCTGCGGGTCGCGGCCCAGGCGCATGCCGATGATCGTGACGATGGCTGTGAGGAGCATGTAACCGGCGATCAGGTACCAGCCGCCTGACGCTGCGCCGTAGAGCGCGGTGAAGATCAGCGGAGCCACGGCGCCGCCCACCACACCGGCAAGGGTGTAGGCCAGGGAACTGCCGGCGTAGCGGAGACGGGCCGGGAACTGCTCGGTGATGAAGGCAGCCTGCGGGCCATACATAAAGGCGTGCAGGGCCAGGCCGATCACCACGCCGATGGTCAGCATCACCACGGACTTGCCGGAGATCATGAGGAAGAACAGTGGAATGTAGGCGGCGGTGGCGGCGGCGGTGATGCCGTACACCCAGCGCCGGTTCACGCGGTCAGTGAGGGCGCCCGCAGCCGGGATCAGGAAGAGCTGGAAGGCTGAGCCGATGAGGATTGCGGCCAGCACATTGCCCGTGGTCATGCCCAGTTCCTTGGTGGCGTAGACGGCGACAAACACGGTGAACAGGGCGTAGAGGACGTCGGGGCACACCCGTGAGAGGGCTGCCGAGACGAGGGCCCGCGGCTCGGTGGTGAAGACTTCCTTGATGGGGGCCTTGGGGCGGTCGCCTTTGGCCTGGATGGCCTTGAAGACCGGGGTCTCCTCAAGCTTGAGGCGGATGATCAGGCCGAAGACCACCAGCAGCGCGGAGGCGAGGAACGCCACACGCCAGCCCCAGGAAAGGAAGGCTTCGGTGCTGAGCGAGGCGGCCAGGATGGCCAGGACGCCGTTGGCCATCAGGTTGCCGGCGGGCGGGCCGATCTGTGCCGCGGAGGACCAGAAGCCGCGCTTGTTGGGGTCGCCGAACTCGCTGGACAGCAGCACCGCGCCGCCCCATTCGCCGCCGACGCCGATGCCTTGGGCCAGGCGCAGGAGCACCAGGATGGTGGGGGCCGCGGCGCCGATCACCGAGTAGTCGGGCAGCGCACCGATGAGGACGGTGGCGACGCCGATCAGCACCAGCGTGAACACCAGGACGTACTTGCGGCCGATTTTGTCGCCCAGGCGGCCGAAGATGACACCGCCGATGGGGCGTGCCAGGTAGCCCACCGCGAAGGCGGAGAAGGAGAGCAGCAGCCCCACGAACTCGTCATTTGAGGGAAAGAAGATCTTGGGGAACACCAGCGCCGAGGCGACGGAGTAGATGGCGAAGTCGTAGTACTCCAGCGATGTGCCGGTGAGGCTGGCGATGTATGCCTTCAGCGCGCCGGCCGGCGGCTTCCTTGCCGCGGTCCTGGCTGCCTTGTTGGTGCCGGTCATGTTTCCTCCGGGGGGATGAGGGGTGGTTCGGGATGGGGATGGTGCGGGGTTTAGAGGAACGAACCGATGCTGACACCGGCATCCTCAAGTGCGGACTTCACGGCGGCGGCCATGGCTACGGCCCCCGGTGAGTCACCATGCACGCAGATGCTTTCTGCGCGGATCTTCAGGGTGGATCCGTCGATGGCCTGGACGGAGCCTTCCGTGGCCATCCTTAATACATGCTCCGCCACTTGGACGGGGTCGTGAAGGACCGCTGCGGGCTGTGAGCGGGACACGAGTGTCCCGTCGGGGTTGTACGCCCGGTCGGCGAAAGCCTCGGTCACCGCTCGCAGGCCCGCTTCTTCCGCAAGCCGCAGGACCTCGGAACCAGGGAGGCCCAGAATGGGCAGGCCCGGGTCAACCGATTTCACGGCATCGACGACGGCCTGGGCCTGGGCAGTGTGACTGACGATGGCGTTGTAGAGGCCGCCGTGCGGCTTCACATACTGGACCCGGGCTCCCTCCGCCGCTGCGAGGGCTTGCAGGGCACCGATCTGGTAGACGACGTCGTCGGCCAGTTCGGTGGGGCTGACATCCAGGAAGCGGCGGCCGAAACCTGCCAGGTCCCGGTAGCCCACATGAGCGCCGATGACGACGCCGGCTGCCGCTGCGTTCCGGCAGGTCCTGCGGATGACGGAGGGATCTCCAGCGTGGAACCCACAGGCGACGTTCGCGCTGGACACCGAACCGAACATCGCTTCGTCATCACCCAGGGTCCAGCGCCCGAAGGATTCGCCCACATCGCTGTTGAGGTCGATGGCTGTCATTTGTGATTCCCGTCTCATTGATGGCTCCCCACTAGGATGCACTAAAAATTCAAATTGTTCAACGATCCTTCGATTCAACGATGTGGCGATCGTGTAAATTCTCGGGTATGACCTCTTCGAGCCCCACCGTCCGGCCGGCTCCCGGCCGTCTCCGGGTCGCAGTACCTTCGGTGGCCGAGCGGGTGGCAGCGGAATTGCGGCGCCAACTTGCAGAGGGAACGCTGCTGCCGGGAACCCGGCTCACCGAATCCACCATCGCCGAGGACCTGGGGGTTTCCCGCAACACTGTCCGGGAGGCCTTCGCCGAACTTGCCAGCGAACGGCTGGTGGTCCGCCTCCCCAACCGCGGCGTCTTCGTGGCCAACCTCGACGCCGGGGACATCCACGACGTCTATACGGTTCGGCGCGCCATCGAGGTCAGCGCGGTCCGCGGCGGAGGCAGCGCCGAGGACATCGCCGCGGTCCGGGCAGCTGTGGAGGAAGGCAAACGCGCCGCGGAAGCCGGCGACGACGAGGCGCTGGGAACCGCAAACCAGCATTTCCACGGTGCCATCGTTGCGATGGCCGGCAGCCCCCGGCTGAACAGCATCATGGGCCAGGTGCTGGCGGAAATGCGCCTGTATTTTCATAAAGCCACCATGGATGCCGATTTTTACCGGCACTACCTGCCGGACAACGAGGCGATCTGCGCGGCCCTCGAGTCCGGGGAGCTGGACCGGGCGGCCAGCCTCCTGCTCGCGTACCTGGACCGGTCGGAGGACAACCTGAGCGATGTACACGGTGCCGGTGCAGGGTAAGCGCAGGGCAGCGGCCGGGGAAACGGAATGAGCGCGCTTGGATACCTTGCGGCCTCAGTGCCGCCGCGGCTGGCGATGGCAGGTTCTACCGTTGCCATCCCCATCCTCGCCGTCCAGGAACTGGACGACGTCTCAATCGGCGGCGCCCTGGTGGCCGTTTCCCTTGGACCCAGCGTTATTGCAGCGCCCATGGTGGGTGCGGCGCTGGACCGCTCCCGCCGGCCAGGGGTCCTGGTAGCGGTGGCGGGTTTCCTGACCGCGGCCGCCCTGGCCATGGCGGCCTTCCTCGGCGAGGTCCCGCTGCCCCTGGTGTTCGCGTTCCTGGCCGTCGCAGGAGCGCTCTCGCCCTTCTACATGGGTGGGCTTTCGAGCTTTGTGGCAGATGAGATCCCGGACCAGCGGCGGGCCTTCGCCTACGACGCGCTCTCCTACAACATTTCTGCGGTTGCCGGGCCTGCGCTGGTGGCTGTTATGGCCTCGTTCCTGCCCGGCGGCGCCGCCTTGTGGGTCCTTTCAGCCGCCGCGTTCGCCGGAGCCGTCGGCGCGGCCGTTGCCGGCCTAAAGGCCCGCGGCCGCACCGGCGGCTCGGTGTGGCAAACGGTCAAATCCGGCCTGCACCGCATCCTCAGCCACCGGCCGCTGGCCGTGGTCACCGGCGCCTCCACCCTGACCCAAGTTGGCCAGGGCGGACTTGCGGTGGCAGCCGTCGCACTCTCGATCGAACGCATCGGTACGCCCGGCCAAGGTGCACTGCTGGTGACTGCGTTCGCCGTCGGGAGCCTTCTCGGCGCCTTGTACGAGACCATCCGGCCCACACGCGCCCGCCCGCACACAGTGATGATGCTGGGATTCCTGGCCACCGGCCTGCTGACCATCGGGGCGGCCTTCGACTTCGGCACCGCCTGGACCGTGGCTGCCATCGGCCTGTCGGGAGTGTTCACCGCCTCCACCTCCGCAGCCATGCTCTTCCTCCGCAACCACCTGAGCCCGCCGCACCTCCGGTCCCAGATCTTCACGGTGGGCGCAGGCTTCCGGGCCACGGCGTCCGCCGCGGGTGCCGGACTTGCCGCCTCCGCTACCGGGTGGGGTGGCGGACTGGCCGTGGCAGGGATCGGCGTTATCTGGGTGGTTTCGGCGGCGCTGATGGCCGGGTATCCGCCGGCTGCATCCGCAGGTTCGGCCGGCAGTCAGCGCCGGGTATAGCCCATCCTGGCGCTGACCTGCAGTCCGGCCTGCTGGAGGCCCTGAATGAGTCCCGGCGCGGTCTCCGGATCGAAGCGGAAGGCTGGTCCGGAGATGCTGATGGCCCCGATCACCGCGCCCAGGTGGTTATAGACCGGAACGGCGACTGCCGTGAGGCCGATCTCGAACTCTTCCCGCACCACGCCGTACCCGTCGCGCGCGACGTCGAGCAGCTGGGTTTCGAGTTCCTTCCGGTCAGTGATGGTCCGGGGAGTCCGCGGCGGCAGGCCTGTTTCCTTCAGGATGCGGTCCCGCTCCTCGGCAGGCAGGGCGGCCAGCAGGACCTTTCCGCTGGAGGTGGCGTGCAGCGGTGTCAGGTTGCCCACCCAGTCGTAGGTGGCCAGGGTTGACGGGCCCATTGCCTGGTCCACGTTGACGGCGTAGTTGGAGCGGAGGACGGCAAGGTTCACCGTTTCCTTGAACTCCTCCGCGAGGGCCTCAAGCACGGGCCGGGCCTCGCGGACCAGGCTCAGCCTGCCCGGGATGGAGCTGGCCAGCCGGAGGATGCCAAAGCCGAGCTGGTATTTGCCGCGCTCGCTGTTCTGATGGACCATTTCCCTGCTCACCAGCGAACCAAGCAGCCGGGAGACGGTGGATTTGTGGATGCCCATTTCCTCGGCGATGTCGCTCACGCCCGCGTGGCCGTCCCGCGCCAGGATCTCCAGGACCGCGAGGGCGCGGTCCACGGACTGCACGCCGCCGTGGCCCGCCTCCGCGTCGGCGTCGGGCTCCCGGTCATTGTTCGAAGCCATGATCCATACTCCCGCCCGTGGCACCATCGGGTTGGTTCCACAGTTTCGATCCTAGACCGGGAGCTGTGACGGAGCTGACAAGTACGTTAATCGCGTTAACGCAGGCCGTTACTGTGCGCGAGCGCCATGGCTTCCGTACGGGAGGAGGCGCCGATCTTCCGGTACAGGTTGCGGAGATGGAACTTCACGGTGTTCTCGCTGATGTGCAGTTTCGCGGCGATACCGCGGTTTCGCTGCCCTGCGGCAAGCAGCTGCAGCACCTCGACTTCCCGCTCCCCCAGGTTCCAGTCGGCCACCTCCGCAAACGGGCGGGCTGGGGGGTCCAGCGGGAGGGTGACGGCGACGTCGGCACCCCACCCGGGCATCACGTCCACGCCCATGCTGCCGTTGAGGGCCTCGACGCGCTGGACCAGGCGCGCCATGGCCGGCGCCGAGGCGGACAGTTCGCCGGGGCCGTCGTCGCGCACGTTGATGAGCAGGTTCACGCCGTCGCAATCCCACTGCGTCCGGACCCGGCGGACGCCTTCCTGGTCCACCATTGCCAGCACCAGGCCGCGCACAATGGCCCTCGCTGCGTGCGCAACCTCGCCGGGAAGCGCCCGGCCGTTGACCGGAGGTTCGATGAACTGCACGTCGATCCCGCTGAAGCTCATCAGCGGGCGAAGGTCCTCGCGGAGCCGCTGGAAAGCTGAGGCTACAGGCTCTTCGACGAGGTCAGTGGTCCGGTCGCTGAGTGTGCGCAGGCCCACCAGGGCTTTGGCTGCGACGTCAGTTGCGGCGGTGCGTGCGGCAGCGTCGGCCAGCGCCGGCGACCTGAGCGCAGCCAGCAGGGTCTCGAGGGTGGTGGAGTGCTGGTCCACCAGTTCGGCCGTCACGCGCAGGCGCTCTGCAGATGCGGCGCGGGATTCGATGAGGTACGACGGCGGCGCATCAGCAACCTTTTCGCGGATCCGTTCGGCCGCCAGCCGCCACAGGTAGTTGAGCAGCCACTGCGGGTCCGGCTCAGTGTCGGAGCCCGGAATTGACTGCGGGTCGGAGAGGACCAACAGTGCGTTGCTGGGCGACGTCATGGCGAGGATCTGCCGGATTCCGCCGCCGAAGGCGGCTTCGCCGCGCCACGTCCCGGCGTCCGCGTCGGCGTCCGCGTCGGCGAGGAGCGTGGCCCGGATGGCGTCGAGTTCGGCGATCGAGACCCGGCTGATGATGGCCTCGGCACCGGACTTCTTCTGCGGGCGGCCGGTGCAGTCTTCGGTGAAAATCACCAGGGCAGTCGATTCCCAGTAAGGGCTGGCGGCCTCCCGCAGCCGGTGGGCGATCTCCATCAGCGGAGCAGTGGCCAGATCGGCGACGGCCTTAAGCAAGGCGGTATTGGGGTGTTCCACCTGCCCAGTGTACGGGCGCAGCGCGAAACAGCTACCCCTTTGGGTAGCGAGGACCGTCCGATCATGGCGTTGGACCCACCCGCAGGACGGGCGAGCATTGAAGGGTCACAACGTCCAAGGAGGTACGCATGAGCGCTATCGCAGCAGCAACAGACCCGGCCCATACAACCCCCGGCGCGTCCCGCGCCTTTGACCAGAACCGCGCCTTGGTCCTGGACGAGATCAGCGCCGTCCTCCAGCGGATCGATCCCGAAGAGGTGGCCGCCCTGGTGACGGAGCTGAGGCTGGCCGACAGGATCTTCGTGACCGGCGCCGGCCGCAGCGGCCTGGTCCTGAAAATGGCGGCGATGCGGCTGATGCACCTCGGACTGACCGTGCACGTGGTGGGCGAGACCACAGCACCTGCCATCCGGGCCGGCGACCTGCTGCTCGCAGCTTCCGGTTCCGGCACCACCTCGGGTGTAGTCAAGGCGGCGGAAACCGCCGTCGCCCAAGGTGCCCGAGTGGCCGCCTACACCACTGCCAAAGGGTCCCCGCTCGCGGACGCCGCGGCCGCCGTCGTCCTGATTCCTGCGGCGCAGAAGGCGGACCACGGCTCGGCGGTGACCCGGCAGTATTCCGGGAGCCTCTTCGAGCAGGTGCTGTTCGCCGCCACCGAGGCCGTATTCCAAAGCCTGTGGGACGAGGACGCCGCCGCCCCGGAGGACCTCTGGCAGCGCCACGCGAACCTCGAATGAGTTGCACCCTCCCCCATCAAGCCTCCTCAACAACCCGTCAACCGAAAGAGATACAACATGAAACTGCAAGTAGCCATGGACGTCCTCACTGTCGAAGCCGCCCTCGACCTTGCCGGCAAAGTCGCCGAATACGTGGACATCATTGAACTGGGCACGCCGCTGGTGAAGAACGCCGGGTTGTCCGCCGTCACCGCTGTCAAGACCGCCCACCCGGACAAGATTGTGTTCGCCGACATGAAGACCATGGATGCCGGCGAGCTCGAAGCAGAGATCGCCTTCGCCGCCGGCGCGGATCTGGTCTCCGTCCTGGGCAGCGCCGACGATTCCACCATCGCCGGGGCCGTGAAGGCGGCCCGGGCCCACAACAAGGGGATTGTGGTGGACCTGATTGGCGTAGCGGACAAGGTCACCCGGGCCAAGGAAGCCCGTGCGCTGGGTGCCAGGTTCATCGAATTCCACGCCGGCCTGGATGAGCAGGCGAAGCCCGGCTACAACCTGGACGTGCTGTTGAGCGCCGGCGAAGAGGCCCGCGTCCCGTTCTCCGTAGCCGGCGGCGTTAACCTTTCCACCATTGAGGCGGTGCAGCGTGCAGGTGCTGACGTGGCCGTCGTCGGCGGTTCCATCTACAGCGCCGACGACCCCGCCGTCGCTGCCAAGGAACTGAAGGCCGCAATCATCTAGCTTCCCGGTGATTGAGCTTGTCGAAATCCCGACGGCGGCCCTCACCTTCGGGTGTGGGCCGCCGTTTCGCGTTGCCTGCTATTCGAAGGAACGGATGGTGATGCCGGAGAAGGTGGCGGGGCCGCCGTCGGAGTACAGGGAAATCCCGGTGTCACCCTCTGCAAAATGCACCTGTTGCGAGAGCACCGTGTGGCCGGCATTGACGAACACTTCGACGCTCTGCGTATCAACGAAGATCCGCAAATGTACTGAGCGTGCGGCGGGATCAATGGGTGCCGCCGCCCGCGTGTACGGGACCAAGGGGAAACCCGCCTGGTCCGACGGCGCCCGGTCCACGTACAGATCACTGCCGTATTTGCCGATGTTCGTATGCCGCGTACCGTCACTTGAGCGGCCCACCGAAACCCCGACGTTCGCGGCCGCCTCCCAGGAGATGTCCAGTTCCAGCTCATAGGCCCGGCCGCTCCACGGCAACACTGCGCTTCCGTTCACCGTGCGGTCCGGAAGGGTGGTGGTGGACGTAACGTACTGTGCCAGCGCCGTGACCGGGCTGCTGAGCAGCGCGTACCAGCCGCCTGCTTGGCGTTCCAGTCGCAGCTCGCGGACGATCGAGTTCTGGCCGTTGTACCCGTCGGTGGCATCCGTGGGAACATCACGGGCGGCGTACTTCCAGTTGTTCATCCAGCCGATCGCGTACCGCCGCGTATCAGGCGCCTCCGCCACGGGCCATGTGACGGCGCCGTACCAGTCCCAGCCCCAGTCGAGCCATTGCGGGTTGCTGACGTCGTCCGCGAGGAACTGCTCCCCGTCCCACCTTCCGGTCCAATAGGCGTAGGTCATGGGCAGCCCGATGCTGTAGGCGTCCATGCTGGCGCCGAGCACCCAGTGCCGGGTGCCGTCATTGGCAGTCATCTCGAACAGGTCCGGGCACTCGATCCCGCCCAGGGCGTGGTCCGGGAAATCGAAGTTGCGCTTGAGCTGCCAGTTGCGCAGGTTTGTGGACGTATAGAAGGCCGCGTACCGGGCGCGGCCAATGACGCACACCCATTCAGTGCGCGCCGCATCCCAGTGGATCTTCGGGTCGCGGAACCACTCCGCATTCTCGATCTCCGCCTGCGTGGTGGCGGTCCGTCCGTCGCTGTTGAAGATCACCGGATCGGGCAGTGCGGTGAAGGTGTAGCCGCCGTCAGTTGACCAGTAGAGGTATTGCTCCTGGTACTTACGGATGCCGCCCGTGGGCTGCGTGGCCAGCACAACAATGGCACCGGCCCCGAACACCGCAGTATTCGCAGTGTCCACAACGGCTGAGCCCGACCACACGGGGAAGTCCGGCTGAAGCGGCAGCGCCACTCCATGGTGGGCGAAGGACACGGCGTCGGTGGTGGTGGCGTGGTCCCAGCCGCCCTGGCCGTTGTTCTGCGTGGAGTGCAGGTAGTAGAGGTGGTACGCGCCGTCCAGGTGGACCGGGCGCTGCGGATCACAAAGCCAGCCGGACGGCGGCGTCATATGGAAGACGGCCCGCAGCGACCCCGGGGCGAGGGCCTGGGCGGGCGTGGCAGTCAGTGCGCTGCCGGCGAACAGGGCGAGGGCGCCTGCTCCTGTGCCCTGCAGGATATGGCGGCGGGAAATGGCATGGGTCATCATCGACTTCCTCTCGTGGGGGCGGCTCTGCCCGGCGCCCGGCGGTGCACCTTCGTTGGCGTCAGGGCCGTTTTGATAAAGCGCTTTAGCAGGAGAAGCTACCGCCGCGGTGGCCGCTTGGTCAAGCGTTTAGGCAAAAAACACCAACTACTGCTCGCCACTTCCACAGCTGGCGGATTTAACTTTGCTAAAACGCTTGATCATGGACCCAATCAGCGCTATCTTCGAGGTGATCAAACGCTTTAGCAGAAATGGACATCAACGCCGATGAATCACCCGATCTTCTTCCAGCCCGCAGACGCCTGGGTGGGAGACCTCATCCCTTTCCAGCACGACGGTGAGTTCTGGCTCTTCTACCTCCACGAAGTCCGTTCCGAACCAAAACCGGGAACTTCCTGGAACCTCGTGACCACCAAGGACCTGATCCAGTTCCAGGACCACGGAGTGTCCCTCCCGCACGGGACGGACGCGGACCTGGACTTCAACGCTTACACGGGCAGCATCGTGGCGGACGAAGCAGGCGTCCACCACCTGTTCTATACCGGGCACAATCCGAACAACCTGGGACCGGACGGGTTGCCCTTGCAGCTGGTGATGCACGCCACGAGCACAGACGGCATGCGCACCTGGGTGAAGCACCCGGAGCTCACCTTCGGCGCCCCGGCCGGCTACGAGTCCGGCGACTGGCGGGATCCCTTCGTTTTCCGGGACGAGGCTGCCGGCCGGTGGCGGATGCTGATCGCCGCCCGGCACGCCGCGGGGCCCGAGCGGCGCCGCGGCGTTATCGCCCAGTGCGTCTCCAGCGACCTGATGACCTGGGAGTACACCGAGCCTTTCTGGGACCCCCGCCGCTACATCACCCACGAATGCCCGGACGTGTTCTCCTGGGGCGGCTGGTGGTACATGGTGTACTCAGAGTTCTCGGATAACTTCACCACCAGGTACCGCATGGCCAAGAGCCCCGACGGGCCCTGGACGGTACCGGCCCAGGACTCCATCGACGGGCGTGCGTTCTACGCTTCAAAGTCCGCGGAACGGGACGGCCGACGGTTCTTCTTCGGCTGGATCGCCAGCAAAGAAGGAAATTCCGACGACGGCGCCTGGCAGTGGGCGGGCACCATGGCAGTTTTGGAGGCCCGGCAGAACTCCGACGGGACCCTGGGCTTCGGCTTCGCTGACGAACTGGTGGACAGCTTCTGGGACGAGGTGCCGCTGACATTCAACCGTGAGCTCCCGATGCGGCTCCATGTACGGGACGGCTACACCGCCGCCATCTCCAACGAGGACCTCCCCGGCCAGTTCTACGCCAAGGCAGTGCTGGACATCGAACCGGGCACCACAGAATGCGGAATGCTGCTTCGCGCCAGCCCGGACGGCGACCACTCCTACATCCTGCGCCTGGAGCCGAAACGCGGACGGCTGGTCTTCGACCGGTGGCCCCGCGCCAGCACCGGCGACGCCCAGTGGCACGTCTCGGGCGATGTCCCGTTCGAAATCGAACTCGAACGCCCGTGCGACCTCAGCCCGGGACAACACACCCTGGAAATCGTCGTCGAGGGGGACCTGTGCGTCGCCGTGGTAGACCGGCAGGTCGCCCTCAGCACCAGGATCTACAACCTTCCGTCCGGGCGGATAGGCGTGTTCGCCGGCGAAGGCTCGGCCACGGTCACCGATTTTGAAGTACGTAAGCGCACCAACAACTGAATCCCTGCCTCTCCCCACAACCCCTCCGTTCCAATCAAGGAAGATTGCCGCCATGAAAAACTTGCTCCGCGCAGCCGCCGCTGCAGCTGTCACCGTCCTCGCCCTGACCGCCTGTGGCGGCGGCAGTTCCACCGATCCCTCGAATGTCAGTCCGGCGGGCGAGGTCAAACCCCGCGAAATCTCGTGGCTGCTGTCCCGCCCGGCCGACGGCGCCGTCATCAACATCATGACCAAGCTTGCCGATGACTATGCCAAGGACCACCCGGGCTTCAAGCTGAACCTCATCACCACCCCCGACCGGCCGTCCTATATCCAGAAGCTCGAGACCCTGGCCGCCGCCAACAAGCTGCCCGAGTTGTTCGATACCGACGCCACACCTTTCGCGCAGCAGCTGGCCAAGCAGGGCAAGATGGTGGACGCCGACAAGCTGCTGAAAACCCTGGACCTCTACGACGACTACCGCCCCGGTGCACTGGACTACCAGCGGTTCGATGACGGGTCCCTCTTTATGATTCCGTTCCAGTTCGAACTGGAATTCATCTGGTACAACAAGGCCCTCCTGGAGAAGGCAGGGGTAGCCGTCCCGAAGTCGCTGGACGACATCCCCGCCATGTGCACCTCCCTCCGCAACGCCGGGATTACCCCCATCGCCATCGACGGCCAGGACCAGTGGCCGCTGGAGCGCTACGTCGCCTACCAGCCGTTCCGGGAAGCCGGGCCGGACTTTGTCCAGAAGCTGAAGAAGGGCGAAGCAAAGTTCGCCGATGCCGCCGGGCAGAAGACGGTGAACTGGATGGCAGAGCTGGGCAAGGCAAAGTGCTTCCAGGAAGGCTTCTCCGCCCAGGGCTACTCCGACGCGCAGAACCAGTTCACCTCCGGCCAGGCCGCAATGTACAACATCGGAACATGGGAACTGCCCAGCCTGGCCACCGACAAATTGAACCCGGCCGTCCGCGACGATATCGACTTCTTCACCCTGCCCACCACGGCGGGATCGGCGACGTCGGCAAACGAGTTCGTCTCGCCGTCGGGCATTGGCATGGCCGTCAATTCCAAGACCTACGATCCGCTCGTGAGTGACTTCCTGAAGTTCGCGCTGCAGAAGTACCCCGCGGAATATGCGGCCACTGGCGCGCTCTCCCCCACCACCACGGTGGAAACCACTGTCCCGGCCAACGCCACTCCGCTTTACCGCAAGGCACTGGACCAGGCCAAGGACTTGGGCTCGAAGCAGGCCATGCCGTGGGATACCCAGCTCGACCCCACCACGAACGGCCGGCTGCAGCAGGAGCTCGTCCTGCTGGTGCAGGGCAACATCACGCCCGGGCAGTTCACGGAGACCATGGACAACACCGTCAAGCAGAACGCACCGAAGTTCTTCAAGTAGGCACTGCTTCTGCAAACAGGCACTGCTTCTTCCAGTAACCACTGCGGCGGGGGACCCTCCCGGTCCCCCGCCCGAAAGGCTCGACATGCAACCCAACAGGATGCTTCCCAACAGGTCACGGACCTCTGTCCTGGTCTTCCTGCTCCCGCCCCTGCTGCTCTACGGCGCAGCGGTACTTTTCCCGATCCTGCAGTCGCTGTTCCTCAGCTTTTTCTCCTGGAACGGAATCAGCGACATGGAATTCGTGGGGCTGGACAACTATGTCCGGATGTTCGTTGCCGACGACATCTTCTGGCGCGCGTTCCTGAACGCCCTCCTCTACCTGGCCATCTGCCTGGTCCTGCAGCTGGGCGGCGCCCTGCTGGTGGCCAGCCTGCTCACCTCCCTCCGCCGGGGACGCGAGCTCATCAAGACCCTCTATCTGCTGCCCGCGATCATCTCCACCGTGGCCATCGCCTTCCTGTTCGTCAGGATCTACTCCATCGACCCGGTGGGCCTGCTTAACCAGCTGCTGCACTGGATCGGGCTGGGCAGCCTGGAGCGGCCCTGGCTCTCGGACGTCAACACCGTGCTCGCAGCAGTCTCGGCCCCGGAAGGCTGGCGCTTCACCGGGCTGTACATGCTCATCATTTACGCAGCCCTGATTGCCGTGCCCAAGGAACTGGAGGAAGCCGCAGTCCTTGACGGCGCTTCCCGCTGGACCCTGTTCACCAAAATCCGCTTCCCATACATCCGGCCGGTCTGGATCACCACCACCATCATGGCCACCACCTACGGCCTCCGCGGCTTCGACATTCCCTACCTGATGACCAACGGCGGGCCGGGACAATCTTCCGAACTGCTGACCACCTACATGTACAAGACCGCATTCACCAGCACGGACTTCGGCTACGCCAGCACTATCTCCGTCTTCATCGTCGTTGAGTGCCTCGTCGCCGTCGGCCTCATCCTGTTCCTGCTCAAGCGGAAGGCAGAGTCATGACCATCCAGGCACCCCCAGCCAGCCCACCCGCAGTGGTTCCGCCGCGCCCGGCAGTCTCCCGCCGCCGTCGTAAGCCCAACCTGTTCCGGACGCTCTCCCGCGTGCTGATCATGCTGATTGTGATTGTCCAGGTCTACCCGCTCGCGTGGCTGTTCCTGACCAGCCTGCGCACGGAACACGACTTTGCCACCGGCGATCCCTTTGCCCTCCCCAGCTCCCTCACATGGGAAAACTACGCCAGGGCCTTCGAAACCGGGGACCTTGGCCGGAACATCCTCAACAGCTTCATCGTCACCATGGGCGCCAACATCCTGATCGTCCTGTTCGGCATGATGGCCGCGTACGCCATCCAGGTGCTGGGGTTCCGGCTCAGCAAACTGGTGCGCGGGCTGTTCCTGATCGGCATCATCGTCCCGGTTCAGATCGCCCTGGTCCCGCTGTTCATCGACTACTCGGCGGTGAATCTGCTGGACACGTACCAGTCGATGATCATCCCGCTGGCCGGCTTCTCGCTGCCGATGTCCGTGTACCTGTTCTCGTCGTTCTTTGAATACATTCCCCGCGAAACCTACGAGGCAGCTTCCCTGGACGGCGCCGGCCCCTACCGGATTTTCGGGCTGATCACGCTGCCGCTGTCCCTGAACACGGTGGTGACGGTGGTGCTGGTCAACAGCATCTTCATCTGGAACGACTTCATCTTCGCCAATACCTTTGTGCTGTCCGAGGACCTGAAGACCATCCCGCTGGGCCTGCAGAACTACATCGGCGCCATGGGCAAGGTGGACTGGACGGCAACGTTCGCGGCTGTGTGCGTCACCATCACCCCGCTGCTGCTGGTGTTCCTGGTGCTCAACAAGGCCATGATCCAGGGGCTGGAGAGCGGGGCGACGAAGGGATGAGCGCGCCAACGGATGGATATACTCCTGACGGAGGGCAGATGAGTTCAATGGAGAAAAGTTCAGGGGAGGCGGCGCCTGCTGCCCGCTCCCGGCGGACCCCCGAACGCGCCCATCCTGTCACCCTGCGGGAGGTCGCCGAAGCTGCCGGCGTTTCCACCGCCACCGTCTCACTGGTGGTCAACAAGAAAAAAAGTGCCCGGATCGCCGAAGAGACCCGGCAGCGCGTCAAGGATGCCATCCGGACCCTCGGCTACCGGCCGAACGCCATGGCCAAGACCTTGGTCAGCGGAACCTCACGGTTCATCGGGCTGGTGGCCGACGGCGTTGCCACCACCCCCTTTGCCGGCCAGATCATCCATGGTGCCCAGGACGAGGCCTGGAAGCACGGCTACGCCCTCCTGATCGCCAACACCGAGGGCAACGGCGAGCTGGAACAGGACGCCATCCAGATGATGCTTGAGTACAAAGTGCGCGGCATTCTCTACTCCACCTGGTTCCACCGGCAGACCGACATTCCTGCACCGTTGCGGGAAGCGGACTTCGTCCTGGTGAACTGCTTTTCCCATGAGCCCGGTGCCCGCGCCGTGGTCCCGGATGAAGTCCAGGGCGGGCGCTCGGCCACGGAGATCCTGCTGCGGCACGGCCACCGCCGGATTGCCTTCATCAACGCCACCATTCCCGCCCCGGCCAAGGACGGCCGGCTCCAGGGGTACCGCGAGGCACTTGAGGAAGCGGGCGTTGCGTTCGACCCCGAACTGGTGATGGAAGCCTATCCGGACCAGGAAGGCGGATACGGGGCCACCGGGGCGCTCCTCCAGCGCGACGTCACGGCGGTGTACTGCTACAACGACCGGATGGCCATGGGCCTCTACGACGGCCTGCGGGAACGCGGCTTGTCCATCCCAGACGACATCGCCGTGGTGGGTTTCGACAACCAGGAAGTCATCGCCGCGCATCTTAGGCCCCCGCTGTCCACGGTTTCGCTGCCCCATTATGAACTGGGCGCGGCGGGGGTGCGGATGCTGCTGGAGCTCGAGGGGGCACCAGAGATGGCGGCCGACGGGGTGGCGAAGATGCACTGCCCCGCCGTGGAACGGACGTCCGTCAAGGCCCAGGCGCGGGCCTGACCTGGTTTCGATACAGCAACGCGGGGTCACTTATAGCCCCTCCGAGCCGGGAAATTGGGCCGGAAGTGACCCCGCGTTGGAGAAAAAGTACGACGACGGGTGGCGGCGTCATGTCGAGGCGCTGATCACCCGGTTCCGCCCCGCGAGCACACCCGTCATGGCGAGGATCGCCATGATCCCCGCGGTGACCAGGAGCGGAAGCGTCCAATCTCCGCTCAGATCGCGAAGCCCGCCGAACATCACCGGCCCAACGGCAGCGAGGCCATAGCCAACGGACTGCGCCATGCCGGACAGCGATGCCGCCTGCGGATGGTTCACGGTCCGGAGGCTGAACAGCGACAGGGCAATGACAATGAGGCTTCCGCATCCGATTGCCCCCAGAACAACCCACAACAGAATAAGGTCCGGCGCGATCGCCAGGCCCAGGAACGTCACAACCATCGCCGCTCCGCTGGCGAAGGAAACAAGCCGCTGGTCCGAACCGCGGTGAAGAATTCCGCCTGCCCCGAGGCTTGCGAAGACGCTGACGAGCAGGAAAAGGGACAGATGGATTCCGGCGGTAGCGGCCGGGACCCCGCGGCTTTGTTCGATGGTTGGCAGCCAGGCCATCAGGACGTAGAAGGCGATCGACTGAAGTCCCATGAAGATGGTCACCTGCCAGCCCAAGGCTGATGCCCAAGGCGACCGGTAGGAGACCGCCGGCTTGGCGGCGTCCACACTGCCGGAGCTGTGCCGGCGGAGCCATGGCAGGAGCACTGCCATGGCGATGAGGGCAAGTCCCGCCCAGATACCGAGGGCAAGCCGCCACCCCGCGGGGGACGTTTGCGCCACGGGCACGACGACGGCGGCCCCCATGGCGGCGACGGCGGCCTGGGTGGCGGTGTAGCTCCCCGTCAACTGACTGACCCTCATGGGAAAGTCGCGCTTGACGAGGGAGGGCAGCAGGACATTGAGGAACGCGATGGCCAGACCGATCAATGCCGTGCCCGCCCAGATCAGGCCGGGCACAGGCAGGGAGCGGAGCACGATGCCCGAGGCCAGGATCAGCAGGGACATCCACAGCGCACGGTCGAGGCCCAGACGGGAAGCGAAGGCGGGCGCCACGGGTGAGAAGACTGCGAAAGCAATAAGCGGAAGCCCCGTCAGGAACCCTGCTGCAGCACTTGTCAGGTCAAGATCGCCGCTGATGTTGGCCAGCACCGGACCCACGCTGACAAAGGACACCCGCAGGTTGACGGCGATGAGCAAAACGCCGATGAAGGCGAAGCCGAACCTGACGGTGTGGTCCTGGGCGTTCCAAGTGGCAGCGGGCCTGGCGCGCATTCCATCCTTTCAAGAGTGAGAGAGCGTCCCGGTGTATGCGGCGTTAAGTGAGAGAGGGTCCCGGTTTATGCCGCGTCAAGTGAGAGAGCGTCCCGGGGCGGGCTAGAGGATCTTCCGGATGGTTTCCTCGAAACTGGTGACGTGGTGCAAAGCGAGCTCCCCTGCCCTGTCCGCGTCGCCGGCGGCCACCGCCTTGAGCAGATCCACGTGCTCGGTGATGTGTCCTGTGACCGAGGGGACCTTGTCCAGCACCACGCACCAGATCCGGGTGGCGAGGTTGTCGTAGCGGATCAGGGTGTCCTCCAGGTGCGGGTTGGCCGCGGCCTTGTAGATCAGCCGGTGCACCATCAGGTCGTAGCGCATCAGGTCGCGTGATTCGCCGGCGCCGGGATCGATGCTTGCGATGGCATCGGCCACGTGCAGCAGTTCCCGGCGCATGCTTTCGCTGGCCCTGTCCGCCGCGCGGCGCGCCGCGAGGGGCTCGAGCAGCTCCCGGATCTCGGACACGTCAGCCAGCTCCGTAAAGTCCACGTTGGTGGCAAAAGTCCCGCGGCGGGGATACGAAATCACCAGATGGTCCACCTCAAGCCGCTTGATCGCCTCGCGGACGGGAGTACGGCCAAAGCCGAGCTCAGCGGCCAGCTGGCCATCATTGATGGGCTCGCCGGGACGGATTTCCAGCATGATCAGCTTGTCGCGCAGCTGCCGGTAGGCGGCCTCCGCCTGCGACGGCGCTTCCTCCTCCGCCGGTGTCAGGGCAAGAAGTGCATTCAAGGGGCTGCTCCGTTTCTTCGATACCCGCCGAATCCGAACTCGTAGCTTTCAGCCGCTTTCGGTCCAGCTATTGACTCTGCTGTGATCCCAATCATACCATTGACCTCACACTGATATATCAGTCATTGAATAAGTGGTATTTCAAAGGAGCATCCGTGGTTGAGCAGTTGAACGAGCGACTTTCCGCAGTCGATCCCGAAGTCCAGCAGGCCATTGCGCAGGAGCTGGTGCGCCAGCAGTCCACGCTGGAAATGATCGCCTCGGAGAATTTCGCCCCGTCCGCCGTGATGGAGGCTCAGGGTTCGGTCCTTACCAACAAGTACGCCGAGGGCTACCCGGGCAAGCGTTACTACGGCGGCTGCGAGCACGTGGATGTGGTTGAGCAGCTGGCCATCGACCGGGTCAAGGCCCTGTTCGGTGCAGAATTCGCCAACGTCCAGCCGCACTCCGGCGCCCAGGCCAACGCTGCCGCCATGTTCGCCCTGCTGAACCCGGGCGACACCATCATGGGCCTGAGCCTGGCCCATGGCGGCCACCTGACGCACGGCATGAAAATCAACTTCTCCGGCAAGCTCTACAACGTGGTCCCGTACCACGTGAGCGAATCCGACCTCCGCATCGATATGGCCGAGGTGGAGGCGCTGGCCCTGGAGCACCGTCCCAAGCTGATCGTTGCCGGCTGGTCCGCCTACTCCCGCCAGCTGGACTTCGCCGAGTTCCGCCGCATTGCCGACCTCGTTGGCGCCTACCTCATGGTGGACATGGCGCACTTCGCCGGCCTGGTTGCGGCCGGCCTGCACCCGAACCCGGTGCCGTACGCAGACGTTGTCACCACCACCACGCACAAAACCCTGGGCGGCCCCCGCGGTGGCGTGATCCTTGCCAAGGAGCAGTACGGCAAGAAGATCAACAGCGCCGTGTTCCCCGGCCAGCAGGGCGGTCCGCTGGAGCACGTGATCGCCGCCAAGGCCGTGGCCTTCAAGCTCGCGGCTTCCCCCGAATTCAAGGAGCGCCAGGAGCGCGTCCTGCAGGGATCCAAGCTTCTCGCCGAACGGCTCCTCCGCGACGACGTTGCCGCAGCAGGAATCTCCGTAGTCAACGGCGGCACCGACGTCCACCTGGTCCTCGTGGACCTCCGCAACTCCGAGCTGGACGGACAGCAGGCCGAAGACGCCCTGCACCGCATCGGCATCACCGTGAACCGCAACGCCGTGCCCTTTGACCCCCGCCCGCCGATGGTCTCCTCCGGCCTCCGGATCGGCACCCCGGCACTTGCCACCCGCGGCTTCGGCGCCACCGAGTTTGCCGAGGTTGCGGAGATCATCGCGACGGCGCTCATCGCCGCTGCAGGCAACGGCACCATTGGTGACGCCACCGTCGTCGAACTCCGCGCCCGCGTCACGGCCCTTGCCGAACAGTTCCCCCTTTACCCCCACCTCAACGAAGGCGCCGACGTTGCCGCCTTCGAAGCAGACCTGATTGGAGCCACCAAGTGAGCGCAGACCACCTCCCCGAGCACCCGGACTTCCTCTGGCGCAACCCTGAGCCCAAGTCCTCCTACGACGCCGTGATTGTGGGCGGCGGCGGGCACGGCCTGGCCACCGCCTACTTCCTGGCGAAGAACCACGGCATGACCAACATCGCCGTCCTGGAAAAGGGCTGGCTGGCCGGCGGCAACATGGCCCGGAACACCACCATCATCCGCTCCAACTACCTCTGGGACGAGAGCGCGGCCATCTACGAGCACGCCCTCAAGCTCTGGGAAATCCTGCCCGAGGAACTCGAATACGACTTCCTCTTCAGCCAGCGCGGCGTGATGAACCTCGCCCACACCCTGGGAGACGTCCGTGAAAGCATGCGGCGCGTAGGCGCCAACAAGCTCAACGGCGTGGACGCCGAATGGCTTGACCCGCAGCAGGTCAAGGAACTCTGCCCCATCCTGAACATCAACGACAACATCCGCTACCCCGTCATGGGTGCCACCTACCAGCCCCGTGCCGGCATCGCCAAGCACGACCACGTGGCGTGGGCCTTCGCCCGCAAGTGTGACGAACTGGGTGTGGACATCATCCAGAACTGCGAAGTCACCGGTTTCGTCAAGGACGGCAACCGCGTGGTGGGCGTCAAGACCAACCGCGGCACCATCAACACCGAGAAGGTGGGCCTCGCCGCTGCCGGCCACAGCTCGGTGCTGGCCGAAATGGCAGGCTTCCGGCTTCCGATCCAGTCGCACCCGCTGCAGGCGCTGGTATCCGAACTGCACGAACCGGTCCACCCCACGGTGGTCATGTCCAATCACGTGCACGTCTACGTCTCCCAGGCGCACAAGGGCGAACTGGTGATGGGCGCCGGCGTCGACTCCTACAACGGCTACGGCCAGCGCGGATCCTTCCACGTGATCGAGCACCAGATGGCTGCCGCCGTCGAGCTGTTCCCCATCTTCGCCCGGGCCCACGTGCTCCGGACCTGGGGCGGCATCGTGGACACCACCCTGGACGCCTCTCCGATCGTGGGCAACACGCCGGTGGAGAACATGTTCGTGAACTGCGGCTGGGGCACCGGCGGCTTCAAGGCCACCCCCGCTGCGGGCATGACCTTCGCCCACAACATCGCCACCGGCGAACCGCACCGGCTGAACAAGCCGTTCGCGCTGGAGCGCTTCGAGACCGGTGCGCTGATCGACGAACACGGCGCTGCCGCCGTCGCCCACTAGCTGCCAGACGCACTTTAGAAAGAAGACGCACATGCTGCTCATCTCCTGCCCCAACTGCGGCTCGCGCGACGAGACCGAGTTCCACTACGGCGGCCAGGCCCACGTGGCCTACCCGGAAAGCCCGAACGAGCTGACCGACCGCGAATGGGCCGAGTACCTGTTCTACCGGGACAACACCAAGGGCGCCTTCGCCGAGCGTTGGCTGCACAGCACCGGCTGCCGCCAGTGGTTCAACATGCTCCGCGACACCGTCACCTACGAGATCCAGGCGATCTACCCGATGGGCTCGCCCCGGCCGGACGCCGCCGGAAAAGTGACCGCCGAAACCGGCACTGCCAGCACCGCCGCTGACAGCACCACCACCGGAAGCGCGGCACCCAGCATCGCTGCCACGAGCACTTCCCCAACTTCCAGCACCACCGCCCCGGAAGGAGCAACCAAGTGACTTCCCAGAACGCCCGCCTCGCCGCCGGCGGACGCATCGACCGCACCATCTCCTGGCGCTTCACGGTGGACGGCGAAGAATTCACCGGCCACCCCGGTGACACCCTCGCTTCCGCCCTGCTGGCCAACGGCCGCGTCGCCGCCGGCAACTCGCTGTACGAGGACCGCCCCCGGGGCATCATGTCCGCCGGTGTGGAGGAAGCCAACGCGCTGGTCCGGGTCGAACCCCGCTTCCCCGGCCACGTGGCTGAATCCATGCTTCCCGCCACCACCGTCACCCTGGTGGACGGCCTCAAGGCGGAATACCTCAACGGCCTGGGCAAGCTGGATCCGGCCGATGACCGCGCCGAGTACGACAAGAAGTACGTCCACACCGACGTCCTGGTGATCGGCGGCGGCCCCGCCGGCCTGGCCGCAGCCCGCGAGGCCGTCCGCAGCGGCGCCCGTGTGATGCTGCTGGACGACCAGCCCGAACTGGGCGGATCCCTCCTCTCCGGCTCCACCGCACCCGAGCTGGCAGAAACCATCGAAGGCAAGCCGGCTCTGGAATGGGTGGCTGACGTCGAGGCCGAGCTCGTCTCCGGCTCCGAATCCACTGTCCTGAACCGCACCACGGCCTTCGGCGCCTACGACGCCAACTACGTCATCGCTGTCCAGAACCGGACCGACCACCTGTCCTCCCCCGCCGCTTCCGGGGTTTCCCGCCAGCGTATTTGGCACATCCGTGCCAACCAGGTGGTCCTGGCCCCCGGTGCCCACGAACGCCCGCTGGTCTTCGAGAACAACGACCGCCCCGGCATCATGCTGGCCTCCGCCGTCCGCAGCTACCTGAACCGCTTCGCGGTGGCAGCCGGGCAGCGCGTGGTCATCAGCACCACCAATGACAGCGCCTACGCCCTGGCCGCGGACCTGCGCGCCGCCGGCGTCAAGATCGCCGCCGTGGTGGACGCCCGTCCGCAGCTCACCGACGTGGCAGCAGCCGCCGTCGAAGCCGGCACCCGCGTGCTGATCGGCAGCGCGGTGGCCAACACCTCCGGTGATAGCGAAGGCCGCCTGGACGGCGTCACCGTCCGCAGCATTAACGACGACGGCGAACTCACCTCGGGCATCGAAAAGATCGCCTGCGACCTGCTGGCTGTCTCCGGCGGCTGGAGCCCGCTGGTGCACCTGCACTCACAGCGGCAGGGCAAGCTGCGCTGGGACGAAGACCTGGCCGCGTTTGTGCCCAGCACCCTGGTCCCCAACCAGCAGACCATCGGCTCGGGCCGCGGCTCCTTCGAGACCGCAAACTGCCTGGCCGAGGGAATCTCCGCCGGCATCGTTGCGGCACGCGCTGCCGGCTTCAGCACCGCCGTCGAACCTTCCCCGCTCGGTGAGCCGAAGGCGTCAGCCCCCACCCGCCAGCTGTGGCTGGTGCCGGGCGAGCAGGGCACTCCGGACGACTGGCACCACCACTTCGTGGACTTCCAGCGAGACCAATCCGTGGCTGACGTGCTGCGTTCCACCGGCGCCGGCATGCGGTCCGTGGAGCACATCAAGCGGTACACCTCCATCTCCACCGCCAACGACCAAGGCAAGACCTCCGGCGTCAACGCGATCGGCGTCATCGCCGCCGCACTGCGCACCGCCGGCGAGGCCTCCCGCGGCATCGGCGACATCGGCACCACCACCTACCGGGCACCCTTCACCCCGGTGGCGTTCGCGGCACTGGCTGGACGCCAGCGCGGCGAGCTGTTCGACCCCGCCCGCGTCACCTCCATCCACCCGTGGCACGTCGCGAAGGGCGCCCTGTTCGAGGACGTGGGACAGTGGAAGCGGCCCTGGTACTACCCGCAGGCCGGCGAGGACATGGACGCCGCAGTGCTCCGCGAATGCGCCGCCGTCCGCGAATCCGTAGGCTTTATGGACGCCACCACCCTGGGCAAGATCGAAATCCGGGGCAAGGACGCCGGCGAGTTCCTGAACCGGGTCTACACCAACGCGTTCAAGAAGCTCGCCCCGGGCTCCGCCCGCTACGGCGTGATGTGCACCCCCGACGGCATGATCTTCGACGACGGCGTGACCCTGCGCCTCGACGAGGAGACCTACTTCATGACCACCACCACCGGCGGCGCCGCCAAGGTGCTGGACTGGCTGGAGGAATGGCTGCAGACCGAGTGGCCGGAGCTGGATGTGCACTGCACCTCGGTGACGGAGCAGTGGAGCACCATCGCCGTCGTCGGGCCCAAGTCCCGTGAGGTCCTGGCCAAGGTGGCGCCGGAACTGGCCGCGAACGGCGGGCTGGACGCCGAAGCCTTCCCGTTCATGACCTTCCGCGAAACCACCCTCGCCTCCGGCGTCCGCGCTCGGGTCTGCCGCATCTCCTTCTCCGGTGAACTCGCCTACGAGATCAACGTGCCGTCCTGGTACGGGCTCAACACGTGGGAAGCCGTGGCAGCAGCCGGTGCCGAATTCAACATCACCCCCTACGGCACGGAAACCATGCACGTGCTCCGCGCCGAAAAGGGCTACCCGATCGTTGGCCAGGACACCGACGGCACCGTCACCCCGCAGGATGCGGGGATGGAATGGATCGTTTCCAAGGCGAAGGACTTCATCGGCAAGCGGTCTTACGCCCGGGTTGATGGACAGCGTGAGGACCGCAAGCACCTGGTGAGTGTGCTCCCCGTGGACGGGACGCTGCGCTTGCCGGAAGGCACCCAGCTCGTGGAGAAGGGCCGTTCCACCAACCCCGCCTACGGGCCGGTCCCGATGGAAGGCTTCGTCACCTCCAGCTACCACAGCGCAGCACTGGGCAGGTCATTCGGCCTGGCCCTGATCAAGAACGGCCGCAACCGGATCGGCGAAACCCTCGTGGCAGCCGCCGGCGACCAGTTGGTGGACGTTGTTGTCGCAGAAACCGTACTTTTTGACCCCGAAGGAGCCCGCAAAGATGGCTGAAACAGCAGCACCCGCAAACTCCGCCCAGAAGAACCTCTCCCTGCGCGTCAGCCCGGCCGCCCCGCTCGGCGGAGCTTTTGAAGCCGGCTCCGTCAAGGGCGTGGTGGAACTGCGCGAAGTCTCCTTCCTCACCATGGTGGGCCTCCGGGTTGACCGGAACAGCGACGCCGGACAGCGCATCGCCGCCGTCACCGGCGGCCTGCCCGCAGCGTCCGGCGGCGTCAGCGGCACGGGCGATACCTCCGTCCTGTGGCTCGGACCCGAAGAATTCCTGGTGGTGGCACCGACGGAAGCCCACGAGTCGCTCGGTGGCGACCTGATCCAGGCACTGCGCGAAGCCCTGGCCGACGGCGCAGGCCAGGTGGTGGATCTCTCCGCCAACCGCACCACCTTCGAGCTCACCGGACCGCGGGCCCGGGCAGTCCTGGAAAAGGGCTGCTCCCTGGACCTGCACCCCCGCGTCCTGTCGGCCGGCACGGCGCTGTCCACCGAAATCGGCAACATCCCGGTGGTGCTGTGGAAGACCGGCGAGGAGTCCTTCCGGATCTTCCCCCGCGCCTCGTTCGCCGATTTCCTGGGCCGCTGGCTCCTGGACGCAATGCGGGAGTACGCCTCCCCCGAGGTCCCCTAAATGGCGCTCAGCGTCCTGGACCTGTTCTCCGTTGGCATCGGGCCCTCGTCGTCACACACGGTGGGCCCGATGCGGGCAGCGAAGCTGTTCGCCGACGGACTCAAAGGCGAAGGACACCTGAGCTATACCACGCGGGTCCAGGCCGAACTGTTCGGTTCCCTCGGTGCCACCGGGCGGGGCCACGGCTCGGACAAGGCCGTGGTCCTGGGCTTCAAGGGCCTGGACCCCGAAACCGTGGACACCACCACGGCCGATGACCAGGTGGCGGCCGCCGCGCTGGACGCCGAACTGTGGATCGGCGGCGACCACCGGGTGGACTTCAACTGGGATGAGGACGTGGTGCTGCACCGGCGCAAGTCCCTCCCGGCCCACCCGAACGGTATGACCTTTCGGGCGCTGGACCACTCCGGCGCCGTGCTCAGCGAGCGGAGCTTCTATTCGATTGGGGGCGGCTTCGTAGTAGACGGTGATGCCGACGCCGGCGGCCGGATCGTGGCGGACTCCACCGTCCTCCCCTACCCGTTCAGCACCGCGGACGAATTGTTGGAGATCTGCCAGCGCGAGGGCATGTCCATCTCGGACGTGATGCTGGCCAACGAGCTGGTGTGGCGGACCGAAGCGGAACTCCGGGAAAAGCTGCTGGGGCTGTGGGCGGTCATGCGCGAATGCGTGGACAACGGCTGTGCCGCGGAAGGAATCCTTCCGGGCGGGCTCAACGTCCGCCGCCGCGCGCCGTCGTTATTCCAAACTCTGACCGCGGACACCGGGGACACGGACCCGCTGCGGGCCATGGAATGGGTGAACCTGTTCGCGCTGGCCGTGAACGAGGAGAACGCCGCCGGCGGGCGGATCGTCACCGCGCCCACCAACGGCGCGGCGGGCATCGTCCCCGCGGTGCTGCACTACTACGTGAAGTTCGTCCCCGGCGCCAACGACGACGGTGTGGTCCGCTTCCTGCTGGCCGCGGCCGCCGTCGGAATCCTGTTCAAGATCAACGCCTCCATCTCCGGTGCCGAGGTGGGCTGCCAGGGTGAAGTGGGCTCCGCCTGTTCCATGGCCGCCGCCGGGCTCTGCGAGGTGCTGGGCGGGACGCCCGCACAGGTGGAAAACGCCGCCGAGGTGGGGATTGAACACAACCTGGGCCTGACGTGCGATCCGGTGGGCGGGCTGGTGCAGATCCCCTGCATCGAGCGCAACGCCATCGCCAGCGTGAAGGCCATCAACGCCGCCCGCCTTGCCCTGCACGGCGACGGCAGCCACAAGGTGTCCCTCGACAAAGCCATCAAAACGATGCGCGAAACAGGAGCCGACATGAAAACCAAGTACAAGGAAACCTCCCGCGGAGGCCTTGCCGTCAACGTAATCGAGTGCTGAGCCATGACTGCAATTGAGACTGAAACCGTCCCTGCCGCTGCCCCCACCACGGTGGAGCACGTCCTGACCCTGGACTGCAGCGAGTCCCCGGGTATCGTCCACGCCGTGTCCGGGTTCCTGCTGGAGCACGGCTGCGACATCATCGACAACCAGCAGTTCGGCGAGCGCTCCGAGGGGCATTTCTTTATGCGGGTGCATTTTGCGTCCGACGGCGATGCCTCCACCGCGGACGCGCTGCGGACCGCTTTTGGTCCTGTCGCCGAGCGGTTCGGGATGCGCTGGAGGCTGGAGCGGCACGGCTCAAAGCGGCGGGTGCTGATCATGGTGTCCAAGTTCGGGCACTGCCTCAACGACCTGCTCTTCCGGGCACGGATCGGCGAGCTGCCGGTTGACGTGGTGGCCGTGGTGTCCAACCACACTGACCACCAGGCTCTCGTGGAATGGCACGGGATCCCGTTCTTCCACGTTCCGGTCACGGCCTCCACCAAGCCTGCCGCCGAAGGACGCTTGCTGGAGCTGGTGGACGAGTTCGATGTGGAGCTCGTGGTGCTGGCCAGGTACATGCAGGTGCTTAGCGACAACCTCACCCGGAAGCTGGATGGGAAGGCAATCAACATCCACCACTCGTTCCTGCCCAGCTTCAAGGGTGCCAAGCCGTACCACCAGGCGTACGCGCGAGGCGTGAAGACCGTTGGGGCAACGGCACACTACGTGAACAGCGAACTGGATGAGGGACCGATCATCTCCCAGCAGACGGTTGAAGTGGACCACACCTACGGGCCCGAGGACCTGGTGGCCGCCGGCCGCGACACCGAATGCAAGGCCCTGTCCAACGCCGTGCGGTGGCACTGCGAGGGCCGGGTGATCCTGCAGGGCAACCGCACCGTGGTCCTCCGCTAACCCCGACGCCCCATCACATCCTGCCCGGTTTCCACAGACGCCCCATCACCTCCCGCAGGGTTTCTACCAACGCCCCATCACCTCCTGTAAGGAAAGCCGGGATCCTTTCGCACTTGGTTGCGAGGGGTTCCGGTTTTTCCTGCGAAAGGTGATGGGGCGTTTCGGATTTGGATGCCAAAGGTGATGGGGCGTTTGATGGTGCTCGACGCAAAAGGCCGACGGCGGCCGCGTACCCAAGTGCGCGCCGCCGTCGAGCGCTGTGTGCCAAGGGGGCCTTGCGCGGTTTCAGTGAGCCTGGTTGCCCCAGGCCTTCACTGTTCCACAAACACGTGCTTGAGGAACCGGGCGTCGGTGATGACGTTCTCACGGAGGTCGCCGACGACGAATTCAAGCATGACGTCCATGTCCTTCCCGCTGGTCCCCAGCATGCTCGAAACGTCCGTCCACAACTGCCTCCGGGCTCTCAGCGGCAACCGTTCGATGCTCGGCCACCATGAAAAGCAGTGAACGCCCACAACGTGCTCCATCAAACAGCGCAAGGACTCGAGGGCTTGCCCGTCGTCCAGTCCCACGGCCGGCTGCCAATAGGTGCCGACGTTGCTCCGGTCCACCTGGCGGAGGAGTTCAAGCGTCGTCTCCGGCGAGTCAGTCAGTGTGCCCCCGTGATATTCGAACGCGAGCCGTATTCCCCCGGCTTGGGCCAGGCCGGCGATACGCCGTGTATCCTCCACCGCTGCGTCCCACTGGCTCGGTGTGGCCTCTCCCGAAGCCTCGCCGCCCGCCCATATCCGGATCCTCGGTGCACCAAGTTCAGTGGCGATGGCCATGACGCTCCTAAAATCGCCGAACGACCCGGCACGGTAATACGACCCCAGGGAAAGAACCTCGAGGCCAGCGGCTGCGGTCCCGGTCCGCGCACGCGCCGCGGAGTCAACGTTATGAACATGAACGTCCGCACCCCATTCGATGCCAGCTACCCCGGCTGCGGAGGCGCTCTCCAGCACGCCCTCAATGGAAAGTCCCCGAAGAGTCACGGAACAAAGGCCTGTGGTGAACTCCGCATCCGGCATGGCTGGCACCTTCGCTCCCTGGTAAGTCCCTTTGGCCGCTGGCAAATTGCCTTCCAGTGGGCAGTTCGGTGCGGATTCTTGACTCCCCACGTTATGTCGTATGTAGTTCATTATGAACAACCTGCACAAAAATAAACACGACCGGAAGGCGCGCTGTGTTGACTGAGGACAGGCAGAATCAGATCCTTCGGGAGCTGGCGCTGCGCGGATCGTTAAATGCGGCCGAGTTTGCGCGGCGGCTGGGAATCTCGGGGATGACGGTGCGTCGCGATCTTGCCGTGCTCGATGAAAAGGGCCTGCTTCAGCGTGTGCACGGCGGGGCAGTAGCCGGAACGGGCTCCCCACGGGGCGCCGGAAAGCAAGCCCACGGAGCCGTGAAACATGTCAGCAAAGAACCGGGCCACGCCGCTTCCACCGGCGGAAGTGCCGGCTCCCCCGCGAGGCAGCGTCCGCTCGCTACCATCGGCATGATCGTGCCTACGGCCAGGTACTACTTCCCCGGAATTATCAGGGGTGCCGAAACCGCGGCCCGGGAGCTGGGCGTGAGGCTTGTCCTTGGGGTCTCCAACTACTCTGCCGCCGAAGAGCAGCGCCAGATTCAACGGTTGCTGAAAAGTGGGGTTGACGGGTTGCTGGTGACGCCCAGCGGCGAAACGCTGGCCGAAACAGCCACCCTGGAACTGTTGGATTCGGCAGAGGTGCCCGTGATCGTCGTCGAGCGTTCAATCGATGGGGCTATGGATGCCGGCCGGCTGGAATCGGTGCGCAGCGACCATGTCCTGGGAGCGGAGATCGCCGTTAAACACCTCCTGTCCCTCGGGCACAGGAAAATAGCACTGTGTGTACGGGAAAGCAGCCCCACCTCGGCGCCCGTCAGCGAAGGCTACCGCCGGGCCATGTCGGCGGCCGGAGTGACGCAGGATGCCGCCCTTGAACGCAGCATCACCCTGGCGGCCAATGACCCTGAGAGCCTTCGCCGCGAGCTGGACAGCATCGTCAGCAGCTTCGTTGATGGCGGAGCGACGGCCGCCATCGTCCACAACGACGAGGATGCACTCATGTTTGCCGACTTGTGCGAGGCGCGGGGACTCCACATTCCGGAGAATCTTGCGCTGGTGGCCTACGACGATGAAATCGCTTCCTTCGGCAGCGTCCCCATGAGTGCGGTGGCACCGCCCAAGTTCGACGTCGGGTACCACGCCGTCCAGATGTGCCTCAACCGCCTGGGCCCACGCAGGCTTTCGGGCCTGGCGCTCCAAAGGGTGATCCTGTCACCCACCTTGGTGGTTCGTGAGTCCACGGCACCTGAGGGGGATGGCACCGGCCACCAGTGATAGACCAGCAGGAGGTGTTCACTACTGTTCACTTCGTTGGCTTTGTTCAACTTTGCGTGTTTCATTGAAATACATGATGTGGCATCGGCCACATTCCACCTTCGCATCGTGGATTTCAAGGGAGAACAATGAAGCGTCGCAAACTGCTCATCGGGGCGGCCAGCCTGGCCAGCAGCGCTCTGCTGCTCGCCGCCTGCGGAACGGGACCCACCCCGTCCGCTGCCCCCGCAGCCGCCGAGGATCCCTCAGGCACGATTACCTTCTGGTCGGCACTGGCCGGCATGGACAAAGTGGCAGCAGCGTTCAACGCGGGCCAAAGCAAGATCACCGTCAATTTCGAGACCGTCCCCAATGCCGACAACGGCGGCTACGCCAAGCTGTCCACGGCAATCACCGCAGGGAACGGCCCCGACGTCTCTACCATCGAGTACCCGCAGCTGCCGCAATTCGTCAGCAACGGCCAGGTCCAGCCGCTTGACGGACTGATCGACAAGTCCGCCACCGTGGACAAGCTCGCCGGCGAGATCCGAAGCATGGTCCAGTTCGGCGACAAGACCTACGGCCTGCCCTATGATGCGGCCCCCATGGTCATGTACTACCGCCAGGACATGCTGGCCAAGGCCGGCGTCGAGGTACCCAAAACCTGGCAGGAATTCGAAGAGGCGGCCCGGAAACTAAAAGCTGTGGCACCGGACTCTTACCTGGCAAGCTTCAACCCCAACCAAGTACCGGCCACGGCCGGACTCGCCTGGCAGGCGGGGGCAAAATGGTTCGGCACCTCGGACGACAGCTGGCAGGTGGGCGTGAACGACCAAGCCACCAAAAAGGTAGCCGGCTACTGGCAGGAGCTCATTGACAACAAGCTCGTCAAGGTGACGCAGGCCTACAGCGACGAGTGGAGCCTGGACCTGGCCAACGGGACTGTTGTTGGCGTCGTGGGCGCAAACTGGAGCGCCACGGGCATCCAGAAACGGACGGAAGCAAGCGGACAGAAAGGTCAGTGGATCGCCGCCGAAATGCCGAACTGGGGAACACCGGCCGGCGCCTTCTACGGCGGATCCAGCTTCAACGTCACCAAAAGCAGCAAAAACCCGGCAGCCGCCGCCAAGTTCATCGAATACCTCACCACAAACCAGGAAGCCATCAAAGCCCGCGGAAACACGGGCTCGGCCTTCCTCGCCTTCCCCGGCCTGACTCCCGTTGCGCAGGCAGCCTATGACGCCAGCTACTTCGGCAACGACATCTATGCCGTCTTCGACAAGGCTTACACCACCGTCAGCCCGGGCTGGCAGTGGGGCCCGAGCTGGGATCTGACGAATACCGCCCTCAAGGACGCCTTCGGCAACCTCGGCACCGGCGGCACCGTCCTGGAAGCAGTAGACACGGCCCAGACAGCAACCGTGGCCGGGCTCAAGCAGAACGGTCTTTCCGTCAAAGAGTAGGTACACCCTGGGCTGCCTCTGCGGAGGCAGCCCAGGCAGTTAGGAGATCATCATGGCCGCTCAGGCCTTCACCAGCGCGCGGCTCCGCAAGGGCAGTGCAGCCTCAGGAACCGGCGGGAAAACCGCAGCCCTCTTCCTGGTCCCGTTCTTCGCAGTCTTCGCCATCGCAATGGTGGCACCCGTCATCTACTCGATTGTGCTGAGCTTCTATGCCCAGCAGAAATCCGGCCTCGGTTTCGGCGAAGCCAAGACCGCCTTCGTTGGTTTTGAGAACTACCTGCAGGTCCTGCAGTCCGAATCGTTCGTCAGCGGCATTGCCCGGCTCGGCTTGTACTGCTTGATTTATATCCCCACCATGGTGGGCGGCGCGGTGGTCTTTGCCCTCCTCCTTGACGCAACGGTGGCCCGGGCACGCAAACTGTTCCAGCTGCTCGTCTTCCTTCCGCACGCGGTGCCCGGCGTCATCGCTGCCCTGATCTGGGCCTACCTCTACACTCCCGGCATCAGCCCGCTGGTGCAGGTGCTCCAGGGCGGCGGCATGCAGATCAACTTCCTCGATGCCCATATGGTGCTGCCGGCAATCGTCAACATCGGCGTCTGGGAATGGACCGGCTACAACGTCATCATCCTGTTCACCGCACTGCAGGCTGTCCCCAGGGAAATCCTCGAAGCAGCACGGGTGGATGGTGCGGGCGAAATCCGGACAGCACTGGCCATCAAGTTCCCGCTCATCCTCCCCGCGCTGAGCGTGATCATGCTGTTCACCATCATCGGCACGCTGCAGCTTTTCACGGAGCCTTCCATTATCGCCAAGGCCACCCCATCCATCACCAGTACCTGGGTGCCCAACCTGTGGGCGTATGATGCGGCCTTCATCCGGCACAACCTCAACCAGGCCGCGGCCGCCTCCATCATCATTGCCGGGCTGGCAGCAATCCTGTCCCTGGTTGTTACCCGACTCAGTTCCAGGATGAACAAATCATGAGCACCAACACTCTTCCCGCCGCCCCGAACAAGGCGCCCAAGCCCATGGCCAAAATACGCGCCCCGCGCGAGACAACCACTGCGCGCCAGGGAAGTTTCGGCAGCAAACTCACCGTCAACGGACTGCTGGTCCTGGGCTCCCTCTACATGGTGGTCCCGGTCCTGTGGCTGCTCTTTGCCTCCACCAAGAACGCCGCGGATCTCTACGGGACCAGCGCCTACGCCCTGGGGAACTTTGCCCTCTTCGAAAACATTGCAGCAGTGGCAGCCCAGGACGGAGGCCTGTTCTTCCGCTGGATGGGCAACTCCGTCCTCTACGCCGGCTTCGGCGCCGTCGTCGGCAGCCTCATCTCCGTCATGGCCGGATATGCCTTCGACAAGTTCCAGTTCCGCGGCAAGGACTCACTGTTCGGCTTCGTGCTGGTGGGAGTCCTGATCCCCAACACTGCCACCGTTCTGCCCATGTACCTGCTCGCCTCGGTAGTGGGAATGACCAACACCATCTGGGCGATCCTCATCCCCGTCCTCTGCAACCCCTTCGGCGTCTACCTGGCCCGCGTCTATGCCTCCTCCTACGTGCCGATGGAAACGTTGGAGGCAGCCCGTGTGGACGGCGCCGGACCCATCCGCTCCTTCTTCTCGTTGGGCCTGCCCATGATGATGCCCGGCTACATCACCATCGCCCTCTTTCAGTTTGTTGGGGTGTGGAACAACTTCATGCTCCCCCTGGTGATGCTCCAGGACCAGCAACTGCTGCCGGTCAGCGTGGGCATCTCCATCTGGCAGGGCTACGCCGTCCCCCAGCCTGAATTCGTCCCCATGGTGATCACCGGGTCGCTGCTCTCCATCATTCCGCTGCTGCTGGCATTCATCCTGCTGCAGCGCTTCTGGAAGTCCGGACTCACCGCGGGAGCCGTCAAATGAGCACTGAAGTCCTCAATGTCGCCCTTGCCATGGGTCCCGGCGTCGCCCCCAGGATCTTTTCCACCAGACGCCTGGCATCCCTGAACGGCGGGCTGCGGCTCCTGAGTCCCGAACCCATGGAGGACTTCACCTCCGCGCGTTCCCTCGCGCTGCTCGCCGAAACCGACATCCTCATCACCGGCTGGAACTGCCCCACCGTGGACGCCCCGGTCCTTGATGCCGCCCCACGGCTGCGGCACATCCTGCACGCCGGCGGCACGGTGAAACACCACGTGGACGGTGAGTGCTGGGTCCGCGGTATCCAGGTCAGCACGGCAGCGGACGCCAATGCCATCCCGGTGGCGGAATACGCGCTGGCCATGATCCTGCTGGCCAACAAGAGGGTCCTGCAGATCGCCCGGACGCTGCACCGCGCCAAAACCTCCGTGGAACCGGACGGCCTGTTCCCGGACATGGGCAACTACGGCAAACGGGTAGGAATCATCGGCGCCTCCAAGATCGGCCGGCACGTCATCCGCCTGCTCAAGCCGTTCGAACTGGACGTAGTGGTGGCAGACCCGTTCCTGAGCGCGGACGATGCCCAGGCCCTCGGCGTGACGCCGGTTGGCCTGGAGGAACTGATGGACACCAGCGACGTCGTGTCATTGCACGCCCCATCCCTTCCCGCCACGCTGAACATGATCAACGCCGGCCTGATTGCCCGCCTGCGCACCGGATCCACCTTCATCAACACCGCCCGCGGTGAACTGGTGGACCAGGATGCCCTCCTGGCCCGCTTGGAGCGGCACGAAGTCTTTGCCGTCCTGGACGTCACCACGCCATGGGTCCTGCCCACGGACTCTGGCTTCTATACCAACCCCAACGTCCTGCTCACCCCGCACCTTGCCGGCTCCCTCGGCACTGAGCTGGAACGGCTGGCGGCCACTGCAGTGGCCGAAGCACACCGCGTTTCCCGGGGCGAGCCCCTGCTGTTCCCCGTCCAGGTCGAGGACCTGGCCTTTACCGCCTGACTGACGCGCCGCCGTCGTACGCCGTACTCCCCCGAGTGCCCCGGACGGTACTTCCGCGCGCAAAAAAGTACGACGGCGGCACCTCGCCGCAGGTCCCCATCTCCCCTTCGAAGCAAAGGAAGTTCAATGCAGATCTCCCATATCAGCAGGCGGTCCATCCTCCAGGCAGGCGGCGCAGTCGGCCTTGCGGCGGCACTGGGCCTGACCACGTCCGGACCGGCAGCAGCCGCGGGCACGGCGCCCGCAGCCGGCACCACCGACATCGTCGACCTCGGACCGGCGGTGGTCCAGTTCTCACTGATGAGTTCGCTCCTGGTAGGCGACATCGTCTACATCGGTTCCCGCAACCTTGATCCCGTCCGGATCATCGCTTTCCACGTCCCCTCGGGCAAGGTAATCGGCGAGACCGTGCTGGACACGGGCTACAGCATCCAGGCCCTGGCCGCCGATTCCAGCGGGCGCTACCTCTACGCCGGCGTCCTGCAGAACACCGCCGGCACTCTGCCGAACCTCTACCGCTGGGACCTGACCGCCCTGTCCGCCAAGGCCACGCCGATAGGCCGGATCGGCGACCGCGACGTGCGCGACCTCAGCGTGGCCCCGGACGGCCGCCTGTACGCGGTGGGCGGCGGGAGCGCCACCAGACCGGCGTTGTGGGAGTACGATCCAGCGACGGGCCAGGTCATCAGCCTCGGGATCCCCGATACGGGGGCCACCCTGGCGCGGGCGGTTGTCGCCACCAATGACACGGTTTTCTTCGGTGCCGGCAGCACCCTTGGCGGCGGCGGGAGCGCGGGCCGCGCGTGCCTGTGGGCCTACAACCGGGCCGGGCAGACCTTCGCCAATGTCACCCCGCCGGAGATGCTGGCCGATCCGAGTATCCGTGAACTGGCCATCCTCGGCGACAAGCTCCTGGTCAGTTCCGCGGCGTCCACCCAGCAGTCCAAAGTTGCCCTGCTGGACCTGGACAACCTCACCTCCTATGCCGTGGCGACGTCCATCGGCAAGACCGCCAAGAACTTCACCAGCATCGGCGACCAGGTCTACTTCGCCAACGAAACCGGCCTGTGTGCCTACTCCCCCGAAACGAACACGATCTCGCAGTTGACGCTCAACGGCCCCTCCCTCGGCGAGATCTGGGGTGTGGATGCGAGGAACAATACAATCCTGGCAACTTCGGGTTACGGCTTCGTGGCCGAGATCAACCCCGGCACAGGAAGCATGGCAGTCACCGACCTCGGTGAAGCCGGGGCGTCCGCCACCCCTCAGACAGTCATGGGCATCGCCGCAGGCGCGGGTTTCGCCTACGTGGGCGGCAACGGAGTGATCGCGCGCCACTCGCTCGCCACCGGTGAGGTGGTCAACCTGCAGTCCCAGGGCGAGGCCAAGGACGCCGTCATCGTGGGCGGAGTCCTCTACACGGGCCAGTACAGCTCGCAGGGCATCTGGAAGTACGATCCGCTCAGTGGCCAGCCGATCCACCAGGCCGCCGACTTTCCGGGCGCGCAGAACCGGCCGCTCGACGTCTGCTGGGACGACGTCAACAAGCTCATGCTGGTCGCCGCGCAGTCCGACACCGAGGGCGGCGGCTCCTTCTGGACCTACGATCCCGCCACCGGGGCGAAGCAGTGCTTCATCAACCCGATCGACAACCGCCAGCTCCTGCGGGCGGTGGCCACCCGCGACGGCGTGGCCTACCTCGGCGGCGGCCTCCCCACCCTGGACGGCCCGGGCACCATCGTCGCCTTCGATCCCATTGCCGGCAAAGAGCTCTGGCGGATCGAACCCGGGATGGGAGCGGGCATCTCCGCATTAGCCATCCAGGGACGGAACCTCTACGGGCTGACCCGCAAGGGCGGCATCTTCGTCATTGACATCCCTACGCAGCAACTGGTGCACCGGGCCGACATCAGCTCCCTGTCCTATGGTTTCGGTGCGCTGGTGACCAACCGCAGCGTGATCTACGGCGTTTCGGACACCAATGTGTTCCGTTTCGATCCCAAGACCTTCGAGGTGGCAACCGTGCTCGCGGACACCAACGGCGGCTGGTACAGCGGATCGCACATCACCAATGACGAGCACGGCTACCTCTACACCATGCGTGGCCGGAACCTCGTCCGGATCGACGACCACCCGAGGAAGTAGGGATGCCCGACTCGAGCGCTTCCGTGCCATCAGCCCTGCCGACGGTAACGATCGGTGTGGACATCGGCGGAACCAAGACGGAAGCCGTTGCCATCGACGCCGACCATAGGATTCTGCACACCCTGCGCGTCCCGTCCGGCCACGGAAACCAGGAGCTTCTTCGCACGCTCTTCGAGGTCATCGAAGAGCTGCGGAGCGCGGATGTCCTGGCGGGTTATTCCGTGGCTGCCCTAGGCATCGGGATCCCGGGCACGGTTGATACCTCCAGCGGGCACGTATCGAATGCGGTCAATGTCCGGGTCTGCAGCCTGGAATTGGGCCTACTGACGCAACGGGAGTTGGGGATCAAGGTCCACGTCGAAAACGACGTCAACGCCGCCGCGCTGGGCGCTCACCATCTGCTCTCCAAGGGCCAGAACCCCAAAGGACTGTCCAGCGCTTACCTCAATTTGGGGACAGGCCTGGCGGCCGGTTTTGTCAGCAATGGTTCGCTGGTCCGGGGAGCCACCGGGGCGGCCGGCGAGATAGGGCACCTGCCCACAAACCTACATGCCGAGGTATGCCCCTGCGGCCAGACGGGTTGCCTGGAAATGCTCGCGTCCGGATCGGCCATCGCACGCCAGTGGAACGGCGGGGGCCCATGGCCGGCAGTGTCACTGTTCGAGGCGGCTCTCGCCGGCCATCCACAGGCCACAGAAATCCGGGACCGGTTCTTCCAGGCCGCCGCTGCGGCGATCCGGATCCTCGGGCTCACGTATGACCCCTCCGCCATCTACATCGGTGGCGGACTGAACGCCCTCGGCCAACCGCTGATGAGCGGACTCCGCCGGGAACTTACCCGCGCTGACGACGCGTCACCGTTCCTTGCAGGGCTTGCCCTGGGGCAACGCGTCCGGCTTGTGCCTGCCGGGCAGCCCATCGGTGCAGTCGGCGCCGCCGTCTTAGCGACCATCTGACGCTTCCAAACGGTTCGCAGGCATGAATTGGACTGTCAAGGCTCAAGCGCGGCGAGGCGGGTGGCCAGGTGCAGGGCCGCCAGCCGGCCGGTGCCGCGGGGGTCGCCGCCGCACAGGGAGAAGATCCGCTGCAGCCGCTGGTGCATGGACTGGCGCTCCACATGAAGTTCACGCGCTGCCTGCGCCGTATTGCACCCGGAGTCCAGCCAAACCCGCAGCGTCTCCACCAGCTGGGAGTGCCGATCGGCGTCGTGGGCAAGAACGGCAGCCAGCTGCTGGCTGACGAAATCGCGGCGCCGGGCCTCATCCATCGCCTGGACCGCCAAGCGTTCCACTGCGAACGCCTGCGCATCAAGCACCTGCGCGGGTGTACTTGCCGAAGGCCTGGACCGGCCGACGTCGGCAGCAAGTTCCAGCGTCAGCCGCGCCTCGGCGACCGACCAGGGCGCGGCGGAGATCCCTGAAGCCACCGGACCTACTGCACTGACCGTCCCCTCCGGCACTTCGAGTGACTGCAGGCCGTGAACGATCTTTTGCCGTTCATCCTGCGCGTTCCCTGGGCGGAGGACAGCGAGGGCCAGCAGTTCCGCGTTGTCCGCATAGCTGGCGCCGTGCTGCCCGCCCGGATCCAGGAGGTGCTCCACATTCCTTCGGAGCTGTTTGGAAGCCGGAGAACGGACAACTACGGCCACCACCTGGGCAGAGACTGGAATGCCCGCTGCCGGCCCCAGCTCCTGCAGCCGCCAGTTCTGCTTGCCGGAATCTATGGCCCGGATCAAGGCCGCCCCGGCCATCTCCTTCAAACCGGGATGCATCCGCTGCAACAGTGCCAGGGCAAGAATGTCCACGGACCTGTTCCCGGCTATCCTCGCGAGGTTCACATCGGCGTCACCCTGCACATACAGGGTCAACCGGGCAGAAGGTATCCCGCGCACAGGGACCTCAATGTGAATGGTCCTTCCGGCCTCGCCCGCGTCCTCGCCGATGACGGGAGGTTCCGAATCACTCACGTGCCCGTTCGGCTCTGCACTGGCCAGCGTCACTCCGGCGGTGGACGTCAGCACCACGTCAGAGCCCGTGGCAGCTGCGAGGACCGCCAGGATCCGGTCAAGGCCGCTTCCGTGGGCGAGCTCCACCGCCATGGCATGGCTGGCCTGGTCCGCCTGCTGCAGCTGGGCGGCTGACTGGCTGACCAGCTGTGAGTTGATTGCCTCCATCACCGCGACGAAGGGCACCACACGGCGCAGCTCAATGAGCGGAAGGCCGGCCTCCTCGGCAGCGGCAATCATCGACGAAGGAATAGATGGCAGCACACTTCCTGTCTCGACGGCGAGCGCCGCCACCCCGCGCTCAGCAAGGTCACGAATGTAGCCCGTCCGGCGCTCATCGGAGGCAGAGGCAAGGGCCTGGCCTCCCGTGAGCAGGAGTTCGCCGCCGCCCAGCAGGGACGCAATGTCCAAAACCTCGCTCGAGTGGATCCAGCGGAGCTGGGTTTTCGGGACAGCCCCAGCCGCCGCACGGACCACGGGATCGGCGGCAACAACGGTGGAATGCCGAAGCACATCTTCCAATCGGACTGGCATGACACTCCGTCATATAGAAGGGGAAAGCTCAAGACACATTGTAGATGGTGGATGTGGTCCCTGACACATAATCTTGAAGAATCCCCATCCCCTCAACGAAGAGGCTTCGATGCAACAACAACCCACAAGCCCAGGAATCGAGCAGTCCACCCATGTGGAAGACGTCGAAGCCTGGCTCCAGCCAATCCCGGAATCCCAGCGCACGCACAAGGTTTCAGGCCAGTTCTGGATCTGGGCCGGCGCCAACCTGGCACCGATCAACTGGGTCCTGGGCGCCCTCGGAATCCACTTGGGGCTGGGTTTCGCTGATACCGTGACGGTCCTGGTGCTGGGCAACCTGATCGGCATGCTGCTCTTCGGCTGCTTCGTCCTGCTCGGCCAGAAGACCGGCGCCACCGGCATGGTGCTGGCCCGGGCCGCCTTCGGCCGGCGCGGCAACTACCTTCCGGCAGCCATCCAGGCGCTCCTGGTGATTGGCTGGTGCGCCGTGAACACCTGGATCATCCTGGACCTGGTCATGGCGCTGTTCGGCACCCTCGGCTGGGTGGATCCCACGGCCCACAACTACGCCTGGAAGATCGGTGTGGCCACGGCAATCATGGCCGCACAGGTGGCTATCGCCTGGTTCGGCTACAAGGCCATCGCCGCCTTTGAAAAGTGGACGGTCCCGCCCACCATCATCATCCTCGCCGTGATGTCCGCCGTGGCCTGGTTCGGCATGAAGATCGACTGGGGCTACGCCGGCCCCGCAGGCAACATCCTCGAAGGGTCCGAGCGGATCGCCGCCATGAGCGCCGTGATGACCGCCATCGGCATCGGCTGGGGCATCACCTGGTTCACCTACGCGGCCGACTACTCCCGGTTCGTCAGCACCGAAGTTCCCAAGAAGAAGGTCTACCTGGCCTCCGTCCTGGGCCAGTTCATCCCCGTCGTCTGGCTCGGCGTGCTCGGCGCAAGCCTGGCCACCAACAGCGGCGAGATCGATCCCGGCAAGCTCATCGTGCAGAACTTCGGCGTCATGGCGCTGCCGGTACTGCTGATGGTGCTGCACGGCCCCATCGCCACCAACATCCTGAACATCTACACCTTCTCGGTGGCCACGCAGGCACTGGACATCACCATCAGCCGCCGCAAGCTCAACCTGTTCGTCGGCGTCTTCTCGCTCGCCGCCGTCGTCTTCTTTATCTTCCAGGAGGACTTCGCTGCAGTCCTGGACGCCTGGCTCATCGGCCTGGTGGCCTGGGTGGCCGCCTGGGGTGGCGTCATGCTGGTGCACTACTTCTGGGTGGACAAGCGCTGGCCCGGCAATCCCGAAAGGCTGTTCGACGGCGTCGGCACCAGGCGGCTTCCCGGCGTCAACTGGGCGGGCGTCACCTCCCTCCTGGTGGGCATTTTCGCCACCTGGCTGTTTATGTACGGGCTCGTTCCCGCCATGCAGGGCCCCATCGCCGTGGCCCTGGGCGGCTGGGACCTGTCCTGGCTCGCCGGCGGCCTTGCCAGCGCCGCCAGTTACGCCATCCTGGGTCCGAAGATGCACCGGAAATTCATCGATGCCCCGGCTCCCGCAGCCGAGCTTTCTCCCGAGCTGACCGGAGCATCCGCTCCCGGCACGCCGGCAGCGCTCTGACCTTCTCGCCCGCACTTCCCGTAACGCTAGGACCATCATGACCCTTGAAGCATTCGCCGATTCCGCCCACCCCATCACCTGGCCCGAGGGCAAGCGCGCGGCCGCATCCTTCACGTTCGACGTCGACGCCGAATCCTGCACCATCGCCCACGATCCCAAGAGCACCCGCCGGATGTCCCTGATGACGCACCAGTCGTACGGACCAAAGGTGGCTGTTCCCCGGCTGCTGCAGATCCTCCAGCGCCAGGACATCCGCGCCACGTTCTTCGTTCCCGGCTTCACGGCCGAATGCTACCCGGACACCGTCCGGCGGATAGTGGACGCCGGACATGAGGTGGCGCACCACGGCTACCTGCACGAGCCAATGCAGGGAATCGACGCAGAGACCGAAGCCAGGTACATCGACCGCGGACTGGAGGCGCTCGCGAAAGCCGCCGGCGTGGAGCCGGTAGGCTACCGGGCACCCTGGTGGGAGCTGAACTGGCACTCCCCGGCGCTGCTGGCGGACCGCGGCTTCCTCTACGATTCCAGCCTGCTCGACGGCGACGCCCCCTACCGCTTCAGCGTCGCCCCGGGCGATTCCCGGGACATCGTGGAAATTCCCGTGGACTGGACGCTGGATGACTGGGAGCAGTACGCGTTCTACCCCGGTGTGACCGGCAGTGGCGTCATCGAAAGCCCCGCCAAGGTCCTCGAAATGTGGACGCTTGAGGCGGAGGCGCACCACGCCCAGGGCAGTTGCTTCGTCCTCACCAACCACCCCTTCATCTCCGGCCGGCCCTCCAAGGCCGTCGCCCTGGAACGGCTCATCGAGCGGGTCAAGGGGATGGACGGCATGTGGGTGGCCACCATGGAAGAGATCGCCGAGCACACCCGCAGGACAGTCCAGGAGGTCCACACCCACGCGCGGATCGAGGTGCCGGCGTTCCCCGATACGGGAGCCCGGTTCACCCCGGCGGCGGTACAGCAGGCGGCCGTACAGCAGGCACGGCTGGCGCCCGCGGGCAGCTGATCCCAGGCATTTCAACGGTGGAGTGGTGCTGCGGCCCTTGCGGTCGCGGTGCCACTCCACTGTTTAAAGCCGCTGAACCCAGCTAAGTCGTCGCGGGCCTTTGCGCCCGCACCGACGTCCATCCTTGGGCGTGCAGCCGGTCGATTCCGTCCAGCAGCAGGTCCAGCGCGAACTCGAATTCAAACTGGTCATCGCAGCCCTGCCCTACGACGCCGGCCGGGTCGTGGGCGGAAGCCATGGCGATGGTCAGGACATGGGGATAGCGCCTGGCCATCTCCTGGAACATCGCTTGCCGGGCAGCATCGTCCGCGTCCGCGGCACCCGCGTCATTGTGGTTGACCGGCTCGTCGAACAGTTCCTGCGTGAAGCCCCACATCCGGCTGCCGATGGCGTGCATCACGTGATGCGTCAGGTCCACCGAGAAACCGCCGTCGAGGAACATCCCGATAAAGGAGTCCATGTAGGCGAGGACGCCCGGCGTTTTGTTGGTACGCGTCTCAAGGACTTGCCGGGCCCACTGATGACGCTGAAGCACGCTCCTGGCCGAGAGGATCCTGCCCCGGACAACGTCCTTCCAACCCAGGCCCGTGGCGGGCGGAGCGATCTCGGTGATGATCACGTCGATCATTCCATCCAGGAGCTCGTCCTTGTTGGCCACGTGTTTGTAGAGCGCCATCGGCACCACGTCCAACTCCTGTGCAAGCCGGCGCATGCTGAGCGGCGCGATCCCTATCCCGTCAGCCAGCGTGACGGCGGCCTGCAGCACGCGGTCGCGGTTGAGGCGCACGCGCGGGGCGGTGCCCTGACTGCTCATGCCCTTGGTCCTTCCGCTCTGCTTGGAACCCCTTGACCAGTGTACGGCGTACACCTATCTTTAGCTTTAGCAGGTGTACGCCGTACACCTTGCCACCCTACACAACGCGTCTGGTCCGCCCCGTCGGACGAGCCGGTTGGCATCGAAGGAGCAGAACAATGCACACCACAGAACAAAGCTCCAAGACGAAGGCACCGGCGGTCACGCACCGACGCCGGCCGGAGTGGCTTGTTCCCGCCGGCCTGATCTTCCTCAGCCTCATCCCGGTGGTGGCCGGAGCCGCCCGGCTCGCCGAACTGACTGGCGGAGGGGCAGTGACAGAGCGCAACGCCAGGTTTTTCGACTCCCCGGCGCCGGTGGTGGTCCACATCATCAGCGTCACGGTGTACTCCTTGCTCGGGGCGTTCCAGTTCGTGCCGTCACTTCGCGGGCGCAAGCGCAGGTGGCACCGCATGACCGGGCGGATCCTCCTGCCGGCAGGCCTGCTCGCCGCACTCTCCGGCCTGTGGATGACGGTTTTCTACACCCTGCCGCCCAGCGACGGTGCGCTGCTGCTTGTCCTTCGGCTCGTTTTCGGCTCCGCCATGGCCGTCAGCCTCGTCTTGGGACTTCGCGCCGTGCTGCGCCGCGACTTCACGCAGCATGGGGCCTGGATGACCCGGGCCTACGCCATTGGCCTCGGCGCCGGAACGCAGGCCCTGATCCTCATCGTGCCCGAACTCCTTTCCAGCCCGCCGGACACAACAACCAGGGCCCTGCTGATGGGCGCCGCCTGGGTCATCAACCTTGCCGTGGCGGAATACTTCATCCGCAGGCGCTCCCAACCACCGCGCCAAACCTTCCGCGGCAACTAAGCCGCGTTCCGCCGTCGTACGTCCTTTGTTGTATGTCTTCCCAAGACGTTCCGTAACGCCGGGCTACGTCCTGTTGAGCGTTCGCGACGCTGCGTGAACGCCGGCGTCGGGGTTGATTGTGGCGCCGGCGGGTGCTCCGTACTCTCATTCCAGCACCCGCCCCAGCAAAGGAATTTCCCATGTCAGACCCCTCGAACAAGAGCCCGGAGAGCCACGAAGGCTCCACACGCATCGTGGCCGGCCAGTCCCCCCGCCCCAAGCGTCCGCTCGGGCAGAAGATCGGCATCGCCGCCGTCCTCCTGGCCCTGGTGGGAGGCGGCGCGGCCGTCGCCGCCACGGTGAACAACGGCAGCGGTGCACCGGCCGCCGCCGAGGAAACCGCTCCTTCCGGCAACCCCGCCGCCGAACTGAAGCTCGGATACTTCGGCAACGTCACGCACGCCCCCGCCCTGGTGGGCGTCAGCCAGGGCTACATCGCCGACGAACTCGGCGACACCAAACTGACCACCCAGGTGTTCAACGCGGGCCCCGCCGCCATCGAAGCCCTGAACGCCGGCGCTATCGATGCCACCTATATCGGCCCGAATCCTGCCATCAACTCGTTCGTCAAGAGCGGCGGAGAATCGATCAACATTATCGCCGGCGCTGCGGCCGGCGGCGCCCAGCTGGTGGTCAAGCCGGAGATCAACTCCGCGGCAGACCTCAAGGGCAAGACCCTCGCCTCCCCGCAGCTCGGCGGCACCCAGGACGTGGCCCTCCGCGCCTGGCTCACCGCGCAGGGCTACAAGACCAACGTGGACGGCAGCGGCGACGTCGCCATCAACCCCACCGAGAACGCCCAAACCCTGAAGCTGTTCCAGGACGGAAAGCTCGACGGCGCATGGCTGCCTGAGCCCTGGGCCTCCCGCCTGGTTCTGACCGCAGGCGCCAAGGTCCTCGTGGACGAAAAAGACCTGTGGGACGGCTCGCTGTCCGGCAAACCGGGCGAGTTCCCCACCACCATCCTGATCGTCAACCAGAAGTTTGCCGCCGACCACCCGGACACCGTGAAAGCGCTGCTGAAGGGCCACGTGAAGTCGGTTGAGTGGCTGAACAAGGCAGCCGACGGCGAGAAGGCCAGTGTCATCAATGCAGCGTTGAAGGAAGCCGCCGGTGCAGAGCTGAAGGCCGATGTGATCGACCGGTCACTGAAGAACATCGTGTTCACCGTGGACCCGCTCGCCGGGACTTACCAGAAGCTCCTGGCCGACGGCGTCACTGCCGGCACCACCAAGCAGGCGGACATCAACGGCATCTTCGACCTCCGCGCCCTGAACAGCGTGTCCGGCGAGAAGACCTCGGCCGCCAAACTCGGCAAGGAGTAACCGCGGCCACCCGGGACGCTCTCTCACTTGATGCGCCATTTTGGCCAACGCTCGCTCACTTTCCTAAAGAAAGTGAGCGGGCGTTGGGCATTTAAGCGCATTAAGTGAGAGAGCGTCGCAGCCGGGAGATATCGGTGGGACGGATAGTTGATATCGAAAAACTCGCCTTCCCCAAATATATGAAGTGCCTCACAGTAGTTACAGGACCTGCACCAAACCCACAGCAGCCAGTAACCAAAAGGACTTCAACGTGGAAACTCCACTCTCCCATCTTGCCCACCTCGAGATCACCGCCCCGGACGTCGAAGCCTCGGCACGGTTCTACGAGGAAAAGTTCGGCATGCGCATCATCGACCGCGTGGACGGCAACGTCTACCTGCGCTGCTGGGGCGACTACTACCGCTACAGCCTGGTGATCACCGAAGGCGCCGAAGCGTCCCTTGGCCGGATGGCCTGGCGCACCAACTCCCAGGCAGCCCTTGAAGCCGCAGCCCAGCGCATCGAAGCGACCGGCGTGCAGGGCTCCTGGACCGCCGGCGGCCACGGCTACGGCAAGGCCTATGAATTCACCGGCCCCTACGGCCACCACATGCGCCTGTTCTACGACGTGGAAAAGTTCCTGGCCGAGCCCGGCTTCGAATCGACCTACCCGGACCGGCCGGAGCGCCGCAGCAGCCACGCCGCCGCCCCCCGCTTCCTGGACCACGTCACCGTAGCCTCCTCCGATGTCCGCGGTTTCGCCAAGTGGTACAACGAAGCCCTCGGTTTCCGCGTCATGGCGTTCGTGGACCTGGACGAAGCACCCATCACCGTGTTCTCCGTGCTGACCACCAACGAAAAGTCCCACGACCTCGGCGTTGTCCTTGACACCTCCAGCCGCGCCGGCCGTGTCAACCACATCGCCTTCTGGGTGGACGCCACCGAGGACCTGCTCCGCACCGCTGACGTCATGATGGAAAACGGGACCCCCATGGAATACGGCCCCTCCATCCACGGCGTGGGCGAGCAGAACTTCCTCTACTTCCGCGACCCCTCCGGCCTGCGCGTGGAGCTCAACTCCGGCGGCTACCGCAACTACGTCCCGGACTGGGAAGCCAACACCTGGAAGCCCTCGCTCGGCTCCAACAACTTCTACAAGAACGGCGCCATGCCGCACTCCATGACCGAATCCTTCCCGCCGGCCGAAGGCTTCACCGCCACCGAGGAAGGCGCCTCACCGGAAATGAAGGAAGCCCTCCTGAACCCGTACGCCAAGCAGGGCCGGGGCTAAGACACCATGGCTGAAACCTATGCACTCATCCGGTTCCAGGAAGCCGGCGACGCCAAGGCCCGCGCCGGACTGCTGGTTGAAGGCCGGGTCCTGCCGCTGGACGGGGACATCAACTCCCTGATCGAGCACTGGGACACCACTGAACCCCAGCTGGACAGCCTGGCCGCCTCGGCCGGCAAGGACACCGGCCTGGCCCTGGCCGACGTCGAAATCCTTGCTCCGGTGGAGCCCGCGCAGGTCCTGCAGACCGGCGCGAACTACCGCAAGCACGTCATCGACCTTGCCGCAGCCCACCGCGAACCCGGCGAGGACGAGGAGGAAGTGCGCGCCAAGACCGCCGCCATGATGGACAAGCGCGCGGGCCAGGGCACGCCGTACTTCTTCATCGGGCTCCCGACGGCGATCGCGTCCGCCACGGACGACCTCACCCTGCCGTCCTACTCCAAGTCCCACGACTGGGAGCTGGAACTGGCGGCGGTGATCGGGAAGACGGCGTTCCGGGTTACCCCCGAGGAGGCCCTGGAGCACGTGTTCGGCTACACCATGGTCAACGACATCACCACCCGCGAGTACGTTTTCCGCAAGGACATGCCCGCCATCGGTTCGGACTGGTACCGCGCGAAGAACGCCCCGGGCTTCCTGCCCACCGGGCCGCTGCTGGTCCCAGCCAAGTTCTTCGGCGACCCGCAGGACGTCCAGGTCACCCTGAAAGTCAACGGCAAAGCCATGCAGGACGAGTCCACGCAGGACATGATCTTCGGTGTGGCGAAGCTGGTCAGCGAAGCGTCGCAGATCATGCCGCTGCGCCCGGGCGACCTGGTGCTGACCGGCAGCCCCGCCGGCAACGGCCAGCACTGGGGCCGGCTGCTCCAGGACGGGGACGTTATGGAAGGCACCATCACCGGGCTGGGCAGCCAGCTCATCCACTGCAAGGACGAAACCACACGTGAAGGTGTCCAGTGACCACCCAGGACACAGCACCAACCGGCACCGGGGAATCAACTGATTCCCCGGTTATCCGGCGTGAGGATCCGCTCGGCAGCATCCGGGCGATGGCGCAGGCCCACAACAACTGGGGTCGCTGGGGCCAGGACGACGTCCTGGGCACCCTGAACTTCATCGACGCAGCCAAGCGCGTCGAGGCCGCGGCACTGGTGACGACCGGTGAGGCGTTCTCGCTGTCCCAGCCGTTCGACACCAACGGCCCGCAGAAGGGCTGGCGCCGCCGCACCAACCCCGTCCACACCATGACGGACACCGGGGTAGACGCCGAGCGCGGCAACCAGGGCTTCCCGCACGGCTTCGGCGGCGCGGACGACGTCATCGCCATGCCGCTGCAGTGCTCCACGCAGTGGGACGGCCTGGGCCACATCTTCGACCAGGGCAAGGCCTGGAACGGCCGCGCCGCCGGGGACGTGGTCACCTCCGAGGGCGACCTGCTGACCGGCATCGAAACCGCCGCCGCCAAGATCGTCACCCGCGGCGTGCTGCTCGACGTCGGCCGGGCGCTCGGCCCCGAGCTGGGAAGGAACGACGGCGAACTGCCGGACGGATTCGCGATCACCCCGGAACACCTCCAGCGGACCATCGAACTCCAAGGCCCCAGCTCAACCGTGGGCCGGGGCGACATCGTGATAATCCGCACGGGCCAGTACACCCGGGTCCGCCGTGACGGCTGGGGCGACTACGCGGGCGGATCAGCCCCGGGGCTGTCCTTTACTACCGCGCCCTGGCTGCACCGCAGCGAAATTGCCGGGATCGCCACCGACACCTGGGGTTTCGAGGTCCGTCCGAACGAGTTCGACGCCGCCTTCCAGCCCCTGCACCAGATCGCGATCCCCAACCTTGGCCTGTTCCTGGGCGAGATGTGGGACCCGGACGGACTGGCCGAGGCGTGCGCGGCGGACGGCAGGTACGACTTCCTGCTGACGGCAGCCCCGCTCCCCATCACCGGGGCAGTCGGATCACCGGTCAACCCGATCGCCGTCCGGTAATCCCCGTCCGGTAGCTTCAGTTAAAACAGCAACAATCACCAGCAGTATCGCCGTCAATACAAAGGAGTCAGCGATGGCAGCAGTACAGAACGTCGGAATCGTTGGGGCGGGAGCCGCTGGGCTGGCCGCAGCCATCCTCCTGGCCGACGCCGGAATCCAGGTCGAAATCCTCGAAAAGGCGGACGCCCCGCAGACCCTCGGGTCCGGCATCACCCTGCAGGGCAACGCCCTGCGGGTGCTCCGGCAGCTCGGCGTCTGGGACCAGGTGGAGGCGAAGGGCTACGGGTTCAGCACCCTGGGCCTGCGCGCCCCGGACCCCGCCGGCACCGTCATCGCCGTCCTCGAAGACATCCGCACCGGCGGCGAGGACCTTCCCGCCACCATGGGCATGTACCGCCCGGACCTCACCGCCATCCTCCGCGAACGTGCCGAGAAGGCCGGCGCCCGCATCAGCTACGGCAGGACCGTCACCGGAATAACGGACGACGGCGGGTCCGTCACCGTGGGCACCGCCGACGGCGGCAGCGCCACCTACGACCTGCTGATCGGCGCCGATGGCCTGCACTCGGCCGTCCGCAAGGCCATCGGCATCGAGGTCGAACCCCAGTCCACGGGCATGGGAATCTGGCGTGCTTTCGTGGAGCGCCCCGAGGAAGTGGTCCGCACGGACCTGACCTACGGCGGCCCGTGCTTCATTGCCGGCTACTGCCCCACCGGTCCTGACACCATCTACGCCTACCTGGTGGAGAAGGCCCAGGAGCGCAAGCACGAGGACGGCCCCCGCATCATGGCTGAACTCGCCGCAGCCTACGGCGGACCGTGGAACGAGATCCGCGCCAACCTGGACCACGGCGCCCGCATCAACTACACGTGGTTCACCACCCACCTGGTGGACGGCCCTTGGAACCGCGGCCGCAGCGTCATCATCGGCGACGCCGCGCACAGCTGCCCGCCCACTATTGCGCAGGGTGCTGCCATGGCGATGGAGGATGCGGCTGTGCTTGCCGAACTCCTGATCAGTGCCGACGACGTTACGGAGACGCTCTGGAAAGAGTTCACCGACCGCCGCCTGGACAGGGCAAAGGCAGTTGTTAACGCGTCCGTCCAGTTGGGTCAATGGATGCTCGACGGCGTCCGGGATGCCAATGTGCCCGGCCTCATGCATTCAATCTCCAGCCTCGTTAAGGAACCCGCATGAGCACCGATTCTGTTCAAGCCCCCACCGTTGACGTCCATGCCCATATCCTGCTTCCGGCCCTGCAGCAGCTCGTGGCCGAGGCCGATCCCGAGGGCTTCGGCGCGCAGCAGGCCCTGGAGGTGCGGCGCAACGGACCGGAATCGATGGCGGCTTCGGGCCGGATGATCAAGGAGCGCTGGCCTCAGCTGACGGACCTGGACCGCCGGCTCGCGGACATGGATGCTCAAGGCGTGGACGTGCAGCTGGTCTCCCCGTCGCCGTCGCACTTCTATTACTTCGCCGGCGAGGAACTGGCCCTGCAACTGGTCAAGGCCGCCAACCAGGCGGTCCGCGAATTTGTGGACCGCGCGCCGGACCGCCTCAATGGCCTGGGCTTGGTCCCGCTCCAGCACCCTGCCCTGATGGTGGAAGCCCTGGAGCATGCCGTGCTGGAGTGCGGACTGCTCGGCGTCGAAATCGGCTCGTTCGCCGCTACTCCCGGGGCCCCGGAGCGCAGCACCGTGGAACTGTCCGACCCCCGCCTTGAGCCGTTCTGGAGCCGGGCCGAGGAGCTGGGCGCCCTGGTGTTCCTGCACCCGTTCGGCTGCTCGCTGGATGAGCGGCTGGACCGCTTCTACCTTGCCAACACCGTGTCCCAGCCCGCCGAGAACGCGGTGGCCCTGTCCCACCTGATCTTCAGCGGCGTCCTGGACCGGCGCCCGGAGCTCAAAATTGTGGCAGCGCACGGCGGCGGCTACCTTCCCACCACCCTGGGCCGCTCGGACCGCGCGTGGAAGGTCCGGCCCGAGGCACACGGCTGTGCCCAGCCGCCGTCGTCCTACCTGAAGAAGCTGTATTTCGACTCGCTCGTCCACAGCCCCGCGGAACTGCGGGCTCTCGTAGCCGCGGCCGGTCCGGACCAGGTACTGCTGGGCTCGGACTATCCGTTCGACATGGGCTCCGACCTTCCCGTGGACGAGGTGCAGGCTACCAGCCTGTCATCCGACGACGAAACCCGGGTTTTGGGCGGCAACGCACGCACGCTGGGCATCACCGCGGCGGCCGCCCTGGCCGCCCGACGCAACGCATAAGGAACACGTACATGGTCAAGATTGCCCGTTGGGATCACGACGGCGGGACAGAGTCCGGCTTTGTGGACGGCGGAAACTGCTTTGCCCTGCCGGCAGGGCAGTCCGTCCAGACGCTGCTCGACGCGGGACTCGAGGAGACCCTGGCACGTGCCCGTCAGGTCATCGGTTCCGCTGCCGCCGTTCCACTGGCGGATGTGCGCCTGCTCGCCCCGCTGGTGCCCGCCACCATCCGCGACTTCGTGGCGTTCGAAGAACACGTCGAAGGCGTGCGGAAGAGCATCGACGGCGTGGCCGGCGTGGTGCCCGAATGGTACGAGGCGCCCACCTTCTACTTCACCAACCCGCACACAGTGACGGGCACCGGCGAGGTGATCGGTATTCCGGCGGGCTGTACGGACCTGGACTTTGAAACGGAAGTGGCTGCCGTCGTCGGACGCGTTCCGGGCAGCGACGGGCGGAACCTGAGCGCGGAGGAGGCGCACCGGCACATCTTCGGGTACACCGTGCTCAACGACTGGTCGGCGCGGGACCTGCAGCGCCGCGAGATGAAGGTCAGCCTCGGGCCGTGCAAAGGCAAGGATTTCGCCAACACGCTCGGCCCCTGGATTGTCACGGCGGACGAGTTCGAGGACCGGCACGACGCCGAGGGCTTCCTGCCGATCTCCATGGCTGTTGAGGTCAACGGCGAGCTCATCGGCCAGGACCTGCTCTCCAACATGGGCTGGCCGTTCGCCGAGCTCGTGGCCTACGCGTCGCAGGACTCGGTGGTGCGGCCCGGCGACGTGCTGGGCTCCGGCACGTGCGGCAGCGGCTGCCTGGCCGAACTCTGGGGACGCAACGGTTCGCAGACTCCGCCGCCGCTGAAAACCGGCGACGTGGTCCGGATGACGGTGGAAGGCATTGGCAGTATCGAGAACACCGTGGGCGCCCGGCGCGAGGCCGTGACCCGGGTTCCGGCCCGGACCCGGCCGCGCAACCGGGTGGCCGCTGCGGCTCCGTCCGGGATCTAGGGTGGTTTCGCTTCAACTTGAGGGCCGGACGGTGGTGGTCACCGGCGCGGGGCAGGGCCAGGGTGCCGAGGAGGCGCGCCTGCTGGCGGAGGCCGGGGCGCGGGTGATCGCTACCGACCTGGCGGCGGACATGCCTGCCGGGTTGGGCACGGAGCATTCGGCCTCGGCCGGTGCGCTGATATACCGGCAACTGGACGTGGGCGATGCCTCCGGGTGGTCCGGCCTCGCTGCCTGGATCCGGTCCCAGGGCTGGCAGGTGGACGGGCTGGTCAACAATGCCGGCATCACCCAGCGAAGCCTGCTGCTGGAGGCGTCAGTGGCCGACCTGCAGAAGGTTTACGAAGTGAACGTGGCCGGCAGCCTGCTGGGAATCCAGTCGCTAACGCCCTTGATGGGCAGCGGAGCGTCCATAGTTAATGTCGGCTCTGTTGCCGGGCTCACGGCGCACTATCCAGTGGCCTACACCGCGAGCAAGTGGGCGCTCCGCGGGTTGTCCCAGGTGGCAGCCATGGAACTTGGCCCGCGCGGGATCCGGGTCAACACGGTCCATCCGGGCTTTATCGAAACACCCATGACGGCGGGTGCCAAGCCTGAGTTCCGGCAGGCCACCCTGGCCGAAACCCCGCTGGGACGTACCGGGACCGTGGAGGAGGTGGCCGCCGTCGTGCTCTTCCTTCTCAGCCCGCTGTCTTCCTTCGTGACGGGTGCCGAGATCCCGGTGGACGGCGGCCAGACATCCCACGGCGGCGCGAAGTCGGTCTCCGACGCCCTGCGCTGACCGCCCCCCACCCAACTGAGTAGCGCTAAGTGTCGTTTTCGAGCGTCAAAACGACACTTAGCGCTACCTAGTTGGGGAAGGGGTGGCAGTTAGCCCGGCAGCACAGCCGACCAGCCGCCGTCGACCATCAGGTTGGCGCCGGTGACGTATGAGGCCTCGTCCGATGCGAGGAACAGGCCGCACTTTGCCACTTCTTCGGGCGCCCCGATCCGGCCCAGCGGGATGCTGCCGGCGATGGTCCGCATCGGATGGTCGGGAGCGAGGAGGTTGCCCTCGGTGGCCGCGGGCGGGAAGGGGAACGGCGTCTTGGGTCTAGGTGGTATCCGCCGCGTGGATACTCATGGGGACAGGTTCAGCCCTCGTCCGTCGAGATGACCGCAGGAGTGTCTGCGGCCGGTGCTGCAGCGTCTGCGGCGAGGGCCTTGCGCCGGCGGGAAACCTGGATGGCAATGGCGGTGGGGATTGCGGCCAAAGCGGTGATCCGCATCCAGGGCCGGTCCAGGACGTGGCCGGTCAGCGCATCCAGGGAGTAGAGGCCGGAGCCGCCGATCGTGAAAGCGGCGGCTGCCAGGCCCAGCACGGCCGGGTACTCGAGGCCGCCCTCCTGGGCGAAGAAGCCGTTCGGGGCATGGACGCTGGCGGCGACACCCATAGTGGTGGCGGCAGCGGCGCCGGCGGCAGGAGTGGCCAGCCCCAAGGCCAAGGCCAGACCGGCTCCTGCTTCACCCACACCCGCGAGGACGGCGCTGGGTTTTGCGGGACGGAACCCCATGGCGTGCATGCCCTTGCTGGTGCCTTCGACGCCTCCCCCGCCGAACCAGCCGAAAAGTTTTTGGGATCCGTGGGCGATGAGCACGCCTCCCAGGCCCACCCGGAACAGGGTCTGTGCGGCGGCGGCCGCCTCGGGGCTGGTGGTTACATTGCGCATAACAGTCCTCCTTATGGGGTTGCCCGGGTCGCTGCCCGGCTCGCTGTCAGCACGAGTCTACGGCTGCGCAACCACCCCATCACAGGGGGAGAATCATGCAGGGTACCCCCTCCGGCAGCGGGTACAAGCCGCGGCTTTATGGGGTATCCGCCGCGTGGATAGCCACCGGATGGGTATCCACGGGGAAGAGCTCGTGGAGCCTGGCACAGGAGCGCTGGACCACGGACCGCAGCCACACGCTCGCCGGGTCCTCCGCCTGGGACGGGTGCCAGTACATGGCCTCCACGAGGGACGCCTCGGTCCCGCCGGAGAACTCCAGCACCACGATGTCCGCGCCGCGCTGCGCCCGTCCGGCCAGCATCCGGGGGACGAGTGCCACAAGGTCCGTGCCCTCAACCAGGAGCGGAAGGGACAGGAATCCGGCCACCACGGCCGCCACCCGGCGCTGGATGCCCCGGGACTCGAACAGCTTGTCCGCCGGGGTGCTGATGCCCTCGCCGAAATAGCCGACGGCGTGCGGCACCGCGGTCAGGTCTTCGAGGGTCAGGCGGGGCTGCTGGAGCAGCGGGTTGCCGGCGTCGGCCACGGCCACGAAGCTGTCACGGAAGAGCTGCTTGCTGGCTCCCTGCATCTGGTACCCCGTGGGCCCCACCAGCAGGTCGATCTTGGAGTAGTCAGCCATCTGGCCCTGGATCCCGGAGCCGGCGGTGGGGACGAAGTCCACCGAGACGCCCGGTGCTTCTTCCCGCAGGATTCCGCGCAGCGGCCCGACGATGAGCGCCGCAGCGTAGTCCGAGGCGGCGATAATGAACTCCCGCTCGCTGGTGGCGGCGTCGAACCCGGACCGCACCCGCGTGGCCCGCTGGACGTGCAGCATGGCTTCATCAACCAGCGGGACCAGCGACTGGGCAAAGGGCGTGAGGTCATAGGTGCGGCCGTTGCGGACCAGGAGCTCGTCGTCGAAATGGCGCCGGAGCCTGGCCATCGCCGCGCTGGTGGCCGGCTGGCTGAGCTGGAGCCGCTCCGCCGCCCGGGAGATGTTGCGCAGTTCCAGCAGGACCTGAAGTTGGGGCAGCAGGTTCAGGTCCAGGTTCTTCATACCCACAGGTTATCCGTGCCCGCCGTTCCGCCCTTTTAGCGGCCGCCTTTCTACCATGCGCATGGGTCAGGAACCCAGTTCCTCGGCCACCTTCCGGGCGCCGCGCACGGCGATGGCGACGCTCATCAGGGTGGGGTTCATCGCCGTCGCCGTCGGAATCAGGGCGTTGCCGCCCACCACCAGGTTCTCGTAACCCCACACCTTGGACCACGGATCCGCCACCGAGGTGCCGTCGTCGGTGGCGCCCATCCGCATGGTGCCCTGGTAGTGCAGGCTGGAGCCGTTGGGCATCAGCCGGGGCTCGGCAACAAAGACGCCAAGGGCCTTGCCGGCGCGGCGCAGCCGTTCCGTGGCCTGGGCGATCTCCGTTTCCTCCCGCTCGGTGAGCGCGTAGTCGATGGTCATGTTCGGGAAGCCGCGGTAGTCCGGCTCGTTGTCGTCAAAGGTGACGGCGTCCTCGAAGCGCGGGTGCTTGCGCAGGCCGTAGCCCATGTTGACGTAGCCCCAGCGGTTCTCGGAGTACGGGGTGCCCGGCTCCATGGGGAACGGCGTGGTTTCGGTGTACATCACCTGGACCGAGAAGGGGTGTTCGGGCTCGGAGAACGGGATGCGGTTCACGGCTGCCACCGGGTCGGCGGAATTCAGCGCACGCCGGGCCAGCTCAGCCTTGAGGTCCTCGTCCGTGGCGAAGCGGCCCATCTTTTCGGCGTCGAGCGCCACCGTGGAGATGACCACGGGGTGCTCAGTGAGGTAGTGGCCCAGCGCCTGCGGCCGGACGCCCGAGGCCCACAAAAGCTGCGGCGAACGGAAGGCGTCGGCGGCCACCACCACGATGTCGGCTGCCACAAAGGAAGTCTCCCCCGTGCGAAGGTCCTGCACGGTGACGCCGGTGACGCGCTGTCCGTCCAGCTCCACCCGGCGGACCAGGGTGAGGTCTCGGAGTTCGAACTGCTTCGAGAGCGGGGTGTCCTTGTCGATCAGCGGTCCGAGGACGACGTCGGCACCCGCCCAGCGCACGGACCCGTCCGGCTGCGGGTCCCCGGCCACGGGAAGGGTGCCCACCCCGTAGCCGTCCGGCAGTTCCGCACCGAACTCCTCGTCGAGGAGGGACCTGATGGCTTCACCGACCTTGGAGTCCGCGAACGCGGCACTGTGGACGTGCAGCAACTGCTTGGCGTCCTCAATCAGGCCGTCCCACTCGTCGTTGGCAATGAAGGGGAGCTTTTCGCTGAAGGCGGGCGACGGCGTCGCGCAGGTCCAGTGGGTGCCCTGGCCGCCCACGTTGGTGGCCGCAGCGGCGGCCGGGAAGGAGGGGGCGTGGGCGGAGCCCGCACCGCCGAAGTCGAGGAGGTGGGTGCCTTGGCGGGCGGTAAACATGCCCTCGGTGACGGTGCCTGCCGGAATGCCCAGCGATTCCCGGTAGGCGCCGGCCTGCGGCCCCTGGGACATTTCCCGGGCCCGCGCCTTCTCGGCAGGATCGGGGATGTTGCGGACGCTCTCGCCGGGGACACCGGTGAGCTGCGGTCCGGCTTCGAACATCACCACGTGCGCGTTCGGGACCTGCTCCAGGAGCACCCGTGCGTAAGTGGAACCGATGGGTCCGCTGCCGACGATGGCAATGGTGGGGTTGGACATGATGTCTCCTTTGAAATCAGGCCGAGAGGGATTCGGAAGTGGTGGAAGCGGGAACGGGGTCGTCGGAGAGGCGGCCGTGCGGAAGCAGGACCGCCGCGACAATCCCCACCGCGTAGGTGGCCGCCAAGGCAATGAAGATCGGAGTGAAGACTGAGCTGTAGATCTGTGCCACGCTGGCCTGGATGGCAGGCGCGGCTGCGTGCACCAGCTGCGGCGTCAGGGTGGAAGCATCAAGTCCTGCCGGCAGGAGCGCGGCGACGCCGAAGCCAATCACTCCGCCGATGACCGCCGTCGCCACGGTGGACCCCACCTGCCGGACCAGATTGATGGTGGCCGTAATGGTGCCGGTCTGGCTGGCCGGGGCGGCGCCCTGGACAACCGCCACAATCAGGCTCATAAACGCTCCGGTGCCCATCCCCACCACGGCCATCACCATCATGGGAACCCACAGCGGAAGGCCCGCGGGCAGCATGGCCATCACCAGAAGCCCGGCCGCCCCCATCATGGTTCCCACGATCGGGAAGATCCGGTACTGCCCCGTCCGGCTGGCCAGCCATCCGGTCAGCAGGTTGCTGATGAGCATGCCGAACACCGTGGTGATGGGAACCAGCCCAGAGACGGTGGCGGTGGTCTGGTAGGCCATCTGGAAGTACGTGGGCAGGTAGGCGGTAATGGAGAAGAGGCCGACGCCGATAATCGCCGAGAGTGCCGTGCCTGCAGCGATGGTCCGGTTGGCGAAGAAGTGGATCGGCACTATGGGTTCGGGTGCGCGCCGCTCGATGAAAAAGAAGGCGGCAAAGCCGGCGATGCTTACCGCGAGCGCGGCGGCCATAGCGAAGCCTGCGCTGCGTTCGGCGGCCCAGGTAACGGCGAGCACCAGTGCCACCAGGGCGGTGGTGAAGACCGCCGCCCCGGCAACGTCGAAGTGGCGGGGCATGGGGCCGGGCTCCAGATGGGGTACGGCGATGAGCGCCAGGCCCAGCGCCGCAGCCCCCACCGGAATGTTGATCCAGAAGACCCACTGCCAGCCCCAAAAGTCGGTGATGGCACCCCCAAGGACGGGGCCGACCAGGATGGCGATCGGGAAGGCAGCGCCGATGATGGCCATGTAGCGGGGCCGTTCCCGCTGGGTGGTGACGCGGGCAATGATGGTCTGGGACATCAGCTGCAGGCCCGCGGAGCTCATGCCCTGCAGCACGCGGGCAGCAATGAGCCAGGCCATGTCCGTGGCGAAGCCGCAGGCCAGTGAGGCGGCCAGGAACATCACCAGCGAGCAGAGAAAGATGCGGCGGGCTCCCAGCACGTCACCGAGTTTGCCGAGTACTGGCAGCAGCACGGTGCTGGCGAGGGTGTAGCCCACCACAACCCAGCTCATGAGCGTCAATGCACCCAGTTCACCGGCGATGGTGGCCAGCGAAGTGGACACGACGGTATGGTCCAGGGCCCCGAGGAAGGAGACCGAGAGCAGGGCAACAACAAGGAGGCGGAGCCTCAAAGGCGAAAGTGGCATAGTGATCTACCCGAACGATCGGGCCGTCGACGCGACGTGGTGTGCCCCCGGCGCACCATCACACCGGAGAACGGGTCCGGAAGGAACCCCGGCGCCGTTATCCATGATACTGCACTTTAGTCAGAAAACAACATAAGAATGTATGTATCAGACATGACGGGACGCTCTGCCTACGCATCGAGCAGTGCCCGGGTCAGCTCCATGTCGTGGAGCAGCTCCGCCAGGTCCGTTGCCGGGCCGTCCGCCAAGCAGGCGTCGAAGGCCCGGCGGAGCGCCAGGCGTGCTGACGATTCGTAGCGTTCCGGAGCCCGTAAAGACCCTTCTTCAGTGACGGTTTCCACCCGGGCGAGCCCGGCGGGCTGGTCCACGGTGACCTCCGTCCGCACCTCGCCGAGGGCAAGCACCTGGAGCAGGCCTCCGGCATGAGGACCACCGATGGCGGTTGCCGAAAGGGTGGCAGGAACAGTCCCGCCTTGGGAGTCGCCTGCGTGCAGGAGTGCGATCCTGCTGTGCACTGTGGCAATGCTTGACTGAAATGCCACCGCTCCGCCAGCAAGGGACCGCATCCAGCCGAAGCCGTCGCAGATGAGCGCACCGAGGCCTGCAGCGGGGGCAGCACACTCAACGGTGATGATCCGGGCGGGGGTGCCGCGCCGTGCCGCAACCGCGGCGGCTACAAGATCCGGGCGGATGCGAGGTCGTTCAACGATCACCGGAACGTCCCCGGGCCACTGCTTCAGGTCAATGGCTCCCAGGGGAAGGACGGCAGGATCGGCCAGCACCACGGCCGCCGCTCCCCCGGCGCGGGCGGCCAGCATCCCCTGCCACCAGTCGCCGGCTCCTGGCACCACCGCCACCGCACCATGCGCGTTTTCCGCCAGGGCGGCACTCACGGGAAGCTCGGCGACGGCCGCCGTATAGGCAGGCAGTTCGGTGAAAACGCTGAACGCCAGGCCTTCACTCATTGCGGCACCCCTTCAAGAACTTTGGCCGCAGCGGCGTCGGCCAGATCGATGGCGTACAGGGCGTCAGCCAACAGTTCGTCGTACTCCACAGGGGCATCTCCCTCAAGGAGCGACGCCAGCAGGCGCCACTCGGCCACATAGCCGTCCTCATCATCCCGCGGATACTCCGTCCACAATCCGTCAACGCTCCGCACCCTGGTGGCAGCGCTTCCGGAGTGGACAAAGGCGGGCGGGAAATTGACCTCGATGCGGTCATGGGACGTGGCGATACTCATCCGCCACAGGGCATCCTGCCCCTCCGGAAGCATGGTGAGCGCCAACTGGACCAGGACTTCACCGGCCCGGTACCCCAGCAGGTAGCCGATCGGCGAAGCGAGCCGCGCGTAGACCACTTCATCGATGCCCGGCGCAATGTCCCTCACCGCAGGAAGATCATGAATTGCTAGGCCGGTCAGCAGCTGCCGGAGAACTCCTGCCGCCACGGCAGGGTTGCCAAGGTCCGGGCGTCCCCGCCCGGCTCCTTGGAAGGGACCGCCCTCGCCCACCAGCCGGTGGTACCTGTCATTCGGCGGAAGCGCGAGCGTTACCGAGATGGCCTGCACCCTGCCCTCCAGGGCCACCAGATGGTGCTTGGCGCGCCCCCATGCGGCGTCGAACAGATGGTTCGTCCCCACCAGCAGGGTGGCGCCTGCCTCCCTGCACGCCGAGACAACACGTTCAGCCTCCTCCCTGCTGGTGGCCAGCGGTTTCTCGCAGAAGATGGCGCGCTTGCCCGCGGCGAGTGCCGCCAGGATCTGGCGGGAGTGCTCACCGGGCGGGCTGCAGATGGCTACCAGGTCCACGGCCGGGTCTGCCAGCAGGTCCGCCTCCCCCTCCGACCAGCGTGCACCATGCCGTTCAGCCAGGACCCGGGCGCGCCCGCTTCCGGCATCGGCAACGTGCACCACATTAAACAGGTCGTCAAGCCGCCCCAGCACCGGCAGGTGAAGCGCCGCGGCACCGGGCCCGGAGCCAATAATCCCCACGTTCAAAGGCATCGTCGCCCTCCTTCTTCTGTCACTATTATTCATAAGTGCGGGAACATCTGGCTATAGTCACGGCAAACCGCGCCTTAGTGGGTCCTGATGTGTGAGAATTGGAAACTATGACGACAGAGTCCACCCTCCGTTTCGGAGCCCAGACCGATGAAGTGACGAGCCTGCTGAGGATCGTCAATCTGGTGCGGACGGGCGAAGCAACCACCCGCCCCGAAATCGGCAAGGTTACCGGCCTGGGCAGGGGCGTTGTCAGCCAGCGCGTGGACCAGGCCATCCAGTTCGGCTTCCTCGGCGAGGGAGATTTCGGCGCATCCTCCGGCGGCCGTGCGCCCCGGACCCTGCGCTTTCGCTCCGAGCAGGGGCGGATCATCATCTGTGCCCTCGGCGCGGCCCACATCAGGGTGGGTTTGACCGCGCTCGACGGCGACGTCCTGGAGCACACGCACCGCAGCTGGGATATATCCCGCGGCCCTGAAAAGACCATTGAGGCAGTCATGGCCCTCGTGGACGAGGTGCTGGAAAAGAACTCCAAAGTGCCGGTCTGGGCTGTGGTGGTGGGCCTTCCCGGCCCGGTCGACTTTGCTTCCGGCCAGCCCGTGTCTCCCCCCATCATGCCCGGGTGGAACGGCTTCGACGTCCGGACCCCGTTCGAGGACCGCTTCAACGCGCCGGTCTGGGTGGATAACGACGTCAACCTGCTGGCCCTCGGTGAGCGTGCCCGCCGCCGTGATTCCCTGGCGGACCTTATCTACTGCAAGATCGGCTCCGGAATCGGCGCAGGCCTGCTGTCCCAGGGCAGGATCCACCGCGGTGCCAATGGCGCCGCCGGTGACATCGGCCACGTCCGGGTCCTGGATTCCACGGCCCAGTGCCGCTGCGGGAAGATCGGCTGCCTGGAAGCCGTAGCCAGCGGCTGGGCCCTGGTCCGGGATGCGGAACAGGCCATCAAGGAGGGGGCCAACAGCTCCATGGCTGCGGTAGTCAAAAAGAGGGCACTAACCCTCGAGGAGATCACCCTGGCCGTCCGGTCCGGCGACCCCCTGGCCATCACCTTGATTCAAAAGTCGGCGCGCGTGGCGGGCGAGACCATTTCTGCCCTCGTCAACATGTTCAATCCCAGCGTCATCGTCATCGGTGGCGCCATGGGATCGGCCGGCGAGGTCTTCTTGGCGGAAGTGCGGCAGCGGGTCTACGAATTGTCACTGCCCCTTGCCACCCGCGATCTGACCATCACCCTCTCCGTAGCCGACGAGCGCGAACCCCTCCGCGGCGGCGCCGAACTGGCGCGCGAGCAGCTGTTCGATGTCACCTTCCCGCGGTGGTTTGCCGACGGCCGCCCCTCACCGGAGCGGGTCGCAGTTCCCGCCTAGGACCAGCTCCGGACGTCGCCCGCTCAGGCGACGTCGCGGGAGACACTGGGTACCGGCTTTCCGTCCAGTTCCAGCCGGGCCGCCAGATGGAACGGCAGGACCAGGGGCGAGCCGGGCCGCGCCTGCAGGTACGGCACCATCAGCTGGAAGTCGACGGCGACGGCGTGCGTCCCGTTCGAAAGCCGGCGCCCGGCCGCTAGGACAAGCCGGTCCTGCACAAACCACCAGCCCCGTTCTTCCTGCAGGGCTTCCGGGGACACTCGACGAGAGCCGAGCATCACCTCCAACTCCCCTTGTACCAAGGGAACGCCGTCCACCTCCACCGCCAGGCCGGCGATGCTCGAGAGCGGCATGGAGCGGATCCACGGCAGGCCGATGCGGAGTTCAAAACCTTCGGCAGTGGCGGTCAGCGCATCGTCGCGCACGGCGGTTCCCAACATGGCTTCCATCCTTTATCCTAAAAGTGACATAAGTTTGTCATTAACAAGCATAAAGGGGGAAGACGCCCTATGGCTCCCGAAATTCCGAGCAGCTGGACGCTGTGCGCCAGCTCCTTCAACTGGACCCCTGACATCATCGCCGCGCGACGGACCGCCCAGGACGTCGTCACCGGCATCGCAGATTCTGTGGTGCAAAAGATCGAACTCGAGCCCGGACTGGTATGGCGCTCCTTTCCCGCTCCCAGCGACGCCGAAGTGGACGGGCTGCGGGATGCCCTGGCGGCGAAGGGCGGAGCCATCAGCATCCTCGGCGCCAGTCTGGACGACTTCACGCCGACGGAACGCCGCCCCCTGCAGGAACGCCTGGATTTCCTGGTCCCCCAGATCCGTGCCGCGCACCGATCGGGAGCCAGCGGAATCCGGCTCCCGATCGGCCAGGCCGGCACCGACCTGCTCACGCTGGTCCAGCCGTTGCTCCATGAGCTCGATCTGGTGGTGTATGAGGAGATCCAGGGGCAGCAGGCCCCGGGCAGCGCCGCCGTCGAGCCTGCCCTCGAAGCGATAGATGCCCTCGGAGATGACCACGTGCGGGTCCTCGTGGACATCAGCATGCTGATGCCCGCCCTTCCCGTCACCTACCTCGAGGAGCTGCGCCGGGGCGGCTTGCCTGAGGACTTCGTGGGGCGGCTGGAGAATGACTGGCGGGATCCGGCCACCATCGACGCAGTCACCGGCCTCCTCCGCTCAGGAAACGTGCCCCCGAGGATCCACACCCTCTTTATGAACCTGCTCATCCGTTTCGGCCGCAGTGACGCGGCAGACCTGCGGGGCATCCTCCCCCTGGTGGGCGCTTTCCACCTGAAGTTCTGGGACCTGCACGACGACGGCGGGCGGGTTTCGCAGCCGCTGCGGGACCTGGGCGCCCTCCTGGGCCCCAACAGCTTCAGTGGCACCCTCACCAGTGAGTGGGGCGGCCACGAGTGGCTGCAGGACGACCCCACAGACATGACCCGGCGGCACCTTGCACTGGCCGAGGCGGCCCTTGTCGGGGGCCGCGTGAGTAAAGTGGCCTGCTGACGGAAGGGTCCCGCTTCAGGAGGCTTCAAGTACGTGCCCTAGGATTCTCCCATGAGCGCATTGTCGGGCCATCAGCCTCCCGGGTTTCGGGCTTCGCAGCGCCGTAACGCCGATCCTGCCCACCCGTTAGCGGCCTCCCGCGAGGCGGAAATGCGGGAGAAAGTCCTGCGGGCAGCAAGCAACCTGATCGACCGGCTCACCTATGAGGCCGTCACCATTGACGCGGTAGCCAGGGCGTCGGGGGTGAGCAAATCAACGCTGTACCGCTATTGGCCATCGCGTCAGCTGCTGGTCCTGGAAGCATTCACCTATAAAACGAACTTGCTCACCGACGTTCACGACACCGGCGATGTGGCAAGGGACCTGCATGCCTACCTCGTGGCGCTGACCTATTGCCTGAAGGTGGGCGGAGCGGCGTCCACAGTCGCCAACCTGCTGGCTGAGGCCATCAGGGACGCAGAGTTCGCCGTCCATCTTCGGCAGACAATGCTTCGGGAGCGTCGGCAAGGATTCCTGACGATCATTCAACGGGCCCAGCACCGGGGGCAAGTGCGGGGCGACATCGACGCCGGCATGGTTATCGATGCCCTCTACGGGGCAATCCATCACCGGCTGATCGCGACAGGCCAGGACATCGACGGAGCCTTCTTGCGGAACCTGTCCGGCTTCGCCGTTGCCGGCATGGCAACCCCCGAATACCTGGACGGCGGCCGGGCAAGGACGTAGACAGCCGCTGCTCCCGCGCCACCGGAGGTGGAACGTCTGGTGGCAGTTCGTCCCATTCAGTGGTTCCCAACGCAGCAGGGAAGAGATGGTGGACCCAGCGCAGAAGCGCACTCCCTATCGAGCCAAGGAGCCCCACACACAATGACCGCTACAGCAATCCTCCCCAGGACCGATGTGGGTGCCCAGCACCCGGAACTGTACAAAGCCATCAATTCCGCAGCCTTGAGGGCGGACCGGGCCGCCCTGGGAGAGGGACTCTCGCCACTGCTTATTGAGCTGGTAAAGATCCGCGCCTCCCAGATCAACGGCTGTGCATTCTGCCTGCGGATCCACACCAAGGACTCGCTGGCGAAAGGTGAGAGCCTTGAGCGACTGAGTGTGCTGCCCGCCTGGCGGGAGAGCCTGTACTTCGACGATCAGGAACGCGCGGCACTGGCCCTTTGCGAATACATCACGCTGATCCAGGACTCCCACACAAATGCGGGCTGGTACCAGTCAGCGGCCGGGCAGTTGACTCCGGGACAGGTGTCCGCCGTGACATGGCTGACTATGACGATCAATACCTACAACCGGATAGCAATCAGCAGCGCCTACGCAGTCAAGCCGGAATAGCCGAAAGCCCGGCCCCGGGGTTTTCCGGGGCCGGGCTTTGGGCTGAATTAGTTGGTGCTGAACTACTTCGTGCTGAAGGCGGCGTCGAAAGCTGCCGCCGAGGGCTCGTAACTGGAGAGCCTGCGGACGAATGCCAGCGCTTCGGGGGCGCCGGCCAGGCGGTCCATGCCGGCGTCCTCCCACTCCACGGACAACGGCCCGCGGTAGTTGATGGAGTTGAGCATCCGGAAGGCGTCCTCCCAGGGCACGTCGCCGTGGCCTGTGGAGATGAAGTCCCAGCCGCGGCGCGGGTCGGCCCATGCCAGGTGGGACGAGAGCCGGCCGTTGCGCCCGTTGGTCAGGCGCTTCTTCGTGTCCTTGCAGTGCACGTGGTAGATCCGGTCCTTGAAGTCCCACAGGAACCCCACGGGATCGATGTCCTGCCACACCATGTGGCTCGGATCCCAGTTCAGCCCGAAGGCCTCACGGTGCCCGATCGCCTCCAGCGCGCGCTGGGTGGTCCAGTAGTCGTAGGCGATCTCGGACGGATGCACCTCGTGGGCGAACCGGACGCCCACCTCGTCGAAGACGTCCAGGATGGGGTTCCACCGGTCAGCAAAGTCCTGGTACCCGGCGTCCACCATCTTTTCGGAGGCCGGCGGAAACATCGCCACGTACTTCCAGATGGACGAACCCGTAAATCCGGTCACCGTCTTCACGCCAAGCTTGGCGGCGAGCCGGGCGGTGTTCTTCATTTCCTCGGCGGCACGGCGGCGCACCCCTTCAGGGTCGCCGTCGCCCCAGACGTTGTCCGGCAGGATGCCGCGGTGCCGTTCGTCGATGGGGTCATCGCACACGGCCTGGCCTTTGAGGTGGTTGGAGATGGTCCACACCTTAAGGCCGTGGCGTTCCAGGATGTCGAGTTTGCCCTGCACGTAGGCATCGTCGTCCCAGCGCCAGGGGTCCAGGTGATCGCCCCAGCAGGCGATTTCCAGCCCGTCGTAGCCCCACTCGCCGGCGAGCCGGGCCACCTCCTCAAACGGCAGGTCGGCCCACTGGCCGGTGAACAGCGTAATTGGTCGTGCCATCTGTTTCCCCTCCTACGAAACCTGCGCCGGGACGTTGGCGGCGACGCGTGTCCAGGCGGACTCATTTTCGGAACTGCGCTCGACGGCGTCGAGCACCCGCTGCACCCGCAGCCCGTCAGCGAACGTGGGATGCGGATCGGTGCCGCCCACGATTGCTTCCACGAAGTCCTTGACCTGATGGGAGAACCCGTGCTCGTAGCCGAGCATGTGCCCGGCCGGCCACCACGCCGAGACGTAGGGATGCTCCGCCTCGGTGACCAGGATTTTCCGGAAGCCCTGGCGGTCCGCAGGTGCTGTCCGGTCGTAGAACTGGACGCTGTTGAGGTCCTCGAGGTCGAAGGCCAGTGCGCCCTTGTCCCCCGAGACTTCGATCTGCAGCGCGTTCTTCCGGCCGGTGGCGAAGCGGGAGGCCTCGAAGGAAGCCAGCGCGCCGGATTCGAAGCGGCCCGTGAAGATGGCGATGTCGTCCACCGTCACCTGGCCCTTGCCGGCACCGGCAGTGCCCGAGAGCCCGGAACCCGAGTCCAAAAGAGGGCGCTCCTTGACGATGGTGTCGATGGTGCCGGAGACCTTTTCGAGGTTCAGTCCGGTCACGAACTGGGCCAGGTCGATGGCGTGGGCGCCGATGTCACCCAGCGCCCCGGAGCCGGCGTGTTCCTTCTGCAGGCGCCAGGCGAGCGGCATTTCGGGGTCCACCAGCCAGTCCTGCCGGTACGAGGCACGCACCTGGTTGATGGTTCCCACGGCGCCTTCGGCAATCAGGTTCCGCAAAAACGTCACGGCGGGAACCCGGCGGTAGGTGAATCCCACCATCGCCCGAATGCCCCGGGCGGCGGCCCGCCCGGCAGCCTCGGCCATCGCTTCGGCCTCGGCAACAGCATTGGCCAGCGGCTTTTCGCAGAGAACGTGCTTCCCGGCCTCAAGGGCCGCGATCGCGATCTCGGTGTGGGAGTCGCCGGGAGTTACGATGTCGACGACGTCGATATCGTCCCGGGCGATCACCTCGCGCCAGTCGGTGGCGGACTCAGCCCAGCCCCACTTTTGGGCTGCGTCCGCCACCGCTTCGGCGTTGCGCCCCACGATGACGGCCATTTCCGGTTCGGCGGGCAGGTCGAACACTCGGGGTGCGGTCCGCCAGCCCTGGGAGTGGGCAGCTCCCATGAAGCCGTAACCGATCATGGCAACCCGAAGGGTTGTCATGCCAGCACTACCTTGCGCTCAACCGCCACCCGGTTTCCGACGTAGCGCATGGGCGCGATCTGCATGTAGAGCAGGCGGAGGGTGAGGATGACCTCGACGTCGATCTCCTCGCCTGCGTCGGGGATGCGGTCCAGCGGGATGATGACATCGGGCTTGTCCGCGACGAACCACAGGGTTTCCCACTGCTCGGGCAGCTCCGCGATGGAATAGGACTTGCCCTGCAATTCGAAGCGGAGGGATTCCTTGGGGATCGCCACGCCGTTGACCGTGGCCGCAACATCGTCCACGGCGGAGAGCCAGAGGCTGCGGTACCAGGGCAGTTGCACGGACACCGAAATGCCCTCGGGGTGCCTGCGGACGTCGGCGTCCTGGAACAGGGAGTTGTGAGTTGCCATGGCTTTCCTTACTTGAACGTGTCGACGAAGGTGTCGTGGGGTGCGGGCGGCAGGGGATTAAGCGTCTGCCGGGTGGAGGGGCTGTATGGGTGGTATTCCTGCGGCACGGGTTCGTCCGCGGGCGGCATAAACACCGGCTTGCCGTCGTCGCCGAAGTACATCAGGTCCAGGGCGAAGGCATGCTGGTTCTTCTCGGCGAAGCTGATCCAGTTTTCCTCGAAGGGTGCCCGCAGGAGCTCGTAGCAGCGGAATTTCCAAATCTTCCATTCCCCGTCCTGGCGCAGGAAGTCCACAGCGTACTTGCACCAGACCCAGTGGGCCCAGACCTTTTTGCCCTGAACCTCGCCCGGCGAATACATGTAGTCCGGGCTGTCTTTGGCCACTTCCGGGTCGGTCAGGCCGGACTCGTTGCCGGTCATGATCCAGACGCCCTTGGCCGTGTTGCCGTCGGCGGCCACTTCGATGACCGGAGTGGTGGTGTAGTGCAGGATGAGCTTGCCCTCGGGCCGCGGACGGCCCTGGTGGTAGCGGATGACACTCTCATAGTCCGTGTACTGGCCGGCGTTGGTGTACCTCGCCCGGATGCCGGGAGTGCCCGGCTTCACCCACAGCGGGATAATCTGTTCATCCTCAAAGGCATTGTGCAGGTACATGTAGCGGTTGAACAGGTTCTCAATGTCGCCCCGGTCGTTGGCCCGGCGGGCCAGTTTCAGGGCTTCAGCAAGTTCGCCCCGCAGGCGCTCCACCTCTGCTGTGAGGTCGGTGTCGATAGTAGGCATTTGGACCCCCTAGGCCGGAACGACGGATTCTTCAATGGCGCGGCGCATCAGTGCGTGCTGCTTTTTCACCAGGTCGATGGGGTCCGATTCGCCCAGGTCCGCGAAGGCGTGGCCTTCCCATTCGCTGGACAGGAAGCCCTGGTAGCCGCCCTTGACGAACTGGCGCACGATGCGCGGGATGTCCATGGCGGGCTCGTTGCCGTTCTCGTCGATGTCGTAGAACTTCGCGTGGACGTGGAACATCTGCGGCATGATGTCCAGCCATTCCTCCGGCGGGACCAGTCCGTGCATGTTGAACGCCAGCCGGGTGAAGGGGCCCAGCCGGGCGGGATCGAAGTTATTTTCGCGGAGGTAGTCCTCGAACTCCTGGTTCCGCTCCTGCATGGGCAGCGGCTTGCGCCAGATGTCCTGCATGACAGCGAAGTGCTCCTGCGGGAGGCCCATCTGGGTCAGGGTGCGGAACAGCGTGGGCGACAGGCTGTGCATGGTGGAACTGAAATCCGCCGTGAAGCCCAGCCGGTCGCTGCCGAGCTCCTCATACATCTCGCGGATCTGGAGGATCTTGGGATCGTTCGGGCCCTGGGGCGCGTGGATCTCGTAGCCGAGCTTCTGGTCGTACTTCTCGGCCAGCGGAAGCAGCCGGCGGAGCAGTTCCTTGCCCGCGGACCTGATGACGATCTTGTTGAAGCCGAGCGTGTTGGCGGTCTTGAGCTGCCGGGCGAAGAAGTCGAACTCCTCGTCCGGCGTCATGTCGCGCTCTTTACGGCGGCCCATGTCCAGGTTGGTGCCCACGGCGCTGGGGGTCAGGCCGTAGCGGTCCATGCTGTCCCGCCACAGGCGGACGAAATCCTCGTCCACGTCCGGGTAGGTGCGCAGCATCTGGGCGATGTTGAATTCGACGCCGGGGCCGAGGCCTTCATCGGCGACCGCTTTGATCAGGGTCTCCGGGGTGTAGAGCCCGGCGGCGAATTCGGAGGTGAGTGAGTAAAGGGTGATGCCAAGCTCGATGCCCGAGCCTGCGATGCCTTCTGACATGTCTTTGATTCCTTTTGTTTCAGCCGCGGACGGGCTGGGCGAGATGGCTGCTGAGGATGCGGCGGGCGTCCGATGCGTCGGTGATCATGGCGGAACCGGCGTTGGCGGCTGCTGAACGCTGGACGGCCTGCTCGCCGCGGATGATCTCGAACGGGTCCTGCCAGTTGTTCCAATGCCAGCCTTCATATTCACTGGAGATGGCACCGGAGTAGCCGTTTTCCACGAGTTGCCGGACCAGGCCGCGCACCGGCACTGAGGGCTCTTCGCCGTTTTCGTCGATGCCGAAGAACTTGCCGTGCACGTGGCGGACCCAGGGCATGATTTCCAGCCAGGTGTCCAGCGGTGCAGGGCCGAACAGTCCCGTTCCGTTGATGCCGAAGTCGATGCCCAGGTCCGGCCGGCCGTTCCGGGCGGCGAGGCCAATAAAGGCACCGAAACGTTCGCCGTGGACCTTCTGGTTGTTGGGCGGTCCTTCGGCATAGAAGCCGTCCCACAGGTCAACCACCTGCCGGAGCAGGTCCTCCGAAGCACCACGGCGGCGGTAGGCCTCCAGCAGGGAGGGGGCAAAGCCGGTGACAGTGGCGCCCCAGTCGGCAGTGAAACCGAGCAGCGGGGAATCGAGCTTCTCGTAGCGGTCGCGCAGCGCCAGGACGCGTTCGTGCGCGCCGTGCTGGTCGGCGTGGACTTCGAGGGCAAGGGTGACGCCGTACTTCTCGGCCACGGGCAGCAGGCTTTCCATGGCGTCGGGGGTCAGCGAGATCTGCACGCGGGCGATCGGGAAGCCGAGCCGGGCGGCCACTTCGATCTGCTTGCGCATGTATTCGACCAGCTCGTCGTGGTTCATCAGCCGGTCCCGCCGGATGCCGGTATCAACGTTCACTGCCAGCGAGGTGGGGACGAGGTCCACCTCGGCCACCAGGTCGCGGAACTGGCCCACAAAGGTGTCATCGATGCGGTCCGGGAAGCCGCGCAGGCTCGAGAACCCGATAACCTCAAGGCCCGGGCCGAAACCTTCGGCCGCCACCTTGCGGATGAGGCCGTCAAGGTCGTACTGCCGGGCGTGGAAAGCCCGGGTGAAGCTGTAAAGGGTGACGCCCTGGATCGGCGTGCCGAGGCTGGTCATCGCTGTGCCACCTTCATGGTCTTGGTGTCGTGCTCTTCGATGTGCAGCACGCCGTGGTCGGTGATGATGTAGGGGATGTAGAGCTTCAGGTCCACCCGGACCTCGTGCTCGGCTTGGCCGTCACGGACGGGAAGGTCGCCGGAAAGGACGGCCGAGTCCAGCGGAAACCACCATTCGCCGGTTTCATCCACGAGTTCTTCAAAGCTGAACGTGCGGTTGTTCATGGTCCAGCGCAGGGAGTCCTCCGGTGCGGCAACGCCGTCAACCGTCAGTGCTGCGCCGGCGATGCATGAGCCCGGAAGGGCGCGGTACCAGGGGATCCGGACTTCGACGGCGGTGCGGCCGTCCTGGGTGGTCAGTGTTCCCTGCTCGATTATGCGGTCGGCGATCATCGAGACCTCCTTGTCTGCGGCATGCCTTGCCGTGAGTGAAATGCCTGTGCTGGAACGAAGTTGCCGCGCTACCGGCACTTATTCATTATTTAGACAGTCTATTGTCTGATTCGGACATAAGTAAAGAGCTGGTGATTTCTTCTGCGATTTTCCGTGCGCCGCGCACGGCGAGGGCCACCGACGTCAGTGTGGGATTGCAGGCCGTGGCGGTGGGGATAACGCCGTTGCCGGCCACAAAGAGGCCGGGGACCTGCCACACCTGGCTGTCGGGCGAACAGACACTCTCGCCGTCGTCCGTGTCACCCATGCGCGTGGTGCCCTGGTAGTGCAGCGACGCACCGGGCGGCAGGACAAAGGGGCGCTCGTCCAGCGGTTCGCCCACAGCCTTGCCCAGGCGGACAATTTCCTGCCTGGCGCGGTCCAGCACGTCGTGGTCCCGCTCGGTCAGCCGGTAGTGGATGCGCATGGCGGGCATCCCGTAGGAGTCCCGGGTATCGTCGTCGAACGCCACCCTGTCCTCGCGCTGCAGGTCCTTCGCGCAGAACAGGCCCAGCCCCACGATGGAGCCCGGGACGATGGGATCATCCTCGGCCAGGGGAACCGGGGATGCATCCAGCTGCATAATCTGGCCGTGGAAGGGCGCCTCGTCCGTATAGGGAACCCAGGCCACTCCGCTCTGCTCACTGAGGGCACCATTGGCCGCTGCCGGCGCGTCCTCGGGCTGGACATCGCGGAGCCTGCTCGCGAACACCACCTGCGCCTGGTCGTTCAGGTAGCGGCCCAGGGCGTCGGGCCGGATCCCGGAAGCCCACAGCAGCTGCGGTGTGCGCAGGGCGTCCGCCCCCACCACAACGTAACGGGCGGCCACCTGATGGGTGTCCCCGCTGCGGCGGTCCTGGACTTCGATGCCGGCAGCAGTGCCGTCCTCCACCAGCACACGGGTCACCAGCGATTCATCAAACAGTTCAAACTGCGGATTATCGCGGGTGGCCGCCCCCATAACGACGTCGGAGCCGGACCAGACGAGGGCGCCATCCTGCCGCCGGTGTACAGCAAGGGGCATGGGCTGGACGCGGAAGGCAGGCTTTCGGCCCTGATCCACTACGCCGGCGAGTCGTTCCCGGACCAGGTCCGAGAAGGGGGCACCATCAAAAGCGTGCGTGGTGACGCCCAGGAGCCGGTTGGCGTCGTTAAGGAGCTCTTCCAGGTCCGGCAGGAAGGGGATGCGCTCCTTGCCGCCGGGCCGGGGGCAGGCGGCGGTCCAGTGGGCGGCCATGCCGCCCACATTGCTGGACATGGCCGCGACGGGCATGCCGTCCTCGCCCGGGAAGGCGTAGCCGTCCTGCAGCAGGTAGGTTCCGGGCCGGGCACGGCGCTGGCCGCTCTTCACCGCTCCAGGGGAGTTTACCGTTTCGGCGCCTGCCCCCGGGCCTTCCGAGGCGCGCTGGGCAAGGCTGCGGCGCTCAGGGTCCTCGATGTTCTTGACGTGCGCCCCGGGCGGGTTGCTGACCGTAGGGCCCACCTCGAACATGGCAATAGTGGCACCGGGCGCTTCCTCGCTGAGGATCCGCGCGTAGGCCGAAGCCGTGGGACCGCTGCCGACGATGGCGACGTCGACCGAGGCCGGATAACGGTTGCTGCTCACCGCCCCGCCACCAGTTCCTGGATGCGGCGCACCGACTTTGCCGAGTCGATGGTGGGGTAATACTCGAGGCCGATGGGACCGGTGTAGCCGCTGGTCCTTAGGTCCGCGAAGCGGGCGGGCCAGTCGATGGAGCCGGAGCCCGGCTCGCCGCGGCCCGGGGCGTCGGCGACCTGCACGTACTTGATGAGGTCCCCGGCGTTGGCGAGCTCTGCGGCCACGTCCTCGCCCTCTACCGTGGAGTGGTAGAGGTCGTAGAGGACACCGAAGTTGGGCGAGTTGACGCCCCTGGCGACGTAGACAGCTTCGGAGGTGCGGTCCAGGAGGGCCCCGGGGTGGTCAACACGGATATTCACGGGTTCGAGGACCAGGGTGATGCCGGAACCCTCAATGTGCGCTGTGCCCTGGGTGAAGATTTCGATCAGTTCGTCCAGCTGGTCCTGCCGCTTGCGGCCGCCGAAGCCGGTGCCGCTGCCCACCACAATGCGGGGGCAGCCAAGCTGGCGGGCCACTTCGACGCCGGCATCCAGTCCGGTGTAGAACGGCGCGTGGTCCTTGGGCGGGATCATGAACTGCATCCGGGGCTCTGCCAGCTGGGCGGTGAGCTGGACTCCGGTTTCCTCGAGGGCTTCCTTGAGGGCGGGAATGTCCTTGCCCGTGGGTCCCCACATTTCGACGGCATCGAAGCCGGCGGCAGCTGCGGCGCGGACACGGTCTGCGGCGCTGGCGCCTGCTTCGGAGAACAATAGGTCGATGTTGGGCGCGAGCTGGTACATGCGTGGCTCCTGGGTAGTTGAGGGTGGTCAGTAGGAATGTGGGGCGGTTTTGCCCGGATGGGCCTGTTTTTGGGCGCAAGGGATCACGGCAGGCCGCTTGTGCGGTTTGGTGCCTGGCGGTTTCCGGCTCGGCGGTTTGACGGCCGGGCCGGTCAGCCTTTCAGGCCGCCGGAGAAGCCCTGGATGAAGCGCTTTTGGGCGAACAGGAACAGGGCAAGGATGGGGATCATGGACACGATGACAATGGCGAAGATGGAGTTCCACTGGGAGACCAGGGAGCCGATGTAGTAGTACATGGCCACCGGCAGGGTCTGGTTGGCGGAGCCGCCGAGGAAGATCAGCGATGTGAAGAAGTCGTTCCACACGATGAGCCCGGCGAAGATGGTGACGGTTCCCGTGGCGGGAGCCATCATGGGGAACACCACCTTGGAGAAGATCTGGGACTTGCTGGCGCCGTCGATGGTGGCCGCTTCTTCATAGTCCGTGCCGAGGCCGCGGAAGAAGTTTGCGTAGAGGAAGATCGACAGCGGCAGGAGCATGCCGGTGTAGAGGACGATCAGGCCCCATGCGGATCCGGTGAGCCCCAATGCCCGCGCACCCATGTAGAGGGGGACGGCGCCGAGCTGGCCCGGAAGGATGATGGCCACGAGGAAGAGGTAGTAGGCGCCCTTGCTCCAGCGGCGGGTGCTGCGGGAGATGACGTAGCCGGTGATGGAGCCGAGGGCGATGAGTCCCACGATGCTGCCCGCGGTGATAATGAGGCTGTTGACCAGGCCCATCACCACGTTGGAGTTGCCGGTGGCGGTGAGGACGTCGATGAAGTTGCTGAAGTCCGGGCTTTTGGGCGGAGCCAGGGCCGAGGTGGTGAACAATTCGGTGTCCGGCTTCAGGGCTGTTGTCACCAGGAAGTAGAACGGCGTGAGGAACAGCAGGGCGAGCGCCCACAGGCCGACTTCGCGGAGCAGGGTGAGTTTGGTGTAGCGGAACATGGCTTAGTCCTCAGGGTTCGAACGCGTCAGCCGCTGCTGGAGTACGGCGAAGATCAGGATGATGGCGGCGAGCACCAGGGCCAGGGCGGCGCCGCCCCCGAAGTTTCCGAGCGCAAAGGCCTGCTTGTAGACCTGGGTGGCCAGTGTCTCCGTGGCCCCGGCGGGTCCGCCGCCGGTGAGCGCCATGATGGGATCGAAGACGCGCAGTCCCTGGACGATTCCGAGTGTGGTGGCGATGGCGACGGCGGGACGGATGGCCGGCAGGGTGACGTTGCGGAACCGCTGCCACAGGTTGGCGCCGTCGATGGCCGCCGCCTCCTCCACTTCCGCGGGGACGCCGGCCAGGCCGGCCATGAAGATCACCATGGCGAAGCCGGTGGAGGACCAGACCAGCACCACCAGGACGGTCCAGATGGCCCACTGGGGGTCGGCAAGCCATGGTTTGGCCTGGTCGCCGGCGCCGATGGCCTTCAGGAAGGCATTGAGCGGACCGTCGAAGTCGAAGATGTATTTCCAGATGTAGGCCGTGGCCAGCGGGCTGAGCACCACCGGCATAAAAAACAGGGTGCGGAGGATGTAGCGCGTCTTGAGGACGCGGTTCAGGCCCAGCGCGATGACCAGCCCGGCGATGTTGCCCAGCAGAACTGAGCCGAAAGCCAGGAAGAGGGTGTTGGAGAGGGCTCCGACTTTCGTTGGGTCCTTGAAGATTGCTTCAAAGTTGGCCCAGCCCGTGATCTTGAACGAGCCAATGCCCGTCCAGTTGGTAAAGGCGAAGAATCCGCCGATTCCGGTTGCCACATAGTGGATGGCAAACACCAGGGCGATCCCGGGCAGGGCCCACCACCAGTGTCCGAACTCCAGGCCCCGGCCCCGGGAGCGGGCGTTCTGGCCCGCCCCCGGGGTGCGCCTGCCTCGCCGGGGTGCTTCTGCTGCTTCGCTTTTCGGTTGCATCGTCGCAGTCATGGTATTCCTTGCTTGTCCCTTTGAGTGGTCGGAACGTTGATGGTGAAGAACGCTCTACTGGCCCCAGGCGGCGTCCATGGCCTGCAGGACCTGGTCGGGGCTCTTCTGGCCGGTAATGATGCCCTGGACCCCTGTGGCCAGCGCATCGTAGACCGCAGAGTTGGGCCACTGGATGTTCGGCAGGGGGCCGTACTTTCCGTCCTTGATCAGGTCGCCGACGTTCTTGTAGGCGCCGCTTCCGAAGTCGTACTTGTCCAGGCCCGTCACCGGAAGCGCGCCGTCGATTTCGGCGAATGCCTTGGTCTGCTCGGGCTCGGCGGCCCAGTCAAGGAAGGCTTTGGCGGCGTCCTTGTTCTTGGAGGCTGCGTTGATGGAGAAGGCGTAGTTCGCGCTGGCGAAGACGTAGCTCTTGCTCGAGCTTTCAGCCGGCAGTGCCCGGACAGCGAATTTGGCGCCGCCGGCGGCCGATTCAAGCTGCTTCCAGCTGGGGGCCGGGATGAAGCCGCTCACGGACGTTCCGCCGGCAAGGCCCTTGGTGATGGCGTCGAAACCGCCGCCCGCAGCACCTTTCTGGAAGCAGCCCGCATCTTTAAGGGTGTTGACTGCCTGGAGGGCTGACTTCCAGCCGTCGGAACCGGCGAAGGTGGTCTCCTTGGCGGCGCGCTTGTCGTTCCATTTCGGGTCTTCCGCATAGACGCGGGAGGCCGCCAGGGACATCGCCATCAGGCCGGTATTGGGAGGCGCTGCTCCGGCGAGGGCAAAGAGGGACTTTCCGGACGATTCCAGAGCCTTGCACTGCTCCTGGAGGGAGGAAAAGTCGGCGGGGAAGCCGCCGGCTGCCTCAGCGGCAGTCTCATTCGAGACAAGGGCAGCGACGGTGATTTCCGTGGCCTGGCCGTAGACCTTGCCATCGTGGCCGAAGGTGCTGCCGCTTCCCTCGGGAAGCAGTTCCTTGGCGGCGTCGTCCAGCGGCTCAAGGAAGCCGGCTTCGGCGAGCGGCAGGATGCTGCGTCCGGTGCCGGAGCCGGGCGAGGTCACCACGACGTCGGAGGCGTTGCCTGCCTGGAGCTGGGTGCGCAGGGTCTGGTCATAGGAGTCGTTGGGCTGCGGGTTGAAAGTGATTTTCACATCGGAGTGGGACTTCATGTAGTCCTCGGCCAGTTTTTGGAACGGGCTCTCAATGGTGTTGGACGTCGCAAAAGACAGGGAAAACTCCTTGGACCCATTCGACGATGAGGTACTGCCAGCGGAGCTTGAGCAACCGGTGAGAGCAAGGGCGGCGATGGTTGGGACGGCGAGGGCGCCGATAACCTTCATAGCCGCGGTGTGGCGGTGCTGTGCCATGTTCAGCCTTTCTGACTTCGTTGTCGAAAATATCCGGGAGCCGTGACCCCGGTCACTCATCAGTATGCAGGAGATGTGCAGAAAAAGCACATAAGTATTGCGGATGCTAGACATAAGTTTCGCGGAGGTCTGCGGAAGCCCTGGGTGTGCATCGGAGGACGTGATGCGTCACACTGACCCTATTGATGCCGCTGATACACTGGCGGGACGAAAGTTCACCGTTGAAAGATCGCCAAGCCGTGACGAATAATGTCCTGCTTTCCCGGCTCGACCTCAACCTGCTGATCTCGCTGGATGCCCTCATTACCGAGCGGAGCGTGACGAGGGCGGCCGAGCGGCTCCACCTAAGCCAGCCGGCGCTGAGTGCTTCGCTGGCGCGGCTCCGGTCCCATTTTGGGGATCCCATCCTGGCCCGCCGCGGCAATGCGTATGAGCTCACCCCTTTCGCCCTGCGGCTGGCTGAGCACACCACCACGGCGCTGGAGGCGGCCCGGCGCGTCTTCGAGAGCCAGGCCTCGTGGGAGCCCGCTGAATCGGAGCGCGAGTTCTCCATCTACGGCTCCGATTATGGATTTACCACCGTTGGCCGGGTGGTTTCCGAGCTTGCGGCCGAGCGTGCGCCGGGCGTCCGGTTCCGGTTCATGCTGCACAATCCGATGGTGGTGGAAGACGCAGCCAACCGGCTCCGCTCCGTGGACGGCATGGTGATTCCGCACGGGTTCCTTTCCGGGCTCCCCTACCTGGACCTGTGGCGGGACGGCTGGGTGGCGGTGGTCTCTGCGTCCAACGACGCCGTCGGCGACAGCATCACCATGGAGAACATCGCCGAACTTCCGTGGGTGATGACCTATCAGACCAGGTCGGCGTCAACCTCCGCGGAACGCCAGATCATGCAGCTGGGCGTTGAGCCGCGCGTGGACGTGGTGGTGGAGAGCTTCCAGTCCTTGCCGCATTTCGTGGTGGGAACCAACCGGATCGCCCTCATCCAGGCGGCGCTGATACCCTTCGCGCTGCGGGTGGGCGGAGTGCGGATCCTCCCGCTCCCCTTCGATGCCACGCCGCTGGTGAACGCCCTGTGGTGGCATCCGGTGCACAACCGCGATTCGGAGCATGAGTGGATGCGGGGCCTGTTCAAGGAGGCGGCCGATATCGTGGCCGCCGCGGTCGCCAAGGACGCTCCTCAAGCTCCGGCTTAAAAGCCGCAGTTAAGGGTCCCCGGCTTAAAGGCCGCGGTGCCCGGCCGGGTGAACGGACGGGCACCGGGGAGGCACAGCGCTGGGGGGTCAGGCCGACGCCAGCGCCGAGCGCATGCTCTTGCGGATGAGGTCGTGCTGCTTGCGGACCAGCAGAAGCGGATCCACCTCGCCAAGCTCGGCGAAGGCATGGCCCTCCCATTCGCTGGACCAGTAGCCGCGGTAGCCGCCGTCCACGAACACGCGGACCAGTTCCGGATAGTCGATGGCGGGCTCGTTGCCATCGTCGTCAATGTCGTAGAACTTCGCGTGGACGTGCATGATTTGGGGCATGATGTCCGCCCAATCCTGCGGGCTGACATGGCCGTGCATGTTGAAGGCCAGGTGGGCGAAGGCGCCAAGGCTGGCAGGATCGAAGTCCCGTGCCCGGAGGTAGCCAATGAACTCCTCCTGCCGCGCGCGCATGGGGGCGTCGGTGGCCCAGATGGCCTGCAGCTTTTGGACGGCTTCGTCGTCGAGTCCGGCACGGCGGACGGCCCGCAAGAGCGTTGGGGACATGCTGTGCATAGTGGAGGAGAAGTCGGCCACGAAGCCCAGCAGCGGTGAATAGAGCTCCGCGTACACGTCGCGGACCTTCATGATCTCCGGGGAGTTGGGACCCAGGGGTGCGTGGATCTCGTAGGCAAGCTTGAGCTCCAGGTCCTCGGCAAGCGGCAGCAGCCGCCGCAGCAGGTCCGGCTTGGCGCTCTGGATGCGGACCAGCGGGAACCCGAGCTTCTTGGCACCGCGGAAGAGCGTCTGTGTGAACTCGTATTCCTCATCGGGTGTCATGTCCCGGTCGCGGCGCCGGCCCATGTCCAGGTTGGCACCGAAGGAGCTGGCGGTGAAGCCGTGCTGGTCGAAGGCCTCCTGCCAGGAATGGGCGAAGTCATCCGAGACGTGCGGATACGTCGGCAGGACCTGGGAGGCCACGATCTCGATGCCCGGGCCGATGCCGAGCTCCGCCACACGGTTCAGCAGGCCGTCGAAGTCGTACCAGCCGGCCCGGAACTCGGCGCTGGCCGAGTACAGGGTGAGCCCGAGCGAGAACGGATCGTCCTCAGCCTTTGGCGGAGGCGGGGTGACCGCAGTCGTTAATACAGGAGCCGCAGCGGCCCTGTCCGTGACGGTCAGCTCGAGTGTCTGGTTCACGAAGTTGGGGACGTACATCCCGGGCCCGCCGTCCTGGCCCGGGGCGATCTGCATGTAAGGCAGGCGCAGCTCTCCGATGAGCTGTACGGTGTGCTCCTCGCCCAGGGCTGCAGGGGTATCCCGCTTGGCGATCAGCAGGGGGTGCTCCTGCAGGTACCAGAGGGTTTCGCTCTGGGCCGGGAGGTCGGCGAGCGCGTAGCGGACGCCGCCAAGTTCCAGGGCCAAGTCATCGGCAGGCACGTCCTGCCCGTCGAGACTGAGCCGCAGACTGGAGACCGAGGAGAGCCACAGGCTTCGGTACCACGGCAGGGTCAGGGCCAGGGCCAGGCCGTCCGGGTGGGTGCGGAGGCTTGAATCGTCAAGAAGTCCGTTTGGCATTGTCTGTTCTCTTTGCTGGGAGGGAGGGGTCAGGGAAGTTCGGAAGTGATGCGGCGGATCAGGGAATGCTGGCGGCGTACCTGCTCGATGGCCCGCCACGGCGTCCGGTCGCCTTCGTATTCGCTGGAGAGGTAGCCGGTGTAGCCCGCGTCTTTGAGCGCCTTGAGCACGGGCAGCCAGGGAATCTGCTGGTCCTCGAGCTGCTCGTTGATGTCGTGGAACTTCGCCTGGATGAACACCACGTACTGGGCAATCGCTGCGAAGTCGGCCGGGTCGACGCCGATCCCGTCCAGGAAGGCCGGCCGGGTTTCGCGGGTCTCGCCGTCGCGCAGCGGGATGGGCCGGTCCTGGAAGATGCCGGTGTCGATGAGCAGGCCGAAGTTCTTGGTTCCGGTCCGTTCGATGAGGCTAATGTAGTCCTCGACGACGGGATGCTTGATGGGCGTGGGCGAATGGATCTCGGGGCAGATGATGACCCCCAGTTCGTGGGCAAGGTCCAGGGAACGCTCCACAGATTCAGTCCAGATAGGGTCGGGGACCAGGTCGCTGGACACCACGCCGATCTTGGGCCGCACGAAGCCGAAGCCCAGCCGGTGGGCCAGCCGCAGGTCGCGCTGCAGCGCCTCTGCACCCTCGGCAGCCGTCATGCTCCGGCCCGGGTGCAGGCGGGTATCGATCCAGGATCCATAGTTCGTGGGCTCGAGGGAGTACTTCTCGAGCAGGCTGAACCAGTTGTCGATCCACGCAGGGTCGGGTTCGGGGTAGCCGGGGACGTGGCCCTCGCCGAGGATCTCGACGCCGGTGGCGCCCACGTCCGCGATGGAGGCCAACGCGGTCTCCAGGTCCATGACCGTGCCGTAGTCGCCCATGTAGCTGTAGAGGGAAACGCCGTAGCGGAAGGTGTCCCCGCCGCCCTCCGGGGCCAGCGTCACCGCACGGCTGACGCGGTGGACGGTGGGCTGGTGCTCCACGGGAATATAGGACATGCGCAGCCGCAGTTCGATGGTGAGTTCATGGACGCCCTGCGGCAGGCCGCCGTCGAATGGAACGGTGACCACGGCGGCTTCCTCAAGGGGCCAGCGCACGCCGTCGCTATCCCAGAGCTGCTGCAGCGTGTAGGTCCGCCCGCCGAAGGTCCAGCGCGGAACGGCAGGGCCGACGTCGACGATGTTGCCCACGCGGACTGCGATGCCGTCGATCAGCGACGCGGCCATGCCGCGGTAGGAAGGCATCCGGACACGGAACTGGAAGCCGGTCACACGCCCGCCCTCGGTGACGTTGCGGAAGCCGACTGACTGGATGAGGTCTCTTTCGAGAAGCATCGTTGCTCACTCTCTCTAGGTGCACACCGATCGTAGCATCGTTATGTCGCTTTCACACTAAAGTATGTAAGCTTTCTCCCTAACCCGACTTGCCAAATAATAGGAGCCCAGATCGCATGGCTGACGTGTTGAACGCCCTCATCCTTTCCGGGCATATGACCTGCGAGCACGACAACGAATTCCGCAGCTTCCGGGCCCACAACCAGTGGCTCACCACGGTGCTTGAGGACACGGGCCGGTTCCGCGTTCGAGTGATCGAGGACCCGCGGGGGCTTGGCGCGAACGTCATCGACAGGTACGACGTGGTCATCATCGTGTTCGAGGGCCGCGACGGATACCACGAAAAAGCCGTCGGTTTCGGCGCTGAAACCGACGCGGCCCTGCTGAAATTTGTCCACGACGACGGCAAAGGGATCGTCTGGTTCCACGGCTCCGCGGTGCAGGAGGATGACTGGGGTTATCCCGAGGAGTACAACATCATGCGGGGCGCGAAGCTCAGCGTTCCCACCGGGCTGCGTCCGCGCCCCTGGGGTGAGGCCCTGCTGCAGACAGCCCGGCCCCGCCACCCCATCACGGAGGGCATCAGCGACACATGGACAGTGACAGGTGACGACATCCTGACGGGCGTACAGCTGTACGACGGCGCGGAGGTGCTTCTCTCAGTGTTTGACGACCTGGAGTCGTACAAGAAGGCGCCGATGTGGCCCATGCCCCACTATCCGGTGGCCATTCCGGCGGAGGGCATCGAAGGCCTCCCCGGCATCAACACGCTGCAGCCCCTTGCCTGGATCAACAACTATGGCGAAGGCCGCAGCTTCACCATCACCATAGGGCATGACATTGACACCTTCCGGCGGATCGAGTTCATCCGGATGTTCCCCCGCGGCGTGGAGTGGGCTGCCACAGGCAAGGTCACCTTGGAAGGACCGGACCGTCGCGGTGAGCGTCGCTTCCTGCCGTGGCCTTACTACAACCACGAGGGGTAACGAGGGGCAATCCGGCCTAGCCCTCCCCCGACGAACCGTTCAGCTCGGCCCGTGTGGGCGGGTTGGCGCCCGGCCGTGACACCGTAACGGCCGCCGCCTTGGCCGCGTGGGCAAGGAGTTCGGCCAGGCCCTCTGCCGGAAGTTCGCGCAGGTCCTTGCGGTTCTGGGCACCGTCCAGGCCCCGGTCCACCAGGCCGGACAGCAGGGCTGCCATAAAGGAATCGCCGGCGCCCACCGTGTCTGCCACCTGAACACGCGGTGCCGCCACCTGCGCCTCGCCGGCCCGGGTTACCCCCCACGGCCCGTCAGCTCCACGGGTGACCACCACCATAGCCGGGCCCTCGTTGCCGCCCAGTTCCAGCCAGCGGCGGGCAGCGTCGAGCACGTCCGTGTCCGGGTAGAGCCAGGCGAGGTCTTCGTCGGAGGCCTTCACCACGTCAGCGAGTGAGACGAACTTTTCCGTGTGGCGGCGCGCATAATCCACGTCGGTGATGATGCTGGGCCGGCAGTTGGGGTCGAAGCTGATGGTGGCGCGCGGGTGGGCGTATTCGACGGCGGCCAGGACGTCCTTGGCGCCGGGCGCCAGCATCGTCGCGATCGAGCCCGTGTGCAGCAGGGTGGTGCCCTGCAGCATAAACGCCAGCCGGTCGGCGATGCCGGGAAGCTCCCAGGTGAGGTCGAAGGTGTAGGTGGCGGCGCCGTCGTCGTCAATCAGGGCGGTGGCCACGCTGGTGGGAAGATCGTCCGGGCCCAGCGGAAGCATCACGGAACTGGAGCGCAGGTGCGCGGCGACGGAATCGCCGTACGCGTCCCGGCCGTAGCGGCCGATGAACTGCACCGGGTGGTCCAACCGGGCCAGGCCCACCGCAACATTGAGCGGGCTGCCGCCCACGTGGGCCTCGATCCCGGAGGCGCGCTGGACAACGTCAACAAGGCCTTCGCCAATAACTGTGAGCATGCCCATACTCTGCCAGAGGAGCGGCGCCGGCAGCAGTTTGTGTCAGGCAAGTTTGTGTCAGGCCAGCGCCGCAGCCCCCTGCGCCAGCCGGGTGATCTTTGCCCAGTCCTCACCTTCCACCGCGGCCCGGGGCGTGAGCCAGCTGCCGCCGACGCACGTGACGTTAGGCAGCGCCAGGTACTCCGGCGCGGAGGCAAGGCTGATGCCGCCCGTGGGGCAGAACTGGACGGCCGGGATGGGCGCACCGATGGCGGCCAGATAATCAGGCCCCCCGGCGGGTCCGGCCGGGAAGAACTTCATCGCAGTGAGCCCGCGCTCCAAGACACCCAGCACCTCACCCACGGTGGCCACTCCGGGCAGCACCGGAACGTCCAGCTGCAGCATGTGGTCCAGCAGCGTCGGCGTCACGCCGGGGCTGACCAGGAACTGGGCGCCGGCAGCCACGGCGTCGTCGGCCTGGGCCGGACTGAGGATGGTGCCGGCGCCCACCAGGATATCCGGTACTTCGTTGGCGATGCGCTTCAGTGATTCAAGCGCGCTGTCCGTGCGCAGGGTCAGCTCGATGATGCGGACCCCGCCGTCGACCAGCGCCCGGGCCACCGGAACGGCGTGCTGGGGATCGGCGATGGTGACCACGGGTATGACAGGGGAAACGTGCAGGACGCTGGTTGCGTCAGCCATGGTTGATCTCTTTTCTCAGGCCTTCCAGCCCGGTGTCGATGATGCGGTACCAGTGCGTCAGCAGGTCCGCGAAGGTGGTGTTGGCCGCGAGTCCGGCGTCAAAGATGCTGCGCACGCCCAGGAGCGCCGGCACCACGGTGGCGGCGGACCGCTCAGCGGGCAGGGCCTTCTGGAGCTCGTCCGCCAGGGGATCGTTCAGGTCTGCGGCAGCAGTGGTGGCCACGTGGTGCATCCACGCGGCCACGGCGAGCGCGGCCCAGCGCGGTTCACGGCCGGCGTCGAGGGCGGCGCGTGCGGTGGTCAGCAGGCGGAGGCCGATTTTTTGTGAACCGTCGCTGCCTACCTTGGCGGTGGTGTGGCCCAGCGCCGGGTTCGCGAAGCGCTCGAGGACCTGGGCGCAGTACGTTTCGCCGTCCAATCCCTTGGGGAGGCTGATGGTGGGCAGCGCGTCCTCGGCCAGCATCCGCTGGCAGGCCACGCGGAATACGTCCTCGCCGATGGCGTCGCTGATGGTCGCCTTGCCGCTCGCCAGGCCGAGGTATGCCAGCATCGAGTGGCTCGCGTTGAGCAGGCGCAGCTTGGCCGCCTCCCACGCGGCCACATCGTTGCTGAACAGCGCCCCGGCTTTTTCCCAGGCGGGCCGGTCCCCCGCGAAGTTGTCCTCGATGACCCACTGCATAAAGGGTTCGGCCACCACGGCGGCCTCATCCCGGAGTCCCAGTTCACGTTCGACGGCGTCAAGGTCATCTGCTGTGGTGGCCGGCACCATCCGGTCCACCATTGTGCTGGGGAAGGTGACGTTGTCCTTCAGCCAAGCAAGCAGCGGCCCGGATTCATCCTCAGGCAGGGCGGTGGCGAACGCCCTGACCAGGGTGCCGGTCAGTTCACCGTTGCCCGGCAGGTTGTCGCACGAGACCACGGTGAGCGGTCCTGCGCCGGCCATGGCCCGTTTCTGGATGCCGCGCGTGACCTGTCCGATGGCGGTCAGCGGCGGGTTCCCGGCAAGATCTGACTGGACCTGGTCATCCGCGAGGTTCAGGGAACCGGTGTGCGGATCGATCCGGTAGCCCTTTTCGGTGACCGTCAGTGTCACCACCCGCGTGCTGTCCCCGGCGATGCGGTCCACCACGGCATCCGGCCGGTCCCGGCCCGAGATGGCCTCCACGATGCTGGACACCACGCGCAGCGGCGCGGCGCCGCTCCCCCGCTCAGCGACGCAGAAGAGTCCGTCCTGCGGAGCCAGCTGGCGTGCCACGGTGTCGGAACGCTGCGTGACTCCGATGATCCCCCAGCCGGAATCGCCGGTGGCGAGCATGGCTTCTTCGGTGAAGACGGCGGTGTGGGCGCGGGCGAAGGCACCCAGCCCGAGGTGGACGATGCCGGGCCGGATGGTCCGGTCCGCAAGGGGTGCGCGGTGTTTGTCGTTGCCGGCAAGGGAGGCAGCGCTTAGGCGTGTGATGGCGCTGCTCCTTCCGGTGCCAGCCCGACGGAAGCGTGGGCGCGGGTTTGCTCCAGGGTGGGGATGAAGCCGGTGCCGCCCTTGCCGCCCACCACCAGTGATGCAGCTGCTGCTCCGTACCTCGCAGCGGCGGAAAGGTTGTCGCCAAGGACAAGGCGGGCGGTGAGGGTGCCAACAAAGGCATCGCCCGCGCCGGTCTGGTCCACCACAGCCGGAGCCGGGATCGAGTCGATCCAGGTTTTGTCCTGGCCTTCGCCGTCCAGCTGGATGCCGTCGGCACCGCAGGTGACCGCGACGTTCCGCGCACCCAGGCTGCGCAGCTTCGCGGCGGCCTCAACCGGCGTCGGGCAGTCCAGGAGAGCCGATGTTTCGCCGGGGAAGGATGGAGTGACCAGGAAGGCGCGGGGCGCGAGCTCCAGCAGGGCCGCCGTCGCCTCCTCCACGGAGGTGAGGCGGGGGCGGTAGTTGGGATCGAACACAAAGCGCTTCGCCACGGCGGCGGCCTTGAAAACCGCCGCGCGCGATGACTCTGAGATGGCACAGGCGATACCTCCCGCCACCACGGCGCCGGCAGCGGCGAAAACTGCCGGGTCGACGTCGTCCGGCCCCAGCGTGGACCCGACGCTGCCGGTGCGGGCATACGAGAACTCGCGCTGGCCGTCCGGGTCACAGTGGACCAGGTAGACGCCCTGCTGGCCGCGGCGGAACTTCAGCAGGTCGGGGGAAACGCCGAGTTCCACAATCCTGGCGGCGATCGCCTTGCCGAGGTCGTCGTCGGTCAGTACGGACAGGAGGCCCACGCGGGCACCCGCGGCAGCGGCTGCCGCGGCAACATTCAGGGCGTCACCGGAGATGCCGAGCTGGGCGGGGACGCCGTGGCCGAACGCCACGTCGGTGGCCACCTCAACGAGGATCTCCCCCATTACAACGACGTCGAACGGCTCTTGCTTCGGGTGTTGGGTAGGGATGCTCACCAGTCGTGCACCGATCCGTCGAGCCGCCGGTTGATGGGCAGGTACTTGGGGTCGAACGGGAAGCGGGCGGCGGCTTCCTCGTTGAACTCCACGCCGATGCCGGGAGCATCCCCGGGGTGCATGTAGCCGTCATTGAACGTGTAGGAGGTGGTGAAGACCTCGTTGGCGGGTTCCCGGTGGCCCATGTATTCCTGGATGCCGAAGTTGGGGATGCTCATGTCCACGTGCAGGGCCGCGGCGAAGGAAGCCGGCGAGAGGTCGCCCGCGCCGTGGGAGCCGGAGCGCACGCCGTAGAGGTCGGCGAGGGAGAAGATCCGGCGCAGGTGGGTGATGCCGCCGGCGTGCGACACGGAGGTGCGGATGTAGTCGATCAGCCGTTCGGTGATCAGCTGCTGGCAGTCCCAGATCGAGTTGAACACCTCACCGACGGCGATGGGCGTGGTGGTGTGCTGGCGGATCAGGCGGAACGCGGACTGGTCCTCGGCCGGCGTCGGGTCCTCGATCCAGAAGGGCCGGTACTGCTCCAGCGAGGCGCCCAACCTGCCCGCCTCGATGGGGGTCAGGCGGTGGTGCACGTCGTGCAGGACGTGCACGTTGTAGCCGAACTGTTCGCGCACGTGGGCCATCATTTTCGGCGCGAAGTCCAGGTACGCCGTCGTCTCCCAGGTGTCCTCCTGTGGGACGTTGCCGCTGGCGGGCTCGTACAGCTTGCCGTCCACCGGGGCGATTCCGTAGGTCTTTTCCAGGCCCGGGACGGCGGCCTGGGCCCGGATGGCCTTGTAACCGAGGTCCAGGTGGTGCTGGAAGTCTGCGCCCAAGTCCTCCAGCGTGGAGCCGCTGGCGTGGCCGTAGACCATCACGCCCTCGCGGGCTGCGCCGCCGAGGAGTTCGTACACCGGCATGCCGGCGGCCTTGCCCTTGATGTCCCAGAGCGCGACGTCGATAGCGGCGATGGCGGTCATGGTCACCGGGCCGCGGCGCCAGTAGGCACCCTTGTAGAAGTACTGCCAGGCGTCCTCGATGCGGCGCGCGTCCCGGCCAATCAGCAGCGGGCAAAGGTGCTCGGACAGGTAGGACGCCACGGACAGCTCGCGCCCGTTCAGGGTGGCGTCGCCGATGCCGGTGATACCGTCCTCGGTTTCAATTACGAGCGTGACGTAGTTCCGTCCGGGCGACGAAACCACTACCCGTGCGTCGGTGATCTTCACTGGTTGGTCCTTCAGGTGGGTGGTAGATAGAGCAAGTAGGTCGCAGTAAGTGTCGTTATGAGCCGCCATAACGACACTTACTGCTACTCAGTTGGGTGGGGTGGTCAGGTGGTGCTGAGGCGGAGCATGACCTTGCTGCTGCCGGCGGCGGGGTCTGCCGAAACGCGCATGGCTTCCTCCGCCTGGTCGAGATCGAACGTGTGGGTGATAACCGGTGACACGTCCAGGCCTTCGGCCATGGCGCGGAGGGCGTCGGTGATCTCATCCACGAACCGGTACGAGCCGATCCAGGTGATCTCCCTGGTTACCAGGTCCCCCAGCGCCGCGGGTGCGGGGGCGCCGGGCAGGTTGCCCACCTGGACGATAGTGCCGCCGCGGGCCGTGGCGCGCAGGACCCCGCCGAGGACGGCTGGAATGCCGGTGGCTTCAAAAACAAGTTCCATGTCCTGCGGAAGGCTGCCGCCCGCCGAGACGTTCAGCACCTCATCGGCACCCATGGCCTTCGCAATAGCCAGTGACGCTTCGCTGATGTCAGTGGCGATCACGTTCCTGGCGCCGGCGTACTTCGCTGCGGCGACCACCAGGGATCCGATGGGGCCGGCACCGTTGACCAGCACGTCCCGGCCGGACAGGTTTCCAACCCGACCGACGGCGTGAAGGGCGACGGCGAGGGGTTCGGCCAGTGCGCCGTGCAGGGTGTCCACGCCCTCGGGCAACGGCCGGATCTGGGAGGCACGGGCGAGCTTGCGTTCGCTGAAGCCGCCATCAGTGTGGGGGTCGAAGGCGGCCGAGCCGAAGTACCGGATCTGCGGGTAGAGGTTGGTGCGGCCGGCGAGGCGCTCCGGCATGCTGCCGTCGCCCACCAGTTCTGCGGGGTGGACGGTGACCGGCTGCCCCACCTCGAGGTCCGTGACGCCGGCACCGAGCTGGGCAATCCGCCCCGCCACCTCGTGACCGAGGACCAGCGGCGACTTCAGTACAGCCGTCCCCGAGCCGCCGTGGCGCCAGTACGAAAGGTCAGATCCGCAGATGCCGCCCCATTCGACGTCGAGCACTACTTCCCCGGGGCCGGCAACCGGCTCGGGCCGTTCATCGATCCGGAGATCGTTGGCGCCGTGGACTACAACGGCTTTCATACTGCGTCTTCCAGGCGGACCATGTCGCGGCCGCGGACCTCGGGACCGACGAAGGCCGAGATGAGGGTGATCAGTGAGTAGGCGACGAGCATCGCGGCCAGCGGCCACCAGTGGCCGGTGATTGCGGTGAGCGTGGCGGCCAGCAGCGGGCCGATGGCGGTTGCGAGGATGCCGCCGATCTCCTTGGCGAGCGCGAGCTGGGTGAAGCGGGTGCGGGCGCCGAAGAACTCGGCCATGGTGACGCTCTCCATGGCGAACAGGCTCAGCACGCCCAGGTTGAGGCCTGCCACCATGGCGACGGTGATGAGGACCGTGTTGCCGCTGGTGACCATCAACATCATGGGAATGGCGAACAGCGCGGTGAGGGAGCTGAGTGCCAGGTAGAGCGGCCGCCGGCCGAAGCGGTCACCGAGGAGGCCCATGACGGGGATGGTGAGGAAGCCGAGCAGCGAGCCGTACATGATGGCGCTGGTGGCCACGCTCTTGTCCACCAGGAGGACGGTGGCGATGTAGCCGACGAGGAAGGTCTGCACGAGGCCGGAGTTGCCTGCCTGCCCGAAGCGAAGGCCGAGGGCGATGAGGAAGGCCTTGCCTTTGCGCTGGTGCAGCGCAGCTTCGATGGTGCTGGTCTTTGCCAGTTCCTGCGTTGCGGCGATTTCGCTCTTGGACAGTGCAACGCCATCGACGACGTCGGCACGCTCTTCGAAGACCGGGCTTTCCTTGAGGGACCGGCGGACCCAGACGGCGAAGATCATCAGCACGAAGCTGAACAGGAACGGGATGCGCCATCCCCAGGCCAGGAGCTGCTCCTCCGAGAGGGTTGCGGCCAGGATTGCCCAGATGGCAGATGCGGCCAGGGTTCCTGAGTTGGTGCCCAGGGACACGAGGGAGGAGATGAGGCCGCGGCGGCGGGCGGGAGCGAACTCAGCCAGCATCACGGTGGCGCCAGCGATCTCGGCGCCGGCACCGAAGCCCTGCGCCAGGCGCAGGGCCACCAGCAGGATGGGGGCCCAGATGCCGATCATAGCGTAGGTGGGGAGGACACCGATCAGCGTTGTGGACGCACCCATCAGGGCGATAGTGATGAAGAGGACCTTCTTGCGGCCGATCCTGTCACCCATCCGGCCGAAGTAAACGGCACCCGCAAGACGGGCAACGTAGCCCACGCCGTACGTTGCCATGGCGGCGATGAGGCCGATGACCGGGCTGGCGTCGGGGAAGAAGAGCTTGTTGAAGACGATGGCTGCCGCCAGCGAATACAACTGGAAGTCCATGAACTCCATGGCTGTTCCCAGCCAGCCGGATACGGCGACCTTGGCCAGTTCGCGGGTGGGTTTTGCTTCCGCTTTCGTGTTGGGGGGCGCAATGCTTTCGGTCATCAGGTGCTCCTTTGCAGGCGATGCGAACGAAGGGGATAAAACGGGGGACGCCGGCGGGTCTGCAGCAGTGACCAGCAGCACGTTCTACTACCATACAAGCACTACCATTCTAGTGTGTCAACAGCATAGAATGAGGTCATGGCTAGGGATAAACAAGGCGCGGCCCCGCGGCTGTCCGTGCGGGACCAGACCCTTGAGACGCTTCGGCGGCGCATCATTTCGCTGCAGCTTCCCCCGGGGGAACCGCTGTCCGAGAACGAGCTCGCGCAGGAACTGGGCGTCAGCAGGACCCCGGTACGCGAGAGCCTGATCCTGCTGCGCGAGGAGGGCCTGGTCCAGGTCTTCCCCCAGATCGGTTCGTTTGTTTCCCTCGTGGACCTGGCCCGGGTGTCCGAAGCGCAGTTTGTCCGGGAGGCCATTGAATGCGCGTCGCTGCGCGATCTTGCCGTGGACAGCGCGGGCATCGCCGGCCTGCGGGAGATTCTTAAGGCCCAGTCGGAGGCCGATGCCGCCGGCGACGTGGAGGAATTCTTCCGGCTGGATGAGGACTTCCACCGGGAGCTGCTGCGCCTGGCGGGACACGAGTCCGCCTGGGCGGCCGTCAACTCCGCCAAGGCCCACCTTGACCGCGCCCGCCGCCTCAGCCTGCTGGACACCCGGCCGGTAGCCACGCTCATCGAGCAGCACACCGCCGTGGTGGATGCCCTGGAGACAAATAACCTTAACGATGCCGACAGCAGTCTCCGCCTCCACCTGCGGGGCGTCTTCGAGGACGTCCAGCGCATCCAGGAATCCACCCCTGAACTTTTCTCCGACGGCGCAGCGCCCCGTCCCGGAAGGCGAAGCGTCGCCCGCCTTACCTAGCAAGCGCGCCCGTCACTTCTTCACGCCTCCTTGGCGGCAGAGCCCCTCGCAGTGGGCAACGACAGCAGGGACCCGGCTTTTCCCCGCTGCGTAAAACCAGTCCGCTTAAGCGTTGACAGAAAAGTGATCGATAACTAATACTGGTGTTACCGATCACTTTCTTGGCCGGCCCGCGATCGGACATCTTTGTGCTGAGGAGCCCATCCTCCCCAATGTCATGCACCATCTTCGGAATCCGGGAAGGACTCCACGCCGCAGTGGCCCGTCCTTCCGGAAAGAAAGGTCTGCCTGTGAACCACCAACCAACCCGCCGGACTTACCTGTTACTCTCCGCCGCCGCTGCCGCGTCTGCCTTGACCCTGTCCGGCTGCGCGGCCGGCGGCACCCCCGCTGCCGACGAGTCCGGCCCCGTCACCATCCGCTTTACCTGGTGGGGCGGTGATGCCCGCCAGAAAGCCACCCAGAAAGTCATCGACGCCTTCGAGGCGGAGAACCCCAACATCACTGTGGTGGGTGAGTACAGCGACTGGACCGGCTACTGGGACAAGCTCGCGACGCAGGTGGCGGCCAACGACGCGCCGGACGTCATCCAGATGGACGAGAAGTACGTCCGGGAATACGGCGACCGCGGCGCCCTGCTGGACATCAAAAAACTAGCCGGCCTGGACACCTCCGGCATCGACCCGGACACCCTCAAGAGCGGGGAGGTGGACGGGGAACTGGTTGGCCTGGTCACCGGCATCGCCACGTTCTGCATCGCTGCCAACCCAAGCGTCCTGGCCAAAGCCGGGGTGGCGCTGCCGGATGACACCACGTGGACGTGGGAGGACTACCGGGAAATCGGCCAGCAGATCAGCCGGAGCGGGGCAGGCACGGGCGTGGGTGTGCAGTACGGGGATCAGGACCTCTATATCTGGGCACGCCAGCACGGTGACCGGCTTTACGATGACGGGGGCAACGTGGTGATCAAGCCTGAAACGCTCGTCTCGTTCTGGCAGAACGTCCGGGACCTGTCCACGTCCGGCGCCGGCGCCAAGCCATCGGCCATCATCGAAAGTGCCACCGCTTCGCTGAACCAGACACCCCTGGCCAAAAACGAGATGGCCTTCTCCGGCGTGTTCAGCACCCAGCTCACGGCCTACTCGGGCGCCAGCGGGCAGGAGCTGAAGCTGCTGCGCCTGCCCGGCGAGTCTGACGCAGCAGAACGCGGGGCCTATTACAAGCCATCCATGTTCTGGTCCGTCTCATCCCGCACCAAACACCAGAAGGCGGCGGAGAAGTTCCTGAACTACCTCACCAACAGGCAGACCGCGGCCGACATCATGCTCACTGAACGCGGCATACCCGCCAACGCAAAAGTCCGCGAAGCCATCGCCGCCAAGCTGAACGCCACGGACAAGGCCGCGATCGAGTTCACCAACGCCATCGCCGACGAGGTCAGGCCAGCCCCGCCCATCACGCCTGCCGGCGGCAGCACCATCACGGATATCCTCAGCCGCTACACCTCGGACATCCTGTTCGAACGCACCACCCCCGAAAAGGCCGCCCGGCCCTTCATCGACGAACTGTCCTCCTCACTCCGGAAGTAGAAATGACCCGCCACAGGAATCACGACGCCGGTACCCCCCTTCGCGTCGCTGTCATCGGCACCGGCGGCATCGCCAATGCCCACGCCGAGGCACTCAAGCAGCAACCCGGCGTCGAACTCGCGGCAGCGATCGACGTGGACCCCGCGCGTTCGGAGTCTTTTGCCGGCAAGTGGGGCGTCGCCCGGACCGCGGCAAGCCTGGCAGAAGCGCTCGACGGCGGCGCGCTGGATCTCGCAGCCATCTGCACTCCCCCCTCCAGCCACTTTCCCCTGGCACTGGAAGCGCTGTCCTTCGGTCTGCATGCCGTCATCGAAAAGCCGCCGGCCTTGTCCCTGAGCCAGATGCGGCAGCTGGAAACCGCGGAGCAGGCGTCCGCCGGCTCCCTGAGCTGCATCTTCCAGCACCGCTTCGGCTCGGGCGCGCAGCGGCTGCTCGCACTCCAGCAGTCCGGAACCTTGGGCAGGCAGCTGGTGGGCACCTGCAACACCCTCTGGTTCCGCGACCAGCCATACTTCGATGTTCCCTGGCGCGGGCTCTGGGATGTGGAGGGCGGCGGGCCCACCATGGGCCACGGCATCCACCAGTTCGACCTGCTCCTGCACCTGTGGGGTCCATGGTCTGAAGTGACGGCCTTCGCTGGCAAGCTGGCCCGCACAACAGATACGGAGGATGCCTCAGCTGCGGTGGTCCGCTTCGAATCCGGGGCGATCGCCACTGTCATCAACTCCGTCATCTCCCCCCGCGAAACCTCCTACCTTCGGCTGGACTACGAGAACGCAACGGTGGAGCTCGAACACCTCTACGGCTACAGCGACCACCATTGGAAGGTGACCCCGGCACCGGGTCAGGACGCCGTCGGCCTCTGGAACGAGGGGGCGGACCACCCCAGCGGACACCCGGCGCAGTACGCGGCGATCATCCGCAGCCTGCAGGCCGGGGAACCGGCTGCTGTCTCCATCTCAGACGCCTATGCCACCATGGAGCTGGCGGCCGCTATCTACGCGTCGAGCGTCAGCGGGACCACTGTTTCGCGGGGCCAGATTGACGAGTCGAGCCCCTTTTTCACCCGCATGGACGGACACCTGGAACCCTGGAAACAAGAGGAAGCACTCGAAGCATGAGCACCGAAGCCGCACTCAGCTGGCGCGACGACAACCAGTCCCTGACCGTATCGCTCGGGGACGTGGAGATCGCCACCTACACGTACGATGCCACGGATGAACAGCGCGAGTCGCCGCGCCCCTTCTTCCACCCGCTGCGCACCACGGCGGGCGAAACGGTCACCGCCTACCGCCCGTGGGACCACGTCTGGCACAAGGGCATTGCCTGGTCCCTGCCCCACTTCGGCGATGACAACTTCTGGGGCGGTCCCAGCTACCGGCGCGGCAAGGACTACACGTGGCTGCCCAACAACGGGAGCATGCGCCACGGGCGCGTGATCGAAGCAGTGCTCGACGGCGGCGCGTTCCGTTTTGCCCACACGCTGGGCTGGTGGACGCAGGCCGGAAAGCACGTGGTGGACGAAACCCGCACCATCCGGATTACCCCGGGCCCTGACGCCGCCTGGACCCTTGTCTTCGAAACGGAGATGACGAACGTCTCCGGCGGCGACATCCACATCGGCTCGCCCACCACCGAAGGGCGGGAGAACGCCGGGTACGGCGGACTGTTCTGGCGGGGCCCGCGCGAATTTACCGGCGGCCGCATCGTTGGCCCGGGCGGAGCCAGCGGCGAAGCGCTGCGCGGGACCCGCGGCCCCTGGCTGGCATTCGTGGGCCAGCACGATGACACCTGCCGGTTTTCCACAGTGCTGATCGCTGACGCCACCACCAACGCCCAACACCCGCCGGAATGGTTTGCCCGGTCCGAGCCCTTTGCCTGCTTTGGTCCTGCCCCGTTCTTCAGCACTGAGGTCACCTTCGCCGCCGGCGAAACAATGGTCAACCGGTATGCCGTGGTGATCGCGGACGGCGACTCGGACCAGGAGCGGCTGGACCATCTCGCCACCCTGGCCGGGGAAACCCTGCAACGGAAAGTCGCGGCGGACCGGACCAGGGCATGAAGACCCCGGCACTCCCCTTCCCAGGCAGCGTGGGCCTGACACGCCTGAGCGTCTACGACTGGGAAGCCAGTGACGGGGTATGCGGCGGCTCTCCCCACATGCATACCGCCTCCACGGAGGCGTACCTGGTGCTGTCCGGATCCGGACGCGTGGAAACCATTCGCGCAACAGGGTACGAATCCTATGATCTGGCCCCCGATGACCTGCTCTGGTTTAGCCCGGGCACCATCCACAGACTGGTCAACGGGGACAACCTGGAGATCCTGGCCATCATGCAAAATGGCGGACTGCCGGAGGCCGGGGATGCCGTCCTGACCTTCGAGCCGGAGGTGGTTGCGGACGCGAAGCGGTATGCCCAGGCTGCAACGCTCGACGCCGGCCCCGCCTCGCCGTCGTCCTCGCTGCCTGCTGCGGCGCGCACGAGGAGGGACGCTGCGCTGGCCGGCTACCTGCGGCTGAAGGCGGCTGCGCAGGCGGGTGACGTCGGTGCCGTCGAGCGGTTCCACCGTGACGCCGTCCGGCTGGTGCAGGCGCGGGTACCTGACTGGCAGGAGCTGTGGAAGGAGAGCATCGCACCCGAGGCTGCCCGTACGGAAGGGTGGCTTGCCGACCTTTCGGAAGGCAGGTACGGCCACTTCAAGGATGCGGCCGTCACCCGGAGCGCGCCTTCGAGCGGGGAGCGCGTCCTGGGTATGTGCGGAATGCTGCAAAAATGGGACAGCAACGGCAGCAGGTGAAGGGACACCACCGGACATGGCGCAGGAAGCAGTGGCACAGGAAGCCATGACACAGGGCAAGGCAAAAGCGCCAACCATCTACGATGTGGCCGCGCTTGCCGGCGTGTCCCACCAAACCGTGTCCCGGTACTTCAAAGCCCCTGGCGGGCTCAAGCCGGCAACCCTGGAGCGCGTGGAAAAGGCCCTCGCCGAGCTTCACTACACACCCAACCTGGCAGCCCGCTCATTGCGGTCCCGGGAGCATTACCGGGTGGTAGTGGTGGTTCCGGAAGCTTCGCTGTATTTCCCCGCCCGGATGCTCAATGGCGCCGCCGCGGCCGCCCATTCGGCCGGATACCGCGTGGACGTTGTGGCCATTGAGGGAACCGCCGAAGCCCGCGCGCACCAGTTGGAAACCCTGCTGGGCGGCGAGGACATCGCCGGCATCCTGTCCTTCGTCCCCAGGCCCAAGGGGAGCCCGGCGGCCCGGCACTCCCAGGCTATTCCCATGGTGGTGGCCGGCGAATACGACAACAAGATGCGTGCGCGGGGCAGCCTGGCGGACGGCGCTGCGGCACGAAAGATTGTTGAGCACCTTGCCTCGCTGGGACACCGGAACTTCTTCCACGTCGCCGGGCCAACAGCCTGGCCGTCGGCGCGGAACCGGCGGGCTGTCTACGAGGAAACTGTGGCCGAGCTTGGCCTGGTATCCCTGGGAGTTGCAGTGGGCGACTGGTCTCCGGCCTCCGGTTACGCTGCGGGGCGGAAGATCGCGGCCATCAAGGACGTCACCGCGGTTTTCGCTGCCAACGACCAGATGGCCATCGGCGTCATGCGGGCACTGCATGAACATGGCCTTGCGGTTCCGGATGATGTGAGCGTCTTCGGCTGGGATGACATGGCCGAGTCTTCGTTCCTGATCCCCACCCTGTCCAGCGTGCACATGGATCTGGAGGCGCTTGGGGCCCGGAGCATGTCCGAACTCATCGCCCGGATCCGGGGGCAGCAGCCCGCCACTGAGGCGTTGTCCCTGGCGCCAATGGAGTTGGTATTCAGGGAATCAACGGCTCGGGTGCGGGCTTAGCGCTCCAGGTCATCCCAGCAATTCCCGGACCAGCTCTCTGCATTTTTTGTACGCCGGTTCGGCCGGATCGATGAGTGCGAAGTGGTCCCCGGACACCGTGACCAGCTGCGCCGGAATGCTGCCAGCCTGGCTTGCTTCCACATACGAGGAGGACATGGCCAACGGCACGTCGTCGTCCTCGGTGGCGTGGACGGCATAGACCGGAACGTCCAGTGGGAGCGCTGCCATCGGGTCCGCATACCGGTGACGGCCGGGATATTCCGACGACGGCCCGCCCAGCAGGTTGGCCACCGCACCGTTGCTGAGGTTGAGTTTTTCTGCCTCCGCCAGGTTGAGGACGCCGGACTGGCTGACCACGCCGGTGAGGCGGACGCCGGCGGCGCCTGCCCCGACGTCGCGATGCTCACGTTCCCCCAACCCGCCCAGCCGGTCCCGCCCAGCCGCCCATACGGCCAGGTGCCCACCGGCGGAGTGCCCGAGGGCCACCACTTTGGCCAGGTCCAGTGAATGTGGGGCGGCGAGCTCCTGCAGTTTGTCGATGCCGGCCAGGATGTCCTGGAACGTGTGCGGCCAGCCGCCACCGTTTCCGGCGCGGCGGTACTCCAGGTTCCACGCCGCCATGCCGTGTCCGGCAAGGTCCGCGGCCAAAGGCTGCCCCAACTCGGCGCCGTACTGCGAGCGCCAGTAGCCGCCGTGAATCACCACCACCACGCCGTGCGTACCGCCGTCGGGAAGCTCTGGAAGGAACAGTTCGCCCCACTGGCTGGGGTCACTGCCGTAGTTATACCTGTGCCGCTGCACTGCATCCCCTCTTGTTGGTGCCACGGACGTGCCGTTCGGTTCCGGAGGAGAGCAGGCTGCCAGGCCGGCTCCCACGGCACCGGCGGCTGCGCCCGTAAAGAACGTACGACGCCGAAGCTCACCCATGCACCTGAGCCTACAGACCTGCTGCCGTCAAGCCCCTGACACAACACCTAGCCCGTTCTGCATGAGCTCCGACTTGTTCGGTTAGCGAACTTTTGTGCACGAAACGAACCAGCCTGTACCCTTATCGACGGAAGAAGGCATGCCGTGGGTCACGTACGGATGTGGTGGAGCTCTCGATCGGCTGCCCTTCCCTCCTTTTACTAAATCAATGAGGATTCCATGACAACTTCTCCCTCCGCCCGCCCGACGCGCTGGCCGGTTTGGCTCTGCTGGCTGGCCATGGTCCTGGACGGCTTTGACCTCGTGGTGCTCGGCACCGTCATTCCCACCTTGATCAAGACCGGCGAGCTTGGCTTTGACGCTGTCGGCGCCACTTTCGTGGCCACCATCTCGCTCGTGGGCGTAGGCCTGGGCGCGCTCTTCATCGCCCCGCTTTCGGACCGCTTCGGGCGCCGGAACCTGCTGGTGGCGTGCGTGCTCTGGTTTTCGCTGCTCACCCTCGCAGTGGTGTGGGCCCCCAATGTTGCCGTATTCGGCGCGCTTCGGCTGCTGGCCGGGGCGGGGCTTGGGGCATGCCTGCCGGCCGCCCTTGCCTACATGAACGACTACGCCCCGGCCAGTTCCGCCGGGAAGTCAACCACCCGGACCATGACGGGATACCACGTTGGCGCGGTGGCCACCGCCTTCCTGGCGATGATCGTCATCCCCGATTGGCGCATCATGTTTGTGGTGGGAGGCCTTGCCGGCCTGGTCCTTGCGCCGTTCCTCTGGTTCAAGCTGCCGGAGACTTTGCCTGCGGCCCGGGCTGCCGGCGCAGAGGAAAAGACCGGGTTCCGGAGCCTGGTGCAGAAGCCTTATCCCCTCATTGCGGCGGCCATTGGTGCAGCTTCGTTCATGGGGCTGCTTCTGGTTTATGGCCTGAATACCTGGCTGCCGCAGCTGATGGCTTCTGCCGGATACCCTGTCAGCGCCGGGCTTTCCCTGCTCCTGGTCTTGAATCTCGGCGCCGTTGCCGGACTGATCATCGCCGGCATCCTGGCCGACAAGCACGGAACCAAGCCCATCGTGCTGCTGTGGTTTGGACTTTCGGCAGTATGCCTCGCCCTTTTGAGTGTCAAGGTCGACAACGCAGTTCTGTTGAACGTGCTCGTCTTCGTCACGGGCGTGTTTGTCTTCAGCTCCCAGGTACTCGTTTATGCCTGGGTCAGCCAGTTGTTCCCTGCCCGGCTGCGCGCCACCGCACTCGGCTTCGCTGCCGGCGTGGGCCGCGTCGGCGCCATTGCAGGGCCTGCCCTGACGGGTGGGCTGGTTGCCGCCGGCATCGCCTACCCCTGGGGTTTCTACGTCTTCGCGGCAGCCGGCGCCCTGGCCGTGGCAGCCCTGCTGGCGGTCCCCCACGCTGTTGCGACGGACCGCACCGAGGCCCCGGTCAGCTAGGGGTTTTCCCAGGCAGTTGGTTTGTCCGGGCGGAACCTCATCAGAGGGTCCGCCCGGACAGCTGTTTTAACTCCGCAGCATGCGCTGCACGTCAGCCGTCTCCGGATACGCCGCCTGCGTCCCCTTCCGGGTGGTGGCCAGGGCAGCCGCCACGGAAGCAAAGGCGGCGGCATCGGCGAGCGCATCCCCGGCCGCCAGGCGGACGGCCACCGCTCCGGTAAAAGCATCACCCGCGCCCGTGGTGTCTACGGCGGCGACCTTGGTGGGCTGCACAAAAGTAACGAGCCGGTCCGGCGGGGCCAGCGAGTCCAGCACCACGGAACCGTTCGAACCCAGCGTCACCAGCACCTGCTGGATCCCCCGCTCGGCGAACCTTTCCCGGACGGCATCCCACTGCGCGGCACGGGCACCGGCACCCGGGACGGATGCCCCCGGGCCGAGGAACAGCGCGGCTTCATGGGCATTCACCAGCAGGACGTCCGTCAACTCAGCCAGGGCTGCCGGGATGTGCGCGTACGGCGAGAGGTTCAGCAGCACTGTTGCGCCGGCGTCGTGCCCCGCCTGCGCTGCGGCCAGTACCGTCCCCATGCTGACTTCGAGGCAAAGGCACACGACGGCGGCCTCCGCGAGGACGTCCGAGGCCTCCGCCACATCCGCCGGTGAGAGGGTGCCATTGGCACCGGCGGAGATGATGATGTTGTTCTCTCCATTGGCGTCGACGGCGATCACCGCGACGCCCGTGGGCTCGTGTGACGTGCGGACATGCCCCACGTCCACACCCGCTCGCGCCGCCGAGGAGAGCAGCATGCTGCCGTTGGGGTCATCCCCCACCGCGCCCACCAGGCTGACCTTCCCGCCCAGCAGGCTGGCGGCCACTGCCTGGTTGGCACTCTTGCCGCCCGGGTTCACAGCGAACCCGTTGCCGTGCACCGTCTCACCGGGCAGCGGGAGGCGGTCGCAGTAGATGGTCAGGTCCGCGTTCAGGGAGCCGACGACGACGATCCGGCCCGGCTGCCGCGCCTCACCTTCAGCGGTGGCTGGCTCAGCGGCGGCGCTCATTCGGCCACCTCAGCTTCAACGGGCTTGGGGATCAGCAGCGAGGCGGCGAACGCCGCCACGGTGAGGGCCAGGCCAACAACCACAACAGTCAGGTAGGACGCCTTCGCATCCCCGAGGGCCGACGTCGCCACCAGCACGGCGGGAAGCACCAGGAAGCTGAGGCCTGCGCCGAGGTTGAAGGCACCGGCGTTCATGCCGGGCAGGAAACCGGGGTTGCCGGCGGGCGAGAGGACAACCCCGAGTCCATTGAGCATGATGTTGACCGTACCGGCGTACATAATGCCCAGCAAGACCGTGCCGGCAATCATCAGGGGCAGGCTGCTGAGGCCGAAGAACGCGATGACGGCCAGGGCCGCTATGCTCCCTAGGAGCCCGATGCGCAGCACCTTGGTGTAGCCCAGCACGGGGGCGAGCTTGCCGCTGAGCGGTCCCACGATCCAGCCCAACAGCGCGTACGGGGTGAGGATGATCAGCGACATTTCGGTGGGGCCGATGCCAAAGCCGGGATCGGCGGCCTGGACGTAGGCGGGAACGATGCCGTTGATGACGGCGAAGATGCCGGTCATGGTCAGGGTGGTGGTCAGCAGCGGCGCCCAGGTGGAACGCTGGCGCAGGTGCGCGGTTTCCACCATGGGCTGGCCGGCCCGCTTCTCCACGGTCCAGAAGGCGTAGAACGCTGCGGCGGACACCAGGACCAGCGCAATACTGAGCATCAGGGTGCCGGAGGAGAACGCGCCCACCAGCTTGGATCCTTCATTCAGGGCGGTGAGCAGCGCGCCCACGGCCACCACGATGAAGAACACCCCCAGCCAGTCCATCCGGGTGCCGGCGGCGGGCTTGCTTTCGCTGGCAAGGAACGCGACCAGTGCCGTGGCAACCAGGGCCAGCACCACCATGAGCCAGAAGATGCTGCGGAAGCCGAAGTGCTCGGCGAAGTAACCGCCTACAAAGGAGTCGACGCCGGCAACGCCGCCGTTGACGGCCGTGATCAGGCCCATGAGCGTGCCGTACTTGCGCGGGTTGGTGACAGCAGAGCGCAGCATGATCAGGCAGAGCGGAACCGTGGGGCCGCTGACGCCCTGGATGATGCGGCCCACAAAGAGCCAGGTGACGTCCGGGGCGAGGGCGGCGATGACCGAGCCGAGGGCCATCAGCAGCATCATGCCCACCAGGATCTTCTTGCGTCCCACGATGTCGCTCAGGCGGGGCAGGAACAGGGAGAACAGCGCGGCAGCTGTGAAGAACCACGTCTGCGAGAGGCCGATGACTGCCTGGTCCGTGTTGAGCTCTTCGCCCATGGTCACCAGGGCCGGGCTAAGCATGGAAGCGTTGAGCTGGAAGGCCACGCAGGCTGCCAGCAGGGCAACCATCAGGGCCGTGATGTTGCCCCGGCCGGTCTTCGCTTCAGTAAGGGTGGCAGTCATTTACTTGACCCCTCCCACGGTGACGGCGGCACGTTCTTCGCGTTCGACGTCGGCCGGTTCGCCTGTGATAGTTGGCTCGCCGATGCGTTCCAGGGCGTCGGTGACCAGGGCCCAGAACCGCTTGTGGTCCAGGTCCACGGCGACGCTGGTGTGGCAGTCGGCCGGTGCGGGCGCGCGGAAGTCGGCCACCGTCATGCCGAGCGTCAGGGTCCCCTGGAGTTCGATGTTGACCGGCACCTTGCGGGTGCTGACAATGCTGGGATCGATCACGTAGGCCACGGCACAGGGGTCATGCACCGGCGGGAAGTCGAAACCCTGGGCGTCCTTGTAGGTGTGGGCGAAGAAGTCCATGAGTTCGGTGACGAACTTGGCCGGTTTGGTGCCGATGGCCGCGATTTTTTCGACCACGTCCGGGGTGGCCAGCGCCTGGTGGGTCAGGTCCAGGCCCACCATCACCACGGGCCACTTCTCGTTGAAGACGATGTGCGCGGCCTCGGGGTCGATGATGATGTTGAATTCGGCCACGGCGCTCCAGTTGCCCACATGGTAGCCGCCGCCCATCAGGACAACTTCCTTCACGCGTTCCACGATGCGCGGTTCCTTGCGGGCGGCCATGGCGATGTTGGTCAGGCCTGCGGTGGGGACCAGGGTGACGGTGCCGGGTTCGTGGGCCATCACGGTGTCGATGATGAGGTCGACGGCGTGCCGCGGGTCCAGCCCGATGGTGGACTCCGGGAGGGCGGGGCCGTCCATGCCGGACTCGCCGTGGATGTCCGGGGCGGTTTCGATGCTGCGGACCAGGGGACGGCCGCAGCCAGCGGCGAAGGGAACGCCGGTGATGCCGGCGATGGTTCCGACGGCCAGGGCGTTGCGGGTGACTTTTTCGAGCGTCTGGTTGCCCACCACCGTGGTGACCGCCAGCAGTTCGATGTCCGGGTTTCCGTGCGCGAGCAGCAACGCCACAGCGTCGTCATGCCCGGGATCGCAGTCAAGAATGATCTTCTTGCGGGGTTTGGGGTCCACGATGTTCTCCACGTCTTTGGGGCCCGCGCCAAGTGCATACACACTGCTCGGGGAGTTGAAGCGTTCAGAGTGATCATGGCACTGTCGGGAACGTCACGTCAAACGCTTGACGTTCGTGCAGGTCAAGCGCTTGATGCCAAAGGGCAAAAGAAAAAGGCAAGCCATGTCTGCGTGGCTCGGCTTAGCGCAGTTCGATGTCTAGCGCCTGGAAGTCGTCGGCTGCGTGGCGGCCCACCAGCAGGCGGAAGCTGCCCTGCTCGAAGTTCCAGCCGCCGTCGTAGTGGCCGAATGCCTTGGCAGGAATTCGGACCTCAACTGAGGCCGCGAATCAGGCTCACCGCTCAAAGCTTCCGGATCAGGGCTCGCCGGCGCCGGAATCGGCGGGTTCCTTCCCGTCTTCGGCCTCGTGGTGCTCGGCCTTGTGGCGGGCCTCCTGGAGATGATGCTCCAGCTTCTCCTCGGCGTCCCGCCGGCGTTGCCCGACGGTCCTCATCTGCTGGGTGGTGGGTGCTGCGTGGGCATGCTGGTGCGGACCAAGGTCCCGCGGGTTTCCTCGGCTGGTGTCGCTCATAAGGGCATCGTCCCACCACAACGGCCGTTCAGGAAGACCTGATGCACCCGCCTTCAAGGACGTCACGTGCGATTCCGTCAGTGCACTCAAAGTGCAGTATGCTGCACTCATGGACAAAAGCACATCTGCCCTTGCAGTTGCCATCGGCAACCGCGTACGCCAGGAAAGGCAGGCCCGGGCGTGGACCCTCGACCAGCTCGCAGACGCCGCCGGCGTGAGCCGCCGCATGGTGGTCAACGTCGAGCAGGGCGCCGCCAATCCCAGCGTGGGCACGTTGCTTCGGATCAGCGACGCACTGGGCATCGGACTGCCCGCGCTGGTGGATGCCCCGCGTCCAAAGCCAGTGACCGTCACCCGGAGTGGTGACGGGGCCGCCCTGTGGATTTCCGCCGCCGGCGGCCGGGGCGTGCTGGTAGCCGGAACGGATTCACCGGATGTGGTTGAGCTGTGGGATTGGACGCTGGGCGCGGGTGACCAGCATGAGAGCGAAGCCCACGCGCCGGGGACCAAGGAACTACTTCAGGTCCGCCAGGGATCCCTCACTGTGGTGGTGGCTGGCGAGACCTATGTCCTGGAGCCGGGCGACGCCCTTTCCTTCCCCGGCGACGTGGACCACTCGTACTCCAATGCCACCCCGGAGCCGGTGAGCTTCTCCCTGGCTGTCTTCGAGCCGGGCGTGGGTTCGGCCCACCACAAGGAGGCCCCCAATGCCTGACGTCAAGGTGCTCCAGGAATTTTTGGCAGGTGCGTGGGTTGATCCCGCCGTTTTCTCCCTGCGGCCGGATTACCGTGCCGTCCTGCTGGCGGTAGACGGGCTGGTTCCGGGCGCCAGTGACGAGGCCGGTGAAAAGCTGCTGCAGGAGGCGGAGGCTGCAGCCCGTGCAGCAATGGACGGGCGGGGCATTGAGGAACTGCCGCATGTGGCCGCCTGGCGTGAGGCGTACAAGTCCTTCGGCGCCAAACCGCAGCGCACGCGCAACAGCCTGGAGGCATTGCTCCGCCGGGCATCTTCCGGCCTGCCGCGGGTAAACCGGCTGACCGACCTTTACAACGCGGTCTCTGTGCTGCACCAGGTTCCGCTGGGCGGCGAGGACCTGGCCGGCTACGCCGGAGCACCCCGGCTGATCCGCGCCGCCGGCACGGAGTCCTTTGACACGGTGGCCGGCGGGGATGAGGTGCTTGAGCATCCGGAGCCGGGCGAGGTGGTGTGGGGCGATGACGACGGCGTGACCTGCCGGCGCTGGAACTGGCGGCAAGGCCGGCGCACCCAGCTCCGCGACGGCACTACCAAAGCGTTGTTCATCCTGGACGCCCTTGAGCCAATGACTGACGCCGCGCTCGACGCAGCCGCCGACGACCTGGGTGCCCGGCTGAAAAGGCTCGGACCCGACGTTGCCATTGCCCGCCGTCGCCTGGCCGCACCCCATCACTCCAATGAAGGAAACTGAGATGACCCAGCGCAGCGCTTCATTCAACGTCCCGGTCCCGCCGTGGGGGCTGGCGGTCACGGCGATCCTGTCGGTCCAGCTGGGTTCTGCCCTGTCCGTGAACATGATTGAAGCTGTGGGACCCGGCGGCACCGCGTGGTTGCGCCTGAGCATGGGCGCAGTCATTCTCCTGGTAATCGGGCGCCCGCCGCTGCGCTCCATCCGCCGCCCGGATGTGCTGCCGTTGCTTGGCCTCGGGGTCACCACTGGCGTGATGACCGTGGGGTTCCTCGCCGCGGTGGAGCACATCCACCTCGGCACCGCCGTCGCCATCGAATTCCTCGGTCCCTTGACCGTGGCGGCCCTTCGCAGCCATAACCGCAAAGCCCTCGCCTGGCCCGCTTTGGCGCTGGTGGGCGTGGTGCTGCTGACCCAGCCGTGGCAGGGCGACTTCAACCTCCTCGGGGTTGCCTGGGCCGCGCTGGCCGCCGTCGGCTGGGGCGTCTACATCCTGCTGACGCAACGGATCGGCGACCGGTTCACCGGCATCGGCGCGCTCACGCTCACCGTGCCGATCGCCGCAGTGGCGGCCGCCGTCGTCGGAATTCCCCAGGCCGCCGGGCACCTCAGCCTGGACATCCTGGCGGCCGCGGCTGGACTGGCCATCCTGCTGCCGGTGCTGCCGTTCGCGCTGGAAATGCTTGCCCTGCGCAGGATGACGCCCAGCGCGTTCGGAACGCTGATGGCCCTCGAACCTGCCGTCGGCGTCCTGCTCGGGCTGCTCATCCTGCACCAGCAGCCGTCTGCCGTCCAGGTGGTGGGGATCCTGCTGGTGGTCCTCGCCGGGGCCGCCGCCCAGCGGGGCGGCAAGCGCCCGGCCAAAGAGCAGGAAGCCAGCCCCGCCGATCTCGACTTCGTGGGCTGAGCCGATGTTCACTGGCCTGAGCGCCTTTCCCCTGACCCCTTTGGCCAACGATGAGGTGGATGAGGCAGCTTTCGTGCGCCTGGTTCAACGCCTCGCAGCGGCCGGCGTGGACTCCATCACCGCACTGGGCTCCACCGGTTCCTACGCTTACCTCAGCGGAGACGAGCGACGCCGGGTGGCCCGGCTGGCAGTGGAGCATGCGGGGCCAGTCCCCGTGATCGTGGGGATCGGCGCGCTGCGGACATCGCAGGTTCTGGCCAATGCGGAGGCCGCCGATCGGGCCGGCGCGTCCGGGCTGCTGCTGGCGCCGATGACGTACCAGCCACTGACGGACAACGACGTTTTCGAGCTGTTCCGTACGGTCACTTCGCACTCGCCGCTGCCCGTCGTGGTCTACGACAACCCGGCCACCACCCCCTTCACTTTCAGTGCGGAACTGTACGGACGGATCACCCAACTGCCCCGGATTGCCGCGATCAAAATTCCGGGCGTTCCCGGCGGTCCGGAGCAGGCCCGGGCGCGGATCCAGGAAATCCGCGCAGCGGTCCCTGAACACGTGAACATCGGTGTCTCCGGGGACGCTTATGCCGCCGCCGGCCTCGTGGCCGGGTGCGATGCCTGGTATTCCGTCATCGGAGGCACGTTGCCTGCGCTTGCCCTGGGCATCACGCGGGCCGTGCAGGAGGGCAGGCCGGCCGACGCCCTGGCGGAATCAGACCGGCTCGCCCCGCTGTGGGGTCTGTTCGCCGAGTTCGGGGGCAGCATCCGGGTGGTTGCCACGATTGCTGAGCACCTCGGCCTGGTGGATGCGTCCTGCCTCCCGCTGCCGATCCAGGGGCTGGCGGCGGACCAGCGCCGCCGCGTGGCTGACGTTATCGGTTTGCTGGGGCTGGGCTCGTAAGGGTTCCACGTGTCCTTGTGCTGTCCGCCGCCTACTACCATCGAGGTATGGAATCCGCGGAACAGGTGCAGCAGCCGGCGCGTTCGCGGCGGATCACCGCGGCCATGGTTGCCGCCCGGGCCGGCGTCTCCACCGCCACCGTTTCGCTGGTGGCCAACGGCAAGACGGCGGGCCGCGTCTCCGAGGACAACATCTCCCGCGTCCGCGACGCCATCGCCGAGCTTGGCTATGTGGTGGACGGGATCGGCAGTTCGCTGGCCAAGGGCGTGAGCTCGATCGTGATCCTGGTGGCGCCGGATATCTCCAACCCGTTCTTCGCCAAAGTGATCGCCGGGGTCCGCGAATCCCTGGGCTCGCAGTACCAGCTGCTGCTCTCCGTCACCGAGGCGGGCGAGTTCCCGGAGGCCGACGACGTCCGGCGGCTGATGTCGCTTCGTCCGGCCGGGCTGCTGGTGGACGCACCCAACGCAGGCTTCCTCGAGGACCTCGCGTCGCCGTCGCCCCTTGTCCTGCTGGACGCCCCCGGGCTGGCGGGGTATGCGCCGTCGGTGAACCTTGACGTGGCCAGCGGAGCGCGGGAACTCGCGGTTCACCTGGCCGACGCCGGGCACCGGGAAGTGGCGTACGTGGACAGCGTCACCGGCACTGAGACCTTCGCCCTCCGGCGCGAGGCCTTCCTGGATGAGGCCGCAGCCCGGGGCATCAGCGTGGGTGCGGGGCGCATCATCAGCACTACCATCGACGTCGGCGCATCGGCTTCAGCGTTCGCCGACGCCTGGCCGGCGTGGCAGCGCGAGGGGGTGACCGCCGTCGTCTGCGGTACTGATACGCATGCCTACGGCGTGCTGCAGGAGGCGCGGGTGGCCGGAGTGCGGATTCCGGAGGAGCTGGCGGTGGCTGGCTTCGATGACCTCCCCTATTCGGCCACCAGCAATCCCGGCCTAACCAGCGTCCACCTGCCCGCCACTCCCCTGGGCCTGAAGGCCGGGGAGCAGCTGCGCCGGCTGATGGAGGGGAAGCCGCTGGAGCAGAACGAGGTCACGCTGGAGAGTTCGCTTGTGGTGCGCGGCTCCACGGCTGCCACGGAACGCTGAAGTACTGCCGCCGTCGTTCTGTCAGTGCCCGGCCGTAAGCTGGGATTATGCCAAGTAACTGGGAGAACCTGGACGCGGACCTGCGCGAGTCCGTGCAGCGGAACGTGGAGATCTACGAGCGCGTCCGGCCTGCCCTGAAACTGGTCACGCGGGATGTCCTGCTGCTGATGCGGGACATGTTGAAGGACAGCGAGGTCACACCGCTGTTTGTCACCGGGCGCACCAAAACGGTGGAATCGTTCAAGGAGAAGATCTCCCGGATTGAGGAGCCGCTGGAACCGGGCGGCCCGCCGGTCCTGAAGTTCCCGGACCCGTTCCGGACGTTGAATGACATGGTGGGCATCCGGGTCATCACCAAGCTGCCGGCGGAGAACGCCGCGGTGGCCAACATCATCAAGCGCCAGCGCCAGCTGTTCGACTGCCGCGGGGACCGGGAAAAGGACATCGGCTCCATCGAGTCCGGCACGTACGGGTATTCCAGCAGGCACCTGATCCTGCGGACCATCCAGAACGAGGCTGTGAAGGAATACCAGCAGGTCTTCAACCCGGACGCCCAGCCCAACGGCAGCTACTTTTTCGAGTGCCAGATCCGCACGATTTTCGCGCACGCCTGGAGCGAGATCGAGCACGATATCCGCTTCAAGGCCGAGGATCCGCGTGCCTGGACCCCGCACTTCGACCGGCAGTTCACCGCCACCGCGGCAATGCTCGAGACGGTGGAGACGGCTTTTGCCGACCTGCATGAACGGTATGAGGAAGTGCGCAGCTTCTGGGACACCGAGGGCGAGGGCGCGGCGCCGCTGACGCCCAACCGGATCCGCGATGTGTGGCGCACGCTGCTCCCGCACGTGGACCGGAAGGTGGACGACGATTGGGGCTGGGCCGCGGAGCTGCTCGCCGCGCACGGCCTCAACCAGACCATGCAGCTGGCAGGGCTGCTCAGCGCCAACCGCATCACCGAAGTGCGGAAAGCCCTGGACCACCGCTACTCCCCCGGCCCGGACCGGCTGCTCGACGACCTGCTGCTGTGGCAGTACGGCACCAAACACATCGACCTCACCGCCGAAGAGGCTGACGCCGTCCCGCACCCCCGCCGGGACAGCCTCCTGCGCCGGCTCAAGCAGATTGAGCGGTACAGGCTCACGAAGAAGTAGGAGTTAGGTAGGTCAGCGCTTGTCGCGGTCGGCGAATTCCTCGTCCAGTTCGTAGTGGCGGAACTCGGTTTCAGGGTTCGGTTCGCCGTCAACAACCACTTCGTGGTCAAGCTGGCGTTGGACCTGGCTGTCGAGTACCTGCAGTTCCTGGTCCGGTACGCTTTCCAGGTCCTCCGGGAACGCGTCTGCCGGGGTAAGGTGCAGCTTCTTATTCATGTGAGCCCGCCAATTTCATGCTGGGAGTGGTTGGTTCAGTGTAGCGGTGCAGGGGTGAAGGACAGCCCCTTTTCTGCTCCGGATTAACTGGCCTCCATTTCTTCCCTTAAACGCGCTGCCTCGACGCAGGCAATCCTGACACACGGGGCCCAAGCACCTCCCGCAATTCCCGCAATTCCCGCCGAGGGTCACCTTCCACGCGTGGCTTCTCGTCCAGAATCATCGTCCTGCGCTCGGGCCCGTAGTCCGGCCAGTCAGGCAGGCCAGGAGCTGCAGGCTGGCCTGTTCTGGCAAAGCCTGACCAGGCGGTGCTCATCATGTCGCTGAGGTCCTGCGGCGCTGTGCCGCGGGTGAGGAACTCCGCTTCGGGCGAGGCCAGCTGCCGGAAGACAAACGGGATGTCCAGGGCGTGGCAGGCGCCGAGCTTCCCGCCCATCGCTGGGCTCCGCCATGTGAAGAGATAGGCGAAGTTGTTCCCGGCGGAGCCTTGCCGGGCATCCAGCAGCCGGTTGCTGGGCTGCCGGTAGACGACGTCGGAAATAGCGGCTTCCAGCAGCTGCTTTCCGCTGGGTTCGGCACCTAAAACCGAAGCGAGCGCCCGGGCATGCTCCTCCTCGCGGCCTGGAGCGGCGGAATCGGCCAGCACCGCCGCTGCGCGTTCCGCATGGGAGGGCTCTGACGGGTTCTTCGGCCGCATTTCCACGGCAAAGGACCCCTCGTTCAGGTTTGTCCCGATCAGCAGGTCAACCTCGGAATTCAGCCCGCTCCGCACCGCTTCCGGTGGCGGAACCGGCAGCGACGGCGTCCCCATGGTCGGCTGGAACGGCAGCGGGACGGTGAACGTTTGCGCGCCGAAGCGCTGCACGAGTTTCTCCTGGGCCTCGAGCAGCCGCTCCACGGGAAGCGTCAAAAGGTTCCGAGCCTGCGCCGCATCCAGCCCGCACAGGGACAGGAACTCACGGCTGATCCGGGAAGAATCCTCAGCAGTCCGGTACCTTTCGGCGGTTCCGCTTTGCATGATCGCCCGCCGGAACAGCCCCTTCGAAGCAGGCATTCCCAGCAGCGTCCCCACCGCCGCAGCACCCGCCGACTCACCAAACAGGGTCACATTGTCCGGGTCACCACCGAACTCCGCGATGTTCCGCTTGACCCACTGCAGCGCCTCCAGCACATCAAGCAGGGCAGCATTCGAAGAGTCCTCATATTCGGTACCCAGCAGCTCAGCCAGGTGCAGGAAGCCCAGCGCACCCAGCCGGTAATTGATGGTCACGATAACGGTGCCCGTAGCAGCGGCGAGATTGCCGCCGTCGTACATTGCGTCACTGCCCGAGCCCGACACATACGCGCCGCCGTGCACCCACACCATCACCGGCAGGCCCGAACCGCCCACCTCTGGCGTCCAGACGTTAAGGTTCAGGCAGTCACTTTCACTCCACGTGCGGGGCTTGCGCCCGGGCGGAGCCGGAATCTCCGGGTTCTGCGGCGCCGCGGGCCCCGGCAACGTGCCATCAAGGACACCGGTCCAGCCACCAACAGGAGCCGGGGACTTGAACCGCCGCGCACCCGCCGGAGAACCTGCATACGGAATGCCGAGGAAGCGGCTGACCTCCCGCCCTTCGAGGATGGATGCAGTGCCGCGGATGCTTCCTTCGGCGACGGTGACGATGGGAGAAAGGCTCATGCCGGCAAAACTCCTGGTGGCGTAGGTTCAACTGCCAGCATCGCAGCTCGCCAAGGAGCAGCACACTGGCCTTTCAACCATTGGAATTCCGCCTCATGCGCCGCGCAAGCTCAAGCAATGATGGAGGTCACATTCCGGCGCAGCCGGACGACTGGAAAGAAGGAACCATGTCCCTCAGCGTGGAGGAAATGAACCAGCAGCTGCCGGTGGCCAACACCCTGCCCGGCGAAGCTGTCCCCTACTACATGGCGTCGGGCGAAGGCGCGCGCTATGAGATCAACGGCCAGCTGGTCACCGTTATCGCCCGCGCGGCGGACACCGGCGGCATCTTCAGCGCCGCCTACGTCTCCGGCGGCATGGGTGCCGAATCGCCGTTCGTCAGCCACACGGTGGAACACAAGACCCTCTACGTCTTCGATGGCATCCTGCACGTCTGGCTCCCCGGCGAAAGCCGTATCCTCACTCCCGGCGACTCCGTGGTGATTCCGCCCAACACGCCCCACGCCTACCGCATGGCCAGCCACTACACGCGCTTCCTCAACTGGATGACGCCGGGCGGCGCCGAGGCCTATTACGAGCGCGTCGGCACCCCCATCGACTCCCACATCCCGCCCGTCCGCGCCGGCCGCACGGCCAGCATGCAGGAACAGGCTGAGGTTGGCGCCGAGTTCGGGATCACCTTCCCTGACGTCGAGCGGGTGGAGCCTTCCTTTAAGCACGACGCCGGCCTGCCGCCCACGCTGAGCCCCTACTTCCTCAGTGCCCATGAGGGTGAGCGCCTGGTCAGCTACCAGACCATGTTCACCTACCTGTCCCGGCCCGCCAATACCGGCTCGAACTACTTCGCCGTGCACACCAAGGGCGCCAAGACCCCGTACATCCCGCTGCATTTCCACGAGCAGCACACCGAGAACTTCCTGGTCACCGAGGGCCGGATGTGGCTCTACGCCAACGGCCGGGAAATGCTGCTGACCAAGGGCGACTTTGTCCACGCCCCGGCCGGCACCATCCACTCCTTCGCCCTGGACTCGCACAACACGCAGATGCTGGGCTTCCTCACGCCGTCGGTCTTCAACGGCTTCTTCGAGTACTTCAACAAGCCCACCGAGGACTACATGTACACCGAGGGCGGCGAGCCCTATATGGACATGGAAGGCTTTGGCCGCGCCCAAGCCGAGATGGACCTCACCGTGGTAGGCCCGCCGCCGCAGCGCCGCGTGGCACTGGAAATCTCCTAGCAAACCCAACGCGGGGTCACTCCCGGCCCAATAAAGTCGATTTATCGGGCCGGAAGTGACCCCGCGTTGCTGTTTCCTAGCGGGCCTGCTTCACCAGTTCGCGGCCGTAGTCGTTGCCGTTGGGTGTCCGCACCACGGTGTGCATGTGGAACGGGGCGGGTTCGTCATTGCTGAGGAACACCCCGGTGTGGTGGTCGAGTTCCAGGACCACCACCGGGCTCTGCAGCCGGAAGTAGAACGCCTCTTCCCCTTCCCAGCCGCCGATCCAGCTGAAAAAGGTTTCGCTGTACCGCTCCTGGATTTCCCGGCGCCGGGCAGCCCGAGGCCCGCCCGGCAGATACGCGATGAAGTCCTCCACCACGGCATCCAGGATGGCCCGGGCCTCCGCCGGCATGTCGGCCACCAGGATGCCTTCATACGGGATCACCCGGTTGTCCTGGAAGCAGCCTCCCAGGTGACGCTCGTCCCCGGGGTGGAGGCGGCCCTCAGGCATCGCAGGGTCCACCATCGATTCATAAACCGTGGCCTCGGCGCGCAACTCCGCAGGCAAGGCCGCCATCAGCTGCCGGGCCAGGGCGATGCGCTCCTTGAACACCATCACGCCCTGGTACGGCCCGGCGTCGATCACATCTGGTTCGGCACCCATAAACACCGGCGAAACCACCAGCTGCGTTCCGGCCACCAGGCAGTTCAGCGCAGCGTGGTGGCCGAACAGCTGCCACCCCCACGGCTCCGTCTCGGACGGTTCACCATACAGGGCGAAGTTGTAGCTGAACTCGTTCATCAGCAGCGGCAGCTCCACCAGCTCACCAAGGAAGCCGTTGATCCGCATGAGGTTTCGGACCAGCTCAAAACCGGCCGGGCTCAGTGATGCTTCCACCACGGCGAACACGGCGTCCCGCACCGGCGCCTCCAGCTCGTCGAGGCGGAGGCCGGTGTCGTGCTGCATAAACTCCGGGTTCGCCCAGCTCTGCCATTCCGGCGCGTCCACGGCGTAGCCCAGCCGGGACGCCTGCTCCGGGGTCAGGGCGTCCACCAGCTTGCGGGCCGCAGCAGTCATCGCCGCGGTGGGCGCCTCCTCCCCCGCCCGCGCCGGGGCGAGCGGAAACAGCCCGGGGCGGAGGACGCCGTCGTTCGTGATGCCTGTGAACGGCTGCGGATACAGCGTCTTCCAGCCTTCGATCATGGGCCCGGCGAACGAATCTCTGGTGGCCGCCTCGGCATACCCGCGGGCGTCCAGGCCGCGGATCTCCGCCACGCGCGGGTGGTCGGGTGCAAAGAGGTAATCACGGAACGACGACGCGGACACGGGCCTCCCCTTCCTGGTCGGTGTGCTGGTTCTGGTCCAGGTCTTCTGCCGTGCGCCGGCCGGCCGCCACGGCCAAGGCATCCGCTGCTGCCTCTGCGGTGCTCCCGCGCCAGGCCACGTGCTGGTCCGGGCGGACCAGGACGGCGTCGGCTCCCCATAGCTCGGAGGGTTGGGTCCCGTCGTCGAAACGTCCGACGGCGGCAATCGCCACCGGAATGCCCTTGCGTTTCCCAGCGCCGACCACGGCGGCAAAGACGTCCTCGGCCGGCCTGCCGGCGAGCGCATCTTCATCAACGAGCAGCGTGAAATCCTGGCCCAAAAGGTCGTAAACCGAGGCGGACCCGTCCAGCCAGGCGTGCGGCAGCAGGGCTCCCGGGGTGGCTGAGGGAACGTACACGATGGGGTCCTCCACCGGGGCCGGCGACCCGTCCGGGACCACCGCCGGCGAGTCCCCGTAGGCGTATCCAAGGACCAGGCCCAGGGAATCGAACTCGCTCTGCTTCACGGCAAGGCCTTCGTGGGCGGTGGCCCTTGCGGAAGCGCCGGCAGGATCGTCGGCCAGGAGCGCGGGATCGGCGAAGTGGTAGGCAAGGGCCTTGCCGTTTGCGGCGGCGTCGCTGATGGTGCGGGCTGCCACCGGCCGGCGTTCCGCTTCGTAACTGTCCAGCAGGTCTGCGCCCGCCCAGCCCGTGACCACCGCGGCCAGCTTCCAGGCCAGGTTGGCGGCATCGCCCACGCAGGTGTTGAACCCGTGCCCGCCCCAGGGCGGGTTGAGGTGCGCGGCGTCGCCCATCAGGAACACTCCCCCGTGGCGGTACTCCGGGGCCAGCAGCATGCGGGCCGTCCACGGATCGGTGGCCAGGACCTCGATATCGACGTCGGCTCCCACCAGGGAGCGGACCATACCGCCGGCTTTGGCGGTATCCACGGTCTCCTCCGGATTGACGCCCTGGATGATGGCCCACCAGGTTCCGTTGAGGTCCATCGGCCCCAGCATGCCCGAGGTGTTGGCGCCGACCACCCAGTACTGAACGGCCGGATCGAGGTTCACTGCTGAGGACAGCCCTTTGGAGCGGAACAGGATGCTGATGTTGGACAGGGCCGCGGAACCGCCTTCCAACCGGATCCCGAGGCTCCGGCGCACAGCGGAGGTGGCGCCGTCGGCACCGATCACGTACTCGGCGGTGATGGTGCGCTGGGCACCGGAAGCATCAGAGACCACGGCGGTGTAGCCCGTCCCGGAATCATCAACGGACTGGACGCTCCAGCCCGTCACCATTGTCACCAGCGGTGAGGCGGCAACGGCGGCCCGCAGCACTTCCTCCAGAACGGGCTGCGGGACCTGCTGGCCGCACTCCGGCTGCGGGCCGTAGCGGCCGGGCTCGAGCTGGAAAGCGTTCCGGAACCGGCGCAGTTCATGCGCACCGGGACCGGTGAGTCCGGTGCAGAAGATGACGTCCTGGGCGTAACCGATGGGAAGCGGGGAAGCCGCCCGAAGGGCATCGGCAAGGCCGAGCCTGCGCAGGTGCGTCATGGTGCGGGCGTTGGTGGTTTTGGCGCGCGGGCGGGCGTGGTCCACCGCATCGCGCGGCTCCACCACCAGGCTCGGGATACCGCGGGAGGCCAGGTCCAGCGCCAGGAACAGGCCGCTGGGACCGCCGCCGGCAATCAGGATCTGCACCTCCGCGGGGATGTGCTCCGGGGAGGCGAAACGGTGGGCGACCATCAGGCACGGCTCCGCAGGGAGGCTTCGCCTACCGGCGTGGTCAGTGTGCCGAGTTTGTCGATTTCCACCTCGACGGTGTCGCCGGGCTGCAGCAGCCACTGCGGAGTCCGCGCGTAACCCACTCCTTCGGGAGTGCCGGTGGCGATGACGTCTCCGGGGTGGAGCGTCAGGGTCTGGCTGATCAGCGAGATGATGGCAGGGACGGAGAAGACCATGTCCCGGGTGTTGCCGTTCTGGACCTCGGTGCCGTTCACCCGGGTGCGGACCTGCAGGCCGTCGCGGAGGTCTCCCACCTCGTCCCGGCTGACCAGGGGTCCGAGCGGGCCGGTGAAGTCGCCGTTTTTGCCCAGCGTCCACTGCGTGGTGAGTTTCTGGGCGCGGCGGGCGGTGAGGTCGTTGAAGGTGGAGTAGCCAAAGACTGATTCCGCTGCCTCGGCCTCGTCCGCAGATTCCACGCGGTGGCCGATGTAGGCGGCCACTTCGCCTTCCCAGTCCAGCCCGTCCTCCCAGGCCGGCACGGGAACGGGGATGTTGCCCACGGAAAGCGACGCTGTCCAGCGGCCGAACAGCGTGGGATAGGGCGGCAGGTCCTGGTCCTTGTAGCTGCCCTCGGCGGCGTGGGCCTGGTAGTTCAGCCCCACGCAGATCACGCGGGCGGAGGCGGGGACGAGCGGCACTTCGGTGACGCTTCCGCGCTCCAGCGAGGTGCCGGCGTCGGCCGTCAGGGTGGCTGCCTTGTCCTGCCAGCCCGCCGGGTCGGACCAGAATTCGGTGACGGGCGCGAGCGGGACGAGGTGCGAGTCCACGAGGGCCGCGGCCCAGGATTCGCCTTGGTGAATGATGCCAACAAACTGCATGGGAGGGCCTTTCAGGTCTTGCCCGGGACTGTATGCCCGGGATGTCTTAGGTCAGGGTTTGAATGCCTGGCGGCGGAAAAAATCGAGGGTGGCGTCAGCAGCCTGCGCTGCGGCGGCAGGGTCCTGCCCCGGCAGTTGCCACATGTGGTCGGCGCCTTCAACCAGCAAAAGTTCGACGTCGGCGCCCGCAGCTTCCAGGGCCGCGGCCAGTGTGGCGGACTGGGCCGGCGGGACGAAACGGTCCGCGGTGCCGTGCGCCAGGAAGAACGGCGGGGCATGGTTGCCCGCGTAGGTGAGGGGGCTTGCGGCGGCCGCCTTGTCCGGCGCTTCGGCCGGCTGGGCCCCCAGGAGGAGCGCCTCGCGCGAGCCCGGATCATCGGCGCTGGCGACGGCGTTAGCGAGGCGTTGTTCACCCATGTGGAGAAGGTCGGTGGGCGGGTACCAGGCAGCAACGGCGGCAACGGCGTCGCTGAGGCCCGCCTCATCACCCGCGTATTCCGCTGACCCGGCGGTCAGCCCCACCAGGCTGGCCAGGTGCCCGCCGGCAGAATCACCCCACGCGTAGATCCTGTCCGGGTCCATATTGAAGGAGGCGGCATTGGAACGGACCCAGCGGACCGCAGCCTTGGCATCCAATAGCTGGGCCGGAAAGTGGGCCACGGAACTCAGCCGGTAGTCAGCGGACGCCACCACAAAACCGGCGTCCACCAGGCGTTCGATGGGGCTCAGGTCCAGCGCGTCCACCTGGGGGCCAAGGGAGGAACGGCCGCCCACCCGCCAGCCGCCGCCGTGGAAGTGGATAATGGCCGGCAAAGCAGCGGTTTGCTCCCGGCTTGCGGGGAGGTAGAGGTCAAGCAACAGCGGCGCTGAGCCCTCGGGGTGGGCGAATTCGATCCCCTTAAGAACCTGCCCTGCCGTCATCGTTGACTTCATGTCTAACCGCGCCGTTTCGTTCATGCGCCGGGCCACCAGTGTGGACCGCGTCACTACTCAACACTCGCGCACAGGGAGTCCGCTCCGCATGGCTGCTTTCACTGAATGAAACAGCTTCGGGGCTTCCTGCTTGTCAGCCCTTGCTGTCCCCCAGCGGGCGGCGGGCCAGCCAGGCGGCCACGATGGCGCCGGAGATGTTGTGCCACAGGGAGAACACAGCCGACGGCAGGGCCGCGAGCGGACTGAAGTGGGTGGTGGCCAGCGTCGCAGCGAGGCCGGAGTTCTGCATACCCACCTCGAAGGCCAGAGCGCGGCGGGCCTTGCTGTCCAGGCGGCCAATCTTGCCGGCGAGGTAGCCCAGCCCCAGTCCGAAGCCGTTGTGCAGCACCACGGCCAGGAACACGATGGCGCCCGCGGCCACGATCTTGCCGGCGCTGCCGGCCACCACAATGGCCACGATCAGGGAGATCACGACGGCGGAAGCCCAGGGCAGTGCGGGCAGCACCTTCGCCACGAGCTTCTTGAGGAACAGCCGGGCCAGCAGGCCGGCGACCACCGGCAGGAGGACTGTCTTGGCGATGTCCAGGACCATGCCTGCCGCGTCGATCTGGAGGTAGGAGCCGGCCAGGAACAGGACCAGCAGGGGCGTAACGATGGGGGCGATGAGAGTCGAAACGGAGGCAACTGCCACGGACAGGGCAACGTCGCCCTTGGCCAGGAAGGCCATCACGTTGGAGGCGGTGCCGGAAGGCGCGCAGCCCACCAGGATCAGGCCCACGGCCAGCTCCGGCTCGAGGTTCAGGGCTAGGGCGATCAGCCACCCTGCTCCCGGCATGATCACGTAATGCGCCACGATGCCCAGGGCCACCGCCCACGGGCGCTTGGCCACGGCGGCGAAGTCCGGCGGGGTCAGCGTGAGGCCCATGCAGAACATGATGATCCCGAGCAGGTAGGGCACGCTGGGCGCCATCGGCTTGAAGACCCCGGGCGCCAGGAAGCCAACGATGCCCGCAACAACCACCAGCAGCGGAAACACTGTCACCGCGATCCGGGCGATCCTGCTTTCCGCGGCCAAGGCCGGGTTCAGTGGCGTTTCTGCAGGGGTGTTTTGGGATTTGGTTGCCTCAAGCATCCAACCATGCTCGCACCAGGCGGTAGTCCTGTGCCAGTTCGTGACTCCGGCCGGTAATACCAACCCCGGCGGGGACAGGCGTTTGGGGAAATTGGAGCCCGGCGCTAGTCGTCATCTGCTGCACCGATGTAAGCAGCGATCACTGCGGGATCCGAACGGACCTCGGTCGGCGGCCCGTTCGCGATCACTCGGCCAAACTCGAGCACGGTGACTTCATCAGCAAGGCGCATGACGAAGTCGAGGTGGTGGGCGATGACCACAACCGAGATTTCACCCTTAACTCGCGCTAAAGCCGACTCAATCTCGCCGATCTCACTTTCATCGAGTCCCGCGGTCGGCTCGTCGAGCAGCAACAACTTGGGCTTCGCCACCCAAGCCCGCGCAATGTCGACAGCCTTCCGCAGCCCGAGAGGGAGCGCTCCAACGGGTGTAGACCCTTCCACGGGTATCCGAAGTTCCTCGAGCACTGCGTCGGCCCGCGCTCGAGCCTCCCGTTCGCGGCGAAGCGCGCGCGGAAGCCCGAGCGCCTCTTCGAAGCTGCTGGACTTCGTCTGCGTGTAAAGCCCGACCTGAATATTCTCTCGCACGGTGAGGGCGTCTATCAGGGCGGGGTTTTGGAAGGTTCGAACCACACCGAGCCGCGCCCGCTGACGTGCGCGGAGCTTATTCAGTGGAGCGCCCTCGAACAGAACCTCCCCGCCGGAGAGCGGCACCAGCCCGCTTATCGCGTTCAGCAACGTTGTCTTACCCGCCCCATTCGGGCCGATGATCGCGTGCGTGCTCCCGGCTCCAACCGCAAGGTTGACTTCGTCAACAGCCACCACACCGCCGAAATGTACACTCGCCTGGCGAACATCCAGGATGGATCCAGTCACGACGCCACCTTGCTTGAGTTGTCAGAGGATAGGGAAGGCGTCTGCGTTCCGAAGCCGCCAGGACCTTCTCCCTTTCGCGCGAGTATTTGACGGACGGACGAGGGAAAGGATGTGACCAATCCGACTACACCGTTGGGCGCGACGATCAGCGTCACAACAAAGACAGCGGCAAAAACCAGGGCTGAGTAGTCTTGCAAGCCCTGAAAAATCTCGGGGAGAAGAACAAAGATCGTGATCCCGACGAGGGGGCCAAGTGAGCGACCCAAGCCCCCTACCGTCACTGCCGCCACGAGAATAGTGGATTGTTCCAGGCTGAATGTTGGAGCACTGATGGCCCCCAATGCTTGCGAGAGGACGACGCCACCGACACCGGCAATACCCGCCGAGAGCGCGAACACGCCAATCTTCATCCCCGCGACGTTCACTCCCAGTGCAACGGCAACCGCCTCACTCTCTTTCATTGTGCGGAAGGCGCGCCCCGTGCGCGAGTAGATCAGCGTTGTGCACACGAGCATTGTCGCAAGCAACAAGACAAGAGCCATGTAGAAGAGGGTGTGCGGATTGAACAGATTGAGGCCGAACAACTTGCCAGGAGGCACGGACAGACCGCTCTCGCCGCCTGCAATGCTGATGAGCTGCGAACCGGCAGCCAGCCCTGTGACGACGGCACTGAAGGCAAACGTCACGAGGGCGAAACTGAAGCCGGAGAGCCTGCTCGCCGGGATCGCCAACAGGAAACCTGCGATAGCCGCGCTAGCGATGCCAACGAGTGCCGCGAAAATAAACTCCCAACCGTTCCGCATCAGGATGACGGAAACGTAGGCGCCTATCGCCATGAAGGCCGCGTGACTGAAGGACAACATGTTAGCCCTGGAAATGATGAGGTCGAGCCCCACGGCGGCGATTGCCAGAGCAACCAAATGAACGAGTACACCCACGGCATACCCCGAGAAAAAAGGCGCAATGATGGCGAGCACCAGGCACGCCACGGTGGCAGGAATTTGGCGACGTAACATCACAGCGGTTACACCCTAACCGTATTGGCCTGTCCGAAGATTCCGGACGGACGGATGAGAAGGACTCCGAGCAGGAGGATAAAGCTTGCGACATCGCGCCACTCAGGACCGAGGAACACGGCAACCTCCGCATCCATCACGCCGACAATGAGCCCGGCAATGATCGCGCCCCGGAAGCTCGAGAGCCCCCCCAGAAGCGCCGCAGCGAATCCTTTGAGAAGGAAAGGCTCCATCAAGTCCGAGGAGAGCGAATACAGCGGAGTAAACAACAGCGCGATGGCAGCGCCGATAGCCCCCACGATGAGCCACGCAATCATGATCACAAAGCGGACTCGGACACCCAGGATGGTGGAGACCTCTCGGTCTGATGCGACGGCACGCATCGTCAATCCGATCCGCGGTGTTCGCAGGAACGCCGCGAAGGCGAAGGTCAAAACGAGCGCAATCACCAGGGTGAGCAACTGAAGCCACTGCACCCGGAATCCCAGCACGTCGACGCTTCCCGATCCGATCAAGCTGGGGAACGGGTACGGTTCGCCGGATCCCCAAGAGCGCTGGACGAAGGCGACGATAAACAGCGAAAGTCCCATCGTTCTGAACAGTTCGTTGTAGTGATCGCCGGTCGAGCGAGGAAGCAAAACGACGGTGTAGATAACTGCACCGAGAACCGCCCCAATGAGCAACGACAAGAGGAACATGACCCACAGCGGTAAACCCAGCGGTATGAGCAAGAAATAGGCGATGAACGCGCTCAGCGTCGCCATGCTTCCCTGCGCGAAGTTCACTAAACCAGCCGTGCGCCACAGCACAACAACTGTGAGTGCGAACAAGCCGTAAAGCGCGCCCAGTGTGAGGCCTGAAACAGCAGCCTGGACAGCCACGTTCATTCAGTGGTTCCTTCCGCGATGTAGGAATCGAGTGAGGTGATACCGGCGGTCCGGTCCACGGGAACCAACTGGCCGTGGCTTAGCGCCCAGAGGTCATCGACATATTTGTTGAGAAGACGTACGCTCTGGTCAACCAGGAGCAGTGTAAGGCCAGTGGTGCGCGCAAGGGTCCTCAACGCTTCAAAGAGCTCGACGGTTATCTTTGGCGCCAGTCCGAGAGAGAGTTCATCGATGAGCAAGAGCTCCGGTTTCGACATCAGGCCGCGACCCACCGCCACCATTTGCTGCTCACCGCCGCTCAGCTGTCCGGCCTTGCGGTTCAGCAGCCGCTCCACGGCTGGGAACATCTCGATGACCTTGTCAACCCCGTGCTTCGGTGACAGGCCGGCAGCGACAGCACCCAGGTGAAGGTTATCGATCACCTCGAGTTCTGCGATCAGACGGCGACCTTCCGGCACGTGGGCGATTCCTTTCCTCACAGCTGAATGCGGAGAGAAACGTCCCAAATCTTCGCCCTTCCAGAGGATCCGCCCTTGCGAGGGGCGCAGCAGTCCGGACATCACCCGCAAGAGCGTAGTTTTGCCCACACCATTCGGCCCGACAACCCCGGCAATGCTGCCAGGCGCTATCGACAGGTTGATCTCCCTCAACGCCAAGGCCGAGCCGTAACGGACCCCGATATGATCGAGCTGGATAAGAGGCAGTGCTATAGGGGTTTTCGACTCGGAGTTCACCGTTCCTACTTATCTCGCACGTCGGTCGGTCGACGCGGAAAGTTGAACGCAAATTCCGTGGGTGCAACTTCTTTCATGTCTTGCTCTCCTCGTTCATTGGTACGCGACTCGTCCACCTGGGCCGTCAGCCATCGGCCGCGGAGCCCGTGGCGAGCGGGGCCTCCGGGTGACTTACGGGTACAAAACCCGAGTCGATACCCGGAAACCCTCGCTCCTCTAACTCACGCGACGCCCTCAGTGGATTCGGCGGGCGCCGCCACTACTTGACTCCCCAGTTGCTGTCATCAGGAATTTCTACTGGTTTGTCGGAATCGAGGGCCAGAGTCCCGTCCGGAAGCACCTTGAGCATCCACATGGCATTGGCCAACTGGCGGCCGCCTCCTTCGTTGCCGACTCCGGGTAGCTCAGGCAAGCCAGCGCCATCGAAACCCTTCACCACCTCGAGAATCGATTCAGAACTCAGACCTTTGTCGGAGGCGTCAGCCTTCTTCAGAATTTCGAGCGCCGCCTTCATAAAGGCGCAACCCAGAACCGTGAACCCACCCTGCTCCACGTCTGTGGGGAGCGTCTCGTTGCACTCCTTCGCCTTTGGATCCGTGTTCATCACTGTGGCGAAAGTGGTGATGGTACCCGTGGCGGCCGCACCTGCGTTCTTACTGTAGATCGTGTCGGCACCCTGATACGCGGCGATAATACCCTTAGGAGGCTTGAGACCCTGGCGGTCCATCTCCGCCACGAGATAGCCGGTGGCAGGTGTCGCGTGTGCAATCGCCACGTAATCGGGATTGGCTTCCTTGAGCTTGATGACCGTCGGACCCCAGTCGGTGGTCGCACCCGGAACACCGAGTTCTGCGACCATTGTTCCATCGGATTTTTTGACTGCCCATTCTGCGGCGGGCGCGATGTTCGGGCTTAGACCGTCTATGTAGACGAGCGCAACCTTGCCGGGGCCATTCTTGCCCATCGCGTACGGAACGACCGTTGCCAATTGCTGGTCAAACGGTGGGAGCAGGGTGAACAATGTCGGCGCACCTGGGTGCACGATCGCGTCACTCGCACTGTTGGGAAACAGGTTGGGGATGCCGGCTGCATCGATTACAGGGATCGCCGCGACCGTGCCGGGACTCGCGCAGTTGTCAACAAACGCGGCTACACCATCGCCAATCAAGCGGCGGGCATTGCTGACGCCACGCTGCGGGTCACCCTCATCATCCAGAACAGTGAACTCGATTTGACGTCCATTGATCCCACCTTCCGCGTTGACCTTGTCGATCCATCCCCGGGCCCCCCCGATCGTTTTGAGACATCCTGGGCTGAGTGCTCCGCTCAGGGGTGCGGTCGCCCCAATCTTGATGGGTTCTTTACTGCCCGAAGAGCCACCGCTACTGCTGCCTCCAGCAGAACAGCCCGATAGCAGCAAAGCCACCGTTGCTGCAAGTGCCATGCCCGGCATCACGAGGCCGCTCCTAAGCCCGAATTTTGGCTGATCGGATCTGATTTTCATACTTCTCCTCTTTGAGAATGCGCTAAGACGCGAGAAGCGCCTCTTAGATAGCGCCCAGTGGATTCACAAGCGGACAGCCTCAACACAGGGTCAACGCAACGACCTACGCCGTCAGTAGTGCGGCGCTTTTACCATTCGGGGCGCCCGGCCTCGAATCGTCATGCTTTCTTTCCCCCTGGCCGCGTCCAATACGTGAACGCATTTCCCGCCACCCGCGCCTCGCTCCGTGGTGAAAGAGGCCGCATCCACAGGCTTGAGCGTTAGCGACATCATCAGACCTGCTCTGCTTCTCATCAGTTCTTCCATCCCCATTGATTAGAACGCGCATCCGGCCCTGTGAATCCGAATGGCTCGAAGCGGTCCACAGCGAGCGGGCACAACGATATCGAGCGTTGAATTCGATGTCAACACATCTATAGATAGGTATTCAAGATGACAGTAACTCTGTACTGCATGGAACAGCGCAGGGTTCGCAGAGGTCTTTCCGTTGGCTGCCCTATTGTGTGCCAAGGGGTTATGGGAGCCGGGGGCCAGTCGAGGGACGTTGAAGCACGTCTGGCAGCGCTGGACGCACCCTCACAGCATAGTGTTAGCCATCCGCGGAAACCCGTCGATTTACGACGCTCCTTCATGCCGCAAGGTCCTGTGCGCGGTCGCCGTTATGACTACTGTCTTAGCTAGCGCGGCCGGGTACGTCATCGGTTCGACTCGAAGCGATGAACTGCAGCTAGTCAGCCTTTACGGACGCCAGCTCCTGGGCCAGGAAATCCAGGACGGGCTGTGCCTCCGGGCTGCCGGCCGCGTGGTTGAGGTGCCCGTGGACGGCGCCGCGGGCCAGGAAGTAGGACACCGGAACACCGGCCTGCTCCAGGTTGGCGGCGAACAGCTCGGAGGAGCCGCGGACGTCGTCGTACTCGCAGGCGACGATGGCAGTCGGCGGCAGCCCGGACGGGTCGGCGTAGCCAGGCATCGCGTAGGAGGACGCCATGCTCACGGGACCGCCCACATAGTTCTCCGCATTCCGCAGGCAGTCCTCGAGTGTGAAGCGGAGGTGCCGGGGCAGCGTCGCCATCACCTCCTCGTCCAGTCCGCCCGCGGGCGGCGGCAGTTCGGCATGGAGGAAGGGATACGCCAGCAGGAGTTTCGCAGGGAGCGGCTTGCCGGCGTCGGTCAGGTAGAGCGCGGCGCCCACGGCGAGGTTGCCGCCCGCGCCTGCGCCGCCCAGGCACAGGAGATCCGCATCCAACCCGAGTCCGGCGGCGTTGCGGCGGATCCAGAACCATGCCGCCAGCGCGTCCTCGTGGGGCACCGGAAAGTGCACTCCGTCGCGGGCCAGCCGGTAATCGACGGACAGCACCGGAATCCCGGCTGCGGCGAGCACCCGGCCCAGATAGTCGGATTCGGGCATATCCAGGCTGCCGCTGACGAAACCGCCGCCGTGCAGCCACACGAGCGCTGGCCCACCGGTGGAGGACGGCTCCCCGTAGATCCGGACGCCCACCGGCCCGCGCCGGCCCTCCGCGGTAACAGTACGGATGGGCACGTCGGGGCCCACCTGGCTGGGCAGGGTTTCTGGGCCTTCGGGTGCCGCCATATACAAGGCGAAACCCGCGTCCGGCGCGAGCTTCCCGCCGTCGGACGGCACGGAGGATTCCCCCTGCCGGACTGTCATGGCCGGCCCAGCTTTTCGGTGAAGAAGCCGACGGCGGCCGCGAGAATATTGTCCAGCTGGTCTTCCGCGCCGAAGAAGCAGTGGTCGCCGCCCTTGATGGTGACCACTTCATGCTCCACGCCTGCTGCCGCAAGCGCCGCGGCCAGGAGGTCGGTCTGCGAGTGCGGCACCAGGCCGTCACTGTCGCCGTGGATCAGCAGGAACGGCGCCGCGCCGGCGGTGACGTAGCTGACCGGGCTTGCCGCAGCCAGCAGCGCGGGATCGTCCGAGCCGCCCACCAGCATGTACTCGGGCTGCAGGGACATTCCAGCCGGAACAGCGGCGGTCAGCGCCGGCGGGAAGAGACCTTCCGGGGTGTTCATCGGCGGGATGTCCACGAGCGAGGAGACCCCGTAGAAGTCGACGACGGCGCTGACGCGGCTGGAGTGCCCCTGCGCACCGAGCCCGCCGTGCAGGTCCTCCCTGGCGCCAGTCAGTCCGAGCAGCGCGACGAGGTGCCCGCCGGCGGATTCGCCCCAGGCGCCGAACCGTTCCGGGTCCACGCCGAGGTCGGCCGCATATTCGCGCAGGTAGCGGACGGCCGCCTTCAGGTCGTGCAGCTGCGCCGGGAACGGCGCCTCCAGGCAATGCCTGTAGTCCACGGTGGCGCAGGCGATTCCGGCCTCGTTGAGCAGCCGGAACACCGAGTCCGGTGCAAAGGTGGGCGGCAGTTCGCGGCGGTCACCCAGCTGGAAGGCCCCGCCGTGGACCCACACCACCACCGGCACGGGGGTGGCGGCCTGGCGCGGCAGCCAGATGTCCATCTTGAGCGGCCGGAACCCGATGGCCCGCGCATACGTGACTTCACGGTGGACGGCAGAAATGTCCGAGACGTTTTCGGGCACGCCCGGGGCGTCGAAGACCGGGAACGGGGGAACGTCCACACCACCGGGCCGGGCAGGATCGAAGGGTTTGGTTTCGTAGACCTCGGTGGCTTCGTTGACACTCATGGTGTGCTCCTTACAAGTTCGGGGTCTTTGGCAAGCTGGGGCGTTTCAGCAGTTCCGCCGCGGGCAGCGGCAAAGTGGTGCTTTCCGGGTCCGACGACGGCGGGAGGCTGGCCGGGCAGGCGGACCTCGGCGATGGTGCCGGCCGGGACGGTGGCACTCAGCTGCAGGCCGCCGTCGTCCGTTCTCCACTCCACTTCAATCAGGCCGTGAGGTCCCTGATGCGAGGTGGCCGCGGAGGCCAGGCCCGCGCCGGGGCGCGGCTCGATGATGATGCGTTCGTAGCCCGCGCTGCCGGGGGCCTGGCGCAGGCCGGCGGTGTAGTGGTGGAGGAAGGACACCACAGCGCCCTTGCTGTAGTGGTTCAGGGACTGGTGCGGTGCACCGTCGGCGTCGATGCCGTTCCAGAGCTCCCACATGGTGGTGGCGCCGCGGTCCACCATCACCAGCCAGGAGGGCTCAGTGTCCTGCATCAGCAGCTCGTAGGCGAGCTCCAGTTCACCGTTGTCCGCGAGGACGGGCAGCAGGTAGGGGGTGGCGAGGAAGCCGGTCCCCACGTGCGTGCCTGCGCCCCTGACCAGCGAGACGAGCTGGGCCGTCACGGCGGCGCGGTATTCCGGGCTGACGAGGTCAAATGCTAGGGCACGGACGCAGTTGGCCTGGCTGGGCTGGGTGACCTGCCCGCCAGCGTCGATGTATTCCGCTTCCCAGGCCCGCCTTACGTGCACCGAGAGTTCCGCGAGCGCGGCGGCTTCCTCCTCGCGGCCCAGGACGGCGGCAACCTTGGCGAGCAGGGCCGTGGTGTTCCGGTAGTAGGCCGTGGCTACAAGGCCGTGGTCAGCGGTACGAGCGGCGAACAGGTCCGGTTCCGGACCGTCAGGTTCCATCCATTCGCCCCAGTGGAAGCCTGTGTCCCAAAGGTATTGTTCGTGCGGCGCCGGTGTTGGACTGGCGGCCTGGCGCTCCGGGTGCCGACGGGACTCCGCGGCGGTCCGGACGAAGCTCACCCACCGGGTCATCGCGTCCCAGTTCTCGCCGAGGATTTCAGCATCTCCGGTGGCCAGGTAAAGCTCCCACGGCACCATCACTATGGCGTCGCCCCAGCCGGCAGAGCCGTTGACGAAGGACATGAAATCCCCCGAGGTGATGTCCGCACCGGGCGACGGGGAGATGTTGGCAATAACGCCGTTCTCCCACTGGTCGGCGCGGACGTCGTTCAGCCATTTCCGGGAGAACCCTGTAACGTCGAAGAGATATGCAGCAGTGGGTATAAACAGCTGCCAGTCCCCCGTCCAGCCCGCCTTTTCCCGTTGCGGGCAGTCTGTGGGAACCTCGCAGGCGTTGTCCCGGAAGCTCCACTGCACAATCTCGTGGAGCTTGTTCAGCCGCTCATCGCTGCAAGTGAAGGTGCCCAGCGGCTCCAAGTCCGTCTGGACCAGGCACGCCGTGATGTCCTCCCGCGCGAGGTCCGTGGTGAGGCCGTGCAGGGACACGTACTGGAAGCCGTGGGTAGTATGCCGCGGTTCGAATGCTTCCCCCGGAGCGCCCGACGCCGTCACCACGTCAACCTGGCCTGCGGACAGGAACTGGCCCGGCCGGCGGAAGTCGATGGGGCGCAAGTGGTCCTGCGTCACGTCACCGGAGGGGCCGAGCGCCTCGCCGTACACAAGGGTGACCTTCTCCCCCGGCGCGCCAAGCCTGGTGAGGCGCACCCAGCCGTGGATGTTCTGGCCGAAGTCCACCACCTGGTGGCCGTTCTCTAGGCGGGTGACGGCTACCGGTGCGAGCTCCTCCACGATCCTGGTGGGCGGCGCCACCGGTCCCGTCAGCGTTTCGTAGCTTCCATCACGGACGACGGCGGCGCTGACCTGGGGCGCGTTTGCTGCCGGCACCCGGAAGTCCACCCGCTGGCCGGCCATCAGGTCCGCACTGAGGATCTCCCTTGGCGAAACCAGCCACGACTCATCGGTGCCGATGACCGTCCTGCTGTCCCCCGACTGCAGCTCCAGCTGCGCAAGGAGGGCGGTGTGCGTGCCGTACATGTCGGCGTCGCGCGTGAAACCGAAGGTCCCGCGGTACCAGCCGTCGGTGAGCACTGCGCGCAGGGTGTTGGTTCCGGGGCGCAGCAATGCGGTGACGTCGTAAGACTGGACCTGGAGGGTGGTGTTGTAGCTGGTGGAGCCAGGGGTGAGTTGCTGGTCGCCAACCCGCTGTCCGTTGAGGAACAGCTCGTAGATGCCGTGGGCGGTGGCGTAGATGCGGGCTGACTCCGGGGTGGCCTCCAGCCCGAAGGTTTTGGACAGGCCGTAGCCGGGCCGTTCCTCGGGAGCGGGAACAGCCGGCTCCTCCGGCCCGATCCATTGCGCAATCCAGTCAGAAGGGTGCAGGAGTCCCAGTTCAACCGGCATCGGTTCGGACCAGGCGCTCTCGGATTCGGTGCCCTTGGCATCAGCAGCCCACGTCCGCACGAGCCATTCGAACCGGCTGCGGGACTGCAGCTCCGGACCGGAGTAGGGCACCAGCAGGTGCTGCGCAGACTCCATCCGGCCGGTATCCCAGCCATTGCTGGCTGTGATCTGGTATCCGGTCTGGGCTGTTGTGCCGTCCGGGAGGGTCCAGCTGAGGCGCGGCCGGGTGGTGGTGATGCCCATCGCCTCGCGGAGATGCTCCACGCGAAGCCGGGTGGGAGCGGCCGGGGCCATGATGGCTACCTCGACGCCGCCGTCGAGACTGGTGGAGGTCATGCAGGAGGCTCCTGAACGTGGGACAGCTGGAGTTCCAGCTTCGTTTCCGGCGGGCCGCCTTCCACAGACATCTTTCATTGGTTGGAATGATATTGTGTTCCAGCTCACGGACTCCGGTCCGCACCTCCAACCGCGCAAGGACCTTCGGCCATGACTGTCACCCCGGACACCGACAGCACTCCCGCCCGCGGGAAGCGGCCCAAGCAGGGCGAACCGGTGATTGACCGGGCGCTGAGCCTGCTCGCGGTCTTTTCCGACCGCCGTCGCGCTTTAACCCTCTCGGAACTGGCCCGCCACGCCGGAATGCCCGCGCCCACCGCGCTGCGCCTCATTGCCCGGCTGGTTGCATGGGGCGCACTGGAAAGGCTCGACGACGGCCGTTACGTTGTGGGGGTCCGCCTATGGGAGGTGGCATCCCTGTCACCGCGCGGCCACGGCGTGCGCGAGATCGCACTGCCCTACCTGGAGGACCTGTTCGAGGTGACCCGGCACCACGTCCTGCTGGCCGTGCGGGACAACGAGGAAGCCGTCTTGATTGAGCGGCTGTCCTCGAAGGACGCCACGGAAGTGGCGTACCGGGTGGGCGGACGCGCGCCGCTGCGGAGCACCGCCGTCGGGCTGGTTCTCCTGGCAGGCGCGGACCAGCAGTTCCAGGAGGCCACGCTGCGGAAGCCGCCCGAGCACGAACCCGGCGTGGAGCACATGCCCGAAGGCCAGCTGCGCCGGACCCTGTCTGATGTGCGGCGCACCGGGATTGCCATGATCCGCCGCTCGGCGCCCTCGAAGACAGTGTCCGTCGCGTCGCCGATCTTTGACGCGCAGGGGTCCGTGGTGGCCGCGCTGTCCATCGTGGTGCCGGACGGCTCAACGCCGCCCAACGTGCTGGCCCCGGCGGTCCGGGCCACGGCGCGTGCCGTGTCCAGGAACCTGGGCTACCTGGCCGAAGTCAGCCCGGACGTGCGGACGCACTCGGAGGGGTAGGCGCCGGCCATTCTCAGGGCGGGCCGCGGCCCTGGTCAGTGGTGCAGCCGCATCCGCTGGAGGACAGTGGCGGAGATTTCTTCAACCGACATTGACGCGGAATTTACATAGGGCACCTGGTTGACCCTGTACATGTCCTCGGCGTTGCGCAGCTCATAGGTGCACTGGCCCAGCGAGGCGTAGTCGCTGCCCGGCCTGCGTTCCTGGCGAATCTGGCTCAGCCGCACGGGCAGGGAGGTCAGCCCAAAGCATTTGTTCATAAAGGGCAGCAATGGTTTCGGAAGGGACAGGCTGGCGAAATCTTCCTCCACCAGGGGAAAGTTGGCGGCGAGGATGCCGTGCTGCAGCGCCAGGTACATGGTGGTGGGGGTTTTTCCGCACCGCGAGGGAGCGATGAGGATCAGTTCTGCGCGCTCCAGCGCACGCACGGACTGGCCGTCGTCGTGCTCGATGGCGTATTCGACGGCGGCCATGCGGGACTGGTAGCGGACCGCGTCACCCACGCCGTGGGCCTGGCCGGGCTGCCCGCTGGCGGGGACGTGGAGTGCCTGTTCCAGTTGGCCGATATGTGCCCCGAAGAGGTCGAAGAAGTGCCCATGGCTCCGGGAAAGAACGGCGCGAATATCGTTATCGACGGTGGTGGAGAAGATGATCGGCCGGGGCCCGGCGGCGGCGAGCCGGTCGATGACGGCGACCACTTCGTGAGCCTGCTCCACCGTGGTGATGAACGGGATGGTCCGGCGCTCCAGGTGCCGGGTGGGAAATTGAGTGAGCAAGGTATTGCCCAGCGTTTCGGCGGTGATGCCGGTGCTGTCGGAAAGGAAGAACACCGTGGGGGCGGACGAGCTGCCCGCCCCCACGGTATCCATCCGGTGTTGGTCCGCCACTTAGACCGCTGAGCGCGTTCCGGAGCGGGCCAGTCGCAGCCAGGTGTCGGTGACGGCGTCGGGGTTCAGCGAGATGGAGCTGATGCCCTTTTCCAGGAGCCACTCGGCAAAGTCCGGGTGGTCGCTGGGGCCCTGCCCGCAAATGCCGACGTACTTGCCCTTGGCACGGCAGGCGGCGATGGCCATTTCCAGGAGCCTGGTTACCGCCGGGTTCCGTTCGTCGAAGCCTTCGGCCACCAGCGCCGAATCGCGGTCCAGGCCCAGGGTCAGCTGGGTCAGGTCGTTGGAGCCGATGGAGAAGCCGTCGAAGTACTCGAGGAACTCATCGGCGAGCAGGGCGTTGGCGGGCAGTTCACACATCATCACGATCTCCAGCCCGTCCTCGCCCCGGCGCAGCCCGTTGGCGGCGAGCAGCTCGGTGACTCCCCGGGCCTCGTCCAGGGTCCGCACGAACGGGACCATGATCTTGATGTTGGACAGGCCCATTTCGTTGCGCACGAACTTCAGGGCTTCGCACTCAAGCTCGAAGGCCTGCCGGAACGAGTCCGAGAGGTACCGGGACGCACCCCGGTAGCCGATCATCGGGTTCTCCTCGGTTGGTTCGAATGCGGGACCGCCCAGCAGGTTGGCGTACTCGTTGGACTTGAAGTCCGAGAGCCGGATGATGACCGGTTCGGGGGCAAACGCCGCGGCGATGGTGGAAATGCCCTCGGCCAGGCGCCGGACGTAGTAGTCCCGGGGCCCGTCGTAGGCAGCCGTCTTCTCGCGGATCTGGCGCACGGTGTAGTCCGAGAGACCGGCCGGGCGTTCGATCTCTCCCGCCACTGCCAGCAGGGCATTGGGGTGGATACCGATCTGGCGGTTGATAATGAATTCGAGGCGGGCGAGCCCTACACCGTGGTGCGGAAGCCGGGCGAAGCTGAAGGCCTGCTCGGGGGTTCCCACGTTCATCATGATCTTGACCGGCGCCGGCGGCATGGTGTCCAGGCTGGTCTCGTTCAGGGTGTAGTCCAGCAGGCCCTCGTAGACCAGGCCCGCCTCGCCCTCGGCGCAGGAAACCGTGACCGGTGAGCCGTCAGCCAGGAGCCGGGAAGCATTGCCGGTACCGACGACGGCCGGGATGCCAAGTTCGCGGGCGATGATGGCTGCGTGGCAGGTGCGCCCGCCGCGGTCGGTGACGATGGCGGCGGCCTTCTTCATGATCGGTTCCCAGTCCGGGTCCGTCATGTTGGCCACCAGGACGTCCCCGGCCTGGAACGAGGCCATCTGGTCGATCGAGGTGAGGACCCGTACCTGGCCCGCGCCGATGCGCTGGCCAATGGCCCGGCCCTCGACCAGGACGGCCGAGCGCTCGTTCAGCGTGTACCGGGAGATGGTGCCGGTGGCCTTCCGGGACTCAACGGTCTCAGGACGCGCCTGAAGGATGTAGAGCTCGCCGTCCACCCCGTCCTTCCCCCACTCGATGTCCATGGGGCGGCCGTAGTGCGCCTCGATGGCCATCGCGTGGCGGGCAAGCTCCTCGACTTCTGCATCCGTCAGGCTGAAACGGCGGCGAAGGTCCTGGGGCACAGGAACGAAGTCCACTGTCCTGCCCACCTCACGGGATTCCGTGTAAGTCATCTGGACTGCTTTTTCGCCGAGGCCGCGCTTGAGCACCGCCGGCCGACCGGCGGCCAGGGCGGCCTTGTGGACGTAGAACTCGTCGGGGTTTACGGCGCCCTGGACCACGGCCTCGCCGAGGCCGTAGGAGGAGGTGATGAAGACGGCGTCGTTGAAGCCCGTTTCGGTGTCCATGGTGAACATCACCCCGGAAGCGCCGACGTCGGAGCGGACCATGCGCTGGACGCCGGCTGAGAGCGCAACTTCTGAATGCGTGAAGCCGTGATGCACCCGGTAGGCGATGGCCCGGTCGTTGTAGAGCGAGGCAAAGACGTCCTTGATGGCGAGCAGGATGTTATCCACGCCCCGGATGTTCAGGAAGGTCTCCTGCTGCCCGGCGAAGGAAGCATCAGGCAGGTCTTCGGCCGTGGCGCTGGAGCGCACTGCCCAGGACACGTCACCGCCGTGGTTGTCCGTCAAACGGTGGTAGGCGGTCCGGATCTGCTCCTCGAATCCGGCTGGAAAGGGGGTGCTGCTGATCAGGTCCCGGATTTGCTTCCCGGCCAGGGCCAGTGCGGTTACATCGCCGCTGTCCAGGTCCTTAAGGATGCCTTCGATCCGGGTGTCGAGGCCGGACCCGCTCAAGAAACGCCGGTAGGCGTCTGCTGTGGTGGCGAAACCGTCCGGGACCTTGACCCCGGAGGAGGCGAGGTTTCGGACCATTTCGCCGAGCGAGGCGTTCTTGCCGCCGACTTGATCGAGGTCGGACAGGCCGAGGTCCGAAAACCAAAGAACGTCAGTCATAGGTGGTGCTCCTTCGTTGGGCACGCTCTGACAAGCGCTGAAAAAAGATGTGATGCAAGGTTGGGCGGGTAAGTCGCCCAGAAGCAACTGCATGTGACCTATGCGACACTCCGGCCATGTAATGAAGAGTCACCAAAGAGGCGAATTCGTGCCTGCCGTCACGTGGCACACCGACAATTTTGGCGCGCACATGTGATGTCGGTTTCAGGGATCCAGACTGGCCAGGTCTTCGCGCTGGACTGAGCCGCCCCGGAACTGGGGCGGTTCAAGTCCTGAACGTCCACCCTGATCAAGTCCACACACACGACGGCCCGTGACGGACGCCAGCGGGAATGCGGTGGCGCCGAAACTGCGACAGCCGAAGCACCTCCCGGCTAGAACGGTGGTGGCTCTGGCTGTTGGAGCATATTGAGGACTTTTCCGTGGTCCGCTGGTTCGGTGGTGTATTTCCGGCCCAGCGGTGAACGCCACTCCAGGTTGCCGGAAGGGGAAGAGTGTCTGTAGCTCCACGCGCCGATGGACTTCAGCGCATGATGCCTGCGGCAGAGCATCGCCAGATTGCCGGGATCGGTAGTCCCGCCGTCCTGCCACTCGATAGTGTGATCGGGCTCGCAGACACTGGCCCGGCGGGTGCATCCCGGGAACCGGCAGGTCCCGTCACGGCACTGCAAATACCGGCGCAACGCCTTCGGTGGACGATATGCCCGCCGCCCCACACCCAACGCCTCCCCGGTGGTCCCGTCCGTGAACAGCAGGTACCAGGCAGGCGCCAGCGCCGCCAAACGCCGAGCCGTGGCAGCATCAAGAGGGCCATACCCTTCCAGTTCAGCCGTCCCAAACTCAGCACCCGGCGGTCCGGCCGCGCCAAGCCCAGCCGCGCGAAGCCCAGCCGCACCAAAACCAGCACCTGGAGGCCCGGCCGTACCAAACCCAGCCGCACCAAAACCAGCACCCGGAGGTCCGGCCGTACCAAGTCCAGCCGCCGCCGAGAGCCATGTGGCTGGTTCGGCGGGTATCGGACCGCCGCCGGAACCTGGGCTGCCGCCCATAACCTGTCCCACCGGGATAGTCACCACGATTTCAGGGCGGAACACCCTGGAGTCCACCCCGTCAGGGCCACCAAAAAGCTTGTCGGACCCGCCCGTTTCAGGGCCACCCAAGAGGCGGTAGGCCAGCGACTCGGCGCGGAACTCCGACAGCGTAGGCGAATCCACAGCAGCGCCGGCTTCAGAAACAGTGCCAGGTCCAGGAGCAGCGCCGGGTCCAGGAGCAGCGCCGACTTCTGCACCGCTGGATCCAGAAGCCGAGCCGGGCCCAGGAAGGTCCCTGAGCTCCTTGAGCTCCGCGGCCCGTGCGCTGGCCAGCCGCGCATCACGATCCAGTCCGCTATAGATTGCCATTCCGACCTCCGCGGTGAGGAACGCCGAGAGCGTGCACATCCCGTCCGGCTCAGCCCTGAACCACACGCCGCGCTCACGCCGGGCCGCGTCCTTGCGCGCTGCGAGGCTTTCAGGGTGCAGCTCTTCCCGCAACCGCCGCAGACAGGCACGCAATTCAGCCGGCGTCCGCCTGCGCCCGTTCCGCGTCCGCGTCCGCCGCAGCCCCACCGACGCGAACCGTTCAGCCTGCCCGTCAGGGAGGGAACGGGCCTGGTCAACAATGATCCGCGCATGCACCTCGGAAATGTCGCCGGCCTCCAGGGCTTCAAGGACCTCCCAAAGCGACGTCGTCAGCTCCGCCGCATCATTAAGCAACCGCGCAGCCGTGCCTTCCGAGAGGGCACACGCCGTTGACACTTCGGTGACAGCAAGCGCATGGGCCTCGTCCCCGCCAAACCGTACCGGCTGGCTCTCCTCCCGTGCGGGAGCTTCCTCGGCAACAGCTTCCTCAACCCGGGCAAGCGCGCCCTGCTTCAGGCCCGTAGCCCACGCAATAAGCCTGTCAGCCGATTGGACCACGCGGACCGCACCATCAGCGGTCAGGAAAGCCGGAACCGGGAAGCTCACCGTCCCGGCCAGGAGCGAATCCTCCCCGTCCGTGAACTCGACAGCCGGAACCCACGCCTCCTCGTCATCGACGAACGGCTGAACCTCCACGCTGCACCCCCTTCACGGAACCAATGCCCCTCCTCCTCGGGACACTTTCAGACTAGAAGGAGGGTCTGACATTGCAGCCTTCAACCGGTCCACGCCGCGGCATGCAGCCTCGTGCTGCCGGAAAGGGGTCCTGGGTCAGTACTCGCCCTTGATCACAAAGTAGGAGCCGCGGATGACGCCGGCGAGCTTGGACTTCTGGCGCGCGAACTTGAAGCTGGATGCCAGTTCCTCGGGAACGTCCATGCCGTCGGAGAGCTTGAACCCGACTGCCCGTTTCCCGCCTTCCTCGAGGCCGTACATCACGTTGATTGCCAGGCCGGACTCATAGAACACGTACGCCATGCGCAGCCCGTCCACTTCGAAGGAGGACACTTCGAGTGGACGGGACGCGATGACGAGATTGCGCTCTGTGGAGAGGATGTTGTGCACATACGCCACTGTCTCCGGCGCCTCACTGGCAGGGGTGACGGTGAAATCGTGGTCGTACTTGTTCTTGTAGTACCGCGCCTCGTTGGCGCGCAGCCCCGCCAGCGCTTCCGCCACGGGTGACGACTCCAAACCAATGGTGGAGACGTCCTTGAAATCAACGGTGTACGGCAATGGGTCCTCCCGGGAGTTTTCTTCGCAGCCTAGACCAAGTTCTCCACCAGTGACACGTCACGCACCGCGCCCTTGTCGGCCGACAGTGCCATGGCGGCGTAGGCGCGGAGGGCCGGGGAAACGTAGCGGTCCCGGTTCTTGGCCTTGTACCCGCCATTGGCCTCCAGCTTTTCGCGGCGTTCGGCAAGGACCTCGTCCGAAACCTGCAGCTGAAGGGAACGCTGCGTGATGTCAATGCTGATGATGTCGCCGTCCTCCACCAGGGCGATAGCGCCGCCGGAGGCAGCCTCCGGTGAGATGTGACCGATCGACAGCCCGGAGGTGCCGCCGGAGAAGCGCCCGTCCGTGATGAGGGCGCACTTCTTGCCCAGGCCGCGGCCCTTGAGGAACGACGTCGGGTAGAGCATTTCCTGCATGCCGGGGCCGCCGCGCGGGCCTTCGTAGCGGATGACCACTACGTCGCCTTCCTTGACGCCCTTGTTCAGGATCTTTTCCACGGCTTCGTCCTGGGACTCGCATACGACTGCCGGGCCTTCAAAGACCCAGATGGACTCGTCCACGCCGGCGGTCTTCACCACGGCGCCGTCCAAGGCCACGTTGCCGCGGAGCACAGCCAGGCCGCCGTCCTTGGAGTAGGCGTGCTCCACGGACCGGATGCAGCCTTCCGCAGCGTCGGTGTCCAGGGAGGTCCACTGGTTCGACTGGGAGAACGCGGTGGAGGAGCGGACGCCGCCGGGAGCCGCATGCCACAGGGCCTTCGCTTCTTCCGTGGCTTTGCCGCCGCGGATGTCCCAGTCATCCAGCCAGCCGTCCAGATCCGCGGAGTGCACGGAGTGGACGTTCTTGTGCAGGAGGCCGCCGCGATTCAGTTCGCCCAGCAGCGCAGGGATGCCGCCGGCGCGGTGCACGTCCTCCATGTAATAGGTCTTGTCCTTGGCAACGTTCGGGGCCACCTTTGCCAGGCAGGGCACCTGGCGCGACTTGGCGTCCATCTCGGCCAGTCCGTACTCCACGCCCGCTTCCTGGGCCGCAGCCAGCAGGTGCAGGATCGTGTTGGTGGAGCCGCCCATCGAGATATCCAGGGCCATGGCGTTGTCAAAGGCCTCGGCAGTGGCGATGGAGCGCGGCAGAACTGAGTCGTCGTCGCCGTCGTAGTAGCGCTTGACGAGCTCGACGACGGTGGCGCCGGCCTTCTCGTACAGCGCCTTGCGCGCGGTGTGGGTCGCCAGCACGGAGCCGTTGCCCGGCAGGGCCAGGCCGATTGCCTCGGCGAGGCAGTTCATGGAGTTGGCGGTGAACATGCCGGAGCAGGAACCACAGGTGGGGCAGGCATTCTCTTCGATGAGGTTGATGTCTTCATCGGAAATGGACTCGTCCACGGCGTCGGCAATCGCGTTCACCAGGTCCAGGGAGCGTACGGAGCCGTCGGTCAGGGTCACGCGGCCGGCCTCCATGGGCCCGCCGGAGACGAACACTACGGGGATGTTCAGGCGCAGCGCGGCCATGAGCATGCCCGGCGTGATCTTGTCGCAGTTGGAGATACAGACCAGGGCGTCGGCGCAGTGTGCGTTGACCATGTACTCCACGGAGTCGGCGATCAGGTCGCGGGACGGCAGGGAGTAGAGCATCCCGGAGTGGCCCATGGCGATGCCGTCGTCCACGGCGATGGTGTTGAACTCACGCGGCACAGCGCCGGCCGCAAGGATGGCGTCGGAGACGATCCGGCCCACAGGAGCGAGGTGGGTATGGCCGGGGACGAATTCGGTGAAGGAGTTGGCCACGGCGATGATCGGCTTGCCGATGTCTGTGTTGGCGACGCCGGAGGCGCGCAGCAGTGCGCGGGCGCCGGCCATATTGCGGCCATGGGTGACAGTGCGGGAACGGAGTGCAGGCATGCTACCGATCCTGCCGTGCCCGGCGCTCGCGCGGAAGACAGTGCTGATACTAGTAGTAGGAGTACCAGAGTACTAGTGTTGTTTCCCGTGAAAGATGCCGGGGACAGACGCAAGGAGCTCGGCCTGTTCCTGCGCGCACGCCGGGACCAGGCACTGCGGTCCGAGTATGGATTACCGCCCGTCGCCCGCCGGCGTGAGAGAGGGCTGAGGCGGGAGGAAGTCGCCTTCCTTTCCGGCGTCAGCGTCACCTGGTACACATGGCTGGAGCAGGGCCGGGACATCAGGCCCTCCCGCGAAGTCCTGGAAGCCGTGGCCCGCACCCTGCACCTCTCGGAAACCGGTCGTTCCTACGTCCTGTCACTGGGCGGCTATTCAGTGCCCGTCACAGCCGGTCCGGTCGCAGCTGACGCTCCCGCCCACATCCAGCGCCTCCTCGACGCCCTCGGCCCCAACCCCGCCTTCGCGCTGGCACCTGACTGGAGCGTCACTGGCTGGAACAGGGCCTACGCCGCGCTGTATCCGAACATCGCCAACGTTGCCGCCCCGGAACGGAACCTGCTGTGGCTGGTCTTCACCGACCCGTACGTCCGGGAGCTGCTCCCCGACTGGGACGTCACCAGCAGGCGCTTCCTGGCCGAGTTCCGGGCCGAAGCCGGTCAGCGGCTGGGCGATCCGGATGTGGCCTACCAGGTGGAGCGGCTCAAGGAGACCAGTCCGGAATTTAAGGAAGGCTGGGACCGCTACGACATCCTCGGCTTCGAATCCCGCGAAAGGCTCTTCCACCACCCTTGGGTGGGCGTGCTCCGGCTGGAGCACCACCAGGTCTCGCCCTCGGACCGCCCCGACTTGCATCTTGTGGTCTACACCCCGGCGCCGGACAGCGACGCCGCGGTGCAGATCCAGCGGCTGCTCTCGGCCGGCAGCTAGGCCGAGAGCCGCCGCGGCAAGCCTACGAGTCCGTGTGCCTGCCCTTCAGCTTGTCCAGGATCCGGTCCACCATGCCAACGCCCGGTCCCAGGGTTTTGTGGAACAACTCCGAATGCGGCGCACTGGGGTGCGGCCGGGTGGGTGCCAGCTTTTTCGCTTTCTCCACCTTTTCGCCGAGGTCGACGAGCTTCTCCCGGGGGATGTGCAGCCGGAGTTTTGGAAACTGTTCAGTCTCCTCGTCGTTTGCGTGATGGCTCAGCTGCGCCTCAAGCTCATTGACCAGCTCCATAAAGGCCGGTTCGGCGGGCTCCGCCTTCTCCAGCCGCTTCATGAGCTTGACGATCTCGTCGTGCTCCTTCTTGTCATGTTCCACTTCTTCCTTGCCGTTGGGCACGTGGTCCTCGACGGCCGGATAAACGTACATTTCCTCGGCAACCGCGTGACGCATGACCTCCGCGATCAGGGTGTCCGCCAGATCCCGTGCGCCGTCCCCGGACGCACTCCTGATCTGCGCGATCAGCGCAATCATGTCCTGGTGATCACTGGTCAGGATGTCCACAACGTCCACGTTCGCTCCGGCGGAATTGGTATCACTCATGAGCTTGCCCTCCTCCTGGATCGCTCCCTTTAAGCGACGTAAGAGGGTCAAAATACCATGCGGCAACAGGGCGATCCATAGGTGGAAAGGTGCCCCGGATCAGGCTACCTAACGCACTGCTTTAAGCTGCTCGAGCAGGTCCTCCCACAGCGCGGCACTATCGATCCTGTTGTGGATCACGGGTCCCGAATCAGCCACGATCCCGGCCATGCCTGGGCCTGGCACAAAGGGCACCAGGACACTATCGCCGACGGTCAGCTTGCTGCCCAGCTGCACAAAGGACGGAACGTCCAGCAGCCGCTCCGCCAACCAGGACCCCACCGGCGATGCGGCAGCCAGCTCGTTCTTCACCGCGTCCACCGCAACGGTCATCTGCGTGTACTCCTCGCACGGGATCCGGACCAGGGCCATCCTCGACGCCATCACCTCCGCGGCGGATGCGGCGTCCGTGTCCGAGTTGTATTCCCCGCGGTCCGCTTCGGCCAGCGTGCCGCCCACCCACACCAGCATTGCGCGATCGGCGAGCGTCGGGTCCAGCTCCAGCGCGGCAGCAACATTGGTCAGCGGTCCTCCGCACAGGATCATGGTCCGCTCAAAGCGTGCGGACATCTCTACGATCTCGCGCGCCGCGGCGCTGACCTGCCCTGCGCCGGTTCCGGGATCCTCGACACCCGTCATCACCCGGACGTCGTCGATCCCCATCAGCTCCAGGAGCTCCTCGGCCAGTTCCGTCCCCCGGCTGGCTGTGGTTGCAGGGTCGGCTCCTGCTGCCTTGGCAAGTCCCGGATCCAGCGGCGAGCTCGTCACGAGCACAGTCACGTCGGGGCCGCAGCGCAACAGGATGTGCGCCCGGGCCACAAGCCCGTCGGGATCGCCGGCGAAGTCGTTATCCACGACCAGCAGCTCCGGCAAAGCCGCCACTCCTACGCTCCGGCCGGGACGGCCAGCGCGGCAGGCACGCTGAAGCTGTGCGTGCCGGCACCGACGGTGCGCTGCTCACCGCCCGGAAGTACGACGTCGGCCTCCGCTCCCCCGGGTACCGTCGCCTCGAGGCGGAACGCGCCGTCGTCGTGCTTCCATTCCACACGGACGGTTCCGTGCGTCGTCTTCAGGGAGGTCTTGGCCCAGTCGATGCCTTCGCCCGGCACCGGCGCGATCCGCACCTTGCTGTAACCGGGTGCGAGCGCACTGATGCCGCCGACCGTCTTGTGCAGCCAGTCGGCCACCGCGCCCAGGGCGTAGTGGTTGAAGCTGGTCATTTCGCCCGGGTTGATGGTGCCGTCCTCGAGCATGGAGTCCCACCGCTCCCACACGGTGGTGGCGCCCATAGTCACCGGGTAAAGCCACGACGGGCAGCCCTCCTCCAGCAGCAGGCGGTAAGCCTCCTCACTGTGGCCCGTGTCCGTGAGCGCGCCGGTGATGAACGGGGTGCCCGCGAAGCCGGTGGACACGCGGTAGTTGTTCTTCCGGACCAGCTCGGCGAGGCGCTCCCCGGCGAAGTCGACGTGCTCAGCGCTGGGCAGGATCCCGAAGGCAATGGCCAGCGCGTAGACGGTGGTGCAGTCGCTGCGGATGGTGCCGTCGGCGGCCACGTAGTGCTCGAGGTACGACGCCTGGACCCGTGCGGCCAGCTGCTCGAAGTACTCGGCGTCCTGCTGACGCCCCAGCAACCGGGCAGTTTGGGCCGTGATGCTCGCCGTGCGGAACATACACGTGGTGGCAACGACGCCGGTGTCCGCCTTCGCGTCCCACGGCTTGTCCGGATCGGCGTCCGGGTCCAGCCAGTCGCCGAACTGGAACCCTGAATCCCAGAGTCCCGTGGGCGAGAGCAGGCCTTCCACCCGGCGGGTGTGGGAGGTCATGGATTCGTACTGGTTCTGCAGCACGGTGAGGTCGCCATAGGCCTCCCACAGCGCCCACGGCACCCAGACCGAGGCCTCGCTCCAGAGCGCTGACGATTCCGGCGCCGGGAATTCAGGCGGCTGCGGGCAGTACTTCAGCGCATCCGGGACGGTGATTGGCACAAGGCCATCCGCCGCCTTCTGCTCGGCAGCGAGGTCCAGGAGCCAGTCCTGCAGGAAGCCCTTGACGTCGTAGAGGAACGCCGCGGTGGGCGCGAAGACGGCGATGTCCCCGGTCCAGCCGAGCCGCTCGTCGCGCTGCGGGCAGTCCGTGGGCAGGTCCAGAAAGTTGCCCCGCAGGCCCCACACGATGTTGCGGTGCAGCTGGTTCACCAGTTCGTTGGAGCACTTGAAGGTGCCGGTGCGCTCCAGCTCGGAATGCACCACCACCGCCTCGAGTGAATCTTCGGAGAGCGTGCCGGGCCAGCCGGAAACTTCGGCGTAGCGGAACCCGTGGAACGTTTTAGTGGGCTCGAAGGAGTCCTCGCCACCGGACAGGATGAACGTGTCCGTGGCCTTGGCGGACCGCAGCGGGCGGACGCCCCGCTCGCCGTTCTCCAGCACTTCGGCGTGGCGCACGGTGATGGTCTCCCCTGCCTCGCCCTGGACGGTGAACCGCAGCCAGCCCACCAGGTTCTGGCCGAAGTCCACCAGCGTCTTGCCGCTCGGCGAGGTGAGAATTTCAACGGGACGGACGACGGCGGTACGCACCACGGGCGGGCCCGCCGGCTCAGCAAGCCGGCCGGCGTCGAACTCCAGCGTGCGCACCCCGGCCCAGGTGCCGGCGTCGAAGCCCGGCTCCGCCCAGCCCGGCTGGTTCCGGCGGGCGTCGATGGTCTGGCCGTCGTAAAGATCGTTGAAGGTGGTGGCGGAGGGGCCGGACTGCCAGGAGGAATCCGACGCGACGGTCTGGACGTGCCCGTCCTCGAACTCGATATCCAGCTGCCCGAAGCAGCCAAGCTCATCGCCGTAGAGGTTGGACATGCCGTGCCAGGCCAGCCGCCCGCGGTACCAGCCGTTACCCAGCGCTACCCCGATGACAGTTGTAGGCAGCACGAGCGCCGTCACGTCGTAGCTGCGGTACCGGAGCCGCCACTCGTAGGAACTCCAGCCCGGGCTCAGTACGTCCTCGCCCACCGGAACGCCGTTGATCAGGGCTTCGTAAACCCCGAAAGCGGTGGCACGGAGCGTCGCCTTAGCCACCGCGCCGTGCCCTTCGGCCAGCCGGAATTCCTTACGGAGCAGCGGGGCGCCGTCGAACTCTTCGTCAGGGGTGATCATGGCGGCGTGCCAGGGAGTCGAAGTCATGCGGGATGTTCCGTTCTGCAGTCTGTGTGAAAAATATTCAGGCGTAGTGGCAGGCGACGTCGGAGCCGCCCACCGTGCGCAGGGCCGGGCGTTCAGAGGCGCAGAGCTCGGTGGCCAGCGGGCAACGGAGCCGGAAGGGGCAGCCGCCGGGTCCGGGCACCGCGGCCGCTCCGGTCCGCACCCCGAGGGACTCGCGGGCCTCCCGGCGGGCGGCCTGCTCGGCGGGCCGGGGTACCGGGGACGCGGCCACGAGGGCTTGGGTAAACGGGTGCCTGGGGTTCTCGGTGACGGCGGCGGCAGGTCCGCTTTCCATCACCTGGCCTCGGTACAGGACCACCACGCGCTGGGCCAGGAACTGGACCACGGCGATGTCGTGCGCGATGAACAGGTAGCCCAGGCCGCGCTCGTCGCGCAGATCGGCCAGGAGGTTCAGCACCTGGGCCTGGGTGGAGAGATCCAGGGCGCTGACGGCTTCGTCGCAGACCACCAGCTTGGGGTCGCAGATCAGGGCGCGGGCCACGGAGATGCGCTGGCGCTGGCCGCCGGAGAACTGGCTGGGGTACCGGTCCACTGCCTCGCGGGGCAGGCCAACGCGTTCCAGGATGTCCTCGGCGCGCTGCCGCGCCTCCGCCGCTCCAACGCCGCGGAGCCGGAGCGGTTCGGCCAGCGAGGACCCCACGGTGTTGCGTGGGTTCAGGGAGGAGTTGGGGTCCTGGAAGACAGCCCGCAGTTCACTTCCCAGGGCCCTGCGCTGGGACGCTCCGGCGGAGGTGATGTCCTTGCCCTGGTACGTGATGGACCCGCCGGACACCTTCTGCAGGCCCAGGATCGCCTTGCCGATGGTCGACTTGCCCGAGCCGGACTCCCCCACCAGTCCCACGGTTTCCCCGGGGGCGATGCTGCAGCTGACGCGGTCGACGGCGGCGGGAGCGGCGGCTGCCTTGCGGCCGCGTCCATAGCGGACCACCAGGTCCTTGACCTCCAGCAGGGGCTGGGCGGCGGCGGGCAGCGGCGCTTCGGGGCGGACCGAGGTTGCGGTGCTCATGCGGGATCCTTTTCAGCAGTTCGGGTTGCAGCAGCCGGGGCCTCAACCAGGTTCAGGATGTGGTGGCTGGGGACGTCCGTGGCCAACCAATCCAGGCCTTCGACGGCGAGTTCGTCCGCCTTGACGCAGCGCACCACGCCGTCGCCGGTTCCGGAGGGAAGCAGCGGGATGGGGACCAGGCAGGCGGACCCGGCGAACTGGCAGCGGGCGGCGAACCGGCAGGTGCTGGGCCAGTCCTTGGGCTGCGGGACCTGTCCGCTGATGGTGGCCAGCCGTTCTGGCATGTCCGCGCCGTGGTTGGCGTGCGGATCAGCGGCGAGCAGCGCGAGGGTGTACGGGTGGCGCGGGTTGTCCAGGATGCTGTCCGTCCGGCCGTTCTCCACTACCTCGCCGGCGTACATCACGGCCACCTGGTCGCAGAGGTCGGCCACGACGCCAAGATCGTGCGTCACCATTACTACGGACATTCCGGTGTCCTTCACCAGGGACCGCAGCAGCGAGAGGATCTCGGCCTGCACGGTGACGTCGAGTGCGGTGGTGGGTTCGTCGGCCACGAGCAGGCGGGGACGGCCGGCGAGCGCCAGGGCGATGGCCACGCGCTGGGCCATGCCGCCGCTGATCTGGTGCGGGTAGGTCTTGAGGATGCGGGCGGCGTCCACGATGCCTACCTTTTCCAGCAGGCCCAGGGCTTCGGCCTTCGCGTCGGCCCGGCCTATCCCGCGGAGGCGCCGGACGGTGCCGGTGAGCTGGTAGCCCACGGTGAACATGGGGTCCAAGGCGCGCATGGGTTCCTGCGAGATCAGGGCGATGCCGCGTCCGCGGATGCCTTCCATGTCCTTCTCGGTGGCCGCGGCCAGGTTTTTGCCGTTCCAGAGGATCTGGCCGCCGGTCACGGAAACCCCGGAGGGCAGCAGGCCCAGGAGCGACAGTGCCGTCATGGTTTTGCCGCAGCCGGATTCCCCCACCAGGCCAAGGACGGTGCCGGGTTCGACGTCGAAGGAGACATCCGTGACCAGGCGGACTCCCTTGCCGGCACCCACGGAGTCCACGCCCACAGAGAGGTTGCGGACGCTGAGTGTGTTCTTCGCGACGTCCTGCGAGGCCGGCGCAGTTGCTGCGATCGCCGCGACGGCTTTCCCGCGCTGGCGCCGGGCTGCAGCTGAGGGCAGGTGTGAGGCGGTGGCGTTGGGTGCCTTGCCGAGGGCGTTGCCGATGGCATTGGCGGCCAGGACTGTCAGGGCCAGCACAGCGCCGGTGGGGACCATCAGCCAGGGGGCGTCGTAGACGTGCTGCGAGGCGCCCTGAATCATTCCGCCCCAGCTGGGCTGCGGGATGGGCGGCCCGAAGCCGATGAATGCCAGGCCGGCCTGGATGAGCATACCGACGGCGAAGATCAAGGCTGCCTGCACCACAATGGTGTTGGTCAGGCCGGGCAGCACGTGCCGCAGGCTGATGCCGGCCGTGCTCACGCCGTCCACCTTGGCCGCGTCAATGTACAGCTGGGACTGCAGGGACTTGGCCTGGCCCAGCATCACCCGGTAAATGCCCGCGGAGATCAGCACGCCCAGGATGCCCATAATCAGCGGAATGTTGGTTCCCACCGCGCCGATGACGGCCAGGATAATCACCGTGCCGGGCAGGGACATCATGATTTCGGTGACGCGGCTGATGACGGTTTCCACGCGTTCGCCTGCGGCTGCAGCCAGCATCGCCAACAACGTTCCGAGGCCGACGGCGACAATCACCGTGATCATGGACGTCCCCAGCGTGCCGGCCGCCGAAGCGAAGATGCGGCTGAGGAGGTCCCGGCCCAGTTCATCGGTGCCGAGCCAGTGGGCGGCGGTGGGTCCGGACAGGACGGCGGTGAAGTCCTGGTCCTCAGTCTTGAACGGCAACCACAGCGGCGCGGTGAGGGAGGCGACCACCAGCGCGGCCAGCCAGATCACTCCGGCGATGCTCGCCGGTGAGGCGAACAGCTTGCTTCCGGAGAATTTCTTGGCCGCGCTTTGGCGCGGGGCCTTGGGAAGGACGGCAGCCGCCGTCGGCTCCGCTGAATCTGCAGGTGCGGGGGCAACGTTGGGGATCATGAGGCACGCAACTTCGGGTCGAGGAACTTGGTGGCGAGTTCCAGCACCAGGTTCACGGCGACCACCACCACGGTGGCGATCACTACGACGCCCTGGACGGACGGGGCGTCATGGGTGCTGACGGAGTTCTGGACGGCCTGGCCCAGGCCCGGCATGGCGAACAGCTGCTCGGCAATGACCGAACCGCCAAAGAGCTGGATGAACTGCAGTGCGATGCCGGCCACGATGGGGAGGCTGGCGTAGCGCAGGGCGTGGATGTAGAGGATTTTCCAGGTGGGGGTGGCCGTGGCCCGGAGGGTCCGAATGTGTTCCTGCTGGAGCGCTTCGAGCATGGAGGCCCTGGTCTGGCGGGCGATGAACGCTCCGCCGCCCACGGCAAGGGTGATCACCGGCAGTGCCAGGGACAGTGCCCAGTCCTGGGGTGAGACCTCGAACGGGACGTAGCCGGTGGCCGGGAAGACGGAGGACTGGACGGCCAGGAGGTAGACGAAGATGATGCCGATCCAGAATGCCGGAAGGGCTACGGCCATACCGGCCACACCGCCGATGATCCGGTCCACGGTTCCGCCGCGGACGGCTGCGGTGACGCCCAAGGCGATGCCGAGGACTGCGCTGAGGAGCGTGGCTCCGGCAGCGAGCGATGCCGTGACGGGGAGCCTGCTGGCCAGGTCCGCGCTGACGGAACGACCGTCGATGAGCGAGATGCCTAGGTCACCCTGAACTGCGGCGCCGAGCCAGCTGACGAACTGGAGCAGGAGCGGATCGTTCCAGCCGAGGCGCTGGTTGACTTCGTCGATGGCTTCCTCGGAGGCGCCGGCGCCGAGGGACACCGCGCCCGGGCTGCCGGGCATTGCGTGCACCAGCAGGAACGCCAGTACCGCAACCACCAGCACGGTGGCCAACGCCATCAGCAGGCGCTTGGTGATGAATAGTGCCATGGTGACCTCCATCGGTCAGGCCCTGCCGGGCGGGCGCTCCTCCTTGGTGGGGAGCGCCCGCCCGGCAGGTGCGGGTATCAGCTGGCCGGCTTGTAGGACGAGAGGAGCGGGTAGGCGTTGGTTCCGGCGAACTCCACCGGCGCCACCTTCTTGGTGTTGTAGCCCTGGTTGGTGAGGGCCTCGTACAGCGGGATCATCCAGCCGGATTCCACCAGGCGGTTGTTCAGCTTGGTGGCCGCGGCCTTGACGGCGGCGTCGTCCTTCGCGGCGGCCAGCTCGCCGGTGGCGGCGCTCAGCTGCTCGTCGGTTGCCTTCTGCACGTTGGTGAAACCGTTCAGGATGGCGCCGTACATCACGCCGACGGGGTTGTCCCAGTTCAGCGGTGCGTAGCCGAGGGGCGTGGTGGCGACGGCGGCGAAAGCTTCGTCAGTGGAGGAGGCCATCTTGACGTTCATGGTGATGCCGACGGCGGCGAGGTCCTTCTGGACGGCCTGCAGGTCTGTCTGGGTCTGGGCGCTGGCGATGATGGTGAAGTCGAAGCCGTTCGGGTAGCCGGCTTCGGCCAGCAGGCTCTTGGCCTTGTCCGGGTTGTAGGCGAACTTCGTTTCGATGTCCTTGCTGAAGCCTGCGGAGTCCTTGGGCAGTGCGTTCCAGGCGGGAATGTCACCCTTGTGCAGGGCGTCCACCAGGGCCTGGCGGTTGATGGCGTACTGGATAGCCTGGCGGACCTTTTCCTCCGCGAATGCCGGGGCGGTCTTGCCGATCTTGTCGAAGGAGATCATGGTGTTGACGGTGCCGCCGATCTGGGACACACCCACGCCCTTGGATTTGGCGAAATCAACGCTTGAGGAGGTCAGCATGGCCACGTCCGCCTGGCCGGATACCAGCGCGTTCGCGCGGGCCTGCGGGTCCTGGACCACGCTGAAGATCACCTTGTTGAAGGCGTACTTCGAAGCCTCCGTGCTCTTTTCGTTTTTCACCAGCACGTACTTGTTGCCTTTCACCGTGGAGGGATCCAGGGTGTAGGGGCCGGAACCGTCAGGGGTGGCGGCGAGGCTAGCCGAGTCAGCGACACCGTTCTTGCCCACGATCATGCCCGTGGTGGAAGCCAGGTTCTTCTCGAAGCCCGGCTGCGGCGCAGCGAAGGTCAGGGCCACCTGCGTGGGGCTGACTACGTCCACGGACGTGATTTCCTGGGCGCCGCCCTTGGCGACGGCGGAGTAGGCGCTCAGCGCGGGATCTGACCGGCGGTCAAGGTTGGCCTTGACCAGTTCGGCGTCGAGCTTGGAGCCGTCCGTGAAGGTCACGCCGTCCTTGAGGGTGAGCGTCAGGACAGTGTTGTCAGCGTTGTAGCTGAACTCCTTGGCCAGGCCAGGCCCCGCGGAACCGTCCGACTGCAGCGTCATCAGGCTCTCGTAGAGGCCCTCGAAGAACTGCCGCTGTGCAGCTGAAACCCGCAGTGGATCAAAGCCGAACGAGGCCGAGTCACTGTCGATGGCGAGCGTCAGGGAGCTGGTGTCTGCCTTGGCGGTGGCCTGGCTGGAGCCGCCGCCGCAGGCGGTCAGCGATCCCAGCAGGAGCGCTCCGGCCAGAACGGCGGAGCTCGCACGGGCAGTGGAGTTCAGGAGTTTCATGTAGTGCGCCTTTGCATTCTGATGTGACAACGGAGGGAATGTCTTGGGGCTGGCTGCTGGCCGGCTCCTTCCAAGCATCAAGCGGTGGCTGCAGGCGCTCACATGAGAATGTCATTGATTGAAAAAGTATTGTGGCCCCGGTCACGCGGGCGGTCAGGATGGAAAGCCAGGGCAGAGAGGCCCCGTGCGCTGTACGTCGGCGCTGAACCGAAAGGAACTACATGACCACCGCATCAGCATTCCCGCAGGACTTCCTCTGGGGCGTCGCCACCGCCGGGCACCAGGTGGAGGGGAACAACGTCAACAGCGACACCTGGTTCCTCGAACACCTGCCGGGCAGCATGTTTTCCGAGCCGTCCGGGGATGCCGTGGACCACTATCACCGCTACCGCGAGGACATCGCCCTGATCGCGGACCTCGGGTTCACCAGCTACCGCTTTTCCATCGAGTGGGCGCGCGTTGAGCCGGAGGAGGGGCTGTTCTCGGAGGCCGAACTGGACCATTACCGCCGCATGCTGGAGGCTTGCCACGAGCGCGGCCTCACCCCCGTGGTGACGTTCCACCACTTCACGTCCCCGCGCTGGCTCCTGGCCTTGGGCGGGTGGGAGGGCCCGCGCACCGCTGAGCTCTTTGCCCGCTACTGCGACCGGGTGATGGCGCACCTGGGCGACCTGATCGGCGTCGCCTGCACCCTGAACGAACCCAACCTGCCGTGGCTGCTGGAGTCCTTCGGCATCGGCGGCGTGGCCCCGGAAAACCGCGGTTCAGTACCCGTGTGGGCGGCGGCAGCCGAACGCCTTGGCGTTGATGCCAGCACCGTTGCCCCATTCCAGTTCTGCTCCACGGAGGCCGGGTTCGAGGTGAAGCTGGCGGCGCACCGGGCGGCTACCGCAGCGATCAAGGCACACCGGCCGGACCTGCTGGTGGGCTGGACGCTCGCCAACTCCGACATTCAGGCCATCGACGGCGGCGAGGAACTTGCGGAAAAGGTCCGCCGCGGCGTGAACGAGCGCTTCCTCGAGGCGTCACGCGGCGACGACTTTGTGGGGATCCAGACCTACGGCCGCACCGTCTACGGCCGGGACGGGCACGCACCGGCGCCCGAAGGGGTGCCCACGAACCAGATGGGCGAGGAGATCTACCCGCAGGCCCTGGAAGCCACCATTCGGGAAGCCCACCGGATCGCCGGCATTCCCGTGATGGTCACGGAAAACGGCCTGGCCACCGAGGACGACGCCCAGCGGGTGGACTACCTGCGTACCGCGGTGGACTGCGTGGCCTCCTGCCTGGCGGACGGCATCGACGTCCGCGGCTACATCGCCTGGACGGCCTTCGACAATTTCGAGTGGGTGTTCGGCTACGGGCCGAAGTTCGGCCTCATCGCCGTAAACCGCGAAACCCAGGAACGGAGGCCCAAGGAGAGCGCCCACTGGCTGGGCCGGCACGCGCAGCTGTGCACAGCTCAGGCAAACGACGCCGAGGTCAGCAGGGCACCCCAGCCGGCCTGACCGCCGTCGTGCATTCCACCGGCGCCCGGTGCACGTCCGCCTCACCGTGAACGGAACCGGTGAGGACCTCCACAACGGCAAGCTGGCCGGTGGTGTCCGGGACGCCGGGGAATTGAACCTGCGGCTCCTCAGCCGGCACCACCGGCTGGGGAGCCGCTGCGCGCATGCGGAAAAGGGCGATGGCGGAGATCAGAAACCAGGCCACGTTCGTCACCACAGAAGGCCAGGCCTCGTGGACAGTGCCGTTGATGATGAAGGCGACGGCGCCGAACAGGTTTGCGGTCTGGAAGCCTTTGCCGGCCTTCAGCCAGCCCATGGAAACGGCGAGGTAGGCAGTGAGGATCGCAACCGCGCCGGCCCACCCGGCGATTTCCCACAGCAGTTCCATGGTGTCCTTTCAGGGCCTGCCAGCCGGAGCCGGGCAGGGGTGATGAGGGTTTTGAAGGTTGGTTGTGCCGGACAAACCGTTGACTCGAGCCCGGGAGGGCGAGGACCTCGTTTGTGGGTCGGCGGGATAATCATACCTGCCGGAAGGGGCGGTTAACTCCACCTCTGCGACTGCCGCCTTCAGCCCTCCACAGCGTGGATCCTGCAGGCCAGCGCGTGTGACTGTCCCGGCGCAAGGACAACCAGGTCCTGGCCGGAATTGAAGGCATCGGGCGGGCAGGTCATGGGCTCAACAGCGAGCCCTTTCCGGCCCCGCAGCTCCCCTGAGTAAAGCTGCAGCCAAGGGGCATCCGTACCCGTTGATTCCACCACCGCCGAAAGCTGCCGGGCCGGGTGCCGCAGCCGGACGTCCCATGTCCCCGCGGGGAGGGCAGTGAAGGCGTGGTCGAGTTGCTGCCCAGCCAGTATGCGGGCCTGGGAGAAATCGAACTCCATGCCCGCGATGTCCCGGAGCTCGGTGGGCTGGAGTTTTTCATCCGTCATCAGCACCTTGCCCGCGCGAAAGGTGAGCTCACACGCGGAGATGTCATCGCCGCCCACGGTGATGTAGGGGTGGGAGCCGCAGCCATAGGGGGCGGGGGCGGTTCCCTGGTTCCTGGCCCCGAGTTCGATGGTCAACCCGGTCTCGGCGTCCAGCACGTAACGGGCCGTCAGCGCGAGCTGGAACGGGTAACCCGGTTCGCCATGCAGCAGGTGCGTCAGCACCACCTCGGCGTCCGAGCGCCGTTCCACCTGCCAGGCATTCCACAGTGCCAGCCCATGCAGGGCACTGCCGGTGCCCGCCTCGTTCACCGGCAGTTCGAAACGCTGCCCGGCAAAGCTGTAGGCGCCGCCGGCCACCCTGTTCGGCCAGGGCATCAGCACCTTTCCGGCATAGGCCGGGGGCAGTTCGTCCGCCGGGAAGGGCAGGACAAGGTCCGCGCCACGGAAGGACAAGCTCACCAGCCCCGCCCCCACGCTCGCGACGGTTGCCTCGTAGTCCCCCGCGCGAAGGACGGTCAGCTCACCGTTGGGAGGAGTGTTGGATGACATGGGTGTTCCTTTCGAAAAGCCGGGCTCAAGCCGCGGGCGGCGCGGTGGAGTCGCGGACGATCACCTGCGTGGCCAGCTCAACGCGGCGGGAATCCAGGACCTCGCCGCGGGCCTGGCGGAGCAATGACCGCAATGCCGTCCGGCCCATTTCCTCGAGCGGCTGGGACACTGAGGTGAGGGCCGGGACCGACTCCTCGCCCTGGATTGTCCCGTCGAACCCGATGAGGCTCAGCTGCTCGGGGATCCTGACTCCCTGGCGGGCTGCTTCGCCCAGGACACCCAACGCGATGCTGTCGCTCGCGGCAAAGATGGCCGTTGGCCGCTGGTCCAGCTTGAGCAGGGCCTGCAGCCCCGCAGTTCCGCTGTCGCGGCGGAACCTGCCACCGGAAACGATGTACTGGGGATCCACCGGGACGCCGTGTGCCGTCAGGGCGGCCATATAGCCGTGCAGCCGCGCCTGGTTGCATTCAGCCTGTTCGATGCCGCCGATGTAGGCGATGCGCCGGTGCCCCAGCTCCAGCAGGTGTTCGGTTGCGGACTTGCCGCCTGCCCAGTTGGTGGCACCGACGCTGACCACGTCCGCCGGGGGCGGGTTGAGCGGGTCGATCACGACGACGGGCAGCTTGCGGCGCCGGAACGCCTGCAGTTGCGCCTCGCCGAAGGCTGATGTCACCACAATCATTCCCGCCCTGCCCTCGTCCACCATGCGCTGGGCACGCCGCTCAGGGCTTTGCGCCGTGGAGGCCATGCCCGATGCCGCCGGCCCGGTGGCGCTGATGAGGACTTCAACGTCTGCTTTCGCGGCGAACTGCAATATGCCGTCAAGGACTTCAACGGTGTAGGCGGCGGTGAGCACGTCCACCACCACCTCCACCACAGTGCTGGTCTTCGTTGCGGTGCGGCGCTGCAGGGGCGACTGGTACCCGGCCTGTTCAAGTGCGGCAAGGACCCGCGCACGGGTTTCAGGCGCCACGTCCTCCCGGCCGTTCACCACTTTGGAAACCGTGGGTGTTGAAACCCCGGCCTGCAGGGCAACAGCTGCCAGGGTGGTTTTTTCCGGCCGCACATTTGTAGCCAAGGGTCAGTCCCGTCTTTCGAAATATTTCGATAGTTCCAATTCTGCATCCAACAGAGCAACGGCGTCAACGGTGCAGTAAATCCAGAGGAAATTTCGCCGGAACGCCCCCTTGACTGTGATGCGCCTCACCGTTAGATTTGCTTCACCGGTCGCAAGCTTTTCGAAAAGTTTCGAATATTGCCAGTGCGGCCCAGAACCGAATTGATGCAGGCATCCGCTTCGAAGCCGAAGTGCATGCCCGCGTTACACGTTACCGGGACCCAGCGTTGAGCCCGGAGGATGAACGGAAGCGAAATGAACATTCGAAAGTTGCGCTCGGCAGCCATGGCAATTTCCGCTGCGGGAGTGGCAATCAGCCTGGCCGCCTGCGGTTCTGCAGGTCCTGCCGGTTCAAACGTGAGCAGTGACGCGGCCACCATGTGGGGTCTTACCGGCGGCAACCAGCCGGTCCTGCAGAAGTCCGTGGACGATTGGAACCAGGCAAATCCGGACAAGTCGATCAAGCTCGACTTCTTCGCCAACGATGCTTACAAAACCAAGGTCCGCACCGCCGTCGGTGCCGGCGAAGGCCCCACCTTCATCTACGGCTGGGGCGGCGGCGTTCTGAAATCGTACGTGGACGCCGGGCAGGTGGATGACCTGTCCGGTTTCCTGAAGGACAACCCGGAGGTCAAGGACCGCTACCTTCCCTCGGTATTGAAGAACGGCGAGGTGGACGGCAAAACCTACGCCCTGCCGAACAACAACGTGCAGCCTGTGGTCCTCTATTACAACAAGGAAGCCTTCGACAAGGCGGGCGCGCAGCCTCCCAAGACATGGGACGAACTGATGGCCCTCGTGCCGAAATTCAAGGACGCCGGCATCGCCCCGTTCTCGCTCGGCGGGCAGTCAAAATGGCCGGACCTGATGTGGCTTGAGTACCTCGTCGAGCGCATCGGCGGACCGGAAGTCTTCGCCAACATCGCGGCCAATAAGCCCGGCGCCTGGTCAGACCCGGCAGTAAAAGAGGCACTCACCAAGATCCAGGAGCTGGTTGACGCCGGCGGATTCATCAACGGCTTCTCGTCCATTGCCGCGGACAGCAACGCTGACCAGGCTCTCATGTACACGGGCAAGTCAGCCATGATCCTGCAGGGCGGCTGGATCTACCAGGGCATGAAGAAGGATGCTGCGGACTTCGTCAAGAGCGGCAAGCTTGGCTACACCACGTTCCCCACGGTGCCCGGGGGCAAGGGTGACCCCGCCAACGTGGTGGGCAACCCGTCCAACTTCTGGTCCATCTCCGCCAAAGCAACGGACGCCCAGAAGAAGGCCGCCCTGGACTACGTCAAGGACGGGATGTTCACCGATGCCAACACCGATGCCCTGATCAACTCCGGAGCCGTGCCCGTGGTCCAAGGCATCGAAAGCAAACTCGAAGCCTCGCCGGACAAGGATTTCCTGACGTTCGTCTACGGGCTGGCCAAGAACGCCCCCAGCTTTACGCTCTCCTGGGACCAGGCGCTGAGCCCGGCGCAGGGTGATGCGATGCTCTCCAACCTGGACCAGATCTTCCTGAAGAAGATCACCCCGGAACAGTTCATCACCACGATGAACGCCACGGTGGGGAAGTAGGAACCGTGGCATCTCCAGTTACTGCTGGCCGAGGGGTCCGCGACGCGGGCCCCTCGGGGTGGCTGGCCGCTCCGGCGCTGATCTTCTTCCTCGTATTTGCGGTGGTCCCGCTCATCGGGGTGGTCTTCCTGAGCTTCACCAGCTGGAACGGCCTGGGCGAAATCAAACTGGACGGACTGTCCAGCTGGACCACCGTCCTGACCGATCCCGTGACAGGCAACGCCCTGGTAGTGACGGCCAAAATCATGTTCTTCTCGTTCATCGTCCAGGCACCGGTCAGCCTGCTCCTGGGCGTCTTCACGGCGGGCGCCCAGAAATACCGTGCCGCCCTGGCCGTGCTCTACTTCCTGCCCCTGCTGCTCTCCTCCGCCGCAGTCGCCATTGCCTTCAAGGCCCTGCTGGATCCGAACTTCGGCCTGGGCCCCGGGTTCGGGCTTCCTGCCCTGGCCCAGGACTGGCTCGGGAATTCGGACCTGGTGCTGTTCGTGGTGGTCTTCGTCATCGCCTGGCAGTTTGTCCCCTTCCACACGCTGATCTACCAGGGCGGCGTGAGGCAGATCCCGGCGTCGCTCTATGAGGCAGCAGAGATCGACGGCGCCGGACGGTTCCGGCAGTTCTGGAGCATCACGCTGCCCCAGCTGAAGTACACGATCATCACGTCGTCCACCCTCATGGTGGTGGGAAGCCTGGCGTACTTCGACCTCATCTTTGTGCTTACCGGCGGAGGCCCCGGCTACAGCACCCGGCTGCTCCCGCTGCATATGTACCTGACGGGGTTCAAGGCCAACGACATGGGAGCGGCGAGCGCCCTCGGCGTGATGCTCGTTGTCATCGGCCTCGGACTGGCTTTGTTGCTGCAGCGCCTGGGCGGCAAAAACCGTAATGCAAGCCAATTGGAAGGTGTCTGATGGCGTCCACAACACAACTCCCGGTTCCGCCTTCCCCGGCCGCCAGCCGCGTCGCAGCAGCACCTGTCACCCGCAGCAAGGGACCGGGACGGCTGCGGCCAAACCTTCTGGGCGGCCTGGGAGGCTGGCTCTGGCTCGCGATCATCATCATCCCGATCTACTACGTGGTGATCACCAGCTTCAAGAACCAGGCAGGCTTTTTTACGTCCAACCCGATGCTTCCGTCAACGGAGCCGACGCTGGACAACTACAAGCTGGTGCTGGAGAACAATTTTGTCCGCTACTTCACCAACAGCCTGATCGTCACGCTTGGCACGGTGCTCCCGGCCCTGCTGGTGTCATTTATGGCCGCCTACGCAATCGTCCGCGGCAGGGGCCGGTTCCTGTCCATGACGAACAACCTGTTCCTCCTGGGCCTGGCCATCCCGCTCCATGCCACCATCATCCCCATCTACTGGATGATCACCCGGGCGCACCTGTATGACACCCTGCTCGCCCTGATCCTGCCGTCCGTGGCGTTTGCCATCCCGGTCAGCGTGCTCATCCTGTCCAACTTCATGCGCGATGTCCCGAACGAGTTGTTCGAATCGATGCGGCTGGATGGCTGCTCGGACTGGGCCATGATGTGGCGGCTCGCCCTCCCCATGACCAAACCGGCCGTCATCACTGTGGGTATCTATAACGCCCTGCATGTCTGGAACGGCTTCCTCTTCCCGCTGATCCTGACCCAAAGCCCCGCCACCAGGGTCCTGCCGTTGTCGCTTTGGACTTTCCAGGGAGAGTTCAGCGTCAATATCCCCGCGATCCTGGCCTCCGTGGTCCTGGCGACGCTCCCCCTCCTGGTGATTTACGTCGTCGCGCGCCGCCAACTGCTCGCCGGCCTCACAGCCGGCTTCAGCAAGTAGAAAGGAACTTTCATGACCAGCGAAAAGCCACTGCGCGTCGGCATGGTGGGCTATGCCTTTATGGGTGCGGCCCACTCCCACGCCTGGCGCACCGCACCGCGGTTCTTTGATCTGCCGCTGCAGCCCCAGCTGGCCGCGGTGGCCGGAAGGAATGCCGACGGCGTCCGGGCCGCCGCGGACAAGCTCGGCTGGGAGTCGGTTGAGACAGACTGGCGGCGCCTGATCGAGCGGGACGACATCGACCTGATCGATATCTGCACGCCGGGCGATACCCATGCCGAGATTGCGGTCGCCGCCCTGGAGGCCCGCAAGCATGTGCTGTGCGAGAAGCCGCTGGCCAATTCCGTGGAGGAGGCAGAGAGGATGACCCTGGCGGCGGAATCCGCCGCCAAGCAGGGCGTCGCTTCGATGTGCGGCTTCAGCTACCGGCGCACCCCCGCCCTGGCACTGGCCAAGCGGTTCGTGGAACAGGGGAGGCTGGGCGAGATCCGGCACGTCCGCGCGCAATATCTGCAGGACTGGCTCTCGGACGAAAATGCCCCCATGACGTGGCGGCTGGACAAGAGCAAGTCCGGGTCCGGCTCCCTGGGCGATATCGGAGCGCACAGCATCGACGCCGCTCAATGGGTCACCGGGCTGAACATCACCGGCGTCTCGGCACTGCTCGAAACGTTCGTGCCGGAGCGGCCGCTCGCCGGGGACCTCGTGGGCCTGGGCGGGCACGGCGACCTCAGCAGCGACACTCCCCGCGGCAGCGTCACGGTGGACGATGCTGCCATCTTCAGTGCCCGCTTTGAAGACACAAAGTTCGACGGCGGTGCTGCTTCCGCGGGAGCCGTTGGCGTCTTCGAAGCCACCCGCTACGCGCTGGGCCGGAAGAACGCCATGCGCCTGGAGGTCAACGGCAGCAAGGGGTCACTGGCCTTCGACTTCGAGGACATGAACGTCCTGTCCTTCTACGACGCAGCCGAATCCCCCGACGCCGGCTTCCGCAAGATCTACGTCACCGAGCCCGAGCACCCCTACGTCGGCAACTGGTGGCCGACCGGCCACGGGCTGGGGTATGAACACGGCTTCACCCACCAGGTGGTGGACCTGGTCACGGCCATTGGCGAAGGCCGCCAGCCGGAACCATCGTTCGCCGATGCCCTGCAGGTCCAGCGCGTCCTGGCAGCCGTGGAGTCCAGCGCCGCCAACTCCAGCCACTGGCAGAAAGTCTAGAAACGATGACACGACCAATCACTCTTTTCACCGGCCAGTGGGCCGACCTGCCGTTTGAAGAGGTGGCCCGGCTCGCCGGCGAGTGGGGCTTTGACGGGCTGGAGATCGCCTGCTGGGGAGACCACCTGGACCCGCGACGGGCGGCGGAGGACGACAACTACCTCCAGGGCCGGCTGGACATCCTGGAAAAGAACAACCTCCAGGTCTTCGCCATCGCCAACCACCTCACCGGCCAGGCCGTCTGCGACGACCCCATCGATGAACGCCACCAGGGCATCCTGTCCGCCGAAATCTGGGGCAACGGCGATCCGGAGGGAGTCCGCGCCCGGGCCGCCGAGTCGATGAAGGACACCGCACGGGCCGCGGCCCGCCTCGGCGCGAAAACCGTCACCGGATTCACCGGGTCCTCCATCTGGAAGGCCGTCGCGATGTTCCCGCCCGCCCCGGAGTCAATGATCGACGCCGGCTACCGGGACTTCGCGGACCGCTGGAACCCCATCCTTGACGTCTTCGAGGAAGAGGGTGTCCGCTTCGCCCTGGAGGTCCACCCCTCCGAAATCGCCTACGACTACTGGACCACCAAACGCACCCTGGAAGCCATCGGGCACCGCAGCAGCTTCGGGCTGAACTTCGATCCATCCCACTTCATCTGGCAGGACCTGGACCCCGTGATGTTCCTGCAGGACTTCGCCGAACACATCCTTCACGTCCACGTGAAGGAATCGGTCCGCCAGCTCGATGGCCGCAATGGACGTCTGGGCTCCCACCTCGCGTGGGCGGATCCCCGGCGCGGCTGGGATTTCGTTACCGCGGGCCACGGGGATGTGCAGTGGAACCGCATCTTCCGGACCCTGAACGCGATCGGCTATGACGGCCCCACCAGCATCGAGTGGGAGGACGCCGGCATGGACCGCCTCGTCGGGGCCCCGCAGGCGCTGGCCATGGTGCAGGAACTGGCCCGGATCGCCCCACCCGCAGCAGCCTTCGACGCCGCCTTCTCCAGCCGCTGACCCGACCTGTGCCGGCAAAACAAAAGCCGGCAGCCAACCAAAGGAAACCCAATGACAGAACCCAAGAATGCCCTGGTGGTCCGCGGCGGCTGGGACGGCCACCAGCCCTACGAGGCCACCGAGCTGTTCATCCCCTACCTCAAGGACAACGGCTACGACGTCCGCGTGGAGGAATCCCCGAAGGTCTACGCCGACGCCGAATACATGGCAGGCGTGGACCTGATCATGCAGTGCATGACCATGACCACCATCGAAAAGGACGAGTTCGCCGGGCTGCTGACGGCGGTGGAAAACGGCACCGGCCTGGCCGGCTGGCACGGCGGGATCGCCGATTCCTACCGCAACAACTCCGACTACCTGCACCTGATCGGCGGCCAGTTCGCCTGCCACCCGGGCAAGCACCCGGACGAGTGCATCGGCGAGCAGTCGGACAACTACGTCCCCTACACCGTGAACATGCTGCCCGCAGCCGCGGAACACCCCATCACCACGGGCATCAAGGACTTCGACCTGGTCACCGAACAGTACTGGGTCCTCTCCGACGACTACATCGACGTCCTCGCCACCACCACCCAGAAGGTCAGGGAATGGGACCCCTGGAACCGCGAAGTCACCTCCCCCGCCATCTGGACCCGCCAATGGGGCAAGGGCCGCATCTTCGTCGCCACCCCCGGCCACCGGGTCGAAATCCTCCAGGACACCAACGTCCGCACCATCATCGAAAGGGGCCTGCTGTGGGCAAGCCGTTGAAAGTAGGAATCATTGGCTGCGGCGCCATCATCGCGCAGTACCTCACCAACTTCCGCAAGCTCCAGGACCTCGAACTTGTAGCGGTGGCGGACCTGGATCCCGCACGTGCCCAGGCGGTAGCGGAGCAGTACGACGGCGTCCGCGCCGTTTCTGTGGACGAACTCCTCGCCGCGGACGACGTCGAACTGGTCCTGAACCTCACCATCCCTGCGGCGCACGCCGACGTGGCGCTGAAGGCCATCGCAGCGGGCAAGAGCGTGTACGGCGAGAAGCCGCTCGCCGCCACCACTGCGGAGGCACGCACAGTGCTGGAGGCGGCACGGAAGGCGGGCGTCGTCGTCGGCTGCGCGCCTGATACGGTACTGGGCACCGGCATCCAGACCGCCCGCAAGGCGATCGACGACGGCCTGATCGGCGCTCCCATCTCCGCGTCCGCCACCATGGTGACCCCAGGCCACGAGCGCTGGCACCCGAACCCGGACTTCTACTACCAGCCCGGTGGCGGCCCGCTCCTGGACATGGGCCCCTACTACGTCACCGCCCTGGTGACCCTTCTGGGCCCGGTGGTTTCGGTGACGGGCGCCGCAAGCCATACCCGCAACGAACGGACCATCGGCTCCGGCCCCCGGCAGGGCGAAAAGGTCCCCGTTGCGATCGACTCCCACGTCACCGGCGTCCTGACCCACGCTTCCGGCGCGCTCTCCACCCTGTTCATGAGCTTCGACGCCGTGAAGTCGAAGTCCCCGAACATTGAAATCCACGGCGAACAAGGCTCCCTCGTGGTGCCGGACCCCAACCACTTCGACGGCGAGGTCCAGCTGTTCCCGCTGGGCGCCGATGCGTGGGAGACCCTCCCGGTGTCCGCCGGCTACGTTGACTCGGGGCGCGGTTTCGGCATCGCCGACCTCGCATCCACCCCGGAAGGTGCCGAGCCCCGCGCGGGCGGCACCCTGGCCTTCCATGTCCTTGAGGTCATGGAGTCAGTGCTCGAATCAGCCCACACAGGCACCGCGATACGCATCAGCAGCACCGCGGAACGGCCCGCCGGCGTGGAGCTGACAGTCCTCGCCGGAAACGTGCGTGAACTCCAGGCGCAGGAAGCCGCTTCCTAGCCAAGGCGTCAGCAACTCGATGCCGGGCAGGGTCCGTGAAAGCGGTCCCTGCCCGGCATTGTGCTGTGTCCGGTCCGCAGGTTCCGGGACTCTGGACAACTCCGCCGGGCCGTAGCACGATCTGAAGGGTGACCTCCAGCCCCCTCTCCGACGCCCGCCTCCGTGAGCTTACGGATCTTCGCCGCGTCAAGGATCGGATCGACCGGGAATATGCGCAGCCGCTGGACGTTGAGTCCCTGGCCCGCGGCGTGCACATGTCCGCCGGGCACCTGAGCCGCCGCTTCAAGGCTGCGTACCAGGAATCGCCCTACAGCTACCTCATGACAAGGCGCATCGAGCGGGCCATGGCGCTGCTTCGCCGCGGTGACCTTTCCGTCACGGAGGTGTGCTTCGCCGTCGGCTGTTCCTCGCTGGGAACCTTCAGCACCCGCTTCACGGAACTGGTGGGCATGCCGCCCAGCGTCTACAAACAGGAGGCAGAAATGTCGACGGCGGGCATCCCCGCCTGCGTGGCGAAACAGGTCACCAGACCGGTCAGGAATCGAGAAGCGCCCGCGCAGGAGCCGCAACTAGCATGACTGCCATGAACATCACCATTAACACAACGTTCCTTCCCGCTACCGATCCTGACGCCTCCCTGGCGTTCTACCGCGACGCCCTGGGCTTCGAAATCCGCAACGATGTCGGCCGGGGCACCATGCGGTGGATCACGGTTGGCCCGGCCGCCCAGAAGGACGTCTCCATCGTCCTGTGCCCGCCCGCCATCGACCCCGGCATCACCGACGACGAGCGCCGAACCATCGCTGAGATGATGGCCAAGGGCACCTATGCCACCATCGTCCTGTCCGCCCCGGACGTGGACGCTGCATTCGCCTCGGTGGAGGCCACCGGAGCGGACGTGGTCCAGGAACCCGTCGACCAGCCCTACGGAATCCGCGACTGCGCCTTCCGCGACCCGGCCGGCAACACCGTCCGCATCAACCAGCAGTCCTGAGCTGGAAGGATAGGAACCAGCGGCACGAGGGGGAGGCTGAGGACACGGCTCTCCCCCTCGCAGGACATATCGCAGCCCGACAGATGGAGACCCGATGAGCACGGACACCAGTACCGCCACGAACACCGATCCCCAAACCAACGGGCTGCACGTTGCCGACACGCACGACCTGATCCGGGTGCAGGGGGCACGGGAAAACAACCTCAAGGACGTCAGCGTCGAGCTGCCCAAGCGCCGGTTGACGGTGTTTACCGGTGTGTCCGGCTCGGGCAAGAGTTCCCTGGTGTTCGCCACCATCGCTGCAGAGTCGCAGCGGATGATCAACGAAACCTACAGCGCGTTCGTGCAGGGCTTTATGCCGTCGCTGGCCCGGCCCGAGGTGGACTTCCTGGAGGGCCTGACCACGGCGATCATCGTGGACCAGGAGCGGATGGGCGCCAACCCGCGCTCCACCGTGGGCACGGCCACCGACGCGAACGCGATGCTGCGCATCCTCTTCAGCCGGCTCGGCTCCCCCTATGGTGGCCCGCCCACGGCCTTTTCCTTCAACGTGCCCACCCGCAAGGCCAGCGGCGTGATGTCCACGGAGAAAAGTGGCGGCCGGGTGGAGAAAGCGGTCGTCCAGCAGGCCGTCTACCTGGGCGGCATGTGCCCGCGGTGTGAGGGCATGGGGGCGGTCAGCGACATCGACCTCACGGCACTGTACGACGACGACAAGTCCCTCAGCGACGGAGCGCTGCTCGTTCCGGGCTACTCGATGGACGGCTGGTACGGGCGCCTGTTCGAGGGCATGGGCCTGCCCATGGACAAGCCCATTGCCAAGTTCACCAAAAAGCAGCTGGAAACGATGCTGTACGCGGAGCCCACCAAGATCAAGGTGGAGGGCGTCAACCTGACCTTCGAGGGAATCATCCCCAAGATCCAGAAGTCCATGCTCTCCAAGGATCCGGAGGCCATGCAGCCGCACGTGCGCCGGTTCGTGGAGCGGGCCGTAACGTTCCAGACCTGCCCCGAGTGCCACGGCACCCGGCTGACCCAGCAGGCGCTGTCCTCGAAGATCAACGGCAAGAACATCGCCGAGCTGTGCCAGATGCAGATCAGCGACCTCGCGGAGTGGATCCGCGGCGTCAAGGACCCCTCGGTGGCTCCGCTGCTCAAGGGCCTCCAGCACCTGCTCGACTCGTTCTCCGACATCGGCCTGGGTTACCTGAGCCTGGACCGTCCGGCCGGCACCCTGTCCGGCGGCGAGGCCCAGCGCACCAAGATGATCCGGCACCTCGGCTCGTCCCTCACCGATGTCACCTACGTCTTCGACGAGCCCACCATCGGGCTGCACCCGCACGACATCGAACGCATGAACCAGCTGCTGCTGCAGCTGCGCGACAAGGGCAACACCGTGCTGGTAGTGGAGCACAAGCCGGAAACCATCGCCATCGCCGACCACGTCGTTGACCTCGGTCCCGGGGCCGGCACCGCCGGCGGCACTGTCTGTTACGAGGGCAGCGTCGAGGGCCTGCGATCCAGCGACACCATCACCGGGCGCCACCTGGGGGACCGGGCGACGCTCAAGGACGCGGTCCGGAAAGCGTCCGGCGCGCTGGAAGTCCGTGGGGCGTCCACGCACAACCTGCAGGCGGTCGACGTCGACATCCCCCTGGGCGTCCTGACGGTAGTTACCGGGGTGGCGGGCTCGGGAAAGAGCTCGCTGATCCACGGTTCGGTGGCCAAGCGCGAGGGCGTGGTGGTCATCGACCAGGGCGCCATCAAGGGCTCCCGGCGCAGCAACCCCGCCACCTACACGGGCATGCTGGAGCCCATCCGCAAGGCCTTCGCAAAGGCCAACGGGGTGAAACCGGCGCTGTTCAGCTCCAACTCCGAGGGCGCCTGCCCCACCTGCAACGGCGCCGGTGTCATCTTCACCGAGCTGGGTGTGATGGCCACGGTGGAGTCGCCGTGCGAGGACTGCGAGGGCCGCCGCTTCCAGGCATCAGTGCTGGAATACACCCTCGGCGGGAAGAACATCGCCGACGTCCTGGCGATGTCCGTGACGGAGGCCGCCGCCTTCTTCGCCGAAGGCGAGGCCAAAACGCCGGCGGCGCGCACAGTCCTTGACCGGCTCGCGGACGTCGGCCTGGGCTACCTCAGCCTCGGCCAGCCGCTCACCACACTGTCCGGCGGCGAGCGCCAGCGGCTCAAGCTGGCCACCCAGATGGCCGAAAAGGGCGACGTGTACGTCCTGGACGAGCCCACCACGGGCCTGCACCTTGCCGACGTGGAGAACCTCCTGGGCCTGCTGGACCGGCTGGTTGATTCCGGCAAGTCCGTGATCGTCATCGAGCACCACCAGGCGGTGATGGCGCACGCTGACTGGCTCATCGACTTGGGCCCGGGAGCAGGGCACGACGGCGGGCGGATCGTTTTCGAGGGCACGCCGGCTGGGCTGGTGGCTGACGCCTCCACCCTCACCGGCAAGCACCTTGCGGCCTACGTTGGCGGCTAGGCGGCATGGCGGAGACCTATAAGTACGACGTCGAAATCCTCCACCTTCTGGTGTCACCGGAGCATGCCTACTTCGGGCGGGCCAAGGACGGCGCGGCAGATGTGCCTACTTTCGACGCCGAAACGGCGGAGGTGGTGGCCGGCAAGGGCATTGTGGGCGACCGGTTTTTTGGCAAGGCCGCGCACATGGACGCGGCGGTGACCCTGTTCGCCGTCGAGGCCCTGGAAGCCATGGCCGTGGAGCTGGAGGCGGGGCCGTTCGATCCGCTGGCGACGCGCCGGAACGTGATCCTGCGGGGCGCGCACCTGGCTCCACTGCTGGGGCAGGATTTCGCGCTGGAATCCGGCGGCTCCGTAGTGGAGCTCCACGGCGGGCGGCCTGCCCACCCATGCGCCTGGATGAACGAGGTGCTTGCGCCGGGGGCCCATGCCGCGATGCGGGGCAGGGGCGGCATCCGCTGCCGGGCACTCTCCAACGGCACCCTGCACCGCGGCCCTGCGGTTCTGGTCAGTCCCGTTCCGCTGGATCCGGCACAGGCCGGCGTGCCTTCGGTGCTCCGGCCGAGCCGGCTGCCGTAGCTAATCCAGCTGCACGCCCTAGTCCAACTCCACGCCGCGGAGCAGCAGCATCGTCCCGCCCACCACCGCGGCTGACGCAAGGAAAACACCCCCTGCACCGAGTCCTGCCGCGACCACCCCGATGGCACTCGGCAGCACCACCTGGCCCACCCGGTTCCCGGCGAGCCTCAGAGCCAACGCCCGTCCACGCTGCCCAGCGGGGGCCTGCGCCGAAAGCCAGGACATGGTCAGTGGCTGGCCGATGCCCAGGCCCAGCCCGAGAACGGCCATCACAACAAACAACAGCCACGCCGGCATGGGAATCGCCGCCACGGCCAAGGCGACGGTGGACAGTGCCAGGCTCAACACCAGCAGCCTCATGCGGCCCAGCTTCCGGGACACCCGGCCCAGCAGGATCCGGGAAACCATGGAGAACACTGCCCGGACAGTGAGCATGGCGCCCACCGTTGCCGCAGTAAGCCCGCGTTCGGATCCGAGTGCCGGGAGGTACACCATGGTCAGGTCCACCACGGCAAGCACGGTGGCGCTGGTGGCCAATGCGCGGGCGACGCCAGGAGTCCGAAGCAGCGAGAGTGCGTTGCCGGTGTTGCCGTCTCCTGCAACTGCCTTCCTCTTCGCGCCGCTGACATGTGCTGCCACGCCAAACGTGGTCACGAAAAGCGCCAGGCTCATGCACGTCGACAGGAAGAAGATCGCCTGCGTGTCGGGGCGGATGGAAGCGCCTCCCACGAGGGAAATCGCCAGGGGTCCCAGGGCCTGGCCCAGGGATGCGGCGAAAGTCAGGTAACCGAAAGCTGCGTCCATCCGGGTTGGGGGAGCGTTGTTGGCCACCACGGCTTGCTGCCCTACAACGCAGGCGAGTTGCCCGGCACCCAGCAGCGCGGTTCCGATGACCAGGGCGACGATTGACGAGCCCCACAGCAGCAGGAAAGCAGAACAGGCAAGAACGACGGCGGACCCAATGGCCATCAGCCGGCGCTCACCCAGGCGGTCCACCAGGCCGCCTGTCGGGACCGCGAGCAGCAAGGGGAAAACAGCATAGCTTGCAGCAAGGAGGCCCAGGGCAAAGCCGGGAACGTCCAGTTCAAGCGCACGGTATGTTGCCGCGGGCCGGACCAGGAAGGTCACGGCCTGGATCAGCGCGGAATGGACCAGGAGGGAAGTTGTTGTGCGGCGTCCAAGTTCGCCGATCATGAGATGCCCAGGCCGCTGCCTGAGATGGCACGCACCGCGGCATCCCGGGCGCCCATGACATGCTCGAAAGCAATCTTCGCAGCGTTGTCCGGATCGCCCGCGGCCACGGCGTCAACGAGGGCCCGGTGCTGGGCCAGCGCCTGGTCACGCCGTTCCTGGGTGCTGTTGGTGAAGTGCCGGTACCGCTCCATCTGGCTTGACACCTGCTCATGGAAACGGCGGGCCCAGGAATTTCCGGCGATCTCCGCAAGCCTGCTGTGCAGTGCCATGCCCTGCCGCATGGCGTCATCGGCGAACTCCACCACTGCAGCGTTACGTGCCAGGATGCCTCGGAGCGCTTCGATGTCAGAAGGCGTCGCCTTAATGCAGGCGTTCCGTGCCATCAACGACTCCATGGCCGCCCGGACCTCGTATAACTCCGAAATGACTGCCTCATCCAGGTTTGGCACCAGGACGGCCCCCGTGGGCTGCTGCTCCAGGAGGTTCTCCGAGATGAGCCGCCTCATGGCCTCACGCAGCGGCGTACGGCTCACCTTCAATGAAGCCGCCATTGCAGGCTCAAAGATCCGCTCCCCCGGCTTCAGTTCAAGGCTGAGGATCTGCCGTTTCAGTTCCGCATAAACAAAATGTGCCCCGGTGTTCCGTGCAGGTAAATCAGTCATGTTCGACCTCCGGCATCCATCATACTTGTATAGATGTATACAAGTATGATTCCCTCGGGGAATGCGACCGATAAGGTGTAGGGATGCGTGTTTTTATCACCGGATCCGCAGACGGGCTTGGACGGGCTACCGCCCAGACTCTCCTGGAAAACGGCCATGAGATTGTTGTCCATGCACGGAGCACTGCCCGGTTGGGTGCCGTCCAGGATCTGGTGGACGGCGGGGCCGCAGCCGTGGTGGGCGACCTCTCGGACCTGGAACAGACGCGCGATCTCGCCCGTCAGGTCAACGCGATCGGTCACATGGATGCCGTCATCCACAACGCGGGAGTGCTGCACAGCCCGGACATCTTCACGGTGAATGTTGTCGCTCCGTACCTCCTCACCGTGCTCATCGAACGCCCGCAGCGGCTGGTCTACCTCAGCAGCGGGATGCACCGCGGCGGGCACGCCGAGCTCAGCAGGCTCGAACCGGGCACGGACAACGTGACCTACTCGGACAGCAAGCTCTACCTCACAGCCCTCGCCGCCGCCGTCGCCCGTTTATGGCCCGACGTCCTCAGCAACGCCGTCGATCCAGGCTGGGTGCCCACCCGGATGGGCGGCGCCAGCGCCCCGGACGATCTCCGGCTCGGACATCTCACCCAGGAATGGCTCGCCACGAGCGACGACCCGGCGGCGCTCACCAGCGGCGGCTACTGGTTCCATCAGAACCGGGAGAAGCCGCACCACGCCGCCCGCGACGAGCGGTTCCAGAACGCGCTCCTGGACCATCTGGCCGGAATCACCGGCGAGCGCCTGGCCTGATCCGGCGCCTCCTGAGGCTCAGATGGTCTGCCCCGCGTCGGCGAGGAGGGTGCTTCCGGTCATGATGGTGGATAAATCGCTCGCACAGAAAAGGACAACGCGTGCGATGTCGTCCGGGGTGCCCATCCGGCCAATGAGGCTGTTGGTCATGACGGCCATAGCCGCCCCCGAGTCGCTGGGCGGATGCGCGGCGGCCGCGGCCATGTTGCCTTCAGTAGGCACGAAGGTGGGCGCGACGCCAAGAACGCGGATCCCGAGGGGCGCGAACTCAAGGGCCATCTGCTTCGTCATGCCGCGCACGGCGTGCTTGGATCCGACATAGGCGGAGAGTCCGGGAGCTGTCCCGGTGAATCCGGCGGTGGAGACGATGTTGATGATGACGCCGCCCCGGTCAGCGCCCGTCATGTGCCGGGCAGCCTCGCGGGAGCCGTTGAAGACCCCGCGGGTATTCACGGCGAACACCTGCTCCCAGGTCCCATCCGGTGTTTCCAGGACCGGGACGCTGGGGAAGATGCCCGCGTTGTTCACCCAAATGTCGATTCCGCCGAGCTCCTCGACCGCGGATGCAGCGGCGGCGCGGACGGATTCGGAGTCCGCAACGTCCATGGCGGCGCCAAGTGCCCGCACCGGAAAACGTGCAGCTATATCGTCTGCCGCGGCTTGCGCCCGGTCGGCGTTGAGGTCACCGATGAGGATGTTGGCGCCTGCCTCCGCCAACCGGAGCGCGATGGCCTTGCCGAGCCCCTGGGCTCCGCCCGTGACCACCGCCTGCCGGCCGACCAGGGACAGGAGCTCGGCGAGGGGCGCGGCGGAGACGTCGGCGAACGCGGTGGTCACGAGAGTACCCCGGCGTCCAGTGCGTTGTGTTGGGCCACCCCGCCGAGCCACGCCAGGCTCGGCTTTGGAGTCCGTACGAAGGTATCCCGGTCGACGGCGATCAGGCCGAAGGTGGGCTCCCAGTGTCCCCACTCGAAGTTGTCCAGAAGCGACCAGTGCAGGTAGCCGCGCACGTCAATGCCCTCAGCCATGGTTTCAAGGAGGCCAACGAGCGCTTCGGTGGTGTAGCGGATCCGTTGTTCGTCATCCGCGGTGGCGATGCCGTTTTCCGTGATGAGGACGGGCACACCGCCGGTGATCTCCCAGGCGTGGCGCACGGCCATGCTGAGCGCGTCTGGGCGGTAGGCGGTGCCCACGAGCGTGTTGTCGGGGTGCGGCGGGTGGGGAACGAGTCCGTTGGCGTCCACTTCCTGGCTGGAGTAGGCCTGCACGCCGACGAAGTCATCCCCGCGGCTGCCCTCCCAGTAGACGTCCTCTTTGCCGTACCGGATTTCGAGGAGCTTTTCCTCACCGCCGGGGGCCGGGGTGAGGGCTCCGGCGGCGATGGTCCATCCGACCTTGGCGTTGGTCCGTGCGCGGACAATGTCACGGGCGGCATGGTGGATGGCCGTGAAGGTGCGCCCGATTTCGGGGTCTGCGTAGGTGAGGAAGTCGCTGTGCGTCTGCGTCTTTTCCCCTTCGGCTTCGACGGTGGGGCTCTGCCACTGGGCACCCTGATTCTGCTGCATGCGGCGCATGGCCGTCATGATGGCCGCCTGCATGTTGGGTTCGTTCATGGTGACCACCCACTCGACACCGTCGAGGATTTCCGTGGTGGCTGTGACGTAGCGCTGGAACTTTTCGGACGCATCCGGAGCCAGCCAGCCGCCGTCGTTCGCAAACCACTGGGGTGTGGTGAAGTGCTGCAGGGTGACCACGGGCGTGACGTTCCGCTCGAAGCAGTACTCGATCATGCGGCGGTAGTGGGCCAGCTCCGCCGTGGAAAAGTGCCCGGCAACCGGTTCGATCCGGGACCACTCGAGGCTGAACCGGTAGGAAGTCAGGCCCGCGTCTGCGAGGAGGGCGATGTCCTCGCGGTAGCGGTGGTAGCTGTCGCAGGCGTCGCCGGAAAGCTCCATGCCGGGCATGGTCAGCTCGCGGGCCCACCAGTCGCTGTTGACGTTGTTGCCTTCAATCTGGTGGCCGGCAGTTGCGGCGCCCCACAGGAAGCCGTCGGGGAAAGTAGTCATTTGGTCCTCTAAGTTGCGTAGGTCAGGTGGTCGTTCGTGGAGGGGATGGATCTTGCAGCGCGGAACCTGCCCGGGCCGGCCGTGTATTCAGTGCCGTCGGGGAAGACGATCCGAGCGGTGGTTTCGGCCGGGATGTCAGCGTCGATGCGGAGTTCTTCTTCATCGAGCTGCCAGTGGACCCTGATGGTCCCGTTGGGTGTCTCATGCGACCCGCGCGCCCAACTCAGGTCCGGGCCAGGGGTTGGAGCGATGACGACGGACCGCCAGGCCACCGAACCCGAGGCCTGCCGCAGGCCGAGCGTGTATTCATGGAGGAACCGGAGGACAGTTCCCTTGCTGTAGTGGTTCAGTGAGTCGTGGGCGTTGCCGTCCTCGTCAATGCCCTCCCAGGATTCCCAGATGGTGGTAGCGCCCTTGTCCACCATGTAGAGCCACGACGGCGCGCTGCGCTGCAGGAGCAGCCCGTACGCCACGTCCTCCCGGCCGGCCTCAACGAGAACGGGCAGCAGGTCACCGGTGGAGAGGAACCCAGTTCCCAGATGTGTGTCCTCGTTCCGGATCAGCTCCACGAGGCGGGTTACGGCAGGCCCGCGGGCTTCGTCCGGCAGCAGGCCAAACGAGAGCGCCCGGACATAGCTGGCCTGGCTGTCCGTGACGGTGGTGCCGTCCGCGCGAAGGTAGGCGGCCTGCCACGCCAGCCGGATGGACTCCGCGGTGTCCGCGTAGTGTGCTGCATCTTCGGCGCGTCCCAGAACGTGGGCTGCCCGGGCGAGTGTTGCCGTGGAGCGGTAGAGGTAGGCCGTGCCCACTTCGCCCTTGTCTTCCATGAACCAGGCCATCGGGTTGTCCTGGACGGGGTCGATCAGCTTCCCGTCGGCGTCGCGCTTTTTCGGCTCGGTCCATTCGCCCCAATGGAAGGTGCCGTCCCAGAGGTATTCCTCGAAGGGCTCCGGCTCGGGCGAGAGCTGCGCGCGGGCGTGGTGGCGGGTGGTGCGTGCCTTGTCGAGGGCCCACCGGACCCACCGGTCCATGGCGTCCCAGTTCTCGGAGAGTACCGCCTCATCGCCGTACTCCTCGTAAAGGGCCCAGGGAACTGCCACAATGGCGTCTCCCCAGCCGGCGGATCCGGTCATCATCGCGAACTGGTCATCGAGGTCGTTCTTGATGCGGCGGCCGTCGGGGGAAAAGTTGGCGATCCGTCCATCGTCGAGCTGGTCGTCGCGCACTGACCTCAGCCATTTCCGGCTGAATCCGAGTACGTCCCGCAGCCTGGTAGCTGTGGAGATGAACACCTGGTAGTCACCCGTCCAGGCCACCCGTTCCCGGGTGGGGCAATCGGTGGGGACATCTACCGCGTTCCCCAGGAAGCTCCATTCGCCGATGCTGTGCAGCCGGTTGAGGTCCTCATTGCTGCAGGAGAATTCACCGGTGGGACGAAGGTCGGTATGGACCACCTGCATGGTCAGCGCGGACGGGTCCAGCCCGGCGCCAAAACGGCTGATGCGGGCGTACTGGAAGCCATGAACCGTGTGGCGTGGCTCGAAGACCGCGGGGACAGGTCCGGCTGTTACATCATCACGTTGCGAGAAGATTCTTGCCGGCTCTCCCGGCCGGTGGGAATCGAGGTGCGAGGTGGAGAGGTCACCGTCCGGACCAAGGTGTTCGCCGTACTCGATGACCGTGCGGGTGCCCTCTGGTCCCAGGTCCGCCAGCCGGATCCACCCGGACGCGTTCTGGCCGAAATCGGCCACCCATACTCCCGGCCTGACCTCCTGGATGTCTTCGGGGGCACGGGAGTCAATGACTCGGACCGGTGGAGCAGGTGACCAGTCGATGGACGGCGCCTCCACCACGTTCACAAGAACTTTCTCCGAAGCGGCCGCCTTCCCGAAGTCAACGCTTTGCCCGTCCATCAGGTCCGCACGGGTCGTCGTTGACGGGGCGCTCGTCCAAGTGCCGTCCGTGGGGATGACCTGGCGGGTTCCGTCGCTCAGTTCGATGTGCAGTTCTGCACGTGCTCCCAGCGTCGTGCCCCAGCCGGCGGGCAGCCGGAAGGCGCCCACCTGGCCGCGGTACCAGCCGTCGGACAGTTCAAGGTCCACCCGGTTGCGTCCCGGCCTCAGCGAGGAAGCCACGTCGAAGGCCTGCGCGTAGAGGGTGTGGTCGTACGACGTCGATCCGGGGGACAGTTCCGCGGTACCGGCGCTTTCGCCGTTGATCGCCGCGGTGTAGACGCCGAGTGCCGTGGCGTAGAGCCGGGCTGACTTCACTGCGCCGGGCAGCTCGAAGTGGGTGGTGAGGAGGTAGGCGGGACGGCGGCCGTAGCCCGGGTCTTCCGGTTCCAGCGGGGAAATCCAGGCGGCGGTCCAGTCCGCGTCCAGGAGCCCGGCTTCGAAAGCGGACCAAGCAGACCAGTCCCCCGAGGCTCCGGCCCGGACGCGCCACTGGACCCGCTGACGGCTGCGCAGGGCCTGCCACGGCCAGGGTACGTACAGGCGCTGACCAGTTGTCGCGGCGGGCTGCAGTACGCCGTCGATGGTCGCTTCGATTTCATATGAAGCGGTGGTGTCGGCTGAAATCTTCCACGACAGCCTGGGGGCGGGCCCCGTAACTGGGAACTGGTCTCCGCCGCTGTCGACGGCCAGATCGTAGGGCGCTCTGCCCATGGGTGGTCCTTCTTCCTTCGGAGGGCTCTTAGCGGACGGCCTTGACCTTGAGTGCGATCACTGCGCCGCCAAACAGGGCCAGGACGGCGCCGGTGAGGTAGAGGAGCGTGTAGTTCTTCTCCGGTCCAATGGCGCCGATCGTGATAACCAGGGAAGCGATGAGCGGTGCCACGGCGCTCGGGATCTTCTGCGCGAAGGCCACTACCGCCATGTACCGCCCGGTTTCGCTGCGGTTCGGCAAAATCGCGAAAATGATGGCCTGGTCGACTGTTGCGAAGACGGCGATGGCCGTCTGCATCAGCACGGCGCCAATGATCAGCTGGGGCAGGGACCACGCCGTTGCCTCTGCCAGCGCTCCACCTACGAAGAGGAGGGCGGCGATCATCACGAACAGGCGGCGGCGCCGCAGTTTGTCAGACAGGAACCCGCCCAGGAGCGCGCCTGCAGCAGCCGCGACGACGCCGAGCATGCCGATCGTGGCGACCACCCCGGCCACTTCCCGCACAGGGAGGTTAAGGCGTTGTGCATAGAAGAACGTGCCGAAAGTGGTGTTGAAGTACAGCCCCATGAAGAACACGAACCGGCCCAGCCAGTTCCACGCGAAGTCGGGGTACTTGCGCACGTTGAAGCCGTAGCTGGCGATCACCGATTTTGCAGTCACCTGCGAGGTAACGGCCAGGTCCTTGGAGCTGCCCTCGGGCTTGATGATCGGAAGCAGGGCCAGGAGCACGGCGCCGATGAGACCTGGGACGACGAAGACCAGGAGGGTGTTTGACGAGACCGCGTAGGCCACCCCGATGCCCAGCACGGGCGCGATCTGGGTCATGAGCGACGTCAGCGCTGAAACCCGCCCCCGCTGCTGGTCCGGCAGCTTGTCGGCCATCAAATTCTGGATGGCCCCACCGGAAATGGACCACCCTGACATGCCCAGCACCCATCCGGCGCCTACGATCAGCAGATCGGGCGCCAGTCCCATCACCACCAGGCCTGCCAGGCCGATGCCGGTGCCGAGGAAGATGAACGGGGTGCGGCGGCCAAAACCGGACCGCATGCGGTCGCTCCAGATACCCACCATCGGGCTGATGACCAGGTAAATCAGCTGGGCCGTGCCGGTGATGTAACCCAGCACCTCTTCGTGGCCGGGGGCCAGTTCGCTGATCCTCACGGCGATGCCGTAGGAAAGGGGCACCATCATGGCGATGGATGCCCCGAAGCTGGCGAGCATCAGCCAAAGAATGTAGCTCCTGCTCACGGGTGACTGGGGTTCCTCTGGGACGGTCGCAACGCCGTCGGAAGCTTCTCCGGGATTCTGGTTGCCGGGCACCGGCTGGGCGGCCGCAATGCCGCCAACGAAACCAGAAGCCTCGTGTTCGTTCGTAGTCACCTATGACTCCTTAATCGGATGGCTCCCCGCCCGCAGCACCGCAGACGACGGACGACAGTTGTGTCGAAAGCCAAGTAAATAGTAACCACCGTGGTTACTCTTCGAGAAATAGTAGCCAGAGTGGTTACAATTGGCAATACCCCCGGGAAGAAAAGCCCGGCCACAGAAAAGAGACGATTTCCGTGACCACCACTGCCGGGCAAGAGACCGGAAAAAAGGCCGGCACCAGGCGACGCGGCCCGTATGCAACAACTCCCGCCCGCCGGGCGGAGATTGTCAGGGCAGCGTCAGCAAGCTTCGCCGAGCACGGCTATGAACGGGCATCCCTGAGGGATATCGCGGCCCGGGCGAACGTGACCCACGCGGCATTGCTCCGCCATTTCGCGACGAAGGATGAGCTTCTCCTGGCCGCCCTCGCCCAGCGCGATGCCGACGATTCGGAACTGGCCCGCCGCATCATCGAATCGAAAGTGCCCAGGGAACAGGTGTTGTCCACCATCCTTCGGGACGAGTTCGCCCACCCGGACCAGCAGCGGAACTGGCTTGCCATCACCATCGCGGCAACAAATCCCAGCCACCCCGCCCACGACTTCTTCATCGAGCGCCGCGAGAAGATGCGGGACCACTTCACCAGCACCCGGCTTGCCACCTCCCAGGACAGCGGGGAGCTCAGCGCAGACGACAAGGTCACCATGGTCATGGCAATGATGGACGGCCTCCGGATCCAGTCCCTCCTGGACCCCGGCCGGAAGACACTGCACCTGATGGAGACAATGATGAAGTTCCTTGCTCCTGACGGGGACCGGTAGGGGCACAGCCAACTGACCCGGCAGGGGTCACAGCAACGCGGTGGCGTTCGCTGGTGATCCGGTCCCGCCGGTGATGTTCAGCGGTTTGATAGTAACGAAGGCGTCCCACTGGCTGATGCCCCGCATGTGGCGGGCGAGGGGCCCGAGCCGCCACAGTTCACCCAGCGGCATGCCCAGCTTGGCGAGGAGCTGCTGGTGCATCATCCCGTGATCGTTTGGGGCGGAGTCGCGGTAGGGGCTGGAAGCCAATGCTGGCAGGCATTCGAAGGCGAAGTTGTCCGCCGCGAGGAGCGCCAGCTTGTGGTCCCATGCCCAGGCGACGAAGTCCTCGGACTGGGCAACGCCGGTGGCCTGCCTGTTCTCCCGCATACGCTGTTTGTCCTCCGGCGCCAGGGCCAGGAACCACTCGCACCAGCCGGTATGCAGCATCAGGATGTCGCCCTGCCGGAGGGTCACGGACTGGGCGTCCAGCGCTGCCTGGATCAGCTCCAGGCCCAGGGGCTCACCTGCGGCGTGGTCAATCGGATCGCCGTGCCCGGCGCGGTAACCGACGAGGTCAACAAGCACTCCCCTGCCCACGATCGGGTTGTCCGCCCATTCCTGGACGCCAAGATCGGGGGTACCCTCACGGACAAGGTCATCGGGTGTGCCGTTGTAGAAGCCCACGTCGTCTGCCCGGCGGTGCCGCAGCCCGTCGATCTGGCTGGATCCCTGCAGGTAGTACCCGTCCAGGAAGTCGTCCCGGTGGGCCGGGTGCGAGGAGTAGATGGTGTGCCGGGGAGCGCCGCGCTTGAGGGACATGCCGGGGTTGAACGCATCGGCCGGATAGTCCAGGCCAAAGGTTGTGCCGGTGCGGATGCAGCTTCGCGCCTCCAGCACGGCCCGGGAATTAATGAACGACGGCGTCCCTCGGGTTGCGTCCGGAAACAGGCCCCAGGAGGTCCCGGCCAGAGCGCCCTCCCGCTTCAGCAGCCCGGCGAACGTCGGGTAGGTTCCGTCCCCGGAGCTCACCGCGCCCCTGCTTCCTGCGGCTGCTCCTGGTTCTGCCGGCGTTTGTAGCTGAGCAGGAAGCCGGCGACGGCGCAGACGGAGGCAGCGATGCACATGGGCGCCTTGATGGTCTCGTTGAGCAGGGTGAGCCAGTCACCTTGGCCGGCCACCAGGGCAATGGCCTGCCCGGCCACGAACACGACGCCGCCAACAAGGAGCGCTGCGAGGGTCAGCACGAAGAGGACTTCGATGGCCCGTCGGATGGTGTGCATGGTGACTTCCTTTAGATGGGCAGGACGCCGAGGATGATCAGGACCCCGATGCCGAGTAGCGGCAGCGCATAGTGGGTGAGCAGCCGGAGGAACGTCGTGATCGGATCCACGTCCGCGATGCCGCACGCCACGTACAGCGGGGCACCGCCGGGCGGAACCGCCGCCTCGCAGGAGGAGAAGACCAGGACGGCCACGGCTGCCGTGGTTGCCGGCACCCCGGCTGCCACCAGGGCGGCGACGCCGACTGTCCCCACAGCAGCCATGGTGGCGGTGGCGGACAGTGGTGCGGCGACGGCGATGACAATCAGCCCGATCAGGATGGCCAGGATCCAAAGCGGCAGGTTCATTCCGTTGAGGAGCGTTGTCATTTGCTGTGGCAGGCCGGTGGCGGCCAGGGCGTTGGCCCCGGCGAAGGCGAACACCACGGTGACGCCCACGATTCCGAAGCGCGGGGCCGAGTTCTGCAGCAACGCCCACCACGCCCGCCCGTCCGTGGGAAGTTTCTTCCGGCCCAGCAGGAAGCCCGTGATGATCAGGACCACGGGGATCCAGACGATGACGCTCACGGACTTGGTGACGTCTCCCCCGGTCCAGTCCGAGAGCCCCTCCGCGATGGCCCCGGATGTGATGACCAGCGGGATGGCCACCACAACGAACAGCAGCAGGGTGGCCCAGCCACGGCCAAATGCGTCCCGGACCGGCAGCCGGTGGGCTGCATCAAGCGGAGCCATCCCGCTCTTGCGGATCAGCAGCCAGGTGACGATCAGCCGGTGCAGGAAGCACCACAGGCCGCCGAACAGCAAGGGCAGGACCAGCGCGTTGATGTCCAGGAGGGGACCCGCGGTGGCGGACCCCACCAGCACGAACATCGAGGCGCTGAACGGAAAGGTGATTCCCATCCCGGCGTTGCCGGCCACCAGCGTGGCCGCCGAGGGCTTGTCCAGCCGTGACTTTTCCATCCAGGGGATGGTTACCGATCCCACGGTGGCGGCAATGGCGGCCTGGTTGTGGACCACCCCGCCCAGGCCGGCTGAGGCCACTGTGGACACCCAGGCCGGTCCGCCTTTAAGCCCGCCGATCAGGGAGTTCAGGAGATCGATGAGCTTGTCCAGCACACCGGTTTTGTCCAGCAGGTAGCCCATAAAGACGAAGGCCATGGTGGCGTAGACGATCTCATCGGTGATGGCCGAGTAGAGCGCGTCCCAGCCGATCCGCACCGCCGCTGCCCCGGTGAACGGAAGCACGGCCAGGAAGCCCAGGATCATGGCCTCCCCCACGCTGCGCTTGAGCACTGTGGTCCATAACAGGATGACGGCAAGGTAGGCGCCGAGTGCCCAGATGCCGATCATGTTGCTGCTCCTGACGGCGGGATGCCGGTTAGGTGGTGAGTCACGTATTGCCCGTTCTTGATTCTGCCGGACACAGCGGTCAGCGCAAGGCCGGCTCAGTTTCCAGTGCCATGCGCTGCAGGGCGGCAGCGGAGGCGCTCGTCATCTCGGCGGGAACTCCAAGATCGGCGAGGTACCTGGCCGTGTCCTGCATTTCCTTGGAGCGCCGGACGGCGTGCTTTGCTGTGCCGGCCAGGAACCTGTCGATCACTGCTTGGCCGTCACCTGCGAGCTGGCTGGCGATCTGGGCCCGGATCCATTCTTCGAGTCCGGCTGCCTTGCCGGCGGTTACGGCCTCGACCACCACGGAAGCCAGGCCTTTCATCAGGACGCTGCGCAGGAGTTTGTGGGCCATGGCCGCACCTGGTTCTCCCGCTGCAATTTCGACGTCGGCGCCCAGCGGAGCCAGCAGGTCAGCCACCGCCTGGGCTCCGGGGCCGCTGACCATCAGGGGCGTCTTCTCCCCCAGCGCGGCGACGGGTCCAAGGATGGCGACGTCGGCGAAGTCGGCTTTGCCGGGCAGCTGGCCCAGCTCGCGCATCACTCCGGGCGAGGACGAGGTGAAGTCCGCGTAGCAGCTGCCGGCTTCCAGGACCGGAAGGCACTCCTGGGCGACGCCGCGTGCAGCAGCGGCTCCTGTCATAACGAGGACGATGTCCGCTCCGGCGCAGGCTTGCGCGGCGGTTGCTGCGCGGGTGACGCCGGCGGGGCTGGTGGGCGCAACCGGGTCAAACCCGGTGACCTTGTGGCCCGCGGCGTGGAGCGCCGCGGCGTAGGTGGCGCCGGCTTCGCCGAGGCCAATGACGGTTACCGCTCTCATGGTTTTCTCTGTCTTTCTTGCTTCAGGCGCGGGCTGCCACGATGGCTTGCCTGCGGTTCGTTTCGTCTGCGAAGACTGCTTCGGCAGCCTCGGCCACGGCGGCTGCCTGATCGCGGGGCACCACCACCACACCGTCGGAGTCGCCGATGATCACATCGCCGGGCAGGACGGGGACGCCGCCGAAGGCGAGCGCTGTCCCCAGGCGGAAGGGACCGTTCTTGTAAGGGCCGGCGGGGGAAGTAGCCCGGGCGAAGACGGGCATGCCGATCTCACCCAGCGCTTCGGCGTCGCGCGCTGCTCCGTCCAGTGCGAAGCCGGCGATGCCAAGGTTGATGGCGCGTTCGCCGATGAGCTCGCCAAGCAGCGCGCGGGAGGCGTCGCCGCCGCCGGCCACCACAATGACGTCCCCCGGCCGGGCCTGTTCCAGGGCCTTGTGGATGCCCTGGTTGTCGCCGGGCCTCGTCCACACCGTGAAGGCGGGGCCGGCGAGAAGGGCGCCGGGCCAGATGGCCTGGATGGCGGAGTCCGCCACGCCGAGCCGGTCCATCGCATCGCCGATGTTGGCGGCGGGCAGCTTGGCGAGGCGCTCCACCACGTCCCTGTCGGGGCGGGGGAAGTCGGCATCGATGGTGTCGATTGCTGGGGTTGTCATGAGGGTTTCTTCCGTCCGGTGGGTTTGCGGCAGGGTCAGTTGGTCTTCTGGACCAGCGGCAGGACCTTCTTGAAGTCCTCTTCCTGTCCGGCCCAGAACTGCTTGTAGTCCTCGCCGGAGAGGTAGCTGGTCTGCAGGCCGAGGGCGCTCATCTTTTCCTTGACCGTGGGGTCTTCGATGGCCGTCTTGATGGCGGCTTCGAGCTTCTTGGCCACGTCGTCCGGCAGGCCGGCGGGGGCGGAGTAGCCGCGGACCGTGCCGGCTTCGAGGTCGTAGCCCGCTTCCTTGAACGTCGGAACGTCCGGCAGCGAGGGTGCCCGCTCTGACGTCATGACGCCCAGGACGCGGGCCTTGCCCTGCTTGGTCAGGTCGGTGACGTCACTGACGTTGGCCACCAGGACGTCCACATGCTTGCCAAGGAAAGCGGTGGTGGCCTGGGATGCACCTTCGGAGAAGTGGACCGGAGCGAATTCGGAGCTGGTGTTCTCCTGGATCTGCGCCAGGGCGAAGTGTTCGCCGGTCTGGAGCCCGGTGGTGCTGGCGGTCAGGGACTTGGGGCTGGCCTTGGCTGCGTCCAGGAGTTCCTTCAGCGTTTTGTAGGGGCTGTCCGGCTGCACTGCGATCACGGTGGGGTCGATGACCTGGCGGCCCAGTGGCTGGAAGCTGTCGCGGGTGTATTTGGCGCCGCGGGCGGGATCCAGGGGTGAGACGACGACGGACGGTGAGCCGGTGGCGCCGATGGTGTATCCGTCAGGCTTGGCACTGGTCAGCTGCGTATAGCCGATCTGTCCGCCGGCGCCTGGCTTGTTGATGACCTCCACGTTGGTGCCCAGTTCCTTTTCCAGGATGGGCTGGATCAGCCGCGCAGCGGTGTCCACGGCACCCCCGGAGGAGAAGGCGACGACGAGGTCGATTGTTTTGCCCTTTTTGGGGAAGTCGCCGGCCGGGGCGTTGGTGGCTCCGGCGTTGGCGCCGCAGCCGGTCAGGGCGATCAGGGATGCGGCGGCCAGGGCGGCTGCGATGCGTGCACGGGTTTTCATGGTTCTTCTCCTTTGAAGGTGTGCTTCGGGTTGTGCTTGGGCGGTGTACTGGTTTGGGTCTAGGTTTCGGGGTCTTCGTTCAGTGCCTTCGGCTTGCGCAGCTTGAGCAGCGGGCTGAAGACGATCAGCAGGCCCAGGCCGATCAGGACTGCGGAGATGGGGCGGCTGGTGAAGATGCTGAAGTCGCCCTGGGAAATTTCAAGGGATTCGCGCAGGGAACGTTCCATGAGCGGCCCGAGCACCAGGGTCAGCACCATGGGTGCCAGCGGGATGTCCAGGTGCCGGAGGGCGAGGCCCAGCAGGCCAAACCCGATCATCACGAAGACATCGAAAACGCTGAAGTTGATGGTGTAGGCGCCGATCACCATAAACAGCAGGATCAGTGCGGTGAGGATCGACGACGGGACGCGGAGGATGGAGGTCCACAGGCCCACCAGCGGAACGTTCAGCAGCAGGAGGAGCAGGTTTCCGATGAAGAGGCTGGCGATGATGGCCCAGGCGATCTCGGAGTGTTCGGTGAAGAGGGTGGGACCCGGGGTGAGGCCCTGCTGGAGGAAGGCGCCCATCAGCACCGCGATGGTGGGTGATGCGGGGATGCCGAGGGTGAACAGCGGGATAAGGGCCGCGTTGGCGTGGGAGTTGTTGGCTGTCTCCGGGCCGGCAACACCTTCAATGGCGCCCTTGCCCAGCTCATTGCGGTGGCGGGAGAACTTCTTTTCCGCACCGTAGGCCAGCAGCGAGGACACTGAACCGGTCATGCCCGGGATGAGTCCCAGGCCGAAACCGATGCCGGTGCCGCGCGCCATGGCCGGGGCGCTCCGGCGCCATTCCCCGCGGGTGGGAAGCAGGGACCGCAGGTTCGGTGCGTGCACTATGGGGGTGGCCGTGTCCTTGCGGTAGGAAAGGAGCTCCGAAAGGCCAAAGACACCCACAATCACGGCAACAAAGCTCACGCCATCCAGGAGCCGGTCCATGCCGAAGGTGAACCGCGGGGCCCCGGCAACGGGGTCGATGCCCACCATGGCGATCAGCAGGCCCAGGGCGCCGGAGATGACGGCCTTGACCATGGATTTGCCGGCAAGTGCGACGAGCAGGGAGATGCCCACCACCATCAGTGCAAAGAATTCCGGCGGTCCCACCAGCAGGCCCAGTTCACCGAGCGGCTTGGCGGCCGCCACCAGGCCGATGGTGGCAACAGTTCCGCCCACGAAGGACCCTACGGCGGCAATGGTCAGGGCGGCGCCGGCCTTGCCGATCTTGGTCATGGCGTAGCCGTCGATGGTGGTGATGGCCGAGGCGGCTTCGCCAGGGGTGTTCAGCAGCACGCTGGTGATGGTTCCTCCGTAAGCGGTGCCGTAGAAGATGGCGCAGAGCATGATGATCGCGCCGGTCGCGTCCAGGTTCAGCGTGAGGGGAATGAGCAGCGCAACGCCGGCAACGGGGCCGATGCCGGGCAGCACGCCGATGATGGTGCCCAGCAGGCAGCCAAGGAAGGCAAAAAGCAGGTTTTGCCAGGTCATGGCGGCCGCGAAGCCGCCCATAAGTTCGTTGAGGGTATCCACGTTCAGAGTCCGATCGTGTTCAGCAGGGGGAAGGCCGAGACGGGCAGGGACACGTTCAGGCCGTAGTTGAAGGCGTAGAACGCGCCGACGCTGCCGGCCAGCGCGGTGATCAGCGAGGAGGGCCAGCCCCTGCGGCCGCGCAGCTTCAGGTGGTACATGAGGAACAGGAACATGCCCAGCTGGAAGCCGATCAGGTCCAGGACTGCCGCGAGGACCACCAGGCTCAGGACGACGGCGAGGACCAGCCCGCGGTCAACACCTTCTGCCGTTTGGCTGGGCTTACGGAGTTCCTGGATCAGCCAGACAACAGACATGGCCACCAGGACGGCGCCCATGGCGAAGGGGAACAGACCGGCGCCCGGGCCCAGGGAAGTCCAGAGGCCGAGGTCGATCGAGGCGACCAGGACGTAGGCGCCCACAGCAGCAAAGGCTCCGATGCCCGCCAACACTGAGGGTGCTACTCGGACAGTGCTTTTGGGGGCGATTGCAACTGACTTCGTTGTCATGGGTTCCTTCTCCGTGCGTGGTTCCAGCCTGCGTTGCTTCATTTCACAGGATGAAACTATATTGCGTACAGAGAAATAGTGACAGCAGACACATGAGCTGTCAAGCGCAAGGAACTTACATAGAATGGAAGAATGACGACGACGACATCCAGCGCCTCGGGTGCCCCGGCAGAGGAAGGCCCTAAAGCCTCGAACATGCGCTCCCTCTCACGGGCCATGGAGGTCTTCGCGGAGCTGCAGCGCGCTGAGCGGCCGCAGCGGCTCAGCGACCTGGCCAGGAATTGCGGCATGAGCCTGCCCACCACGTTGCGGATCCTGCGGGTGCTGCAGGACTTCGGCATGGTGAGCCAGACCGACAAGTCCTACCGGATAGGGCCGGCGGTCCTGCCCGCCGCCCGGAGTTTCCTCGAAAACGATCCGCTCGTGGTCGCCGCCCGGCCCATCCTCCAGCAGGTCGCATCACAGACCGGACTAACGGCGTCGCTGTATACGCGGCTGGGGTTTGAACGCATCCTCGTGGCGCGGGTGGACGGCGAGGCCCCGCTGCGATACGACCTTCCGCTGGGCAAGCGGCTGCCGCTCACACTAGGCGCCGCCGGCAAGATCCTGCTCGCTTCGGCGTCCGACGACGAGCTGGAGCAGGTGGTGGCGGCGGCGGTTGCTGCGGGTCAGGACCCTGAACTGACCGCCGGGGAGCTCCGCTCCAGGCTGCCCGAGCCCGACGCCGAGTATGCGTACTCTGCGGATGAGCGGGCCACTGGGGTTCTCTCCGTAGCCGTGGCCGTGCCGAACAGGACGGGGCGCCGCCCGAGCGAGTCGATTTCCCTCACCAGTCCCGTGGAGGCAGCCAGCGAGGCCACGCTCAAGGCAGGCGTCCCGGAACTACGGCGTGCAGCAAGCAGGCTTTCCGAGCTGCTCGAGGGCTCCGTTTACTGAAGCCTCCTCCTGGGTTTGCGCCGTGGACTCCGGACTAGCATTGGCTCATGGCTACGAATGACGTCTCTGCTGTTCATGGCGGCGGCACGTCGGGCGATGCCAAGGGTGCCGGCCAGATTATGGACATGCTTGATCGCGGCATCTCCGCGGCTGAACTGGAGACGACGCTCTCTGCCTGGCTGGACTCCGGGTCCATCGACCAGTCAAGCGCTGCAGCCGCGCGCCGGCTGAACGCACGGTTATGGGAGGCGAGCCGCAGGGAGGGTCTGCTTCGCGTGCTCTACGATACGGCTACCGACCTGACGGGCATACGCGATGTCGAGGCGGTGCTCAAGGCCATCGTACGGCGCACCCGGTCTTTGATCGGCAGCGACATCGCCTACTTGAGCCTGAACAACTATGACACCGGCGAGTCCTACGTCCGGGTGACCGACGGCGCAACGACCGCTCTTTTCCGGAACATCCGCATGCCCCTGGGCGAAGGCGTGCTCGGTGCTGTGGCCACCGGCGAGGCGCCGGCCCAGAGCGCGGACTACCTCTTGGACGGGTCAAAATCCCATCTGGAATCCAGCGACGCTGCTGTGGCGGCCGAAGGTGTCCGGGCGATCATGGGCGTTCCCCTTCGCGCAGAAGGGAAAGTGATCGGCGCGCTGCTGGTGGCCGACAGGCATGCACACGATTTCAGCAGTGACGACGTGGCGCTCATGGAATCCATCGGTACGCACGCTGCCGTCGCGCTGGAAAACGCCCGCTACTTCAGCGAGATGGCTGATGCTCTAGCGCGGCTGGACCAGGCACAGCAACAGAACCTGTCCCACATGCAGGCACTCGAAGAGCTCTCAACCCTGGACCGACGGCTCATGGAGACCCTGGCGTCAGCCGGAAGCCTTCCACACCTGCTCCACCTGCTGGCCGAGTCCCTCGGCAGTCCTGTCTTCTTGGTTTCGCCCATGGGCGAGCCGCTGGCGGACGGGACGGCGCATCCTGACTTTGGAAGCCTTCCGGCCCTGAGCGCCGCCGAGGAGTCAGCTGCCAAGAGTGTGGCCATCGAGTTCGAGGTCAACGACAAGAAGTACACAGTCATGTCTGCCGTCGCGGGCGAGCAGCACCTGGCCTCCCTGATCGTCGCAGAGCAGCTGCGCCCGGCCCAGCTCGCCGTCCTGGAACGCAGCGCCCTGGTGCTCAGTGTGTCGCTGCTTTTCGAACGCACCTATCAGGACGCCCAATACCGTCTGCAGCTCGAACTCATCGATGACCTGCTCAGCCCCCGGGCTGAGCACTCGGCCGCACTGACCCGCAGGGCCGGGCAGTTCGGCTTGGCAAACCACGCCCGGCTCGCAGTTCGCGTGGTGGGCGTCGCCGACGACCAGCGCCAACGGGCTCTTTCCGTGCTCAGGCACCGGTCCGAGGGCAGCCCGGGAATCACCGCACTGCACGAATCACATCTGTGCATCATTGAACCTGTGGACGGGAACGGCAGCCGTCAGGATGACGCCCGCGCTTCCGGCCGCGCCGGCCAATCCATCATTGACGAACTAAGGCGACGCCGCATCACGGCCACCGTTGGGTCCTCAGAGCCAGTGACCGGCTTTGCCCGACTCTCCACGGCCCACAGTGAAGCCCACTCCGTCCTCCGTGCCCTGCAGGCCCTCTCGCGTGACGGAGAGGCAGCGGACCGCGCAGCCCTGGGTACCGCGGGGATGCTGCTCGGAGCGATGGATAGCCCTTTCGCTGGACAACTGCTCTCTGCGCAGTTGGGGCCCCTCCTGGACTACGACGAGCGGCGGGGCACACAGTTGGTTCTCACAGCGTGGACGTTCCACAACAACGGTGGCGCCACGCAAGAGACGGCCGATGCGCTTCACATCCACTCGAACACCCTGAGACAACGGCTGGACCGGATCGACGCGCTGGCGGGTGCCTCGTGGCGCCGGGGAAGCCGTTCCCTGGACGTCCAGGTTGCGCTGCGCTTGTGGCGAATGAAGACGGCAGGCGTCGGTTCCGCCGGTTCCTGAACAACGCACCCTCTTTGCCGCCAGCCCAAAGCCCATGGCACCGACACACACGTGCTGGCCATTTATATGGCATGGAACCACATGGTGAGGGTCACCCGCTTCTGGAATGCTGAGATCTGCGGCACCTTTCAGGAAGCCCGCCCATCCCATTTCTAGGAGTTATTCACAATGTCGTGTGCGCACGCAGCGGGTATCCGTCCCGCAACTTTCGGCGTCCTCCGTCTGCCGCGGAGCGTCGTCGTCGGCGCCCAGCAGCGCTTCGCCGTCGCCGATATCGCAGCCGAATTCGGAACCGACGTCCTCATCTGCACCGATCCGCGGCTGGCCGTCTCCGAGGACCTTTCAGCCCTGGTCCGCAGCCTCGAAGACAAGAACCTGACCGTCCGGGTTTACGGCGACACCCAGGCGGAGTTGCCGGTGCCCGGGATCGTGGCCTGCGTCGAGGAGCTCAAGGGCCAGGAGATCGATGTCATCATCGGTTTCGGCGGCGGCAGCTGCATGGACATGGCAAAGGTCGTCTCCGTGCTGCTCACCCACGGCGGCAAGCCCAGCGACTACTACGGCGAGTTCGCCGTCCCCGGCCCCGTCAAGCCCGTCATCGCGCTGCCCACCACCGCCGGCACCGGTTCCGAAGCCACGGCCATCGCCGTCGTGTCCGATCCTGAACTTGGCATGAAAATGGGCATCTCGAGCCCCCACATCATCCCGTTCGCCTCGGTGTGCGACCCCGAGTTGACCTACTCCTGCCCGCCGTCCCTGACGGCGGCGACCGGCGCTGACACCTTCGTGCACCTGGTGGAGTCCTTCACCGCCATCACCCGGGAACCCACCTCCTCACTGGCAAGCGAACGGGTCTTCGTCGGCAAGAACATCCTGACGGACTCCATTGCCCTGAACGGCATCGGACTCGTGGGCCGTAGCCTGGTGACCGCCTACAAGGACCCCGAAAACACCGAGGCCCGGGCCGGGATGATGCTCGCCGCACTCTACGGCGGCGTGGTCCTCAGCAACGCCGGAACCGCGGCGGCACACGCCATCCAGTACCCGGTAGGCGCCCTCACCCACACTCCCCACGGCGTGGGCGTCGGCCTTCTGCTGCCCTACGTTGTCCGGCACAACTTCGAGGCCATCCAGCCGCAGCTGGCGCAGATCGCTGAAGCCCTGGGGCGCGACATCCGCGGGCTGGACACCCGTGCCGCTGCCGTCGCAGGTGTTGAGGCAATCGATGAGGTCATCGCAGCCATCGAGCTGCCCCCGACGCTGCAGGACCTTGGCGTGCAGGAAAGCGACCTCGCCCAGATCGCCAAACTGTCGCTGAACTCGAAGCGGCTCATCGACAACAACCCGGTGCCGCTTGACCTCGACGCCGTCACCTCCATCGTTTCCGCTGCCTATGCCGGCGACCGCACCATCCGTTGATCAGCACTTAAGGACCACTGATGACCCTCCTTTCAATCTCTGAACCGCTCGACATTAACGGCCTGACCGTGCCCCGCCAGCTGCTGGTTGCCGGGAAGTGGCAGGACGCCAGCAACGGTGACACCGTCGAGGTGATCAACCCCTCCGATGCTTCCGTCATCACCGACATCGCCGACGCCGATGTCGAGGACGGGCTCGCCTCCGTCGACGCCGCCGCCGCAGCCTTCCCGGACTGGGCAGCGACCCCGCCGCGCCGGCGGGCTGAAATCCTGCGCCGCTGCTTCGACCTGATGACCGAGCGCAGCGAGCAGATCGCCCGCCTCATCTCCCTCGAAAACGGCAAAGCCCTCAGCGACGCCCGCGGCGAAGTGGCGTATGCCGCCGAATTCTTCCGCTGGTACGCCGAGGAAGCGGTCCGGATCATCGGCGATGTGTCCGTCTCGCCGTCGGGCGCCAACCGGATCCTCGTCCAGCACATGCCGATCGGCGTCTGCGTCCTGATCACCCCCTGGAACTTCCCGGCGGCCATGGCTACCCGGAAGCTGGCGCCGGCGCTGGCCGCCGGCTGCACCGCAGTGCTCAAGCCGGCCACGCTCACGCCGCTGACCACCCTGGCGATCGCCCAGCTGATGATCGACGCCGGTGTCCCGGCAGGCGTGGTGAACATCATCACCACGAGCAAGACCAGCGAAGTCATGACGCCCATCCTCGCCGACCCCCGGGTGCGCAAGCTGTCCTTCACCGGTTCCACCAGCGTCGGACGCCACCTGCTCCGCCAGGCCGCCGACAACGTCCTCAAATGCTCCATGGAACTAGGCGGCAACGCCCCGTTCCTGGTGTTCGATGACGCAGACCTGGACCTGGCGCTCGAGGGCGCGATGGTAGCCAAGATGCGCAACGGCGGACAGGCCTGCACCGCGGCGAACCGGATCTACGTCCAGCGCGGCATCCACGACGAGTTCGCCCGCCGGTTGGCCGAACGCATGGGCGCCATGCGGGTGGGCCCAGGCACCGATGCCAGCACCGAAGTTGGACCTTTGGTGGATGAGGCCAGCGTCCGCAAAGTCGACTCGCTGGTCCGCGACGCGGTCAGCCAGGGCGCACGGCTCCTCGCCGGCGGCCAGGCCGTCGACGGCGCCGGGTACTACTACCCGCCCACCGTCGTGACCAACGTGCCGCTTCAGGCCCGTATGGTCACCGAGGAAATCTTCGGACCGGTGGCCTCGGTCATCCCCTTCGACACCGAAGAGGAAGTCATCGCAGCCGCAAACGACTCCGAGTACGGCCTCGCCGCGTACGTGTTCACCGAGGACCTCCGCCGGGGGCTCCGGGTCTCCGAGCGCATCGAAAGCGGAATGGTGGCCCTCAACCGCGGACTTGTGTCAGACCCCGCAGCACCGTTCGGTGGCGTAAAGCAGAGCGGCCTGGGCCGCGAAGGTGCCCACCAGGGCCTGCTGGACTTCACCGAAACCAAATACATCGCCCTCGACTGGTAGCACTGCCGGTCCCACCGTCTCCATCCGAAAGAAAAGATTAATGACGATCTCGAACACCCAAGCCAAGGCGAAGACGCCGTGGCGCGTTCCCCTCGCCAGCTTCATCGGCACCACCATTGAGTGGTATGACTACTACATCTTCGGCCTGCTCGCCGCGACCGGTGTCTTCAGCCGCCTGTACTTCCCGGAACAGGATCCGGCCACTGGCCTGCTGATGGCATTTGTCACCTACGCGGTGGGCTTCGTTGCCCGCCCGTTCGGCGGCATGTTCGCCGGCCACTTCGGTGACAAGATCGGCCGCAAGCCGATGCTGGTGCTCTCCCTGCTCATCATGGGTTTCGCCACCCTGGCCATGGGAATGCTGCCCACCTACGCACAGATCGGCGTCTGGGCTCCCATCCTGCTGACCGTCCTGCGCCTGCTGCAGGGCTTTGGCGCCGGAGCCGAGTGGGCCGGCGCGGCTGTCATCTCCATCGAACACGCCCCTGCCGGACGCAGCGGATTCTTCGGTAGCTTCACCCAGATGGGCGTCCCGGCAGGCATGCTGCTGGCCAACTCCAGCGTCCTTGCCGTCAAGGCAGCCGTCCCGGCAGCCGAGTTTGACGCCTGGGCCTGGCGCCTGCCGTTCCTGCTCAGCGTCATCCTGATCGTGACCGGCATGGTGGTCCGCAATAAGCTCGAAGACTCCAATGACTTCAAGGAACTCCTGGCGGCCAACGAGACCGCGAAGAAGCCGCTGGGCGAGGCCATGAAGAAGGAAACCAAGGGCATCTGGCTGGTCGTCGGAATGCGCCTGGCCGAAAACTCCGCGTTTTACCTGTATACCACCTTCTCCGTGGTCTACATCATGAAGACCTTCGGTGCTGAACGCGCCAACCAGGGCACCATGTCCGTTCTGATTGCCTCCGCCATCGGCGTCTTCGCCGTCCCGCTGTGGGCAATCCTCTCCGACAAGATCGGCCGCAAGCCGCTGTACCTGTTCGGTTCCATCGGCGGACTCCTGTTCTTCCCGCTGTACTTCGTCATGACGGATACCGGCAGCGCACTGCTGGCAACGCTGGCCATCATCATCGGGCTCGCAGTCTTCCACAACTCAATGTACGGCCCCCAGGCCGCGTTCTTCGCGGAACTGTTCTCCACCAAGCTGCGCTACAGCGGCGCGTCCATGGGCTACCAATTCGGCTCGGTCCTGGCCGGCGGCATCGCACCCCTTGTCGCCGTCGCGCTCCTCACCGCCGGCAACGGCAAGCCGGGCTGGGTCATCCTGTACTTCAGCATCATTGGCGTTATCACCGTGGTCGCCACAATCCTCGCTCCGGAAACGCTTTCGAACCTCGATCGGCGTATTTCAGCCGCCCAGGAGCTGGACGCAAAAAACGCGGCAACTGCAGACTCCAGCTCTAACTGATACTTACGAAAGCAAGAAAGGCGCCGTCCAGGTCATGAGCCTCCTGGACGGCGCCTTTCTTGGATCAGGACGGCCATGCCAGCGGAACGGCCCGGGCCTCGGGCGCCTTCTCGGTCAGCGCATAGTGGAAGACCCTGCCATCCAGGGTTTCCAGGCCGCCGCGCGCTTCAACCCTGAACCGTTCGTGGCCGGCCACCGCCTGCGCCCACGCATCGGCCTCCTCCCAGTACACCTCATCGGACCGGCGGCCAGGGTGGAGGTGCATGGCGACGGAAATCATCAAGGGCGCGTCCTCAAGGGTGGCGCGTTGGGCGAAGCAGACAACGTTCACGCTGACCCCGTGGGTTACGCACGAAGGTTTGCGGGCCATCGCCGTGGCGGCCCCCTCCACCCCGCCTTCGCGGATCTCCTGCCAGGCCAGGGAATACATCTGGCGGCGGAGCAGGGAAAGCTCATCAGCGCAGGTCGCCTGGATCCTGCGGGTGAGTGTGCCGATCATGCCGTCAGGCTCCTGCCCGGCGCCGGACCCGTCCCCGCGAGCGGGACCTCGCCCCCGTCATGCGACCTGCTCCAGCCGGCGGGCGGGCGCTTCCACTCCTTCGAAGTAGCGGCCTTTGAAGAAGAGGAGCGGCTCTGCGCCGTCCCGTGCCCCCAGGGCGCGGACGGCACCCACCACAATGGTGTGATCGCCGCCGTCGTACTCCTGATGCAGTTCGCAATCCACCCAGGCGAGCGCCTGGTCCAGCACGGGGTTGCCCAGGGGTGACTCCGAGTAGTCCACGCCGGCAAATTTGTCGGTGCCGGACCGGGCGAACTGGGCTGCCAGGTGCTGGTGCTCCGCGCGAAGGATGTTGACCGTGAACCGGCCGGCGTTGCGCAGCTGCGGCCAGGTGCTGGAGCTGCGTGCCGGGCTGAAGGAGACCAGTGCGGGTTCCAGCGAAAGGGAAGAGAAGGACTGGCACGTGAAGCCCGCCGGACCATTGTCCGTGGCGGCCGTGATGACGGTCAGTCCGGAGGCAAAGTGGCCCAGGACGTGGCGCAGGCGCTGCGGGGTGAGATCAAAGTATTCCGTCATGTTCTTTCCTTTCAAGGCCGGTTGTTCCAACCAACCACCCGCCGGCGCGCTGTTCAATCCTGGCTGAAACGCACTGACGCCGTAGGCAACATGCGGTCATGGCCCGAAGCATGGAGTAACGAAAAGGGGCATCTGACCAGCACTGATGGCGCGCGACGGGGCGTTGGAAAACACAAAGCGCAACCTCGTGAAACACGGCTCAACTGCCTTGGGCTGCTGATTTTTGGGGCCGTAGGGTGGGCCAATGACTTTTATTGTGCGCCGGGCACGCCCCGACGAATACCGGGACATCGGGCAACTGACGCTGGCTGGATTCGGCCACCTCGAACCGGGCGGATCGCTCCCGGACGGGGAACGCCTTGCCCTGCTGTTGGACGCCGAGGGCCGCGACCAGCAGGGAGTATTGCTGGTGGCCGAGGGAACCGACGGCGTGCTCCTGGGTACCGCCAGCGTCTTCCCGCACACTGTCCCCTAGGCCCGCCAGGGCCCGCGAAGGTGAAGCGGAGCTGCGGCTGCTCGCCGTACTTCCCGCTGCCCGGAAACAGGGGTTTGGTGCTGCGCTTCTTGCGGAAGGGGCGAAAATTGCCACTGAGTGGGGTGCTGAACGCCTGGTCCTGGATACCGCGCAGCACAACCTGCGTTCGCAGCGCCTGTACGTCCGGTTTGGTTTTGAACACCGGCCTGAGCGGGACGTCCACCGGGAACCGCCCAAAGTCCCACTGGCTGTTTTCACCCTTGACCTGCCGTACCGGCCTGCCGCCCCAGGCGCAGGCACCGAAAGCCGGGACAGCGCCGTCGTCTAAATGACGCTCCCCAAAGGGCTGCGCAGGGTACGGTGGCCCAATGGAGATGCGCCTTGAGGTTGTCCAGGTACCCGTGTCCGATGTGGACCGGGCAAAGTCCTTCTACACCGAGCAACTGGGCTTCGTGCTCGATCACGACGTGGAGCACGTTCCGGGGATGCGGGTGGTGCAGCTGACGCCCCCGGGCTCGGCCACGTCGATCGTTATCGGCACCGGGATGACTGCCATGCCGCCGGGCAGCCTGGAGGGACTGCAGCTGGTGGTGCCGGATATGGGTGCCACCCGCGACGAACTGGTCCGCCGCGGCGCGGACATCAGCGAAGTCCAGGACATGGGTGGCGTGCTGTTTGCCCAGTTCGCCGATCCGGACGGCAACCGGTGGGTCCTCCAGGGCGCCACGCCGCCGAATGTCAGGGATGCGCACCTGTAAAGGCTCCTGAGCAGGGGACCGGCCAATCCGGCGGTCAACTGCGCGGCAGTCCGAGGGCCCGGCTGATCACAGCGTCGAACTGGCGGTCGCCGAGCAATCCTCGTGCAGTGATCAGCGGTTTGGCGCCGAAGCCCATCGCGTAGCGGGTCTTGGGCTTCGCGGCGGTCACCGCCTTCCCGATCGCATCCGCCACCACCGACGGCGGTGAGTTCCGGTTTCCGGCCGACTCCGCCCGCAAGGTCCTGGCCACAGCTTCGGCCTGCGCCGCATACGGCCCGCGCCCGGAGGTAGCCTCCAGATTGTCCGCCGCGATGCCACCCCACTCAGTGGCGATGCTGCCGGGCTCGATAACCACCACATCGATGCCGAACGGTTTGACTTCCAGGCGGAGGCAGTCGCTGAGCGCCTCCAGGGCAAACTTCGTCCCGTGGTACCAGCCGCCCAGCGGGGTATAGATCTTGCCGCCCATCGAGGTGACGTTCACGATGGTGCCCGAACCTTGCCCGCGCATGTGCGGCAGGACCAGCTGCGCCAGCCGGATGGCCCCGATGACGTTGACCTCGAACTGCCGCCCCGCCCTCATCAATAGGGACATCCTCCAAGGCGCCGTAGGAGCCGTATCCGGCATTGTTGACCAGGACGTCGATGCGGCCGGTATCGGCAATGATTTGCTCGACGCCGGTGCTCATCGAGGCTTCGTCGGTGACGTCCATGGCGAGCGGCCGGATGCCCTCTGCCGCCATTTCCTGCAGCCGGTCCGTGCGCCGGGCCGCGCCGTACACGGTATAGCCGAGGCCCTGCAGCTTGCGGACAGTGGCCTCCCCGATTCCTGAGGATGCTCCTGTTACAAGTGCGGTCTTGGTGGTCATACTCCTAACCTAGGGCGCATCAGGACCAGGTTGCCAGAGCCTCCACCAAGCCTTCATCCGTTCCATCCCCCACCCAGGCGACATATCCGTCCGGCCGGACCAGGACAGCTGCCGGTGCGGGGACCTCCCCAAGCACCGGCAGTTCCCACTGCCCGTCATAGTGCGCATCCACCAGCTTCACCCGATCCGGCCGCTGCACGTTGTCGAAGACGCCCGGCGCACCAAGGTTCAGCAGCAGCGGACGCGCCTCGTGCAGCAGCGAATACACGGTCAGCGCCCCATTCGCGGTGGCAAGGTCGACGTCGGGCATCCGGCGTCCCAGCAGCGGGTGTCCCTCGCCGAGGTCGTAATGGACGTCCAGGCCGGACTGCATCCCGGCGAACTTCCGGCGCGGCTCCTCCATGCCAAGGAGCTCGGCCACCACCTCCCCGGCGGCCTTGATCCGCGGGTCCGGGCGGCGCAGCGCACTCTGCGCCATGGTGTTGCGCAGCACGCGGGCAGCCACGGGATGCCGCTCCGCCTGATAGGTGTCCAGGAGGGTTTCCGGGGCGGCCCCCTTGACCACCTGCCCCAGCTTCCAGCCCAGGTTCACCGCATCCTGCACCCCGATGTTCAGGCCCTGCCCGCCGTCCGGGGCATGCACGTGTGCGGCGTCGCCGGCCAGCAGGATCCGGCCGGAGCGGTACGTCGAAGCCTGCCGGGTCATGTCCGTGAACCGGGAAATCCATGTGGGACTGTGCGCCCCGTAATCGGTGCCGCAGACGGCAACCAGTGCTGCTTGGAGATCCTCCAGGGTTGGCTCGGTGGGAGGCCCCACGTGTTCCTCGGTCACCATCACGCCCACCGGCCCGCTGTCCGCGTAGACCACCTTGCCGTCCACGATCTTGTACTCCCGCCGGCCAAAGGAATGGATTCCAAAAGCATTCTGGTGCACGCCGAACTCGGGCTGGCCGGTCATCTCCACCTCGGCGATCAGGGCGCTGGTGGTGGGATCCCAGCCGGGAAATTCAATGCCCGCCACTTTGCGCACCAGGCTCCTGCCGCCGTCGCACCCCACCACGTAGTCCGCGCGCAGGGTGCCGCCGTGCTTGAGTTGGAGGTCGACGCCGGCACCGTCCTGGGCGAGGCCCGTCACCTCCGTCCCGCGGTAGAACGTCACGGCCAACTCGTCCACCCAGCCCGCCAGAATGCGTTCGATGTGGTTCTGCCACAGCCCCAGCCCGTAGGGATGGCGGGTGGGAAAGTCACTGATGTCCAGGCGTGTCATCGCGAACCCTGCCACCTGGGCCGGCTGGCCTTCCGTGATGAACCGCCCGGCGATGCCGCGCTGGTCCAGGACTTCAAGGGTCCGTGAGTGCAGGCCGCCTGCCCGTGCACCTGCCAGCTCCTGGCTGGTGCGCCGCTCCACAATGGCTGCATCAACTCCCGCGAGCGCCAACTCCCCTGCCAGCATCAACCCCGTGGGGCCTCCACCCACAATCACTACCGCATGTTCGGTCATCGCTTGCTCCCGTTCTCTCCGGTTGAGGCCTCGTCGATTATCCGGCCCCCACCGGGCCTTGCGGCAAGCCCCACCCGGGGCGATACATTGGAAATGGAAGGAGTGCATCAGCTCCGCTTCCGTCTGCCGTTCCACCCGGTCAGGCTTACCGGCAAAGGAGCAGGCGTGGACACCCGCAAACTCAAATACTTCCTCGCCGTGGTGGACCATGACGGCTTCAACCGGGCGGCGGAGCACCTGCTGATCGCCCAGCCGTCGCTCAGCCAGACCATCGCCAGCCTGGAGAAGGAACTGGGCGTTCCGCTGTTCCACCGCATCGGACGGCGGGCGGTACTCAGCGAAGCGGGGAAGGAACTGGTGGGCCCGGCGCGGCTGGTAATGCGGGACCTCGACGCCGCCCAGTCCGCGGTCCAGGCACTGCGCGGCATCCGCAGCGGACGGCTGGATATCATCACCATGCCTTCCCCCGGCATCGAACCCCTGACGTCGATGATCGCGGACTTCACCAGCCTCCACCCCTCTGTCCGGCTCAATGTCAGCGCCGCCTTTACGCCCGAGGAAGTCATCGATTCCGTCCGCAGCGGCAGCACGGAAATCGGGCTGGCAGGCTCTCCCACGCCCATCCTGGTCCCCGGCGTGGAGGTCCTGGAACTGGAGCGCCAGCCGCTGATCCTCATCGTCAACGCGCAGGCAGACACCTTCCCGGCAGACGGCAAAGCCATCCAGCGTGAAGACCTCGGCGGGCACCGCATCATCGCCAGCCAGCGCGGTTCCCTGATGCGCTGGCTGGTGGACGATGCCCTGGCGCACGGTGTCAAGGTGGAAATCGTCGTCGAGGTGGCCCACCGGACCTCCATCCTGCCGTTGGTTCTCGCGGGTGTGGGCCATGCGGTAATGCCGTCGTCGTGGGCACCCACGGCCCATAAGGCGGGCCTCCGCACGCTGCTCATCGAACCCGTGCACCACCTAGACGTCGCCGTCCTCAGCCGCAAGGAAAACCTCACGCCGGCGGCCAAAGCCTTCCTCGGCGTCGCGGCCCGGCACACGGAAAACCAGCAGCAATAGATAGGCCGTTCCTATCAGGCGTATCGAAACTAAGTCTTGGACGCTGCCTGCCCGCGGGCCGTCTACTTGAAGAGGAAGGACAGTGTGACCGCGCTAACAGGCTCACTGCAAACACTCAACGAGGAGGCTGGCATGAGCGCCACCCAGAAATTCAGCATCGCATCCATCCCCGCCGACGGCGTGGGCAAGGAAGTTGTTTCCGCAGGCCGCCGCGTACTGGATGCCCTGGCGCAGGACTCCAACGGCAGGTTCGCCTTCGACTGGACCGAGTTCCCCTGGGGCTGCGGCTACTACCAAAAGACCGGCCAGATGATGGACCCCAGGGGCCTGGAAGCCCTCAAGGACTTCGACGCCATCTACTTTGGCGCCGTCGGCTGGGAGAACGTCCCGGACCACATCAGCCTCTGGGGCCTGCGCCTGAACATCACCCAGAACTTCGACCAGTGGGCCAACATCCGCCCGGTGAAGTTCCTGCCCGGCATCCAGTCCCCGCTCCGCAAGGCGGACAACACCGAACTCGACTGGGTTGTGGTCCGCGAGAACAGCGAAGGCGAATACGCCGGCCTGGGCGGTCGCAACCTCAGCGGCCGCGGCCCCGGCAACGAGGTGGCACTGCAGACCGCGCTGTTCACCGAAAAGGGCTGCGAGCGCATCATGCGCTTCGCCTTCGACCTGGCCCGCACCCGCACCGTGAAGAAGGTCTCCTCGGTCACCAAATCCAACGCCCAGCAGTACGGCATGGTCCTCTGGGACGAAACCTTCCAGCGTGTGGCCCTGGATTACCCGGACGTCCAGACCGAAAGCGTCCTGGTGGACGCCATGAGCGCCAAGTTCATCCTCAAGCCCGAGGACCTGTCCGTCGTCGTGGCGTCCAACCTGAACGCCGACATCCTCTCCGACCTCGGCTCCGCGCTTGCCGGCAGCCTGGGCCTGGCCGCCAGCGCCAACCTGAACCCGGAACGCCGCTTCCCGTCCATGTTTGAACCGGTCCACGGCTCCGCCCCGGACATCGCCGGCCAGGGCATCAGCAACCCCATCGGCGCCATCGCGTCCGCAGCCCTCATGCTGGACCACTTCGGCCTGCACCAGGAAGCCCGCCGGGTGGAAGCAGCCATCGAGGCAGCCACCGGCTCCGGCCACCTGACCCGCGACGTCGGCGGCGACGCCACCACGGACGACGTCACCGAGGCGATCATCAAGGCGCTGACCCTGGCACCTGCCGCGGTCTAACCCAGCTTCTCCCAACTCAAACGTCCGACGGCGGCTTGCGGGCCGCCGTCGGACGCTCCCCTTAGTCTTCACAACTTCCAGCGACGTTCCACAATGAGGTAGGAATCATGGATCACATCAGCTCAGCCGGCAGCGCGCGAACAGCACAAAACGCGGCCCGGAAAACACGTTGGTACCGGCAGCTTTACTTCTGGGTACTGACAGCGATTGTTATCGGCATCCTGGTCGGCTGGCTGGCACCGAGCGCCGGCATCGCGATGGAGCCCATCGGCACCACGTTCGTGAACTCGATGAAGATGCTCATCGGCCCCATCGTGTTCCTGACCATCGTGGGCGGCATCGCCAGTGTGGCGGACCTGAAAAAGGTCGGCATGACGGGCCTGAAGGCCCTGACGTACTTCCAGATCGGCACTATCTGCGCCATGGTGTTCGGGCTGGTGGCCATCAACATCTTCCGCCTGGGCGACGGCGTCAACGCGGACGCCGGCACCATCAAGACCTCCGACTCCGCCGCGAAGCTGATCGACGCCGGCCAGCACCAGGAATGGTGGCAGTTCCTCACGCACATCATCCCGAACAGCATCGTGGGCCCGTTCGTTGAGGGGGACATCCTGCAGATCATCTTCATCGCCGTGGTGTTCGGCATCGCCCTGAACGCCATGGGCAAGGTGGGCGCACCGGTGCTCGACGGCGTGCAGCGCCTCACCGGCGTGATGTTCAAGATCCTGGGCTTCATCATGAAGGCAGCCCCGCTGGGTGCCTTCGGCGCCATGGCCTTCGCTGTTGGCAAGTACGGCGTCTCATCACTGACCAGCATGGGCGGACTCATCGCCCTGTTCTACGTCACGTCCATCCTCTTTGTGGTGGTGGTCCTCGGTTCCGTGATGGCCTTCCTGAAGCTGAACATCTTCCGGATGATCCGGCACTTGAAGGAGGAGTACATGCTCATCCTGGGCACCTCCACCGCCGAACCCGCCCTGCCCGGCCTGATGCGCAAGCTGGAGCACGCCGGCGTCAAGAAGGAAACCGTGGGCCTGGTGGTCCCCACCGGCTACAGCTTCAACCTCGACGGCGCAGCGATCTACTTATCCCTCGCCGCCCTCTACATCGCCCAGGCCACGAATACGGACCTGACCATCGGCCAGCAACTGGGCCTGCTCGCAGTGATGCTGCTGACCTCCAAGGGCGCAGCAGGTGTGGCCGGCGGCGGCTTCATCGCCCTGACCGCCACGCTCACCACCATGGGGACCATCCCCGCCGCCGGCATCATGCTCATCTTCGGCATCGACAAGTTCATGTCCGAGTGCCGTGCCCTGGTGAACTTCACCGGCAACGCCGTAGCCACCCTCTTCATCGCCTGGTGGGACCGCACCCTGGACGTGGACCGCGCCCGCCGCGTCTTCGCCGGCGAAACGGTGGAGCCCATGCCCGCCGAGGACCCCATCCACGGTGCGGACGTCGCCGAGATCGATGACGACCTCACCGAGTACGGCCACCACGCACCGAAGCACCACGCCACCTCCGCTGACCGCCGCCCCGCCTACTCGGAAACCATCTGACATGTCCGCAGCAACCGCCCCGCACAGCGTCCGCGCGCTCATTGCGCCGGACAAGTTCAAAGGCAGCCTTACCGCCGCCGAAGTCGCCGACGCCCTGGCCGCCGGCCTCCGCTCGGCCGCTTTCCCCGGCGCCGGTTCCACTGCCGGGACGGTACGCTGCGAGCTCCTTCCGCTGGCAGACGGAGGTGACGGCAGTGTTGACGCCGCCGTCGCCTCCGGCTTCGGCCGCCGCAGCTGTACAGTGGCTGGGCCCACCGGCCAGCCTGTCCAGGCGGGCATCGCGTTCGACGGCGTCACGGCGGTTGTTGAGGTGGCGAACACCTGCGGGCTGGGGCTGCTGCCCGGCGGAAAGCTGGAACCGATGGAAGCGTCAAGCCGCGGTTTCGGCGAGGCGGTCCTGGTTGCCCTCAGCCTCAACCCGGCCCGGATCATCCTTGCCCTGGGCGGCAGCGCCAGCACCGACGGCGGGATGGGAATGCTCAACGCCCTTGGCCTCCGCTTCCGTGATGCTGCAGGGCGTCCGCTGGAAGGCAGCGGACAGGCGCTGGGGCTGGTCGCTTCGGTATCGGGCAGTCCGCTTCCCGAGCTCGCGGACATCGAACTCGTCCTCGCAAGCGATGTCCACAACCCGCTCCGCGGCCCGGACGGAGCCCCAGCCGTCTTTGGTCCGCAGAAGGGCGCCACCGCTGCGGACGTTGCCGCCCTCGATTCCGGCCTGGCGAATTTCGTGGCGAAGATGTCCGAGGCAGGGTTCGGCGACGCCGCGGCCCTGGCCGAAAACGAGGGTGCCGGCAGCGCGGGCGGCATCGGCTATGCGTGTCTCCTGCTCGGGGCGCGGCAGGTGTCGGGCGCGGACTACTTCCTGGACCTGCTGGACTTCGACACCCGCAAGGACAGCTGCGACGTGGTGATCACGGGCGAAGGAAGCATCGATGAGCAGACGCTCGCCGGGAAACTGCCCGCCGCCGTCGCCCGCCGGTCCGGGGACCGGCCGATCATTGCCGTCGCCGGCCGCTCACTCCTTCCACGGGAGCGCTGGTCCGAAATGTCGCTTGCCCGCGTTTATACGCTGGCGGAGTACACGGACCGGGACTCGTCCAAGGATGCCGGACTCTCGGCCGCGCTGTTGCACCGGATAGGGCGGGACATCGGCGAAAGCCTGCAGGTTCACGCTGTCAGTCCCGGAGCCTAGACTTTTCGGCATGAGTGAAAACCAGGAAACCATCGGAAGCTCCACACCCGAGCCGGATGCAGGCTTGAACCGGGACCCTGAGGATTGGGTCACAGGAGATGAGCCCATGACCGCGGCACAGCGCAGCTACCTCGATACGCTGGCGCGCGAGGCAGGGGAAGAATTGCCCGCTGATCTCAGCAAGGCGGAAGCGTCCAAGCACATTGACCGCCTGCAGCAGCGCAGCGGAAGAGTGTCAGGCGGCGGCGCCGAAGAGAAATAACGCCGCTACGGACGAAGGCGCGCGGGGCGGCCTACCAGGCCTGGTGTTCCTGGGTGAGGCCGAAGGGAACAGATTCGCTCAGCGCCACCGTGAACTTGTCCACGCCGTGCCGGGTGACCAGGATGCCGTGCCGCTTCTCGGCCAGCGCGTGGGCTTTGGCAGCGGTGACGGCGGCGTCAAGCTCGCTGTCCATGCTCTGGCGGTCGGCAACGGTGAGGGTCAGTGGGAAGTTCATGGTCTAGCCTTAGTGTTTGGGGGTAGGGGTTCATATCTAACACCTGCGCTCCCCAAGGCTGCAGACGAAGTTGGGCACCTTTGTGCCCAGTTCATGATGCCCGAGTAATGGATCACCAGCAACTTGAAAAATCAAGTAATAAGTCGTCGCAGGTCAAACGCTTGACGGCCGGGGCCCGCTCCAGCAAATTACGGGGCCAAAGCACCGTGAATTAGAGTTGGACAGGAGTGGAAGCTGTTTCCGGACGGCTCCGATGCCCCTGAACCAGCCATGCGGCAGAACCCAAGCCACCAGCACAACACCATACCTGTGCCACGACCTGACAAGGATCCCGCCATTTCCACGGACGCTTTCTTCGGCAATCTCACCCGGATCCGCAACGTCATCCTTCCCGCACCCGCCCGGAACCGGCTGAACACCGGCCGCGGACTGCTGGGCGGCTTCATCGTGATGCACCTGGTTTTCCTGGTCTTCGCCGCTTCCCTGTCGCTGCGCGGCGAAGCCTTCAGCGATACGTTCATCTACCGGGACTGGGCCATGGCAGGCTTCGACGACGCCAACCTCACCGGTGGCCCCAGCCCCTGGGTGTACCCCATCCTCGCGCTGATTCCCATGGCCATCGCCGGCATCGCGGGCCCCGGACCGTTCTTCTTCCTCTGGGTCCTGATGACCACCCTGCTCAACGGCTGGGCACTGCTGAAGCTGACCAACCGCGGCCGTGACCAGAACGCCATCCCCGCCGGCTGGTGGTGGCTCGCGTTCACCTTCCTCATGGGCTGGCTCGGCTTCGCCCGCGTGGACGGCCTCACCGCACCGCTGGTCCTGGTGGCCCTCGCCTACGGTGTAGGCCGGCCCTTCATCGCCTCCATCCTGCTGGCCGTCGGCACCTGGGTGAAGGTCTGGCCGGCGGCCATCATGCTGGCCCTGTTCGCCGTGGTGCGGAACCGGATCCTGGTGGTGCTTGCCGGAATCACGACGACGGCGGGCGTCATTGCGCTGGCAGCAGCAGTCGGCAGCGTGCCCAAGCTGTTGAATTTCCTCACCCAGCAGGGCGACCGCGGCATGCAGCTCGAGGCCACCTTCACCACGCCCTGGCTCTGGCTGTCCGTCCTTAATGTGGGCGGCTCGCGGATGTACATGAACACGGACATCAACTCCATGCAGGTGGACGGTCCCGGTACTGCGCTGATGTCCGTCCTGATGCAGCCCCTCCTGGTCCTGGCCGCGCTGCTGGTGGCCGGCCTGACATTCTGGGCGCTCCACAACGGAAAAACCAGCGGCGGCGTGGACCGCACCGAGCTTCTCCTGGCCGGCGCCCTGACCCTCGCCACCGCGTTTGTGGTCTTCAACAAGGTGGGCTCCCCGCAGTTCATGGTGTGGCTGGCCCCTGCGGTCGCCGTCGGGCTGGCCCACAGCTGGCGGGAATGGCGGGTGCCTGCCGCCATGCTGATTGTCATCGCCGTGGCCACGTATTTCATCTACCCGCTGTTCTACGACGCCCTCAGCCACAACAACCCGTGGATGGCGCTGGTGCTGACCATCCGCAACGTCCTGCTGGTGGTGTTGTTCATCTGGAGCGTCCGGCGCCTCTACCTGCTGGGCAAGAAGACGCCCGCAGCCGCTCCCGCGCTCAAGGAGTCCTAAGATTTCCACGAAGTTCTTTGACCGGCTGGTGACCGTCCGCACCAAAGTCCTCCCCGCCACGGTGGTGGACTGGTTCGCCCGCCCGTCCAGCGTGTGGTGGGGCTTCGCCGTCGTCCATCTCTACTTCCTGGGCTGGATGGCGTCCTTTTTCCTCAACGGCGATACCTTCAGCGACACCGAGCAGTACCGACAATGGGCCCAGGACGGCTACAACCCGCAGGACCTGGACGAAAAGATCAGCCCGTGGGTGTACCCGGTGCTGGCGCAGCTCCCCATCTTCCTCGCGAACATCACCGGTCCCGGCCTGTACCTGCTCGTCTGGTTCCTGATCATCACGGCCCTTAACGCCGTCGGACTTGCCTTCCTCACGCGCGGGCCGCGGAAGGTCAGCGGCATCGCGCCGGCCTGGTGGTGGCTGTTCTTCACCGTGTTTATGGGCTACCTCAGCTTCGCGCGGGTGGAAGGCATCACCGCTCCCATTGTGCTGATCGCGCTGCTCTACGCCGCCCAGCGGCCGGTGGTGGCAGGTGTCCTGCTCAGCATCGCCACGTGGATCAAGGTGTGGCCTGCGGCGGTGCTGGTGCCCATCGTCATTGCGAGCCGGAAGCGCATCCAGGTGGTCCTCGCCGGCGCCGCGGTGACCGCCGCGGTGGCGCTGGGAACCTGGCTGTCCGGCGGGCTAAGGCACATCCTGGATTTCCTCCTGAACCAGGGCGAGCGGGGCATGCAGCTGGAGGCCACCTTCTCCACACCATGGGTGTGGCTGAGCGTCTTCAAGATCGCAGGTTCGAAGATGGCGGACAACACCGCCATCAACTCCACCGAGGTCTACGGCCCGGGGGCCGGCACGGCAGCCTTCCTGATGCAGCCCCTGCTGATCCTCGCCGCGGTGGGAGCCGCCGTCCTGCTGGTCCGTGCACTGAACCGCGGGGCGGAGCGGGAGGAACTGTTCCTTGAGGGTTCGCTCATGATGGTCACCGCCTTCATCGTGTTCAACAAGGTGGGCTCCCCGCAGTTCATCATCTGGCTGGCACCGGTGATCATTGCCGGGCTTACGCACGACTGGAACAGGTGGAAGGTCCCGGCGGCCCTGCTGATGGGGATCGCGATGACCACCTTCGTGATCTACCCGCTGTTCTACACCCCGCTCATCCACGCCCACCCGGTGATGGCCGCGATCCTCACTGCGCGCAACGTGCTCCTGGTGGTGCTGCTGTGGTGGTCCGTAAAGCGGACGGCGGAACTGGGCCGGAAGCCTGCCGCGGTGCCTGCGGGCGCTTAGGCGCTCCGCGAGGCCTGGTACCTTTCCCACCGGTCCAGGCTCCAGGTCCAGCCCCGTTTGGCAAGGTCCCAGGGCTTGGCCTCGATGAGCAGTTTGCGTGTATGCACGTCGAGGAATAGAAGGTAGAACGTAAATGCCAGGGCGGTAATGAATGCCAGCGACGACGCGTCGATGGGCAGTTCCACAAAGGACCACACCGAGAGCTGGTCCTGCGCCCCGAACACCACAAAGAACGTGACGGCCACGTAGAAGGACCTGATCTGCCAGTCGTCCCGGATCCCGGTGACGGCCAGGAACGGGATGAACCAGAGGATGTACCAGGGCTGGATGATGGGTGAGAGCATCACCACGGCGGTGAATGCCAGGGCCATCCGCCGCACCGCACGCGAGTAGTCCCCGCGGAACATCAGCAGCAGGACCAGCCCGACCGCGGCATACTTCATGCCCGTCCGCAGCAGGGTGGCGAAGGTGCCGCCCGGCAACCCCAGCACGTTGGCCAGGAACTCCACCTGCTGGCCCAGGAAGCCCGACGGTGAGTAGCCGGTGTAGCCGGGGGTCGGGTCCATGATCGCCCAGGTCCAGCCCAGTCCAAGGTTGTACGGAATCCCGCTGACGGCCAGAATGGCGAGGCTGATGCCCGCCGTCGCGCCCCAGATCAGGAACTTCCGCGGCCAGGACGCGGAGGGACCGGCCCACATCACACCGATGAACGGCAGCAGGAGCACGGTGATGGGCTTGATGCCGATGGACGCGGTGACCAGGAGAATGCCCAGCAGGTAGCGGCGGGTGGCCGCGAAGTAGACGCCGGCGACGGCGAGTCCCACCATCAGGGCGTCGTTGTGGGCGCTGGCGATGAAGCTGATCAGGAACAGGGGGTTGGCTACGGCGATCCACAGGGCGCGCGCCCCGTTAATGCCGTGCAGTTCCGCAAGTTTGGGCACATAGATCACGCAGAGCAGGACGCCCACGCCGGCCAGGAGGCGGAAGAGCAGCACTGATGCGTCGGGCTGGGCTCCGGTCAGTCCGACGACGGCGCGCGCCAGCCACAGGAAGTAGGGGCCGTAAGGGGTCCTGTTTTCGGCCCAGGCCGGATCGGCGCCGAGCGCAAACCAGTTGTTGAGGGTGGAAATGCCCACCTGGTACGGGTTCTGGCCTTCCATCACCAGCCTGCCTTGGCCGGTGTAGGCGTAGACGTCACGGGAGAAGACCGGCACGCAGAAGAGCAGCGGCAGGGACCAGGCGGAGATGGCAATGACCACGGACCGCAACGAGGAAGCGCCCCACTCGGCAAGGCGCTGGCCCAGCCGGAGCCACGAACGCATCAGCACCATGGCACCCACCGTGAGCAGCACCGTGGACACTGTGACGCCCCAGCCCTCGGTGCGCAGTGCGATGACGATGGGCTGGCGGATCATGGGCGAGCCGTTGGCGATCCAGCCGGTGCCGATCGAGCCCACGAACATCATCAGGGCGCCGAGGAATCCTTCAATGGTTGCTACATAGACCCGGCGCTTCACGGGCGCGGCCGCGGCAGTGGCCGGCGGGCCAGGCTGGCTTTCCGACGTCCCGAGGTGTGCACCGCCTGCCGTCATGTGTGTTGGTCCCCTACTTCGTTACGGCGCTGGCTGCACCAGCGAAAAGGCCGCCCTGCAACCTGGCCATTTTATCAGCCGCGGTTCCGCCTGCTCCCGGATGACGTCCCCCTCTCACGTCCGGGTAATCTTGAACCTGCAGCCAAAAGTCACCGGCGCACCCCTTTGCACTCCGGCTCCCTCCCATGACGGGGCTGGACCGCGCGCAACGTGGCGTGCAGCGATCCCCCCCAACCGCTCTTTTCCATAAGAGCCAAGCCCCTGGAGCCGCTCCTTGGCTGTCGCCGACCGCCCCCGCCCTCTGCGGCAACCGATCACGGTTCGCACGGCCCTCCGCTCACCGCGGCAACTGTCCCGCGAAGTCCTTGCCGGGATGGTCACCACCCTGGCCTTGGTCCCGGAAGTGATTTCATTCTCGATCGTTGCCGGGGTTGATCCCATGGTGAGTCTCGTGGCCTCCATCGTGCTGGCCCTGGCCATGTCCATCCTTGGCGGGCGTCCAGGGATGGTTACAGCCGCAGCGGGCTCTGTCGCCCTCGTGATCGCCCCGCTCGTGCATGAGCACGGTGTCCAGTATGTTTTGCCGGCTGTGCTCCTGGGCGGTGTGATCCAGGTGGTCTTTGGCTTGGCCGGGCTTGCGCGCCTGATGCGGTTCATCCCGCGATCGGTGATGATCGGGTTCGTCAACGCCCTGGGTGTGCTGATCTTCATGGCACAGGTGCCCCACGTACTCAACGTCCCCTGGCCGGCCTACGCCCTGTTCGCCCTGACGTTCGCGATCATTTTCATCCTTCCGCGGTTCACCAAGGTGGTCCCGTCGCCGCTGGTGGCCATCGTCGTGGTTACGGCGATTGTCATCGTCGCCGGCCTCGCCGTACCAAACGTTTCGGATGAGGGCCCGCTGACCGGCCGGATGCCCGGCATCACCCCTTTCCAGGTTCCGCTGACCCTTGAGACCTTCCAACTGGTCTTGCCCACTGCGCTGAGTGTGGCGTTCGTCGGCCTCATGGAAACCCTCCTCACGGCGAAACTCGTTGATGACATCACCGAAACGCCCTCGCACAAAAGCCGTGAGTCGTGGGCCTTGGGCGTTTCGAACATCCTTGCCGGCTTCTACGGTGGCATTGCCGGGTGCGCGATGATCGGCCAGACGGTCCTCAATGTAAAGACGGGCCAGGCTCGTACCCGGATCTCGACCTTCGTGGCGGGGCTGTTCCTGCTGGCGCTCGTAACTGGACTCAGCTCCGTCATGGGCCAGATCCCCATGGTCGCCCTCGCAGCGGTCATGATGGTGGTAGCCGTCACCACGGTGGACTGGCACAGCGTCAAACCCTCCACGCTGAAGCGGATGCCCATCCCGGAGACCCTGGTCATGGTGGTCACGGTGGCCGTTGTGGTCCTCACCGGAAACCTGGCTTACGGCGTCCTTGTCGGCGTCGTCCTGGCGATGGTCCTGTTCGCCCGCCGGGTGGCCCACGTCATCAGCGTGGAACGGACCCCGGCCGAGGATGGCCGGAGCGTCCGCTACGACGTGGTGGGGCCGCTCTTCTTCGGCAGCAGCAACGACCTCGTGGAGCAGTTCGCCTACGCCGATGACCCCGCATCGGTAACCATCGACCTCAGCCGCGCCCAGATCTGGGACGCCTCAACGGTGGCCGCCCTCGACTCCATCGAAACGAAGTACAGCGCCCACGGGGCCACCGTGGCCATCCAGGGGCTTGATGAGCGCAGCACCGGCTTCCACCGCCGCCTCACGGGGCACTTGGGGGCCTGACCGGCCGCCTGTACCCGCCACGGGGGCGGGGCCGCAAGGTGCAGCCCCGCCCCTTGCCGGCACACCTCAGGAGAAGCGCCCGGGCCGGAAGGTAGCCAGCATGGGGTGCTTTTTGCCGGTCAGGATTTCGCCGGCAAGCAGTTCGCCGGCAATAAGCCCCAGCGTGGCCCCGGAGTGCGTAAAGGCAACGAAGCATCCGGGTACCTGTCCCAGCTCGCCCAGGACCGGTTCGCCATCGCCGGGAATCGGCTTGTAGCCCATCTTCCAGGACGCAGGCTTGAGCTCGGGATTGCCAGCGATGAGCTTTGAAGCTTCGTCGGCCAGTTCCTGCACTACACCGTCCGGGATGCTGAAGGAACCGTCGGCGTGCTCGGTGATGTGTTCCTCATACCAGTCGTGGTCCAGCGCGAAGGTGCCGCCCGGGTTGGGCCGCACGGCTGCGCGCGGGGTGTTCATCACCGCTGCCACGCTGTGCTGCACCTGCTTGGTCACCACCAGCATGGACACTGGAGAGCCGTTCGGGATGTGCACTCCCAGGGGTCCGACGACGGCGGGCGTCGCTGCGCCGCAGGCCACCAGTACGGCGTCGGCCGGGTACGTCCCGCCCGACGAGGTTTCCACGCCCGAGGTGCGGCCGCCCTCCACCATAACGGAAGCCTTGCCGGCGTTGAGGACCAGTTCTCCGCCCCTGGCGTGGAATTCCTCCATCAGGAAGTCGATCAGGTCCGGCAGGCTGACCCAGCCTTCGCCGGGATTGAAGATGGCGTTCTCCGGCACGGCGTCCGGATCGATTCCGGGGGTAACGGACGAGATTTCGCCTGGAGCAACCAGCTTGGAGTCATAACCGATGGATTTTTCGAAGGCGTGCCTGGCCTCGGTGGCTTCGCGCTGCCCAGCGGCGTTCCACATGAGGCCGCCGCCGAACTGCAGCCATTCCCGGCTGGGGTCCGCGGCGAAAAGCGTGCGGTAGCGGTCCACGCCGGCCACGCGCAGCTGGTGGTAGGGGGTGGACCGTTCGCCGGCGGAGTTCAGCCAGGAAAGTGAGCGCCCGCTGGCTTCGCTGGCGAGGCCGCGCTCAGTCAGCAGGATCACGGAGGCTCCTTCGCGGAGCAGGTGGACTGCGGTGGAGACGCCGAGGATGCCGCCGCCGATGACGGCGACGCGCTTGGTGGCAGTGCGCGGGGAGGCTGGAGCAGAGGACATGGTGTCCCTTTCTGTGGAATTTATGGGAGCGGAAGACGCTTACCTGCGTCGCTGGGAAGAGTTCGGGACTTCAGGCCAGGGCGTGGATGCCTTCGATGACCTTCAGGACCTCAAGAGGTTCGGCTGGGTCGACGGGAAGAGGCCCGTTTCCGCGCAGGGCGGCGGCCAGCTGGACATAGAACTGCGGGTAGGCGCCGCGCTCGGCAGGTACGGGAGCGGTTGCCCCGTCCACCCCCAGGAGCCCCCAATGCTCCTGGGGGTCCACGCCGTAGGCAGGGTCCGACGGCGGCATCCCGGCGGCGAGCGCGGGTTCCTGTCCGTCCAGGCCCCACTTGGTGTAGCCGGCGCGGCTGCCGAGGACGTGGAAGCGGGGCCCGGCCTGGGCGGCCATGCCGTTCATCCAGAGCCGTGTGCGGACACCGGAGGCGTGCAGCAGCGATACGAAGGCTTCGGTGTCCGCCGCGTCCGGATGCGGGCCGCGGTTGGCCGTCTCGCCGTAGCTCGTTTCCACCGGGCCGAACAGCTGGATGGCCTGGTCGATCAAGTGGGCGCCGAGGTCGTGCAGGATGCCGCCGCCCTCCGCCAGGGACACCGTGTCCCGCCAGTTGCCAAAGCCTTCGGGCCGCCACCATTCGAACCGCGACTCAAAGCTGGTGACCTCGCCTACGCCTCCGGAGGCCAGCACTTTCTGCAAGGTGAGGAAGTCGGCATCCCACCGGCGGTTCTGGAACACCGTCAGCTGCACCCCGCCGTCGGACGCCCTGCTGATCAGTTCCTCGCCAAGCGCGGACGTGGGCACGAAAGGCTTGTCCACCACCACGTTCAGGCCGTGGGCGATGGCCGTTGCGGCCAGCCCGAAATGTGTGTGCGGCGGGGTGCCCAGGATGACCAGGTCCAGGTCCGCGGCCAGGGCGAACAGTTCCTCCGGGGTGGCAACAATCCGTGCCTGCGGATAGAGGCGTGCCGCCTCCCCCGCGCGTTCCGTCTGCGCCGTGACGATGACGTCCAGCGAAAAGTCCGGGTTGGCCGCGAGGAGGGGTGCGTGGAAGACCTTGCCGGAGATTCCAAAGCCGACGACGGCGGTCCTGATGGGTGCCTTACCAACCGTGCGCATCAGAGCACCTCGGAAAGGAAACGCTGCAGGCGTTCGCTGCGAGGGTTGTCGAAGAGCTGGGCGGGCGTTCCGGCTTCCACCACTTCGCCTTCGTCCATAAAAACCACCTGGTCGGCCACTTTGCGGGCGAAGCCCATCTCGTGGGTGACAACGAGCATGGTCATGCCGCGCCGGCCCAGGCCGGCCATGAGGTTCAGGACGCCTTTGACGAGTTCGGGGTCCAGGGCGCTGGTGGCCTCGTCGAAGAGCATCACTTCGGGTTCCATCGCCAGGGCACGTGCGATGGCGACGCGTTGCTGCTGGCCGCCGGAGAGGTCGCGGGGGCGGTGGTCGGCGCGTTCAGCCAGCCCAACCTCGGCAAGCCGCTGGCGGGCGCGTTCCATGGCCTGGGCCTTCGGCATGCCTTTGACGCTCCACAGGGCAAGGGCAACGTTCTCTTCGGCGGTGTGGTCCGGGAAGAGGTTGAAGTGCTGGAACACCATGCCGATACGGGTCCGCAGCGTGTCCGGGTTGGCGGCCAGTGTGCTTTCCCCGGCCAGCAGCACGTTCCCGCTTTTGGGTTCGTGGAGCCGGTTGACGCCGCGCAACAGGGTGGATTTACCGGATCCGGAAGGCCCGATGATGCAGGTGGTGGTGCCCGGGGCCACGGTGAGGCTGACGTTGCGCAGCACCTCGATGTCGCCGTAGGCCATGGTGAGGTTGCGCAGTTCCAGGCTGGACCCGTGGAAGGTCTCGGGGCCGGCGGCGCCGGGTCCGGCAGTGGTGGTGGATGGCATGTTCATGTGTTGCTCCCGGTGGTGAGCGGCGATGCCGCGTCGAGTTCCTTGACTTCCTTTAGGCCGCTGGTGGGCGGTGCGGGGCGGCGGCGTCCTGTCCGGAACTTGTTGTCGAAGTGGTTCACGAGGTGGGTCAGTGGAACGGTGATCACCAGGTAGAAGATCCCGGCTGCCACCAGGGGCGAAAGGTTGCCGGACAGGACAGCGGCATCCTGTCCCACCCGGAAGAGTTCGCGTTCACTGACCAGCAGGCCCAGGAAGTACACCAGGGAGGAATCCTTGACGATGGCGATGAACTGGTTCACCAGGGCCGGAAGCACCCGGCGGACGCCCTGGGGCACCACAACCAGCGCCATGGACTTGGCGTAGCTCATGCCCAGGGCGCGGCAGGCCTCTCCCTGGCCCTTGTCCACGCTGAGGATGCCGGCGCGGAAGATCTCGCCGATGTAGGCGCTGGCGATCAGGCTCAGTGCGATGATGCCCAGGGGGTAGGGCGAGGGCCCAAAGACCGACTGGCTGAGCCGGGCGAAGCCCTGTCCTATCAGCAGGATGGTGAGGATGGCGGGCAGGCCGCGGAACAGGTCTGTGTAGATCCTGGCCGGAACCCGCAGCCATTTGGACGGTGAGATGCCCATGACGGCCACCACCATGCCCAGCACGGTGCCAAGGACGGTGGCGGCAATGGAAATGATCAGCGTGTTCAGCAGGCCAACCGTCAGGAGTTGGGGCAGGACCTCGGCCATAGCGCCGAAGTCGAAGAAGGTACGGATGATGGTGTTGAACCAGTCCATGGTTGCTCTCAGACGTAGATATTAGGGAGGTGCCGGGCAGGCAGCGTGCGGCTGCCCGCCCGGTCAGGTGGATGGAGGCCCGCTTGCGGGCCTACTTGCCCGGCGTCGGCGAAGCGGCCTGTTCAGCCTTGGGCAGGTACTGTTCGGGCATCGGGGAGCCCGGGAACCACTTCTGGTAGAGCTTTTTCCAGGTGCCGTCTTCCATGGCCGCGGCCAGGCCCTTGTTCAGGGCCTCCTTGAATGCCGGCTTGCCCTTCGCGACGGCGAAGCCGGCGGGCGCGTCGAAGGACGGGATGTCCGCGGCGCTGACCAGGCCGTGCTGTTCCTGGTAGGCCTTTGCAGCCTCGTAATCCAGGAAGTGGGCGTCCACCGTTCCGCTGTTCAGGGCTGCAACAGCGGTGTTGTTGTCCGGGAAGCGCACCAGGCTGGCCGAGGTGAAGTTCTTCACCGCAAATGCCTCCTGGAGGGTGCCCTGGACTACGCCGAGGCGTTTCCCGGCCAGGCCGTCAGCGCTGGTGATGCCTGATGTCTTGGTGGTGATGACCGTCAGGTAGCCGGCGAGGTAACCGTCGGAGAAGTCCACCGTTTCCTTGCGCTTGTCCGTGATGCCGATCGCGGCCACGCCGGCGTCGAACTGCCCGTTGGCGACTGCTGCAAGGAGGCCGGAGAAGTCCTGGCCGGTGAAGACCACGTTGTCTACGCCGGCGCGGTGGGCCACGTCCTTGAAAAGCTCCACGTCGAAGCCGGTGAAATTGCCCGAGCCGTCAGCGAAGGTGTACGGCTTTGAATCGCCCAGGCTCGCCACCCTGATGGTGCCCGGCTGGATGAGTCCATACGGATTGTTTTCCGTGGTGGAGGCCGCCGAGGTCGAGCCGCAGCCGGAGAGCGCCAGGACGGCGGCCAGTGCTGCCGCGGCAATGCCGGCCGGCCGGAATGTCATTTTCTTCACAGCGTTGTCCAATCGTTGGTGGGAAGGCGGTGCTGTCAGGGCCGCCGAAGAAAGTCGCCGATGTTCTTGTTGAGTCCGGTCTCACCGCTTAGGATTGAGACCGGACTCACATCGATGGATAGAAATGTAGCCGAAGTCACAGGGGCCGTCAACAGCCCTTCGAAAGGTGAAGATGAACGGTGAAGGAGCACGACGGCGGGACGTAACAGTTGCCGACGTCGCCAAGGCGGCCCAGGTCTCCAAAGCGCAGGCCGCACGCGCTTTGGGAAATTACGGAGCCGTCAGCGATGATGTCCGGGAACGGGTCCTCGCCGCGGCGGAGGCTCTTTCCTACCGCCCCAACGAACTCGCCCGCAGCATGAATACGGGCAAATCGCACACTATTGGCGTAGTGGTGGGTGACATTGAAAACCCGCACTTCGGCCTGGCTACCCGGGGCATTACGGATGCGGCGAAGAAAGCGGGCTACAACGTCATCCTGGTGAATACCGATGAGGACCGGGCAGCCGAAGTGGAGGCGGTGCGGGTCCTGCTGGACAAGCGGGTGGATGGCCTGATCGTCGCGCCGGCATCGTCAGTGGACACCGAACACCTCCGGCAGGTCCACCAATCCGGCCGCCCCCTGGTCTTCCTTGACCGCAGCGGCGGCACCCTGGACGTTGAGACGGTTGCCGTGGACATGGCGAAGATTTCCCTGCAGGCCACGCAATATCTGCTCGGTGCCGGCCACCGGAGGATCGCGTTCATTTCAACGCTGAGGACCGACGCTCCCTATCGGGCGGACACGGTGCTGGATTCGTCGCAGATCGCGGACCGCCTTGAGGGCATGCGGCAGGCATTCCTGGCGGACGGGCTGCCCTTCCCGGAGGATCTGGTCCGGTTGAATGCCGGCGACGCCGACTCCATCCGCAGCATCACCCGGGAGGTTCTCCGGGGTCCGGAGCAGGCAACTGCGGTGGTGGCGTCCGATGGCCTGATCGCCCTGAGCGTCGTGGAAGCGATCCAGGAGCTGGGACTGTCCATTCCGGCCGACGTTTCGTTCCTCATGTATGACGACTTTCCGTGGACACGGCTCACCAGCCCGCCTCTGACCGTGATCGCCCAACCGGTGTACAACATGGGGGCAGCCGCCGCGAAGGCCCTCATCCGGCAGATGGAAGGGCTCCCCCGGGCCGCACCGGCGCAGTTCACGGCAACGCTGGTCCGGCGCGGGTCGGTTGGTACGGTCCGTGCTGCCGCGGCAGCACCAAAACTCGGACAACTCGCAGGGGAACCGGCCTGACTCCGGCCTTCCAAGGCACCGCCGCCGGTCCGCAGTGCTAGCGCATCCTGTCGCTGCGGGCCGTACGGTTCCTGCCCAGTGACTTGGCCATGTACAAGGCAGCATCCGCGGCGGCGATCAGGCCCTCCACATCCCTGGTGCCCGCGTCGTACGTGGAAATCCCGTAACTCGCTGTTGGCATTTCCATGCCGTCCCCTGCGGGGGCCGCGGCCAGGCGCCGGCTGATCTCCTCGGCAATGTTTTCGGCCCGCTCAGCATTGGTTCCGGGCAGGAACAGGACAAACTCTTCGCCCCCGTACCGCCCCACCAGGTCGGTGGACCGCACGGTGTCGGTGCAGGCATTGGCAAAGGACTGCAGGGCCAGGTCCCCGGCGGCATGGCCGTAGGTGTCGTTGACGGACTTGAAATGGTCCAGGTCGGCCAGGATCAGGGTGCCGGAGCCGCGCGTGGTGCTGCGGTCCGCCAACTGCTCGGCCGCCAGGTCCAGGAAAGCCTTCCGGTTGAGGAGCCCGGTGAGGTCGTCACGGGTGGCCACCACGCGCAGTGCCCTGGTCTGCTGTTCGCTGCTGAGCGCGGCCATGCTGAAGGAGACCACCACCAGCAGCACCATGGTCACCATGGTGGTAACGGCGGATCCGAAGACCGTAACGAAAGTCGGGCCGTTCTGCCCCTCCACCAGGAAAGCCAGCCAGCGCAGGAAATAGAAGACCGCGAGGCCGCCTGCCGCCACGGCCATGGGAATCCGGACGCGCGAATATCCCGGCTCCAGGCGCCACAGCTCGCGGGATGCAAGCCCGATGGTGAGGCACATGGCGCCCAGGAACACAGGGCCGCCGGACCAGGTGTTGGTGGCGGGATTGTCCAGGACGGAGGCAACCAGCGTGACCAGCGGAATGCCGGTGAAAGCCCATTTGATGGGCGGGACCGTGCGCAGCGAGCGTGCGCCTGCCCAGACCGCCACGCCACCGTGGACCAGCAGGACGTTTCCCACCGGGTTGGCCCAGACCTGATGCGGGGTGCCGTCCAGCAGGAAGCATGCGGATCCGGTGAGGAAGAAGATCAGGGCAAGGCACCACCAGCCGCTGTACGGCGAGCGCGTGATCCGGTACGCGGAGAAGTAGAAGAGGAACACCAAAACCAGGGCCATCAGGCCAAACGCGATTCTCAGGGTCGCGGTATCCAGAACCATGTATCCGAAGTCCCCCCGAGTGCGGAAAAGCGTGCCGACCCCAAGTATGGCATCGGCCCGCGAACCTGTCAGGACAACCCCTGACGCACGCGCCGGGCCTAAAGTTGTCTAATAGCCCGCAGGACCATCCCGAAAGGCAGAACCGTGCTCCTTCTCTTCGGTTTCAAGACAGTACTGAAAGCCCTGCCCGGCAAGCCCGCAACGTGCCGGAACTGCGGATCCTTTGTGCACCATCACCTGGAGGAACGGGCCACCAAGTTCACGCTGTTCTTCATCCCGGTGTTCACCACCTCACGCTCCTACCGGATCACGTGCACCAACTGCGGCTTCGTCTCGAGCATCTCGGCGCGGCAGCGGCGGGCGCTGGAGCTGCAGCGCTAACGACCCCTGTGGCGGATCCAGCCAGCCGCAGCTACAGTAAGAGCCGGACTGGATACCGGTCCCTGCTGCTGGAGAGGGAGGTGTTTTTGATGACTGTCACTGTCGCTCGCCCCGAGCGCTCCGCACCCTTCATCCAAACCCTTCCCCTGCACCGCACCTTCGCCGCCTGACCAGCGGAGCGCCGAACGCCAAGGCCGTCAGCGGCCGGTGCGCAGGGGGCATACCCCGAGGTATCACAGTGAACAACAGCCCGTTCCTCTACGGCTACACCCCCGCCGTCGCCCAACATTTCGACAACCATCCCCTCGCACATGCCAGCGAGCGCGGCCGGGTGGTCCGCGTGGACCGCAACCTGCTGCTCGTGGCAGTGGGCGCAGACCTCCTGCACCTGCCCTACCCCCTGACCGGTGAAACCGCAGTCACCGGCGACTGGGTATGGATAGGCCCCAACCGGGGCGGCGAGCGCCAGATCCTTGGCGTCCTTCCCCGCCGCTCGGAACTCAGCCGCAAGCGCGCCTTCGAGGACTCCTCCGCCGCGCAGGTCCTGGCCGCCAACATGGACATGGTGGGCGTGGTGGTGCCGGTGGACCGGCCCCTCACGCACAACCGGCTGGAGCGCACCCTTGTTGCCGCCTGGGACTCGGGGGCCACTCCGCTGGTGATCATCACCAAGGCGGACCTCGCCGCGGTGGCGGACGACGTCGTCGGCAAAGTCATCCTGCAGGCGGCGGGCGTGGACGTGGTCACCACCTCCGCGGAGAACGGTGACGGCATCGACGAACTCCTGGCGCACATTCCGGCGGGCGGCACCATCGTCCTGCTGGGCCCGTCCGGTGCCGGCAAGTCAACGCTGATCAATGCCCTGGTGGGGCGGGACGTCCAGGACACCGGGGAGGTGCGGGCCGGGGACTTCAAGGGCAAGCACACCACCACGTCGCGTGAATTGGTGCCGCTTCCCAACGGGACAGTCCTGATGGACACCCCCGGCGTGCGGGGCTTTGGACTGTTCGACGCCGAGGACGGCATTGGTGAGATGTTCGGCGACGTGGAGGTGCTCGCAGCCCGGTGCAGGTTCTCGGACTGCGCCCACCAGGGCGAGCCGGGGTGCGCCGTGCAGGAAGCCATTGCCGGCGGCGCGCTGGAGGAGCGCCGCTGGCACAACTACCTGAAGCTGCAGCGCGAACTGGCCGCCCTGGCCCGACGGAGCGATGCCGCCGCCCAGCGGGCTTACCAACGGGAGTGGCACCAGAAGGTGGTGTCCGCCGGGAAGTCCCAGCGGTGGGCGGAGCGCGAGACGGCGGAAAGGAAGGAAGGCTCCGGAACCAAAGGAAGGGCGGGGAAGCGTCGCTGAGCGCACATTCTGTTTGTCCGTCCCGGCTAGTAGGGTGCCGTCATGGACATCATCCTGGTTCCCGGTTTCTGGTTGGACGCCTCCTCCTGGGCGGAGGTGACGCCCACGCTGGACGCCGCCGGCCATAGGACGCATCCGCTCACCCTTCCCGGCCTGGAGTCGGTTGACGCCGACCGGGCCGGGATCGGGCTGCGGGATCATATCGACGCCGTGGTTGCCGCCATCGACTCCCTGGAAGGCAGGGTTGTGCTCGTTGGGCATTCGGGGGGAGGCGCCATCATCCATGGCGCCCTGGATGCGCGGCCGAACCGGGTGGAACGCGCCATCTATGTGGACAGCGGACCCCTGGGCGAAGGGGGCGTCATCAACGACGAACTGGCAGCCGACGGCGACGACGTTCCGCTGCCGCCGTGGGAGGAGTTCGAGGACGCGGACCTGGTGGACCTCGACACCGGGCTCCGCGAGGCCTTCCGGGCCCGGGCCATCCCGCAGCCGAAGGGGGTGGCCTACGAGCAGCAGCACCTTCACGACGAGCGCCGCTACGACGTTCCGGCCACCATCATCGCCTGCGAGTTTCCGTCCGCCATGCTGAAGGAGTGGATCGACGCCGGCCACCCCTTTGTGGCCGAGCTGGGCCGGATGCGCGACGTGGAATACGTGGACCTCCCCACCGGGCACTGGCCCCAGTTCACCAAACCCGCTGAACTGGGACGCGCCATCCTCGCGGCCGTGGAGCGGACCGGGTAGCGCGCCGTCGTCATTGTCCGCCCCCGGCTGTACACTCAAAGTATCGAACATATATTCGAATAAGGGTGTGTTGTGGGCGTTATTATCGGTCCCCGTGTGATAGATGCGGGACTCTCTTTGCACCTGGCCTGGCTGTCCCCGGTGCCGGTGGCAGCGGGTTATCCCTCGCCCGCCCAGGACTACTTCGATGGCCGGATAGACCTGAATGCACACCTGATCAAGGACATCACCAGCACCTTCGTGGTCCGGGTGACCGGGGACTCCATGGAGCGCGCGGGGATCAGCGACGGGGACGAACTGATCGTCAACCGGGCCCTCGAGCCCCGGGACGGCTCGGTGGTGGTCGCAGTGCTGGACGGCGAGCTGACCATTAAGCGGTTGCGGATCACCCCGGGGGGCGTGGTGCTGCAGGCAGAAAACCCCAAGTACCCGGACATCAGGGTCTCCGCGCTGAGCGAGCTGACCATCTGGGGTGTGGCCACCAGGTGCCTGCACCATGTGTGAGAAGTTGCCATGAAGCCGGCCATCATGCGGCAGATGCCCGAGATCGCCCATGTCGATGTGAACTGCTTCTACGCCAGCGCCGAACGCGTCTTTGACCCTTCGCTGGAGGGAAAGCCGTTGATCGTGCTGTCCAACAATGACGGGTGCGCCGTCACCCGCTCGCCGGAGGCGAAGGCCTTGGGCATCCAGACCGGGGACCCCTGGTTCAAGCTCGCACCCCGGGCCAGGGAGTGGGGGCTCATCGCGAAATCCAGCAACTATGAGCTGTACGGGGACATCAGTGCCCGGGTCATGGAACTGCTGGGCCGGTATTCCGCCTGGCTGGAGGTGTACAGCATTGATGAGGCCTTCCTCGGCGTCAAAGGCAGCCCGGAACACCTGCTGGACCTCGGCCGGACCATCAAGGCTGTCGTGGCGCGGAACGTCGGAGTGCCCGTCTGCGTGGGCATCGCCCGCACCAAGACGCTGGCCAAGCTCGCCAACAAGTGGGCCAAGCACAACCCGGCGTTCGGCGGTGTCTGCCGCTGGGACTCAGTGCCGCCCGATCAGCAGGAGGCCCTGATGGCCCGGCTTCCGGTCATCGAAATCTGGGGCGTGGCAACAAGGATCACCAAACGCCTGAACGCCATGGGGATCCAGTCCATCCTGGACCTCAAGCGCGCGGACCCCGTCAGGATCCGCGAACGCTTCTCCGTGGTGATGATGCGCACGGTCCTGGAGCTGCAGGGCACACCGTGCATCCCCATGGAAGAGGCGCGGATCGGGCGTGACCAACTGATCTTCTCCCGCTCCTTCTCCACCCCAATCACCACGGCCCAGGACGTGCGGCAGGTCCTCAGCGTCTACGCCCAGATGGCCAGCGGGCGGCTGGCCAAGCACAACCTGCAGGCGAAACTCCTCACCGCCTTCGCCGGGACATCGCACTTCAACGCCCGGCAGGCGGCGTTTCCGTCCGTCTGCGTTCCGCTTCCCATGCCGACGGCGGACCCTGTCATCCTCACCAAGGCAGCCCATGCGCTGCTGCCCGCCATCGTCGAAGGCACCAGGTACGCCCGGGCGGGCATTATGGTCACGGACCTGCGGCCCAGCGGCAACCAGAAGCCGCTGGAACTGTTCGAGAACCCGCACGAGGAACGCCACATCGGCCCGCTGCTGGAGGACATCACCAGACGCTACGGCCGCGGATCCATTGGCCTGGGCCATGCCGGGATCCGCGGCGGACCGGACTGGACCATGAAACGCGGGATGCGCTCACCCCGGTACACCACGCACTGGGAGGAGCTCCCCCTGGTCAAGGCAGCATGAGGTCCTACAGGCCCTCCGGCGCCTCTTCCTCCTCGGGAGCCGGCTCTTCAATCAGCAGCGCCGTCCCCTGGTACGCACCAAGCTCAATGAAGAAGCTGTGCAGGTCATCCACCTGGCCCACCGTCTCGTCCGTGAACAGGTCCCGCACCCCGGCGCCGGCCTCCAGGTGGCTGGAGTTGACGCTGCCGGTGATGCTTTCACCGGAGAAGTTCAGGACCGTCACCTGGATCTGGCCGGACGCGAGCCGGTGCACCATCACCAGCAGTCCGCGCTGGGAAACCTGCGGAACGTCCAGGAGCACGCCGGTGGCAATGCCCCACTCCTCGCGGACCTTCAGGATCTTCTGGAGCCGCCGCGCGAAGGACCCTTCATCCTTGAGCTGCTCGGGCAGCGGCCCGTACAGGCTGCGGGCCCGCGGCATTCCCGAGGCCGAGACGGTCGCTTCGGCGTTGGTCCCCATGAGGTCGTGCGCGCCACGGTTGATCCAGCGGGTATCGCCCTGGGAAGTGAGCTCCTGGACCTGCGCCCTGTCCAGGGTGGTGGTGCCCACCATGTCCCAGCCGGACAGGGCGAACACGCCGGGCTGCAGTGCGTTGTACATGACCAGCAGCAGGTGCGCTTCCCGCACCGTATCGATCTGCTCGGCGGTGAGCGCGGAAATATCCTTGATGCCCAGGGCCGCAGTGATCACGCTGACCGTGGTGCAGGCGATGCCGTTGGTGGTGAACACGGCGTTGTAGGGGCCGTTCTCCCCCGTCAGCGCATTCCGCAGCGTTTCCTGGACATGCTCCGTCAGCTCCGCGCCGTTCATTTCGGTGCCGGCCAGCTCGAAAACGTCGTCCTTGTGCCGGGTGGCAAAGTGCACCAGTTCGTACGTCAGTTCATCGTGGTTCTGCAGCGCGTGCACCAGCGAAGCCTGATCCACACCGATCTCCATAGCCAGGCGCAGGGTGAGGCGCAGGAACTCCGTGTCCTGGGTGACCAGGGCGTAGTGGTAGCCAGGGCGGGTGATGAAATCGTAGGACAGGTCCGGCCCGGTTTCCGACGTGGCCTTGATGTCGTCAATCGTGAGGTTCAGTTCCTGGAACGTGAAGCCGCCCACCTTGCGGACCATGCTGCCGATCAGCTGGTTGGCTGCCTCGGAGAGCGGATGCCCCTCGGACCAGCCGGGCTGTTCCTCGGCGCTCTTTTCCACCCCGAGGAAGCCGTTGGCGTCGAGCCGCAGCGCACCGGTGCCCAGGTCAAGCAGCGAGTGCAGGGCGTCGCCCACCACCAGGCGCATGCCGGAGAACGTGGGATCCAGCCAGTTGATGGAGGGCTGGCCGGCCTTGAAATAGTGCAGGTACACCCAGCGGCGCTTCTGGCCGGTGGTGTCCACGATGGCCCGGGTGGCACTCCAGTTGGTTTCCTTCACGCCGGGTTCGTAGAAAATGACCCGCTGAAGCCTGCCAATGATGTACCCGGCCTGCTGCAGCGCCAGTTCCGCGTCGGGGCTGATGTTGACCGAGTCCTCGCCCGGCGGGACGTCCGGCAGCAGATGCCAGTCCGATTCCGGGATATCGATCATGTGATAGATGCCGGGATAGTCGCGGTAGTTCATCTCGGCGAGGCGGAAGTCCGCACCCTTGCCGGTGTGTCCGGGGACGATGTCGTCAATGATGGTGCCGTCGTGTTCGCCGGCCACCTCGCACATCCGGCGGAACTCGTCTTCCTCGCCGAACAGCGGATCGATGGCCATGCTGATGCGGTCAAAGTGGCCGTCCACGCTTGGCGTTTCCCGCCACCCCTGCAGCCCGCCGGCCTTCTTGACGGGGCCCGTGTGGATGGCCCTGATTCCGATTTCCCGGAACGTTTTCCACAGCTCCGGGTCGCCCAGCGCCCCCAGGAACGACTGCCCCGGGGTGGTCATGTAGGACAGCGGGTAGGCGGTGAACCACACTGAGGCGCGTTCGACGGCGGCGCGCGGGTTGGGGTGCGCGTAGGAGTGCTGCCACATGCTGGCCTGCCCCGAGAGCTGCCTCGCCAGGACGTTGGCGTCGCCGAGCATCGCCTGGTTCCGCAGCCACTCCACGTAGGTTTTGTTCAGGCCGTCCAGTTCCAGTGACGGTGCATTGGCAAAATACTGCCGACGCCGGGCCACAGGGCGCAGTGCCTTGGGCCGCGCCGGGTAGAACTTTTCGTCGAAAGTAATTTCCGGAGCTTCCGGCACCTCCGAGGACTCTGTCTCCTCGATGGATTCTGCCGGTTCTGTCACCGCTGCAGCCTCCGGCCCAGTCGTGTTGCCGGTTTCGCCGGCCTGTTCTACTGCATCGGCCCCAGACACGCTGGTGGTCGCTTCTCCCAGATCAGACACTGAGTTCCTCCCTCAACTCGACTGCATCCCACTCTGCCACGATTCGCGCGCACGCCGAACGGCGCCGGCCAAATGAATTTCAGGTGTGCGGCTGTTCAGGATGCCCGTACCCGGATGCCCGGGTGGAAATGCACTCCCCGCGGGAAAGCGTGCACTCCGTGGAAGCGCCTTGACACCGCCGTTTGTTAGCGCTGACAGTTGAGAAAGCGAATTCTCGTCCCCCACCGGAAAGCTGACTTTTGAAGAACTGGGCAGGCAACCTCGAATACTCCTCCGCGCGTGTTGAACGGCCGGAATCGGTAGCGGAACTGGCCCGGATTGTGCAGCGCGCGGGCCGGATCAAGGCCCTGGGATCCCGGCACTCCTTCAACCGCGTAGGGGACACCGACGGCGTGCATGTTCTGCTTGAAGCCCTGCCGCAGGAGGTGCTCCTTGACCGGGAGCGCAGCACCGTCAAGGTCAGCGGCGGAGTCAGTTACGGAGCCCTGTGCCGCACGCTGGAGCAATCCGGCATGGCCATCCACAACCTGGCGTCACTCCCCCACATTTCGGTGGCCGGAGCCGTCCAGACCGGAACCCACGGCTCCGGCGTGAACAACCCCTCGCTCGCCGGGGCAGTAGAGTCGATCGACCTGGTCCGCCCCTCGGGTGAATGCGTTACGCTGACCCGCGCGGACGGGGACGAGTTCCTGGCCAGCGTGGTGGGCCTGGGAGCCTTGGGCATCGTGACGGGCCTGGAGCTGACGGTCCAGCCCAGCTTCCGGATGCGCCAGCGCGTCCTGGAAAACCTGCCATGGGACCGGGCGCTGACAGACTTCACAAACATCATGTCCAGCGCGTACAGCGTCAGCCTGTTCACGGACTACGCCGGCCAAACCATCAGCCAGGTCTGGCTCAAGGCCCTGGACCAGGAGCCGCCGCTGGCTGACCTGTTCGGTGCCACCGCCGCCACGCTCCCCCGCCACCCGTTGCCGGACATGTCCGCGGAAAACTGCACCATCCAGCTTGATGAGCCGGGACACTGGCTGGACCGGCTGCCGCATTTCCGGCACGAGTTCACGCCCAGCAAGGGCGAGGAGCTGCAGAGCGAGTTCATCCTGCCGCTGGAGAACGCGCCGGAGGCGCTTCAGGCGGTCCGCGGCCTGGCGGACAAGCTGGCGCCGCTGCTTTTTGTCTCGGAAATCCGCACAGGTGCTGCAGACGAGTTCTGGCTGAGCCCCTTCTACCAGCAGCAGAGCGTGGCCCTGCATTTCACATGGAAGCCGCTGCAGCCCGAGGTGGAAGCTCTCCTTCCCGAACTCGAGGACGCGCTCCGGCCCTTCGGCGCCCGGCCGCACTGGGGCAAGCTGTTCTCCCCGGCCCGGCACGACTGGGAGTCGCTGTACCCCCGCTTCGCCGGATTCCGCTCATTGGCCTCTTCGCACGATCCCGAGGGCAAGTTCCGCAACGGACTGCTGGACCACATCCTCGGCGTCCCCGCGGCGAGCGGCCGGTAACGGCCCCGAACCCGGGCACCGGCGGTTTATTAGCCGGTTGTTAGGGTGGAACCATGAACCGCCGCCTTGCCGCCCTGTCCGCTGTCCCCCTGATGCTGCTGCTCGCCGGCTGCGGCGCCGTCGAGGAAGCCGCGGGGAATGCTGCAAGCGACGCCGCGTCGAAGGTGGCCACGGCTGCGGCGGAGGAAGTGAACCGGCAGATTTGCGCCGTTGTCCAGGACGGCCTGGTCAGCGTGGAGGACAAGCGGGCCCTCGGCGGGCTGGTATCGGCCGCCCGCACCGCCGGTGTACCTGCTGAAATTACGACGCCGTTGGGCCAGATTGCGGAGGCCGGAGACCAGGTGCCGTCCGAGTCCGTCCAGGCCCTGAAGGATGCCTGCGCAGCCTGAGTGCACCCAGGGGATTGAGCCGGCAGAGACCTCCTGAATTCCCCCTTTTGGCCGCCGCCTCCTGGTGCTACCGTGAAATGACGAACTAGTAAGCCTGTGATACTAAATTCACGAGCGAAGGAGATCGTCATGGCTGAACGCGGCAACACCAAACACGGCCCCATCCTCGATGAGGAGCTGAAGCACGAAACCCAGGGCGCGGTCCATGCAAACCAGCCTCCCCACGCGGAGGAGTGGCGCGAAACCGAACCTTTCCCCGACGATACGGATCCTGCTGAAGTCCAGGAGGCCCTGAATCCCGTCGCTTCCCCCGATTCCATCAGCGACGCGGAGGAGGAACAGTGACCCGGAGCCTGAAGGAGCACGCGGACCGGTACCGGCTCCCCGGCCCCTGGTGCACCGCTTACGTGGACGCGGGAACAGGCACCGTGGACAGCCTGGAAGCAAGCGATGTACGGCCCGGCAATGTCCGCGCCGCCCTCGAAGCGCAGGGTGCTTCCGCTGCGGACCTTGATGCGGTGGAGCAGGCCCTGCAGCCCGAAACAGGCACCCCCTCCCCCGTGTCCCGGTTCGTCCTGGTGCACCAGGGAAACGTGGAGATCAACGAGGTACTGCCCGGCGCGCTCGTGCTGCCGGAGCGGATATCGGTGGATTCCATCCCGGACCTCCTGCCGCTGGTCAAGCACCGGCCGGAGGAATTCCCCTTCGTTGTTGCCGAAGTCAGCCGCGAACATGGCGAGATCCGGCTGCATTACGCGGGAGCCGGGGCACCGGCGAGCACCGAGGAAGTCCAAGGCGATACCCAGCACATCAAGAAGTTCCAAGGAGGGGGCTGGGCGCATCTCCGCTTCCAGCACCACACCGAGGACGTCTGGCGCCGCAACGCGGACCAGGTGGCCGGGGAAATTGACCGGGTGGTGGCCAGCAGCGGCGCACGGCTGGTGATCCTTGCCGGCGATATCCACGCGCGGAGGCTCGTACAAGAGCAACTCTCCAAGGCCACCCAGGCATTGGTGTCCACCATCGATTCCCACACGCACACAGCGGGTGCGGATGAGGGCCTCCTCGAAGACCAGGTCAACCAGCGCGTCGCGGAACAGTGGGCCGCCGAACAGCAGGAGATCATGGACCGCCTGGCCATGCAGGAAGGCCAGGCCAATCCTGAGTCCGCCACCGGGATCGGGGCTGTGGTGCACGCGCTGCAGCAGGCCCAGGTGGAGGTGCTCATCTTTGACGACGCCGCACTTTCGGAGCGGACCCTGTTCGCACTTGATGCCGAGCCCTGGATTGCCCTTGCGGAGGAGGAATCCCTGGGCGCCACTGTACTGGGCAAAGTCCCCGCTCCCGCAGCCCTGCTTCGGGCGGCCGCGCTCACCGATGCGCAGGTGCTGCTGGTCCCCGGTCCGGTCCTGCCGGAGGGTGCCGGCGTGGCAGCCCTGCTGCGCTGGTCCACGGGCCCGGACGTGCCGTCGTCGTAAGTCATCCCCAGCAGCAAGCGAACTGACAGGAAGGAAGGCAGCTATGGCAATTGGAAATGACAACGAGGACCTTGCCCCTGGCGGCGTGATTATCCCCGAAGAGGATGCGCTGCCGAATCCCACCCGGACGGGCCACGGCAAAATGCCGGAGGACGTGGACGACGACGCGTACGAGGCTGCGGCCGAGCAGGAGCGTGTTGCTGCGGGCCTTGCCGACTACGCACCAAGCGACGTTCCTCCGGCAACGGATCCACTGCCGGCCGAGGCCTCCGAAGCCGCCGACCTGGCCCAGCGGGGGCTGCTGGAGGACAACGACGCGACCGGAACCGGAACGCAGGAGAACAACAAGTAGCCAGAGCGCAGGGAGAGGGGCAGGGCTGCCGGCCCTGCCCCTCTTTTGCGCTATCTTCCCGTGCTCATTCTTCCCGCGCTCATTGCTGCGGATGGTCCAGTCCACGAAAACCATGGCTGCGCGCACCCGGAAACCGGCGCGGAGTGCGGTGGTGTTCGGGCGCAACAAAAGGAACCACCTCCGGGTCCCTGCCGGGCGGCACCGCACGGATGAACTTGGTGAGCTCGTCCTGCAGAACCTTCCAGGAGATCTCCGGATCGTCCGGGTAGGCGTCGATTTCCGCCTGCCGGGCTGCCTCGAGGGCCGCCCGGCCGAGATCGGTGAGTTCGACCCTAAACTGCCGGCGGTCTGTGGACTGGCGGGTCCGGGTGATGTGCCCTGAGCCTTCAAGCCGGGTAAGCACCCTGCCAAGGGTCTGGCTCTGCACCCGGACCACCTCGGCAAGCTGCTCCTGGTTGAGGGGTCCGGCTGCCAGCCCTTCCAGGGCTATGACAGCTGCACGGGTCAGGCCAAGGGGCGCCAGAGCATCATCCTGACGCCGCTGGACCAGGCGTGCCGCCAGCGTAATAAGGCGGTAGCTGTTCCGTGCATCCGGATCGAGGTTGCTCGTCATCGGCCGCGGCCTTCCTGTAGGTGGCGAAGTGCAGGTGTAGTTACCCCTTCATGCGTCGCTACCTACCTACAATAAGCATGCTTAGCATCCTGTTCGCAAGTACGCTTACTATCCGCCCTGCCGCAGGGCCGTTCAAAAGGGAAGCTCCCAACACACCCCCTTGCAATCCAAATGGGAAGTGTGCTTAGTATCTAACTAGTAACCCTGCTTACTACTTATTGCCAGCATTGCTGGTTCTTGATCGCCAGCTGACCCTTTGCGAAAGAGAGCATGATGACAGAGAACCAATGGCCCCAGACTCCCAACCCCGCTATCTCGGACCCGTACGGTGCTTCCGAAGTGGGTGTTGAAGACACTTATGCCACCCCAGGCACTCCGGGCACCGGCGGCACCTCCAAGAAGGACGCGGCAAAGGACGAGGCTTCGAATGTGGCCGGCCACGCCGCCACTGCAGCCCAGGGCGTAGCCCACACTGCCAAGGATGAAGCTGCCAACGTCGCCGCAGAGGCGAAGAGCAACGCCCAGGATCTGCTGGCCCAGGCAAAGTCCGGATTGACCAGCCAGGCCGGAACGCAGCAGCAGAAGGCCGCCGAAGGCATCCGGACCATTTCCAGCCAGCTGCACAGCATGGCAAGCGCCCCCGACCAGCAGGGTGTGGCCAGCGACCTGATCCGCCAGGCAGCCCAGCGCAGTGAATCGGTGGCGTCCTGGCTTGAAAACAAGCAGCCGGGCGATCTCCTTGGCGAGGTCCAGAGGTTCGCCCGGAACCGGCCCGGAACTTTCCTCCTGCTGGCAGCAGGGGCCGGTGTCCTGGCAGGCCGGCTTACCCGCGGCCTCGCGGCAGGCGCAACGGATTCGCAGGGTGCCGTGCAGTCCAGCCCGGCCCAGCGGCCGGTGCAGTCCGCCCCGGTGGCTCCGATCCATCAGGAGACGGTGTACGCAGCAGGAACTGATGACCTCTTTGATGAGCCGGTGGTGGGTTCGGGAGCGCCGGTCTCCACCTCCACGCTCCCCTCGGGAAGCACGGAGGACACCCCGCTCCGGTTCGAGGATGACCCGTACCGTGACGAGGACGGCAGCTACCACGCTGCTGACGGCACCTACCGGTCAACGGAAGGACGCCAGCTGTGAGTAGCCAGATTCCGGAGATGCCGCCGAGTGAGGCGCATCAGAAAGCGGATAACGCGTCGTTGGGTGAGTTGCTCGGTGAAGTGACCAGGGAC
>FOEZ01000051.1 GCA_900110595.1 Arthrobacter sp. OV608 | reverse complement strand
GTTGCGAAGGACGGAATTTTTGCTCGTCTTAACGCGAACGCCCGGATCGCAATGAACCACCTTTTGGTGGGTCCGCAACACGCCGTTCAGATCGCACCCGCGTTGCTGCACGACTGGCAAGTGTGACCGCCGGTCCGTTTCTGTCATCGAGGGCGGCCACACCGCTCAGTAAAAGGGATCGCGGGTCGTCGACGTCGCCCCCCGCTTTCGCGCCTCGGTCAGCAGGCCTCCAGTTTTGCCCGAGAAAGGAAATTATAGAATGTTCGGCCTAAGCCAGGAACAAGTGAAGCTAATCGACACCAGCCGCACTTTGGCGCTCGACGAGTTCAAAGCGAAAGCGATGCAGTGGCACCGTACTAAGGAGTACCCCGCCGCGAACATAGCCATCCTGCGAGAGGCGGGGCTGCTTGGGCTGTGCGCGCCAAAAGCGTTCGGCGGCGGCGGTCGCTCCGAGTTTGACGCGCTGCTGGTGCTCGATGCGGTCGGGAGCGTATGCCCAACCACAGCTGCCGCCATGAACGTCTTTGACGTGGGCCCGCTGAGTATCATCACCAAGCACGGTAGCCCTGCCCAGCAGGAGAAGTACATCCCCCGAATGCTGAGTGGTGAACTCCGCCTTTCGATCGCACTTACCGAACCTGACGCAGGGTCTGAGCTGACGGGCTTGAAGACGAGCGGCCAAATCGACGGTTCCGAAGTGGTTCTCAACGGGGGCAAGATTTTCTCTGCCGGCGCCAATGCGGCGGACGTGTTTCTTGTCTATGTCCGATTTGGCCCGAAGCTGAGCGACGTTGGGGCGGTGATTGTTGAGAAGGATTCGCCTGGCCTCGTGGTCGGGCCTACCAGAACGTTCATGTCCGGCTCTACCTGGGCGGAACTGCGGTTCGAGAACTGCAGGGTCCCGGCGGCGAACATCCTGCCCCTGGAGAACGGCTTCAAGGACCTCATTTTCACGTACAACATGGAGCGTCTTGGCGCCGTTGCCAAGTGTCTCGGAATTGCCGAGTGTGCACGTACTCATGCGCAGGAGTATGTCGTGAACCGGCACCAATTCGGCGGCCCGTTGTGGGATCAGCAGGGTCTGCGATGGAAGTTCGCCGACATGGAACTGCGGATTGAGTCGGCGCGATTGCTCATGATGAAAGCCGCTTCCAATGCGATTGACGGCAACCCGTCGCGCATCGATTCGAGCATGGCAAAACTCGCTGCCAGCGAGGCAGCTTCTTTCGTGTGCGACGAAGCGATCCAGGTGTGCGGAGGCACGGGGTTTGACGAGGAGAGCGGTCTGCCTTGGCTATACGGGCTTGCTCGCAGTTACCGGATCGCTGGCGGGGCATCAGAGCTTCATCGAAACATGATTGCGAAGGATCAACTTGCGTCGAGCTGGACATTCAACCACCAGCGCTAGACCTCTATCCGCTTCCCCCGAAAGGGTTATACGCATCTAGGTCGTTGTCTCGATTGGCCGCAAAATCAATAGCAAAGGAGAATGGATTGTCCTCATTCACACCGCCATCCTCCCCGCTGTGCGTGCTCACCACACCAAGCTCCGCGGCATTCCGCTGTGGGGTATCGTCCGTGCCGCGCTTCTTTTCGGCGTAGTTATCGGTGGCATTTGCACCGGATGATTCACTCCCCCTCCCGGGAATGATAGAGATTAGTGATTCACTCCTTATAGTCATGACGTTTCTGGGTCTAGCGCACGCAGGGCGGAGGGGGACACACGTCAGGACAGCGTTGGTCAGGAATCGGCTTGGCGCTGCGTACCGGAAGCGGGCCCGATTTGCTGCCTACGCGTTCTACCTGGTGATTGTGGCTTGGTGGGCGCTGGCTAGCGTGAGTCCTGATGTGGAATCGACAGCTAGAGCGGCGTTCCGGGCTGGCCTTGTTGAGTTCCCGGGGTACCACGTTCGCGTAGTCTTGGCCGTCGGATTGGTAGCGCTCACCGTGATGGTTGTCGTCCGACTAGTCGGGACCTATGTGAGCGAGAAGAGACGCCGCCAGAGGCCGTCTTGCCGGGAGCATGAGTTCGATGAGAAAGTCGCGAAAGATTTTGTCGCGGTGAACGATGAGAGATTGGGTTACGAGATGAGCAGCGAACTGCCGGACCTTCCGGACTATGACGAGCTACCAAAAACCGACTTCGGTATCGGAGCATCGTGGGGGATATTCGGGCAGTCCGACGAGGACGGATTGCTTAACCTGCACGGTCCGGCTACAACACTTCAGGCCGCCCAATCGATTGTCACCGGCGAAGTCATCCGGCTCGATGTGCCGCTCGACTTTTTCGACCCGCCGTTGTACGGGCGGCCCCGTTACACGAGAAATACAGTGGTCACGGAAAATGGCAGCGTGGACGAATCGTACTCGGCGCTCAATCCGCAGTCGAGCAGTCAGTGGGATGCCCTCAGCCATGTGGCGGCATACCCGGGCAGGTACTACAACGGAGCGACCCTGGATGAAGTCTTGGAAGGCCGTAACTCGATCGCCAGTTGGGCTCAACGAGGGATAGTCGGGCGCGGTGTACTCCTTGACCTTCAGAGGGACGCGGAACTCAACGGGCAGCCATACGACCCGGGAAGCCCGCACGCATTCTCCGTCGCCGACCTTGAAAGGGCGCGGCAACGAGCGGGAGTCGAGTTCAGGCGCGGGGACATAATCTTGCTCCGTACGGGGTTTGCGGCGTGGTACGCCGGCTTGGGTGCCGACGAACGTCAGCATATTTCGGACCGCTCGAACATGGCGGCCGCAGGGCTCGAGCACACCGAAGAGATGGCCAGGTATCTCTGGAACATTCACTGCAGTGCAGTCGTGAGCGACACACCCTGCGTTGAGGTTTTTCCCATGGGGCACTCGAGCCCGGAGTCACCATTCGGTATCCTTCACCGAGCCCTGCTCGGTCACTTCGGCATGGCAATCGGCGAGCTTTGGTGGCTCGAGGAATTGGCTGCGCGAAGCCACGACGACGGGCGAGCGACGTGCATGCTGGTGAGTGCTCCGCTCTACGCACCCGGTGGCGTTGGCTCTATGGCCAACGCACTTGCGATCCGTTAGCGGCGCGTATCGCCTCCAGCATGTGCGGACTACATGGAGGACCAAGCCTCCTCGGGCTCAGACTTTGACACCCGCCCCGCATGGCGTCGCACCGGGAGGGGCGGTGCATGTTCGATCAAGAGATCGTTCCCACGTCGTGCAGATCAGTGAGCCGCTTGACTAGGTGGCAAGACGGTGGCCGGCAAAGTAAACTCTCCCTGCGGGCAAACCGTCCGGCCGCCTCAGGGCAGTTCTACTGGCCACTAATTGAATTCCAGGGGTAGTTGCAACGCCCCTGCTTAGTTGGCTACCAGTAAATCACGTAGACGCTCGGCCGGGTGTCCCAGCCGAGCGTTACGCGTGGTCGTGTATTGAGTTCTTGGGCGACGTGTTCAAGGGCTCTCGGCCCGTAGGCGTTCAGGTTGGTGTCTTTGGGGAAGTATTGGCGTAGCAGCCCCTTGGTGTTCTCGTTGGATCCGCGTTGCCACGGGCTGGCGGGATCGCAGGCGGAGCAGCCTGTTGATCGAGTTGTTGTCCGCGCATTCCCAGCAGCTGCTGTCTATCCCCGGACGGATTGTCCATCACGCTGCGGCAACCTACCGCAGAGATGGCAAGACTGACGCGAAAGATGCCAGGATCATTGCTGACCAGGCACGGATGCGCACTGATCTGCAGCCCGTCCGCGGTGCCGATCAGATCAGCGTGGACCTGCGGCTCCTGACCGCCCGCCGGACCGATCTGATCTGCGACGTGTCCGATCGATCCACAGGCCTCGTGCCACCTTGCTGGAATACTTCCCTGCGCTCGAGCGCGCATTTGACTACTCAAAGAAGGCGCCCCTGCTCCTCCTGGGCGGCTACCAGACCCCTGAGGGCATTCGGCGGGTAGGACTGACCCGGCT
>FOEZ01000039.1 GCA_900110595.1 Arthrobacter sp. OV608 | reverse complement strand
TATGCGTTCGCCGTTCGGCGATTATGACTTCACCGACGTCACGGTGAATAAATGACCACCACGGTGACTACGCCCCCGGCGTCCCCGCCCCCGGTAACGAGGACCGGGCGGCGTGGCCCGGGGTCCTTGCCTCCGCTTGTGCGTTATGTGCTGGTGCGGATCGGTACTGGTGTGGTGACTCTGTTGGCGGTATCTGTTCTGGTGTTTTTTGGTGCGAATCTGCTGCCAGGGAACGCGGCTGAGGTTGCTTTGGGGGTTAACACGGGCGATCCCGCCGCGCTTCAGGCCGCGCTGCAGGCGGCGGGGCTGGATCAGCCTGTCGTGCTGCGGTACTGGTCGTGGCTTACGGGGCTGCTGCAAGGGGATCTGGGAGTGTCGATGGTGACCCATCAGCCGGTCGCGGATCTTGTGGGATCGCGGTTGAGGAATACCCTGGTTCTCACCGGGTGTTTGCTGGTGCTGCTCGTCCCGGTGGCGGTGGTGCTGGGTACCTGGTCCGCGATGCGGAAAGACACGCTGATCGACCGTGTCGTGGGCACCGGTACGATGTGGTTCCTGGCCACGCCGGAGTTCGTCATCGGCACGTTCCTGGTAGTGATTTTCGCGAGCTGGCTCAAAGTCCTGCCGAGCGTTTCGCTCCTGAACCCAAGGATGACGGCGTTGGAGCAACCGAACCTCCTCGTGCTTCCGGTGCTGACGATGCTGATAGTGGGTGCCGGTCAGGTGACTCGCCTGGTGAGGGCGTCGACTATTGATGTGCTGCAGTCCGATTTCGTGCAGATGGCGGTGCTCCGGGGAGTGCCGGCCCGCACCCTCCTCCTCCGTCACGTGTTGCCGAACTCGCTGGGACCCTCGGTGCAGGTACTGGGTCTGGCGATGGGCTCTCTCATCGGTGGTGTGGTCGTGATCGAGACCGTTTTCAACTACCCGGGTGTGGGAACGATGCTCGTCGAGGCAGTCTCCACCCGCGACATCACGACCGTGGCCAGCCTCACGATCCTGCTCAGCGCCGCGTACATCCTCAGCAACCTGATCGCCGATCTGGTGGCAATGGTCCTCAACCCGCAACTGCGCCGCGGAGGTGCTTTCTGATGACAACCCTGTCCAAGAACAAGCCCACACGGGCCAGCACCCGCCCCGTACCGTTGCGGCGGGCAGGGCGGGCGTTGCGGAATGTGTTCAGGCTCGCAACGGGAACGGTGAGCGGACGCTTCGGTGTGGCTGCCATGGCGGTGATCCTGACCGTTGTCATCCTGGGTCCTTTCCTGGCACCGCACGGCATCACGGATGTCGCGGGGGTTCCTTTCGGCCCCCCGGACTCCACCCATCTGCTGGGAACCGATTACCTCGGACGCGATGTCCTTAGCCGATTCCTGCACGGTGGAGCCACCCTGATCATGCTGTCCTTGCTGGCTCCTCTTATCTCGTTGGTGATTGGAGGCTTGGTCGGCACGCTCGCCGGTTCCATCGGTGGCAGAGTCGATCTCGTCATAACGTGGATCGTCGATGTTGTATTGTCGTTGCCCTCCCTGATCCTCGCGCTGCTCGTGTTAGCCAGCCTCGGCACCGGACCCGGGCCGTCGCTTGTCGCGCTGACGGTCGTGCTCGTGCCCGGCGCGATCCGGGTGGCGCGCGCAGCCACTCTGGATGCGGCCTCGGCTGATTACGTGGAGGCGGCGCTGGCACGGGGCGAGAACCGGCTCGCCGTCGCCGTACGGGAGATCCTGCCGAACACCCGCTCCGTGCTGGCCGCCGATTTCGGTGCCCGGGTGGGCTATGCAGCCCTCATCTACGCAGGACTCAGCTTCCTCGGCGTGGGCCAATCACCACCGGCGGCGGACTGGGGCCTCATGATCAACGAAAACCGGATCGGCCTTCTCATCCAGCCCATCGCAGTCGTCGTGCCGGCAATCGCCATCGCCCTCTTCACTGTATCCGTCACCACAGTTTCCGATTCAATTGCCCGCTCCGTAGGCGGAAGGACCCGATAATGAGCGCTCCCGCACCCCAACTACCCATCGGCGCCAGACCTGTCGAAGAACCTGTACTGCAGGTGCATGGCCTTCGCATCGAGACCGAGCACGGCATCGAGATCGTCGATCAGATCAGCTTCGAGGTCTCACGAGGCGAGATTTTCGCCCTCGTCGGAGAATCCGGTTGCGGTAAGTCCAGTGTCGCCCTGGGGCTTCTCGGCTTCGCACGCGCCGGGGCGCGGATCAGCACCGGCGCAATCCGAGTCGGCGACATCGACATGCCCACCCTCGACGCCCAGCGCCTGCGGACCGTTCGCGGTTCACGGATCAGCTACGTGCCACAAGATCCCAGCAAGGGCCTCAGCCCCCGCCGCACAATCATCTCGCAAATGGTCGAAACACTTACCGTGCATGGCGTGAAAACGGACGAGGCGCGTACCAGATGCATTGAAGCGATTCGGGAAGTGGAACTCCCCGCCGACGAAAGCTTCATCAACCGCTACCCGTTCGAGCTCTCCGGAGGGCAGCAGCAGCGCATCCTGATCGCGATGGCTTTGGTGGGACGACCCAGCGTGATCGTGCTCGACGAACCGACCACCGCGCTGGACGCCACGTCCCAGAAAAAGATCATCGGACTCGTCTCCAAACTCGCGGCACGACGCGAATCCGCCTTCGTCTACGTCACCCACGACCTCGCGGTGGTCCAAGAGATCGCACACAGGGTCGGCGTCATGTACTCCGGGCGACTCGTCGAAGTAGGCTCCTGCACCCAGATCTTCCGCGATCCCACCCACCCCTACACCGCCGAACTATTAAATTCGGTGCCCAGCGTCATCACTCGCCGCGTCATCAAGGGGATCCCTGGCACGGCTGCGCAGCCGGGCGAGCGGCCGAGCGGCTGCTTCTTCCGCACCCGCTGCCCGGCTGCCACAGAACAATGCGCTGAACACTTTCCTGCAGCTGCCCCCGCACACGGGGACGGATACATCCGATGCTTCCACCCCCACTCCGTACGGGTAGAAGTGAGAAACCGGGAGGAGATGGCCAACCCCGACACCGATGTGCCCGAACTCGAGGTCCGCAACCTCATCGCGACCTACGGCCGCGGATCCCGCGAGAACATCGCGGTCGACGACATAAGCTTCAGCATCGGCAAAGCCGAATGCGTCGCGATCGTTGGAGAATCAGGCAGCGGAAAATCCACCACAGGCAGATGCATCGCAGGTCTGCACCTGCCCTCAAATGGGGAGATACTCTTCCGCGGGGCGCCGCTACCAAACCAGGCAAAAGACCGCACCCGCGAACAACTCCAGCAAGTGCAGATTGTCTTCCAGAACCCCGACCGCTCACTCAACCCCTCACACACCATCCGATCCATCGTCGGACGACCCCTGGAAATGCTCGGCGGAACACGCGCCACAACCGCCGAACTCACCGAACTACTGGAGCGGGTGCAGCTGTCGGCCCGCGTGCTCGGAAAATACCCCAGCGAACTCTCCGGTGGAGAAAAACAGCGCGTCGCAATCGCACGAGCCCTCGCCGCCCGCCCCAGCATCATCATCTGCGACGAGGTCACCTCAGCACTTGACGTCTCCGTGCAAGCCACGATCGTCAACCTCCTCGACGACCTGCGCCAGAGCGGCGTCTCGCTCCTGTTCATCACCCACAACCTCGGAGTCGTGCGCAGCCTCGCCAACCGCGCAGTTGTCATGAAAGACGGACACGTCATCGAACAGGGCAACACCGCAACGATCTTCGAAAAAGCCCAACACCCTTACACCCAAGCTCTCTACAACGCCGTCCCCGAAATGCGGCTTATTGCCTGACAACCACTCCGAAAGCCAGCCTCAGCAACCCCAATAGGCTAATGGCGTGTCTAACGCCTGCAGCACTCCACAGGTGTTGCCCAACTCGTGGGCTCGTCGGGGCGGGATCCGACGCTGGAGTCATGCTCGAACATCTTGATGACTCCGGCCGAACGCACCAGAAGAAAAGTAGGAGCACGTGACCGAAAAGTACCTCCGCAGAGAACTATGTCCCCGACGGAAAGTGAACTAGTTCATTTCGCCTGCCCAGTACGGCGAGGCTCTCAAGCAGTCTCGGCTCGTAGAGCGCAGCCGATAAACCAACGCGTGTGATGACAACCAAGAAGGAGTGAAGTCTAGTGGGAGATCTACCTCGACGGACATTTGGTTCTACCGGGCTGGATGTGTCTCTTCTCGGATTCGGGGCCATGGAGCTACGCGGTCCGGCGGAAGGGGGCCCGCCGCTCGGGGACGCCGAGGCCGGGCGCCTGCTGAACACCGTGCTGGACGAGGGCATCAACTTCATCGACACCTCTATCGACTATGGCCGTAGTGAGGAACTCATCGGGCGTCACATCTCTCACCGCCGCTCCGAGTACCTTTTGGCCTCCAAATGCGGCTGCGTCCCCGACGCTTCGATCCGCTCGGACCACGTCCACACAGCGGAAAACGTCCGGAAGGGCATCGAGCAGAGCTTGCGGAAGTTAAAGACCGACCACTTGGACCTCGTGCAATTCCACCGGAGCTTGACCCAGAACGAGTTCGAGGCCGAGGGGGCGCTGCAGGAGGCACTGGCCATGCGTGACCAAGGCAAGGTCCGTTTCGTCGGCGTCTCAGGACTGTTTCCTAACATCCAAGAGCACATCCGGGCAGGATCATTCGCCGCCATTCAGGTTCCGTACTCCATCATCCAGCGCGACTACGGCGGCATCATCACCCATGCCGCGCAGGCGGGATTGGGCGTGGTGGTCCGCGGGGGAGCGGCACGGGGGGTCCCGGAAGATTGGACGTCCCGCTCCTACTACATGCTCCCTAACCAGGCGATGCGCCGTATCTGGGAAGCGGCGGCCCTGGATGAGCTGCTGGATGGGATGAGCCGCGTGGAGTTCACCTTGCGCTTCACCCTTTCGCACCCTGGCCTGCATACGGCCATCGTCGGAACATCCAATCCTGAGCATGTGCGTAGCAACGCCGCGGCCGCCGCGAGCGGCGCATTACCTGCAGATATACTCGCAGAAGTCCTCCGGCGTCTGGAGGCCGCCGAGGCCCCGTCCCACAACTTCTAGGCGGACAAAACGCGCAGCATGGACCGGAGTCCATCGAGTGTCCCTGCCAGAGACCACGTCCGTGAAGACCCTGTCCAGAACCTGGCCTTCAAGCTGGCGTTTCTCGTTCCGTTCCAGTGTGCTTACTCGTTCGTACCTGATCCGCTGTCTCGTCACCGGTGCCTCCAACCTCGCCCTGTCAGGTTGAGTTCTAGGCCTGTCTCAGAAAGAAGTCAGGACTAGCGGCGAAGTTTGTCAGGTTGAGGTGTGCCCTACTCTCCTGACGGACCGGCTGGCCAAACTTCCGGAGGGCGCCAGTTGTTGGGACTACCCCGCCGGCGGCGGGTGCCGGGTCATTTCGCGGCGCTCCCCTTCCGCCCTGGTAGGAACGTTGCAAGAGCGAGGCCGAGAAGCGCCGCGCCTGCCGCGATCAGGAATGAGGTACGGAAGCCGACCAGCGTCGGCACCTCGACGCTCCCCATGGGCTGCGCCGTGCTCGCGAGGACCACGCCTACGACGGCGCTGGAGACTGACGTGCCAATGGAACGCATCAGCGAGTTCAGCCCGTTGGCTGCACCCGATTCCGAGGGATCCACGGCGTCGAGGATGAGCGCTGGCATCACGGAATAGGCCATGCCGACGCCGCCGCCTGCAAGGGCGGCGACGATCACGATCTGCCAAACGGCGCCCATCTGCGCCGTCCCTGTCAGGTAGGCTACGGCGAACAGCGCAAGCCCTGTCATCAGCGTGAACTTTTGCCCGCGGACGGCCGACAGTCGGGCGGCGAGCGGGGCAACCGCCATCATCGCGAGACCCAATGAGGAGGCGCAGATGCCTGTCGTGACCATGGACATCCCGAGCCCGTATCCGGTGGATTCCGGCAGTTGCAACAGCTGTGGCATGACGAGTGTTACCGCGAAGAACGCCAGACCCACGGTGATCGCGGCCAGGTTGGTGAGGAGGACCTGCCGGCGTGAGGCTGTGCGCAGATCCAACAGCGGGTCCTTGGTACGCAGTTGGAAGAGCCCCCACAGCAGGAAAATCACTATGGCGGCGGCGAAGAGCCCGAGCGTGGCGGGGCTCCCCCAGCCCCAGTCGGCGCCCTTGGAGAGGGCAACAGCAGGGCGACGAGGCCAAGGGTAAGTCCGAGCGCGCCAATCACATCGAAGCGGCCGGGGATGCGCTGCTCGTTCCTGGGTACTACGGCCAAGATCGCCGCCATGGCCAGCGCACCGAGGGCGGCGGAGGCGAAGAACAGCCAGTGCCAGTCGAAGTTCTGGGCAACGAGCGCGGCCAGAGGAATGGCCAGTGCACCGCCGACACCGATGGAGCTGCTCATCAACCCTAGGGCGAATCCACGCCGCTCGGGTGGCAGCTGGTCCCAAATGATGCTGATACCGAGCGGGATGGCCCCCAACGCGAGGCCCTGGACGGCGCGCCCCACGACCATTGGCAGGAGGTCCGAAGTAAACCCGGAGACCAGCGAGCCCAGCACCATCAACCCGAGGCTGAGGACGAGCAGGCGGCGCTTGCCGTACAGGTCGCCGAGCCGCCCCATGACCGGGGCGGCGATGGTGCCGGACAGCAGCGTCGCGGTGATCACCCACGCGGCGTTGGACGCGGTGGTGTCCAACAGCCTAGGAAGGTCGGCGACGACTGGAACAAGCAGGGTCTGCATGACGGCGACGGCGATGCCGCTGAAGGCGAGGACGGGGACGAGCCCGCGTCTTCCAGGAGCCCTGACTGCCGGGGCAGCCGGAGCGGACGATGACGGTACCCGTGGCGTCCTTACTCTGGGGTGACCCGGCGCCGCCGGCTGTGTCCTGTTCGGTGGGGAAGGGTGTTTGGTCCCTTCGAGGGTCGTCTGCGGGTGGTGCGAACGGGCGGCGGTGCCCCGGCATGTCACCGCCGGGACTGACGTCTGCCGGTTCGTCGAGCAAACATTTCATGGTCTGTTCCGGTGGTGTAGTCGAACCTGGCACTGGGGTGGAAGGGTACCATTAATGTGAAGGTCGCGTACGGAGGAGGAATGAATGCGAATCGGTGAACTTTCCGCGCGAACGGGGGTGCCGCGGCGCATGCTGCGCTACTACGAGGAACAGGGCCTCATTCAACCGGTTCGTGAGGCGAATGGCTACCGGGATTATGGCGAGTACCTGGTGGAGCGGGTGGGCAAGATTCGTGGCTTGATCGACTCGGGCATTCCGTCCCGTATCGTTCTGGAAATCCTCCCGTGCCTGGATCAGGAGCAGGCGATTGTTGTTCGGAATATCGAACCCGGGCTTCGCGATCTGTTAGTCCAGGAACGCGACCGCATGACGCAGAAGATAGCCTTCCTGACTTCGAATCGAGACGCGCTCTCCCGGTACATAGCCGCTGTTGATGTTCGCGCGGGCAGATCAGAGGTACCTGCGGGCTGAGCATCTTCGCGTCCCGCCCTAACGTTCGATTTGACATTAACAGTAGTGTTAATGTTTCAAAATGGTGGGATGTCAAAGACTTTCACCGATTCCGCTCACTCTTCGTTACCCACGCGTCTGCCTGGCGGTAGCCTTCTTGCGCTGGCCACCGCCGGGTTCCTGGCGGTCATGCTCGAGACGCTGCCGGCGGGCGTCCTGCCTGCCCTCAGCGCCGGCCTGGGAGTCACGGAAGCGGTGGCGGGCCAGACCATAACCTTCTACGCCTTGGGAGCGCTCTTGGGTGCCATCCCTGTCATCGGGGCGACTATGGGGTGGCCGCGCCGGCGTCTCCTGGTAATGGCGCTGTGCGGCTACATCGTCACGAGCCTCGTTGTCGCTGTGTCGCCCGCGTTCGGGTTGACTCTCGCGGCCAGGTTCGTGGGGGGCATCTTCGCTGGAGCTCTCTGGGGGATTCTTGCAGGATATGCCAGCCGGATCGTGGATCCGGGGCAGCGGGGCCGCGCTCTGACGATTGCCCTGTCCGGCACGCCTGTCGCCCTCGCCTTCGGTACTCCTGCGGGAACCTTCCTCGCTGCAGGTATCGGCTGGCGACTTACCTTCGTCATGATGGCTGTCCTTGCGGCTGCCGTGCTCGCGTGGGTCCTTGCCGTGGTTCCGGCAATCCCCGGCCAGGAGAAGCATGAGCGCACCAATGCCCTTCAGGCCCTTCGAATTCCTGGCGTCGCGCCGGTCGTCGTCGTCGGGTTGCTCTTTTTCGCAGGCCATGCCGTGCTCTACACCTACATTGCGTCGTTCCTCGATGTCGCGGGGATGGGGAACCGTGTCAGCGCCGCGCTCCTCGTGTTCGGAGTGTCCGCTCTCGTTGGCCTGTGGGTAACGGGCATCGTCATCGACAAGCATCTGCGTCTGCTCATGCTGGGTAGCACCGCGGTGTTCGCCGTCGCGGTTCTCGTACTCGGACTGGCCTTCGCCTCGCCCGCTGCGGTCTTGGTCAGTATCGCTGCGTGGGGTCTTGCTTTCGGCGGGTCGGGAAGCCTCCAGCAGACAGCCCTCACCAACGCCGCCGGCACGGCCGTTGATGCCGCTCAATCCGTTCTCGTCACCGGCTTGAACGCTGGGATCGCGGTGGGCGGGATTCTCGGCGGGCTCGTCCTGTCCGGCCTCGGCGCCGAGGCTTTGCCGTTCGCGACCCTGGCGCTCCTTGTCATCGTTCTCGTCATCGTCGCCGCAGCCCGCCGGAATGGTTTCCCCCCGCGTCGTTCGATCGAGGCATCGTGACCTGTTCCACTCACCGTTTCCGTTCACGTCTGCCTGCAACAAGGAGTCACCGGCAATGACCACAAAGAAGATGCTGATCGGCATGCAACTGGGCAACGGCTATGGGGCCCAGACACTGGCATGGCGTGCTGCTCAGGTCGACCCGCGCAATTACACCAATCCGGACGCGTACGTACGGTACGCGCAGGCGGCCGAGCGGGGAAAGTTCCAGTTCCTGTTCTTGCCTGATTTTCTTGCGCAGAGCCAGCAATCAGATCAGGACTCACCCATGCTGACGATGGATCCCTTCATCACGATGGCGGTAATGGCTCGCGAGACCACAAAGATCGGTTTCGTCACGACAGCGTCAACGACGTTCTACGAACCCTATAACCTGGCTCGTCAGTTGAAGACGCTTGACGTGATCAGCGGAGGCCGCATCGGCTGGAACGCGATCACCACCTCCGATCAGGCCTCCGCTGCCAACTTCGGGACCACGATCGCCGGACGAGACGCCCGCTATGGGCGCGCCCACGAAGTCGTGCAGCTCATTCAAGCCCTCTGGGGAAGCTGGCAAGAGGACGCCTGGATAGCAGACCAGAAATCGGGCGTCTTCGCGGATCTGGCCAAGATTCGGCCCATCAACCTGCAAGGGCAGTACGTCGCTTCGCGTGGGCCACTGGAGATCCCCCCATCCAAGCAAGGACAACCCGTCATCTTCCAAGCTGGCGGCAGCCCGCACAGTTTGGCTCTGACCGGGCGATTCGCCAATGGCGTCATCGGGTCCACATACACCATCGAAGACTCCATCCGGCAACGATCCAACGTCCGCCGGGCAGCCGAGCAAGCTGGCCGCGACCCCGACGACATCAAGTACTTCGCCGGCATAAGCCCTACCATCGCTCCGACCAGACGCGAAGCACTCGATCGACGCGGCCAATTCGTCGAGCCCGTCATTCACCAACGGATCGGTTACCTCGGAATGATGCTCGGCATTTCCCTTACCGCAACTGACTTGGACCGGCCCTTGACCGGGCAGCAGCTTTCGACCGCCAGGGCAAACCCCTCCGACCCCCGATCCGAAAAGGCCCTCGAGATCGCCCAGGAAGGATGGAGCGTTCGCGACATCCTCTACCACGGAATCATCGACTACCACCCCGCCCCCATCGGCCCCCCGCACCTCACGGCAGACCACATGCAAAAGTGGTTCGAAGCCGGCGCCTGTGACGGATTCTGGCTCAACCCAGACATCTACGAAGACGGCATCGACGCATTCGTCGACGGGGTCGTCCCACTGCTCCAGCAGCGGGACCTGTTCCATGAGGATTACAACGGAGACACCCTCCGCGACCACCTCCATGTGCCTTATCAGTACGGCATGAGCGAACCGACCAACGCTGCATAGCCAATTCATCGCGCACACCGCACAAGACAATTCTTTCCCGCTCCACGACCTCATAAGGAGTCTTTATGATCAACCCGAACAGCCGTCCGGCGGATGCCTCCGGCTCCTTCACCCTCGGCGGCGACTTGACCGTGACGCGCCTCGGCTATGGCACCATGCAGCTCACCGGACCAGGGACCTGGGGCCAACCTGCAGACCGCGAAAACGCCATCCGGGTGGTCCGCCGCGCTGCTGAACTCGGAGTGACTCTCTTCGACAGTGCCGACGCCTACGGCCCCGATGTCACCAGCGGCATCCTCCGCGACGCCCTCTACCCCTATGCCGACGACATCGTCATCGCCACCAAGGTCGGCCAAACCCGCCAAGGCCCCGGACTGTGGACGCCGAACGGTGAACCGGCCCACCTGCGCAGCCAGGTCGAAAGGGAACTACGACATCTCTCCATCGACCGCATCGACCTTCTGCAGCTCCACCGCATCGCCCCGACCATTCCCCTCGAAGATCAGATTGGAGAACTGAAGACCCTGAAGGACGAAGGCAAGATCCGACACATCGGCCTCAGCGAGGTAACCATCGCTGAAGCGGAGGCCGCGTTGAAAATCGCCCCGATCGTGTCCGTGCAAAACCTGTACAACCTAGCCCAGCGCGATGCCGAGGAACTCCTTGACTGGGCCACCACACGAAGCATTGGGTTCATCCCCTGGTTCCCCCTCGCCACCGGTGGACTCACCGGCGAAACCAGCCCGCTCACCAACCTGGCAGCGGAACATGGTGCTACCCCCGCACAATTGGCGCTGGCCTGGCTGCTGAAAAGGAGTCCGGTCGTCCTTCCCATACCAGGAACATCAAGCATCACCCACCTTGAAGACAACATACGTGGCGCCACCATCGAACTGCGTGATACGGAGCTCGCCGCGCTCTCCGACACCGTTCGGTAACTCAAGCTGCGCCACAACCGCTAAATGCCGAGGGCAGGCATGCCGAGGTTCCGGGCGAGCCGATCCATGCTGTGCACCACAACGGTGTGGCGCGACCTAAAGATCTCGACAGGCGGTGATGGGCTCTCGGAGAGCCCGATCCGCTTCTTCCGTGGTTCGGCATCCGGCGCCCCACATCGTGGACTTCGTGCGTGACGTCTATCGAGCGGAACTGGCGGTGCGATCATGAGCCTGACGGATACTGCGTACGTGGAAACCTTTCCGGTGGATCGAATTGACGCGACGGGTGGGACTCACACCGCGCGGAGAGCTTAGTACAGTACACACTGGACGCCGAGAATCAGCT
>FOEZ01000018.1 GCA_900110595.1 Arthrobacter sp. OV608 | reverse complement strand
ACTCAACCCACTCGGCGGTCTCTTCCGGATCACGATCAGGCAGCTGGTTAGTCAACCCGCTGAGGATATGGGAGGTATCTTCTCCTGCAGCCACGGCAGCCTCTTTTCGTCGTCGAATGCTGGCTTGATGTTTTCGTATTGTGGGAAAACAATTCTGTATTACGAGATTAGAAGCGGAGGCTCTAGGATTCAAATGTGACCACACCCGAGGTGAACTTGATGAGCATGCCCAAACAGACCCAGCGCGTCGCTGTAGTCACCGGAGCAGGTTCCGGCATCGGCCGGGCCGTGGCCCGCCTGCTCCTGGCCGACGGCTACGGCGTTGCCCTCGCCGGCAGGCGGGAGCCTCAACTGATGGAGACGGGGGACGGCCATCCCCATGCCCTACCGGTCACCTGCGACGTGACCCGGCCCGACGACGTCGAGCACCTCTTCGAGGCCACCCGCCAGAAGTGGGGGCGCGTGGACCTGCTGTTCAACAACGCAGGCGTTTTCGGTCCGGCGGCCAGCGTGGACGAGATCTCCCTGGCCGACTGGGACGCCACCGTGGCGGTCAACCTCACCGGCTCCATGCTGTGTGCCGCCGCGGCGGTCCGGGCCATGAAGGCCCAGGATCCGCAGGGCGGACGGATCATCAACAACGGCTCCATCTCCGCGCACTCGCCCCGGCCCCGCACCGTGGCCTACGCCGTCACCAAGCACGCCATGACGGGGCTGACCAAAAGCATCGAATTGGACGGCCGGGACTTCGGAATCACCTGCGGACAGATCGACATCGGCAACACAGCCACCGACATCATGGACACTATCGGGGTTGGCGCAGGCGCGCTCCAGGCAGACGGCAGCCGCCGGGTGGAACCCACTTTTCCTGTAGAGGATGCTGCCCGCGCCGTCCTGATGATGGCCAACATGCCGCCCTCGGCAAGCGTGGGGTCCGTGGTGATCACCGCCGCCGGCATGCCGTTCATCGGCCGGGGCTAACCCGGCCGCGGCTGACCGGAAGGACGCGTTCGGACAGGCCCGTCCTTTCAGGTCAGCCGACGTGGACCCACGGGCGGTTGGTCACCTCCGGTACGGCCTCACGGAGCACTTCGCGGGTTACGGGGGCGATTTCCCCTTCGCCAAGGAACAGGAACCTCAGGAGGTTGGAGACCGGGTTGCCCTCGGTCCAGCGGAAGTAGATGTGGGGCATCAGCCCTGTGACATCCCTGATGTGGAGCAGGACAGAGGCAATGGTGTTGGGGACCACCGGCCCGTGGACTTCGAGGATCCTGTAGCCATGGCGGACCACACCTCGGACGTAGAGTTCGGTCTCGAAGTCGGAGGAGTCGTCAACGATGACCTCCAGGAACAGCGCCTCCTGCGCGAGGGGGAGGTGGCTGACTTCGATGGCCGAAGCCAGCTTGTCGCGGTAAGCCTCCGCGGATGTCCGGAGCGGCTCATGGGCAATGATGGCGATGGGGCCTTCGAGGGTATCGGACATAAACTCCAATGCCTCCCGGTCCAGGTGCACGTGCGTGGCGTGAAGTTCAAAGGAGCGGCGGACCCGCGAGAGCAGGGAGATCACGATGATGCCCAGGATGAAGACTCCCGCGATGCGGATGCCTTCGGGCCGTTCAAAGATGTTGGCAACGGTGGTGTAGATAAAGACGACGGCAATCGCTCCGAAGCCAACGGTGCGTTTGTTCTGGTGGCGTCGTCGGGCCGAGAGGGTGACGGCGACGGCTGCTGAAGTCATCAGCACCAGGACGCCGGTGGCATACGCACCGCCCTGGGCGTCGACGTCGGCCTCAAAGAGGAAGGTGATGAGGAACCCGACCAGGGTGAAAACGAGAACGAGGGGCCGGACTCCTTTGGCCCATCCTGGAGCCATGCCGTAGCGGGGAAGGTATCTGGGGACCAGGTTCAGCAGTCCTGCCATGGCGGAAGCACCGGCGAACCAGAGGATGGCGATGGTGCTGGCGTCATAGATGCTGCCGAAGCCGACGCCGAGGTATTCGTGGGCGAGGTAGGCCAGGGCGCGCCCGTTCGCCTGCCCGCCGGACTGGAATTCCGGCTCCGGAATCAGGACCACCGTGATGAAGCTGGTGGTGAGAAGGAATCCGCTCATGATCACCGCGGCGGTGGTGAGCATGCGCCGGGTTCCCCGGATGCGGCCTGCCGGGTTCTCTTCCGTGTCCTTTCCGTCGCCCCGCACTTGAGGCATCACGGCGACCCCGGTTTCGAATCCTGAGAGGCCAAGGGCAAGCTTCGGGAAGACCAGCAGGGCGATGGCGACCGCCATCAGCGGGTTGCCGTGGGAGGTCCAGAGGCTGGTCCACCAGTTGCCCATGGCCAAAGGGTGAGCGAAGACCTGGGTCAGGGTCACGGCCACGACCACGGCGTTGAGGGCGAGGTAGAGGGCAACAAGGGCGACGGCGACGCCGATTGCCTCCTTGAAGCCGCGCAGGAACACCGCGGCCAGCAGCGCCAGCAGGAAGAGCGTGACCGGGACGTTTTGGCCCTGCAGCCATTCCGGGGAGACGGGGTTCTGAATTAGGTGCGCAGTGGCGTCCGCCGCCGACAGGGTCATGGTAATCATGAAGTCGGTGGCGGCGAACCCGAGCAGGACCAGGACGAAGAGCTTGCCGCCCCAGCGGGGCAGGAGGCGTTCGAGCATGGCGATGGAGCCTTCCCCGCGGTGGCTCTCACCGGCCACGCGCCGGTATACCGGCAGGGCGCCAAGGAGGGTCACGGCGACGAGCACCAGGGTCGCGATGGGTGAAATCACCCCGGCGGCGAGGGCTGCGATGGCCGGCTGGTAGCCAAGGGTGGAGAAGTAGTCCACACCGGTGAGGCACATGACCTGCCACCACGGATGCTTTTTCTCATGGGCTCCCGATGTCCCACCTGGGCCGGGATGCGTGCCTTTGCTGTCCTGAAGTCCGAACAGGAGCCAGTTCCTCAATGCTGCGGCACCGCGCGGCCTGGGGGCGGAGGGATCGGCCGGAGGCCTGCTCAATGTGGTCATGCATTCCTTTCAGCGCTGCGCAGTGCACCGCCTTCAGGGCCGAAGCTAGCACCGGCGGAAATCGGTGACCCGGAAAGGGCCGTTTTCTTGACGAATCCTTGACGCCCTTCGCTTGGGTACTTCTGTCATTTCAAGGCTCTTGACCAGCTGCTATTCAGCGATACTATGTACTGGTAGTCATCGTCACTAAGTAGCAGAAGGGGGGTTCCATGGGCAAGCAAATGACCGAGATGCTCAAGGGGACGCTGGAGGGCATAGTCCTCGCGATCCTCGGCGGACAGCCGGCATACGGCTACGAGATCACGGCGCGGCTGCGCGACCAGGGCTTCACCGACATCGCCGAAGGCACCATCTACGCGCTGCTGGTCAGGATCGAGCAGCGCGGCCTGGTCGACGTCGAAAAGGTCCCGTCAGAGAAAGGGCCGCCGCGCAAGGTCTACTCGCTGAACACACTGGGCAGCGGATACCTCGAAGAGTTCTGGAAGACGTGGAGCTTCCTGGCAGAACGGATCGAACACCTCCACATCGGGCACCCGCAGGAACAAGGAGAGAAGTAGCCATGGCCGCAAAATGGATCGAAGCACTCACCGGCTCACTTGAGCAGAAGAAGCAGTTCAAGCAGTACAAGGCCCGCGTGGAGGCGCTCCCCGAGCCGCACCGTGCTGCCGCAAAAGCATTCGAACGGTACTTCATGTACTACGGCGGAGTGACCGACGGCGACACGATGGTCAGGATGTTCGGCGACTTTGCCGACCTGTGGGAACGCGCCGCCGTCGACGGGACACCGGTGGCCGACATTGTGGGCGATGACCCGGTGGAGTTCGCCGAGACGTTCACCCAGGCCTATGGCGGCACGCGCTGGATCGACAAGGAGCGGGCCCGTCTCACGAAGGCCATCGACGCCGCTACAGGCCGCACTGCAAAGGAGGCGAACCATGACCATTGACCAGGCACTCGAACCCGCGATCCGGGTTCTGGGCATCGAAAAGTCGTTCAAGGACCTGCAGGTGCTCCGGGGCGTCGACTTTGACGTGAAGCGGGGGAGCATCTTCGCGCTGCTCGGTTCAAACGGTGCCGGCAAAACCACCCTGGTGCGGATCCTGTCCACCCTGCTCAAAGCCGACACAGGCACCGCGGTTGTCCACGGGTTCGACGTTGCCGAAAGCCCGGGCGATGTGCGTGAGTCGATCAGCCTCACCGGCCAGTTCGCCGCAGTCGATGAAGTGCTCACCGGCCGCGAGAACCTTATCCTGATCGCCCGCTTGCGCCACCTGAAGAACCCGGCCGGCATCGCCGACGACCTGCTGGCCCGCTTCTCACTCACCGAGGCCGGGCCCCGCAAGGCATCGACCTACTCGGGCGGCATGCGCCGCCGGCTCGATATTGCGATGAGCCTGATCGGCAACCCGCCGGTCATCTTCCTCGATGAACCCACCACCGGGCTGGACCCCCAGGCGCGCATCGAGGTGTGGCAGACCGTGAAACAACTCGCCCACAGCGGCACCACGGTGCTGCTCACCACCCAGTACCTGGACGAGGCGGAACAGCTTGCCGACCAGATCGCGATCCTGCACAAGGGCACGATCGTCCAGCACGGTACCCTCGCTGAACTCAAGCGGCTCCTCCCGCCCGCAAAAGTGGAATACGTCGAGAAGCAGCCGTCCCTTGAGGACGTCTTCCTCGCCCTCACCGGTGAGGGCGGTCCCTCCGGCACCAACCCTGCCGGCAGCCCGGTCCCAGCAGGAAAGGAACCCCAATGACCAGCCACGTCCTGGGCGACACCAGAGTGCTCACCAGCCGCTCCCTGCGCCACATCCTGCGCAGCCCCGACACGATCATCACCACCGCTGTCACTCCTGTCGCGCTCATGCTGTTGTTCGTATACGTGTTCGGCGGCGCCATCAATACGGGCACCGGCGGATCGTACGTCAACTACATGCTGCCCGGCATCCTGCTCATCACCATCGCGTCGGGTGTCGCCTACACGGCCTACCGCTTGTTCCTGGACCTGCAGGGCGGCATCTTCGAACGCTTCCAGTCCATGCCGATTGCAAGATCGAGTGTGCTCTGGGCGCATGTTCTCACCTCGCTGGCAGCGAATCTGGTGTCAGTGGCCGTGGTGGTGGGCGTCGCGCTGCTCATGGGGTTCCGTACCGGAGCATCACCGGCCGCCTGGCTGGCGGCAACCGGCATCCTGGTCCTGTTCACCCTGGCGCTGACCTGGATCGCCGTGATCGCCGGGCTCTCCGCGAAAAGCGTCGATGGTGCCAGTGCCTTCAGCTACCCGTTGATCTTCCTGCCGTTCATCAGCTCCGCGTTCGTGCCCACCGGATCGATGCCCGGTCCAGTGGCCTGGTTCGCCCAGAACCAGCCCGTGACCTCCATCGTGAACACCATCCGGGCCCTGTTCGCCCAGGAACCGGTGAGTACGGACATCTGGATCACCCTGGCGTGGCTGGTGAGCATACTCGCCATCGCCTACGCGTTTGCGATCTCCATCTACCGCCGCAAAATCAGCTAGGAAAGTGCTACAGCGGCAGGAGGGTTGAGAGGTCGGCACGCAGGCCTGAAGCGGCCACCTTGCCGGCCGCGACTGCCTCCGCCCAGCCCATCAGGCCGGTCGCCATCGCAAGCCAGGTGGCGGCGTCGCACTCGATCACGTTGGGCGGCGTTCCGCGGGTATGGCGGGGCCCTTCCACGCACTGCGTGACGCCGAAAGGCGGCACGCGCACTTCCACTGAATTTCCCGGCGCCCGGGCGGTCACTTCCTCCAGCGTGTACCGTACTGCGGTGGCCAGCACGGTGCGCGGAACCGGAGGAGCGTCCGACGACGGCCCGGCAGCTTTCCGCCACGCCTCCACCGCGGCGGCGCCTTCTTGAACGTCAATACGACGGCGGGCTACAGGCATGTTTCAAGTCTTCCTTCAATCAGTGGTTCGAATGAGTCAGTCCAGGAGGGCTGAGACGGCCGGGCCCAGCCGGATCTTTCCGACGGGCCGGCCGCCGCCCAGCACCGGCTCAACCACCTTTTCCAGCACACTGGCTACGCCGGGAATCTCCACGGCCCCGGAGGCGGCCAGCAAGGTCAGTGCCACCAGGGAGGTGGCCCGCAGGTTCCCGTCCAGGATCTTGACAGCCACGGAAACGCCCTGGGGCGTGGCCATGGCCAGCACGCCTTCCGCCCCGATTTTGGCGATGATTTCCAGCTCGTCCATCACAATGGTGTTGGCCTCGCCGCGGCCCTGCACGGCCCACGGGTAGTCCAGCATGGACGTTGCGATGGTGGCGGCCCGGGCGTTGAAGCTCTGGTCTCCCGGCGCCTTGGCCAGCTGCGAGAAGCCCCGCGCCAGGCCCTTGAGCGAAACGGCCGCCACGGGCGCGCCGCAGCCGTCGATTCCCAGGTGGGCGATCTTTTCGCCCGTGTACTCCTCGATGACGCTGCGCACCTGCTGCTGCAGCGGATGGTTGGGCTCCAGGTAGCTGTGCGTGTCCCAGCCGTTTTCCGTGCAGGCCCACAGGAATGCGGCGTGCTTCCCGGAGCAGTTGAAGGCCAGCTTCGACCTGCCGCGGTCAGACCGGACCAGCCAGTTCCGGGCGGTTTCATCCTGCGGCCACGCTTCCGGGCATTGGAGCTGGTCCTCCCGGACGCCGGCCGCTTTGAGCATTCCGGACACCACGTCCATGTGGTCCAGGGAGCCCACATGGCTCGCGCAGGCCAGCGCCACCTGGGCACCGCGGAGCGGAACGCCGGCCTGCATCGACGCCAGCGCCTGGAACGGCTTCAGGGCAGACCGGGCGTAGATGGGGGTGTTGATGTCGCCCAGTTCAGTGACTACGGAGCCGTCGGCGGCCAGGAGCACGGCGGAGCCGATGTGCCGGGATTCCACAAAGCCGCTGCGCTCGATCACGGCCAGTTCGACGGCGGAGTCCACGGTAAAGGTGGCATGCGGGTTATGCGGCATGCTGCCAGTCTAGGGGCCATCGTTCCGGATGCCCGGCTACTCCACGGTGACCATCACGGACTGCCAGCCCGAGGCGCCGTCGGGAACCGGATCGGCGCGCTGCTCCGTCTGCACCTCGCCCGTGCCGTCCGTGGCGCGGACTTTGAGGTAGTGCGGGCCGGGCGTGGCGTCCCATTCATAGGACCATTGGCGCCAGGTGGCCAGGGACGCTTCCGCGGAGAGGTCCACCTCCACCCAGTCCTCGTTGTCGATCTTGAGTTCCACCTTGGTGATGCCCCGGGTCTGCGCCCAGGCGGTGCCGCCCACGGCCACCTTCCCGGCGCGCACCTTGGCGAACGATTTGGGGACGTCCACCCGCGCCATGGTCTTGATGGGCCCGCGCTCGGACCAGCCGCGCTCAGTCCAATAGGCCTTGCTGTCCGCGAACCTGGTCACCTCCAGGTCCACCACCCACTTCGTGGCCGAGACGAATCCGTACAGGCCCGGAACCACCATCCGCACCGGGTAGCCGTGCTCAAGGGGCAGCGGCTCACCGTTCATTCCGATCGCCAGGATGGCATCGCGCCCGTCCTGCAGCACCTCCAGGGGCGTGGAAGCGCTGAAACCGTCAATGGACGTGGAAAGGACCATGTCCGCCCCGTCCTTGGGCCGCGCCCGCTTCAGCACGTCGCGGATGGGCAGGCCCAGCCATTTCGCGTTGCCGGCGAGGTTGCCGCCCACTGGATTGGAAACGCAGGTGAGGGTTACGTGCGATTCGATCAGGTCGGCGTCGAGCAGGTCCTGGAAGGTGAGCCGGACCTCTTCCTCCACCAGCCCGTGCACCCGCAGCTCCCAGTCATCTGCATTGATTTCCGGGACGCTGAGGGCAGTGTCGATGCGGTAGAACTCGCCGTTGGGCGTCAGCCAGGGCGGGACACCGGCCACCGGGGACTGGACGCCCGCAGGAACAGTTGCAGCTGCCTGGACCGCGGCGGGCAGCTGCAGGGCTTCCCGCGCCTTGGCGATGTTGCTCCGGGCCGCACCCACGAGGCGGCCGCCCGTTGCGGCTATGCCGGCTGCGGCCGCGGTAATTCCGGCAGCGGCGAAAAAACGACGGCGGCTGGCCCCGGAGTGCCTTGGGTCGCCGTCGGCCACATTCGCCGGTGCCTCGGGCCAGGCTTTCAATCCCCGCAACGGGGCTATGAGGGCGCGCAGCACCAGCAGGCCCGCGAGGGTTCCCAGCACCGACGGTATGGCATCGGCCAGTCCTACGCCTGCCCGGGTGACCACGCTGGTCACGATCACCGCACCCATAAAGAGGACTCCCAGCACCCCCAGCGCCCACCGCCGGTAGGCCACCACACCCAGCACGCACGCCAGCACGGCGATGGTCAGGCCCATGCCCACAAAAAGTGCGGCCTTGTCGTTGGTGCCGAACGTGGCGATCGCGAAGTCCTTCATCCAGGACGGCGTGAAATCGATGAACGTGGACCCCAGGGCAAACACGGGCGTGGCGCGGGCCGTAAAAAATGCTCCCGCCAGCTCGGCCACGGCGAGGACGACGGCGGCAGCCACCACGCCTGCCAGCGCGGCCAGGGCAGTGGGACCTTTGAGCCAGTTCAGGAGCTTTTTCATAACACTGCTTCGTAGCGGACCGCCCCGGGGATTGTTTTGCCGCGGCTGACACAGCTTAGGAGCGGGCTGGGTGCACAAAGTACCCTTGGAGACTGTGAAGGTACTCGTCATCGGCCCCGGAGGCCGCGAACACGCCATTGTCCGCTCCCTGCTCGCCGACCCCAACGTGTCCGAGGTCCATGCCGCGCCCGGCAATGCCGGCATCAGCAAGCTGGTCCCCACCTACGGGATCAACGGCAACGATCCCGACGCCGTAGCCGCCCTGGCAACCAGGCTCGCCGTGGACCTGGTGGTGGTGGGGCCGGAGGCGCCGCTCGCAGCAGGTGTTTCCGATGCTGTCCGCAATGCCGGGATCCCGGTGTTCGGCCCCAGCAAGGCCGGCGCCCAGCTCGAGGCTTCCAAGGCCTTCGCCAAAGAGATCATGGCCGAAGCCGGCGTTCCCACGGCCATGGCCATGGTGGCGGCCAACGCCGAGGAAGCCGCGTCAGCCCTGGACACCTTCGGCGCCCCCTACGTGGTGAAGGACGACGGCCTGGCCGCGGGCAAAGGCGTAGTGGTCACGAGGAACCGCGACGAAGCCCTGGCCCATGCGCAGTCGTGCTTCGATGCCGGCGGCTCCGTGGTGATCGAAGAGTTCCTCGACGGCCCGGAGGTTTCCCTCTTTGTCCTCTGCGACGGCCAGAACACGGTCCCGCTTTCACCCGCCCAGGACTTCAAGCGGATCTTCGACAACGACGAAGGGCCCAACACCGGCGGCATGGGCGCGTACACCCCACTGGAGTGGGCCCCCGAAGGCCTCGTCCAGGAGGTCATTGAGCGGGTCGCCCAGCCGACTGTCAACGAGATGGCCCGCCGCGGCACTCCTTTTGTAGGCGTACTGTTCGTCGGACTGGCCCTCACCTCGCGCGGCACCCGCGTCATCGAATTCAACGTCCGTTTCGGTGACCCGGAAACCCAGGCCGTGCTGGCCCGGCTCAAGACCCCCCTCGGCGCCCTCCTCCTGGCAGCTGCCAAGGGCGAACTGGACAAGGCAGAAGAGCTGCGCTGGTCGAAGGAAACTGCTGTCGCCGTCGTCGTCGCTTCTGAAAACTACCCCGGCACGCCCCGCACCGGTGACCGCATCCGCGGCCTGAAGAAGGTGGAGGAACTCGAAGGCGTGCACGTGATCCACGCCGGGACCTCCTTTGATGAGGAGGGCAAGGTGATCTCCGCGGGCGGGCGCGTCCTGGCCGTCGTGGCGCTGGGCAGCGACCTGGTGGAGGCGCGCGAAAAGGCGTACGACGGCGTGGAGCTGGTTCAGCTGGAAGGCTCGCAGTTCCGCACGGACATCGGCCGCAAGGCCGCCCGGGGCGAGATCAGGGTATCGGCCGGCGCCACCGGATCCCTGCCCATTACCAACGCGAAGGCATAGCATGAGCGAAACTCCCGCAGCACGCGGCTTCAGCACCACCACCCTGGACCTGCCGGGCTGGAAGCACGTCTACTCCGGCAAGGTGCGCGACCTTTACGAGCCGGCTGACGATTCCATCGTCGAACGCGTAGGCCAGGAGTGCGTCCTGGTGGTGGCCAGCGACCGTATCAGCGCCTTTGACCACGTCCTGTCCAGCGAAATCCCGGACAAGGGGCGCATCCTCACCCAGCTGAGCCTGTGGTGGTTCGACCAGCTGGACGTGGAGCACCACGTGCTGGCCTCCACCGTGGAGGACGGGGTCCCGGCGGCGGTGGAAGGCCGGGCCATGATCTGCAAGAAGCTGGACATGTTCCCGGTGGAGTGCATCGCCCGCGGCTACCTCACCGGCTCGGGCCTGCTGGAATACCGCGCCTCCGGAACCGTGTGCAGCATCCCGCTGCCGGAGGGCCTGGTGGACGGGTCACGGCTGGAGCACGCCATCTTTACGCCGTCGGCCAAGGCAGCCGTGGGCGAGCACGACGAGAACATCACCTATGACGCCGTGGTGGCCATGGTGGGTGACGACATAGCAGGCCGGTTGAGCGAGCTCACGTTGCAGATCTACACCAAGGCGGAGGCCGTGGCGCGGGAGCAAGGGATCATCCTCGCCGATACCAAGGTGGAGTTCGGCTACGACGCCGTCTCCGGTTCGATCACCCTGGGTGATGAAGTGCTGACGCCGGACTCCTCGCGGTTCTGGGATGCCTCCACCTACCAGCCGGGGCAGGCGCAGCCGTCTTACGACAAGCAGTACGTCCGGGACTGGCTTACATCGGCCGAATCGGGCTGGGACAGGTCTTCGGACACGCCTCCGCCGGCGCTGCCTGCTGACGTGGTAGACCGGACGCGGAGCCGTTATGTTGAGGCGTACGAGAAGCTGACCGGGAAAAGCTTCGCCTGACGCGTCCTCACTTGCTCGGAGCCCCAGCGGCTCCGGGCGAGCGGGTGCAGCTTAGCTGGCTTTGGCGGCAGCCGCGGCCCGCTGCTGGGCCAGCCGGATTTCCAGGACCGCGTCCAATGCCTGCTGGACACGGTCCGCTGCTCCTGCGGCGCTGAACGCCTTCTGGGCTTCCTCGAGGCGGACCAGTGCCTCGTCCGCTTCGCCGGCGGCCTTCAGGGACTTGCCCAGGAGCAGTGAAACCTCTCCGGCCGTGTGCTTGGCGAGGGCGTCGCGCTCAGCGTGGATTTCCCTCAGCTTTTCGACGGCGGCAACAATGTCCCCGGTCAGGTACAGCCAGCGGGCGCGGATGAAGGCGACCTCCAGTTCGTCGCTCTTGGTTCCTCCCACGATGGAGAAGGCGAGCTCTGCCCGTTCGATGGAGGACAGGGTTTCGGGTTCGACAATTCCCGACGACAGCCGCACCGCGGCGGAGGCCTTGTTGAACCGCGCCCAGAGCTCGATGTCATTGGCGGGGGAGAGGAGCTTCGCGGCCCGCTCGTGGTGCTTGACCCCTTCGGCGTAGTCATGCCGCATAAACGCGACGTTGCCAATGACCCAGGCCACCTCCCCGGCCAGTTGCGACATCGCGTGTTCGTCCACCTGTTCGTAGAGCGCCATGCAGTACTTCCAGGCTTCGTCCAGCCGTCCGCTTTCGGCCAGCGCGCCGATGAGGATCCGGTGGGCGCCGATGAGCACTGTCGAATTCCTCGGCAGCCTGGCCGAGAGCTCCACAGCTTCAAGCCCGTGCTGGACTGCCACCGCCAGTTGCCCCTGCCCGTGGCAGACGGCCGCCAGCATTTGCCGCGCCCGCACACCCAGGCCCACTGATTCGGTGGCCATGGGGTGCTCGAGGAGCCGCTCGATGATCTTTTGGCATTCGCGCAGTTCGCCTTGCTTCATCAGGCACTCGGCCTGCATGTAGGTCATGTTCCACCAGGCGCTGGTGTTTTTGCCCTCGAGGGCGATCTGGGCTGCCGTGGCGGCGTGGCTTGCCGCCAAAGGGTAGTCACGCAGGTCCCAGGCCTGGCGGGCATAGAGGCCGGCCAGGACGTACTCAGCATCGCTGACGGTAATTGGCTGGCTCCAGGCTTCGAGGGCCTTGGGCGCCAATTCAAGGCGCCGCGCCAGTTCCTCGATGACCTCGGCCGTCGGTTCCCTCCGGCCGGTCTCGAGCAATGAAATGTAGCTGGGTGAATACAGGTCCTTGCCCAGTTCGGCCTGTGTCAATCCCCGTTCGAGCCGCTCCGCCCGGAGCTTCTCCCCGAATCCGTTGCCCACGGGATTTCCTCCTCTTCCGGACAGTCAGTTTGACGAATGCTTGACAGTCCCTGTGGAAAACATTTTACAATGGGTGTCAACAAGGACAGTGCTGGCTTTGTAACGAATCCGACTCGTATTGAGGAACATATCTATGTTGAAGAAAATTGCTGCCGCCGCCGTGCTGGCGGGGGCCTTGGCATTTTCCGCAGCGGCTCCGGCCGTACTGTCTGCGGGTTCACTGGCTGACAACTCCGGTACTTCCGTAGCCATTGGGAACTGGCCTGATCCGGCTTCCCAGAAGGTCAAGAAGGACAAGAGCACCGACACCCAAGTCACCACCTATATCGGTAACTGGCCTGATCCCGCGTAACTAGCTTCCTCACCACAGGAGGCGAGGGAGGCCCCGGAGCAACTGCTCCGGGGCCTTTCCCTTTACCGGAAAGTTACCGTTCGGCCAGGGTTCTGCCGGAGGTCACGGAACACAAAAGAGGGCCTCCCGTGGGAGACCCTCCTTCATTGTGGTCGGGATGACAGGATTTGAACCTGCGACCTCTTCGTCCCGAACGAAGCGCGCTACCAAGCTGCGCTACATCCCGATCCGCTGCAAAAGCAACTTTACAAGAATAGCCGATGCGGGGTCCCGATGCGAAATCCTGCGCGTTGACTCATGAAAGATGCCCGCAGCCTGGTATCCGGCACGTCAGACCAGCGAGTCCTTCCACGCACCGTGCAGGTCGGCAAAACGTCCGCCGCCGCCAATCAGCTCCGCGGGTGATCCGTCCTCGACGATCCGGCCGTCGTGCACCACCAGCACCCGGTCCGCGGTTTCCACCGTGGACAAGCGGTGCGCAATGATCAGGGCGGTCCTCCTGGCGGCGTCCGTGCCCGCCAGCAGCCGGGCCAGTCCGTTCTGCACGAGCCTTTCGGAGGGGATGTCCAGGGAGGAGGTGGCCTCGTCCAGGATCAGCACTGCCGGGCGGGCCAGGAACGCCCGGGCGAAGCTGATCAGCTGGCGCTGCCCGGATGAGACCCGGCCGCCGCGCTTGTTGACATCAGTGTCATATCCCTCGGGCAGGTCCGAGATGAAGTCATGTGCACCTACCGCCTTCGCTGCTTCCTCAATCTCGGCCCGGGATGCCTCCGGCCGGCCCAGGGCAATGTTGTCAGCCACGGACCCGCTGAACAGGAAGGCCTCCTGGGTGACCATCACGATGTTCCGCCTCAGGTCCGTGGTGCTGAGGTTGCGCAGGTCCACGTCGTCCAGGGTCAGGGAGCCGGAGGAGACGTCGTAGAAGCGGGCGATCAGTTTTGCGAGGGTTGATTTCCCGGCCCCCGTCTGGCCCACCAGTGCTACCGTCTGGCCCGCGGGAATGTGCAGGTTCAGCCGGGGCACGATGAGCGGCCCGTCGCCGTAGCGGAACTCGACGTCCTTGAAATCTATGGCGCCCCTGGCGTTCTGCAGGGCTACCGGGTTCCTGGGCGGGCGGACGGTGGGCACTTCCTCGAGGAGCCCGGATACTTTCTCCAATGCTGCCTGGGCACTCTGGAAGGAGTTGTAGAACATCGCCATCTGGTCCACCGGCTGGAAGAACCGTTTGGTGGACAGGATGAGGGCCAGCAGCACACCCACCGCAAGGTCGCCGGTGAGCACGCGGAAACCACCGAACAACAGGACCACTGCCACGCACACGTTCCCGATCAGCACCAGCCCCGGCTGGAAGATGCCGTTGAGGTTGATGGAACGGACAGTAACCAGCCGGTAGTCTTCGGCGAGCTGGCCGTAGCGGTCAGCGTTCTCCTGCTCCTTGCGGAAGGCCTTGACCGCGCGGATGCCGGTCATGGTCTCCACGAAGTGCACGATCAGCCGCGCAGACACCACCCGGGATTCGCGGAACGCGATCTGCGAGTGTTTCTGGTACCAGCGGGCCAGGAAAAACATGGGAACACCTGCGGCCAGCACCAGCAGGCCGCTGCGCCAGTCCAGGGCGAATACCGTGACGGCGGTAAAGATCATAAACAACATGCCGGACGCCAGCGAGCTGACGCCGGAGTCCAGGAGTTCGCGGAGTGCCTCCAGGTCCGAGGTCTGCCGGGCAATGATCCGTCCGGACGTGTATTTTTCGTGGAACTCCAGGCTCAGCCGCTGCGTATGCCGGAACACCCGCAGGCGCAGGTCCAGGAGCATGGCCTGGCTGAGTTTCGCCGTGGAGGTCACATACAGGGCGGTGAGTCCCGCCGTCGCTATGGCTGCGAGCAGATAGGCGACGCCGGTGAACACCAGGGGGAGGTTGTCTCCGGCCTGCAGGGCGGGCAGTGCGTGGTCGATGCCGAAGGCGATCAGCGCGGGACCGGCCACCCGGGCAGCCTGCGACAGGACCACCATGGCAATCGTGAGCCAGAACCGCAGCCGCACCGGCCGGATCAGGGAGCGCAGCAAAGCCAGCGATCGGCGTCGTACTGCCCGGCTGTCGCTTTTGCTCAGGTGTGGGTTGTCCTCGTTGGCCGTACCGAAGGTTGCGGTGCTCATCGGGTCACTTCCTCTGCCTGGTCTTCAAGGGCGGACAGCTCTGAGTCCAGGTCGCGGGGTTCCTGGTCCAGGCTGGCGATGACGTAGCGGTAGTGGTGGTTGACGGCCAGCAGTTCGGTGTGGGTGCCGACGGCGGTGATGCGGCCGTCCTCGAGCAGCGCCACCCGGTCCGCGAGTGCAACGGTGGACGGGCGGTGGGCCACAATCAGCGTGGTGGTGTCCTTCAGCACGGCCCGGAGCCGCGTTTCCACGAGTTCCTCGGTATGGACGTCCAGCGCGGACAGGGGATCATCCAAAACCAGCACGCGGGGGCGTGCGGCGATGGCGCGTGCCAGGGCGATCCGCTGCCGCTGCCCGCCGGAAAGGCTGAGGCCTTCCTCTCCGATGAGGGTGTCCACCCCCTCCGGCAGGGAATACGCGAAGTGCGCCTGGGCCACGTCCAGGGCTTCGTCGAGGACGGCATCGTTGCGGACGGGGGCGCCGAGCAGGACGTTGTCCCGGACAGAGTTGGAGAACAGGGTGGTGTCCTCGAAGGCCACTGCAACAATCCGCCGGAGCTCTTCCACGTCGAAGTCCCGCAAGTCCACACCGTCGATGGTGATGGCGCCGCCGGTGACGTCGAACAGGCGCGGAACCAGTTGGATCAGGGCGCTCTTGCCGCTGCCGGTGATGCCCACCAGGGCCATGGTCTCGCCGGGGCGGACGTCCAGGTTGATCTCTTTGAGGATCGGTTTGTCCGGTGCGTCCTCGAAGGCGAACGTGGCATTGGAGAAACGGAGGGCACCGGCCAGCTGGCCGGGCCGGCGCGGCTCCGGGGGACTGGTGATGGTGTTCGGTGTATCTATCACTTCGAAGTGACGGTCGACGGCGGTCTTGGCCGTGAGTGCCATGGCCAGCAGCATGCCGGAAAATTCCACGGGCGAGGCCATCACCGCGGCGGTGGCAAAAAACGCCACCAGCGAGCCGATGCTGAGCTGGCCGCCGGCGCACAGCATCACACCCACCACCAGGCCGGCCCCGAGGGCGAGCTCGGGAAGCAGCGTGACCACCATGGTGAACGTTGCCTGGTGGCGTGCTTTTTCGATCTCCGTCTGGCGCAGTTCCTCGGCTTGTTCGTTGAAGTTCTCCAGCGCCTCCCGGCTGCGGCCGAACGCCTTGAGCACACGGATGCCGTGAACTGATTCCTCAACGGTGGTGGCGAGATCGCCGGCCTGGTCCTGGCTGCGACGGGCCACGCGGCTGAAGCGGGTCCGGAACCGGAAGCTGTAGGCCATGATGGGCACGGCGGCGGCCAGGAAGATGAGGGCCAGTTGCCAGCTCATCACAAACATCGCCGTGATGCCGATGATCACGGTGAGGGTGGTGACCACCAGCATGATCGCTCCAAACGCCATCCAGCGGCGCAGGAAGTTCAGGTCCGTCATGGCCCGGGACAACAGCTGGCCGGAACCCCATCGGTCGTGGAAGGAAACGGTCAGGTCCTGCAGGTGGTGGTACAGCGAAACCCGCATGGTGGTTTCCACGGACGTGGCGGGGTTGATGACGAACTGACGGCGGAGGGCCACCAGGCCCGCCTCGGCCACGCCCAGGACCAGGATGAGGCCGGCCGAAATCCACACCGCTTCCGTTGAGCCGCCTGGCTTCAATGATTCGTTGACCAGCACCCGGAGGACCTGCGGGATGGCGAGGGCAACGACGCTGGCCATCAGCGCGCAGAGAAGTCCCAGCAAAAGCCGAGGGATGATCGGCCGGACATGGGGGTAAAGGCGACGGATGGAACGAAAAAAAGGAGTTTGCTTGGCCATGCCCGCTTCTCAAGCTCTAAAACGAATGTAGTTTCCCGTAGCAACTACCCTATGCCATGGCGTGAGACGATTCACAGGCTTCGGGCGCCGGCGTTGAAGCTTCGCCAGTTATTGCGTGCTGCAATGCCGTTCCTCGCTGCTTCCACGGATGAGCCATCAGGTTTGGTCCCCAAAAGCGCTGGATGGGAACCAAACCTGATAGCTCAACGGGGTCAGTTGGGCGGGGTGAGCGTCAGCAGGACCGCTTCGGGCCTGCAGGCGATGCGGACGGGGGCGAAGCGTGAGGTGCCGATCCCGCCCGAGACGTTTACCGGCGTCGTACTTCCGTTGCTCTGCCAGTCATTAAGGCCCTTGGCGCGCCAGGTGGGGAGGTCGCAGTTGGATACCAGGGCACCGTACCCGGGTATGCACAGCTGGCCGCCGTGGGTGTGCCCGGCGAGCAGGAGGTCCGCGCCGTCCTCGGTGAAGTGGTCCAGCACGCGCTGGTAGGGGGCGTGGATGACGGCGACGCGCAGGTGCGGAACCGCGTTCTGGTTGACCGTGCCGCGCGGCCAGCCGGCATACCGTTCCCGGTTCAGGTGGGGATCGTCCACACCGGAGAAATCGAACCGCATCCCCTTCAGGACCACTGACTGGTGCCGGTTGGTCAGGTCGATCCAGCCGCCCATGCCGAAGCCGGAACGCAGGCGGGGCCAGTCCAGCTGGGCCGGCTTAGGCTTCACCTTGGACGGGCCGAGCAGGTAGGACGCCGGGTTTTTCAGGCTCGGGGCAAAGTAGTCGTTGGAGCCGGGGACAAACACGCCGGGAAACTCCAGGAGGGGGCGCAGCGCCTTCAGCAGCGGGTCCACTGCCTCGGCATGGCTGAGGTTGTCACCGGTATTGACCACCAGGTCCGGTTCAAGGCCGGCAAGGGACTCCAGCCAGGCTGCCTTCTTGTCCTGGCCGGGCACAAAGTGGATGTCACTCAGATGCAGGACGCGGAACGGCGCCTGCCCGGGCGGGAGGATGTCCAGCGTCTCTTCGCGCAGGACAAACTGGTTCTTCTCCCACAGGCCGTACCCGAAGGCGGCCAGTCCGGCCGTTGCCCCGGCCCCTGCGGTGACGGCAAAGCCGCGCCCGATGGTCCGGGCGCGGCTTGCCAAAGCACTGGTTGAGACCATCGGCGGCTAGCCGTTCCCGTTCCCATTGCCGTTTCCGTTGCCATTGTTGCTCGGCTGCGGGGCAGGCTGGGTGGGGGCGGGAGCCGGGGCCGTGGGTGCCTGGGTGGCCTGGGGTGTGGCGGGAGTGGTGTTGCGCGTGGTTCCGCCGCCGTTCAGCAGGTTGCTCGGCGGTGCCGGGAACGGGTTCGTGCCATAGGCAGGGGCGACCTTCGACATGAAGTTGGAGAACATCGGCCCGGCAATCATGTAACCGTCAATGCCGGGGTAGAACTTGCCGTTGACCGTGATGTTCTGGCCGGCACGGTCCTGGGCACCCAGCGCGTCACCGAACCAGGCAGCAGTTGCCAGGCCGGTGGTGTGGCCAACAACCCAGGTGGATCCGTTGTTGTTGGACGTACCGGTCTTGGCGCCGATCGGGAAGCTGGTGCGCGTTGAAATCCGGGGCTGGATCAGCGAGCCGGAGCCACGGTTCAGGACTTCCTGCAATGCGTAGTTCACACCGCGGGCCACCTCGGGCTTGATCGCGTCCCGGCAGCTGGTGGACTGTGCGGGAAGGTCCTTGCCCGTTCCGTCCTTTACCGAGGTGATGGCGATCGCCTCGCAGTACTTGCCGTCGTTCGCGAACGTGGCGAACGCGCTGGCCATGGTCAGCGGGGAGGTCTGCGTGGATCCGAGCAGGTTGCCCAAGGTGGACATGTTGATCTTCGGGTTCGGCTCATCTGCGTTCGGCAGCCCGCTGTGGAGCCCGACGGCGTCAACCACCTTTTGGATGCCGCAGAAGTCCAGCTGGGCTGCTGAGGCAAACGTGACGGTGTTGATGGAGTTGTAGAGGCCCTCCAGGACCGACAGGGGCTTGTACCACTGGGGTTCGGCGTTCTGCAGGTCGTCCGCCGTGCCAAGGCCCTGGTTCTTTTGCGCGGTGCTGTAGCCGCCGGTCACCTTCCCGCAGGTGTTCCGCCACGGGAAGTTCAGCGGGTAGATGCGCTGGGCGGCGTTAACCATGGTGTTCATGGGCTTGCCCTCGTTAAGCCATTCCGCGAACGTGAACGGCTTCATGGTGGACCCGGGCTGCGCGCCGCCGAGGCCGTTGAGGTCGTTGCCGTCCTTGTCCAGCTTGTCCACGTTAAAGTTCACCTGCGAGTCGAAGGACGCCTCGGCCGGCAGGAAGCTGGTGTTCTGGGCCATCGAGATGATCTTGCCCGTGTTGGGCTGCACTGAAACCATGGCGGCACCCCACTTGTCCGGGTTGGCGCCGGCGGAGGCGTTGACCTGCTCCTGGGCGGTTGCCTGGGCGTTCGGGTCCAGCGTGGTGGTGATGGTGAGGCCGCCGCCGTAGATCAGACGCTGGCGTTCTTTGAGGTCGGTGCCGTACGCGGGGTTGTTCTCAAGCAGGTGCAGGACGTAATCGCAGAAGTAGGGTGCGGTAGACGCATAGGCGCAGCCCTGGCGGGCCGGGGTCACCTTGGTTTCCACCGGAGTGGCGACGGCGGCGTCATGGTCTGCCTGGGTGATTTTGCCCTGGTTCAGCATCAGGCCCAGGACCAGGTCCCGGCGCTCTTTCGAGGCCTCCGGGTTGTTGATGGGGTCGAAGGCTGAAGGGCTGTTGACGAGGCCGGCCAGCAGCGCAGCCTGCGGAAGCGAGAGGTCCTTGGCGGAGGTGCTGAAGAAGAACCTCGAAGCAGCCTCCACCCCGTAGGCGTCACGGTTGAAGAACACGATGTTCAGGTAGCCCTCAAGGATCTGCTCCTTGCTGAACTCCTTCTCCAGGGCGATGGCCAGCTTCATTTCGCGGAGCTTGTCGCCCACGCCCTTGTTGACACCGTTGAGCTTGATCTGGTCCTCGTTGCCCTCGGCGGCGAGGTTGGCGTTGAGGACGTTGTTAACGTACTGCTGGGTGATGGTGGACGCGCCCTGCTTGTTGCCGCGCGCAGTGCTGACCAGGGCACGGAGGATGCCGGTGGTGTCCACACCGCCGTGGTCATAAAAACGGCTGTCCTCGACGGCGATGACAGCTTCCTTCATGAACGGCGAAATCTGCTCCAGGGCTACCTTGGTGCGGTTTTCCGTGTAGACGTTGGCGATCTCGCTGCCGTCCGCGGCCAGGATCCTGGTGGTCTGGTTGGGCGGGTCCACCTTCAGCTCTGCCGGCAGGGTGTCGAAGAACTCGATCGAACCGCTGGCTGCGCTGCCTGAGACGGCTGCCGCGGGAACCAGCAGGCCTGCTACCAGGACACCACAAATCGCACTCACGCCAAGGAAAACGAGGATCTTTCCGAGGGTGGTGGCAGTGTCGAATAATGGGTTCTTACGAGTCGCCATGTTTTCCACTTTACCGGCAAGGACTAGTCTTTCTCTCATGACCAAATGGGAGTACGCCACGATTCCGCTCATTATCCACGCCACAAAACAGATCCTGGACCAGTGGGGAGATGACGGCTGGGAGCTCGTCCAGGTAGTCCCCGGACCCGACGGAAACGGTTTGGTTGCCTACCTGAAGAGGGAGAAGCAGTAGCATGAGCACCTCCGCAGAAGCCCAGTCCGGCACCGCCGCCGAGCCCGTTTCCGCTGTTGAGCAGCGCCTGGCGGACCTCGGACTGACCCTTCCCGAGGTTGCCGCCCCGGTGGCTGCCTACGTTCCCGCCGTGATCTCGGGCAACCACGTCTACACCTCCGGCCAGCTGCCGTTCATTAATGGCAAACTCCCAGCTACGGGCAAAGTCTCAGCCGGCACCGAAGGCTACGCCGACGAGCCCACTGTTTCGCCCGAGGACGCCCAGCAGTACGCCGCCATCTGCGCCGTGAACGCCCTGGCCGCCGTCAAAAGCGTCATTGGCGACCTTGACCGCATCACCCGGATCGTCAAGGTTGTGGGATTCGTCTCATCTGACCCGTCCTTCACGGGACAGCCCGGCGTGATCAACGGCGCCTCTGAACTGCTGGGCCGCGTCCTCGGTGACGCAGGCCAGCACGCCCGTTCCGCCGTCGGCGTTTCGGTGCTGCCGCTCGACTCTCCGGTAGAGGTCGAACTGATAGCCGAATTCAGCTAGGACCGGTCGCTTCCTTTGCCTCAGCTCGCCCGACGCCTGTTTGCACTCCCTCAAGACCTTGAAGGGGCAGCGCAGAGCTGGCTTGAACACGGCGAGAGGAGCCCTCGGGCTGCCCGCCTCGCATCATCCGTTGTCCTGCTGCGTGATTCCCCCACCGGCCTGGAAACCTGGCTGGCATACCGGCCCGGTTCCTCGCCGCTGGGGGTCCTCGCCTTCCCCGGCGGCTCACTGGACGCCGGCGACGACGACCCCGTCGGCTGGCTGGGCCCCTCACCTCAGCATTGGGCCGAGCAAATGGGAACGGACGACGTCGGGCTGGCGCGACGCCACGTCGCGGGCGCCATCCGGGAACTCTTCGAGGAGACCGGCGTGCTCCTTGCCGGCCCGGACATGGCCACCACGTTTGAAGCAACATCCTCCGCTGAATGGATGCGTGCCCGCCTCGCCGTGGCCGAGCAGGAAAAAACGTTCCCAGAGGTCCTTGGTAAACGGGGGCTGTCGCTGCGGACGGACCTGCTGAAGTCCCTGGTTAACTGGCGCAGCCCCGACTTCGCCCACCGCCGGTTCGATACCCGCTACTTTGCCGCCACCGTTCCGCTGAACCAGCAGCCCACCCTGCTCGAAGGCAAGGGCGTGTGGGGGCGCTGGGTTAATGCTGCCGAGGTCATAGCGGGGCGGGATACAACTGCCCTAGGCGACGAGGTAGGCCAGGAGAACACTGTGGGCCGCACGCTCGGCGAGCTCCTGGTGCCGGGCTCCGAGATCATGCTCGAGAAGATGGCCATGGCCAACGGCTGCATCGCCTACCTCAGCTATAAGCGCAAGGCGCACGTCTACCAGCCGCAGCTCGTGGAGGAAGACGGGAAACTGCTGCTTGAGGTCGAGGCGGCCAAGACAGTGGCGGGGGATCCCCAGCGCGAACGCTGAACCTGAAGGCTAGATGCGCCGGAGCGTCGAATAGGGCCGGCTGGGGAGGTTCCCGGCGGTCCACGGTTTGTCCGATGGTTCCAGCGGAATCTGCCCGCGGCCGTCCCGGATCACCAGGACCACCGTGCCGACCATCGCGGCAAGGGAAGCCAGGCCCAGCAGGATCAACACAACAACCATAGCCACGGGCATCGCCATGCACCTCTAACCCCAATTTTACGCCGCTCCGGTGGTTGAGGTGGTTGGTGGGCCGTGGTTGAGTTCGCTGCGCGGCTGCCTTTCGCCGTCGCTTAGACACGCCGCATAAGGGAACCTGCGGTCGCTGGGCGACCTCCGGCTCCCGATGCGTCGCGATGCACTCCTACGCGAAAGTCGGCCGCGCAGCTCAAACGCGCCATCACCTTTCGCAGATATTGATCCGACGCGCCACCACGTTTCGCAGGTCATGTACCAAGGCTTTATCACCTCCTGCTGATGGCGGGTTGTCTGTTGGACTGCAGGAGGTGATGGGGCGATTTTAGGGGGTACACGCGAAAGGCTCGGGGTCCGGCATCCGGAAGGGTGCGTCAGAGCGACGAAGGAGCAGCACGCGGAGGATGCCGGCCTGGGGCCGGAACCGTCGGGGCATGCAAAAGGCCGCCCCTTGGGGCGGCCTTTGTGCTACGACGACTAGCGGGAGCGCTGGCGGAGGCGCTGCATGTCCAGGATGACCACCGCGCGGGCTTCCAGGCGGAGCCAGCCGCGCTGGACGAACTCGGCGAGGGCCTTGTTGACGGTCTCCCGTGATGCGCCGACCAGCTGGGCCAGTTCCTCCTGGGTGAGCTCGTGGGCCACCAGGACGCCGTCCGTGGCCGGGCGGCCGAAGCGGTCAGCCAGGTCCAGGAGTGCCTTGGCAACGCGGCCGGGTACGTCGGAGAACACCAGGTCGGAGAGGGAATCGTTGGTGCGGCGCAGACGGCGGGCGAGGGCCTGCAGGAGCTGCGCGGAAACCTCGGGGCGGGTGCGGAGCAGGTTGTTCAGGCTCTCGTTCCTGAGCCCGGCCAGGCGGGTCTCCGACACTGCGGTGGCCGTGGCCGTACGCGGGCTGGGATCGAACAGGGCCATTTCGCCGAAGAGCTCACCCGGACCGAGGATGGCAAGGAGCGACTCCCGGCCGTCCGGGGAAGTCCGCCCAAGCTTTACCTTGCCGGAAACGATGAAGTAGAGCTGGTCGCCCTGGTCGCCCTCGCGGAAAACCGAAGCACCGCGGGAAAGGTCCACCTCGGTGAGCTCGTCCGTCAGCAGACGGAATGCGTCGTCGTCGAGCGTGGCGAAAAGTGGTGCTCGGCGCAGTACCTCGATGTCCATAAAATCTCCTGAATAAAAGTTTCGGCTGTGGCGCTTGTGCCATTGTTTCAGAATTTTCAAGGTTCTGTGACGAACTTGGCAGCCAAAACGCCCTAACGGCGGGCAGGAGGGCCGCCGGCAGCCCCCAGAAGATTGTCAGCCTGCGCCACTAGAATGAGCCTACAACTGCTTATAAGGAGCCTTAGTGGTCGGCTTGACTGTCCTGGACATCGTCCTGATCCTGGCGTTGCTGTCCTATCTGGCCTATGGCTTGCGCAACGGGTTCCTCGTCACGGTCGGCGGCATTGCCGGGTTTGCTGCCGGAGCCATCGCTGCCTTCTTCGCCGTCCCCTTGGTGAGCGGCTTCGTGGCTGATACGGGGTGGAGGCTGACCGCCATCGTGGCCGCCGCCGTCGCACTGGTCGTACTGGGCCACGGTTTGGGAACCATGATCGGCCGGCAGGTCCGCGGGGCTATGCGGATCAGGCCCCTGCGGGCTGTTGACCGTCTGGTGGGCGGCGCCGTGAACCTGGTGGTTTCGGCCCTGGTCATGTCCATGCTGGCCTTCAGCATCGGCTCCCTGGGTGTGCCGTTTGTTTCGCAGCAGCTGGCCGAATCCAAAGTGATCGGTTTCATTGACGACATCACCCCGGATCCGGTGAAAGCCACCATGGCACAGCTGCGCTCGGAAGTGATCGGCAACGGCATCCCCACCCTGATTGAAGGCCTGGACCAGGGCCAGACCGTACCTGTGCCGGACGCCAGTACCGACACCCCCGCCCTGAACCGCGCTGCCGAATCCGTCCTGAAAATTGCCGGAACAGCGTACCAGTGCGGGCAGAACCAGACCGGCACCGGCTTCGTGGTTTCGGAGGACCGAGTGGTCACAAACGCGCATGTCGTGGCGGGCGTGTCGGAGCCGGTGGTGGAGATGTCCGACGGCGGGGCCATGCCGGGACGCGTTGTCTACTTCGATACCCGGCATGACCTCGCCGTGCTTGCCGTGGAGGACCTGCCCGTCCAGCCGCTGCCGCTGAGTGCCGACCTGCCCAGCGGCAGCCTGGCCGCGTTCGCTGGCTACCCGCACGGCGGGCCTTTCCAGTCCCGGCCCGCCACCATCCAGGACATCACCACAGTTCTGGTGCCTGACATCTACGGAGGCAACCCGTCGCCGGAGGACATCTACCGGCTGGCCGGAAATGTCCAGCCCGGCAACTCCGGCGGCCCGCTCTTGACCACGGACGGCCAGGTGGCCGGTGTGATCTTCGCGAAGGCCACCTCTGATGCCGAGATGGGCTTCGCCATCACCATGGATGACCTCAACCCGGTAGCCTCGCAGGCGGCGTCACTGAGCGCACCCGTTTCTTCAGGGCAGTGCATCCAGAAGTAGCGGAGCAGCAGCAGTAGCGGCAGCCGGAGAGAAGTATCAGGAAGCGGGCTTAGAGGACTTCCGCGAGGTAGTCGATGGCCAGCTTGTAGCCGAATACCCCGGCGCCCACGATCACCGCGGAGCACACCGGCGACAGGAACGAATGGTGCCGGAATTCCTCGCGCTGGTGCACGTTGGTGATGTGCACTTCGACTGCGGGCAGCTGGACCGCTGCGAGGGCATCGCGAAGTGCCACGGAGGTATGCGTGAAGGCGCCGGCGTTAAGGACAATTCCGACGGCAGATTCCCGGGCGGCGTGGATTGCGTCCAGCAGCACACCCTCATGGTTTGACTGCAGGCATTCGGCCGCGAAGCCGTGCGCCTTTGCCGTGCGGGCTGCGAGGTCCTCCACATCAGCAAGGGTGGACGTGCCGTACTTTTCCGGTTCACGGGTTCCCAGCAGGTTCAGGTTGGGCCCGTTAATTACCAGGATGGTGCCGCGGCGCTCTGCGGTGGTGGCTTCAGTCATGGATGCAAATCTAGTGCCGCGACTGCCGGGGGCGCATTTCTTACGGTTCGCTTTGATCACCAATGGAACAACGCGGGGTCAGATATTGCCCGTCCGGATGTCCTGGATGGGCAATAACTGACCCCGCGTTGCTTTAGCTTTGTTCCTGGTGATGCCCTGCCTGTCTAGAGTGCGGTGAAGCGCAGCAGCAACGCGTGCTCCGGGTTGAGGATCGGCATCGGCAGGCCCACCTCGGCCAGGAAGCGGCCGCTGGCCACGGCACCGTCGGCCAGCCAGGCCGGCGGCTGGACCTGCGTGAATGTGTGGCCGTAGTCAGCGTCACCCGGGGCCGGGAAGATGGCCTCCACCCGGTAGTTGCGGTCCTGCTCCAGGCCGGGGATAGCCACCTTGCCGGGCTGCTCGGCGAACGCCGTGCGCGTGCTGACCAAGGTGAACAGGGCCGCCGTCGTGCCTGCCTCCGGCGACGCGGCAGCGACGGTGCCGTGCAGCATCAGCGACCCGTCCGGAACGTCCGCGCGGACCATCCGGCCGCTGTGGATGAGGCCGCGGTGCTCCTTGTAGAGGCCGATGAACCGCTTGAGTTCCTGCCGCTCGGCACCCGTGACCTGCCGGACGTCCCATTCCATCCCGAAATGGCCAAAGAGGGCCGTGATGGCGCGGAAGGACAGGTCATGGGTGCGGGCCGTGGTGTGTGACGTGGTGGGCCCGATGTGCCCGCCCACCAGCTCCGGCGGTACCACTAGCCCGGTCCACCGCTGGATGCTCTGGCGCTCCAGGGCGTCGTTGCAGTCCGAGGCCCAGATCCGATCCGTCCGCTCCAGGATCCCCAGGTCCACGCGTGCGCCGCCCGAGGAGCAGCTTTCAATCTCGACGCCGGGGTGCGCCTTCTTGAGCTCGTCGAACAGCCGGTAGGCGGCCAGGGTCTGTTCGTGGACCGAGGCGCGTCCGGCGTGGCCGTGTTCCAGCAGGTCCCGGTTCTGGTCCCACTTCAGGTAGCTGATCCTGTTGTCACGCAGCAGGGCATCGATGCGGTCGAAGATGTACTGCCAGGCGTCAGGGTTGACGAGGTCGATCACGTGCTGGTTGCGCCATTCCAGGGGCAGCCGGCCGCCGTCCTTGTGGGACAGGGCTGCCGGGCCCACGATCCATTCCGGGTGGGCGCGGGCAATGTCCGAGTTGAGGTTGACCATTTCCGGCTCCACCCAGAGGCCGAATTCCATGCCGCGCGAGGTGACGGCGTCGATCAGCGGGGTCAGTCCGTCCGGCCAGAGGGTCTCATCGACGTACCAGTCGCCGAGCCCGGCGTGGTCGTCCCGGCGGCCGCTGAACCAGCCGTCGTCGAGCACAAATCGTTCCACGCCGAGGTCCGCAGCGGAATCAGCCAGCTCGATCAGGGCGGACAGGTTGTGGTCGAAGTAGACAGCTTCCCAGGTGTTCAGCACCACCGGACGTGGTTTGCCGCCGCCTGCCGCCGGCAGCACGTGGTGCGGGCGGGACCGGAACCAGCTGTAGAACGCCTCGCTGATGCCGTCCAGTCCGCGGTCCGAGTAGGCGGCGAACAGGGCGGGCGTGGTGTAGCTGCCCTGTGGCTGCAGGATGACTTCGGCCGGTCCGAGGAGTTCTGAACCGCCGATCATGGTGCGGCCGTCGCCGATGGTGTCGGTGAACTGTTCGTGGTTGCCGCTCCACGCCAGGTGGGTGGCCCAGACCTTGCCGTGGCGGTTGCCGAAACCCGGGGTGCCGGCGGCGAGCACCAGGGAGGAGTCATGACCCGTGCGGCCGTGCCGGCCGGTCCGCACCCAGGTACCCTGCTGGATGGCCCGGCGCTGCGGGTGGTTTTCCCGGCACCAGCGGCCGGTCAGGTCGAGGAGTTCGACGGCGTCCGGGGCCACCGGGAGGACGGTGGCCAGTTCGTCCAGTTGGTAAGGGGTGGTGCCGTCATTGGTGACCGTGTGCCGCAGTTCGAGCAGGCCGCCGTCGTGCAGTGCCAGGGTGGACTCCACGCTGAGGCCTGCCTCGGCGTCGGCCTGGGTGATGACCGCCGTGCTGCCCTCGGCATGTGCTGCCACGGTGCGAAGGCGCGGGGAGAAGTCGAGTCCGGAAACGCCGTCGGCCGTGCGGTGCCCGCGCAGGCCCGGGCGGCCGCGCCAGCTGGAGGAGGCCTGGGGCAGGAGGCCGGCGGGAACCGTGGCGTCGATGGCGGAGGGGGGGACGGGCTCGCCGAGGATGGCGAGGTCCGGGAGGGGGCTGCCAAGGTCAGCACCCCAATGGATGATCTCGGCCTCCCCGCTGTTGAAACTGATCACCAGGCTGGTGCCGGCGGAACGGAGGTGGAGGGGGTCCATAGGATCTCTTTCAGTGTTCAAGGGGTGCGCCTTAAGTTACGCACGTCAGGAAAGCAAGGGGAAGGGGTGGCCGGACGCCGCCGCCGCGAGGAGGGGAACGGCGGCATCCGGCGCAGTGGTTGCGACCACATACGCAACCACGTTTGGGTGCCTACTTGAACAGGGCGTTGACCTGTTCGTTGGCCTGGGTGAGGGAGCTTGCGGGCGCCTTGCCGGAGACCACTGCGTCCATGGCGGGCTCCATGATGCCCTTGACCTTGGCGGTGTTGTCCGTGATGGGGTACAGGAACGTGGTCTTGTTTTTGACGTGCTCGGTGAAGGCTGAGACGTCCACGCCCTTGGCGGCGAACGCTTCAGCGGCCTTGTCCGAGGATGCCTTGAGCGCCGGGAAGACAACCGCCTTGGAGGCTACAACGTCCTGGCAGTCGGCCGAGGCGAGGTATTCCACCCACTTGATGGAGGCATCCTTTTTCTTGGTACCGGCCCAGATGGAGTCCGCCAGGCCGTTGAACATCGAGGCACGCTCGCCCTGCGGGCCCACAGGGGTGGGGGCGATGCCCACTTCGATGCCCTTGTAGCCGGTGTACTGCCCGATCATCCACGAACCATGGGCGTTAATCGCAGACTTGCCTGCCGCGAACGTGTCGGCCATGGCTGCGCCTACAGTGGTTTCCAGCTTGGGCATGTAACCCTTCTCAGCCAGGCCGGCGAACCATTCCATGCTTTCCTGGAACTTGGGGTCGTCGTAGTTGTAGTGGGTGCCCCACGGGTTCTTGTCCGTGTGGGACCAGCCGGTGGTGTTGGTGAGATAGCTCCACTCGGTCTGCCCGGAGGAGTCGCCGCCGCCGTTCAGGCCCAGCCCGTAAACGGCAACGTTGTTCTTGTCGAAGCCGGGCTCGTCGCCGCGTTTGCCGCTCTTGTCCACGGTGAGGTGGGCAACAACCTTTTCGTACGTGCCGCCGTCCTCCGGGTTCCAGGTGAGGTTCTTCATCTGGTCCTCGGTGACGCCGGCGCCGGCCAGCATGGCCTTGTTGTAGAACAGGCCGATGGTGTCCCAGTCCTTGGGGAGGCCGTAGCGCTTGCCGTCCTGGCCCACCCACAGATCGGCGAGGCCTTCGTTGTAGCCGGTCAGGTCGATGTTGTCCTTCTTGACGGCGTCGTCGATGGCCAGCAGCTGCTTGTTTTCGGCCAGTTCGCCGTAGCGGCCCAGGTGGTTGGTGAACACGTCCGGTGCCGTGCCGCCCACGAAGCCGTTGGTGAGGGTGCTCCAGTAATCGTCCCAGCCGCGCTGGGTGATCTTGACCTTGATGTCCGGGTTGGCCTTGGTGAAGTCGTCAGCGCACTGCTGGTAGGCCGGGAGCTGGTTCGCGTCCCAGAGCCAGTAGCTGATCTCGCCCTTGGAGGACTCAGCCGAGGAGGCTGATCCGCTGCAGGCGGACAGGGACAGTGCCACAGCTGCGGCGACGGCGACGGCGCCGAGGGTTTTCTTCATGGTTCTACTTTCCGTTCAGGGGTGGGATGGGTGGCGTGGTGGTTACTTGATGCCGGAGAAGCCGATGGAGTTGACGATCTTCTTGCCGAAGGCGGCGAAGAGGATCAGCACCGGCAGGGCCGAGATGAGGGTCGCGGCCATGAGGCCGGACCAGTCCGGTGCACCCTGCGGCGACTGGGACTTGAAGACGCCCAGGCCAACCTGGAGCACACGGACGTCGTCCTGGGAGCCGACCAGCAGGGGCCAGAAGTATTCGTTCCACTGGCCGATGAAGGTGAGCAGGGCAAGCGTGGCGATGGGGGCTGCGGCGTTGGGCAGGACGATCTGGAAGAAGATGCGAAGGTGCTTGGCGCCGTCGAGCATGGCCGCCTCCTCCACTTCGCGGGACATGTTCAGGAAGAACTGGCGCAGGAAGAAGATGGCGAAGGGGGTCATGAAGATGTAGGGCAGGACCATGCCGAGCATCGTGTTGAGCAGGTCCAGGTTCTTGATCAGCAGGAAGTTGGGCAGGGCGGTGAAGATCGGCGGGACCAGCATGGTGCCGAGGAAGAGGCTGAAGACGGCGTTCCGGCCCTTCCAGCGCAGCCGGGCGAAGGCGTAGGCGGCCATTGCGCTGAAGAAGACTGCGCCCGCAGTGGTGATGGAGGAGAAGACGATCGAGTTCCGAAGGTAGAGCCAGAAGTCGATCTGCGCCCCGGAGCCGCCTTCCGCCACGGCGTCCGCCGCTGACTGGAGCCCGAAGACCCGTTTGAAGGCGCCGAAGCTTAACTCCGCCGGCAGCAGGCTGGCGGCGTTGGTGGCAAGGGCGTTGTTGGTGGACAGTGCCGTGCGCAGGACCCAGAGGAAGGGAAGCACGGAGACGGCGATCGCAAGGACCAGCAGGGCCCAGGCGGCGGCGCGGCGGGGGTTGAAAGGACGACGGCGGCGGGTTGCGGCCGCCAGCTGGGCGCGGCTTGCTGTGGTGGTCATGGAGGACTCCTTAGTCCAGGTCCGACTCGTTGCCCTTGAGGAACTTCATCTGGATGAAGGCCACCAGGGCGAGGATGAGGAAGAGAATGACGGCGATGGCGGATCCGTAGCCGAAGTCCGACTCGGTGAAGGCGCGCTGGTAGATGTAGTACTGGATGACGCGGGTGGCGTTGACCGGGCCGCCTGCGGTGGTGACGGCAACGGTGTCGAAGACCTGGAAGGAACCGATCACCGTCACCACCAGTACCAGCACCAGGACCGGACGCAGCAGGGGAATGGTGATCTTGCGGAAGGTCTGGAAGGCTGACGCCCCGTCCAGTTTCGCCACCTCGTACACGTGGCCCGGGATGGCCTGCAGGCCGGCGAAGATCAGCAGCGCTGTGTAACCCATGTGCCGCCAGGTGTTGATCACGGCCTGGGTGGGAATGGCCCACTCCTCGCTGCCGAAGAACGCCACCCGGGGGAGTCCGGCCCATTCGATGAACTGGTTCACCACGCCGATCTGGTAGTCGAGCATCCAGAACCACAGCAGTGCGGCGATGACGTTGGACATCAGGTACGGCATCAGCAGGGCGCCGCGGATGATGGTGGATTTGGCCACCTGGTGCATAAGGAGCGCCAGGCCCAGTGCCAGTGCGGTTTGCAGGACGATGTTCAGGAAAACGTACTGGCCAGTGACGGCGAGGGAGTTCCAGAAGAGGGGGTCCTTGGCGATGGCCGTGTAATTGTCCACCCCTACCCATTCCGGGTCTCCGAGGATGTTGTACTCCGTGAAGCTGAGGTACACGCCGCGGATGGTGGGGACAACGTAGAAGACGATGAACCCGATCATTGCCGGGGCGATGAAAAGCAGTGCGATCTTGAGGTCCCCGAACCGGCGGAGGCCGCCGTAGGGCTTGGGTTTGTCCGGGGCAGGCGAAACAGGTGCTGAGTGTTTGGCAAGGGTGGTCATCTTCGACCCTTTCCTGACTGTGACGGGGGTAACAACTTGAAGAGCAATCTACACGAGTAGATACAGGGCGGCAAGGATTACTTTAAATGCTGTTTCTTGCGGGATTAGTTCACCTGCTGGGTTATTGACTCGAGTAGAAGCAGGTGCAACACTGGCTTCCTGACGGAGGGCGCCTGCCTCGGTGCCCCTGCAACCAGGGAAAGGCAGACAATGACGTTTTCGATCGGCGTACTCGGCGCGGGACAGTTCGGCGGGCAGTTCGCACACCTTTTCAACCTCCATCCCGGGGTCAGCGAGGTGTATGTGGTGGACGAGCGGCCCGAGCGCGCCGCCGAGGCCCGGGAGCGCTACCAACTCGCAGGGTCCAAGGAGAGTTTCGAGGAACTGCTCGCTTCCGACGTTGACGCGGTTGCGATCTTCACGCAGCGCTGGACCCACGGCCCGCTGGTGGAGCAGGCACTCCGCGCTGGCAAGCATGTGTACTCGGCCGTCCCCATGGCCATCTCGGAAGAAGAGATTGCGCGCATCATTGACGCCGTCCGCGACACCGGGCTGGTGTACATGATGGGGGAGACCAGCTATTACAACCCGGCGACTGTATATGCGCGGGAGCAGCATGCAGCAGGGCGGTTCGGCCGGATCTTCTACTCCGAGGGCGACTATGTCCACGACATGGACCTGGGCTTTTACGACGCCTACCAGTACAGCGGCGGCGACCGCTGGAAGGAAACTGCAAGCTACCCGCCGATGCTCTACCCCACCCACGCCATCGGGGGTGTGCTCGGCGCCGTCCCGGCGCACGCCGTCAGCGTCAGCTGTGTAGGTGTCAGGGATGACCGGAACGACGGCGTGTTCGACCAGGCCGTCAGCATGTTCGGCAACGACTTCTCCAACGCCACGGCGCTCTTTGAATTGAACGACGGCGGGGTGATGCGTACCAATGAGATGCGCCGAGTGGGCTATCCGTCCCACATCCGGGAGTCCCGGTTCCGGTTCTTCGGCACTGAGGCAAGCTTCGAGCAGCTGGCTAAGGTCACCGTCTGGCAGGACAAAATGAACGTCCATGACATTTCGGAGCAGGTGGAAACACGGCCCAGCATGTCCCTGGATGATCCTTCGCTGGCCAACGTGGCCCCTGAACTCCGGGACGCTTTTGTGTCCGGCCTCGCCCCGGTCCACAACGCGGAGCGGCTGCCTGAAGAGTTCCGCGGTGCACCCAACGGGCATGAAGGCAGCCACCACTTCCTGGTTGATGACTTTGTGACCGCCGTGAACCAGGGCACGCTTCCGCCGGTCAACGCCTGGGTGGCGGCCCGCTTCACCCTGCCCGGGATCGTGGCCCACCAGTCGGCCCAGCAAAACGGCGCGCGGCTGCCCATCCGCGACTTCGGCGACGCCCCGGCCCACTGATAGCTAGCATGTACTCCATGACCACTTCGGCAGTGCCGGCCCCGCGCGGACCGGTGACGCGCAAGGACGTTGCGCGCTTCGCGGGCGTCAGCACCGCCGTCGTGAGTTATGTAGTCAACGGGGGGCCCAAAAAAGTGGCGCCCGCAACGGAAGCCAAAGTGCAGGACGCCATCCGCCGGCTGGGATACCGCCCGAATGCTGCCGCCCGCGCCCTGAAGCTGGGGTCCAGCGAAACGATAGGGCTGGTCATCCCGGACAACAGCAACTCTTTCTTTTCGCTGCTGGCCCATGCCGTGGAAGATGCCGCCGCCGAACTGGGCTACGCCCTGTTGCTGACCAACTCGGACGGAAACCTCGCCAAGGAACTCCGGAACCTCCGAAACCTTGCGGCACGCCAGGTGGACGGGGTGATCCTTTCCAGTGTTCTGATGGAACCTGCCCTGCCGGAACTTGAATCTGCGGAGATTCCTGTTGTCCTGCTGAACCACAGTGCCGACGCTCCGGGATTCGACAGCGTGGGCGTTGACCTGGTGGCCGGGGCGAAAACGGCCGTGGAACATCTGATCGGCCACGGGCATACCAATATCGCCCTCGCCATGGGAACCAACACGGGCAACTACTATGACGGCCGTGAAGAGGGCTGGCTCCAGGCCCTTGCCGCGGCCGGCCTGTCCGAAGGTCCCATTGTCCGCACCCCGTTCACGCGGGAGGGCGGCTATGCCGCCGGGAAACGCCTCCTGGCCGCAGCAAGCCGTCCCACCGCTATCTTCGCCACCTCGGACCTGCAGGCGGTGGGTATCCTTCGGGCGCTTCATGAAGCGGGATTGTCAATCCCCAGGGACATTGCCCTGGCTTCCTTCGACGGCTCGGCCGAGGCGGAGTACAGCTGGCCTCCGCTCACCACGGTGAAACAGCCGGCAAAAGCCATGGCGGAGGCCGCCGTCAGTGCCCTCATCGGCGCGCACCGCCACCACGAATCCGAACACCTTATTTTCCCTGCCGAACTGCAGGTCCGGCAGTCCTGCGGCTGCTCGTAGCCTGGCCGCTCCTAGGCTGCGGCCAGCCGCAGCCTGCCTACCCTCTCCTGCAGGACACGTTGTGCTTCGGAACCAAGTCCGGGATCGCTGATCACCTCGTCCACTTCCTCCAGTGCCGCAATGGAACTGATGCCCAGCACCCCCCACTTGGTGTGGTCCGCAAGCACCACGGTCTTCCTTGCGGCGGCCACAAAGGCGCGGTTCGTTTCGGCTTCGAGCAGGTTGGGGGTGGTGAAGCCCGCCATCGCATCCATGCCATGGACACCCAGGAACAGCAGGTCCAGGTGCAGCTGCTTCAGGGCGCTGGTGGCGATAGGGCCCACCAGCGCGTCCGACGGCGTGCGCTGGCCCCCGATCAGGATCACCGTGGAGCTGTAGCGGGCCGGGCCGGTTGACGCAGCATGGTGGAACAGGTCGGCGATGCGCACCGAGTTGGTGACCACCGTGATCTGGGGTCCATTGACCAGTTCCTTGGCCAGTGCCCAGGTGGTGGTCCCGGCGCTGAGGCCAACGGCCATACCCTCCTGGACCAGGGCCGCGGCTTCGACGGCGATGGCACGCTTCTCCGCCGTCAGCTGCGTGGACTTCAGTTCAAAGCCGGGTTCGTGCGTGCTGGCATCGCCAGGAAGCTTGGCTCCGCCGTGGATCCGCTCCAGCTTGCCGCCTTCCTCCAGCAGCTCGATGTCCCGGCGGACCGTCATCAGTGAGACACCCAATTGCTGGGCGAGGTCCGAGACGCGGACCACCCGTTCGCGCTGGACGGCGTCCACGATGGCCTGGTGGCGTGCTGCGGGGAGCATGGGGTTCCTTTCGTGCTGCGGGAGGGGGAGCGCTGTTCCCGTCAAAGTCCATCATGGTCTACCCCTTGCTTGAACCAAGAGTCAGGCCCGCAACAAACTGCCGCTGCAGCAGCAGGTAGATCACCAGCGTGGGAATCACCGTGATGACGGCCCCTGCGGCCAGGAGGTTGTAGTTGCTCAGGAACTCGCCCTGGAGGTTGTTGATGGCCGTGGTGATGGGTAGCCGGTTACCGCTCTGGATGAAGATCAGGGGCCAGAAGTAGTCGTTGTAGATGAAGATGACCTGGAGTGTGCCGAGCGCAGCGAATGCCGGCCGGCAGAGTGGCATGATGATCTCCCGGTACTGCCGCCAGATGCCGGCGCCGTCCACCAGCGCGGCTTCGGTGAGGTCCGCCGAGAGCGCCTTCATGTAGTTGGACAGTACAAAGGTGCAGAACCCCATCTGGAACGCGGTATTGACCGCGATCACAATGATGTAGGTGTTCAGCATGTTGCCGGAATCGCTGAAGGTGTAGGGCACCTCGAAGTGCTTGGCCATCTCGAACAGCGGTGCGGCCAGGACCTGCGGCGGCAGCAGGTTGCCGGCGGTGAACATGATGAGCAGGGTGACGTTGAACTTCCAGTTGACGCGGCTCACGGCGAACGCCATGAGGGACGCCAGGAACAGGGTCAGGAGCACTGCCGGGACGGTGAGGATGATGGAGTTCCAGAAGTAGGTGGCGAATCCGCCCTGGGTCCAGGCCTGGATGAAGTTGTCGAAGTTGAAGTCACCGGCAAGGCTGAAGTAGCCATGTTCGTTCGTTGATGCCACCGGCCGGAGGGCCGTGAAGAGGGACCAGCCCAGCGGAACCAGCCACATCACCGCCATGACCGTGAGGAAAATGTGGGTTCCATAATGGCGCTTGGGCCTGCTGCCGGACCGCAGCGCTGCGGTATCGATGGTGCCCGGGCGTGCTGTGGTGGTGCTCATGCTTTGTTCTCCTTGCCGAAGGTGCGGCTGAGGTAGAAGACGATGGGGACGAGGGAAATGACCAGCAGCACCACTGCCAGGGCGGAGCCGACGCCGATCACCTGGCCTTCGCCCACCAGGTTCTGGATCACCAGGGCGCTGAGCATTTCCAGGCCGTTGGTGCCGCGGTTAATGACGTACACCACGTCAAAGGCCCGCAGTGATTCGATGATGGTGATCACCACAATGACGATGTTGATAGGACGCATGGCAGGAAAGACCACGCGGAAGAAGGTCTGCACCGCGCTGGCCCCGTCGATGGCCGCGGCTTCCTTCAGGCTCGGGTCTACGCCCTTCAGCCCTGCCAGGTACAGGAGCATGACGTAGCCGGCATGCCGCCAGGTGGCAGCGATCATGGCTGCCCAGATGTTCACTGAGGAGTCCCCGAACCAGTCAACAGCCTGCGGTGTCCCCGCAGTGCCCAGCAGGAAGTTCAAAAGTCCGTTGTCGCGCTGGTAGAAGAGCTGCCAGATGATGCCGATCAGGGCCAGTGACAACATCACGGGCGCGAAGAAGATGCTCTGGTAGATCTTGCTGCCCCGGATGTTCTGGTCAAGGAGTACGGCCAGCAGCAGCCCCAGCGGTGTGGCAATCAGGGCCAGGAACAGGAGCCACAGCATGTTGTGCTGCACAGCCGGCCAGAACGGTGGATAGTCCTGGGAGATGAATTGATAGTTCTCCCCGCCGGCGGGACGGATATCGCCCAGGTCCAGGCCGTTCCAGCGGGTGAAGCTGAGCCCAACCGACATCAGCATCGGCAGCCACACCATGGCCAGTTCGATCAGGGTGGGGATCCCCACCATCAGGGACAGGACCACTTTGTCCCGTCGGGAGAGGCGGCGGACCCGCCCGCCTTTCGTCCGGCGGATCCTGCCGCCCCTGGGTTCCCGCGCTTCGGGCGGGATCAGTTCTTGTGCAATGCTGCTCATGGAAGTCTTCCCTTTGTTGGTGCGGACGCTGGAAGGGAACGACGACGGCGCGGGCCTGCGCCGCCGTCGTCGTTCCCTTCCCGGCTGGTCGCCAGTGGGGCGGCCCGGGCAGGGCTGGAAGATCAGCCCTGGGACTACTGCGCTGGGAACTACTGCGCGGCGTAGAGCGTCTTGGCCTGGGCCTCGAGGTTTTTGACGTCCATCTTGCCGTCCTTGATGAAGCTCTGCAGGGCCGGGATCATCACGTTGTTGGCCATGGCGGGCAGTGCATCGCGGTCAAAGAACTGGCTGATGTACTTCGCGTCCGCGATGGTATCCGCACATTTCTTGTTGAGCGGGCTGAACTTGGAGGTGTCCGTCCCCTTGGCGGTGGCGATGTTGGACGCGTCTACGGCGGCATAGGCATTCTGCGCCTCGGCGGTGCCGAGGAAGGCCATGAAGTCGCGCGCCGTTTTGTTTTCCCCGCCCTTCTTGGACAGCAGGAGGCCGTCGATGGGGGCTTCGACGGCGTCGCGGCCTTCCATTGCGATCTCCGGAAACGCGAAGAAATCGATGTCTGCCAGCACCGCAGGGTCCGTAAATTGCTGGGTGACAAAGGAGCCGAGCAGGTACATCCCGGTCTTTTTCGCTTCCAGCGCCTTGGCGGCGTCCTGCCAGGTCTGGCCGAGGGCCGCGGGATCCTGGAAGGGAAGCAGGGCGGACCAGGTGTCAAAGACCGCGCTGACCTTTTGCTGGTCCCAGGATTCCTTGTGCGAGCAGAGGTCCACATGGAACTGGTAGCCGTTGAGCCGCATGTTGATGTAGTCGAAGGTGCCCATGGCCGGCCAGCCGTCCTTGTCGGCGAAGCCGATAGGGATGATACCGTCCGCCTGCATCTTTGCCGCAAGGGTCTTGAGGGCGTCGAAGGTTTCCGGCACCTCGTAGCCCTTCTCGGCCCAGAGGCTCTTCCGGTAGAAGAAGCCCCACGGGTAGTTGTAGTTGGGGACGAAGTACATCTTGCCGTCCGGACCCGTGGAGGCTTTCTTCAGGGCATCGGAGTAGTTGCCGCCGATGGTTTCCCAGACATCATCGATCGGTGCGAGGAGCCCCTTGCCGGCGTAGTACTGCATCCGGTAGCCGGCAAACCAGGTGAACGTATCGTCCGGAGAGCCCTGCAGGTAGGAATTGATCTTGTTCTGGAAATCGTTGTGGGGCACCACGTTGGTGGTGACTTTCTTGCCGGTCTTGGCCGTGAAAGCGTCAGTGACGGCCTGGTAGGCCCGCTTGGGGACGTCGTCGGAGGAACCGGACCCGAAGGTCAGGCCGGGGGAGTCGGAGCCCGAGGCGGACGGGGCGCTCCCGCCGGTACAGGCCGCGAGGAACGGGATGCCGGCCAGGCCTGCCGCGCCTACGCCGACGGTCTTGAGGATGCTCCGCCTGCTCGGAAATGCAGTTGCAGACGCATCAAACTGTGAAGCCATGTTCTCTCCCTTGAAAAATAGCCGCATGTGAGACACCTCACATGCCTCGACTATAACCTCGCAAAACAGAACATGGAAGAACGGGAAATAACATTTTGGATATCGATTATTTTGAATCGTCACAAAACACGAATGGCCCCGATTTCCCTGATTGACAGGGAAACCGGGGCCATTCTGCAGCTTCTTCGGGGATGCTAAGCCTCTGTTACTTTCTGAGCGACTGCGCGATCTGCTGCATGATGGTGGGATCCGAGAGAGTGGTGGCGTCTCCCGGGTCACGGCCTTCTGCGACGTCCTTGAGGAGGCGGCGCATGATCTTGCCGGAGCGGGTCTTGGGCAGTTCGGGGACCACCAGGATGTTCTTCGGTTTGGCGATAGGGCCGATTTCCTTGCCCACGTGGTTGCGGAGTTCCTGGACGATGTCATCTCCGGAATCCACCGCGTCGCCACGGAGGATAACGAACGCGACGACGGCCTGGCCGGTGGTTTCGTCTGTGGCTCCGACCACGGCGGCTTCAGCCACCGCGGGGTGGGATACCAGGGCGGATTCGATTTCGGTGGTGGAGAGCCGGTGGCCGGAGACGTTCATCACGTCGTCCACCCGGCCCAGGAGCCAGATGTCGCCGTCCTCGTCCTTCTTCGCGCCGTCGCCGGCGAAGTACATGTTCTCGAAGCGGGACCAGTAGGTGTCCTTGTACCGTTCGGGATCTCCCCAGATGCCGCGGAGCATGGCGGGCCAGGGTTCGCGGATCACCAGGAAGCCGCCGTGGCCGTTGGGGACGGATTCGCCCATATCGTCCACCACGTCCACCGCGATGCCCGGCAGCGGCACCTGGGCGGAGCCGGGCTTGGCTGCGGTGACGCCCGGGAGCGGGGCGATCATCTGCGCTCCGGTTTCGGTCTGCCACCAGGTGTCCACGATGGGGGTCTTGTCCCCGCCGATGACCTTCCGGTACCACATCCAGGCTTCGGGGTTGATGGGTTCGCCGACGGAACCGAGCACGCGCAGGGAGGACAGATCGTACTTGTCCGGGATCTCCCGGCCCCACTTCATAAACGTCCGGATCGCGGTGGGGGCGGTGTAGAGGATGGAGACCTTGTACTTCTCCACGATCTCCCACCAGCGGCCCTGGTGCGGGGAGTCCGGGGTGCCTTCGTACATCACCTGGGTGGCGCCGTTGATGAGCGGGGCATAGGTGACGTAGGAGTGGCCGGTGACCCAGCCGACGTCGGCCGTGCACCAGTACACGTCCGTCTCCGGGTGCAGGTCGAACACTGCCTTGTGGGTATAGGCGTTCTGGGTGAGGTACCCGCCGGTGGTGTGCAGGATGCCCTTGGGCTTGCCGGTGGTGCCGGAGGTGTAGAGGATGAACAGCGGGTGCTCGGAGTCGTGGCCCACGGCGGTGTGCTCGGTGGAAGCCGCCTCCACGGTGTCTGCCCACCAGTGGTCCCGGCCCTCGGTCCAGTCCACGTCCTGGCCGTTGCGCTTGACCACCACCACGTTCTGCACGCTGTGGCCATCGTTCGCGAGGGCCTCATCCACGGCGCTCTTGAGGGCGCTGGGCTTGCCGCGGCGGTACGTGCCGTCAGCTGTGACCACCAACTTGGCCTCGGCATCCTCGATCCTGGAGCGCAGGGCGTCAGCCGAGAAACCGCCGAACACCACCGAATGCACCGCACCGATCCGGGCGCAGGCCAGGAGCGTGATCACGGCCTCGGGGATCATCGGCAGGTATACGGCCACCCGGTCACCCTTGACCACACCGAGGGACTCGAACGCATTCGCTGCCTTCTTCACCTCGTCAGTCAGCTGGGCATAGGTGTAGGTCCGGGTGTCACCGGGTTCGCCTTCGAAGTAGATGGCCACCCGGTCACCCCGGCCGGCCTCCACATGCCGGTCAAGCGCGTTGTAGGCCGCGTTGACCTCTCCGCCCACGAACCACTTGGCGAACGGCGGGTTGGACCAGTCCAGCGCCTCGTCAAAATCCTTGCTCCAGGTCAGCAGCTCACGCGCCTGCTTCGCCCAGAACGCCGGCCGGTCAGCCGCGGCCTCCTCGTATTCCGAAGCCTTGACCACGGCGTCAGCGGCGAACTCGGGAGTGGGCGGAAACGTCCGGGTCTCGTGCAGCAGGTTTTCAAAGGCATCGCCCTGCTGGCCGGCCTGCCCGCCCTGTCCGGAGCCGGCGGCAGCGATGGCCGTGGAGCTTGAAGTGTCCTGGGACATGTGAACCTCATCATTCATCGATCTTTGCTGCGCGGGCATCCGCCGCCGGCCGGGCTCCGCCGCCTGCACGACGCCGGGCACCGGCTGGTCACGGATTTTCCGCAAAGAGCTGTTCCGGAATCAAGACTAATGCTTGCCAGTGGCGCATGTGTGCGCTGTCACAAACGGACCCGCGAACGGCATTTATTAAGCGGTGAGTGGACGCGAGGGGCCACTGAACCGGCCGCGCCCAGCTAGTGATCACTGAGGCTGTTGACTAGGCTGAGATTGAATTGTGACTTCACTTCGGTGCCTCCCATCCGGCCGCGCAAGCGTCCGGGGCAGGAGGGAGCCGCTGTACGACGGCACGGTTTCGGGGCCACTTGGCCCGGTGCCGCCACGCTAAGGAGAACAGAATGAACCAGCAGATCTTCGGCCAGAAAACAGGCCCTGACGCCGAGGCGGGTTCCGGCAGTTCCGCTGCCCCGGCCGCCGGGGCAGGCAAGCCGGCCACGTCCGAAGGCAAGGGCGCCAACGCCCACCAGGCAGTGCTCGGTCCGTTCACCATCCGGGACCTGGCCGTGTTTGCCGCCACGCTCATTTTGTTCGTCGCGTCCCTGCTGCCCATCTTCGGCGGCCGCTACAACCTCTGGAACCTGAACAACCTCTTCTTCCTCGGCCTGGGTATTGTCCTGCCCCTGGTGGTGAGCGCACTCTTCGCCGCGCGCAGGCTGGCCCCCGGCACAAAAATCAGGATCGGATCGCTGTCCATCGACCAGTTCGCTTCCGTCGTCGCGTCCTTCGCGGTCGCCTTCTTCTTCCTGACCGTTGCCGTCGCCTATGTGCCCACCTTGCTGGTGGCCCTGATCGGCGCCCTGGTCCTGTTTGCCGCGACGGTCCTGGGCCGCTTCATTCCCTATGTCTCACCCGACTTCCAGGGCCGCGTGGAAGTCCCCGCGCATGTGGTGGCACGGGAAGCAGCCGTTCCCGTCCAGAAACCGCGCGCGCCCAAAAAGCCCAAGGTGGAGTCCACTGCTTCCAAGCCTGCCTCCGGCGCAGGGCTGTTCAGCGGTGCCGGGGCCGGATCCTCGGCGGTCCAGCCCCATGCCACGCAGCACCACGCCCCCGCCACGGCGGCGGTTCCCACTGCCGGCGTGGCCGCTTCCGGGGCGCCTGCCACGGGCCCGGCACCTGTTTCCACTGCCCCCGAAGCATCCGACGCCCGCATGGCAGGTGACTCGAGGCCCGCAACCCAGGCGTCCGACGTCGTCCGTCCCGCTTCGGCGCAGCCGGCAACCCAGGCGTCCGGCGTCGTCAGCCCTGCGTCAGCTTCTTCCGCGGAGGAGACGCAGCTGGCGGACCTCCCCGCGGCCGGTGGTGCGGCTGCGGGTGCTGCCGCTGGTTCCGGAGCTTCGCCGGCCGCTGCGCAGCGTACTGCCGGCAACCACGACGGCGGCCCGGCAGCTTCCGCTGCCGCTGCCCCTTCCGCTGCGCAGGGCTCCTGGGAGCCGCCAGCCGCTACGGCCGTCCACCCGCAGGTCCGGGCGGACAATCCGATCGGGGCAACCGTCGATCCCGCAAGCCGGCCTGAGGAAGCGGACGAACAGCCCATCCATGAAGCGTTCTGGTTCGCCGTGGCACAGCACCGCACCGCTTTTGATCCCCGCACCGGCGCCCCCGCATTCGTGATCGAGCCAGGCGGCTGGGTGCTGGCACTGGAGGACCGCGGACACGAATTCCTGGTCCAGCACACCGACGGGCGGCTGGGCGTGCTGCGCGACCTCAGCAATATCGAGCGCGGCTAGCCGATGGCCTCGCCCCGGGCGGCCAAAGCCACACGGGCTGCCACCGGTTCCCGGGCCGCCAAGGCCGGCGGCGGGCAGGCTCCCGCCGGCCAGGCCGCGGGTATGCCCGTGGTCTCCGCCGAGTCCATGCTCGGACTGAAGAGGCGGGCGCGGCGGATCAACAGGGCCCTGGCAGAGAAGTACCCCTACGCCCATGCGGAACTTGATTTCCGCAGTCCGTTCGAACTGCTGGTGGCCACGGTCCTGTCCCCGCAGACCACCGATGTCACCGTCAACCAGATCACGCCGCTGCTGTTCGCGCGTTATCCTGATCCGCGGTCCATGGCAGAAGCGGATCCCGCCGCTATCGAAGAGATCATCAAACCCACCGGTTTCTTCCGGGCCAAGACGCGAAGCCTTCTCGCCCTGTGCACCCGGCTGGTGGACGAGTACAACGGTGTGGTTCCCGGCCGGCTGGAGGACCTGGTCACGCTGCCGGGGGTGGGCCGGAAGACCGCCAATGTGGTGCTGGGCAACGCGTTCGGCGTCCCCGGGATTACGGTGGACACCCATTTTGGCCGCCTTGCGCGCCGGTTTGGCTGGACACAGTCCGAGGACCCTGTCCAGATCGAATATGACGTGGCCGAGCTCTTCGAGAAGAGGGACTGGACCATGCTCTCCCACAGGGTGGTGTTCCATGGGCGGCGGGTGTGCCACTCCCGCAAGCCGGCATGCGGTGCGTGCCCGGTGGCCACCTGGTGCCCCAGCTACGGCATGGGCGAAACAGATCCGGCCAAAGCGGCAAAACTGCTGAAATACGAACTCGCTCCCGGCAACGAAGCCCTCCTGGCCCAGCTGCTGGCCGAAACCCACCGGGCGGCCGAAATCAGGATGGAATCCCAAAAGAGGAACCCTTGAGCGCCCGCGAAGACCTGATCGGCTTGGCGCGCAGGTCCGCGTCAGGGTCGGTATCCGCCCCGGACCCCCTGTGGGCCGCCCTGACGGTGGACGCCACGCGGGCGCGCAGGGCCGCTGTCCTGATGCTTTTCGGGGCCCTCGATGACGTTCCGGCTGCCTCGGACAAGCCGCTGGCCCCCGCAGACCTGGACGTCCTGCTCCTGGAACGCGCGCACACCCTGGGTTCCCACCCAGGGCAGGTGGCGTTTCCCGGCGGCGCCATTGACGCACGGGAAACACCGGTTCAGGCGGCCCTGCGGGAGGCCGAAGAGGAAACGGGGCTGGAGACGGACGGCGTGGAGGTCCTGGGCACCCTGCAGGAACTGGGCCTGGCCCACAGCAACTTCCTCGTCACCCCTGTCCTGGGGTGGTGGCGCTCGCCGTCGCCCGTCGGAGTGGTGGATTATGCCGAGTCCGCGCAGGTGTTCCGGGTCCCCGTCCGGGACCTGCTGGATCCGGACAACAGGGTCATGGCAACAGTCCACCGTGCGGGCCGCACGTTCGACAGCCCGGCCTTCACGGTCAATGGAGTGGTGGTCTGGGGTTTTACCGGCATCGTCCTGAACGGCCTCTTTGAACAGCTCGGCTGGGCCGTTCCGTGGGACCGGAGCCGGGTGCACCCAATGGGTGTCTAGTCTTTGCCGCCGGCGCTGGTCACTTTGCCTCAGGCCTGCTGATGGCGGAGATCCACCACTATCCCGGTGGCCGCATTCTCGCGCATCGCCTTAACGCCTTCCAAAAGTGTGTTCAGAGACTTGAAGTTTGGCGAGACGGCAACGATGTTGCCTTCTGCATCCGTCAGCCGCAGCCTGTACGACTCGTCCCCAACCCGATGTATTTCAAACCTGCCCGCCATATGCCGGACCTCCCCTGGTGTTGCGTCTTTGCATCAACCTCTGGACCGATCTGCTTCAGTCACCAGAAGACTGTAACCCGCGTCACGGTGACCCGGCGAGCTACCGCCGGGTAGGTTACTTTTCTCGACAAACGTCGCGCCGGCGGGCACCAAGGTGCGTTGCAAGTCGCTTCCTATTTGGCGTTGTTGTACGAATCCACCACTGCCACGCTCACCGGAAACTCCACCGGAACAGGCCCGAACAACAGCGCCTTTGCTGCGCTCGCGGCATCCTCAATCGCCTGGATACACGCTTCCACTTGGTGGACGGGTGCGTGGACCATCACCTCGTCGTGGAGAAAGAAGACGAGCTCCGCCCTCGCTTGGCCTTCCGTGCGCAAGGCACGCAGCCGCCGTCGTAATTCAGCCAGCCAGCAGGCTGCCCAGTCCGCCGCGGAACCCTGGACCACGAAGTTGCGCGTGAAACGCCCCCTGGAACGCGCTATCGATTCTGCGCGCCGCTGCTCCTCGGCCGACGCCGGACGCTGGCTTTGGAACCAGCGCTCCGACGGGGGCGGGCTGCTGCGGCCAAGCCGCGTGGTGACGGTTCCGCCGGACTCGCCGGCCCGGGCTGCCTGCTCCACAAAACCTACCGCCCGCGGATAGGTCCTGGTGAGCTGCGGCATCAGGCGCCCGGCCTCGCCGGAGGTGGCGCCGTACATGGCACCGAGCAGCGCCACTTTCGCCTTCGCCCGGTCGCCGCCGAACCCCTTCGCGGCGATGCCGGCATAGAGGTCCTGGTCCCGGGCGGCCTCAGCCATGATGGCGTCCTGCGCCAGTGCCACGAGGACGCGCGGTTCAAGCTGGGAAGCGTCCGCCACGATCAGCTTGTAGCCTGGATCGGCATGGACGGCGCCGCGGATCTGGCGCGGAATCTGCAGGGCACCTCCGCCGCGCGAGGCCCAGCGGCCCGAGACCACGCCGCCCACTACGTACTCAGGCCGGAACCGGCCGCCGGCCACCCACGCGTCAAGCCAGGCCCAGCCGTTCGCCGTGTGAAGGCGTGAAAGCTTCTTGTAGGCAAGCAGCGGTTCGATGGCCGGGTGGTTCGACTCCTTGAGCTCCCACTGGCGGGTGCTTTTCACCTCGATGCCGTTTCGGTGCAGGGCACGGATGAGTTCCTGCGGGGAGTCCGGATTCAGTGTGGGGGCGTTCAACAGCCTACGCAGTTCGATGTTCAGCGCCTCAAGCTTGGCCGGGCGGTGGCCCAGGGGCGGGCGGGGACCCAAATAGTCGGCCAGGATTTCCTCGTGCAGGTCCTCCCGCCAGGGAACTCCGGCGTGCTGCATTTCAGCCGCGATCATGGCAGCGGCGGATTCGGCGGCCAGCAGGAGCTGAAGCCGGCTGCGGCGGTTCTCCTCCGGACTGACGGCGGCCAGCGCTTCCTGCTGGGCAGCGTATTCGCTCCGAAGGTCTTCAAGGGTGAAACGGGGTCGGGAGCCAGTTTTCGGATCCTCAAACAGGGCGTCCTGTTCGGGAGGCGGCGGAGGCGGCTGGAGCGCACGCGGCGGCTGCTCCGGGTCATCCAGGGTGACCTTCTCGGCGTTCCTGGCGTAGTCAGTGTGGGCGGTGAACTGGGAAAGGGCCAGGATGTTCCCGCAGAGGCTCAGGTCATAGCAGCGTTCGAGTTCCACCCCGCATGCCAGCAGGGACGGGTACCAGTCCTGGGTGCGGTGCCAGATCCAGCGTGGCGCTTGCCCCGCGCGTGGCGTGCGTTCCAGCCCGCGGACGACGTCGGCGAGCTCGCTCGTGGAGGCAAGCCTGGGTTCCGGATTGTCCGGGTGGGGGTGGCCGGCCTGGGTGAGTTCCTGCAGGACCGCGCCGGAGGGGTGGGCGGCGAGCAGGAGGTACATGCTCCAATTCTGCCTTGTCTTCTTCGCATGCTTTGCCGCCGTGACTCTTCCTGCACAGGCTTGTTGCCGCCGGTTTTGTGCACATAGGGCCGGGGCTGCCTTATCGTTGCCCGGCCAGCGGTGGACAGTGGCTCCATGAGCAGGCATCAGTTGACACCCATCCCTTCAGATCCAGTCCCTGCCGCGCATTCGTCCCGGAGCCCGGATGACCTGCTGCTGCCGGCCTCTCCCGGCTTTGCGGCGGGTTTGGCAGGGCCGGACGAGGCCTGGCTGCCGGACAGCGGGGAAGAGGTGCTGCTGGTCACCTCGTCCGCTGTTGTGCGGGCCGAGGTGGAGCGGATCGTGGCGGCGGCCGGAGCGCATCTTCGCGTTGTTGCCGATGCACTGGAAGGGGCCAGGTACTGGGATGGCTCGGCCGCGGTTCTGGTGGGCAGTGACATCCGGGAGTTGCCGCCCCGGCGGCGGGCACCGGCTGTCCTCGTCGGTCTGGACGGTGAAGGCGACAGCCTGTGGCACCTGGCCGCGGCGCTCGGCGCTGAGCGGGTGGCCGTACTCCCTGACGCCGCAGCCTGGCTGGCGGACCACCTCAGCCGCTCGCGGGCGCCCGGCCCGGGCGGGATCATCCTGGGTGTGACCGGCGGGTGCGGCGGCGCCGGAGCCACCACGGCCGCGATCTGGATAGCACAGGCGGCGGCCGGAATGGGAGCACGCGTACTGCTCGTTGACGGCGACCCCTGGGGCGGAGGCCTGGAACTCGCCATCGCCGCGGAGGAAAGCCCGGGCCTGCGCTGGCCCGACCTTTCCGAAGCGCGGGGCAGCATCGATTCGGGCCAGCTGTCCGACTCACTGCCCGTCTCCGGAGGATTTTCGTTCCTGTCCTGGCCGGCCACCCGTGAACAGCCCGTACCCGTGGCCGCGCCCACCACCACCGGCGTGCTCGACGCCGCACGCCGCGGGTTTGAACTGGTAGTGCTGGACATCGGCCGGGGCGCGGGACCCCTCCAGTCCTATGCCTGGGACTGCGACCGGATCATGATGGTGGTTCCCGCCCAGTTGAAGGCGGCCGTCGCGGCTGTGCGGCTGCTCAACGAGTTCCCGCCCGTGGAGGCCGGCCTCCTGGTCCGGGGCCGGCCGGGGGCTGCGCTGGACGCCTCGCTGATCTCGGAGGCCATCGGCCTGCCCGTGCAGGGACGCGTGCCTGAGCTCCGCGGAGTCGGTGCCGCCATGGAATCGGGCCGGCTGCTGGAACTGGGCAAAAGGCGCAGCGTCCGGCATTTTGCCGCCTCAGTGCTCGACTCACTCGGCGACGAGCTGCCCACGGGAGAGTTCGGATGAAGCAGCAATCCCCGCGAGTATCGGGAACAGCTGACGGGCTGCGGCGGCGTGCCCGGCTGATCGAGGGCCAGCGCATGGAAGGCCAGCGCATGGAAGGCCAGCGCCGGGTGGAGCGGCAGATCGTTGACGCCGGGCTGCTGGAATCGGTCCGCGAGTCCATGATGGCCGAAGCCGGCGTTGTCACGCCCTCACGGGTGGCTGCGGCGGTACAGGCTACCGGCAAGCTGCTGGGCACGGCCGGATCGCTGGCCGCGGTGGAGCGCATCAGCGCCGAGCTCAGCGGACTGGGACCCCTGCAGCCGCTCACCCGGGATCCGGCGGTCACGGACATCTTCGTCAACGCTCCGGACTCGGTATGGGTGGACCGGGGCCGGGGCATCGAGCCCGTCCCCGTCGCCTTCGGCGATGAGGCCCAGCTGCGGGCGCTGGCCTGCAGGCTGGTTGCCGCGGGAGGGCGCCGCCTGGATGACGGTTCGCCCTGCGTGGATGTGCGGCTGGCGGGTGGTTACCGTATCCATGCGGTCCTGCCGCCGGTGTCCACGGCGGGAACCCTGCTCAGCGTTAGGATCCGACGTGAACGGGTCTTCAGCATGGACGAGTTGCAGGCGGCCGGAATGTTCGGCCCCCTGGTAAGGGACGTCCTGGAACGGGTGCTGGAACTTCGGCTGAGTTTTCTGATCAGCGGCGCCACCGGTTCCGGCAAGACCACGCTGCTGTCCACCCTGCTGGGGCTGTGTGCCCCCGCGGAGCGGCTGGTCCTCATCGAGGATGCTTCCGAGCTGAACCCGGTCCATCCACACGTGGTCGCCCTCGAATCCCGGCACGGAAACCTCGAAGGCGGCGGGGAGGTGGGGCTGGGCGAGCTGGTCCGGCAGGCCCTGCGCATGAGGCCCGACCGGCTGGTGGTGGGGGAATGCCGCGGCGCCGAGGTCCGGGAACTGCTGACCGCAATGAACACCGGACACAGCGGAGGAGGCGGGACCATCCACGCCAATACTGCGCAGGCTGTCCCTGCCCGGCTCACAGCCCTGGGTGCCCTCGCCGGATTGAGCCCGGACGGCGTCCGGCTCCAGGCGGCCAGCGCCCTTGACGTGGTGATCCACGTCGAAAGGACCGGCCGCGGAAGGGAAGTGGCGTGCATCGGCCTTATCGAGGACGGCAGTGACGGTCTTCGCGTTGTGTCAGCCCTGGAAGCCCCGGAGGGCAACACCGTTCGGGGTCAGGGATGGGACGCACTGGCCAACCGGCTGGGACGTGAACCGGGGCAAGGCTTGTGACCATTTTCCTCGCAGCGGCCCTGGTGCTGGCTGCGCTGTTGGTTCTTCGCCCGCCGCAGGATGCGGCAGCAAGGTTCCGCCGCGCCACGGGCGGTGTTGCTGCTGCCCGAACATCGGTAAGGCCGCTGGCCCGCCTGATCAGGGGGATCAGGCCTGGAACCGGGAAGGCGGCGGTCTCCGGCCCTGCAGCATCCATGACTCTGGTGGTGCAACAGCTTGCCGCGCTGCTGAAGGGTGGGCGCACCCCGGCCCGCCTGTGGGATGAGCTGTGGGGAATTTACGGGGCGAGCAGCCAAACCGAACAGGATGGTCCATCCGCATCGCGGCACGGCACCGGGCTAAGCCAGGGCTCACTGGCGCTGCTGGCGGCGGCCCGCGCCGCCGCGCGTACAGGTGCTCCGGTATCTGAGGCCATCAGGCGCGCGTTGCCCGCGGCTTTTCCGCGCCCGGGCAAGGAATCCCGGATCTGGTCCCAGCTTGCGGCCTGCTTCGACATCGCAGAAGCAAGCGGCTGCCCCTTGGCTGACGTGCTGACCAGGTTCGCGGCGCAGCTGGAAGTAGAGGACGACGCCGACGCAGCGCGGCAGACGGCACTGGCAGGGCCAAAAGCCACGGTCAGGCTGCTCACCTGGCTTCCGCTGATGGGGCTGGGCCTCGGCATGGCCCTCGGTGTGGATCCGCTGGCAATTCTGCTGGGCACGCCGCTGGGACTGGCGGCCCTCGTGGCTGGGGCTGCCCTCACCATAGCGGGCAGGGTATGGTCCGCCCGGCTGGTGGCGGGTGCAGCAGGAGCGGGACTGCCATGACCGGAACATTGCTGCCGGCGCTCGCACTCCTGGCCTTCCTGGCCGCCGCCGCCTGCCTTCTATTCCTTGGCAGGGGCCGGCCACGGAAGCGGTTGGCCACCCTGTCCCCAGCCCAAAATCCTGGTTCGGCTGATGATCCAAGGACTGCTGGCGGCCGGTTCCGCAGCCGGGATGGACCCGACGGCCTGCAGGACACCGCCATGATGCTCGAACTCGTCGCCGCCATGCTGGACGCCGGGTCTGGGATCGGCCGTTCCCTTGATCTTGTCTCGGCCTCGGCGTCCTCCCAGTACCGCCAAGCGCTGCGACCCGTCGTTTCCGCACTGGCAATCGGAGCGGACTGGGAGACTGCGTGGCGAAGCTCAGCCGTCAGGTTACCCGCCATTCTCGAACTGCGGGATGCCCTGGGATTCGCGGCTCTCACCGGAGCCCCGTCCTCGGCGATCCTCTACGCCCAGGCTGCAAGGCTTCGCCGGGAGAGGTTCCGTGCAGCGGAAAAGCGCGCAGCGTCCCTCGGCGTCAAGCTGGTGGTCCCGCTGGGACTGTGCTCGCTGCCGGCCTTTATCTGCCTCGGCGTTGTGCCCGTTTTGCTGGCCCTGGTCCCATCGGGCTGACAGAGCGGCGGTCCTGGCGCAGTTCGGGCAGTTCGGGCAGTTCCGAGGGGCTTCTCACCGCCGGGTCGCGGCCAACCGTCAGGCCAGCTCTTCCCCTCCACAGCTACGAACCGCCCCACCTTTTCCACTTACGCAACAGCCGGCCTTACCGCCCGCGGCGAGGCCCGGAAGAGTCAAACCACCGGCAACCCTGCCGGCCATCGAAAGGAATCACCGCATGTCCATCAACCATGACCGCCATTACGCCGCCGGAACCGCAGCGCTCGCAGCAGCCCGGCACCACACGAAACGGCGCACCGCAACCCGATCCGCTGATGCGCCTCCAACCGCGTCTGCTTCACTGCCGGCCAATGTGGTGGAGCTCTACCCGGGTGCCAGCGTCTACCCCGGTGCCACCGCCCAACGCAGCACCGGCGTCCGCAGGCTGCTGGGATCAGAAGCCGGCATGGCCACGGCCGAGTATGCGATCGCCACTTTAGCCGCCGTCGGATTCGCCGGGCTGCTGGTCTTCATCCTTCGCAGTGAGGAAGTGCGTGGCTTCCTGCTGAACCTGATCCGCACGGCACTGGCGTTGCCATGACCAGTGCGCCGAATGCGGTGCGCCTTCGGCCAGCGGCAGAGCAGGGTGCCGTCACCGCAGAATTTGCCGTGACCCTGCCTGCCGTTGTGCTCCTGCTGGCCATGCTGCTTTCCGGTGCAGCCGCCGGGATCACCCAGCTGCGGCTGGAGGAAGGCGCCCGGGCGGGCGCACGTGCGCTGGCCCGCGGGGACGATGCGGCAGCCGTGGAAAGGATCGTGCGAACGCTTTCGGGACCGTCGGCATCGGCGGCTGTGGCAGCCGAGGGCGAGTGGCTGAACGTCACTGTCGCAGACCGGGTAGGGGGTCCGCTGGGGGCAACAATTCCGTGGACGCTGACGGCCCGCGCCTCAACCCGCAGCGAAGCAGCGGCAGCGGGCCGCGTTTCCCCGGCCGCCGCGGCCGCGGCGGGCACCGGATGACCAGGGCCAGGGCCAGGGCCGGGGTTGGGGACGGACCGGAGCGCGGCTCGGGAACAGTCCTCGCAGCGGGTTTGGCATTGATGCTGATGACGGCCATGGCGCTTCTGCTGCTCCTGGCCCAGTCGGCTGTGCTGGCCAGCAGGGCCGCCGCAGCCGCCGACCTGGCTGCCCTCGCCGCGGCGGACGCCCTGCGCGGGGTCACCGACGGGGAACCCTGCAACGTGGCGGCCCAAGTCGCGGCGCGGCATGCCGCCGCGGTGGTCAGCTGCCTCGAGGGAGGGGCGCAAACCGTGGAGGTCCGGACGGAGCTGATCGAGCGGACCGTGCTGGGCGCGGCGAGCGGCCGGGCCCGGGCCGGACCCCCACCCTGAACACGGCAAACGGCTGAACACGGGTTCGAGCCCGGTTGGGTCAGAGGAGGGCAAGGAAGGAGCCAGGATTTCAATCTGAGCGGGGCGACAATCTGAACCAGCATTGAGGCATATGCAGGGATTCAGTCTGAGCAGAATCCAGGCTGAGCAAGGCGAAGGAACCAGGCGTCAGCGCTGGGCTTCCACGCTCTCGGCGCTGGCCTCGGTGGCATCCTTCAACAGGACGTCGAGCAGGGTGACCGCGGCCCCCTTGTCCAAGGGGTTGTTTTTGTTCCCGCACTTGGGCGACTGGACGCAGGAGGGGCAGCCTGATTCGCATTCGCAGGCCTTGATGGCGTCCCGCGTCGCGGCCAGCCATACCTTCGCCTTGTCGAAACCGCGCTCGGCGAAGCCGGCACCGCCAGGGTGCCCGTCATACACAAAAATGGTGGGCACCCCGGTGTCGGCATGCAGGGCAGTCGAAACGCCCCCGATGTCCCACCGGTCGCTCGAAGCCACCAGTGGGAGCAAACCGATTGCTGCGTGTTCGGCGGCGTGAAGGGCACCAGGGAACTGTGCCTCGATGAGGCCGGCGGCGGTGAGGGACCGGTTGTCCACTTCGAACCACACTGCCTTGGTGAACAACTCCCGGGCGCCAAGGTCCAGGGGCTCCTCGCCAAGGATTTCGTTGGAGATCAGGGCCTTGCGCTGGAAGGAAACCACCTGGGTGGTGACCTTGACGTCGCCGAAGTGCAGGGAAACGTCGCCCCAGCTGGCGGTCCGCTGGGTTTCCAGCACCTCAATCTGGGTGACGTCCCGTGCCGTGGTGTAGTAGTCGGGATTGGCGCGGCGGACCACCACACAGTGATCGTCCTCGTTGAGGTCCTCCACCACGTAGCTGTCGCCCTGGTGGATGTAAACGGCGCCGGTGTGCGCCTGGTAGTGGGTCTGGGGCGAGTCCATCGTCCCGAGGAGGGAGCCGGTATCGGCATCAACGATACTGACCGGCCCGCCGCCGTCCGCCCGCAGGTTCACCATGGCGGCCGCACTCTGGGAGTGGGTCCAGAACCAACCTGCGGGGCGGCGCCGCAAATACCCCTGTGCCACGAGGCGGTCGAGGAGTGCCTCGGCCGTGCCCCCGAACAGGTCCAGCTCAGCCGGCCCCAGAGGCAGTTCCGCTGCCGCAGCGCACAGATGAGGGCCCAGTACATAGGGGTTGGCGGGGTCGAAAACGGTGGCTTCCACGGAGACGTCGAAGATGGCTTCCGGGTGGTTCACCAGGAAGGTGTCCAGTGGATCGTCGCTGGCAACAAAGGCGGCGATCGCGTCCTGCCCGGCCCTGCCGGCCCGCCCGATCTGCTGGAACAAGGAGGCCCTCGTGCCGGGCCAGCCCGCAACCAGGACAGCGTCCAGGCCTGAGATGTCGATACCCAGCTCAAGCGCAGAGGTACTGGAAACACCCAGCAGCCTGCCGGAGCGCAGTGCCTTCTCCACGGCCCGGCGTTCCTCCGGCAGATACCCGGAACGGTAGGCAGCCACGCGCTGCGGGAGGCTGGGATCCACTTCGTCGAGCAGCCGCTTGGTGATGGAGGAAATGGTCTCCGCACCTCGGCGCGACTTGATAAAAGCAATCGTCCGGACGTGGGCCGACACCAGGTTGGCCAGCAGGTCGGACGTTTCGGCCACGGCTGTCCGCCGCTCCTTGGCGCCGTTCTCGCCGCGAAGTTCGGTCAGCGCCGGTTCCCAGAAGGCCACCGTGGTGGCACCGTGCGGTGACCCGTCCTCTGAGACGGCTTTCACCGGGGCGCCGATGAGCCGGGCGAAGGAGACGTCCGGATCAGATGCCGTGGCTGACGCGGCGATGAATACGGGCTCGGGGAATGAGGTGCCGGCTCCGTAATACGCGCAGATCCGGCGCAGCCGGCGCATCAGGTTGGCCACGTGTGAGCCGAAGACGCCCCGGTAGCTGTGCGCCTCGTCAATGACTACGTAGCGGAGGCGCCGGAAGAAGGCCGCCCACCAGGCATGGTTGGGAAGGATACCGAAGTGCAGCATGTCCGGATTGGCCAGGATGAAGTTGGCGTGGTCCCGGATCCAACGCCGGGAGGCGGGGTCGGTGTCGCCGTCGTAGGTTTCGGCGCGGACGGTGGGCAGCTGCAGCGCCCGGATGGCGTTGAGCTGGTCGGCGGCGAGGGCCTTGGTGGGGGACAGATAGAGGGTGACCGCGCCGTCGTCGTGGATCTTTCCCGGATCGGCAAGAACCCGCAGCTCGGAACGGTGGATGGCATCCAGGGCCGGGAGCTGGTAGGCGAGCGACTTCCCCGAAGCCGTCCCGGTGGCCACCACAACGTGCCCACCGCCGTGCGCGATGTCGGCTGCTTCCACCTGGTGGCGGTAGGGCTGCTGTACTCCGAGCGAACCGTAGGCTGCAACCAGATCCGGGTGGACCCAGGACGGCCACGGCTCGTGCACCGCCTTGCGGGCAGGGATGGTGCGGACATGACGCAGCTGTTCCGGGTCCGGGCCGCGGCCCAGCAACGGAATCAGGGAGTCATGGGGGTTCACCCATATATTGTTTCACCCGCCAAGGGCTCGGCGTGCCCGGTTCGCCCTCGGGGGAAACAGGGGAGGCGCGGAAAATCCAGGAAATTCAAGGAGATGCGCCAGGCTCTAACTCAGGGACAGATCGGCCCCGTCGCGGGATGCGGACAGCATCAGCACCCGGGAAACAGTGGTCCAGCCAAGATGCGAGTAGAGCTTCTGGCCATCAAGGGACGCCAGCAGCAGCCCTGTCTGGACGTCGTGCCCAAACGCCTGGGCTGCCAGTGCCCGCATGATAAAACTGCCAAGGCCGCGCCGCTGGAAGGCCGGTTCGGTGATGATTTTGTCGAACACCGCGGTGTCGCCCACCACGTAAACCCGGCCACTGGCGGCCAGGGTGTCACCGGAGCGCACCTCCGCGTAGTGCACACCGTCCCGTTCGGACGCCGCCAGGGAAAGGTCGTCATCCGAAAGCCAGGGATCCTCGGCGTCCTGGGTTTCCATGTCCACGATCATCATGGCCTGGGTGTCGGAAGTGACGTTCAATCCGTGCTGCCGGGCAAGTTCCGAATACCGGGCGAGGTCGTTCGTCAGGATCGTCAGGCCCCGGGCCGGCACTTCCGCCGCCTTCGCCGCGAGCACGGCAAACTCCGTGTCCGTTGGATCGGACGCGAAAAATTCCCATTCACCTGAGGTATCAGACCGGAGCGCGGCGGGAAAGCGGCCTTCCGACGATGTCCGGTAACCGCGACAGCCAGCCCATCCGGCCACCCACACTTCAAGAAGGCCAGTGATGTCGTTAACCATGGTTTCCGGGCTCATGCGATGAGACTATTCCACCCCGATCACAAGCAACAGGGGGTGGCAGGCAAGAAGTCCTGAGCTTATGCAATTGTGATGCGGCACCCCTGGGCGCCCGCCCGTGGCAGAACCGGGACAGGCCACTGGAATCCAAGCCGGTACCCTTAAATACGTGGCTTTGAACCGAATCGTGCTTTTTTACGGCTTTACCCCTATCGCTGATCCGGACGCCGTCCGGCTCTGGCAGCGTGCCCTCTGCGAGAAACTGGGCCTGACCGGCCGCATCCTGATCTCCAAAGACGGCATCAACGCGACCGTGGGCGGCGAAATCGGCGCCGTGAAGCAGTACGTCAAGACCACGCGCGAGTACAAGGGCTTCCACGGCATCGACGTTAAGTGGTCCGACGGCGGTGCGGAAGACTTCCCGCGCCTGAGCGTCAAGGTACGCGACGAAATCGTCTCCTTCGGCGCCCCGGGCGAACTGAAAGTGGACGACAACGGTGTGGTGGGCGGCGGCAAGCACCTCAAACCCGAAGAACTGCACGAACTCGTGGATACAAAGAAGCAGGGCGGGGAAGAGGTTGTCTTCTTCGACGGCCGGAACGCCTTCGAAGCACAAATTGGCCGCTTCAAGGACGCGATCGTCCCCGACGTCGCCACCACCCACGACTTCATCAAGGAACTCGAGTCCGGGAAGTACGACGGGCTCAAGGACAAGCCGGTGGTCACCTACTGCACCGGCGGCATCCGCTGCGAAGTGCTCTCCAGCCTGATGGTGAACCGCGGCTTCAAAGAGGTCTACCAGCTGGACGGCGGCATCGTCCGCTACGGCGAAACCTTCAAGGACCAGGGCCTTTGGGAAGGCTCGCTGTATGTGTTCGACAAACGTATGCACCTGGAATTCAGCGAGGATGCCAAAACCATTGGCCAATGCGTCCGATGCTCGGCCCCCACCAGTAAATTCGAGAACTGCTCCAACCCGAGCTGCCGCACCCTCACCCTGTACTGCGCCGAATGCGCTTCCAGCCCGGAAACCCTGCGCTGCCCCGAAGGCTGCGCGGCGTAGGACCGGGCTCACGGCCTGTGGAGCGCAACGCCTATCACAGGCGCCGGAGCCGGTACGCGTAGTTAGCACCTGTCCGGGCGTCCACAGTGACGGTCAGGGCAGTCTCGGCCGAGAGATAAATGACGTTCTCGCGGTTGATGCCGCACCGCAGCCCCAGGTCAATCAGCGTGAGCGCGTTGCTGCGGACCGTGAAGTTCACACGGCGTTGGCTTCGGCATGCCAGAGCCAAAGCATAGGTGCCGGTGCTCACCACGGGGGTTGTTTCGCTGCGGGTTTCGCCCGCCGCCAGCAGCCCGGCTGCCGCGTAAATGACGGGATCGCCGGTGTCGGGCAGGCTGCTGGACACCCATGACTCCAGCTCGGCCTCGCTGACGGGTTCGCGTTCCAGCGGATCGCGGGTGAATGCAGGCGCGGGGGCCACTGTCTGCTCCGCATCAGCGGGATCGGCCCAGCGGCCGTCGTCGTAGGTGTATTCGCAGCCGCCCACCGTAAGCCCTGCCGCGAGCACAAGGCCGAGGACGACGGCGGACGCAGGCTTCCGCGCCAGCGGCGCCGGGGCTGTCCGTAGCGGACCGGGCGCGGAGGATTTCCGCACACTGGGCATAGTCCGACTTTAAGCCCGCAAGCCTCCGCGGACCATAGCTATTGCGCGGGCATCAGCTGGTAGGCGTAGATGAGGGGCGCGTCCACACTGGAGGTGCTGATTTCCAGCCTCCCTGTATTGGGCAGTGTGATCCTGGTGACCTCGTTGCTGCCGTTGCACGCGGCTCCGGCATCCACCACGTCTTCCCCGTCCAGCGACACCGCGAAGAACGCTTTGCCTCCACCCTCGCAGGTCGCCGTCAGGGTGTAGCGGCCGGCGCTGACATTGGAAGCTTCCCGGATGATCCGGTTCTTGTTGAGGATTTTCCCGGCGTCCTCCAGTACGGCGCCCGGCGATGCCGGCAAGGCCGTGGCCCGCCACTGGGGCACGTCCGCGTTCTCGATCGACACCACCGGTGAGCATCCCGCCAGGGCAACGGACACCAGGCCTGCCAGCGCCAATGCTGTGTGCGGGAAGCGCCTTGGGCCGGTGGGCTGCTTCCGGGCGCGCGGAAGGACGGAAAGCGTTGTTGGCATACCCCAACGCTACCCCGTCCGGCGGCCCGCAACGTTCCCGCGCCTGCCGGTCCGGACCTGCCGCACTAAACTTGAGCGGTGCCTGAATCCCCATACGAGTTCACCGCCGGCAATACTCCCGACGCGCCCCGCAGCGACCTTCCCGACCTGCTCGCCGCACTCGCCGCGGACCTTCGCGCCGTGGACTACACGCTCGACGGCGTCGCGAACCTCCTGGGCGAATCCGCCTACACCGCCTTGAACCGCGACCAGACCATCCCGGCACTGCTCGCTGCCGAGCGCGCGGTCCGGCGGGACGAGGGCGCCAAGGCGCTTGCCGCCGTCGTCCGTCTGTGGCTGCTCGCCGAGCCCCAGCCCAAGGAAACGCTTAACGCCGCCCTGCCGGGCATCCGCGCGGAAGGCCTGGTGGCTTTGGGGCTGGTGGAGCCCGTTCCCGGCACGGCGCTCCTGGCCGCCAGAGCCGACCTGCGGCCCTACGGCTGGGACGCTAATGAGGACGGCAGCGGCGGCGCTGAACTGTGGGTGGCCAGTGACCTAGCTGCGCACCAGCAGGAAGGCGTGCTCCGGCACGACCACGTCCTGGGCATCGGCCAGGCCTCCACCACCCTGGTGCAGACAACCTTCCGCCGCCACACCAACCGCGCACTGGACCTGGGGACGGGTTGCGGCATCCAGGCCTTCCACCTGCTCCACCACTGCGAGCACGTGACGGCCACGGACATTTCCGAACGGGCGCTTGCCTTCACTCGGTTCAATATCCTCCTGAACGCGCAGCCCCTGGGGGTGGACCCGGACCGGCTGGAGGACCGGGTGAGCCTGCGCCTGGGCTCGCTGCTGGAGCCGGTGGCCGGCGAGGAATTCGGGCTGGTGGTCTCCAACCCGCCGTTCGTCATCACGCCACGGAGCCCGGGGGAAGATGCCGCGGAGCAGTTCACCTACCGCGACGGCGGCCTGCCGGGCGACGACATCGTGGCTGCCCTGGTGGCCGGTCTCCCGGCTGTCCTGGCTGAGGGCGGCACGGCCCAGATGTTGGGCAACTGGGAGGTGGCGGCCGGCACGGACTGGCAGGAGCGTCCGCAGTCCTGGGTGGTTCCCGGCGTGGATGCCTGGTTCATCCAGCGGGAGTTGGTCAGCCCGGAGCAGTACGCCGAAACCTGGCTGCGGGACGCCTCCGAGTCCCGGGACCGGGACCACTACCGGGACGCGTATGCGGCTTACCTAGAAGACTTCGAGTCCAGGAACGTGGCGGGGATCGGCTTCGGAATGGTGCTGCTGCGCCGGCCGGCTGGCTCCGGCCAGGGCTTCAGCCGGTTCGAGGAGATCAGCTACCCCATCGAGCAGCCCATCGGCCCGCACCTGGGCGCGGCGCTGGAACGCCAGGACTGGCTGGCAGCCAACAGCATCGGGGACGCGCACCTGCTGGTGGCGGACGACGTCACTGAGGAACGCCACCAGCGCCCCGGCGCCGAGCATCCGGGCGTGATCCTGCTGCGCCAGGGCGCCGGCTTGCGCCGGACCAACCTGCTCAGCACCGAGCTCGCCGGGTTTGTCTCGGCCTGCGACGGCGACCTCACGGCGGGCCAGATCGCCGGTGCCCTGGAGGCGCTGCTGGGCGGGGAGGACGGGTTCGACGCCGGCACATTCCGCAGCGGTTTGCTCGCCGAAGCAGCCAACCTGGTCCGGGACGGCTTCCTGATTCCGGCCGGTCAATAAGGCGCAGACGGTGGCGCGGAGCGTTGTGCCGCCGGCCCCCCTCTTTTCCACATGGATGCGCACATTTCTGCAAAATATGGTGAACTAGGCCAGTATGGGCGCATCTGCCCGAGCAACCTTTTTCTGTAGGAGCACCGTGCCAAGCAAGGCCAAAACCGGCAAGAAACTCGTGATTGTGGAGTCTCCGGCCAAGAGCAAGACCATCGCCAAGTACCTGGGCGAGGGCTTCATCGTAGAGGCCTCCATTGGTCACATCCGCGACCTGCCGCAGCCGTCCGAACTCCCCGCAGAGCTGAAGAAAACCTCGGTGGGCAAGTTCGCCGTCGACATTGACCACGACTTCAAGCCGTATTACGTGGTGTCCCCGGACAAAAAGAAAAAGGTGACCGAGCTCAAGGCCGCGCTCAAGGACGCCGACGAACTTTACCTCGCAACCGATGGGGACCGCGAAGGCGAAGCCATCGCGTGGCACCTCCTCGAAGTGCTCAAGCCCAAGGTCCCGGTGTACCGGATGACGTTCGGCGAAATCACCAAGGAAGCCATCCAGCGCGCCATGGGCAACCTGCGCGACGTCGATACGGCACTGGTGGACGCGCAGGAAACCCGCCGTGTCCTGGACCGCCTGTACGGCTACGAGATTTCCCCGGTGCTCTGGCGCAAGGTGGCGCGCGGCCTGTCCGCCGGCCGCGTGCAGTCAGTGGTCACCCGCATGGTGGTGGACCGGGAACGCGAGCGCATGGCCTTCAAGGCTGCCTCCTACTGGGACCTCACCGGCCAGTTCGGCGCCGACGCCGGCTCCTTCAAGGCCAAGCTCGCCGCTGTGGACGGCGCCAAGGTGGCCAGCGGCCGGGACTTCAACGACGACGGCGTGCTCACGTCCAAGAACGTGGCGCACCTCAACGAGGAGCTGGCAACATCCCTGGCGGCAGGGCTGCAGGACGCCTCGTTCACCGTCCGCTCCGTCGACACCAAGCCCTACACCCGCCGCCCGGCAGCGCCCTTCACCACCTCCACACTGCAGCAGGAGGCGGGCCGCAAGCTTCGCTTCTCCTCGAAGAGCACCATGCAGGTGGCCCAGCGGCTGTACGAAAACGGCTACATCACCTATATGCGTACGGACTCGTCCGCGTTGAGCGACGAAGCCCTCACTGCTGCCCGCCGCCAGGCCTCCGAACTGTACGGCCCCGAGTACATCCCGCAGTCACCCCGTGTGTATACCGGCAAGGCAGCCAACGCCCAGGAAGCCCACGAGGCCATCCGCCCCGCCGGCGACTCCTTCCGCACCCCCGCCCAGGTGGCCAAGCAGCTCTCCGGCGACGAATTCCGGCTCTACGAACTCATCTGGAAGCGCACTGTCGCCTCCCAGATGGCTGATGCCAAGGGTTCGACGGCGACCATCCGCCTGGGTGCCGTGGCTGCTGACGGGCGTGACGCCGAGTTCTCCGCCTCGGGCACCGTGATCACGTTCCCCGGCTTCCTGGCAGCCTACGAGGAAGGCAAGGACGAGACCCGCGGCGACGACGACTCCGAGGAAGCGCGCCGCCTGCCGAACGTGGCCAAGGGCGATTCCCTCACCGCCGCAGATATCACGGCCATCGGCCACGAAACGTCCCCGCCGCCGCGCTACACCGAAGCCTCGCTCACGGCTGAGCTGGAGAAGAAGGGCATTGGACGTCCGTCCACTTACGCCTCCACGATCTCCACCATCCAGGACCGCGGCTACGTGCGGAAGCAGGGTTCCGCCCTGGTACCGAGCTGGATTGCGTTCTCCGTGATCCGGCTGCTGGAACAGCACTTCAGCGACTATGTGGACTATGAGTTCACCGCGGACATGGAAGGCGACCTGGACAAGATCGCCAACGGCCAGGCCGTGGGCGCCTCCTGGCTCCGGCACTTCTACTTCGGCGAGGACTCCGATCCGGGCCTGCTGAGCATCGTCAACAACCTTGGCGAGATCGACGCGCGGGAAATCAACTCCATTCCCATCACGGACGAGATCACGCTCCGGGTAGGAAAGTTCGGCCCGTACCTTGAAAGCTCCGCCGCCACCGTGGACCCCAAGACGGGGGAGATTGTGGAGTCGGCGCGGGCCAATGTGCCCGAGGACCTCGCCCCCGACGAACTGACCGCCGCCAAGGCCGTTGAGCTGATGGAGACGGCCGCTCCCGAAGAGCGGGTGCTGGGTACCGATCCGCACACCGGGCATACCGTCGTCGCCAAGAACGGCCGGTACGGCGCCTACGTCACCGAGATCATCCCGGAGATGACCGAGGAACAGATTGCCGCCCAGCCGGTGGAGTACTACAAGAACGGCAAGCCCAAGCCGCCGAAAAAGCCGGTCAAGGCCAAGCCCCGCACCGGCTCGCTGTTCAAGTCGATGACCGTCGAGTCCGTGACCCTGGACGAGGCACTGCAGCTCATGAGCCTGCCCCGCGTTCTGGGGGAGGACGCCGAAGGCAATCTGATCACCGTGCAGAATGGCCGGTTTGGGCCGTACCTGAAGAAGGGGACCGACTCCCGCTCCATCGGTTCGGAAGAGGAGATCTTCACCATCACGCTGGACCAGGCGCTGGAGATCTACTCCCAGCCGAAGCAGCGGGGCGCCCGTGCCGCCGTGCCGCCGCTGGCGGAGTTCGGCCCGGACCCGGTGTCGGAGAAAAACATCGTGGTGAAGGAAGGCCGGTTCGGCCCCTACATCACCGATGGGATCACCAACATCACGGTTCCGCGTGCCACCTCCCTGGAGGAACTCACGCGCGAACAGGCTGTTGAACTCCTGGCCGAGAAGCGCGCCAAGGGCCCGGTCAAGCGCACCGCCACCCGCAAGCCTCCGGCCAAGAAGAAGGCAACGGCGAAGAAGTAGTTTCCGATGGTTGAGCCTGTCGAAACCGAACGTGGTTTAGACAGGCTCAACCATCGTGTTTGCAAGGGGCATCGCCACGTGATCATGTAGGTACATGACTGAACAACCCGGCATTGCCGACCAGACTCCGCTCAACGACCTCGAGGAGAAGCTCGCCCTGGGCGGACAGCCTGATGCCAGTCCTGTGGACGTCATCCTCTCTTTCCTGAACAGCGAGGTCTACATCGTCAGCTCTGACAACATCGAGGGCGTCGATTCCCAAGTGGAGCCGTTGGTCCTCGCGAACGCCGAGGGCGAACCTGTCCTCGCCGTCTTCTCGCACCCCAGCCGGGTGGACCAGCAGTACCTGAACGCGGCCCCCAACGTCCTCGGCACACAGGGCGCGGCCATCATTGCCAACATCGGAGACGAGCTGGGAATGGTCATCAACCCGGGCGCAGCCTACGGCTTTGAGATCAACCCCGAAGGTGTCGCGAACATCAAACGCGACTTCAAGCGCGCCGACGGGGAATAATGTCAGCATGCGGCTAGGCGTCCTCGATATCGGGTCCAACACTGTCCATCTCCTCCTGGTGGATGCCCACCCCGGCGCGCGGCCAGTGCCGTTCGCCTCGCACAAGCGTCCGCTTTCCCTGGTCCAGTACCTGGAGCCGGACGGCAGCATCAGCGACGCCGGCCAGCACGAACTCACCGAATTCGTCCTGGAAGCCTGGGAATTCGCGGCCCGGCACAAGGCAGAGGACCTTCTGGCGTTCTGTACTTCCGCCATCCGCGAGGCCACCAATGGCCCCGAAGTCCTCGCGCGGGTTAAACACGAAACCACCGTCACGCTGCAGGAACTGACGGGAAGCGAGGAAGCGTCGATGACTTTCTTCGCCGTCCGGCGCTGGCACGGCTGGGGTGCCGGACCCATCCTCAACCTGGATATCGGCGGTGGTTCCTTCGAAATGGCTTTTGGCCAGGACGAGTTGCCGGAAGTTGCCACGTCGGTGCCGCTGGGTGCCAGCAGGCTGACGCGGGACTGGCTTGCGGATGATCCGCCCACAGCCAAGAGTGTCAAAGAACTGCGGCGCTACATCCAGGCCACCCTCAAGCCGGCAGTCCGGGAATTCGACGGGCTGGGCCGGGCCAACGTCGTCGCAGGAACCTCCAAGACCTTCCGCTCCCTTGCCCGGATTGCCGGAGCTGCCCCGAGCGCCGCAGGTCCTTACGTCAAGCGCGTGCTGCACGGCTCCGACCTCGGAGTATGGGCGCAGCGCATTTCTGCCATGAAAGCTGAAGACCGGCTCCACCTGCCCGGCGTTTCCGAAGCCCGGGCCCACCAGCTCCTCGCCGGGGCACTGGTGGCGGAGGCGGCACTGGAGCTGTTCAAGTTCAAAAAAATCAAAATCTGCCCGTGGGCGCTGCGCGAAGGCCTCATCCTCCGCCGCCTCGACCAGCTGGTTTTTTCCGGGCCCAGGGAGCTGGCCCCGCACGTTGCGTCGCCGGCCGTCGAGGCGGCCGTCTAAACGCTGCAGCGTAACCCGCTAAATGTATTAGGCGACGCCTTAAAAGCGGAAGCACCGGCGGCCGCGACAGGAAAATGGGGGAAAACCTGTCGCGTACGCCGGTGCCCTGGCAGGCATCCCCATGCCTGCCGCATCACTCGCACCCTCAATGAGGTACTAACTACAGTAGGGCTGCTAGTTGTGAAGTACCTGCACCCAACATGTGAGCCAGCTGTGAATCTTTCCAGCGCGACGCGGGGTCAGATCCGGCCCAATCCCGACGGGTTTTCGGGCCGAATCTGACCCCGCGTTGCTGTTGCGGGTCGGCAGCCGCCCGGCCAAACTGCAATGATGGAGCCATGAGCAACCGAATCGCATTCCTTGGCTGTGGGTCCATGAACGAAGCCATCCTCGGCGGTCTGCTGGAAGCCGGGACGGATCCGGCTGACATCGTGGCCACCGTCCGCCGTGCCGAGCGTGCCGCGGAACTGGCGGAGCGCCACCACGGCATCACCGCGATCGCCGGTGAGGAGGAACCGGACAACAACAAGCAGGCCAGCAAGGGGTCCGCCGTCGTGATTCTGGGGGTCAAGCCGGTGGGCATCGCCGAACTGGCGCGCGAAATCAGCTCCTCCCTCGCTCCGGATACGGTGGTGGTGAGCGTCGCCGCGGCCGTTTCGATCGCCCAACTGGAGGCTGCCCTCCCGGCGGGCCAACCGGTCATCCGCACCATGCCCAACACCCCTGCCAAACTGGGGCGCGGCGTTGTATCGGTCTCACCCGGCACCAACTGCACGCCCGAACAGCTGCAGAAGGTCAAGGACATCCTCCAGGGCGCAGGAACCGTTGTTGAGGTGCCCGAGGAGCAGGTGGACGCCCTGTCCGCCATCAGTGGCTCAGGACCGGCGTACGCGTTCTATCTTGCCGAGGCGATGGCAGCGGCGGGCCAGGAGCTGGGCCTCGATGCCGAACTGTCCCTGCTCCTGGCGAGGGAAACCGTAGCCGGTGCCGGGTTTATGCTCGCCGAGCCGGGGGCGGACCCGGCGGCCCTGCGCAAAGCCGTGACCAGCCCCAACGGCACCACGGAGCGCGCCATAGCTACCTTTGACGAGCGCGGGATTCCGTCCATCATCGCCGCCGGCGCACGCGCGGCAGCGGACCGGGCAGCGGAGATCACCAAGCAGCTCGGTTAAGCGCGACAAGGCGGGGTTTCGACAGGCTCAACCACCGGCGGATGTTCAGGCTCAACCGCCGATGGTTCCCACCGGCGAGGCTACGGGCGGGCGGCGAAGCGTTCCAGCAGGTCCACGTGCCCGGACACAATCAGCATGTCCCGGGAGGAGACCTTGGTTTCCGGCCGCGCGTAGGTGAAGTCCTCGCCCGGCGACTTGACGCCCACGATCGTCACGCCGTACTTGGACCTGACCTTGGACTCATCCAGCGTGAACCCCACCGTCTCGCGGGGCGGGTACATCTTCACAATGGCGAAGTCGTCGTCGAACTCGATGAAGTCCAGCATGCGCCCGGACACGAGGTGCGCGGCCCGGACACCGGCGTCGGCCTCCGGGTAGATCACGTGGTTGGCGCCAATGCGGGTGAGGATTTTGCCGTGCGAGGGCGTAATGGCCTTCACCCACAGGTGCTCGATGCCGAGGTCCACCAGGTTGACGGTGATCAGCACCGAGGACTCGATGGACGTGCCCACGCCCACCACGGCGGAGCTGAACTCCTGCGCGCCGAGCTGGCGGAGGGCGTCGATGTTGGTGGCGTCGGCCTCCACCACGTGCGTCAGCAGCGGGGCGAACTTCTGCACCAGGCTGCGGTCCCGTTCGATGGCGAGCACTTCCCGGCCCTGTTTGACCAGCTGCTCGGCAGTGGAGGAACCAAACCGGCCCAGTCCGATGACCAGCACCGGAGCATTGTGGGCGGGCCGCCGGGGGGCGTCTGGGGAACTAGCCAATGATGGGCCTCTCTTCGGGATAGTGGTACAACTGGCTGCGCTGGCGCAGCGCCAGGCCGGCAGCGAGGGTCACGGTGCCGACGCGGCCGGCGAACATCAGGGCAGTAAGGACGTAAACGCCCGACGGCGGCAGCTCGGCACTGAGGTTCGTGCTGAGCCCCACGGTGGCGAAGGCGGAAATGGTTTCGAAGAGCACACGGTCCAGGGAAGCGCCGCTGATATGGAGCAGCAGGAATGCGGACACAGAAACCAGGGTGGCGCCGGCCACGATCACCGAGATGGCGACGCGCATGCTGCCCTGCGGGATGGTCCGGCCGTAGACCTTGACGTCGGCGTCGCCGCGCGCTTCAGCGATGATGGCCAGGAACATCACGGCGATGGTGGTGACCTTGATGCCGCCGGCAGTGGACGCGGACCCGCCGCCGGCGAACATCAGCGCGTCCGTCAGCAGCATCGTGGTGGATTCCATATGGTTCTGCTCCACGAGGTTGAACCCGCCGGACCGGGTCATCACCGAGGCGAACAGGGAATGCGTGATCTTGTCACCGAAGTCCATGGAGCCGATGGTCCTGGCGTTGTCCCACTCCATCAGCCCCCATAGGAAGGTGCCCGCCGCGAGCAGGATGAAGGACACCTGGATGGTGAGCTTGGTGTGCAGGTTCCACTTTTTCCAGTTAAGCCCGTTCTGCTGCAGGACCATCACCACGGGAAACCCGAGGCTGCCCAGGAACACGCCCAGCATCAGGGGAACCAGGATCCACAGGTCCGTTTCGTAGGGCACGATGCCGTCTGAGTGCGGGGTGAAACCGGCGTTGTTAAAGGACGAGATGGAATAGAAGATGCCGTGCCAGACGGACTGCAAAAAAGGCTCGCCCAGTGTCAGGAAGCGGGGGATCAGCGCCAGGGCCAGGATGCCTTCGATGACCACTGATGTGGTGATCACGATCCGCAGCAGCGTTCCCACTTCCCCGAGGCGGCCGGCGTTGTTCATGGATTCGGCGGCGATAATCTTGCCCCGCACGCCGAGCCGCTTGCTCACCATCAGCGCCAGCAACGACGCCAGCGTCAGGGTGCCGAGGCCGCCGATAAAAACGCCGATCAGGATCACCAGCTGGCCAAAAAAGGACCAGTGGACCGCCGTCGACACTACCGTCAGGCCGGTGACGCACACAGCGGAGACTGCGGTGAACATGGACTGGTGCAGCGGGGTGGCCGTGCCGGTGGCGGACGAGAAGGGCAGGGAGAGAAGGAACGTGAACACCAGGCACACGGCAGCGAATGCAGTCAGCGCAAGCCGGGCCGGCGAGGTGTTGGCAATGTCGTCAATGAAATCCCGCACCCGGGTGAAGACCCAGAGGCCCTCCCGCTCCTGAGCGGCGGGGTGCCAGCTGGCCGGGTTCCGGGGCCTCGACTGGCTTTGCGTCATGTGTGGCGTTTCCTCGGTTGGTTCTGCTTCCCTCAGTAGTAAACCACTTATGCCCGCGTAATGGCCGGGCGGGATAGGCTGCACGCTCGGGTAGCCTGTGATTGATGACATTTCTGCCGGGTCTCAGCCAGCCCGCGCCGCCAACGACGGTGGCGTGGGGCCCTGACATGACCGCCTACAATTTCGGGCCAGGCCACCCCATGGCGCCGGAGCGGATGGACCTTACCGCCCGCCTGGCCCGCAGCCTGGGGCTGTTCGACCTGGACCACGTGGCCGTGGAAGCCCCCTATGTCGCCACTGACGCCGAGCTCGAGTCCGTGCACTCGGCCGAGTTTGTAGCAGCCGTCCGCAGGGTCAGCGATGATCCCTCCGCAATTGATGAGTCGCGGGGCCTGGGCACCGAGGACGATCCTTCTTTCGCCGGCATGCATGAGGCGGCGGCCAGGCTGGCAGGCGGCTCCCTGCTGGCCGCGTCAAAGATCCTGGACGGTTCAGCACTGCATGCGGTCAATTTCGGCGGCGGCATGCACCACGCTTCCCGCGACCGGGCCAGCGGATTCTGCATCTATAACGATGCGGCCCTCGCCGTGCAGAGGCTGCTCGACGGCGGGGTCAGGAAGGTCGCCTACCTCGACGTCGATGCCCATCACGGGGACGGAACGGAGAGCATTTTCTGGAATGACCCCCGGGTGCTCACGGTGTCCCTGCACGAAAGCGGGCTCACCTTGTTCCCGGGCACCGGATTCGCCAACGAGATTGGCGGACCGGAAGCGGAAGGAACTGCCGTCAATATCGCGCTGCCCTCCGGAACCGGCGACGCCGGCTGGCTGCGCGCCTTCCACGCGGTGGTCCCGCAGCTCGTGGCAGCGTTCCAGCCGGAGGTCATCGTCAGCCAGCATGGCTGTGACTCGCACCGGACGGATCCGCTCACGCACCTCAACCTCAGTGTGGACGGGCAGCGGGAGGCGGCCACCGCCGTCGGGAACCTCGCCGCCCGTTACTGTGACAACCGCTGGATTGCCACCGGCGGCGGCGGGTACAACGTGCTGCACGTGGTTCCCAGGGCATGGAGCCACCTGATTGCCATCGTCGCGGGCAGGCCGGTGCCGCTCCGGACCGCGGTGCCGGAGGACTGGCGGACGTACGTTGCGGAAAAGTTCGGCGTCTCGGCGCCGGGACTCATGGGCGATGACGTGGAACTGTGGTGGCGGTCCTGGGAAGTGGGATTCGACCCCAATGACGCCGTAGACCGGACCGTCATGGCTACCCGCAAAGCAGTTTTTCCGCTGCACGGTCTGGACCCCTGGTTCGACTGAAATTCCGCTCCCGCCGGCCCGCTTCCCAATGGCTTGGCCCGGCGAAATAGTTGATGCCTTTCGGCGTATATGTCGCTAGGGTGGGAGGCATGGTGACAGACGACGTATTTGCCGTCATAGCGGAATCGACCCGGCGGGACATCCTGGCGTCCCTTCGTTCCGGGGACAAGGCCGTGGGGGAGCTCGTGGAGGAACTGGCAGCTAGCCAGCCCACCATTTCCAAGCACCTGAAGGTCCTGCGTGAAGCACAGCTGGTCAGCATGCGGGCCCAGGGCCAGAAGCGTTATTACGCGCTGAACCGCGAGCCGCTGGAGGGGATTGCCAGCTGGCTTGAAACGTTCGACGTCGGCTCGGCAGCTCCCGCAGCGAAGTCACCTGCCGCCCCTGCGCGCGTTGCAGATCCGGAGGAAGAGGCTCCCGTCGTCCCGGCAGGAGCCGGTGGACCAGCCCCGCGGCGGGAAGCACCGGAGAAGGAACACGCCACGGCCGACGCCGTGGCAGCGGACGCTGTCTCCGCCGGTGTCCTGGCGCCCGACGGCGCCGACCTGAGTCCCGCCGTCGTTATTCCGGGCGGAACGGCTGCCGCCCTCAGCGACGACAGCGTCCCGCAGCAGATCGGCCGCACAGTGGGCCGGGCGGCCACCAAGGCCGCCGACCTCCTGGCGAACCTCCCCAACCTCCCCAAGTTCGGCCGGAAGAAGTAGCCCCGTCAGTTGGGGTGTGACCTACTTGTTGAGCAGGCGCACGTGGTCCGGGGTGAGCTCGGAGATCCTGCTGACGCCAAGCAGCGCCATGGTGCGTGCCATGTCCTTCTCGAGGATCTGGAGGGTGCGGTCCACACCCGCGCGGCCACCGGCCATCAGGCCGTACAGGTAGGCGCGGCCGATCAGCGTGAAATCGGCGCCCAGGGCCAGGGCGGCCACGATGTCCGCGCCGCTCATGATGCCGGTGTCCAGCATGATCGCAGCATCGGTGTTGTCCGCTGTGAACGCCTGCTTGACCTCGGGGAGCAGGTGGAACGGGATGGGCGCACGGTCCAGCTGGCGGCCGCCGTGGTTGGACAGGACCACACCGTCGGCACCGTGGTCCACCACGCGGCGGGCGTCCTCCACGGTCTGGATGCCCTTGACCACCAGCTTGCCCTTCCAGGTTTCGCGCAGCCAGTCCAGGTCCTCGAAGGTGAGGGTGGGATCGAACATGGAGTTGATGAGGTCCGCCACGGTGCCGGTGTAACGGGAGAGCGAGGCGAACGTGAGCGGCTCGTGGGTGAGGAAGTTGAACCACCAGGCGGGGCGGTAGGACGCATCAAGCACCGTCTTAACGGTCAGCGCCGGGGGGATGGTCATGCCATTGCGGACGTCGCGGAGGCGGGCGCCGGCCACTGCGGTGTCCACGGTGACCATCAGGGTGTCGTTGCCGGCCTTGGCGGCGCGTTCGATCAGTTCCAGCGACCGGTCGCGGTCCGTCCACAGGTAGAGCTGGAACCAGTTGCGCCCGTTGGGTGCGGCGGCGGCAACGTCCTCGATGGAGGCCGTGCCCATGGTGGAGAGGGTGTAGGGGATGCCGGCTGCCTCGGCTGCCTGGGATCCGGCGTATTCGCCTTCGGACTGCATCATCCGGGTGAAGCCGGTGGGGGCGATACCCACCGGAAGGCGGGAGGGCTTGCCGAGGATCTCGGTGCTGAGGTCGATGGCGGAAACATTCCGCAGGATGCCGGGGCGGAATTCGATGTCCAGGAAAGCCTGGCGGGCGCGGCCCAGGGTGATTTCCTCTTCGGCTGCGCCGTCGGTGTAGTCGAAGGGGGCCTGCGGGGTGCGGCGCTTGGCTATGTCGCGCAGTTCCCAGATGGTGATTGCCCGCTTGAGGCGTGCTTCCTTGCTGAACTCGGGCTTCTTGAACTGCATGAGGGGAGCAAGGTCCGAGTATTTGGGAATGCGGCGCTTCAACGCAGCAGGCACGGCGGAGGCTGCGGCGGCCGGCCTCCCGGCGGGGGCCCCGGCAGGCGCGGCCGGAATGTCGGTCGCGTCCGGTGCAGGCGTGGTTTCCGGGTTGTTGGGCTGGATGGTGTGGGTCATGGCGTCCTCCGTTGGGCCGTGGGCAGGGTCCTTGGTGCACGGACCGGCTGTGGTCTAACCACACTCTAGGGCATGTGGTCCAACCACATCAACTACTATTGCTCCATGAAGACCCACCAACTTGTCCTCACCTGGATTGAGACCGAGCTTTCCGAGGGGCGCCTGGCAGTGGGCGGACGGCTGCCCGCAGAGCGTTCGCTCGCCGAGCAGCTGCGGGTGTCCCGCACCTCGGTTCGCGAGGCCATCAGGATCCTTGAGGCGATGGGTGTGGTGCGGGCCGGAGTTGGGTCAGGCCCCGACGCCGGGACAGTTGTCATCTCGGATCCGACGGCGGCACTCGGCTCGGCCCTGCGGCTGCATGTGGCCACGCAGCACCTGCCCGTGGCGGACATCGTGGAAACGCGCGTGCTGCTCGAGTCCTGGGCTGTGTCCCATGCCAGAGCGGATTCGCCGGAGCTGGCGCGGGCCGCCAGGCTCCTGGAGGAGATGGATGGCGACGCGGTAGGCGTGGATGAGTTCCTGGCCCTGGATGTCCGTTTCCACCTGGCCCTTGCGGACGCTGCCGGCAACGCCGTGGTCAGCGCGATGATGGGCTCCCTGCGCGAATCCATCACCGGCTACGCGTCCCGGCTCACGGCCAATCTGCCGGACTGGGACACTACGGCAGGCCGCCTTCGGGCGGAACACCACAACATCCTGGCCGCCGTTCGGAGTGACGACGGCGAACGGGCGGGGAAGCTTGTTGCCGCCCATATCGAGGGCTACTACAAGGAGGCGGGGGTGGCCTCCGGAGGTACGGTACCGGCCCGTCCCTGACCATCGGGTTTTTAGGCAGATATGCAGACTCGGATGCCGTTCAAGTCGGCATATCTGCCTCAAAACTTCAGGGGTTTGGAGCAGGCTGTTAGCCGTGCACCGTTGAGCGCGGCGCCTTGGCCGGCCCGCTGCTGGCCCTGACCTGGAGCCGCGGCTGGTACCGGCTGCCTGGAGCGTCGTTGTGCTCTTTGCGGATCAGCGCGCGGAGTTGGTGCCAGGCCTGCTCACCCAGCTCGGTGATGGGAACGGCTGCCGTAGTGAGGGCCGGGGTGGTGTATTTGGCGAACGGAATGTCGTCGAAGCCGGTGACGGAGATATCGCCCGGAACATCGAGCCCGCGCTCATGCAGCCCGCTCATCAGGCCCATGGCTACCAAGTCGTTGAAGGCAAGGATCCCGGTAGCGCCGCTTTCCAGCACGGCGTCCACGGCACCGTGTCCGGTGTCGAAGTCGGAACCGCCTTCAAGCATCCGGACATCCACCTGCGGATGGGCAGCCATAAACGCTTCCAGGCCCTTGAGCCGCATGCCGTTGGAGGCGCTGCGCGGCGGCCCGGCAAGGAATGCCAGGCGTGTGTGTCCGAGGTCCACGAGGTGTTCGGCGAGGTCCTGCACGCCCTGTCCGTAGTCCACCACCAGGCTGGGAACATCCGGCGCCGCCGTGGTCCGGTTGATCAGCACCAAGGGGTTCAGGGAGGGCGCAATCTCCTCCAGCTCGGCGTCCGTCATGCGGGGCGCACACAACACCAGGCCGTCGCAGCGCCGGCGGGCCTCGCCGGCGAGGATGGCTTCTTCGCTGGACACTTCGAAGGAGTCGGCGATGAGTACGCGGTAGCCGTCCTGCGCGGCGGCCCGGCTCAGGCCGCGCAGGATTGCCTGGAACGTAGGGTTCGCGAGGTCCGGGACCACAATCCCGATGGTGTCGGTCTTGCCCAGTGCCAGACTGCGGCCCACCGGGTTGGGCTGGTACTTCAGTTCTGCAGCGGCCGCGCGGACGCGGGCGGCGATATCCGGGTCCACGGTGAAATTCCCGTTCATGACCCGGGACACGGTGGCATGGGAAACCCCAGCCTTCACGGCAACATCCGCGATGCCAATCCTGCCGGTTGCCGATCTCCTGACCATTGTGGTCCCTTCCTAGGCGCTGCGGGCCTGAAGCCCTGCGCGTGCTGCTGCCATGGTATTTCTGCTGCCGTGGCAGGGTCCTGCCGCCTTTGCCCGACGGACTACTGCCAGCATATAACGCAACGGGAAAGCGATTTCTAACCTTTTCCCAAGTTTTCCCACAAGTTTTCTGCTCTCCAGTCCAGCGGGGATGGCCACAGGATTAGAAAACGCTTTCTCTCAGTGCTGATAATGGTTGACGGATACCGCTTCCGGTTGGTACAAATCTATTAGTGATCTGAGAAAACGCTTTCTTGGACGGGTGCAGCAGAGCGCCACAGATTGAATGTCAGAGGCCGCCGGCGCGGCCAGGTAATACCTTCCGAAAGGCACCCTTATGGTCAACACAGCCGAGTCCAGTACTGCTGCCGGAGCGGCAACAGCCGCTGACACCACCACAGCCCTGGGCGCCGGACATGGCGGGAAGGCCCGCATCGCGCTGATCGGCACCGGCGGACGCTCCGAGATGTACATCCGGGCCATCTTCGGCAAGCACGCCGACACCGCTGAACTCGTCGCATTCTCGGACGTGAACCCGGGCCGGGTGGAGTTCTACCAGCAGCTCATCCAGGAACTCGGTGCGCCGGGACCCGTCGCCTCCTTTGATCCAGCAGACCTCACCGCCTTCATCCAGGCCAACAACATCGACCGCGTCATCGTCACCACGCCTGACTACACCCATGCTGACTACATCGTGGAGGGCCTCCGCGCCGGAGCGGACGTCGTCGTCGAAAAGCCCCTCACCATCGACGCCGAGGGCTGCCGTCGGATCACCCAGGCCGTGCACGAGACCGGCCGCAACGTGGTGGTTACCTTCAACTACCGCTACTCGCCGCGCAACAGTGCGCTGAAGGAAATCATCCAGAGCGGCGTGATCGGCAAGGTCACCTCCATCGACTTCAGCTGGGTCCTGGACACGGTTCACGGCGCTGACTACTTCCGCCGCTGGCACCGTGAGAAGAAGAACTCCGGGGGTCTGCTCATCCACAAGGCCTCGCACCACTTCGACCTGGTGAACTGGTGGATCGACGACGTCCCCGAGCGGGTCTTCGCCTCCGGCGGACTCAAGTTTTACGGCGACAAGAACGCCGCCGAGCGCGGCCTGGGCCCCCGCCCGGAGCGCGGCACTCCCGACGCCGATGCCCCGGCGACGGCGGAGAAGGATCCCTTCACCCTGGACCTGCGCGAGGACGAGCGGCTCAAGGCCCTCTTCCTGGACAACGAGCACTATGACGGCTACCGGCGCGACCAGGACGTCTTCACCGGCGGCATCACCATCGAGGACAACCTCGCGCTGGTAGTGGAGTACCAGGGCGGGCCGCGCCTGAGCTACTCCCTGAACGCCCACAGCCCTTGGGAGGGCTACCGTGTTGCCGTCAACGGCACCGAAGGCCGGGCCGAGCTTGAGGTTGTGGAACGCGCCGCGGTCACCAGCAGCACGGACAAAAAGACGGTGGTTGACCCCAGCGCAACGCCCATCGAGGAAGAAGACGCCATCCGCCGCAACGGCGAACGCCTGGTGGTCCAGCGCCACTGGGAGGCAGCCTACGAGGTGCCGATCGTCAACGGCGAAGGCGGCCACGGCGGCGGCGACGAGCTCCTGCTCTCCGACCTCTTCAACGGCCCGGGCGAGGACCCGCTGGGCCGTCCGTCCGGCTACCTGGACGGGCTCCGCTCGGTCTCCGTGGGTATTGCCGGCAACCGCTCCCTGGAAACCTCCCTGCCCGTACGCATCGAGGACCTGGATCTCGGCGTCGACCTCCGCCGCGGCAAGTAACCGCAGCACCGGACCCGAAGGAATAACATGAGCAGGATTTTTGTCACTGGCGGCTCGGGCCGCCTGGGCCGCAGCGTTGTGGCCGGGCTCGCCGAAAAGGGCCACCACGTGATTTCGGTGGACCGGGATGCCGTTCCGGCTGACCAGCTGCCGGCCGGGGTGGTGCAGGAAACCGCAGACCTCCTGGCCCCGGGCGAGGCGCTGCGCCTCCTCCGCGAAACCACGCCCGACGCCGTGATCCACCTCGCGGCCATCGCCGTACCGTTCAGCGCGCCAGAGGACGTCATTTTCGCCACGAACACCCGGCTCGCCTTCGCCGTGGTCAGCGCAGCGACGGAAGTGGGCGTCCCGAAGATCGTGACGGCCAGCAGCCCCACGGTGCTGGGCTATGGCTCACCGGCGGGCTGGCTGCCGCCGTCGTTCCCGCTGGACGAGCGGACGCCGCCGAAGCCGTGGAACGCGTACGCGCTGTCCAAGCTCATCGCGGAGCAGACGGTGCAGGCGTTCGCCGCGGCACAGGGCGAGAAGATCCGCTATGCGGCCTTCCGCCCCTGCTACGTGATTTCTCCGGAGGAGTGGGAAGGCGCGCCGACCCAGCAGGGCCACACCGTCGCCGAACGGCTGGCCGATCCCGCGCTGTCCGCACCCGCGCTGTTCAACTACGTGGATGCCCGGGACGTGGCGGACTTCCTTGACCTGCTGCTGGCGAAGATGCCGTCCATCCCCAACGGGGAAACCTTCTTCGTGGGCGCCGCTGACGCCCTGGCCACGGCACCCCTGGCTGAACTGATGCCCAGGTTCCTGCCCGGAAGCGAAGCCCTCAGCGCAGGCCTGACTGGCACCAGCCCGGCCTTCTCCATCGCCAAAGCCCAGGAACTCCTGGGCTGGCAGCCCACGCGCAGCTGGCGCACAGAACTTAAGTCCCACCCCACCCTCAACGACGAGAACTCCGCGCTGGTCACCGCCGGCAGCGGAGCCAAGGAGACACCATGAAATTCGACGGCGTACTGTTCTTTCCCGTCACCCCCTTCACGGCCGAAGGCGCCGTGGACGTGGAACTGCTCAAGGAGCACATCAGCTCGCGCCTTCCTTTCGGGCCGGGAGGCGTTTTCCCCGCCTGCGGCACCGGTGAGTTCCATGCCCTCAGCATCGAGGAGGTCCGCACCGTGGTGACGGCCGCCGTCGAGGTTGTTGCCGGAAAGGTGCCGGTGGTTGCCGGAGCCGGCGGACCTCTCGGCCACGCCCTGGCTGCCGCCCGCGCTGCCGAAGAAGCCGGGGCTGACGCCCTCCTGGTGCTGCCGCCATACCTGGTCACCGGGCCCACCGACGGGCTGGTTGCGTACATCGAAGCGGTGGCCGACGCCAGCAGTCTGCCGGTGATCGTCTACCACCGCGGCAACGCCAAGTTCACCGCGGCCTCGATGGCGCGGCTGGCCGCCAACCCCAAGGTCATCGGCTTCAAGGACGGCCTTGGTGACGTGGGCCTCGCCCAGGAAATCGTGTCCGCGGTCCGCGCGACGGGGCGCGAAGACTTCGCCTTCTTCAATGGCCTCCTGACTGCCGAACTGACCCAGGGCGCCTACCGCGGCCTTGGCATCCCGCTGTACTCGTCTGCAGCATTCGCCATGGCACCGGAAATCGCCAAGGCCTACTACGACGCCTACATTGCGGGTGACGAAGAGCGGCGCAACGCACTGCTGGAAGGCTTCTACGCTCCGCTGGTCCGCCTGCGCGACCAGACTCCGGGCTTCGGCGTGTCCCTCATTAAGGCAGGCCTGCGCCTGGCCGGCCTGCCTGTCGGGTCCGTACGCCCGCCGCTGGTTGATCCCACAGAAGAGCAGCTCGTGCAACTGAAGGCCATCCTCGCCAAGGGCTACGAGCTGGCCGGCCGCTGATGGCTGCCCTGGCTGCCGAAGCGGTCCGCACGGTACCGCGCATCACGGGCCTGTCCACCCGGCTCATCACCGTTCCGCTGCGCCGCAGCTGGGGCGTGGAGGCGCCGGAGAACCACGTCATCGTCACGCAGGTCCACACGGACGACGGCGGCGCGGGGCACGGTTTTTCCTGGACGCCCACCATTGGACCCCAGGCAGTTAAGGCACTGCTGGACCACGACATCGCCCCTTTCGTCGCCGGGTTGCCCGCCAATCCCGAGGTGGTCTGGGACGCACTGTGGAAACGGCTGCACGAGGCCGGCGGCGGGGGACTGACCACTATTGCAATGGCCGGCGTCGACCTGGCCCTGTGGGACCTGCAGGCTACCCGCGCCGGAACCTCCGTTACCGGGTTCCTTGGTCAGCGGCAGGAGTCCGCCGAGGTCTACGGCTCCGGGGTAAACCTGCACTACAGCCTCGACGAGTTGGTGGCCCAGACCGAACGGTGGGTCGCCGCGGGCCATCATGCCGTAAAGATCAAGGTGGGCAAGCCGGACATCCGCGAGGATGCCGAACGAGTGGCCGCCGTCCGCTCCGTCCTGGGTCCGGGCAGGAAGCTGATGATCGATGCGAACCAGCGCTGGGACCTGCCCACCACGCTCCGGGCCCTCGATGTCCTGTCCGAATACAGTCTCGAGTGGCTCGAGGAACCCATCCGGGCGGACGACCTGTGGGCCTACCGGAGGCTCCGCAAGCACTCGCCGGTGCCGATCGCCCTGGGTGAAAACCTCCACACCATCTACCGCTTCCGGGATTTTATTGAGGCGGAAGCGGTGGACATCATCCAGCCCAACATCATCCGGGTGGGAGGAATCACCCCGTTCCGGCGCATTGTTGAGCTGGCCAGGACCAACAGCATCAAGGTGATGCCGCACCTGCTCCCGGAGCTGTCCGGGCAGCTGGCGCTGACGCTCGCGGAGCCCACCCTGGTGGAGGACGTGGAGGAGGCATCCTTTGAACAGCTGGGGATCCTGGCCGGCCCGTCGCCGGTCCGGTTCAGCAACAGCCGGGTGACGCTCGGGGACCAGCCGGGGCTCGGCTTCCGTTTCCGGGACGCACCGTAAATTTGCGACATGCCGCACTGAAGAACGCACAACAGAACAGGTACCTGACGTGACAACTGCAACCCTCTCACTGTCCGAGCTGACGGCCGCGGCCACGGACGCTGCCAAAATCTCGGCGGCTGCCTCCGATGCCCAGCGGGCCGGCTGGCTCACCGCCGTGGCTGATGCGTTGGACGCGAACGCCGCCGAACTGGTGGAGATCGCCGATTCCGAGACCAGCCTGGGCACCACCCGCCTCACCGGTGAAGTGGCCAGGACCACCGGCCAGCTGCGCCTGTTCGCCCGCGTGATTACCGAGGGCTCCTACCTCGAAGCAGTAATCGACCACGCCAACCCGGACGCCACTCCACCCACGCCCGACCTTCGCCGTATCCTCCGGCCCATTGGGCCGGTGGCGGTATTTTCGGCGTCGAACTTCCCGTTCGCGTTCTCTGTAGCCGGCGGCGACACCGCCTCGGCGCTGGCCGTGGGCTGTTCCGTGATCGTCAAGGCCCACTCCGGCCACCTGCGCCTCTCGGAACGGACCGCTGAAATTGTGGCTGAGGCACTGCGTAATGCCGGAGCGCCGGAAGGAATCTTCGCCTTGGTATCCGGCCGCGAGGTGGGAACAGCCCTGGTCCAGGATCCGGCCATCAAAGCCGTTGGCTTCACCGGCTCCATCCCCGGCGGCCGTGCCCTTTTTGACCTCGCAACATCCCGCCCGGAGCCTATCCCGTTCTACGGCGAACTGGGCAGCCTGAATCCGGTGGTGGTCACCGAGGCAGCGCTGGCAGAACGCTCCGCCACGCTGGCCGAAGGGCTCGCTGGCTCTTTCACCCTGGGCGCCGGGCAGTTCTGCACCAAGCCCGGGCTGGTCTTCATCCCGGCCGGAACGGATTTCGCCGAACAGGTGGCGGAGGCCAGCAAGGGCAAGCCGGCCCTGGGCATGCTCACCAGCCGTATTGCCGAGGCCTACCCGGACGGCTTGCGGAGCTTTGCATCGGTGCAGGGTGTTGAGGTTGTCAGCGGCACCGTGGACCAGGACGCCGTGGCCAACGGTGCAGCCCCGGTGGTCTTCTCCACTACCGCCGCGATGGTTCAGGAAAACCCCGGGCAGCTGCTGGAAGAGTGCTTCGGCCCCACCACCATGCTGATCGAATACACGGACCGGGCGGAGCTGTCGGCGGTGCTGGCCAAGGTACCGGGCAGTCTCACCGCCACAGTGCACGCCCAGCCGGGGGAGGACGTTTCCGCGCTTGTGGAGCAGTTGTCTGAACTCGCAGGCCGCGTGCTCTTCGACGGCTGGCCCACCGGCGTGGCCGTCAACTGGGCACAGCAGCACGGCGGCCCCTACCCGGCCACCACCTCGCTCTTCACCTCGGTGGGCGCGACGGCGGTCCGCCGGTTCCAGCGTCCGGTCGCCTACCAGGACGCACCGGAGTCGGTCCTGCACCCGGCGCTGGTGGACAGCAACCCGCTGGGCATCCCGCGCCGCGTGGACGGCGACCTCATCCTCCCCTAGTAACGCTCGTTACGGCGTTTGCCGGTACTCCGGCTACGACTGAGAGTGTCCCTATGTTCTTCGTCAAGCTGCTGTTGGTGTTTGGGCCTGGTAAACGGTGCCGTCGCGGAGCATGGCGTAGAGGGTGTCGCAGCGGCGTCGGGCGAGGGCGATGAGGGCTTGGTTGTGGTGTTTGCCTTCGGCTCGTTTGCGGTCGTAGTAGGCGCGGGAGAGCGGGTCTTTGAGGGCCGCGAACGCTGAGAGGTAGAGGGTGCGTTTGAGGACTTTGTTGCCTTTTCGGGAGGCGCGGTC
>FOEZ01000038.1 GCA_900110595.1 Arthrobacter sp. OV608 | reverse complement strand
GGTCTTGGGGTCGGCGTCCCCATCCTCTTCATCGTGCTCTGGCAGATCGTTGCGTCAGCCGGGTTGATCGACCAGAGATTCTTCCCACCGCCGACGAAGGTCGCGGCCGCCGCGGTCGATATGGTTAGCGACGGCACGTTGCAGATTAACGCGTGGGACACCTTGCGACGGATCCTGATCGGCTTCTTCTTCGGAGTCGTCAGCGGAGCGTTCGTTGGCCTCATCATGGGCATGTCCTCGCTGGTTCGGGCAGCGCTGGATCCCATCCTCACTGCCTTGTACATGGTGCCCAAGCTGGCGCTTCTCCCGCTGTTCCTGCTCATCTTCGGGATCGGCGAACTGTCCTTCATCGCGCTGATCACCGTCACTGTGTTCTTCTTCGTGTGGTTGTCGACCATGGCCGCGTTCGTATCGGTCCCCGAGAACTACCGCGAGGTCGCGCGAAGCTTCAACGCGACCCCCTTTCAGAAGTTTCGGCATGTCCTGCTGCCGGCAGCTCTGCCCGACATCTTCGTCTCGCTCCGGCTGTCCATCGGTGTCGCTGTGCTGGTCGTGGTCGGCATCGAGTTCGTCCAGTCGTCCAGCGGGCTCGGATGGATGATCTGGAACTCATGGCAACTCTTCCAAGCGCCGCGCATGTACGTCGGCATCGTGATGGTGGCGGTGATGGGTGTGATACTCACGGCCCTCGTCCGTTGGATCGGCCGAATGGCCATCCCGTGGGCTCGCGATGGCGGGGCGCAGTTGCCCTTCTAGGCAGAAACTCCGGGACAGAATCACGCAGCGGCTCGGGAGACCTGCTTCACGCCACATATCTCTAACTCGGCGTCGCGTCGATGCGCCCGTTCGTTCCACTACAGAAAGCAAGCAGACCAATGAACATACGACACAACGTCCTTCTCCGGACGGTCACGGCCACGGCAGCGGTCGCCTTGGCCCTGACGATGGCCGCCTGCGGAACAAACTCCGCTGGCTCATCGGCCGGCGGCGGGGACGTCGCCAACATCCCGGCAGGAACCGATCCGCACCCTCTGAAGGAGTCCACGAAGGTGACCGTGGCGGTCACGCCCTCCGAGCAGTACATGGCGTTCTGGGTAGGGAAGGAGAAGGGTGAGTTCCAGAAGGAGAACATCGACCTGCAGATCCAGGACACTAATCCTACGCAGCTGCTGCAATCGGTGCTGACTGGGGCGGCGGACGTCACACTCGCAACACCGGCGGGTCTGTTCAACGCAATCGATGGCGGGGGCGATTTGAGGATCGTGTCGGGAGCCTTCGGCCCAGATGAAGGCACCGGTTATTACCTGAGCCCCGCACTGGCGAAGTCGAAGCCCGATTTCGGGCCGTGCGACATGAAGGGCCTGAATGTGACCGTCGCACCCGGGGCAACCATCGGCGCCCATGCGGCACTGCCCATGAGTAACTACCTGGCGAAGTGCAATCTGGGCTTCGACGACGTCAAGCTCGGGACTACGTTCGGCCCGGACTCCCTGGTAGCACTGCAGTCGGGTGCGCTCGACGTAGCTATGGTCTACGGCAGCTTGGGGCCGCAGGCTGCGGCGCTGGGTGCAAAGAAGATCGTTCCGTTCACCAAGGATATGCAGACTCCCTGGGTCTTTGGCCAGAAGTTGCGCAGCAACCCCGAGGCTGCCGCAGCCGTGCTGCGCGCCTTGGTGCGGACGCACCGTACCTACCTGCAAGGCAACTACCACGACAAACCCGAAGTGATGAAGGTTTTGTCGCAGTACTTGAAGTTGCCGGAAGAGACGATCGCGAAGTTCCCCCCAGTTCCGTTCGATCCAGACCTCGCCTTCGATCCCAAGTCGATGGTGGTTGACCTCCAGAACCTCTGGCTTGAGAAGGGTGGCATCCTGTCGTACAAGGAACCCCTGACCGTGGACAAGGTCACGGATCTGTCGTATCTCAAACGCGTTCTCGAGCAGTAGACTGCGCCGCCAGTCCAGAATGGCGGGACGTCCAATGCTGTCGGTCATCTGAACGATCGGCCAATCGTATGCGTGGGAACGCCCGCGTTCCCACGCATACGATTGGCCAGCCCAACACCCGGAAGTTGAGTGAGTACCGCGGGATTCAACTGCACGCGGCCCCCTTCGCCGGACAGCCCGGCGCAGACGCTCTCCGGGATCCTCAGCGGTGGTGCGAGCCGGCTTCACGCCGACACCAACTGACAACACCACCCACACCCCGTTCATCGCCGGCGGCGCCCCCCGCCCTGTAAACGCTGAAAACCCTGTCAAGAAGGGCACTGATTCCCATGATCGAGCACGATTCCTTCTACATCGACGGCGCCTGGCGCGCCGCCAAGTCCGACAAGACCTTCGACGTGATCTCGCCGCGCTCCGAGCAAGTGGTGGGACGCGTCCCTGCGGCGTCCAGGGACGACATCGACGATGCCGTCGCCGCTGCGCGGCGCGCGTTCGACGAGGGCCCGTGGCCTCGTCTGAGCCCTGTCGAGCGAGCTGAGTACCTTCGCCGTATCGCTGCCGGCATCGAGAAGCGACGGCCCGAACTGGTCCCGCTGATCACTGAAGAACTCGGTTGCTCGGTGCTCTTGTCGGAGTTCTACATGACGGCGATGCCGGTGATGAGCTTCAACTACTTCGCGGAGCTGGGGCAAACCTTGGAGCTGGAGGAGGTGCGGGTCAGCGATCTCACACCCTTCACGGCGACCGGACCTGACGGCGGCAAGACCCCCATGGGCGGAAACAGCCTCGTCATCCGTGAGCCTATTGGCGTGGTCGCGTCGTTCCCCGCCTACAATTTTGCCTTCGCAGCGGTCGGGCAGAAGCTGGGTCCGGCGTTGCTGGCAGGGTGCACCGTGGTACTCAAGGTGACTGAGCCCAATCCACTCGCCACCTTCGTCTATGCCGACATCTTCGAAGAAGCGGGGCTGCCCCCGGGGGTGGTCAACATTGTGGCGGCCGGTCCCGAGGAGTCCGCCTATCTGGTCGAGCATCCCGGCGTGGACATGGTTAGCTTCACCGGGTCGGACCAAGTCGGCGCCAAGGTAGCGGCTGCCACAGCCGCCTTGGTCCGGCCGGTCGTCCTAGAGCTCGGCGGCAAGTCCGCGGCGATCGTCCTGGAGGACGCGCGCATGGAGGACGTCATCCCTTTGCTCGTCGGCGCCAGCGTCGGGGCCAACTCCGGGCAGTCGTGCGTCGCACGCTCAAGGTTCATCGTGCCGGCCGCGCAGTACGACGCGTATGCAGATGCCCTCACGAAGGCATTCTCGTCATTGAAGGTAGGTGACCCGATGGAGTCCGACACGGTGGTCGGCCCCCTCGTCACGCAGAAGCACCGGGATCGGGTCGCCTCGATCGTCGAGGAGGCGAAGCGCGAAGGGGCGACCGTCGCGACCGGTGGCAAGCGGCCCGCCGACTTGTCGGTGGGGTGGTACTACGAGCCCACGCTCATCACCGATGCGACCAACGACATGAAGATCTCCCGCGAGGAGACCTTCGGTCCAGTCGCCGTGCTGATCCCGCATGACGGCGAGGAGGATGCGATTCGTATCGCCAACGACAGCCCCTACGGGCTAAGTGGCTCGGTCTTCACGGCTGACGATGCGCACGGCTTCGAGGTGGCACGACGCATTCGGGCGGGGACGTTCTCGGTCAACAGCGTCGCCGCGGATCTGGGGTCGCCCTTCGGCGGCTACGGCAAGTCGGGCCTCGGACGTGAGCATGGACCGACTGCGGTGGATGAATACCTGCACAGTCGCACGATCTCTCTCGATCCAGGCAAGACGCTGCCGGTCAGTATGGCGAGCGGAGTGCGGCGCGGCGATGGCCCCGGCACTGGCACTGGCACTGGCGCTGGCGCTGGCACTGGCGCTGGCGCTGGCACTGGCACACAAGCACTGTAATGGCCTCATTCGAGGCCGCCCTACAAGGAAGTTCAAGGTAGATAAAGAATGAAAATCGGTGTTCTGGGTGCGGGTACGATCGGTTCGACCGTTGCGCGGAAGTTGAGCGCGGCGGGGCACGATGTCAAGGTCGCCAATTCGCGGGGACCGGAGACCATTGACCCGCAGATCCTCGTCTCTGGGGCGCGAGCTGTCGTGGCTGATGAGGCGGTGGAGGATGTCGAGGTGCTGGTCAGCTCGATTCCTCTCAATCGCATGGTGGGGGTTGCCCCGTTGTTGCGTCGTATCTCCGACGACGCGGTGCTGATCGACACATCGAACTACTACCCGGCGCGTGACGGCCGCATCGCCGCCATCGATGACGGACAGGTCGAGAGCGTATGGGTATCCGAGATGCTTGGACGCCCGGTCGCCAAGACGTGGAACGCTATCGGGTCGGGTTCGCTGGCTGCCAAGGGTACGGAGAACGGTAGCCCAGCGCGCATTGCGATCGCGGTGGCTGCCGATCGCGACCGCGACCGTGAGGTTGCCATGGGGCTCGTAAATGATACGGGCTTCGACCCCTTCTACTCAGGTTCGATCACCGACTCCTGGCGGCATCAGCCAGGATCGCCTGCCTACAGTACGAACCTGTCGTACGAGGAGATCGAGGTAGCTCTCGCGTTGGCCGATCGGGACCGTATTCCCAACCGTCGCGATCTGCAGGTCGCCGTCGTGACCGAACGAACCGACAATTTCACACGTCCGGTTCCGAATATGGGCGACTGGCTCGTCCAGCTCAACCGCGCGATCTACATCGGTGTCTACCCGTTCATGAAATAGCGCATCACACGCTGGATAGTCCGGCTCTGGACACCCGACAATGGCATGACTGAGGAGACGACTGTATGAAGACCGGCATCAAGTTCTACAACACCGACGAGACGTATCCTCCACTGGACTTCGCGCGACTCGTCGAGGACAACGGTATCGAGTCGATCTGGTTGCCCGACCACTCGCATGTACCTGCGCAGTCGCGCGTTCGAGAGGAGGACAAGGTCGCCTACGGCGGCACGGCCAGCGGCGCTCAACAACGAAAGTTCGACACGTCGCCAGTCCCCGGTGGACCGCCTCGCGAGTACTACCGCAACTACGATCCGGTGACGACCTTGGCGATGATGGGAGCGGTGACGTCGACCCTCAAGCTGGGGACGGGCATTTGTCTGGTCGTGCAACGAGACCCCATCATCCTGGCGAAGGAGATCGCAACTATCGATCGTCTGACGGAAGGACGGTTCCTTTTCGGAGTCGGCGCAGGCGCTCCGTGGAACTTGGCGGAACTTGAAAATCATGGCGTCAATCCCAAGAGGCGGACAGGCCTCATGCTCGAGCGTCTTGAGGCGATGAAGCAGATCTGGGTCAACGAGCAGGCTGAGTATCACGGGAAGCAAGTCGACTTCGATCCGATATATCAGTGGCCGAAGCCCTTTCAGCAGCCTCATCCGCCGATCTTGATGGGCGGCATGGGTCCGACCGTTCTTGACCGGGCGCTCACTCACGCGGACGGTTGGATTCCCGGTCACTCGGATGACACGTTCGACGGCCTCGGCGACCGCGTCACCGAGCTGCGCGAGCGCGCGGCAGCCGTCGGCAAGACCATGGAGATCACACTAAACCTAGGCCGCCTGGACTACCTCGATCGATACGTCGAGATGGGCCTCGACCGCGTGGTCTACATGGTGTCGGCGGCGGCGAGCGAGAGCGAGACCCGCAAGTTCGTGCGCGAGCTGGGCAAGGTCGCCGAAGAGGTCAAGGGCGCTGTGTCGCCGCAGTCCTAGGTATGTTCGGCTCGCTCTGTCACCACGCGCTTTCTCCGCATCAATGGAAGTGTTTTGAGAAGTCGGCCTTAGTAGTCAATCGAGAGGGTTCATCCGTGGCCATCATCTACAAGTCAGCAGATCTGCGCGTCTCCCCGCAGGCGGCATGGAACATCGTGGAACGCTTCATGCGGGCCGAGATCCGTGTGTTCGGCTTCATCGAGGAGAACCGGATCGACGGTCCCTTGCGCACCGTCGTGTCCAGCGGGTCAGGTCGTGAACAGCCGGAGCTGAACATCACCGTCGATCCCGACCTGATGTACGCGTCCTACACGCTGCTCGAGACTGCTGAGTGGCAAGCCACTCACCACCACGCGTTCATGCGGGTCTTCGACACGGGCGACGGTTACTGCCGATTCGAATGGATCACCGACGTGGCTCCGGACGCCTGGCTTAGTGACGTCCGTCGAAAGTTCATCGACGGACTCTGGGACGACCTACGCAGAGTCCTGGAGACCGGAGAGGAAGCGCCACGGCCCAATGTCCCGGAGGCGCCGAACGCGTGAGCCGCGGATCGCGCGAGGTGCTCCGCCGACGCCACGACGTGGTGGAATCTCCTTCGGCACAGCATCCCGGTGAGCCGCCCAAGGGACTGGCGTCAGCACGCGCATGTGCGTGATGGTCACTCCTGGAGCTTGTGAGCCCTTCCGCCAGACGCTCAGGGCCCGTCGGTATGGTTCCAATCTGCCTCGGGATGTTCCCGCGGCGAGGCTTTAGATCAAGGAGGAAGTGTATGATCGGTTCATCGCCCAGGGTGCTGAACTCGGAATCGCGTCGGGTCGTCGCGGCGGGTGACCTCGGCTATCTCGAGGCGGCCCGCTGGCACGACGGCGCACTGTGGTTTTCGGACATGAGAAGGCGTAAGGTCTGTCGCCTCATGCCGGACGGTCGAGTCGAGGACGTGGCCGACGTTCCTGGAGTGCCGTCGGGCCTGGGGTTCGCTCCGAATGGGTCACCGATGGTCGTCTCTCTCGTCGACGGACGTCTTCTGCAGCTCGGATCGAACGGGCAGGAAGAACTGGCCGACCTCTCGTCTGTGGCTTACCACCCCAACGACATGGCGGTGGATCGAGAAGGCCGTGCCTACATCGGTCCTCAAGGCTATAAATTCGGGAGCCAGCCGATTGGCGTGGGCCTTATCGTCCGTCACCCCGACGGTAGGATCGAGACGGGCGGGGAGGACCTTGTCTTCCCCAATGGCATCACGATCTCGGGCGACGGACGGACTCTCGTTGTCGCGGAGTCGTTCCGCGAGCCGCGTGCGAGGCTCACGGCGTTCGATGTGGCGCCCGATGGTACGCTCGGGCGCCAGCGGGTGTTCGCGGAGTTCGCTGCACCGTCCACTGAGACCGTGGACGGCATCGCCATCGACAGTCAGGGTGCTGTATGGGCGGCATTCCCGTGGATGGGTGAGTTCCGCCGGGTCCGTGAGGGCGGCGAGGTCACCGACGTCATCCGGATCGAGCCGGACCCCGCGTATCCGGACGGTGGCACATTCGCCGTCGACGTGGCCCTAGGGGGAGCGAACATGCGTACCCTTTACATGCTGATCTCGGACACTCGCCCAGAGAGACTCGCCAACGGTTTCGACGCCGTTGGGCGCATTGAGGCGATCGAGGTTGAGGTCGCAGGCGTTCCGGGTTGACGAGCTTCGCAGGCTCCCTGGATCGGTCTCGACTGTGTGAATTCGTTTCCGCAGGGGTTGAAATCGAACTCACATAGCGGCTGGGTTTCAGACCATGTCTCAGTTCACTGCCGACGAAAATCTGGGCCGCAGTGCTCGTCATGTCCGGGGTCCGTGACCAAAAGAGAAGTAGAAAGCATGAACAGATGCAACCTGCGGCGCCGAGCGGTTCGTGCACTCGGCGTGTCGGCGGCGACCGTCCTCGCGCTCACCTGGCCGCGTCTCGGCGACGCTCGATGCTCGATGCTCGAAAAGTGAACAGTTCCGGGCAGCCTGGCTGATATGTGGGAAAGGCTTGTCAAGAGGCATAGATGAGCGGCTCCCAACTGCATTGGGGGGCCGCTCATCAGGGGTGCCGTCCCAGTGGCGGAATTTGCTGGCGAGTCTTGTTTTTCGACTGCAGTGTCAGGCTAATATGCGCGGGTTGGCACCGCATGACGATTATTCGGCCGGGGCGTATCGGTGTCTAGGAACGAGCCTGAACGGTTTGACCGTTTGCTCAAAGCTAGGTCTCGAGTTAGCAACCATCGTGCGGCCACGTCGCGGCCGCCACTGGCCTGGAGTGTACATTTCTGTCAGACCGCGTTCATTCGTTGCCGCTGCCCGTGTTCGCTGTGCTGTAAGGGCGCGGCCAGGCACCAGCACCAGCCGGCCCGTTCCCGCGCGATCGCGGTGTTAGCCGTGACGGAGCGTTTCTTGCGGGCATCAAAGGCTTCCCATTTGCGGTGGAGCCGCTGGTTGCCTTCCAGCGTCTGGATCCGGGCGGCCGGGGCGACGAGGTCCAGTTGCCTTGGTGATCGGTCCCTGGTGCAGGGATAGGCCGGAGGACTGTTCGCTGGGTACCAGGCCGAGTAGGAGCCGATGCTGGCTCCGCTGAACCGGGTCGGGTCCCGATCTCCACGCCGAGTCCGAACCCGGTGGTGACCTGGATGCCACGCAGGCAACATCAACGCTTCGATCACAGGCGTGTATTCAAAGGTCTTGGCAACCTGGGCGACGCGTTGGTCAATGCGCTTGATTTGTTCTGCCAGCAGTTCGGCCTGTTCCACATCGGTCTCAAAGGTGAACTGCAGCACCGGGAAGTCAAAGTGCTGACGGTGCAGCCACGCCCATTTTGTTTCCTCCGGGTAGCGTATCCCGTGCCGGAGCAGGATCGCGTTGACGTGATGGCGGGCGTGAGCGGGGTTCTTCGCTGCCGTGGCCCGCAGCGGGGACAAGTCCCGAAGGTCCTCCTGCTCCCGCGTAGGGACCCGGACCTCGATGACCGACCACGCTGGCCGCGTGAACATCGAGCCCCATAAAAGTATGCTGGTAAACAGCCGGAACCTCCGAAGATGTCAAGCCCCGGGTTTTGATGGAGACTCGCCGTAGAGCCTTTGTAGTTGTACCAATCGGCACATTCGGCGACGGCGACCTCGAGGTGGGTGTCGCCCTCCGCAGCTCGCGGACCTCACGCTGAAGCTACGCGCCGGTCCTGGTCACAGGATCTTTCCGTACATCAATGGCCATCCGCATTGGGCGCTCACGCAGCTCGTTTGCGTTTTCCGTTGTGCTGGCATAGGAACCATCCTTCCGGGCAATCCATGTCTCCATCAAACCCGGTGCTACTCATCCCGCCACTATCCGCGAACAGTTCACCGCGAAGAGCGAACGAAGCCAAGCCACCCAGTGCGCGAAGCTCCGCGCAGACACCTCGCGATTGCTCGATTCGGCACAAGCGGCGAAGCTCACCCTGCCTTCTCTTGCAAAGCGCATTCACGCGCTCGACACCAAGATCGCAGCGCTCGACATTCGGAGTCGCCCCGGTCCCTATCTCATCCGGCAAAACCCACCGGATGAGTCTCCACCGTGGCGGAGACCGGCAGGCAAACCGCGCACTCCACATGATTGCCGTCTGCCGTCTGCCGGCTCCGCTACGACGCACGAACAATCGACTACATGCAACGCCGTCTGGCCGAGGGACTCTCCACCAAGAAGGACATTCTCCGCGGCCTCAAGAGGTTCATCGCCCGCGAAGTCTTCCACGGTCGCAAAGCCGACGTCGGCATCCCTTGACATCTGTAGGACCGTCCCCGTCGATTCACCCACCCCCAACTGGGCGGAGACGATTCGAGAGTCGCACCGGCAGGACCACCACTCATTGGTTCGGCAACCACATGACGATGTCTGGCCACACGATGAGGCCGACGGTGATAAGCACCGTCACGGCGACGAAGGGCATGACACCCTTGTAGACATCATTCAGGGTGACGCGGACACCTTGTGAGATGTCGGGATCTTGTGCCAGACGGTGCACGACGAAGACGAGCATGCCGATCGGGGGGAAGACCATGCCAATCTCACACATGATGACGAGGAAGACACCGAACCAGATCATGTCGACGCCCATGGCCTCGAGAGGTGCCTGGAGGATGGGCACGGTCAGCAGGATCATGGGGAGGGACTCGAGGAACATACCGAGGATAATGTAGGCCACGATCAGCACCAGCAGGAGCTCGACGCGTGAGAGGTTGAGGTCGAGGAGTTCCTTCGTGATCGCCGGAGCCAGTCCGCTAAGCGTCAGCACCCGGGTGATCATCGCCGCGCCGATCAGGATGATGAACAGTCCGGCGATCGAGGTCACGGTCCCAAGCACGGTGTCACGGATGTACACGAGCGTCGACCTGGGTCCACGATTGCCACGACCCAGCATGGCCCAGCTGACGACGAGGGCGATCAGCGCACCCAGCGCCGCAGACTCGGTTGCTGTGACGAGACCGAAAGCCATGCCACCGATGACCGTGACCACCACGAGCCCGAGCGGGATCACTCCGGGGAGACTCGCGGCCCGCGACCTCCACGTGATGTCGTCGCCGGAACGCGGCGCCGCAGACGGCTGGAACGTCGCCCACAGGACGATGGTCACGGTGAACCCGACGGCGAGCAGGATGCCGGGCACGACGCCGGCGAGCAGCTGGGGGCCCACCGGAACGGAGACGACTCCGGCGTAGATGATCATAAGGATGCTGGGCGGGATGATCTGGCCCAGCGTGCCCGCCATGGTGACCGCCCCGGTGGCCAACGACGGCTTGTACCCTCTGGAGAGCATCTCAGGCAGCGACATGCGGGTGAGCGCGAAGGTGATGCCGAGAGTACTTCCGCTGGCGGTGGCGAGAGCGGCGCCGGAGAAGTTTGTAGCCACCGCCAGGCCTCCTGGCATCCAGCTCATCCACTGTCGCGCGGCCGCATAGGCGCGAGCTGTCACGCCGCCCTTCCACATGGCCACGCCCATCAGCACGAAGAGCGGGACGACGTTCAGCGTCCACGACGCGACCGTGTCATAGACGATGGCGCTCGTTGAGGCCGTGGCGACGCGTCCACCGGAAAGACTGAGGAGGCCGACGATCGACGAGCTGATCATGGCAAACCCGATGGGTACGCCGGCCGCGAGCAGCAGGATCATCAGGACCAGGGTGGTGATACCGACGGTGATGCGGTCCAGGTCGGTGAACAGCATGACCGAGCACAACGCCGCGATCCCGGCCAACAGCAGCCACACGGCGATCGAGGGAACTCTGCGGGGCGGGCGAGCCGCAGGGAGGTCAATGACATCGTCGACAACGACTGCCCTGGTGGCGGAGGTGGGTTTAGTCAACGGTCAGCCCTTCGTTGGGGGAGAGTGTGTGCTCGTGGTCAGGTTGGCTTGGCGCCCACAGGAGGCGGTAGAGACGGACGATCGCGCAGAGGACGATGCCGCCGTAGGCCAGGACGAGGCACAGCCGTCCCGGCCACAGCGGCAGCCAGGTCAGAGCATTGGCTGCCTCTCCCAGCAGGCGGGAGTCGTTGAAGCTGATCCAGCACAGCTGGAGGATCCACGCTCCGAGCACCAGAGCCACCATCTCGGCGAACACGGCCAGCAGGCGCTGTGCCTGTGGACTCACGTGCTCGACCAGCAGGGTCACGCGGATGTGTTCGTTGTGGAGTTGTGCGTATCCCATGGCGAGGCATGCAACACCGGGCATCCATGCATAGCTGGCGAGCTCGGTGGTCCCATTGATCGTGACACCGAACAGGCTGCGTGCGGTGACATCGACGAGGATGTTGAACACCATCAAGATGACCAGCAGGCCTACGATCCAGACGAACAGCGTGATGATCCGGTCGATCGCGCGGACCCAGGAAGGATCATGTGCCCGTGCTGTGAGCATGGCTGCGCTGGCTGCGTCCTCGTGGCTCATCGTTCTCTTCCCGGCTGTTTCGGTGTGACTTGGCGACTACTCGGTGG
>FOEZ01000036.1 GCA_900110595.1 Arthrobacter sp. OV608 | reverse complement strand
GTGTCAAGCTTCACATACTGCCCAGTGCCTTCCGCACGAAGCCGCTTATCCCGCTCCTGCCGATACTTCTCGCGAAGCGAATCACGCTCTTCCTCAGGCACAAAGCCCTCATTCTCCGAATTCATACAGAACCTCCGCTCGCTGTCGACTTTCCGTAGGGCAAACCCAACACCCTCGCCACGAATGCGACACGAACTTCAACGTCCGCACCGCCCCGCTCCGTGGAATCTTATTCATAGACTAATGGTATCGTATCCAAGACTCAAGGAACATGTATCGAAAACGCTTCATGAGCACGAGCTGCTTCGCCGTTCATGCTACCCACATGGCCGTAGCGCCATTGGCCGCCGACGCAAGGCCCGCGCGATAGATAGGATGGCCGTATGGCGTCCGAAGCAACTAAAGAGCGAAGGCGCTCGTCTTCCGCGGAACGCGCCTTTCGTCTGGCGCGAAAAAGCTTCATCGCAGGCGAGCGCATCGACATGCGACACCTGGCGGCTCAGCTTGAGGTCGACCGCACGACATTGTTCCGCTGGGTCGGCAACCGAGATCAACTGCTGACGGACATTCTCACCTCACTCGCATCGTCCACGTTTCGTGACATTCGGGAGGCTGTTGACGAGGTGGGGGCGGAACGTATTGTCCGGGCTGCGGAGTTGTACGCAGAGATTCTCATCTCGTCGGAGTATTACCGTACGTTTCTTAACCGCGACCCGGAGCGCGCCCTCCGGCTCATCAGCACAAAAGTCAGCCCTCTTCAGCGCCAGATAGTGACTTTCTTTGAACAGATTCTGAATGAAGAAGAAGCCGCTGATCGGTTTAGGCACTCACTTCCGACGCCCGACCTCGCGTATGTGATTGTGCGAGTGATGGAATCCTTCCTGTACTCAGATCTCATTATCGGAGAGCAGCCCGATGCGGGAAAGGTCCGCTCAGCTGTCTCGGCGGTGTTGGGCTGCCTTCAGGATTAATCGCCCCCGCTTCGGTTGTTGCTGGCTCCGCACCGGCCTCACGGGACCAAATTCCCCCTGATGGCCATGTCCGAGCAAGGCTGATGCCAGCGTCTAAACTCTATGCTTCCGGTCACAATCACGGTCAGAATCGTTGGGGCCGTGTCATAATTGCGGTGCAACTTATCATCATTCGTTGCAAAATCATCCTCTAATCCCCGTCGGCTCCAACCGAACAGAAGGAAGGCGCAGCATGAGACAAGCAGTAATCGTCAGCACAGCACGAACACCGATAGGCAAAGCTTATCGAGGCGCGTTCAACGACACATCGGCGCAGGAGCTGGCCGGGCATGCCATCCGCGAAGCCGTAGCACGCGCACAGATTGAGGGTGATGAGGTCGAAGATGTCGTCCTCGGAACCGCCATGCAAGAGGGCACAACCTCGATGAACATTGGAAGGCAAGCAGCACTCCGCGCTGGCCTTCCCGTGACGGTCGCCGGCATGAGCCTCGATCGACAATGCGCCTCAGGGCTTATGGCGATTGCCACAGCAGCGAAGCAGATCGTTGTAGACGGCATGCAAATCGCCGTCGGCGGTGGCGTCGAGTCAATTTCACTGGTGCAGAACGACAAGCAGAACTTCTACCGAGCACACGATGAGTGGCTGAGCGAGCACGTACCCGGCATCTACTTGCCAATGCTTCACACCGCCGAAATCGTCGCAGAACGCTATGGAGTCAGCCGGGAGGCCCAGGATGCCTTCGCGTTGATGTCACAAGAACGCACAGCAGCAGCTCAGGCATCCGGTCGATTCGACGAAGAGATCGTCCCCTTCACCACAACGAAAATTGTGGTGGACAAAGCAACGGGTGCTGAGGAACGCGTCTCAGTACTTCTAGAAAAGGATGAGGGAAACCGTCCCGGCACAACCGCGGAGGCGCTCTCCAACCTCAAGCCCGTGCTATCGGATGGAACGGCATCTGCCGTTTCAAGCGTGACCGCCGGAAATTCCAGTCAGCTTTCGGATGGGGCATCTGCTGCCGTGCTGATGGAGGCTGCCGAAGCCGAGCGTCGGGGGCTTACGCCACTGGGACTATATAGGGGAATGGCAGTCGCCGGATGCAGTCCCGAGGAGATGGGTATCGGGCCTGTGCCGGCAGTCAAAAGACTCTTGGAACGCCATTCACTCCAAATCGATGACATCGGCCTTTGGGAGCTGAACGAGGCCTTCGCATCGCAGGCCCTTTACTGCCGCGACGAGCTCGGCATTGACCCTGAACGTCTCAACGTAAATGGAGGTGCGATCGCTTTCGGACATCCGTACGGAATGTCAGGTGCGCGGATGGTTGGGCACGCACTCCTGGAAGGACGGCGCCGCGGGGCGCGGCTAGTCGTCATCACAATGTGTGTCGGCGGCGGCATGGGAGCAGCTGGACTGTTCGAGGTTGTGCCGTGACGGTGGTGGGACGGCGGAGCTTTACGTCCATTGATTGGATCAGTCGAGCCGTCGGAGAACACCTTGGATTCTCACCCTGGACGACCATTACCCAGCAGCGAATTGATGATTTTGCCGAGGCGACCGGAGATCATCAGTGGATCCACGTCGATCCAGTCCGCGCGGCAGCCAGTCCTTTCGGATCTACAATCGCCCACGGATACCTGACGCTGTCACTCGTATCAACGTTCATTGAACAGGTCGTTGATTTTGGTGAATCGACAACCCGGATCAACTACGGGGCAGAGCGAACCCGCTTTCCCGCGCCTGTGCCGGTCGGTTCCCGCCTTCGCGGGGGCGTCGAAATCACTGCCCTGGATCCGACCACTCAGGGGCACCGCCTTCAGGTCCGCGTTACGGTGGAGATCGAAGGGCAAGACAAGCCGGCCTGCGTCACCGATATGGTGATCCTTCTCGTCCCCTAACCCTGTGGCTCCGCCTCCGGCGAATCCAGCCTGGGAGAACGAACGGGTCGAGATCAAGCGTCAGCCGTTTAGCCATCTCGTTTGCTTTGAGTGCCCAGGGCCAAGACTCGGCGATTGGGATCACAGCCCCGGCAGAGCGTCAACCAAAGATCTGTCATCCTATAGGACGTCGGTTTGCTCCACGTCGACGACAAGCCGCGCACAGCCCAGCATAAGTGACCGCATCTAGCGTCGACTGCGCGAAGACGTGTAGGACCTCGCTGAATTCCTTCGGTTGGACGCCGACCCGTCTGGCGCAGGGTCGGCTCCTGGTCATTGAACAGCCAGTTGATCGGCTGGAACACATCCATAGCCACATACTCGCTGGTAATCCAGAGTTCCTATTTCGTTAGTGTTCCAATCGTGCTCGTGAGTGTTCCAATCGCGCGCGAAGTTGCGCGTCCTTCCAGATTGATGCAACTGTTAGAGAAATGATGCAACCCCATCCAACGAGGAGAGAAACGTGACCCTTTCATACGATTTTCGAGGTAGAACAGCCGTCGTTACTGGAGCCGCTCGCGGCATCGGGTATGAAATCGCCCGACTTTTCACTGAGGGTGGCGCCACCGTATACATTGCCGACTTCGACCCTGAGGAGACCGTTAGTGCCGCTGAACGCCTCGGCGCGCGTCCCCTCATCGTTGACGTGTCCTCCCCCTCGGTAGGTGAAGTTATCGACCAGGTTGTCGATGAGGCCGGCTCCCTCGACATTTTGGTCAACAACGCTGGGATCCTTCGCGATGGGGTGCTCTGGAAGATGACCGATGCAGACTGGCAGAGTGTGCTGGATGTGCACCTCACGGGCACTTTCCGACTCACACGCGCGGCCGTTACGCCGATGCGCGCACAGGGCTTCGGACGGATAGTGAACGTGACTTCCTATTCCGGAATGCACGGCAACTTTGGGCAGGCCAACTATGCCGCAGCGAAAGCAGGCATCATCGGGTTCACTAAGACGGCCGCGAAGGAGCTCGCCAACTTCGGAATAACAGTCAACGCGATCTCGCCCAACGCGCAGACAAGGATGATTTCATCCATTCCCGACGCGAAGCTCGCGGAACTCACCGCGCTTATCCCAGTCCACCGCTTCGCGGAGCCACACGAGATCGCCTCCGGAGTGGGCTTCCTCGCTTCAGACGAGGCCGCTTACATTACTGGAGTCGTGCTGCCGATCGACGGTGGCGTGTCCATGTAGTTGCCTCAGGTGACACTCAGTGCCGAGCCCCGGCCGTCACCAAGTGCGTAAGAGACTGCTCAACCATTCGACCGCGGTGTCGCCAGGGGCGGGGGATGGTGTCAGCGCTCATCGATGGCTCCCTCAAGATCGCCGTCAGCAGCGTGTTTGATGGTCGGCGCCGTCGGGCGTGTGCCGAAGTTGGCCCAGGCGCTGGTGCTCTGGCTCAGCCATTGGCGCTGGTCCGTGACGGTGTGGGTGGTGCTGGGTCTGTGGCCTCTTCCGTTGACAATGGAGAGCAGGTCCTCGTGGGTGCAGCGCTGGTGCACCGCTGCTGCTCCCATGCCCTTGTCGATCTCGTTGGCGCCACGTACCTTGGCGGGGGTGACAGCTCGTTCCATTTTGTGCCGATCTTTCCGGTGCCCGCGGCAGCGGCTTCCTTAAGCCAGAGAGCTGTCCCGGCGACGAGGGCCACCGGGCCGGCATGTTCGGCGGGACCTGGCGGGTATGGCCGAAATTCGCTGTCACCAGGGCCGCCTGGACCGGGTGCAACCGGGTCTGTTGGAGAACCCGGAGCATGTCGAGCACTCCCGCGGGAAGATCCGCGGCGAGGTCGTGCATGAGAAGCTCCAGGCTTGGGGTTCACCGGGTGTGAGCGAAAGACCAGTACCACGTTGGCGGAATTGAAGGCGAAATTCCGTGCATGGAACGTGCGCGTCCACCGCCCCCGGACTTCCGAAGCCAGGCCTGTGGCTGCAGTATGACTACGGTGACGGGCTCGTCGTTGACGGATTGTTCATGGACGAGGTGAATTCCCGGGTGAACCGAGCCACCCTGGAGATCCCGAAGGACACATGTTCGGCCGCCCTCCAGAATCCTGGCTTTTGAGAGAAGGCCGGCTCAAGCGTCTTGCGCACAACGGAATCCGACATGCGACATGCCGGTGTCTTCCGCCTGCGGTGAGCGTGCGGCCGGACGGAATCGCAAGCAGTAGTCGGGTGAGCACAACTGGGACCCACCTTTCAGGACGCGTCGCGGCATTAGCGGTTGTGTCTGGTCGACGCTCGCCGCGGCCAGGAGGTTCTGTCGCTTGCCCGCATCGACCGGCTTGTCTGACGGCCGAATATGGCGCGGAATGTAATAGTCGCCCGTCCACTCCCAGGCATTGCCGATAAGGTCGACCAGACCGTAGGCGTTTGCAGGGCAGGCACCAAGGGGCGATGTGCCGCCCCAGCCGCGACTGTCGTACGGGAAGCGATGGTTCTGTTTATCGTCAACCGTCGAGTCCGGGCCAGCCGGGTGCCGCCACATCGCTCCGGGTTGCCAGCGCCACCAGTTGCGCCAGTCGCCTAGGTCAACCGGCCCCTCCCTCGCGCTGAATACCATTGCGCCCGGCACGAGGTCAGCGAGGTTTGCATCGGCACTCCCCCGCGTCACTATGCGCGGATGCGCCAGAATTGACGAGCCACTTGGTTTTGCGGTCGAGAAACTCATCCCTAGCGTCCCAAATAGCACTGGCCAGGGGCCCGGTCAGGTCCCGCGGTTCGCGGATCGGTTCCGGCGGAACGAACGAGGCCCGAAGCAACCCGTGTGCGTCCAGCTGGGCGAGCCAGGCCGTGTCAGGCGACCCCGTTTTGTGACCCGGATGTTCATTGCGGCCTTGGCGTTGACCAGCATCACCGGCAGCGCTTCGTCTAGGAGCAAGAAGAAGGGCCTCCCCACGATTTTCGGGCATTTGGTGTCCTGGACGATGACGAGTGCACCGCGTGAACACATCCTGGCATCAGAGCTGGGCCGCCTGGTCGCACAGCACTCTTGCGCAGCGCCTGAAGCAACCCAGACATTCACGCCACCACGGGCCGGTCTGAATACGATACCATTATTGGATGCAATGCGACGATCATCAACAACTACCTCCCTTGGCGCGCACTTTAGGTGGGGAATCTGTCCTGGGACACGGGCTTTAATTCCAGGCCAACCCTCCGGGACGTTGACTGCGTCGGCTGAGGCATCAGCATTTCCCCGACATTAATTAGAGAGAGAAATAGTGACACGTATTGGAATTGTGGCCGAGTTGGGCCGCGAGACGAGGGTGGCGGCGACGCCTGTCACCGTGAAGCAGTTGTTGGGGTTGGGCTACGAGGTGGTAGTCGAGAAAGGTGCTGGTGAGGCGGCATCCTTCCGTGATGAAGCGTACGCAGAAGCGGGCGCCCTGATTGTTGGGGCCGATGAGGCCTGGGGCAGCGACCTTGTGCTGCGCATTAATCCCCCCAGTGGGGAGGAGATTGATCGACTGGCGAAGGGCGCCACATTGATTGGTTCGCTGAATCCGGGCCTGCGGCCGGATTTGGTCGAGGCGTTGGCGGCGCGTCCGATCACGGCGTTGGCTTTGGATGCGGTGCCGCGGATTTCGCGGGCGCAGTCGATGGATGTCCTGAGCTCGATGGCTAACATTGCCGGTTACCGGGCGGTCATTGAGGCGGCCCACGAGTTCGGCCGGTTTTTCACGGGTCAGGTCACCGCGGCTGGCAAGGTCCCTCCGGCGAAAGTCCTGGTAGCCGGGGCGGGCGTCGCCGGGCTGGCTGCGATCGGAGCGGCGAGCAGCCTCGGGGCGATTGTTCGCGCCACGGATCCGCGTCCCGAGGTCGCGGATCAGGTGAAGTCCATTGGCGGGACCTACCTCAAGGTTGAGGTGGAGGAGGCAATGGAGTCCTCCGACGGCTACGCCAAAGCGACCTCGGAGGCCTACAACCGGCGCGCAGCCGAAATTTACACCGAGCAGGCCGCTGATGTGGACATCATCATCACCACGGCCCTGATCCCGGGTCGGCCCGCTCCGAAGCTACTCACGGCAGACGATGTGGCAGCGATGAAGTCCGGCAGTGTCATCGTGGACATGGCTGCCGGGCAGGGCGGAAACGTCGAAGGCTCCGTCGCCGGGGAACGGATCGTGACGGACAACGGCGTCGTGATCCTGGGCTACACGGATCTTCCGGCACGGCTCCCGGCGCAAGCGTCCCAGCTGTACGGGACGAACATGGTGAACCTGCTCAAGCTCCTCACCCCGGACAAGGACGGGGCCCTGCGGATCGATTTCGACGACGTTGTCCAGCGGTCCGTGACTGTTGTACGCGAGGGCGAGAAGACCTGGCCACCACCCCCGGTCCAAGTCTCCGCCGCACCCACAGTGAAGACCGACGCCGGAACGGCCGCCGAAAATACGGCACCGAAGAAGAAACAGGGCCTCAGCCCGGCCGGCAAGGCAGGACTCTTCGCCGCGGGGATCGCGGCGCTGTTCGGGATCAACACGGTCGCCCCGGCGCCGTTGCCCCAGCACTTCACAGTCCTCATGCTCTCGGTGGTGGTCGGCTTCTACGTGATCGGGAAAGTCCACCACGCCCTGCACACCCCGCTGATGTCCGTCACGAACGCGATCTCCGGAATCATCGTCGTCGGGGCCCTGCTGCAGGTCACCTCCGAGAACATCATCATGCAGGTCCTCGCCGCCGTCGCGGTCCTGCTCGCCAGCATCAACATTTTCGGCGGCTTCGCTGTCACCCGGCGCATGCTCGCCATGTTCTCGGCCGGGAAGGCCCGTTCATGATCGCCGTCGCCGAAACAGCAGCAGCAACACTTACGAGGAGCTTTACCGTGACTGACACCGCCTCCGGTCCGTTGACCGCCGACTCCATCGCGGGGGCGGCCTACATCGTCGCGGCCCTGCTGTTCATCCTCAGCCTCGCCGGGCTGAGCAAGCACGAGAAAGCCCGCGCCGGGGTCATCTACGGCATCACCGGCATGGTCATCGCCCTCGCCGCCACGATCTGGCTGACCCTGCAGGACGCCTGGGGCACTGGCCACGCCCTCACCGGCCTGGGCCTGCTGGTCGCCGCGGTCGCCGTCGGCGGGGCCATCGGACTCTGGCGCGCCCGCGTGGTCGAAATGACCGGCATGCCCGAGCTCATCGCCCTGCTGCACAGCTTCGTGGGCCTCGCCGCGGTGCTCGTGGGCTGGAACGGACACCTCGAAGCCCCGGCCCTGTCCGCGGACCTGATGGCGATCCACCACGCCGAGGTGTTCATCGGCGTGTTCATCGGCGCGGTGACCTTCACCGGCTCGATCGTGGCGTTCCTGAAACTCTCAGCCCGGATGAAATCCTCACCCCTGATGCTCCCGGGCAAAAACGGGATCAACATCGGGGCGCTGGCCGCGTTCATCGCCCTGACCGTCTGGTACGTCAACGACTCCCAGCTCTGGCTCCTCATCGTCGTCACCATCCTGGCCCTGGGGCTGGGCTGGCACCTGGTCGCCTCCATCGGCGGCGGCGACATGCCCGTGGTCGTGTCCATGCTCAACAGCTACTCAGGCTGGGCCGCCGCCGCGGCGGGCTTCCTGCTGAACAATGACCTGCTCATCATCACCGGCGCCCTGGTCGGCTCCTCGGGCGCGTACCTGTCGTACATCATGTGCAAGGCAATGAACCGGTCCTTCATCTCCGTAATCGCCGGCGGGTTCGGCATCGCCGCCCCCGCCAGCAAAGGGGACACTGACCACGGCGAGCACCGCGAGATCACGGCCGAGGCGACAGCGGAAATGCTCATCAACGCCTCCAGTGTCGTCATCACCCCCGGCTACGGCATGGCCGTCGCCCAAGCCCAGTACCCCGTCGCTGAACTGGCGCACCAGCTCCGTGAGAAGGGTGTGAACGTCCGGTTCGGGATCCACCCCGTTGCCGGGCGCCTGCCCGGGCACATGAACGTCCTCCTTGCCGAAGCCAAAGTCCCGTACGACATCGTCCTGGAAATGGACGAGATCAACGACGACCTCGGAGACACCTCCGTGGTCCTGGTCATCGGCGCGAACGACACCGTCAACCCCGCCGCCGCCGAAGACCCCGGCAGCCCCATCGCCGGCATGCCCGTCCTCAAAGTCTGGGAAGCCGAAAACGTCGTCGTGTTCAAACGCTCCATGGCCGCCGGCTACGCAGGCGTCCAAAACCCGCTGTTCTACCGAGACAACTCCCAAATGCTCTTCGGCGACGCCAAAACCCGCGTGGAAGAGATCCTCCGTGCCTTTTAGCGGGCATGAGGACCTTGGGTCGCAGACGGACAAACGACTTTGATGTTCGGTTGGTTGTCCAATCCACTGACCTCAACAAGACGGGAAGAGACCATGCTGTGGCGGCGATCTTTCAAGAGCCCAGATCTGGGACTGCCCCCGGTTTTGTCGGCTCCTTGACCTAGCCTAGGAGGCTGCTGAAATATTGGCAGGTCGGGCGCGTCGGCTGGCCTGGTGGGGCTGGTGATTAGGAGTGGTCTCAAGCAGGGACGCGAGGACGCCCAACGCGGGTTTTTGGATGTGGAGGCGCTGGCCGGTGAGTTGTTGGCTCCGGGCAGCGTCTTCGCTTTTCTGGCCAGACAACGGGGGCGGTTGTTTCCGGATTCGACGATGGAGGATCTGTTTCCGTCGCGGCGGGGCAGGCCTTCGGTTCCGGCGCCGATGATCGGGTCGGTGCTGGTTCTGCAGGCCTTGCAGGGTCTATCGGACGGGAAACCGCGGAGGCTTTGACCTTCGATCTGCGGTGGAAGGCCGCGTTGTCGCACCTAAGGTTGCTGACCAGAAAACGCCGCTAGACGGCCATTGGTGGCCTTCCGCCCGCCCCACAACCGCTTGTTCAGCAGCCTCCTAGCGAGCCTGTGCTCGTGGAAGGGTGTTGAGCATGCCCACGATTCATGGGGCGCCGCCAGGATGTTATTGATGTGGCCCGCAAGGGCGAGGCGCAGGTGGCGCAGATTGCGAAGGGATTTCGGGCTTTCGGTCACGACGTTGAAGCGCTGAATTGCGATCGCCGAACGTAAGGAATCCGGTGCCGGCCCGGCGGCTGCGGAGTCGGCCGAGATGCGGGCGCCGAAGAAGCGCAACCGCCTGTTGGAGCAGGAGAACGAGATTCTGCGCCGGGCAGCTGCCTATCTGGCAAGGGACATCAACCCAAAATGACCTACCCGCTGGCACGGATCTTGCCGCCGATGGTGTTCCCGTGGCGGTGACCTGCAGGGTGTTGGGTTTCAGCAAGCAAGGCTACTACGGGTGGAAGGCGAAGCCGGTGACCGAACGAAACTGGATCGATGCGCACCTCGTCAACGCCGCCTTGGACATCCATTCCGAGGACCCGGAGAAGAGCATCACGGCGGGTGAGAACCGGTCCAGCGCTTGTGCAGGGACCACCGCATCTGGTCAGTATTCTCTAAGAAACGGGGCCTGAAGGATTGTCGGCTACTCAATGGACGCGCGTAGAAGTCCTCCCTTGCCGTCGCCGCACTAGAGAACGCTGTGTTGGCACGCCGCCCGGAAGGGAAAGTGGTGCACTTGGATCGCGGGTCCCAGTTCCGGTCACGCCGGTTCGTCGAATCACTCCGGCACCACCGGCTCACAGGGGTCGATGGCCAGAGTCGGTGCGTGCGCAGACAACGCCGCGATGGAATCGTTCTTCTCGCTGCTGCAGAAGAACGTCCTGGGCCGTCAGCAGTGGCTCACACGGCAGGACCTCAGGCTGGCCATCACGACCAGGATCGAAAGAATCTACTACCACCGGCGACGCAAAAGACGACTGGGAAAACTTACGCCGCTCGAAAACGAAACAATCAACGGGACCGCGCTCACAGCGGCCTAAAACCCCAACTCAACGAAAGCCGGGGCAGTCCCCTTCCCTGCCGTTACGGCACGACCTCGCTAGTGACAGCCCGGGGAGTTTAAAGTCCCTTGCATTGATGCCTAAATCGCGCACCATCGATCTCAGCTAGCGAACCGGCCCACAGCCAGCGCAACGCACCCGAGGCCGGTCGCTGCGGGCCAGTTCGTTTAGATCAGTTTTCTTCCAGGCGGAAACCTAGTTTGATGGTTACCTGCCAGTTAGCAACTTTACCCTCTTCCAAGTGGCCCCTTATCTCCTCGACCTTGAACCAGTCGAGGTTACGGAGCGTCTGCGAGGCCGTGGCAATGCCATGGCGGACGGCGTCATCCACCCCTTGGGTTGAGGTACCGACAATTTCAGAAATGCTGTAAGTGTGATTGGACAAGTTCGCTCCTCGTGATCATCATTGCTCCCGGTTGCGGGCCATTTTCTACACTAGTGGTAATTTAAATAGGTTAGCGAACCGCTACCAAGCATGCTTAGTTAACGACGTCACAAAACCAAACTAACGAGGCCCTGACATAAAGGAGTACGTCTCCTGTGGTTGCCTTTGACAAGCGCGGCCCTGACCCGTCGGATCGGTCCGCGAACGCGCTGATTATGTGGCAGATGCCGCCAGGCTGAGGCTACTCCAATCAATTATGTACTTAGCAAAGATCGGCGGTGAGTATATGACCAACGACCAAAAAAGTAGCGCCGCGCGGAAGACCTGGCTGCGCTGCTTCAATCGTCACCAGGATCGCGGCACCCCTGGCATGCCCCTGTCCTCCCTTCTCGTCTTCGACAAGCCCAAATGTGGAAAATCAGCATGAACAGGGGTAATGAGTCACCGCTGGGAAACTTTATGACTATACCGGCACCGTTTCGTCGCAAGCCGATCGGCTCGGCCTATGTCTAGCAACCCGCCTCCGTCGACCAGCCCGGTCCCTCCGCCGCGCGGGAAAGCCGCCGAATGGCTCCTCCCCGGCGGAACCGAACCTGATCCCCGCTTCACACTTGCCAATGAGCGCACTTTCCTGGCGTGGATCCGCACTTCCCTTGCACTCCTGGCCGGCGGGATCGCCATTGAGGCGTTCACCTCGGACCTGTTCCTGCAGCCGGTCCGCAAAGGGCTGGCCGTGGTCCTGCTGCTGCTCGGCATGCTGCTCAGCGCCGGCGCAATAGTGCGGTGGCTCCATGTGGAACGCAGCATGCGCAATCGGGTGCCGCTGCCGCTGCCGCTCATTGTGCCTCTGCTCGCCGGGGCAGGCGCGCTGGCCGCCGCCGTCGTCCTGGTCTTTATCCTTTGGCGCTGACGCATGAGACCTTCTTCCCGTCCTGCCAGCCCGCATGGTGATCCCGGCCTGCAGCCGGAGCGGACCAGCCTCGCCTGGGGCCGGACTATGATGGCACTTGTGACCGTCAGCGCCATCTTCCTGCGCTGGCTCCCGGCGCACGGGCTTCCCATCCTGCTGCTCTTCGCCGTTTCCTCGAGCGCTGCTCTGGCCATCTACGTCACCCAACGCCGACACTACAGCGCAAGCTCCAGTGGAATCGCCCGTGAAAACGTCGACGCCGACATCACCGCAGTACTGTGGACCGCTTTCGCCGGGGTGGCCCTCGGTGGCCTCGGCATCGTTGTCGTCCTCGCGGTGTAAGGCCATAAAGGTTTGTTGAATAATCACGCCGCCGTGCACTGTTCCCCCCGAGAACTGGCAGGCGCGCTATTGGATCCGAAAGTACTCGCGCCTTTCGTTGTGAGAACCCGGCCCCGTGGGCAACTGGACCCGTAGCGAAACTTCTGCGGAAAGGCCCGGACCTCTGTGTTGGGGCACCCCCAAACCTGACACCAGAGGGCGTCGGCTTAGTTCCCAGAAAGAAGGGACTTCCCAGGTTTGTTGACTCCCTGACCTGGCGACCTTGGGGCGTAGAAGGATGTTGACCATGCCCCCCCGGCTTACGGGGCGGAGTTCGGCAAGAGTGTTGTTGATGTTGCCAGCAAGGGTGAGGCGCGATCCAAGGAGAGACCGCCGGCGTTACGGGGTTCCGCTCAATGGACGCAAACGCACGCCAAAACGGCAGTGCCCCGCTGCCAGTGTGGTCCCAAACAGGCCCGGCACCGACTCTCCCGAAGCGGGCCTGCTGCCACCCCGACGCGCGGGAACTTCTGCCCCCGCCCTAGAACCGGTGGGGACGGCGGCATGGAGGCACTGCGTATCCTCAAACGCCGACCGCCCGACGTCGTAAACCGAGCTCTGATCCACTGGGCCAGGGTGTAGAGAAGGAATGCACCTGTGAACGTCGAGCAGGAAGTTGTTTGCGCAAGCCGATGTAGGATTGCGGGCTCCTCAAGGCCGATAGCCAACCCGGTTACCGGTTCATCAGTCTTGTAATGCAGAACATAACGCTTTGCAGAGAACCGGGGAGCTCCCCGAGTGCGTCATGGGGAGGCTTTGTCGGCAGAGGCAGAGCGCGGTGGGTGATGAGATGGAAGTCCACGCCCAATACGTTCTCGATTGCCTTCGCTGACGATTCAAAAGAACTACTCACCGGTGAAAATCGTACCGCTGCCACCAGCGCTCCAGCGCGGCCACGCTCGGAAAGTGCCGGTAGAGCGTACTTGTGCGAACCCGGCGTCCTTGGCGACGTTCAAGGATCCCCCGATGCCGACCTCGGCGAAGCTGCGCTCAGCGACCTCCAAGATTGCCGTGAACTGCGGTGTGCACCAGGACTGATTTCCACCGTGCCATCGGAGACCGTGGTCAGCGACACCTCCAACTACTACCCAATCGGGATGGCAGGATCGAGGCCATCGAGAACGGGCAACCCGAGAGCGAATGGGTGTCTGAACGGCTGGGGCGCTCCATTATCAAGGCCTGGAATGCGGTGGATTCCGCCACCTTAGTGAATGCCTCGGGATTCGACGCCGTCGACGCCGGGTCGCTCTCCGACTCGTGGCGGCAGCAGCCAGGCTCGCCGGTGTATTGCACTCAATATGCCGGCATTCTGGGTAGGAATCGACTCGGGCTAATGAGCTCTTCATTGCGTCGTGATCGGTTTACACAGGGGCGTTGCTTGCTGTCGGAACAGGTGGAGACCGACGAGCGCACACTGCTCGAACTCATAGCCACGATCGTGGAGATGTCGGCAGACGTTGAGGTCTGCTGGGCCGGATATTATAAATGTCTCCATCAAACCCGGGGGTTGACAAAGTGATTCATGTTCAGCCGGTAGCGGAGGCCGGCGGGCCGTACTGAGGTGTGACCCATACCTCGAATCCCTCGGATGCTTCAAACAATTGACGGGGGTCATTCGCGTCCGCGGCAATCCAAAGCGCGGAGGAGTCGGGCATCGCATCTTCCACAAAGCCCGTTCTTATGACCCGGCCGTTGCGTCGAATTTCCACCCACACGTTGATCAGCAGATTCCATCCGACTCGTTTGCGGACCACGTCCAAAGTTCCTGGCCTGCGCCGTTGAACCAGCAACGCACACGGGCCACGTCGTCGCGGATCTGCGCTGCCAGTTCATCGGTTCCACCGAA
>FOEZ01000057.1 GCA_900110595.1 Arthrobacter sp. OV608 | reverse complement strand
CAGAACGAACAACTGGACTCATATCCATTCCGCACGGGGACACCTGAGTACATCCTCAGTCTCACCCCGGCCGAGTGGCGAAGGAAGCGAAGCCGCGCGGGCGGCGCCAGCGCCCGCCTGCTTGCGGCAACCCCCCTGCTGATGTTGGTGCAGATCCTCATGCTCCCGGTCTATCCTGTCCTCTTCGCCGGTAGTGATGTTGTCAGGGTGATCGACGCCGGCCCGTTCCTCAAGGTGTTCCTCCTGCTGATAGTCCTGCCCTTGGCTTCGGCTGCCCTGGTGCAGGCTATCGCCCGTCTGTACCTTGCAGGTCAAGCGATAGAAAAGATCATGGCCGGCCATGATCTGCCCTTGATGATGGGCGCCCTCGCGATCGTCATCGGATCCCAGATCGCAGCAGTGGGCTCCCGGATCATCAATCTCACCGGCGTCGTTCCCCTCTACGTCGCCTTCGTCGTCATCGCCGTCCTCATAGGAAGAATGGCAGGACGGGCTGCCCATCTCGACGTTCCGAGCACCAGGGCCGCCATGTTCTCCACCCGCAACTCGCTCGTCGTTCTCCCGTTGGCCCTGGCACTGCCGCCCGCACAGAGCATCGCCCCGCTGGCCATCGTCACCCAAACCCTCGTCGAACGAGTTGCCATGGCCGTCCTGGTACAAATCGTTCCTATCATCGTGCCGGAGCAGGAGTCACACGATCTGGCCATCACAAGTTCGTAGAAGGGGCGAGGATGCTGAGGTCTGCTGCTGATAATTTGCAGGTTGAATAGCAGCGCCCTGCCACTGTTGACGCCAGGACAGGCACGACAGCAGTCCCTTGCGCTGGTTTTCCTTGCCGGCAGTGTCGTCATTCCTGTTGTATCCCTGGGTGCTCATGGCTGCCCAGAAGGCGTGCTCTGAGGCGGGCTGTTTCTGGTTCCGTAGACACCAGCTCAGGTACGCCCCGTACATCTTGCGTACGCCCCTAGTGTCGGTGGGATAGTTGGCGCGACCTGAAGATCTCGACAGGCGATGATGGGCTCTCGGAGAGCCCGATCCGCTTCTTCCATGGTTCGGCATCCGGCACCGGTGATCCTGCGCTTCCCGCGCTGGGGTCATCGGGGTGCCGCGGTGCAGTGTGTTCCCACCGCCAACGTAGCCAACTCTTGGTTTGATAGCTGGAGATCGGAGTGACCGAAGCAACCGTGGTCGGTATGTCCCAGCGAGGCTTCATCCCCCTGCGCATGTCGCTCGCGTGGGCCCGACAGGGTTCGAGGGTTCGCGCTGATCGACACGGCCATCGAGGACGGGCTGCCCGAGAGCAGAGGATTCATCCAGATCGCTGGTGGAGGGCATGCCCCCCACCCTCGCCCATCCGGAGCTTCTCAACCCCCGCCTCGTGGACTTCGTGTGTGACGTCTATCGAGCGGAACTGGCGGTGCGATCATGAGCCTGACGAATACTGCGCACGCGGAAACCTTTCCGGTGGATCGAATTGACGCGACGGGTGGGACTCACACCGCGCGGAGAGCTTAGTACAGTACACACTGGACGCCGAGAATCAGCT
>FOEZ01000067.1 GCA_900110595.1 Arthrobacter sp. OV608 | reverse complement strand
CACGTCCAAAGTTCCTGGCCTGCGCCGTTGAACCAGCAACGCACACGGGCCACGTCGTCGCGGATCTGCGCTGCCAGTTCATCGGTTCCACCGAATCGTCGCTGGGGGCGGATGTATTCGTGCAGAATCACCTGAACGAAGCGACCGTACAGGTCCCCGTCGTACTCCAAAAGGTGGGCTTCCAGCAGCCGTGTTCCACTATGGTAGTAGGTCGGGCGCTGACCTACAGAGACAGCGGCAGCGTAGATTTCATCATTCTCTCCCTGACCAAGGCGGACGGTGCCTGCCCAGACGCCATCCAGAATTTCCCCATCCGGCACGGAGATGTTGGCGGTGGGATACCCGAGCTCTCGCCCCCGGGCGTCACCATGCCCAACCACTCCTTCAAGCCGGATGCAACCGTAGGTTCGGGCACCAGGCTGTATTCGACTGGTACCGGAAGGTGCGCTGGCTTGGGTCATGGCTTTCATTGACTCACTCGCTGATCTAACAGGTTTGGGATCATAGCGCGGTCCCATGATGGGGGTGTCGGGACGGCAACGGGGTAGTGACCGGTGGCGGCGAGCACGTTGTCGAGCCAGCCGACTCGATTAGCGAAGCGCTTGGCCTTATGTGGAGTGGTCCACCGATAGGCATCATGTTCCCAGTCGATTGTCAACCGCCGCCGGGATGAAAGCGCAGTGAAAGTGTGGACAAGCCACGGGATTCCCGAATCGTCAGAGATCACCAGGTCCGGCCCCTGCCGAAGATCGAGGAGGTCCTTGGCCTGCAAACCCGTCTCTTCAAACAGCTCTTCCAGGGCCTGCTGTTCGGGTGTTGCCCCAACTTCCACAAATCCCGTAATGCAGTGCCACCGGCCGCTGTCATGGCCCAGACTGCGGCTCCTCCTGAACATGGCAATCCTGCCGCGCCACTCGACGACGGCAGCGATGATAATACGGTCAGCCGGGATGGCAGATGCGGCCTCAGAGGACAACCCGACGCCAAAGGATCGGTTAATCGTGCTCATTCTTCTCCTCACAACACCCCTCACTTCTTCCGGTCTGCACCATCCGGTGACCACCGCTTCCTGGACC
>FOEZ01000035.1 GCA_900110595.1 Arthrobacter sp. OV608 | reverse complement strand
CAGAACGAACAACTGGACTCATATCCATTCCGCACGGGGACACCTGAGTACATCCTCAGTCTCACCCCGGCCGAGTGGCGAAGGAAGCGAAGCCGGTAGCCAAGAAAAGCCTGCCTGATCATAATTGCCGTCGTCACCACCCCGTCCGAACCGCCGGTGACGGACGCACCGAACCGTTGCGCAAATTTGTGGGGATCTGGCAAGCTTATCTGATGAATACGAAATCATGGGGAAGTCAGGGTCTTGAGGCCAGCGTCGAGGGACTCGGCGCAATGGGGATGTCCAGTGCTTACGGGGGGCGTGACGACGCGGAGTCGGCTGCGACCCTACACCGGGCGCTCGATCTCGGCGTCAGCCTAATCGATACCGCAGAGATGTACGGTCCGTTCGTCAATGAGCGGCTGATCGGTGAAACGATTGGCAGCCGCAGCGATGAGTACGCCCTTGCAACCAAGACAGGTTTTGAGATCAGCGATGACGGCGAGCGTGTCGGGCCGAACGGTTCGCCGGCATATCTGCGCAAGGCGCTCGAGCGCTCGCTGCGTAACCTCGGCCGCGAGACGATCGACCTGTACTACATCCACCGGGTTGATCCGAGCACGCCGATCGAGGAGACAATCGGCACGATGGGGGAGTTCGTCGAAGAGGGCAAAGTCCGCTACCTCGGGATCTCGGAGGCATCCCCAGAGACGATCCGACGCGCGCACGCAACGTATCCACTGACGGCTGTTCAGACCGAGTATTCGCTGTTCGAACGGGACCCTGAAGTCAACGGTGTCCTTGCCACGACCCGCGAGCTCGGCATCGAGTTCGTGGCGTACTCGCCGCTGGGCCGTGGTGTCCTGACCGGGGCGATATCCACGGCGGCCGACTTGGAGGAGGGCGATTTCCGTCGTGTCAGCCCGCGCTTTATCGGCGGCAACCTAGACGCCAACCTTAAGGTCGTCGAGAAGTTGCGCGCGATCGCCGCGCGGAAGGGCATCACGCCGGGACAGTTGGCTTTGGCCTGGGTGTTGCACCAGGAGGGTGTCGTCGCGATCCCCGGTACCAAGCGTCGTACGTACCTGGAGGAGAACGTGGCTGCGGCCGAAGTTGTGCTGACGGCCGACGACCTCTCGGTCCTCGACGAGATGTTCCCTGTCGGAGTAGCCGCAGGAGAACGGTATCCGGATTACGCCCTCAAGGGCCTGACGATCTAGTGTCCTGCGCCTGAAATCCGGTTCAGAAGTCGTCCGAGGGATTCGAGGATTTGTTCGGCGGTTTTTGTCCAGGTGAATGGCGTTGGGTGTTCGTTCCAGGTCTTCACCCAGGCCCGTCGAAAGCCCGGTCCGTTCGGCCATCCTCGCCCGGGACATGTGGTCGCGTTCTTCCGTGTCCATTCCAGTGTCGCGACCACCACGTCCTCGACCTCCTGGGCCGTGACCGTGGCCGGCCGGCCCGGCCTGGGCTCGTCGACCAGCCCGTCCGGACGCTGTTCCAGGAACCGGCGCCGCCATTTCGCCACGGTGTGCGGTTCCACGCCGCACCGCGCAGCGGCCGCCACGTCCGTCAGCCCTTCGGGCGCTGGCCAAAACGATCTTCGATCGCGTCGCCAGCGCCTGGGACGGTGTCCACTTTCTGGCGACCAGATCCGGGATCGAATGCACCCGAGTGTCACCGATCGGCGCTATCGGCCGGAATCGTTGCGGCGGGAATCCCTTCCAGTCCGCCATAGCGAACTCCTCGGGAGCCTCCAGCCGCGCCCCATAACTGAGGCGCCCAGCGGCCCAGCAGCTGCTCACCCACACCCAGCTAGCGGGCCACCGGAGCGACCGGCCTGCCCGTATCAATGACCAAGCGCGCAGCCTCCCGCCAATACTCCGGTGAATCCACGTCGAGTCGTACTCACAAGAACACCTGCCCGCAGAATCCCCAGATCCCGCTACTTCGGGTTTTCACCAACAGACGTCAAGACCAGTGGCAGGTCGTAGAAGTTAGTGCGTCCAAGCCGAAAGTGTGCATGAATTCGTTCCCAAGGTACCGTTTGACTTCGTATTCAATGCCCGCTATGGTTTCGATACGTGACGAGTGTCACCGTGAAATTTATTTAGAATGGGGCCTAGCCGCCTCGATGCTTACATTGACACGGACGTAGTCCCTGTCAACCTCAATCGACAACATCGTCAACGGAGTGGATGCCGACCATGAGAGTTAGCGCGGGTGTCTTCCATGCCGGTCCGGGGGCACGTGGATTTCATGTGAAAACCCCCGAAGGCGAAGTCACTGCGCGCGACACAAGGGCCCCAACCGGGACGCCAAGCCACGGTCGCCGGCATCCGATTCACCGAACTCGCCAACGGTTTCGCTGCCTGGAGGACCAGGGGACATTTGCTCTGCCCTGATCTTCGGTGACGCCAAACACCGCGTCGAAGACATCCTCCGCGCATCTTAACAGCAAACACCAATGAAACGAGGAAAAATTATGCCCAGGCCCCGAGCACCGCACGACGTCCTGACTCAGAAAGTGTCCCGATCACCCGTACCGGGTCAGAACATCTGCCCCGAAGAAGCACCAATTCCGCTTCAAGATTTTGCCATTGACGAATACTCTGCATCCCCTTGGATTGGCCTTCACTACCGGCATGAGTTCATGCTCCACCACAGGCACGAATTGCTCGAGCATCAAGATCTGAGAGGCTGACCCCAGAAGATAGTTCCAACCTCTCATGCCCATTGAGTTTAAGCCGAAGCTCCAAAACAGGCGGGGTGTGCGTATCCGCGGCCAGTACATCCCGTCCGAACGGCCAGGCTGAGACGGTCGATTCGGTGCATCGCATTGGCTGCTCTCACCATGGCCAGATGCGAGACCGCCCGAGAAGAGTTGCCGGCCATGCGCTATTTCTTGACCGCGCACTCTCACTCAGCAATCCGAGTCCGTTGGAGTGGCCTAGGAAGTAGTCCATGAGGAGGGTGGCATCGACTTTTCGGCCTCGGCGCGCGCATTGAGGTTTCGTTCACCAAGCAAACCGCGGTGCCCAGTATGTTCCACCGTCGTAGACAAGGAAACCAACCTGCGGCATAGCCAGTAGGGTCGTACTTTCGCCGTGCGTCTTCGTGAAGAGGTCAGCTACGGATTGTCGCTGATGTCACCGTATGCCTCGACGTCGAGGTCGAAGCCGAGATCGTTGCTATCTTCGCTGGCGTGAAGCACGATTGAGTACACCGACACGATCTACAAGAAGAGCAGACGGGCATCGGCGCTACGGGTAAATTGGCTCTTCACTATGGAGTTGTGGACCGGTTGGTCTGGCTTCTTGATGGCCGTGGCGGCCTCGGTTCGCTGGACGCAGGATTGGCTGGTAGACACTTCGTGTAATCGGAGGCAGGCTCGGCAGCTGAGTGTGTCGCCGCCGCGTTGCAGGAGCATGCGGTGGGGCCCAGGTCTTGTCGATTGCACTGCCGCGGGGCCACGGTCCGTTTCGATGCCCACCATCACCTGTTCAGGCCCATCGCGTTCGTCTAGATGATCGGCGATAAGCCGATGCAAAGCTTCGATTCCCTGCACACCTTCTGGTAGCCGGCCGCGGGTCAGTAGTCGGCCTTCCTGATTGATAAGAGCAACATCATGGTGGTCCTCGGCCCAGTCATCACCGACGAATAGCATCTGCACCCAACCCCTTCCAATGCCGTCTCGGTTTTCCCGAGCCGCCTTGGAGAAAGAACCAGGCGCGACCTAATGGATTAGTGCTCCATGGCACGACATCCCACCAGCGCTTTCGCCCTCCTCGCTCACCGGCAGGGGCACGATCTTGATCAAGGACTAAAGAACGGGGCATTCCGGCTCGTGTAGTGCTCACCTGCCAGCGGCTCAGATACCAGTCTGTCCCGTACGGGCCAGCCAGTACACTCCCATTTGGCTCGTGGTCCTGTTCCAGGTTGAATGCTAGACGCACTCATCCCAGCAGGGCCACGGGCCCTCTTGTGGCGCAGCCGCACGATGACGATGTGGTAGAGCCCCGAATTCGTTTGGCGATCACCGGCTCGGTTCAGCCGATGACGGTTCGTTTTACCCGATGACGCCGGCATCGGGCTCACACCGGTCAGTGCGGCGAATGCAGCTTCGCAACGGAGCCGTTCGGGGTTGTCTCCGGCGGTGATCAGCAGCTGGGCGATGGCGTCTGGTCCGCAGCCAAACACGCACATAAGGGCTGGGGCGTGGTCCTCCAACAGCCGCTTCAGGTGCCGGGTCAGGTCTTGGATTTGCTCGGTCAGATCCGGCCAACGCCGCGCGAGAAGACGCAGGCTGTAGGCCGTGGCCGCAGTGGCTGGCGTTTTCGTTAATCTCGACGTCGCCAGCACGGCCCATCGGCGGTCCAACCGGCACCCTCCACGCCGTCTGGAAAGTCAAGGAACAGCTCCGGGTCCCGCTCCGCACCGGCACGCATCCAGGATTCCTCCGGAGGACCGCGCACCATAATGCGCTGCCACCGCACCGGGCAGCAGTCCTGACGCCGATCGCAGCCAGGCAGGCAGCCGCCATGCCCCGCACGGCCGCCCCGGAGATGATGGGCGAAACTACTACGACGGGAGCCGCCGTCGTCTGGATTGCCTGCCGGGTGCCCGGGATTTTCAAGATGGTGCCGATGGACAGCACGGGATTTTACCGGGGCCAGGATGACGGCATCGGCACCGGAAATCTCTGCCAGGACCCCAGGCGCCGGAACGGCCTTAGAGAGCCCGGTCTGGCGGGCGAACCTGCGGCATTCCGATCCGGTGCACCGCCAGATCCTGGGCAACTCCGCCAATGGCGTCAGCTCGAGACCACAAGTTCTTTACGTGTTGAAGACGCGGTGCAGTTGAACCATGTAGTCCTCCCCTCTCACGGGGGTAGGGTCATTCAAAATTTCACGGTTCACCTGGATCATCAGGTCGCGTCGAAGGATAGACCGCGATTTGTCGGCTGCCGCAAGGGCCTCCGCGACCTTCTCCCTGGTAAAGTCCGTGCAGTAGACAGGAGTGCCAGGCTGCTGTCGCCACGATTCCTCGAGTTTGCCCGCGTCGAAGGCATCGAATCCTGTCTCCTCGACCAGCGACATGGTCAAGGCACGCTGAGCATCGCTGTCGCCGGCGACGGGAATTGCAATACGGTCTGGATGACCCGCCGGCGTTGCTTTGGAGTCGAACGAGCCAGTGTTGATGGCATTCCAGGCCTTGTTCACCTTGCGGCCGAACTGCTCGCTGACCCAGAGACTCTGCACCTGCCCCTCGTCGACCGCGGCGATGTTACCGTCGCGATGGGGGTAGTAGTTCGAGGTGTCGATGACCACTGCATCATCGGGAAGCCGCTCGATCAGCGGCCTGAGGTCAGGTATCCGCGCAAAGGGGACCGAGGTGATGAGGACTTCGACCCCGTCGACGACCTCGCCCGCCGTGACGGCCGTTGCACCGCTGCTCAACGCGTTGGCCGGCACCGTTTCGGGACCACGGGAGTTGGCGACCTTAACCTGGTGACCCGCCGCGGCGAGACGGTTTGCCAGGGTCGTGCCGATGTTGCCGGAACCGAGAATTCCTATACGCACTTTATTCTCCTTGCTAGTGATAAGTCTGATGAAGAAATGCCGATTACGACGCAGATCGACGCCGCAAAATGTTTTTGTAAAGAGTCAAGATCACCCGGAAGGTGAACTCGTCGCGCCACATAAGATATGAGCACCACTACGCGGGTCAGAAACCACCACTCGTCACAGAGGTCTCGGTGTTCACGAATGCGCCGATCTCCTCCAGCGCTTCCTGCCCTTCAGGCAGGAACGACGAAAACAGCGTCCAGACGTGCACCATGCCGTCGTACTCGCGGTATTCGACGTGCGCCCCTTCCCGCTCGAGCTTCTCCGCTAAATTGCGTGAGTCGTCCAGCAGGACCTCCGCGCCCCCCACGAGCAATAGGCAAGGCGGGAGCCAGCCGAGATCAGACAGCATCGGAAACGCCGCCGGGACCTCATCCGGTCCTCGCCCACCGAGGTATAGATTGGCAGCGCGTTGAATGCCATTGCGCGAGACGATCGGGTCGATGTTTGCGCGCTCTTCATAGCTGGGGTTGGTGACCGTCAGGTCGACGAGTGGCGACACGAGGACAATGCGGCCCGGGAGTGTCGCCCCTGTGCGGTGCAGATCCCACAGGGAGCTGATCACCAGCCCCCCGCCTGCAGAGTCTCCAATCGCGAAGCATGACTGGGCCCCAACTTCGTCGATCGCGGCGGCAAGGACGCTTCGCGCATCGTCGAGGGCCGCCGGGAACGGATGTTCCGGGGCCAGACGGTACTCCGCTACGAAGACCCGTGCGTCGGTTGCCCGTGACACCTCCGCAGCGTAGGCACGATAGCCCTTCGCCGATCCGATGATGTAGCCGCCTCCGTGGAGCATCACGCCGATCCGTCCGGTGGAGGCGCCAGCGGCCCGGACCCAATAACCGTCGATGCCTCCGTACGTGGCGGCGGTGATCGAGGCGTCCTCGGGTATGGGCAGCTGTGCAAGCACCGCCTCGTAGCCCTCGCGGCGGTCCTCCAGCGTTCCCCCACCGTTGGCCGGCAGCGCGTGATCCAGCATCGCCTTGGCCCGGTCGAGGGGAGTTGAAACTACCGGCTTGGTCTCTGCCATCATCGAACCCTTTCGTTGCGAGCCGCTTGTGCAACCAGATGACTGGGCAGCTCCTCCGGAATCTCCGCGTCCCGCGGAGCGGCGCCTGGAACGCGAACGCGCTGGCGACCGGCGAGGCTACTACCCAAAGCATCGTGGGACGAAAAGTACTCATAACGCAACTGCCGGCGCGCGAACAACCATCGGCCCTCGACCCAGCGATACTCGTCGTCGTAGCGAAATGCTGCGAGACACCGTTGCCCCTTGATCGCCACCTCTCCATGTCCCATCTGCACACCGACCGCAGTGTTCGCGCCCAACGCCAGGTCCACCACATGCGAATGAACGCTATGGACGGTCATGGAGTAGGCGCGCATGATCTGAGCGAAGAACTCATGCAACTCCTCGCGACCTGTGTGCACATGTCCGGCACGCAGGAAAGTGCCGTCCTGCGCGAACAAGTCGACAAGGGCGTTCAAGTCGTGGCTGTCCACAAGGATCGGATAGATCGCCCCCAGTTGCTGAATTGCCTGCACATCAGCCAACCGCTGCACGTGCAGTAGTTCCGACCCGGGCTCAATGCGGGGACTAACGTTGACGGTGTTGACGTCCAGCGTCATGGTGCGCCTCCTTATGGCGTTCTGTGCCTTCTGTGAGATCCCGGTCCTGGGAGTGCACCCGCGGATCGATGTGCACGAACGAGGACGTCTTGATCCACGAGATGTCTATTCGATTGTGCGTAGATGTTGGGGGCCGGTGTAAGTGACTTGGCTGCCGGGGACGTGACGCCATTTCTGGCCCTGGTCCTGCTCTTCGATGAAGTGGGCAGCAAGAGACAACGTCCGCGGAGCCATCAGGATCGGACGCGCCAAGCGTGGATCAAGGCCGAGGTCCAAGAGCAGCGCCGCGGAGACACCGTCGATGTTGGTCGCGATTCGCCGTCCCACGGCTGCTTCCAGCTCGGCCTCGATCGACTCGAGCAGAAGACAATAATCGCCGTAGACCCCATATTCATTGGCGATCCGAATCAGCAGAGGCGCTCTGGGGTCGACATCGTGGTGCGGGTGCCCGAATCCTTCAATTGGTTCGCGGGCGGCGCGCCGCTCCGTAACGATGCTTCGCGCCTTCGTCCGGATCTCGTCGCGGCGATCGACGCCGGTGCTCTGGACGCTGGCTATGGCTTCCCGAAGCCACCCGGCGATCTGTTCTCCGGCGCCGCCGTGGTGATCACCGATGGTGAGCATCCCAGCAGCGATTCCTACCTGGATTGGATTCCCGTACGAGGCCATCATTCGGGTGACTGTGGTGGTTGGTGAGATGCCGTGCTCCATCACTGAAACCATGATGGCCTCGAGGACGTGGGCCTGGCCCTTCGTTGGCCACCGGCCGCTGATGAGGAGGTATGCGAGTTCACCGAAGCTGCACTTGCCAATCATTGAGGTCAGCAGGCGGCCGCGAATGAGAACGTCGTCGTCACGCACTTCCGCTATGTTTGTTGACCAGTCGTCAGTTGTTGACGCCATGGGCGCCTTCCTCTCGTAGAGATAAATAGTTCGAACTATCGTGGTCGAGGGTGCTGGAGGGCAAGAGTCCTGACCGGGTCCTGATCCAGGACCAGTTAAAAACAAGTCGCCCCGATGAGCGTTCAATGGCTTAGCACGGGACCAACTGCACTGTAAAGACACCGTGGAATCGCATCCATAAATGGGATGGTATCGTATCCAGCCGGGGAAATCGAGGGATTAGCGGCGCTGATGGAGCGCATTGACATGAGGGCACATGGTTGTGCGTGAAGTTCTACCCTGGAAACGAGGGGAGCGTCTGCGGAAATCATCGACCGGGAATCCTGCGGCTATTCACAGTCAAGTTCACAGCCAGCCTGGAGCTTGATGGTCACCATCTTGGTGGGCATTCCCAAGAGCAATTATTAGGTGTACTATGCAATCAATATAACCGCCATGGGATCATCCCAAAGTGCAGCACCATCCCTTCGCCCAAGGCGAGGCCACTAGTCCATCAAGGCAGCTACCTAGGAACTTATCAACGATGATTGAGCGCACACTTTACGATGATGACCATAAGGCCTTCCGCAGCTCGGTCGCCGAATTCATTCGGCGCTCCGTTACCCCTTACGTCGACGAGCATGCCTCGAGCAAGCGAATTCCAAGGGAAGTCTGGGAGGAAGCTGGCAAGCACGGCTTCCTTGGGCTTGAGGTTCCTGAGGAGTATGGCGGAAGCGAAGCTGGTGACTACCGATTCAATGCGGTACTGCTCGAAGAGCTAGCCAAAGTAAACCTCGCCCTCGCATCGTCGCTGAGCATTCACTTCGATGTGGTGGCACCGTATCTGGTAAAGCTCTCGACGCCCGAGCAACGTCAACGCTGGTTGCCCGGGTTCTGCGACGGGTCCATTGTGACGGCAATCGGCATGACAGAGCCTTCCGCCGGTTCCGATCTAGCCGCCCTCCGAACCTCTGCCGTAAAGCACCCGAACGGTGGCTGGATTCTCAACGGATCCAAGATCTTCATTACCAACGGAGGCTCTGCGGACCTTATCATCGTGGCCGCACGCACGACTCCAGATAGCCGCGGGAAGGGAATTTCTCTCTTCGCTGTGGAAGCATCGATGCCAGGCTTCAGCCGCGGAACGCCACTCGATAAGGTGGGCCAACCGGAGGCCGACACCGCCGAGCTCTACTTCGACAACATCCACCTTACTGAGAGCCACCTGATCGGAACCCTCGACAGCGGATTCGGCCACATGATGGAACTGCTTCCACAGGAGCGCATTGGCGCCGCCGTGACTAATCTCGCCCACGCCCGGCAGATCCTCGACGAGACGATTGAGTATGCACGCGATCGCCACGCCTTCGGCCAGGCGATTGGTTCGTTCCAGCACAACAAATTCCTGCTTGCGGAACTCGTGACAAAGACTGAGGTGACCCAGGCATACGTCGACCAGTGCGTCGCTGCGCAAGTCCGCGGAGAGCTCTCCGCCGTCGATGCCGCCAAAGCAAAATGGTGGGCCGCGGACATACAGAATAACGTTCTTGACCACTGCGTCCAGCTATACGGCGGCTATGGATTTATGAATGAATACCGCGTCGCCCGCGCCTGGAAAGATGCCCGCGTCACCAAGATCTGGGCCGGGTCGAACGAGATCATGAAGAACATCATCGGACGCGACCTCGGCTTCTAGAGCACGTTTTGCCTGAGTGCCGCCTGAGGCAATTGTGACCACGAGCCTTGGTCATACTTCGAGGCTGAATAACCTCTTCAAGGTCGCCTTCTGCAACGGTAACACCGGGAATGTTCTCTACAGGAGCCCGTTTGCGCCTCGTCTCTTTGCAGGCAGCGGCCTGCCGACCACCGTGGGGATCTGCACGTATCAAAGGAGTAGCCAGTGAAAATTGTTGTACTGATTAAGCAGGTGCCCGACACCTATGGGGAGCGTACCCTGCTGGCTGACGGCCGGGTTGATCGCGAGCAAAGCGGCGCGGTTATCGATGAGATCAGCGAGCGAGCAATTGAGGTCGCGCTGCAGCGGAAGGATGTCGATAAGACGACAGAAGTAATAGTCCTGTCGATGGGTCCGGAATCGGCGACAGCGTCCGTTCGGAAAGCACTTTCGATGGGAGCCGATTCCGGAGTGCACGTTCTCGACGACGAGTTGGTGGGGGCGGATGCTGTACGGTCCGCCCTGGTCATCGCAAGGGCGGTGGAACGAGTAGGCGGTGTTGATCTGGTCCTGGCGGGAGATGCATCGACCGATGGCCGGGGTGGTGTTATCCCCGCCATGGTCGCGGAGCACCTGGGCCTGTCGTATCTGGCCTCGCTTAACGGACTCCAGGTGGGCAACGAGGTGACAGGAACACAGGCGACCGAGTCGGGGACGCGCGATGTACGGGCGGCACTTCCGGCCGTCGTGTCCATCACCGAGAGCGCAGACGAGGCGCGTTTCCCCGGCTTCAAGGGAATTATGTCGGCCAAACGCAAGAAGATCGATGTGGTCTCGCTATCTGACCTCGGGATCGATCCTTCTTTCCCCGGCCTGGCCCGCTCGATCGTCCTTTCCACGGCCGCTCGCCCCGCCCGCAAGGCCGGCACGAAATTCCATGACGAGGGCGATGGAGCCGACAAGCTCATCGAATTCCTCGTTGCCGAGCGACTACTTTGAGCCGCTAAGAGATTTGGAGAAAATCACGATGTCAAACGTTCTTGCTTTCATCGAGGTCTCCCCCGTGGGCCTGATCCGTCGGTCGTCGGAGATGTTGATCGGTGCTGCCGCCTCCATAGGTACGCCCATTGCGGTTGCAGCGGTCGCGCCCGGGCAAGGCGCCGCAGTGTCCTCGCGTCTGAGCGAGTTGGGTGCAGCGCGGGTATACATCGCCGAGACTGGTGCCGCGACAACCACTGTCGCAGCCGCCCAGCTTGCCGCGCTTCAGGCTGCCGTTGCCGAGTACTCCCCAACTGCGGTGCTGACCGCGAATACTCTGGACGGGGCTGAGGTCGCGGGTCGACTGGCGGTCCGCACCGGCGGAGCGCTGCTGCTCGACGTCGTCGGCGTGCACGCAGACGGTGACAGGGTTGTCGGGTCTCATTCAGTATTCGGGGGTGCCTACAACACCGACGCTACGGTCACTGGAGGCCTGACTATTGCGACGGTAAGGCTCGGTGCGATCGAAGATGTCGTGCCCGGGGCAGCCACCGAGATCAGCACTGTCCCCATGGAGGTCGACGCATCGAAGTCAACCGTCATCACTGCTGTGAATGACGAGACGATCGTGTCGACCCGCCCCGGACTGCAGGGGGCAACCACTGTCGTGTCAGGTGGCCGCGGTGTCGGCTCAAAGGAGAATTTTTCGATCGTCGAAGACCTCGCCGACGTGCTTGGCGCTGCCGTAGGTGCATCGCGGGCCGCGGTGGACGCGGGGTATGTGCCGCATTCATACCAGGTAGGACAGACCGGCAGCACGGTGTCGCCGCAGCTCTATATCGCGCTCGGAATCTCGGGTGCGATTCAGCACCGGGCCGGAATGCAGACTGCCAAGACGATCGTCGCTATCAACAAGGACAGTGACTCGCCCATCTTCGACATCGCTGACTTCGGCATCGTCGGAGATCTCTTCGAAGTAGTACCGAAGCTAGTCGAGGGAATCAAGGCGCGGCAGAAATGACTAGCAGCACTGTGAAGAAGAAGGGCCAGCGCAGCCGCTGGTTCACGCTTGTGTGGGTGATCCCCGTTGTGCTGGTCCTGCTCACCGCGGTCGTGTTCGGGGCGCAGTGGCTCCGCACCCTGTCCGGAGTCCAGTCATTCGTGACCAATTATCCCGGCCACGTCCAACCGCCCGTCGGCACACCCGAGGGCTTCCCCGAGTGGTTGCGGTGGAGCCACTTCTTCAACATGCTTCTGATCCTGATGATTATCCGCAGCGGTTGGAACGTACGCACCACCCAGCGACCCCCCGCCTACTGGACCCGAAACAATCGGGGGCTCATCCGCACCAAAGGCAAGCCGAACAAGGTGAGTCTCGACCTGTGGCTGCATCTGACCCTTAATGTGCTGTGGGTCGTTACAGGGATCGCTTTCTACGTCCTACTGTTCTCGACGGGCCAGTGGCAGCGATTGGTGCCAACCTCATGGGAGCATATTCCCAACGCACTGTCGGCCGCGCTGCAGTATGCATCTCTCGACTGGCCGCTCGAAAATGCCTGGGTGTCCTACAACAGCCTACAAATGATCACGTACTTCGTGACTGTTTTTGTCGCCGCCCCGCTTTCAATCATCACTGGCATCCGCATGTCGGGCGCGTGGCCTAAGGACGCCAAAATCAACAAGGTCTACCGCGTCGAGACAGCTCGGGCGATCCACTTCCCGGTGATGCTCTACTTCGTGCTGTTCATCATCGGCCACGTGACCCTCGTGTTCGCGACCGGCGCATTGCGCAATCTCAATCACATATTCGCCGGACGGAACGACGAGAGTTGGGTCGGCTTCTGGTTCTTCGCCGGAGCCCTCGTGCTCATGGCGGTGCTGTGGGTATCCGCCCAACCCATCCTTCTGCGGCCAATCGCATCGCTGACAGGATCTGTAACCAAAAAATGACTATGGCGATACAGCATGTCAGACCAAAGAAACCGTCGACGGGAGGCTCGATGAAGGCTGGATTACGGATTGCCCGAGATCACAGCGTCATCGATGTGGTCATCGATTGGCGGGACAGAATTGCCCTCCGTCTATCCCCAACCGTTACGCTAGCGACCCAAAAAAGGGATTTGATCGAAGTGAGCTCCCTTTCTGGCGCCCGAGAGGGAATCAGTTGCACTGCCCAGCTTGAAGGCATAGTTGAGCATGGTGATGCCCGCGGTTGCGAACTCGGCTATCCCACAGCCAACATCTCTGTGCAAGACAAGGAGTGTATCGTCGGCTGTCCAAGTTGAGCCGACGGACCATCAGCGGTCGCCAGCATTAAATGACTCTGACAGATTGCGAGGAGCTCCAAAGGCCGCGATGAAGCCCGCCTCCCGAAATACAGCGCCAGGGCAACTGACTGAGCGTCAACTCCCACTGCACCAGGTTGTTGGCGTTTCGTGACACCGAGGCCAACACAATCTGACGGATGGGATCGATGTGTAGAGATGCGCGCTCGATATTCTATTCATATGTTGTGCATCGGACTGCTTGGTTCGACCCGTTAAGGCTAGGGCCATGACAAGTTTGGAAACGAGGAAGGGCACTTATGGCAACCACGGCATCGGTCGGCGATATGGTTGAGCTTAATCCAAATCAGCGCGTGATTGATGAGGCCTTGGGTTCTATCATTCGCTGGTCCCTCTATGAGTTCCACGTACGGTTAGTTGAGAGGTCGGGCGTCTCGATAGATCGCTCCATAATCTCGATCCTCACTCGATTGTCAGCCGCTGGGACGCTCCGAATCTCTGATCTCGCAGATCGCCTTGGGCTCGACAGGTCCACTCTCAGCCGGCAAGTAGCGGCAGCGGTGGCAGCTGGTTACGTCAGTAGAACAACCGATGAATCGGACTCTCGTGCATATCTTGTGTCGATGACGGATGAAGGTAAGGCAGCTTACCGGGCGGTACGTCGGGCCAGGACGCGCCTCATGATGGAATTGACTCGCCAAATGAGCTCGTCAGAAGTGGACCAAGTCTCCAATGCACTTCCGATATTGGTGCGCGCAATCAATAACTTGTCCGCCTCTGCGGGTTCCGAGCCATAAGCCGTCGTTTGGGATGGCAGCGTTTTGGCCGGGCACGCGTGGAGTTGAGGCAGTACTTCCAGTCCGCAGGTCCCGCACGGCGGCCGTGGACAGCATTCCTTTTTCGGATGCCTCAGGGAGAACTGGCCCCTGACCGGCGTTTGCGCAACTGGTCGGAACGTAGCCTGCGGCAATGCGGGTGCGTACGCCGTTGACCATTGAACGATCAGTCGCCCTCCAGCCTTCGCCGGTGCGGCGAAGAAGTGTGCGCGCCCTAGATCCTCTTGACGAAAAGATCGACGCTGATTTCTGCCATGCGTTCTATCGGCTGCTGCACTGTGGTCGGATCATGAGCAGCCCAGCCGGACATCGTGATCCCGTTGTACCCGACGACCCACAACTCTTCAGATAATTGAATCCCCTTCGAGCGGCGTCAAGGACGCCGCATGCGATGAGCCCTTCTTTGAATACGTGATGATGCCCTCGCAGGAGGCACGCGCAAAGCCGTCGTCACGGACTCGCGACGCAACAGTCAGCAACCGGTCCAGGTTATCGCCTCGAGCTATGTTCCAGCGTCTGGCGACCTGTTCGATGGGCAACGCGTCCGCGGCTGCTGCCCGGGCCGCGGGGTGCCTCAAGGCCGGCTTTCTGCTCCGGGCTCAGTGACAGCGGCGCCCAGAAGCGGTTTTTTCCAGTGCCATGGCGTAGTCCGTATCGAAGGAGAGCTTGATCCCAATCATCTTCTCTGTCCCGGCCAGATCCCGTCCGGCCGCCGCGGCGCCTTCGAATACCGCCAGCAACAGCTTCACGGTATATAAAGGTCCATGCCAGCGGTTGAATCGGGAGAATCACCGCGACGCGGAACGCGCGAGTAAATATCGTCTTCCGTACCCACAGATCCACACCATCGCGCGCAAGCGCACGTATTGTCCACCATGCCCTTGGTATCGAATTCAGTCAGATGGTATCGTATTCAAGAACGTCCCGCAGCGGCTATCGTCAGGAAGGGCCGCGCGGTTTGGTTCGACCAGGTGGCGACGATGGGGCGGTTTTCATGGAGGGGGGCAATGCGGTGGCTCGGCTGCTCGATCTCCGGGGTCCAGGAAGCGGTGGTCACCGGATGGTGCAGACCGGAAGAAGTGAGGGGTGTTGTGAGGAGAAGAATGAGCACGATTAACCGATCCTTTGGCG
>FOEZ01000044.1 GCA_900110595.1 Arthrobacter sp. OV608 | reverse complement strand
TACCGCTCCGTCACCGGAGGCGTTGAGCCCTCCTCCGGTTCTGGAGAGCGGGTGCCGGCACAGGAACCTTTGCCTGTGCTCCTGGATGTTCTTACACTCGGGACGTCCTGGTTTACCGTCCGCAACGGGACTGATGCGGCCAAGTCCGCGCTACTGGGCCTCGAACGACTAATAGACGGGCAAGTCTGAGGACTCTGCGCGCAATACTGAAGCGATATCAGGGCGTGGTGATCGTCAATGGCACCTTCGACAGCTCTTCGAGGAGCGCATTCAGGTGCAAGGGAATGCTGCCTAAATCCCCTAGTGTCCAGGTGAGGATCCGTTCCTTAGGGTAGTAGCCAACGAACCTGGTCTGGATCCTCGCTAGCCCCGCTTCCAGATGAGGTGCCTGTTACGGTGCGGCCTTCATCTGGTTCCGCAGACGGTAGCCGAGTGCCCCTCAGGCTGTCGCTCCGCCAATAAGTACGGTCAGCAACGAATCGTCATGCCGGGAATGTCAACTTTGCAAGATATGAGAGTCCCTTGGCTGCTGCCAACTTGGTGACGTGTTGTCACGAGCGACGGTATGTGGGACGACTGGGCCCCCGGTCTCCGTCTTTCGAGAGAGCGGTGCGGCCACTCACTGACGAGGAAAAGCTCGCATTGGAACTCGACGTCGAGTGGATGCGCCCGGAATTCGACCACGCCTGAATTGCCCAGCCAGGCGGAGCGGAATACGCCGCCGCAGCCACTACCCCCGCAGCGCCCCGAGCCCCGAGATCAGCGCCTCAAGCCCAAGCTCGAACGCCACGTCCGCCGGCCGGCCCGCCCCACTGGAAGCGCTCCGCACCGCAGCCGTAAAGTGCGGCGTCGAGTCTGCCATGGACCCGGAATCGAAAATGTCCTCCGGCGCCGTGACGTCATAAGCGGAGCCGAAAATAAAGGACTCGAAGGCCACAATCGAGGAAACTACGCGCTCCTGCGGGAAGCCGGCATCAAGGAAGCCCTTGCTCACGGTCTCGTACATCGCCAGCGTCTGGGGCGCGTCGGTCACCGGGAGGACCGCAATAACGGGAATCAGGGGCGTGTGCGCGGCGAAGACGTTCCGGTAGCTCCAGGCCCAGCTGCGCACGGCGTCCTCCCACGGCGACGAGCCGAAATCGGATACGTCCACCAGCGACGTGAGATGGTCCTCCACCAGGAGCAGCACGTCCCGTTTCGACGCCACGTGGTTGTAAAGGGCCGACGGCGCCACGTCCAGTTCCTTGGCCAGGCCCGCCATGGTGAGGCCGTCGTAGCCCTTGCGGTTAATGAGCTCCAGCGCCGCCGTCGTGATGCCAGCCTTGTCCAGCAGTGCGGCGGAAGGCCGCCCGGCCCGCCTGCGGGCAGTGCCCCCGTTGCCGGCACCGCCGTTGCCGGCAGCCGCTCCATCACCGGCGGCGGCCACACTGGTGGCGCTCCCGTTCCCCGCGGTGCGTCCCTCTACGGCTGGTACTGCCGGCATCACTGGCCTTTCTCTGGTGGTCACCTGCATTATTCCATCCGGCACTTCCGGTCCCGGCCCCAAACAGCTATAGTTCTAATAAATGAATGACATTCATTTAGTGCTCCCCGTCACAGGAGGGGGCTCAAGAGAGGACATCATGCTGAACCTGAACCGCGACGTCGTTGTCGTTGGAGCCGGGCCCTCCGGACTGACCGCAGCCCGTGAACTGAAAAAGGCCGGACTCACCGTCGCCGTACTTGAGGCACGTGACCGCGTAGGCGGCCGCACCTGGACCGATACCGTTGACGGCGCCATGCTGGAAATCGGTGGCCAGTGGGTCTCGCCTGACCAGACCGTGCTCCTGGACCTCCTCCAGGAACTCAACCTGGAAACCTACCCGCGCTACCGCGAGGGCGAGTCCATGTACATCGGCAAGGACGGCATCCCCGTCCGCTACACCGGCGACACCTTCCCCGTTGACCCGGACACCGAAGCCGAGATGAACAAGCTCATCGCCCTGCTGGACGGACTCGCCGCAGAAATCGGCCCCACCGAACCCTGGGCGCACCCCAAAGCCCGCGAGTTGGACACCATCTCCTTCCACCACTGGCTGCGGCAGCACTCCGCCAACGAGGAAGCCTGCAACAACATCGGCCTCTTCATCGCCGGCGGCATGCTCACCAAGCCCGCCCACGCCTTCTCCGCACTCCAGGCGGTGCTGATGGCCGCCTCCGCCGGCTCCTTCACCCACCTCACGGACGAGGACTTCATCCTCGACCGCCGCGTGGTGGGCGGCATGCAGCAGGTCTCCCTGCTCATGGCACAGGAGCTGGGGGACGACGTCGTCCTCAACTCCCCGGTGCGCACCATCAACTGGGAGCCGGACGCCGACGGCGGCCACCGCGTCACCGTCGTCTCCGAGCAGGCCACCGTCAACGCCCGCTTTGTGATCATGGCCGTGCCGCCCAACCTGTACTCCCGCGTCTCATTCAACCCGCCGCTGCCGCGCCGCCAGCACCAGATGCACCAGCACCAGTCCCTGGGCCTGGTCATCAAGGTCCACGCCGTCTACAGCCGCCCGTTCTGGCGGAACTCGGGCCTCTCCGGCACCTGCTTTGGCGCCGGATCCCTGGTCCAGGAGGTCTACGACAACACCAACTTCGGCGACACCCGCGGCACCCTGGTGGGCTTCATCTCCGATGAAAAGGCCGACGCCGTCTTCGAGCTGGGTGCCGACGAACGCAAGCGCGCAGTCCTGGAGTCCATCGCCGGCTTCCTCGGCGCCGAGGCACTGGAGCCCGAGGTCTACTACGAGTCCGACTGGGGCTCGGAGGAATGGACCCGCGGCGCCTACGCCTCCAGCTACGACCTCGGCGGCCTCCACCGCTACGGCAAAGACCAGCACGCCCCCGTCGGGCCCATCTACTGGTCCTCCTCAGACCTCGCCGCAGAAGGCTACCAGCACGTGGACGGAGCCATCCGGATGGGCCAGCGCACGGCAGCCAGCATCCTCGAGGCAGCGAAGGTGGCAGTTCCCGCCTGAAGCAGGGGAGTGCGTCGGGTGGATTCTAAGCATGCTTACCAATAGGCTGGCCGATGGGGAGCGTCCCCGCACGCAGACGAACGAGGTGAGACATGACTGACACCGGCATCAGCAAGGTAACGGACATCATCAACCATTCCCACATCGGAATGTTGACCACCATCAACGAGGACGGCGCGCTCGTCAGCCGGCCGCTGGCCGTCCAGGACGTGAAGGACGACGGCGACATGTGGTTCTTCACCGGGCTCGGCACCTCGCAGGTGGCCCATGTCCGGGCTGACCCGCGCGTGAACGTTTCCTTCGGGAAAAACACCGAGTGGGTCTCAGTGGCAGGCACCGCCGAAGTGGTGACCGACCGGGACAAAATCCGTGAAATGTGGAACCAAGCTGTGGAGGCGTGGTTCCCGGACGGCCCGGACACCCCTGAGGTGTGCCTGCTCCGCATCGACTCCGACTCCGCTGAGTACTGGACGAGCCCCGGCGGAACGGCCGCAACCGTGTTCCAGTGGGTGAAGTCCAAGGTCACCAACAGCCGGATGAGCGTGGGCGAAAGCGGCACCGTAGAGCTGTAAAAAACCTACTGACCGCTCAGGGCGCCGAGGACGGCGGGCAGCAGCACGTCGTCCCGGCCCCAGGCCGGGTCCAGGATTTCCACGTACCAGGAGTCGGCCAACAGCAGGGCCAGGGCATCGTTGGTTTCACCGGCCCAGTCCTGGATCTGTTCCTCGGTGACCGGGTTCTCGCTGGAGCCCAGGACGGTGACCACCTCGCCGCCATCCAGCGTCACCGGGATGGCGGCGATGCTGGATTCCCCCGGCGCATGGGCCACAGTGACCAGCTCGGACCGGGTGGACAGGGCCAGCAGCTCCGCGGCGCTTTCGGCACTGCAAAAGCCCGTGACGTACTGGCGCTGCGCAAGATCACCGGTCCGCAATCCGGGCTGGGACTCCTTGGTGAACAATCCGTTACGGTTCAGTATGGCGAGCTCGACGGCGATAGGTGCCGTCTCGTCGTCGTACGTGGCAGTGAAGGTGGCGGGCTGGAACTCACTCTGGCCTTCCAGCCAGCGTGCCGTCAGTTCGCCGGCCGCCGCCAGCGTGGTGGCCTGGCGCCAGGCACCCCGGTCCTCCAGCCGCCTGCCGAACTGGTCGCGGTCTTCCGTTTCTTGAAGGTCCATCCTCGGATGCTACGGCGCTCCGCCGCCGGACTCCAGCGGCGGCGACACAGCACTTAACGCGCGCGACAGGCGTTAGTGCCCCTGGGCGGAAATCCCTGCCGCCTGTTCAGCTGCGGCCAGGGCGCGGCCAAAGCGTTCGACGGCGGGCGGGTACTCCTGGTGCCGGGCGGCCCGCAGCTGCTCCGCCTCCCGCATGGCCTTGATAACCGCTGCTGTGTGCGGCAGCCGCACATCGGTCATGGCAGGAAAATCGATGCAGTACGCCGGATCAAGCTCGTAGCGGCGCCAGCGCTCCAGCAGCATGCTGTGTTCAGCCTGCGCAGCGGTATAGAGGGGCAGATACTTACGGCTCTGGCGCCGGGCAGAGAGCCGCGCGGCGATCCGGGGGCTGCCCCGGTAGGCCGCGATACCGGACGCCACAGCCGCCCCGGCAAGGAACAGCCCGGCCACCGGGGAAGACAACGTGGGGATCAGCAGCGCGGGCAGCGCCACGGCGGAGCCCAGGAAAAGGTCCCAGAACAACTGGTCGGAACGCTCAGGCTCCCTGCCGGCTCCAGCCAGCGGCCGCCGTCGGACCTGGAAAACGGTGGCGGCCACACTCACCACCAGCACGGACCCGCACAGCAGAAGTACCCACGCCCCCTGGAACAGGGATTCTGCGATGGCTGCCACCTTGCACCTCCACGTCCACACGCCCGGGCGTTACGCCGGGCTGGTCCTTCCATTGGATCGCCTTCCCAGGCCCTGGTCAATGGCCGCACCGGCAGCGGCAGCTCTGCACCATGCGGAGTCTTCCCGGCCGCGCCACACGCCACGTACGGTGGGAGCCATGAGACTCAAAATGTGCAGCATCCACGTCCAGGATCCCGCGGCCGCCCACACCTTCTATACGGAGACCCTGGGCTTCGAGACACTGATGGCCATGCCGGAGTACAACCTCTTCATCATCAAGGATCCCGGCGCGGACCAGGGCTCGGTGGGCCTGCTGCTGGAACCCAGTGACAACCCCATCGGCGCCACCTACATGAATGCCGTGCACGACGCCGGCCTGCCGGCCATCGTCTTCGGCGTCCCTGACGTGCGGGCGGAGTACGAGCGGCTGGTCAAAGCCGGTGTCACCTTCAAGAGCGAGCCGGCGGAGGATCCGTCCGGGATCAGCGCCGTGTTCGACGACGGCTGCGGGAACTACATCCAGCTGCACCAGGACTGACATCTCGGGACACAACAGAGGCTTGTTCGCAGATCCGTACCGTCAAGGTTCTGATCCGCGAACAAGCCCCGGTTTCGAAAGCGCTTAGGCGCGGGCGCGCTTGGCTTCCTTCTTGGCAGCTTCTTCCTTCACGCGCTGGGCCTCGGCCCGGACGGCAGCGTGCGTGGCGCGCTCGGTGACCAGCCACTGCGGGGGAGCCTGCAGCAGCGCGGTGATCTCCGCCGTCGTCAATGCTTCTTCAACGCCGCCGCGTGCCAGGCCGCTGATGGAGACGTTCAGCTTCTGCGCCACCACCGGGCGGGGGTGCGGGCCGTTGCGGCGCAGTTCGGCGAGCCATTCCGGCGGGTTGGCCTGGAGTTCGGCAAACTCCTCGCGGGTGATGGTGGATTCCTGGAACTCCTGCGGTGTTGCGGGCAGGTAGATGCCAAGTTTCTTGGCAACGGTGGCCGGCTTCATGGACTGGGAGTTTGCAGAGGTCATGCTTCAAGGGTATCCGGGCGGACGGTACTGTGAAGACGTGCCCACCGACAACACCCCCCAGCCAGACGCCGCCCCGACGGGCCCTGCCGATCCCGCCGTCGAGGAAGCTCCCCGCGTCCTCCGCATCGCCTACGTGGCGGGTGTGACGCCGGGCAAGTGGATCCGCCGCTGGGAGGAGCGGGTGCAGCACGTTCCGCTGGAGGCGTTTATGTCCGACGACGGCGCGCAGGTCCGGGTGCTGCGTGACGGTTCCGCGGACCTCAGCTTCGTCCGCCTCCCGGTGGAGCGCGAGGGCCTCAGCGTGATTCCGCTGTATGAGGAGCAGCCCGTGGTGGTGGCGCCGAAGGGCCACGAGATTTCGGTGTTCGAGGAAGTGGCGCTCGCCGACCTGGCCGAGGAAGCCTTCCTGGATGTGGCCGCCCTCGGCGGTCCGGAGGCCGCACTGCAGGTTGTGGCTACGGGCGCAGGGCTTGCGATCCTGCCCATGTCCGTGGCCCGGCACTTCAACGTCAAGGACACGGTGGCCAGGCGGCTGACCGGCGCGCCCACTACGGAGGTTGCCGTTGCCTGGCCCACCGATTCCACCGATGAGGTGATCGAGGAATTCATCGGGATTGTGCGCGGCAGGACCGCCCAAAGCTCCCGGCAGCCGTCCGCCCAGCCCGTGCAGGTGAAGAAGGAGCCCAAGCCGGACCGGCGCGGCACCGGAGCCAAGAAGGCACCCAAGGTTGCCCAGCGCTACGCCCCCAACCCGGACAAGGGCCGCGGCAAGGGTTCGCGGAAAAAGGGCAAGCGCTAGCGGAGGTCCCGCCAAAAAGCCGCAGACGCCGGAAGGCCGGCCCCTTGCGGAGCCGGCCTTCCTGGACCTGAAACATCCCTACGCTGGGTGGACCCTACGTGTTTTGGACGTTGGTTTTGGCGTCGGTGGCGCGGTCTTTGACGTCGGTGACGGCGCCTTGGCCTTCGGCTTTGACGTTCTGGACGCCCTCGGTGGCGGTGGTTTTGACGTTCTCCATCGCTTCCTGGGCTGGTTCCTTGAGGTCCTGGACCATGTCCTTGGCGGCGTCGGTGACCTGGGTGGC
>FOEZ01000034.1 GCA_900110595.1 Arthrobacter sp. OV608 | reverse complement strand
GTCGATGTGGGCTCCCGGTGTCCAATCCGGCAAGCGACCGTGATCCGGGCGCGACAGTGTTATGCGGATGACCCGGTCGTTGAGGAGTTCCTTCGCCATGACTACCGCCTGACTGACATGACCTCGCTCCGACGCGCTCATATGCGCCTCGTACTAGTCGACCTCGAACGGCGCGCGCTTGGTGCCGGAGGAGTGGTCGTCACCGGGCATGATCCGAACGGTCTCGCGGACCGTGACCCGTTCCCGGGCGATGGATTAGTCATAACGTGCCTCCTTTGGCAAGAAACGTGTGGTGGTCTTTAAGCCTCTGAGTCAATCCCACTCGACTGCGAGGGGAATCGACTCGAAGATCCGCATCCTGTTGTTGGGTTGCATGACGACGTCCCCCGCGAGCTCCAGTGAGGTGACTCGGCTAGTGATCGCCGTGATGATGCTCTCCGCTTCCAGCCGAGCGACGTGCTGCCCAACACATTGATGCAGACCTATTCCGAAGCCCAAGTGGCCGGACGGATCTCGATCCAGGTCAAACTCGGTGGGGCGGTCCCATCTGCGCGGGTCTCGATTGGCTCCTGGTATGGAGAGGAGAATCTTCTCTCCCGCAGGGATCGTGATTCCCCCCACTTCCATATCGGTGGTTGCCGCGCGGAACATCGCTGTCACCGGACTTTCCACACGAAGTGCCTCGTCGAAAGCGATGCGGGCAAGCGAAGGGTCCTGACGCACCCGTTCATACTGATCAGGATGACGGGCGAGCGAGACGATGGCAGCCGCAATGCCATTCACCGTGGTGTCGATCCCCGCGGCCAATAAAGCGAAGACGATGGCAGCCGACTGCTCGTAGTTGATCTCCCCACGATCCGCGGCTTCCCAGACATCAGTGGCGATGCTGCCGGGTTCCAGGGCTTCTCGCCGCGTGTGTTCTGCGATCCATTCCCTGATGGCAGGAATTCGGTCTTCCATGTAATGCGAAAGCTGATTCGGGGGGCCGGATTGGTTGAAGAGATATGCGCCAAAGAGCGCCAGGTCTTCGCGCTCTTTCTCGCGGATTCCCAGGGCATCGGGAAACACGCGCTGAGGGAAGACATGAGCTATTTCGGAAGCACCGTCGATGCGGTCACGACCGGCCAGTCCGTCGATCAGCGTGTTCGCCTCGGCCATCCAGACAGGACGCAGAGCCCGCAGTTTTCGTGGTCCGATGACCGTACTCGCCGCGCGCCGGAGCGGGTCGTGCCACGGCGGATCCGATTCGATGATCGACGTCTGCCCGTATCTGCCCCCCATCGGGAAGCCGTTCGTGTCCCTCTTAAGATGGACCAACCCGATGCCGGAACCAACCTCGAAGGACTCCCATTCCCGGAAAAGCCGATTGACGATGTCAAAGCGACCACTGGCGTAGACGCCGTATTTTTCCAAGTAGACCACTTCGCCCGCTTCGCGCAACTCGTCGTGCGCCGCCAGCTGGTCGCTCGTGGACGCATCCGAGTACGGGTCTAGGGACACGACACGATCACGAGGAATGGTGAACAAGATTCTGCCTTCCAGTAACTGAGATGAGGGATCTTCCACGAGCTGTTGACACGCACAAGGGCTCCCAGTGGTGTTTCTCACATTCAGCGTAGGGCTCTTTTGGATACGATGTCAACGACCCCCTCCATACGAATCCATGGGAGTGTCGACACGACCAGCGTCGTTGAGACACAAAAGCTTATCCCTAACGCCAGCACGGTGATGTACACCGTCACGAAGGCTGCTTCGAGCCGATGCTCACCCTCATGGGTGACGCCGGGACCTGAAGCTGACCTTCAGGCACCGGTCTATGATCGCCAGCCTATTAGGTCGGGCTAATGTCTTTTGCTTGTCAGCTTTTTCCCCTGGCTGCGGGGTGCCGTCTTCCCCGGTTGGCGCCGATGCATGTCGGGCGTGCGTTGATGACCGCATGGTCTTGGAAGTGGCTGGAACGGCTGGGTTGTCCTGGTAATCCGCCGAGGAGCCCTTGTCCAATGAGCCGGTGGGGCGGGTCAGGTAAAAGCCGCCGAGTGCAGCCAACAGCACGCCTAACAGCAGGTAGAGGCCGCTGCCGGTCATCAGGTAGTTCGCCGCGTCCAAAGCATCGACCATCTGCCCGCTGGTCTCTCTCGGTGGCAAGGTGCAGGAACGTGCCATCCGTCGCTTTCGGATGTGGCAGGGTTCCGCCCTCGGCAGTGAACGCTCGTTCACCGCTCCCCCCGAAAATCAGGATTCACCCCTTACGGACAAGGCTTTTGGCTGTTCTCCATGTCGCAACTCCAGTGCGGAGCGCTCAGATCGCCTTGATACGCTCCTTCTGAATACGACTCCACGAGGGGTGCGGACAGAAGGGTCGATTGTGGCATATGAGCTTGAAGGAACGGTTGCATTCATCACGGGCGCCAGCAGCGGGATCGGGGCAGCAACGGCAAGACGCCTTGCGAGGGAGGGAGCGCAGGTGGTGCTGGTGGCCAGGCGGGGTGAACGTCTTGAGCAGGTGGCACAAATTATCAGGGGTGAGGGTGGCACGGCTCAGGCAATTACTGCCGACATAACATCCCGGGCCGGTGCAGAATCTGCTGTCGAGCAGGCCGTTGGCACGTACGGTCGGCTGGATATCGTCGTTAATAATGCAGGGGCAATGCTTATCGGCCCGTTCGCAGAAGCACCGGAGGGTGAATGGGAGCGAATGATCGATGTAAATGTGCTTGGTCTCCTGTATGTCTCGAAGGCCGCTCTGCCGCATTTGATCAAGGCTGCGGCCGAAGAGCCGCGACGTACCTCGGATTTAGTCAATATCAGCTCGTCGGCCGGGAGGGTCGCCCGTGCAGGTGCCGCTGTCTACCACTTGACCAAATTTGGCGTGAATGGTTTCAGCGAAGCACTGCGCCAGGAAATGCAGCCCCACCGGGTACGGGTAAGTGTTATCGAACCGGGCAATGTTGACACGGAACTTGCTTCGCACACCCGGGAGGAGTTGCGCCCAGGCGTGCAGTCCCAAATATCTTCCATCGAAAGGCTCCAACCCGAGGACGTTGCCGATGCCATCGCTTACGTGGTCACCAGCAAACGCCGGGTCGCTGTCAATGAAGTCTTCGTGCGTGCCGCAGATCAAAGCTGGTAGGCATATCCCGACTTGCTGCTGCGGGCGGCCCACCGTTACATCGCGGACAGCGCAAGGGCGTGGATCGGCTCGGCGGCACCTTGGTGACCAGGCACCAGGGTCGTGATCCCCGAGAAGAGCAACCAAATCGAGGCATGCAAGAAGCGCGGACGCCGCGGCGTCAAACTACAGGGGGTCGATACCACCGCTCACAAAGGCGTCGAACGCTCATTCGCACGGCACAAGCAATGGCGACCAAATCCACGCGTTACCACAAGCTCGCCATACCTACCGCGCCGCTGCCGTCCTCCACGGCTGCCTCTGATGGGTATAGGAGACACGCTCTAGCCTTCTCGGTCGCCAGCGGCTTGAATCATTTCGTTTCTGCTGCTTGGAAACGACGAAGTATGCGGTTTTCCCGAGATCTCGTTATCCATCCACGACTGCACGTTCTCCCGGCGCAAACGCTCCGATCTCGCGTGGGGATGCCGGCTTAGGCTATGGGGCGTCGCACTCACGGCTCGTCTAGGGCTTCCGCATCTACGTGACCAGCATTCCGGTCATCCGAGGCCTGGCCAACTGAAGAAAACGAAAAACGCGAGGGCCCCCAAGCCTGTGGAAACGGACCACCACCTCGTGCGCACGAGCCAGGTCATCCTGGGAGAGAAAGGCTTCGCCGGCAAAGACTTCGAACGGTTCCTCACCGAAGACCTCGGCGGCCACCTCTTCAGACCGGACCGAAAGGATGAGCGATGCCGCTTCGGCAAAATCTGCGGCTTACGGCAATAGATAGAGCCAGTCTTCGACACCTCACAGGCACCAACCCCACCCTCGAAGCACATGGCGGGCGCACACCCTTGAAGACGTCATAGCCCGTGTCCCGGCAAAATCCTGGCATCTCAGGCTAGCGAAATGCGACCCCGAGACAATTTCACCGTTTTTGGATACGATACTGCAACTGTATGAATGCGATTCCAAACTGGGTCCTGCGGTCGATTGGAGCTCCAACATCGCAAGGCGCTTGGGAAGACTTGGACTCAGATTCCGATGTGCACGTGGACTCTGATTCCAGGTCATGCCTTACACACACGCCTGATAGCTCGAAGCAATGAATGGCACGGCTCCCTGGTCGGAGGGGGCACTCACAGGGAGAAGGTCCCATGAAGACTGGCATCAAGTTCTACAACACTGATGAGACGTTTCCGCCTCTGGACTTCACTTGCATGGTCGAGGACAGTGGTATCGGGTCGATCTGTCTGCCGGACCATTCGCACATTCCAGTAGCTTCGCGGGTGCTCGATAGGACAAGGGCGGTTACGGCCTCGCTGACGACGCCGGTGGCGCTTTCAGAAGGGAGCTGGGACGGTTCGACGGCTACACTCGCGGGAGGTGCCGGGGTGCGCGCTAATTCGTCCGGTTCCCGGGTTTAGGGACCGCTGCTCTGATGGCACCAGGGCATGGTTATTGAGCTTGATCCGTGCTCGTAACCAAGCCCTTTGCCAGCAAACAAGAGAAGATCCCATCCCTGGACGCGGGGTCTTCCCCAAGCTGATCATTTCAATGCAAGTAGCGAGGAGTCACAATGAGTATCAAGATCGGGTATAAAGCCTCCGCAGAACAATTCGACCCGAGGACTCTGGTCGAGTATTCGGTTCTTGCCGAGGACATCGGTCTGGATTCAGTGATGGTTTCGGACCATTTCCAGCCGTGGCGTCACGAGGGCGGGCATGCCCCCTTCGCTATGGCCTGGATGGCCGCCGTGGGGGAACGAACCAGCCGGATTGTGATGGGCACCAGCGTACTCACCCCTACCTTCCGCTACAACCCCGCCGTCGTTGCGCAGGCCTTCGCCACCCTGGGCTGCTTGTATCCGGGCCGGGTCATCCTGGGCATGGGCACCGGGGAGGCATTGAACGAGGTCGCCGTCACCGGGGCCGACTGGCCGGCGTTCAAGGAACGCTTCGCCCGGGCACGGGAAGCGGTGGAGCTGATGCGCCGGCTGTGGACCGAGGACCGGGTCAGTTTCAAGGGTGAGTACTACCGCACGGTCAATGCCACCGTCTATGACCGGCCCCGAACCCCGGTTCCGATCTATATTGCTGCCGGCGGCCCGGTAGTCGCCCGCTACGCCGGCGCGGTCGGCGATGGCTTCATCTGCACCAGCGGCAAGGGCATGGACCTGTACACGGACAAGTTGCTTCCAGCCGTATTCGAGGGTGCAGCGGCCGCCGGACGGGATTCGGCCGAGGCAGAGAAGATGATTGAGATCAAGCTCTCCTTCGACACGGACTATGCCCTGGCGCTGGAAAACACCCGGTTCTGGGCGCCGCTGTCGCTGAGCCCGGAGCAGAAAGCCGGACTCGAGGATCCGGCGGCGATGGCCGCCGCCGCGGACGCGCTGCCCATCGAACAAGTCGCCAAACGCTGGATCGTCGCCTCGGACCCAGAGCAGGTCATGGAACAGGTCCTGCCTTATGTGAAGGCAGGATTTAATCACCTGGTTTTCCACGCCCCGGGCCATGACCAGCAACGGTTCCTGTCCCAGTTCGCGGAACACCTCATGCCGCGGCTGCGGGCACTGGGCGCCGGACGCCCGGCCGGCGTCGGAGCGGGACCCCATGAGCGGAGCTAAGCTGGATCTGTGGCGCAGCGCGGGACCGGCGGGCCCTGGTGTTGGAAACGCGAGAGCCGCGCGGCAATCATTTGAAGGTCCATCATGTCTAAATCATCCGTTCTGAATCCTGCCCCCCTCGCTGATGCTCTCGCTCGTCTCGAAGACACGGGTGAGACGGACCTCTCGGGAGCCACTGCGCTGTTCGGAGCTCGAGGCGAAAACCTCGACCGGTTGCTGACTGTTGCGTCGCAAGTCCGTGACGAGGGCCTCGCACGTGCCTCCCGCGAGGGCATCATCACATATTCGAAGAAGGTATTCCTCCCAGTCACGCAGCTTTGCCAGGACCGCTGCCACTACTGTGTCTTCGTCGAGACGCCGGGCGGCTTGCTGAAGAAAGGGATCCCCACCTACCTGCCGCCAGACGAGATCCTGCGCATCGCTCGCGAGGGGGCAAGGCTTGGCTGCAAGGAGGCGCTCTTCACACTCGGCGACCGTCCTGAGAACCGCTGGCCGGTCGCCCGGCAGTGGCTCGACGGCCACGGTTACACCTCGACCCTCGACTACATCGGCGCCATGGCCGAACTCGTGCTCACCGAGACCGGCCTTCTGCCGCATCTCAATCCTGGTGTCATGTCCTTTGCCGAGCTGCAGCGGCTCCGCCCGGTCGCCGCGTCGATGGGCATGATGCTCGAGACCACGGCCACGAGGCTCTGGAGCGAGCGCGGGGGAGTGCACTTCGGGTCCCCGGACAAAGATCCTGCTCTGCGGATGCGGGTAATCGACGACGCCGGCCGTTCCCGGATTCCATTCACCACCGGGGTCCTCCTCGGGATCGGCGAGAACCACGCCGAACGCGCCGACGCACTTTTCGCCATCAGGGCGTCGCACCAGCGGTATGGCCAGGTGCAGGAGACCATCGTCCAGAACTTTCGCGCGAAGCCGCACACTGCGATGCAGAACGAGACCGACCTCGCCCTCGAGGAGTATGCCGCCGCGGTCGCGGTCGCCCGAATTGTCATGGGGCCCGACCACACGATCCAGGCGCCGCCGAACCTCAGCGAACTCCCTGAACTCCTACTGCTGGTGCGCGCGGGCATCGACGACTGGGGCGGCGTCAGCCCGCTCACGCCCGACCATGTCAATCCCGAACGACCCTGGCCCGAACTTCAGACGCTTGCCGAGCTGACGGCGCAGGCTGGATTCACCCTGCACGAGCGGCTCACCGCACACCCGGCCTACCTCCGCGATCCAGAAACATGGCTGGATCCGCGCGTCGCCCCCGCCGTTACCGCTCTCGCCGATCCGGTATCCCTGCTCGCCGACGAGGCCGCACGTGTGAGGCCCGCGCCCCCCGCGGCGAGCGGCCCGCGTCCCCGGTCGGCAGGCCCAGTTACCGTTCTTGCCGCCGCCACCGCTCCTCCCGTCCATCGCGCCGTGGCCGCCGGTTTGCCACGCCGCGCCGACCCCACCATTGTCTCCGCCCTCGACAGAGCCTCGATCGCCCCGGCCTCGCTGACGGACGCAGAGTACTGCTCCCTGCTTACCGCCCGTGGTGACGACCTCGACGCGGTAACGGCGCTGGCCGACGATGTGCGCTCAGCAGCAGTTGGTGACACCTTGACCTACGTCGTCAACCGCAACCTGGACTCGTCGCTCTATGGACAGGGGCTCACAGACGACTTGATCCGTCGGCTGGTGGAGGAGGCCGTTACCCTGGGTGCAACCGAAATCTGCGTCCAGGGCCCGATCGACCAGGCGCTGCCAGGCACGGCCTACCGCGACTTTGCAGCGGCCGTTCGCGCAGCCGGGCCCGATCTGTCACTCCATGCCTTCCGCCCTTCGGAAGTGCTGGACGGGGCCCGTCGAATGGGCGTTAGTGTCGAGGTTTTCCTGGAAGGACTGCGTGAGGCGGGCGTAACGAGCGTTCCTGGTACCGGGGCCCGAATTTTGGATGACGCCGTGCGCGCGCTGCTGAGCGAGGGCACCGATCCACCGATCGACGAGTGGATCCGGCCACTTGTAGCGGCTCACCGGTCAGGTCTACGATCGACGGCGACGATCGTCTATGGTCACGTCGAGACGCCAGCCCAAATTGTTGCTCACCTGCGCCGGCTCACCCGGATCCAGGATGAGACCGGCGGGTTCTCGGAGTTTATCGCCATGCCGTACGTTCCGTTTGACGTGCCCTCCGGAGTGCGGGCGGCGGCTGGTGAAGGGCCTAGCCTCGAAGCCTCGCGGGCGCTCCATGCGGTCGCGCGCCTGCTCCTCCACGGCCGGGTCGACCACGTGCAGGCTGCGTGGACCAAGCTCGGCTTCCACGGCGCCGCGGCCGTGCTCGCCGGGGGAGCGGATGACTTCGGCGGCCTGCTGCTCGATGGTGCGATCTGGCCGGAGGCCGGTGCGGAGGCGTACCGGGAGGCGACGCCGAGTGACGTCCAGCGGATCGCGACCGCTCTTGGCCGCGAGGCGCGGGAACGTACGACGAGCTACGCGCTCGTCGAAAGGGGCTTCGCGTGACGTTCGTTAGCTTTGAAACGGGCACCGGCCTGCGAGAGATCCTGACAGGAGTCGCACGGCTGCCCGGCGAGTCTCTTGAACCGGTCGTGATCGCGGCAGGCCCGGCCGGCCTGGATCCCGATCTCGACGTCGCACTGCCGCTATTGACGCGGCGGCGCCAGGTCTTCGTGGCGGACGCGTACATCTGGCCAGGCGAGCTGCCCGATCGCTTCGCGCTCGTCGTCGCGCCCGGCTGCGACACCCCACTCGCTGCTGACGCGCGTGTCTCTGCCCTCATCGTGCTGGGCTCCGCTGCGCCGACCCAAGACGTCCGGTGTCCCGTCCTCGTCATCGCCCCGGAGTGGTTGCCCGCGGCAGATCCGACATCTACGCACGTGTGCTTCGCCGAGGCGGGGCATCCCGCCGAGCGGGCGCATCTCATCGACGCGTTCCTTCGCGCGCCGCAGCAATACCCGGCCCACAGCACGGTACCGCGAGCACGGCCGTGACAAAACCCTATGCCCCTCAGACCTTCCGTGCCGAAGCGGTCGATGCCGTCGCCGTCCGCGCGAAAGACGCCACCCCCGAGCCCGTCGACACGGTCATCATTGGTGCGGGCTTTGCCGGCCTTGGCGCGGCGATCCAACTCGCGCGCTCAGGCGAGTTGTCGTTCGTCGTCGTGGAGCGCGCTGCTGACGTCGGCGGCACCTGGCGCGACAATGTCTACCCGGGCGTCGCCTGCGACATCCCGTCACAGCTCTACTCCTTCTCGTTCCGGCCACGCACTGACTGGAGCCGCTTCTACCCTCCCGGCGCCGAGATCCTCGACTACCTGCGGGAGGCCGCCCGCGAGGAGGGCATCCTCCCACACCTCCGCTTCTCGTCAGAAGTGCTCGCGCTGGACTGGGACCAGACCACCATGACCTGGGCGGTGGACACCACGCGCGGCACCTACCGCTGCCGTTGGGTGATAGTGGCGACGGGCCGGCTCTCCGAGAAGCGTGTGCCCGATGTACCGGGGCTCGACGCGTTCGCTGGCCCCGTATTCCACTCGTCCGAGTGGCCGCGCGATCTCGATCTGGTGGGCAAACGGGTCGGGCTCGCCGGGAGCGGCGCGTCCGCGGTTCAGATCCTGCCGCGCGTTGCCTCGGTGGCCGACGAGGTTGTTCTCTTCCAACGGAGCGCGGCGTACGTCGTTCCCCGTAACGACCGCGCCTACACCGAAGAGGAACAGGTCAGCTGGCAAGACGAGCCCGACTCCCTTGCCACACTCCGCACTCAAATGTTCTGGGACGCGGAGGCGGGTTTCCCAGCTCGGCTCGGCGCCGCCGGCCCCCTCACCGCCCTCCGCGACCGCGCGCGACGACACCTCGAGGCACAAATCCCCGACCCTGCCCTCCGCCGGGCACTGACACCCGACTACGAGGCCGGTTGCAAGCGCGTGCTGCTATCGGACGACTACTATCCGGCCCTGATGAGCAAATCGGTGCGCCTCGAAGGCTCAGCGCTCACTGCCGTCGAGGGCAGCCGAGTCGCGGCTGCCTCAGGAGCGGCCTATGAACTCGATGCGCTCATACTAGCGACAGGCTTCCATTCAACCCGGCCACCGATAGCGCACAGGATCCGGGGCCGCGACGGCCGGACCCTCGACGCCGCCTGGTCCCACGGAATGGTCGCCTACAACTCCACCACTGTGGCTGGTTTCCCCAACCTCTTTGTCATCGACGGCCCCAACGCCAGCCTCGGCCACAACTCGGCCGTGCACATGATCGAGTCGCAGATCGCGTACGTTCTCAAGGCCATGTGGTACCTGCGCAGCCGCGGCGTGCCGGCCTTCGACGTCCGTCCGGAGCGACAGGCGACCTATGTAACCGAAATCGACCGCATGGCCGAGAACACCGTCTGGCTCACCGGCGGCTGCCGCAGCTGGTACGTCGATGAGCGGAGCCGCCGGCTGACCCTCCTATGGCCGGACACCGCGTCGGCGTTCCGCGAGCGGCTGGCCCGGTTCGACCCGGCCGACTATAACATCGGGATGGTTTCGCATGACTGAGCCCTGGACCATCGTCATGCCAGCCAAGGGCACCGCGGCCGCGAAGTCCCGTCTGGGGGGTAATCCGGGCCTTGCTCAGGCGATCGCCCTTGATACCGTGGCTGCCGCGCTGCCGGTGGGCCGCGTCATTGTCGTAACTTCCGCGGCCGCTGCCGCCGATTTCCGAGCCCTCGGTGCCGAGACTCTTCAGGATCCAGGACGGGGCCTGTCCGCAGCCGTGCTCCAAGGCATCGAAGCAGCAGGTACTGGCCGGGTGGCGGTGCTCCAGGGCGACCTGCCAGCTCTCACCTCGATTGAACTCGAGAGCGCACTGTGGCTAGCCTCAGCCACTGAGCTGACATTCGTTGCAGATGCCGCCGGAACCGGTACAACGCTGATCACCGCCCTCGACCCAAAACGGCATCACCCCATGTTCGGCGAAGGTTCGCGTGCTGCGCACGCTGCCGCAGGTTATGTAGAGCTCAGTATCGACAAGACGTCGGGGCTGCGCTCCGATGTCGACATCTGGGCCGACCTCGAGCGGCTCGAGGGACGGCTCGGCGGACGGACCGCCGAAGTTTTGGCGACGATCAGGCAATCTGCGCGAAGACGCTACTCTTTGGAAAATAGCGGACTGTTTCTGACGGGATCGGGATGAATCAAAATAATCTTGTGCAAATTGGAACGCCTAGGCGGACGGAGACGCCACAACAGTTTTCCGTCGTCGGGATCGGCGGAATCGGCGAAATTGTCGCCGGCGATGACCTCCTGCTGCTGGTGGGAAACGCCATCGAAGGTGAGATCTCCGAGGGCGATATCGTTGTAGTGACCAGCAAAATAGTTTCAAAGGCTGAAGGTCGTTTTCTGCAGGCAGACAGCCGCGAAGATGCCATCACGGCTGAAACAGTGCGGCTGGTCGCCAGCAAACGGCACCCCGGCGGTGTAACCCGAATTGTTCAGAACAAGTTGGGCTTGGTGCTTGCCGCCGCCGGTGTCGACGCGAGCAACACCCCTGCCGGCACTGTGCTGCTCCTTCCCGAGGATCCAGATGCGTCAGCGCGGGCATTGTGCAGCGGGTTGCGCCAGCGGTTCGGATTCGACTTAGCGGTGCTCATAACCGACACGCTGGGCCGCCCTTGGCGCTTGGGGCAGACCGATTTGGCTATCGGTGCCGCAGGAATGGCAGTAAGCCATGATTTACGTGGCACACGCGACGATTTCGGCAGGCCGATGGATGCAACAATTAGTGCGGTAGCGGACGAAATAGCCGGTGCGGCGAATCTTGTGCTAAGCAAGACGTCGCGCCGTCCGGTTGCCGTCGTTCACGGCATGGGTCACCTCATTCGGCCAATCAACGAACCCGGAGCGCGGAGCCTGATTCGCCCTGCGGAAGATGACTTGTTCCGTCTGGGATCGGCAGAAGCACACCTGGAAGGATTCAAAGAGGGCTTCGCGGCAGGACAAAGGTCAGCCGTTGAATTCTCCGGCAGCGCAGACGGCAGTGCTACCGCATGAGAATCACGGTGCTGGCCGGTGGTGTGGGTGGGGCCCGTTTCCTGCGGGGGCTACGCCACCATCTGTGTCAGGTATCGCCGGATGGTGCTGGCGGGACGACGGCGAAAATAACCGCGGTAGTCAACACGGGTGATGACATGTGGCTGACCGGGTTGCGGGTCTGTCCGGATCTGGACTCCGTGATGTATACCCTCGCCGGCGTCAATGACGAAACGCGGGGCTGGGGCCGGGCTGGTGAAACGGAGCGCGTTAGTGCCGAGCTGACAGCCTACGGTGTGGGCTGGCCGTGGTTTACTCTCGGTGATCTGGACCTTGGCACCCACATCACGCGCTCGCATCTACTGCGCACCGGGCTGCCGTTGAGCCAGGTCACCCGGAGGCTGGCCTCCCGGTGGGACCTCGGGATGGAGTTGCTGCCCATGAGCGACGATGAAGTGGAAACCCAGGTCGTATTGGACGGTCCCAACCCTGATCTGCCAGAGATCGTACACTTCGAGGAATGGTGGGTCCGGCACCGCGCCCAGCGTCCGGCGCGGGAGTTTTTCCAGGCGGGGCTCACGAAGGCCGTTCCGGCGCCTGGGGTCCTGACTGCGATTTCCGCTGCCGATGCCGTTGTCCTGGCTCCGTCAAATCCGGTGGTCTCCATCGGCACCATCTTGAATATCCCGGGCATCCGGCAGGCAATCCAGACGACGGCGGCCCCGGTCGTGGGAATCTCGCCCATTATCTCCGGTGCCGCCGTGCGGGGTATGGCAGACGCCTGCCTGGCCGCGATCGGCGTCAGGACCGCCGCTGATGCTGTGGCGGCCCATTACGGTGCGCGTTCCTCCGGCGGCATCCTGGATGCCTGGCTGATTGATAGCGCCGATGCGGGGCTGTCCCGTTCCATCGCCGGAGCGGGGGTCCGGCCTGTTGTTGTACCCCTGTGGATGAACGACATTCAGGCCAGCGCGGCTCTTGCCGCAGCGGCCATAAAAGCTGCGTCGGCATCGGCAACGTCAGACTCCTAGAGCACCGGCCGCATCGAAGCCAGCAGCCTGCCGGCAGAGGCCGCCAGCACCGGCCAGCACCCAGATCAGCGGGTCCAGCAGGTCAGGGCCATAGACCGGCATCCCGCCCGGCCTGGGTTTAACGATCTTCAACACCAGGGCCGCGGAGGTTCTTAAGAGTCACCGCAGGCGCTGGTGTCGGTTGGCCCAAGGGCGTAGCATTCTATCATATAGGGGGTCCGCAGGAATCCCTTGTAGTGTCCCGTTTAGCTTATTCCTGTGAAGGGTCCGTAATGGCTGGGTGGAATGCTGACACTGCTGCAGGGCCGTCCGGGCCTGGTTCGGTCACTTTGGTGGAAGGCAGATCGTTCTGTATTTCCGCGGCAAACGGCGATATTCAACCCAAGTTGCCGCACGGGGTTTTCGTCGAGGATACCCGGATCCTGTCCTGCTGGCATGTGCTCATCAACGGCGCGTCGCTGGAGCCGCTGGGGGCGAAGACGCAAGAACCGTACCGTGCTTTGTTTATCGGGCGCGTCCCACGCCCGGATGGATACGCTGACAGCCCCCTGATCGTCGAACGCCTCCGCGAGGTAGGTGCCGGCATCATGGAACGGATAATTGTCCGAAACTACTCGCCGTTCAGTGCCGAATGTGTTCTTACCCTTCACGTAGAGGCGGACTTCGCGGACCTCTTCGAGGTGAAGGAGGCACGCATCCAGCGACGTTGGGAAGAGTCCCGTGAAGTAGCGGGTAAGTCGCTAATCATCAGGGCTGCCTGGCAGGACGTTCAGAAGGGTGTTGTGGTGGCGGCCGATGGGGCAGACATAACCTCTGAGGAGCTTGTATACGCATTCAGTATTCCCCCGCATGGACAGTGGAGCACCGCATTAAGCGTTACCGCCTTCTCTGGCGGCACCGGCTCCGCCGCATGTTTCATTCGGGCGGATGAAGGCGAATTGTCTCCTCGTGACCGGCGCCGCCAGGAGTGGGTATCCAAGATCCCCGAACTACGCATCAGCAACCCGTCAATCGAACGAACGCTCAGGCGCAGCTACGACGACCTGGGCGCTCTGCGCATTCAGGATCCGGACCACCCCAACCGGATCGTAGTCGCTGCGGGTGCCCCGTGGTTCATGACCTTGTTTGGCCGGGACTCGCTCTGGGCTTCCCTCATGGCACTGCCCGTTGATCCGTCCCTGGCATTCGGCACCATCCAGACTTTGGCCGACCGGCAGGGGCAAGTGACGGATGGAATGAGCGAGGAGGAGCCGGGAAAAATCCTCCACGAAGTCAGGTTTGGCGTATCCAGCGGGCTGGCATTGGGCGGGAAACCCACCTACTTTGGCAGCGTCGATGCTACACCCCTTTTTGTGGCCCTGTTCGGCGAGGTCTGCCGCTGGGGATTCGCATCAGAAGCCATTGCTGGCCTTCTGCCCCATGTTGACCGAGCGCTGGACTGGATCCGCCAGTACGGAGACAAGGATGGGGACGGTTTCGTCGAATATTCTCGGCTCAATGCTCACGGCCTGATCAATCAGGGATGGAAGGACTCGTGGGACGGCATCAACTTCGCCGATGGCACTATAGCTCAGCCACCTATCGCCTTATGCGAGGTGCAGGCCTACGTCTACGGTGCCTATCTGGGTCGGTCGTGGATTGCTCACCAAGCCGGTGACTTGGACCTTGCGGCCGAGTACCGGGAACTCGGGGCACGGTTGAAGAAGCAGTTCAACGAACGGTTTTGGCTGCCTCACCGCGGTTACTACGCCATCGCCTTGGACGGCGACAAGCGGCCGGTCGACGCTTGTGCTTCCAACATGGGGCAATGCCTTATGTTCGGGATCGTTGACAACGACAAGGCTGCGCTGGTGGCTGACCAGCTGATGTCCCCTGAAATGTTCAGCGGATGGGGTGTGAGAACGTTGGCCAGCAACATGGGCGCATACAACCCTGCCAGCTACCACAACGGATCAGTTTGGCCCCACGACAACGCGATCATCGCGACAGGCCTCCTTCGTTACGGCTTTATTGAGCAGGCGCAGAGGATTGCCACAGCGCTTTTTGAGGCGGCGGAGTACTCCGGGGGGCGGTTGCCAGAATTGTTCTGTGGCTTCGGCCGCGATCAATTCGACGAACCCGTCCCTTACCCCACGGCATGCTCCCCGCAGGCATGGGCGGCAACCACGCCAATCCAACTGGTCAAGAGCTTGATGGGATACCATGTCGACGTTTTACAGGGCGGAGTTTGGTTGGATCCCGTGCTCCCGAGATCGTATGGCGAACTCCATCTCACCAACGCCCCCCTGGCAAATGGCAGGATCACAATTGACATCTCCGATTCAACCGCAGCCGTTCAGGGACTGCCGGAGGGCATAATCCTCCACCGCGGAACCCGGCCGCGTGTGACAGACCTGGTGGAGAAGGTCAAAGGCCAGCGGTGATCGGGCCTTGGCAAGTCATGCCTTAGGAGGAACGGCGTCGCTGAATAGCGTCCCCTGTACGTGACCTGCAGGGTGTTGCTCCCCGAGAAGGGCATCACTGCGGGTGCGACCCGGTCCAGCGCTTGTGCAGGGACCACCGCATCAGGTCAGTGTTCTCTAAGAAACGGGGCCTGAACCGCAGACCTGGGCCGCCGGTCCACGACGACGCGCCAGAGCTCGTTCACCGCCGCGGCACCGAACGAGCTCTGGCTGACGGACATCACCGAGCACCCTATGCGAGCCCAGCCTAGGATCACCTGACGACGTCGCTATAAATTGTTCGGGTTCCCTGTGGTATCGCATTCAGGCCTGTCGTGGTATCGTATTCATAAGTTTTGGGTGGTGTGGCTGTCTGGGTTGTTTTGGGCGCTGCGCATGAGTGTGCTAAGTCGAGGTGGAGTTTTGTCAGCGAAGGCGGAAGAGATGTTGAGCGTGCCATCGGAAGCGGTGGATGTTCGTGTCGATAAGTGGTCGATGCCGGTTT
>FOEZ01000033.1 GCA_900110595.1 Arthrobacter sp. OV608 | reverse complement strand
CATGAAGACCTCTTAGTCGTTGGCTGTGTGTGGTAACCACCAACCTAAGAGGTCTTCACCTATTCACGATGTAACCAACGTCCTGACTTAGTACAACTAGGTACTGCGGCCGCAGCGTGCTGCCCTGGTGCTCTCAAGTGCTAGGGCAGCACGCTTGCGTTCACGTTGTTTCCGCCCGGGGACGTCACGTAGCAGTCCACCCTGCGGTCCCCTGAGTCCCAGCTTGTGGAGCTGGGGAAGCTCCGCTCGTAGTTCAGCGTGAACTGGTCTGCCGCCGGGCCGAGTTTTGCCGCCTGGCAGGCTTCGAGGGCTTTGGCCTTGAGCGCCTCTGCGCCGGGGTAATCGCCTTCCTCGGGGTAGCGGAACACCACCACCAGTTGGGCGGAATGGTTGGTGTCGCATGGCACCACCGTGGATTTCAGGGCTTCCGGGTGGAAATCCGTGAAGCAGTCGCCGAGCGCATAGGCGGGTGGTTCCACTTCGCGCGGCAGGGGAAGCGGGGTGGCCGGGGGAGTGACCGCAGTTTCCAGCACTCCGCGGACAGCCCCGCTTGACTCGTCCGTACCCCCGTTGGAATTCAGCCACAGGGCGAGCCACACGAGCGATCCGATAACCGCAAGCAGGACGACGGCGAAGAATGCCTTCCAAAGCGTGCGCCGGCGCCCCTGCCTCCTGGCTTCGTCCGGCCCCTGGGAGTGGTTAACCGGGCTTGGGTGCCGTACCGGCGGCTCCGCGGCCGGGACCCCATACTCTGCGGCAGGAACGCGGGGGAGGCCGGCGGTAGGCGGCGAGCTGGGTTTGGGCGGGACGTCCGGGTGGTTCAAGGGGTGCATCCTCCTGCATATTTTCCGCGCGGGCAGCCGGGTTTGCCAGCCAGTTTCAGCAGTTCTGCAACCGACTCTATCGAAGAAAAAAGCTGGAAACCTGCGGGCCGGGCCGGGGAATACTAATGCAATCCATCACCTGGAGCCGCACCTGGCAAGCGAGGGCCCTCGAAAGCATGTAATCTAGGTGTACGACAAATTGACCAAACATTCCGGGGCCTCACCTACGCCAAGGTGACCACCTCCGGTCCAAGTACAAAAGGGGGTCACGCCATGGGGCGCGGCCGTCAAAAGGCAAAAGCTACAAAGCAGGCTCGGGATATCAAGTACTACTCCCCGAACACTGACTACTCGGCACTTCAGCGTGAGCTGACGGGCCCCAGCAGTCGTGCCACGAGCCATTATGCGAACGAGCCGGCAGAGCCGGACTATTCGGCTTATGTGGATAAGTACGCGGATGATTTGGAAGAAGACGACGACGAGGTAGACACCCGCCGCATCGGCTAGTTGTCGCAAGGTGCTGTTGCTGTACTTGGCAGCCTTGCGACGCCGGTGCCTTCAAGGATTCAGTAGGTCGAATCCTAGCCTCCGGCCAGTGCGCGTTTCTTTTTGGCACCACGCTGATCGCGGTGTTGATTCCAGTAGTAAAGCCCGCTGCCCACACTGTGATTCGGTGCGGGCAGCGGGCTTTCTCTTGTCTCCAGGTCTAGCATTGTCAACCGGGTTCCCTGTTGCAGAGACACCCCGGAGCAAAGCGGCCCTTCTCGTGCTTTGTGGGATTACGCTCCCGTGTTCTGCATGATGGTGACCGGCGCGCCAGTAGCTGTCTCGCAGACAGTCATACTCCGCCCGGAATTGTCCACTGCAATCGCTTCACCAAGAATTGCAACTGCCGCTGGACCAACATTGACTCCACAGGCGGTGACGACAACGTCCACAACATCGACGAGGGCCACGTTGACATCTTCGATGACCGTCACGTCCCCAACGTTAACGTTCACCAAGCCGTCCTGGAAGGTCGTGTTCCTCGCCGCGTCGGAGGGGACAGCGACGGCCCCGATAAGCATGAGTGATCCGGCTGCTCCTGCAGCTACTTTGCGCATAACAGACATTTGGTGCCTCCTTGATTTGTCCGCACTTCCCCAAGTCATTCCGACCTGCTGAACCGAGCAGAAGGCGCGGCAACATAGCCGTGTAGGAACACGGACATTTTGTGGTTTTTTAGCTTCCGCTGGTTGCGGTGAAGAGAAGGCCGAACGTCGGCACATTGGGCGAAGTCGCCCATTGAAGGAGCCCTATCACTGTCCTTCGAGAAGAACCCCCATACCGACTCCGGTACTGCCCTTCCATATCTTCGAGCCTAAAGGTAAGTATGCTTAGCAGTCAAGGGATAGGAGTGTCTTATCTCACATTTCTCATGATTGGTTTAGCAGCCAACGCTACCCGCGGAACTCTGAGCCCCTTGCTTGATGCCGTGATTGGTACCGGTTCCGGCCAGTCCGATCGGCACTACCGCCGCTAGGACGGCGTGCCAACTCTGGCGCGGTTTTGTTGCTGTCCGACCTGCAACGCTGAGGTCGGTCATGGGAACGGCCGCATCAGGGAACGAGCTCAAACCAAAAAGGGGATTCTCAATTGGCCAATCTGGCACAAAAATGCCGGCGGCTGCTTCTAGCAACCGCCGGCATCCGTGAAATGTCTAGGCGTAGGCGTTGACCAGTCGGACGGCGCCGCCGTCCACGCCCTTGGCGCCTTGGACATAGTCCGGGCCGGACTTGAGGATGTCGTCCGAGTCTTCGGTAACGGTGCCCATGATCCAGGACGGCAGGCCGCGGTCGTTGAGGCGGGAAACCGCGGCGTCGGCGGCGTCGGCGGACACAATGGCCACCATGCCCACGCCGAGGTTCAGCGTACGCTCGAGGTCTGCCAGCGGCACGTTGCCCAGCTCGGATACCAGCTTGAAGATGGCCGGCAGTTCCCAGGTGGCACGGTCAACGGTAGCCACCAGGCCCTGGGGCAGCACGCGGGCCAGGTTGGCGGCCAGTCCACCGCCCGTGACGTGGCTGAAGCCGTGCACAGCGGAGGTCCCGGTGACGGGGAAGGCGCGGGCGAGGTCCAGGCAGTCCGCAGCGTAGACGCGGGTGGGCTCGAGGAGTTCCTCGCCCAGGGTGCGGCCAAGCTCGGACACCTGGCGGTCCAGGGCCCAGCCGGCGTGGTTGATCACGCGGCGGACCAGGGAGTAGCCGTTGGAGTGCAGGCCGGAGGAGGCCATGCCAATCACAACATCTCCGGCGCGGACGCGGTCAGGGCCCAGGAGCTGATCGGCCTCGACCACGCCGGTGGCTGCGCCCGCGACGTCGTACTCGTGCTCACCCAGCAGGCCGGGGTGCTCGGCGGTTTCGCCGCCCACCAGCGCAGTGCCGGCAACGGAGCAGGCGGCGGCGATGCCGCGGACGATATCGGCGATACGCTCGGGCACCACCTTCCCGCAGGCAATGTAGTCAGTCATGTACAAAGGCTCGGCGCCCACCACCACGATGTCGTCCACCACCATGCCCACCAGGTCGAACCCGATGGTGTCGTGGATGTCCATGGCCTGGGCGATGGCAACCTTGGTGCCCACGCCGTCGGTGGAGGTGGCCAGCAGCGGCTTCTTGTAGGTCAGGAGCCGGGAGACGTCGTAGAGGCCGGCGAAGCCGCCCACCCCGCCGATCACCGAGGAGTTGTGGGTTGCCTTGACGGCATCCTTCATCAGCTCGACGGCGCGGTCGCCGGCTTCCACGTCAACGCCTGCGGAGGCGTAGGTGATGCCGGAAGTGTTGCCGGGGGCGGGGGCAGCGGAAGTCATACGGACTCTTTCTTGTCAGCGCCGGTGGTGGCGGCGTGCACGTCTGGCACAAGGTCGGCTTCGGTCAGCAAATTCTCGAATTCGGAGTCGGGCCCCGGATCGCAGCCGGTGGCGCCGGACTTCTCGGCCGGATCCTCTTCCGAGTCCACGGCAAGGGCGGCGGTCTGGCCCGGAAGGGCCGACGGCGAAGGCTTCAGGCCGCCGAGGTCCGTGCGCTCCAGGAGGTTCTTGCCAAGCTTGTCCGAGCCCGGAAGCTCGATAGGGTACTTGCCGGTGAAGCATGCGGTGCAGAGGCGCTCCCGCGGCTGCCGGGTAGCGCCGATCATGCCGTCCTCGGAGATGTAGGCCAGCGAATCGGCGCCGATGGCCTGGGAAATTTCCTCGATGGTGGCGCCGTTGGCGATCAGCTCCGCACGGGAGGCGAAGTCGATGCCGTAGAAGCAGGGCCACTGCACCGGCGGGGAGGAAATCTTGACGTGCACCGCGGCGGCACCGGCTTCGCGGAGCATCCGGACGATGGCGCGCTGGGTGTTGCCGCGGACGATCGAGTCATCCACCACCACCACGCGCTTGCCGCGGATCACGGACTCCAGGGCGTTGAGCTTGAGCCGGATGCCCAGCTGGCGGAGCGTCTGCGAGGGCTGGATGAAGGTACGGCCCACGTACGAGTTCTTGACGAAGCCATGGGCAAACGGGATGCCGGATTCTTCGGCGTAGCCCACCGCGGCGGGTGTACCGGATTCCGGAACGGGGATCACGATGTCCGCTACCTGGGTGTTTTCGCGGGCCAGCTGGCGGCCCATCTCCACGCGGGATTCGTACACGGAGCGGCCGGCGATGGCGGCGTCCGGACGGGCAAGGTAGACGTACTCGAAAACGCAACCGGCCGGCGTCGGCTCCGCGAAACGCTGGGACCGCACGCCCTGCTCGTCAATGGCGATGAATTCGCCGGGCTCGATCTCGCGGATGAAGCTGGCGCCCACCGTGGCGAGTGCGGACTGCTCGGAGGCCACTACCCAGCCGCGTTCCAGCCGGCCCAGGACCAGCGGGCGGATGCCGAAGGTGTCGCGGGCGGCGTAGAGGGTGCCTTCGTCCATAAATACGAAGCAGAAGCCGCCCTTGATCTTGGGCAGGAGCTCAATGGCCGTCTCTTCGAGGGTTTTCCCCTCTTCGCCTTCGAGCAGGGCCGTGACCAGGGCGGTGTCCGAGGTGTTGCCCTGCTTCATCTCACCGGTGAGCTGGCCGCCGTTGCGTTCCTGGATCATGGCGTTGAGTTCGGCGGTGTTGGTGAGGTTGCCGTTGTGCGCCAGGGCAACGGTGCCGGTGCTGGTGGCGCCGAGGGTGGGCTGGGCATTGGCCCAGTGGCTGGCTCCGGTGGTGGAGTAGCGGCAGTGGCCCACGGCGAGATGCCCGGTGAGGGTGTTCAGGGTGGTCTCGTCGAAGACCTGGGAGACGAGTCCCATGTCCTTGTAGACGTTGATCCGCTTGCCGTCGCTGGTGGCTATACCAGCCGACTCCTGACCGCGGTGCTGCAGTGCATACAGCCCGTAATAGGTAAGTTTTGCTACTTCTTCACCTGGTGCCCAGACCCCGAAAACGCCACAGGCGTCCTGCGGGCCTTTTTCGCCAGGGAGAAGATCATGAGAAAGTTTTCCATCGCCGCGTGCCACTGGTCGATTATCTCACGATATGCGGTAGGACTTTTCCGGCCGTCCGTTTGTGACCGGGCTGCTACAGGTTGTCCGAATCCGGTTCGGAGTCGGGAACCGCTTCCACCACTGCCCGCTGCTGCCGTTTGACGCTGCGGCGGTCCAGGATGAGGGCCAGTGCGGCACCCAGGATGGCGCCTGCGCCGGCGAACAGCACCAGGAAGAATCCGAACACCGAGGCGGGGTCAAACTCCGGGGTGGCGGGGAATCCGTAAGCCACCGCGGCCGCCACCGCCATGCCCACCAGTGCGCCCAGGATCAGGAACGGCACATATTTGGGTGCGCGGCGGACGGTGACCTCGCGGCGCTCGGCGGCGGGTTGTTCAGAAGGCATGCATCAAGCCTACATTTCCGTGTTGCCCTATCACTTACGGCTGCCAAAACCCCGGAATGGGGACCATGAGTGATAGGGCAACGGGGAGGTCAGCTGCCGCGGTACGTGGAGTATGCGAACGGGCTGAGCAGGAGCGGAACGTGATAGTGCTCGGGGCCGGTGACTTCGAACACCAGGTCCACTTCGGGGAAGAACGTTGCAGTCTGCAGGCCGGCGTAGTAGCTGCCGGTGGCGAAATTGAGCTTGTAATGCCCCGCCTCCAGCTGCTCCGGCCCCAGGTCCTTTGCCCGCCCGTCCGCGTCCGTGGTGGAGCCGGCAAGCTTCTGCCAAGTGCCGCCGTCGTTCTTGTAAAGCACGACGGCGACCCCCGCCGCCGGGCGTCCGGCGCCTGTGTCGAGGATGTGGGTAGTGACGTGGGAAACGCTCATTCGGTGATCAGTCCTTCAAGCCGCAGAACGGCGATCTCACGCAGCTGCTGTGCCACGATGCTGTCTTCTTCGGCCGCGGAGTTGGCAAGCCGTTCATTCAGGGCCTGCAGGATTTCCGGGGCGGTGCGCCCGGCGGCGCGGATCAGGAACACCCGGCCGAACTTTTCCTCGTAGTCGCGGTTGCCCTGCGCCAAAGCCTGCGCAACCCCGGCGTCCGCGGGGTCGACGCCGGCCTGCTCGGAACGGGACATGGACGCCTCGGTGGTGGCCGCCGTCGGACGCTCCCCAATCCGGGGATGGTGGGCCATTGCGGACTCCACCTCGGCGGAAGTGAACGGGTTGGCTGCTTCGGCGGCAAATGCCAGGAGCGCATCCCTGGAACTGAAGGGCCGGGCGGCGGCCACGGTGTCCACCCAGCGCTGGACGTCGATGCAGGGCTTGAGGGTTTCCGCGGCCCGCGCAGGGTCCGCAGTGTTGAATTCGGCAAGCTTCATGCTGGCTGCTTCCTAGGTAACAAATGCTGGCATCCACGGTGACGGCTATGCGGAGGCCGGACTTCCGGCACCTGATCATTGGTAAATCGCAGGCAATACCAACAAGGCTTCCGCATCATGGAACTGTTATTTCAGCATACGTAATATTGAAGTGGACCGTGGCGGTGGTGTCAAGAGACTACAACAGGCGTCAGGCCAAGCCGGTATTATCGCGGGAGAGCCGCAGGCTCGACCAGTTTTTGCTGGGGGGACACTAAATGAATACGGACGGGACGGCTATGCAAACGCTGACCGATCAGGATTCCGCACGCGAGCTTGGCCTGCGGGAATATGGGCTGATACCTGCCTACGCCGGTGAGAGGCCGGTACTGAAGGACGCCGGGGCCAGGGGCGCACTGGACAACCTGGTGAGGCTGGCCGCATCGTTGTGCGGCGTGCCCTTCAGCGTGGTCAACATCATCACCTCGGAGCAGCAGGTGCAGATAGCCGCGTCAGGGATGGATCCCAGCATCTGCTCGCGGGAGGACTCGATGTGCGCCGCGGTCTTTTTGACCGGGGGGACAACTGTGGTCCGGGACGCTTCGCAGGACCCGAGGTTCGCCGCCAACCCGTTTGTGACCGGTGAGATAGCCGACGTCCGCTTCTACGCCTCCGTCCCGCTAAAGACCTCCTCCGGACTGGTCCTGGGTTCCCTGTGCGTCTTTTCCAACGAGCCGGAACTGCCCACGCTTGAGCAGATCAGCCTGGTGGAGGTGCTGGCGCAGCAGGTGGTGGAGCTTCTTGAACTCCAGCACCGGACGCTGCAGCTTGACGAAGCCCTGGCCGAGCTGCAGCGGAGCAACGCCATGCTGGCGGAGTTCGCGGGACGGGTGAGCCACGATCTCCGTTCGCCGCTCACTACCATCCTTGGCTATGTGGAGCTGGCAGAGGACGATCCGGACATACAGCCGGACCACCCGTTCGCGGAGTACCTGGCACATATCGGCAGCGGGGGGCGGCGCATGCTGGTCACGTTGGATGACGTCCTGGATTACGCGCGGGCTGACGGCACCATCAACCGGGAGCGGCTGTCCTTACTCGCGGTGTCGGCAGAGGCCGCCCAGGATCTGGGTCTTGACCTGGGCCTGGCCAGCGGCATCCTGTGCGAGGACGCCGAGCTCTTCGCAGACCGCTCCCAGCTGCGGACCCTGCTGCAGAACCTGATGGCAAACTCGTTGAATTACCAGAGCCCCGCCAGGGCGTTGCGGGTCACGGTCAGGGCGGAACCGGGCGCGCACGGCACCACCGTCCACGTGACCGATAACGGCAAGGGCATCCTGCCGGCCGAGCGGAGTAGAGCCGTGGAGCCACTCGTGCGGCTGAACCGGCCGGGCGACGGCCCCGGGACAGGACTGGGCCTGGCCACCTGCCGCCGGATCGCCCAGGCACACGGCGGCGAGCTCTCCATCAGCGACACTCCGGGCGGCGGGACTACGGTGTCGGTGACCTTCCCGGGCTAGCCCTGGGCGGCTGGAGTCTTAGGACAGATACCGGGACGTAACCAACCAACAGGTCCCCGTATCTGTCCTCGGCTCGAAAAAGGCCTAGTCCTGGGACGTCCGGGACAGGACCCACGTGTTGGTGCCGTCCTGCCGCTCGAACGTGACGGTGGTGACCAGCGCCTGGATCAGCGCCAGGCCACGGCCGGACTCGGCGTCCTCGCCCGGGGTTGCCGGCTCCATGGGCCCGAACGGGGGCTTGGCGTGGTAGGCGCTGACCCTGGCCTGCAGCAGTGTGGGCTGGACGGTAATGTCCACCCCGAGCTCCACTGGTTCCTGGCCCGCGGGCTCGGCGTGCTGGACGATGTTCGACGCCGACTCGATGACCGCCGTTGTGAACGTCATCTGGTCCATGTCCTGCACAAAGGGGACGTCGAGCCAGAGGCTGTCCAGGTCATTGTGGACGGATTCGATGGCGTCCTCGGCCGCGAGCCCGCGGAAGCTGCGGGACGCCAGGACCTCAGTCATTGCTGAACGCCTCTTCGGCAGAGGTGTAGGAGGTGAGGACCTTGTCCATGCTGGTGAGCTGCAGGACCATTTTGACCTGCGGCTGGACGGCGGCGATCCGGAGGTCGCCACCCGCCTGCCGGGCCGCCTTGAGGCAGCCGATCAGCGCGCCAAGGCCCGAGGAGTCCATAAACGCCGTGTTTTCCAGGTTCACTACGATCCGGTTGGATCCACCCGCGATCACATCGGTGACGAACTCGCGCAGCTTCGGCGCGGACACCATGTTCAGCCGCCCGTCCGCCTTGACCTCCGCATACGAGTCCTTGACCTCATAGCTAAACTCCATCTGGCTCCCTCTCTGTAACTGCCGGATCACCGGCTGGTTCATAACCCTTGTAAAGCACTGCACGCACCAAAATGCTCATCACCACCAGGTCGTAGATGACCCAGGCGACGTTCACCAGGGTGCCCAGCGGTTCTGCCAGGCCCGCGGCCAGGCGGAGGATTCCGACGACGGCCGCCACCGCCAGCAGCACCGACACCACAATCTGCGGCTGGATCAGGCTCCAGCTGGGTCCGCCGCTCTGGCGGGCCTTGGGGGTGACGGCAAAGCCCAGGGGACGGCCAAACCAGACGTTCCTGGCCGCCGTCGAGCACGCCTTGATCCAGGTGGGGAACAGGGCCAGGCTGTACTGCTGGCCCCGCCAGGTGGGGATGCCCCGGCCGGCAACGGCGAACAGCAGCTGGTTGGCCACCATGAACGGGATGAACCGGATGAAGAAGTCCCAGCTCAGGCTCGTCACCGGCAGGATGCCCAGGAGCAGGTAGATGATGGGGGCGGCGAAGTAGATGACCGCCGCGTAGCCGCTGAGGTAGGTCCACATGGTGGCGAAGTACATCAGCTTCTGGCCGATCTTGAGGCCCTTCTGGACCAGCGGGTTCTCGCGGAGCAGCACCTGGATGGTGCCCTGTGCCCAGCGCAGGCGCTGGGTGAGCATGGTTTTGAGGTCCTCCGGCGCCAGCCCGTAGGCCAGGATCTCGTGGTGGTAGACGCTCTCCCAGCCCATGGCGTGCATGCGCATGGCAGTGGCCATGTCCTCGGTGACGGAGATGGTGGCCAGCGGCATCACCGGCTGCGCCTCGTCGTTGCGCTCCACGGACAGGGCGTCCAGGACGGCCTGCACGGATTCCAGGGCACCCAGCGGCGACCAGTCACGGGCGGACATGCGCTGGACGGCGTCGTCCGCCACCACGGGAACGCCGGACTCGCCCACGTGCGCCAGTTCCATCGCCGCGATCTCTTCGAGGTCGGCCTGGAGTGCTTCGACGTCGGCCATCACGAGGGTCTGCACCGCGGCGTCCACGCGGCGGCGCACCCGGTACGTGATCTCGCTCAGGGCGCCGCCGGCCTCGAGCTCCTGCTGGGCTTCGCGCGTTGCTGCCTCAACCTCGTCCAGCACCTGGGCCACCAGGGGAGCCTCCACGTCCGCGGATTTCCGGGCCTGCTTGATAGCCGAGCGGGAGGCGGCCAGCGCCCGGCGGATGCTCTTCTCGGTTTCCTTCACGTAGCCCACCAGGCCCAGCTGCATCAGGGCTTCGCGGCGCAGGATGGCATTGGAGCCGCAGAAGAAGGCGGCGTTCCAGCCGTCCTTGCCCTGTTGGATGGGGCCATAGAAGAGGGGCGCCTGGCTGCCCAGGGGATCACTGGCCGGGACATTGCTGAAGTACTGGGGCGTCTGGACCAGCGCCACCCGCCGGTTGTTGAAGTAGCCCAGGGTCTTTTCGAGGATGTCCGGCTCGGGGATCTGGTCCGCGTCCAGGATCAGGAGGAACTCGCCGTGGGTCTGCATGAGGGCGTTGTTCAGGTTGCCGGCTTTGGCATGCCGGGGAACGTTGGAGGTCCAGTCCTCGCTGCGGGTGACGTAGCCCAGGCCGTGCTGTTCGGCGAGTGCCTTGAGTTCGGGCCGGGCGCCGTCGTCCAAAATCCAGGTGCTGTGCGGGTGCCGGATCCTCTGGGCGGCCAACGCGGTGGTCATCACCATGTCCAGGTCTTCGTTGTAGGTGGTGATGAAAACATCCACCGTGGCATCGGCCGGCGGCGTCGGGGCGCCCTTGCGGATTTTCAGCCTCCACACCGTCATGCCGAAAAGCATCACGTCGATCAGGCTGTAGGTTTCGGCGATCACCAGGGGCAGGGCGATCCACCAGGCTTCCCAGTTCAGCGACGCTGCCCAGCGCCAGGCGATGTAGTTGACGCCGGTGATAATGGTCAGCACCACCACCAGCCTGGTCCAGAAGCGGGTCATGCCGCAGCCTGCTCCGGGAGCCGGCGGACCACAACCACGGTGACGTCGTCCTCAGCCGTCTCTGCCGGAGCAAGGGCCATGATGGCGCTGCTGGCGGCGTGCGCCGAATCCTGGCCCTGGGCGGCGCTGCGGACGGCCTCGGTGAAGTCCTCCACGGAGTCGAAGACGTCCAGCACGCCGTCGCTGACCACCACCAGGGAATCTCCCGGGGCGAGTTCCAGGGTGGACTGCGGCCACTGCGAGCCTGCCCACGCACCCACGGGCGGCCCGGCGGAGGGGAGCCGTTCAGCAGTGCCGCCGGACCGGACGTGCAGCGCAAGCCCGTGCCCGGCGTCGACATAGCTGACGGTTCCGGACGCCGCGTCCAGGCGTGCGTGGAACAACGTGACGAAGGAGTTGGAGGAGTCAAGGTCCGTGGCGATCGCCTTGCTGGCGGAGGCGAAGGCGCCGTCCAGGTCCTGCCGCCGCCCCGTGGAGCGCATCACTGCGCGGACCGTTGCCGCGATGAGTGCGGCGCCCATGCCCTTGCCCATGGCATCGGCGAAGGTGAGGTGGAGCCCCTCCGGCGTCTGGTACCAGTCGTAGAAGTCCCCACCCACGCTCCGGGAGGGGCGGAAGACGCCGGCGACGTCATAGCCGTCCACGCGGATGTCCTCCTTGGGCAGGAGGCTTTGCTGGACTTCCGTGGCGCGTTCCAGTTCACTGCGGTTGGCCGAATCCGCGGCTGGGGAGGGCCGGCGGCGGAACAGGGCGTTGATGCGGGACTGCAGCTCGCGCGGGCTGAACGGCTTGCTGATGTACTCGTCCGCGCCGTTGTCCAGGCCGGTCAGCTTGTCCAGTTCATCGGCCCGGGCCGTGAGCATCACAATGAAGGCGTCCGAGAATTCGCGGAGCAGCTTGCAGACTTCGAGGCCGTCAATGTCCGGCAGGTTCAGGTCCAGCGTGACCAGATCAGGCTGGACACGGCGGACTTCCTCTACGCCCGGCAGGCCGGCTGCGGCCTCCGTCACGTCGAAGCCCTGCTTGGCCAGGACACGGACCAGCAGGCCGCGGATGTCCGGGTCATCCTCGATGACAACGGCACGACGGATTTCGGGTGGAGAGACCATAGGTCTACTTCTACCGTATTAACGGCTACCAAACATGTCGCAGGGCAACACAAGTGGTTAAGTCACCCTCGCCTTTTCGTCCGACGGCGGGGTGCGGCTTGGCTGCCCCGGCCCGTCCTGGCGGATCTTGCGTAAATCTTGGGACCTGCTTGCACGGACGTTGAGGAACGCCCGGGACACTCGAAGTGGGATCAGCTTCATGAGGACAAACGTCAACGACGACCACGTCCGGGGCTGGCCCCGGCTTGGCAGGAAGGTGGAGCCACATGGGACATGCCAACACAACCAACCAGACGGCGGCAGCACGCGACCTGCCACGGGCAGCGATGGATAAGGCCAGGGCCCTGCTGCGGGTCTACTTCCACTCCCGGAAGGTACGTGCCGCAGCCAATGCCCTGGCTCAAGCGCTTGCCGAGTCGCGGGAGGCTTCCAGTTGGCCCGGCGACCGGCTTCCGGTTGGGGAGGAGCTGTCCGCGCAGGTGGAGAAGCTGACGCACCGCCTGAAGCTGGAGACCGAGGCCCACAACAGGCTGGAGGCGCTTTTCAGGAGTGTGGATCTGGGGCGTTCCGCCGCGGCGGTTTAGGTGCCACACTTAGGAGCAATCGAGTGGCTGGGGGATACAGTCAGGAGATTGCAGTGGCTTGGTATACAGGATGGGCCTACCTTATCGCGGGCCTTATGACAGTGGATTCCCTGCTCCTGGCCTTGTGGGCCATTGACGAGGGCTGGCCGGGCAGCTGGTGGAAAAAGCCCTGACTCCTGATTCTGGAAAGCCGCTAACGCGGCAGGTCCAGCCGCATCAGGACCCGCGGGAAGCCATTCAGTACTGACTCGGTGTCCGCTGCCTTAGTGAAACCGGCGTCCTCGAAGAGCTTCCGGGTGCCCGTGTAGGCCATGGTGAGGTCCACCTTTTGTCCCTGGTTGTCCACGGGGTAGCCCTCGATCGCAGGCGCACCGTAGCTTCGCGCCATCTCCACGGCGCCCCTCAACAGGTGGTGCGAGATGCCCTTGCCGCGATGTCCGGGCCGCACCCGGATGCACCACACTGACCAGACGTCCAGATCGTCAACATGCGGGATCTTCCGGTTGTGGGCGAAACTGGTGTCCGCACGGGGGTGGACCCCCGCCCACCCCACCGGCTCCCCGCCGTCGTACGCCAAGATCCCTGGCGGCGGGTCCTGCTTCAGCAGCTGCTGCACCAGGTCCCCGCGCTCCGTGCCGCGCAGCGTCTGGTTCTGTTTGGACGGTATGCGGTAGCTCAGGCACCAGCACACGCTGGCATCCGGCCGTTTCGGCCCCACCAACGCCCGGACGTCCTCAAATTCGGTTGCCGGACGGACCTCGATCGCCATGCCGCCATCCTGCCATGTGCGTTAGAGCCGGGACAGTGTCCCTTCCGGCTCTGTTCTCCCGAAACCCTGTTCTCCCTGACCCCTGTTACCTCAGTCGAGGCTGATACGCCCGATGCTCCAGGCCGCCACTTTGCGGAGGTCAACCCTGGTAGCCGGCAGGCGCACATGGACTCCGCCGGACAGCAGCACCGGGGCAAGGAAATGGATGTACCGGTCCTGACGGTGGAGGCTGCCTGCCCCGGTTTCTTCCAGAGCTTCTTCCTCGCGCTTCGATTCGACGGAGGCGAGGGCGTCCGCCACTGCCGGGCTGCCGACGCGGATCTGGTCGTTCTGCCGCTGCGTCCAGGCGTGCTCCGAGACAACGGAGCCGTAGATGACGGTGCCGTCCACCACCACGGTGAGCTCTATGGTTGCGTCGTCACCCATCCTGAAAAGTGGGGTCAACAGCAGTGTCAGGCGCTGGTCGATCTCGTACCAGGATTGGGCTTCGAACTGCTGCCGGTTCGCGCTGTACTTCGCGTCCTGCTCGGCGCCCATCCGGGACATTGCTTCTTCTGCGGAGTCATTCGCCACGGCTTGTCCTTTCGCGGTTCCATCCGGCTGACTGCCCCCTCCCTTACGAGCTTAGTTCCGGAACTGCGGAGCGGGGCTGTGTATCTGTTCCACCCTGTCGGCTTCTGCCGGCCGTCACTACACTGGGACGCATGACCGAGCAGGAGCCGGCCCAGGGAAGGGCCGCTGCCGTTCCCGACGGTGGGGAAGGCCTTCGCGAGGACGCCGTCACTTCAACAACGGGCGGTGAACCCGCGGGCCTGGCTGATCCAGACGCCGTCGACACCTCCCTGCGCACTCCGGCGGAACGTTCCCGGACCTTCTCCGGGATCCTGGGGAACACCGCCCTGGCTAACATCACCACCAGCTACCTGTGGTTTGCCTTGACGTTCTGGGTGTATCTGGAGACCCGCAACGTGATCGCCACCGGTGTAGTCGGGGGTGCGTACATGCTGCTGATCGCCCTGTCCAGCATCAGCTTCGGCACCTTCGTGGACCGCTACCGCAAGCTGGCCGTGATGCGCTTCGCCGCCGGCTTCACCCTGGTGATGTTTGCGCTGTCCGGGGTGATGTTCCTCCTGACACCTGAAAGCTCGCTGCTGGACCTGAAGCAGCCCTGGTTCTGGGTTTTCACCGTAGTCATCCTGATCGGCGCGGTGGTGGAGAACCTGCGCAATATCGCTTTGTCCACTACCGTCACCATCCTCATTGAGCCGGAGCGGCGGGCCAACGCCAACGGGCTGGTGGGGATGGTGCAGGGGCTGATGTTCCTCATCACTTCCGTGCTCTCCGGGCTGTCGGTGGGGCTGCTGGGCATGGGCTGGACCATTGTGGTCGCCATCGTGCTCACGGCGCTCGCGTTCGCGCACCTGCTCACTCTTCGCATGCCTGAAGAAACGCGCGTGGCGGCCAACGATGCGCACGGCGGGTTCGACCTTCGCGGCTCCTATGCCGCTGTGCTGGCCATTTCCGGGCTGTTCGCCCTGATCCTGTTTTCCACATTCAACAACTTCATTGGCGGCGTCTACATGGCGCTGATGGACCCGTACGGCCTGGAAATGTTCCCCGTGGAACTGTGGGGCATTTTCCTGGCGGTAGGCTCCAGCGGGTTCCTGATCGGCGGGGCCCTGATCAGTAAGTTCGGCCTCGGTGCCAACCCGCTGCGCACCCTGCTCATTGCCGTGGTGGCCATGGGGGTCCTCGGCGCGGTGTTCACCCTGCGCGAATGGGCGTGGCTGTACGTCGTCGGGATCTGGCTGTACCTGACGCTGGTGCCCGTTGTGGAGGCCGCTGAGCAGACGGTCATCCAGCAGGTGGTGCCGCTGCCACGGCAGGGCCGGGTGTTCGGCTTCGCCATGGCGTTCGAGTCTGCGGCGGCGCCCGTCACGTCCTTCCTGATTGCGCCGATCGCCCAGTTCTGGATCATTCCCTACGCACGGTCGGCCGACGGCGCGGCCCGGCTGGCCCCGCTGCTGGGCGAGGGCACCTCCCGCGGCATTGCCCTGGTGTTCCTGATCGCAGGGCTCATCCTGGTGGCCGCCGCGCTGCTGGCTTTCCTGACCCCGGTGTACCGCCGGGTGTCGGCCGAGTATGCGCAGGCGGCTGCAGAGGCGAAGGTGGACACCCCAGCGGCAGGATGACCTGCCACGCTACGGTGCCGTTCGAACGGATGGTGCCGTTAAACGCCGGACGCTCCCACCCTATGGATTGGTCCATAAGTGCGAGAGCGTCCGAGGAAAGCGCGCGTTAAGTGAGAGAGCGTCCTGTTAGACAGCGCGTTAAGTGAGCGAGCGTCGGGTGAAAACGCGCTTTAAGTGAGAGTGTCCCTATGTTCTTCGTCAAGCTGCTGTTGGTGTTTGGGCCTGGTAAACGGTGCCGTCGCGGAGCATGGCGTAGAGGGTGTCGCAACGGCGTCGGGCGAGGGCGATGAGGGCTTGGTTGTGGTGTTTGCCTTCGGCTCGTTTGCGGTCATAGTAGGCGCGGGAGAGCGGGTCTTTGAGGGCCGCGAACGCTGAGAGGTAGAGGGTGCGTTTGAGGACTTTGTTGCCTTTTCGGGAGGCGCGGTC
>FOEZ01000002.1 GCA_900110595.1 Arthrobacter sp. OV608 | reverse complement strand
GCGGTTGGCTTCGCTTTTGCTGATCCTCAGCCGCTGGCGGAGGAACTCTGCGGTATTGGCGCAGCCGTCATCGGCCGGTGAGGTGATCACCCGGTTCCGGCCGTCGGTGATACTCATGGTCCCGGTGTTACAGGGTGCAGATCCGGCGGGCCAGTGGGTGTCTGTTTCGTTCAGGGTTTCGACGCCGTTGTCCCAGCCGGTGACCCAGCCCTTGCCCGTGCCGGTGCCGGTGCCGGTGCGGGACCGGCTGGCGCGGGCGGTGTCCGCGGCGGCGATGGCCTGGGTGCGGGTCCGGTCCACGGTCCCGGCCGACAGGACCTGCAAGTACTCCACGGTCCGGGAAATTTCCTCCACCCCGGCGGCGTAGTTGGCGGCTTCAACATAGCTGGCCCCGGCAAGTATCGACGGCGCGGCAGCAGCAGCCTGAGCCACGAGCCTGCCGATCTCGGCCAGGCTCAACGGCTCCCCGGCGCGCAGGGAATCCGCGGGCACCCGCCCTGTCACAGACGCAGCTGGGCCGGACTCATTCACAGCAGGCGCGGGCCCTGTTACAGCTACGGCTGATGAGGAGTCAGCCTCTGCGGGCTTGGCTTGTGCGAAATCAGCCTGCTTGGGCCCTGTTAGAGCCACGGCTGATGAGGAGCGAGCATCGGCATGCTCGCCTGCTGCGGAATCAGCGAGCTCGCGCCCTGTTACAGACATGGCTGCTGCGGAATCAGCCTGCGTGGGCCCTGCTTCTGATGCGGCTGATGCAGTGTCAGCCTCTGTGGCCTCGGCGGGTACAGCGCGAAGGGGCCTGCCGGGCCCGAACCGGGTGTCGTCGTCGTACGCGGAAGGGCCAGAGCCGGAAAGAAAGCCAGAGGCGCCAGCCGGACCGCCGAGGTCCAAAACGCCAGACGAGGCAACAGCCCCGGCCCGTCCGAGCACCACGACGTTACCGCCGTACTGCTCAGGCCGCTCCCCAATGGCTTCCATAAACCCATTCTGGTGCGGGGGTCTGACAATTCCGGAGCCCTCGGCAACAAGGGCAGCAAACCCGGAAGCGCCCGAAGCCGTCCCAGGCTGAACTGCAGAATCAGCGCCTAAGGAGCTATCAGGAACCAGCGCACGCGCGGCGAAAAAACGGCCGAATTCCGCGAGCGGATCCCCGATGGCTTCCATACGTCAACTCTGCCAAAGGACACCGAGAAAGGTGGTTGAAACAGAAGCTATGTGGATAACTGAAGCGAGTCAGTCCTCCGCAACCACCACGACTCCGCCGGCAGGAACCGAACCCTCAAACCGCTCGCCGGACAGCAGCTCGACACCGGAAGCCTGGACCAACGCGGACGAGCGCGAGTGGTTGATGGCGAAGAGGAAACTGCGGCCGTCGTCGGAGCGGCGCCGGGTCAGCTCCACACCAGGATCGGCGGCTGCAACGGGCGCAGCACCGGACTCCTCCAGTAACTGGTCAACAATCGACTCGATCCCTTCCCGGTCCGGGAACGTGGCCAGGTACCAGGCCGCACCGGCACCAACGGATCGCTTGGTCAAGGACGGAACGCCCTCCAGCGGGTACTCCGTAAAGGTCTGAAGGGCTTCCGCACCGGCAAGGTGAACGTGCTCGCTCCAGACAGAGGAAATCGTCCCGTCGCTCAGCTTGAGTTGCGTGCCCGCCAGGAGGGGATGGAATTCCTCCACCCGCACGCCCAACAGGTCCCGGAAGGCACCCGGATAGCCTCCCAGCCGCACATGGTCCTTCTCGTCCGCGATGCCACTGAAGTAGCTCACCAGCACGGTGGCACCGGCGGAGGCTGCAGCGGCAATGTTCGCGGCCGCCTCGTCAGTCACCGAGTACAGGGTGCACACCAGCACGAGGTCGTACCCCTCAAGGGAAGCGGACGGGTGCACCATATCCACGGAAACGCCCCGCAGGAACAGCTGCCGGTGGAAGGCCCGCAGGAGGTCAAGATACTTCACGTCGACACTCGGCTTGGAATCGATTTCGCCCGCCCACCACGCCTCGTAGTCGAACACAATGGCAACGCGCGATTCCACGCGGGAACCGCGGACCGGAGCCAGCCGCTTCAGGGCAGCGCCGAGGTCCACCACCTCACGCCACACACGCGTGTCCCGTCCGCCGTGCGGCACCATGGCCGAGTGGAACTTCTCCGAGCCGGCGAAGCTCTGCCGCCACTGGAAGAACATCACAGCATCGGCACCGCGGGCCAGGTGGGCCAGCGAGTTGCGCAGCATTTCACCGGGCATCTTGGGCTGGTTGCGCGGCTGCCAGTTGACGGCCGACGTCGAATGTTCCATCAGGATCCATGGGTCACCGCCCGCAATGCCGCGGGTGAGGTCCGCGCTGAACGCGAGTTCGATCTGCCGTTCCGGGTCGGCGGCCACCAGGTAGTGGTCGTTGGCGATGACGTCCAGGTCCTTGGCCCAGTCAAAGTAATCCATGGACTTGGTGGCGCTTGAGGCCATCAGGTTGGTGGTGCACGGCACGCCGGGAGTCACCTCACGCAGGACGGCAACGAGTTCCCGGTAGTAGTCCATCAGCGCCCAGGAGTTGAAGCGCTGGAAGTCCAGCTGCTGGCCCGGGTTCAGCGTGGACGGCGCGACGGCGGGCGGCAGGATCTCGTCGAACGAGCCGTAGTTTTGGGACCAGAAAGCCGTACCCCAGGATGCGTTCAGGGCATCGATGGTCCCGTACCGGCGCTTCAGCCACGACCGGAAGGCGGCGGCATCTTCCTCGCCGTAGAACTCTGAGACATGGCAGCCCAGTTCATTGTCAACGTGCCAGAGCGCCAGGGCCGGATGGTCCTTGTACCGCTCGGCGAGCTTGCGTGTGATTCCCGTGGCGTACCGGCGGTAGACGGCCGACGACGGCGTGTAGTGCCGCCGCGACCCCGGCCCCAGGACGGTTCCGTCAGCCGTTACCGGCAGGATCTCCGGATGCTTCCGTACCAGCCATGCCGGGGGAGCGGCTGTGGCCGTTGCCAGAGCCACCTTGACGCCGATTCCAGCGAGGTTGTCCATGACCTCGTCGAGCCAGGCGAAGTCGTACGTGCCCTCAGCTGGTTCCAGCAGCGCCCAGGAGAAAATTCCCACGCTGAGGAAGCTCACGCCTGCTTCCTTCATCAGCTCCAGGTCCTCGAGGCGGACGCTGACAGGCCACTGTTCCGGGTTGTAGTCGCCGCCAAAGGCGATGCCTTCGATGTTGTTCCAGACGCTCGCCGGGCTGGAGGTTTCCTGCAAAGTCATGGGACTCCTTTGTCTGCTGGGAAGATGGATGCTGCGTGAAAATCAGATCTTTGGAAAACGCTTGCCCATTTCCGGGAATGCCGATATTGTATCGTTTCAGAAGCCGTGTAAGCCAGCTCACTACTCTCGTTGTAGATTCGGGCAATGGGACTGCACACATCGAGCAAGGAGGCTCCCATGATCAACAGAAGGCATTTCCTTACCACCGTAGCCGTCGGCACCGCATCTGCCGCGGCATTGGCGGCTTGTGGAACTGGCTCCAGCACCAGCGCCGGAGAAACCGGCACCGCGGAGAAGCCCGTCACCATCAACTACACCTGGTGGGGCAATGACGACCGTGCCGAGCGTACCCGCAAGGCCATCGCCCTGTTTGAGTCCAAGAACCCGGACATCAAGGTGAACGGCAACTTCACCGACTTCCCCAGCTACTGGCAGAAGCGTGCCACCGAGGCCGCCGGCGGGGGCCTGCCGGACGTCATGCAGTGGGACCTGTCCTATCTGCGCGACTACGGCCAGCGGAACCAGCTCCTCGACTTGGGCACCGTCAAGATCAACACGGACGCTTTCGAGAAGTCCCTCCTGCCTTCGGGACAGATCAAGGGCAAGACCTACGGCATTCCCACCAGCACCAACGCCTTCGCCGTCTACTACGACCCCGCGAAATTGGCTTCCCTCGGTGTCGCCGAACCGACGGGAAATTGGACCTACAAGGACTTCAACGCTTTCCTCACCGAGGTGGGCACCAAGAGCGGCGGGGCGTTGTTCGGTTCCACTGATTACACCGGAGTGTGGTGGATGTTCAACATCTGGCTTCGTCAGAACAACATCGAGGCCTTCACCGAAGACGGTAAGCTCGGCTTCAGCAAGGACGACCTGAAGAAGTGGTGGAACACCACCGCCGGCCTGCGCGGCACGCCCGCCATCATCTCTGAAGAGCGGGTGACCCAGCTCAAGCCCAAGTCGCCACTAGGATCCAATGTGACTGTTTCTGAGGTTACTTGGGACAACTTCATGGCCGGCTACCTCGGTGACAGTGGCGCCAAGGAACTCAAGCTGGTGCCAGTTCCGTCCGATGACCCGGACAACCTGGGCCTGTTCCTGAAGCCGTCCATGCTGATGGTGGCCAGTGCCAAGACTAAGTACAAGGACGCTGCAGCCCGGTTCATCGACTTCATGGTCAACGATCCCGAGGTGGGCCAGATCTTCAAGACCTCCCGTGGCGTCCCGGCTTCCAAGACCCAGCGTGACGGCACCACCTTCGAAGGCACGGACAAGCTCGTGGTGGATTACGAAAAGTCCATCGAGAAGTACCTCAAGGACGCTCCCGAGCCGCCCATCGTGGGCTTCGGCACTTTGGAAGCATCGTTCAACCGAATCGCCTCGGAGTTGAACTACGGCAAGGTGGACATCAACGGTGCTGCCGACGCATGGTTCAAGGAAGCCGAAGACCTCATCAAGCAGAACGCCTGACCAGGCAGACTGTCTGACCAAGACGTCCACAACTGACGGAATGAACTCGTGACTCAAAGCCCAACACTGAGCAGGCGTTCGGCGTCGTCCGCTCCCGCGCAGCTTCGCAAGTCGAAGCAGCGCGGGGCGGATGCCCGTGCCGGCTACACCTTCCTGCTGCCCTGGCTGCTGGGATTCATCGCCCTCACTGTCGGGCCCATGATTTCCTCGCTGTACCTGTCCTTCACCAACTACAACCTGTTTGAGCCGCCCAAATGGATCGGCTTGGATAACTACACATCCCTCTTCCAGGACGAGCGGTTCCTGCAGTCAGTGGGCGTGACCGTCAGCTACGTGGTGTTCGGTACCCCGCTCAAGCTTGCCGCTGCGCTGGCGGTGGCCATGCTGCTGAACAGCAAGCGTCGAGGCCAGGGCTTCTACCGCTCGGCCTTTTACGCGCCGTCCCTGATCGGCGCGTCCGTGTCCATCGCCATCGTCTGGAAGGCCATGTTCGGCGACTCCGGCCCGGTGGACCAGGGCTTGTCCTTCTTTGGGATCAACCTAGGCGGCTGGGTGGGCAACCCGGCCATGACCATGCCGATGTTCATCCTCCTGACGGTGTGGCAGTTCGGCGCCCCCATGGTGATCTTCCTGGCCGGCCTGAAGCAGATCCCGAACGATCTCTACGAGGCGGCGTCCATGGACGGTGCCGGGCCGGTACGGAAGTTTTTCAACATCACCTGGCCCATGCTCTCCCCGGTCATCTTCTTCAACCTGCTGATGGAAACCATCCACGCGTTCCAGATCTTCGCCTCCGCCTACATCATCTCCAACGGTGACGGCGGCCCGGCTGGTTCCACCCTCTTCTACACCCTTTACCTGTACCTGCGGGGCTTCAGTGACTTCCGGATGGGCTACGCCTCGGCGATGGCCTGGCTGCTGGTGATCGTTGTCGGCATCATTACCCTGATCTTCTTCCGCACCTCCAAGTCCTGGGTCCACTACAGCGGTGATGCAAAATGACAACCATGGCAACCCCCACCCAGTCCGCCCCGGACGAACAGGTGTCGCACTACAACCCCAAGTCCGAGTCCGCCGGGGCAAAGCGCGCCAAGAGCACCCTCTTCCACATCGTGGCGCTGGGTCTCACGGCCGTGGTGCTGTACCCGGGTCTGTGGATGATCGCCTCGTCCTTCAAACCAAACTCGGAGATCGGCGGCTCCAACACGTCGCTGTGGTCGAACAACTTCAGCTTCGACAACTTCGTCACCGCGATGGAAGGCATTGGTGGGGTCTCCACCCTGCAGTTCTTCACCAACTCGCTGATCCTGGCCATCGGTGCGGTAGTGGGAACCATCCTCTCGGCGTCCGTGTCAGCGTACGCGTTCGCCAGGATCAAGTTCCCCGGCCGGAGCATCTTCTTCGGCATGATGATCGCCACCCTGCTCCTGCCGTTCCATGTAGTGATCATCCCGCAGTACATCGTGTTCCAGCAGCTCGGCCTCGTTGACACGTATGTCCCGCTGCTGATCGGCAAGTTCCTCGCTGCCGACGCGTTCTTTGTATTCCTGATGGTCCAGTTCATGCGCAACCTGCCCGCCGAACTGGACGAGGCCGCACGGATCGACGGCGCCGGGCACGTCCGGATCTTCACCTCCATCATGCTGCCGCTGATGAAGCCGGCCCTGATCTCCACCTCGATCTTCTCCTTCATCTGGAGCTGGAACGACTTCCTGGGCCCGCTGCTCTACCTGAACACGCCGGAAAAGTACCCGCTGCCGCTGGCCCTGCGCCTCTTCGTGGACCAGACCCAGAGCTCGGACTACGGCGCCATGATCGCCATGTCCGTCCTGGCCCTGCTGCCGGTGCTGATCTTCTTTCTGGTCTTCCAGCGCTACATCGTCGAAGGCGTCTCCACCCAAGGCCTCAAGGGCTGACGGAAGAAATCCAACAGAAAAATGAGCGTCATGGACAGCACCACGCCCGCCTCCAACCATCACGAACCCGTCCCGGTCAACCGCTTCGCGCTGTTCTCCGAGACGCTCCTGGCCGGGGTGCTGGTGCTGGTGCTGTCCATCCCGCTCGTGACGATCCCCGCCGCGTATGCGGCGGGGATCGCCCATCTCGAACGTCATCTCTCCGGCCGCGACGATTCCGTCCGCGGCCTCTGGGATACCTTCAAGGCTGCCCTGCCCGGCAGCTGGAAGCTGGGAATGACGACGGCGGCAGCCGCCGTCGTGATTGTCCTTAACCTTTTGCTCGCTTGGGTGGGGCAGCTTCCCGGCAGGGAAGTGGTGTTGCCTGCCACGCTGGTCCTCGCCGCCGCGGGTGCCGTCCTGCTCCTGCGCGCCACCGCCGCCTGGTCGGACTCCACGGGCCACCACGTCTCCGCCGCCGCGGACTCGCGCGCTCTGGCCGGCAGCGCAGACGCCCGCAGGTCCGAAGCCCGCAGCTGGCGCTCTGCCCTCGAAACAGGCCAGGCCGTGTCCGTAAGGGACTGGAGCGGATCCCTCCTGCTGATTGCGGCGCTAATCGGGGCAGTGGTGTTCGTCTGGATGCTCGCAGCACTGTTCGTGGTGGTCCCCGGCATCCTGATCCTGGCCTCGGCCGCCGTCAAAATGCGCTCCAGCCGCGCCTGAAGTCTCCAGCTCCAGGTACCCCGGTTCTGTCCGCCACTATTGAGTTGAGTCCGACGTGTCTTCCGACCGCCAACGTTCCCAGCAGTCCCTCCGTCCTTCACAGAACCAGCCCCCGTGGTACCAGCCCCTGACCCAGCGCAATTACCGGATCTTCTTGGTGCTCCTCTTCACGGGCAGTGTAGGGGTGTGGATGCAGCGGCTGGCCCAGGACTGGCTGGTGCTGCAGCTGACCGGCAGTCCGGCCGCAGTGGGTTTGGCTGTTGCCCTGCAATTCCTGCCCATGCTGGTGGTGGGCCCGCTCAGCGGCCTGCTGGTGGACCTCTTTCCCAAGCGACGCATCATGCTGGCCTGCCAGGCTGTTATCGCTTTGCTCGCCATGGGACTTGCCGCATGGGCAGCGAGCGGGACCATCACCGTCTGGGCCGTCTACGCCAGCTGCATTGCACTAGGTATTACGTCGGCCATCAACCAGCCTGCCACCACTGTCTTCGTCAACGAAGTAGTGGGTGACACCGCGCTGCGCCCGGCCATCGGCCTCAACAATGCCATCGGCCAGCTGGGCGCCATGGCCGGGCCGGCATTGGCCGGTGTGGTCATTGCCCAGGCCGGATCAGCCGCAGCATTCGCGGCCAACTCCGTGCTGTGCGTGCTGGTCCTGTGCATGATTGCCGCCATCCGTCCCGCCGAGCTGCACCCCAGCACTCCCGCGGCGCGGGGGAGGGGCCAGCTCCTGGCCGGATTCCGGTACGTCAAGGACCGCCCCTCCCTGCTGCTGATCATCGCGCTGGCCGGGCTGCTGGGGATGTTCGGAATGAACGGTCCCGTGGTGCTGGCAGCCTTTGCAGCACGCGTCTGGCACAACGGCGTTGAAGGGTTCGGCCTTTTCAACACTGTCAGTGCGGTTGGCGCCCTGGCCGGTGCGTTGCTGGCCGCACGCCTGCGGACGCTGGGCCGGAAAGGGATTGTCCTGGCGGCCGGCCTCTTTGGGCTGGCCCAATTGGTGGCGGCCCTGATGCCCAACCTTGTCCTCTTCACCGTGATGCTGGTGGTGGTGGGCCTGATGACCCTGTTGTTCCTGACCAGTGCGGCCACCGCCGTCCAGCTCGAGGCAGGGCCGGAAATCCGGGGCCGGGTGATGGCGCTTTACCTGCCGCTGCTGCTGGGCGGACACGCGATGGGCGGGCTGTTGGCCGGCTGGTTAACCGAGCAGTTGGGGGTGCGCCTGGGGCTGGTAGCCACCGGCGCTGGAGGTATCCTGTCCGCCGTCGTCGTCGGTTTGCTGCTGTGGCGGAATTCCCGCCGCCTGCGCCGGTGATTCCTTAGGCCGCACCGCCGGGGCTGACTAGCCGCCGGCGGTCGGCGCTTTCAGGAAGCCATTCAGGATGCCGGCAGGCTGAACACGTGCGGTGCCGAGGTGGCCCAGGGGAGCCCGAGCTCACTGAACGTGGCGTGTTGCGCGCCCGAGCTTTCCAGGGCCTCCTCGATGCCGGCGACCACGGCGTGGGCCGAATCTCCCTCGCCCTCCCACTGGACGTACTCTCCGTCAATCGGGGCGGGCAGCGGCGCAGTGCGGATGGCTTCCAGGACGAGCATAAAGGCGCCGCTGTCCAGGAGCGGGCTCAGAAGAGAGGTGCCGTTGCTGCGGTGGGCCAGCAGGTTCTCCGTCAAGTCGTCCCGGCCAAAGACCTCCTCGGTACGGCCCTTCGCCGTCTCAACGGCCAGGCGGTCCTCTGTGTAGTGGAAGACGGCGGTGCCGGCCGAGCCCTGGAGCGTCACATACGGTTCCACGGATTCCGTGGCACACAGCGTCAGGGCGCACGTGATGGGCAGGCCGGCGCGGGTGCGGATCCTGATCACTGACGTGTCATCGGACTCAATCTGGTTGGCGCGGTACAGCTCGGTTTCGAGCGATGCAATGTCCGCCGTCGTGCGTGCCCCGGCAATCCTCAGTGCGGTTGCCACCGCGTGGGCCAGGGGATTGGTGGCCACGCCGTCCACCACATCCACGCCGTCGATGGTCCGCCTGCCCGCCCACCGGGACCGCTTGTAATAGGCCCGGTCCCGGACCCAGCGGCCGGTGGCGGAGATGCCCTGCAAGGTTCCGATGGTGCCGTCGGCGAGGAGCTTTTCGATGGCCGCCAGTGCATGCGATCCCAGGCTCTGGAACCCGATCTGCACACTCCGACCGGACGCCGCGGCAGCGTCGACGAGCCGGTTGAAGTCCGCCAGTGAGGCGACGGGAGGCTTTTCCAGGTAGAGGTCGGCCGCGGTGGCCAGGGCTGCCAGGCCCAGCGGCGCGTGCGTCTGGATGGGGGTGGCAACAATGATCAGGTCCAGGCCGGTGGTCTCCGCGAGCAGTTCCGTGAGGCCAGGAAAGACATGCGCTGTTTCGGGGACCGAGCCGGCGGCAGGGGGATTGGGATCGGCCACGGCAACAAGATCGACGACGCCTGCTGCCTGGAGGCGTTCCAGGTTCCGCAGGTGGTGGGTCCCGAAGCCGTGGACACCTACCAGCGCCACCTTGGCTGCAGGTCCACCGCCCGGTCCGGGCGAAGATTCGCCTGCCGACGCTGCCCGGACTGCAGTGGCGTGAGGTCCGGTTGCAGGAGTATCCCCGCTGGCCTGGGTCCCGGCGTCTGTGGCGGTTGGTGTTCCCATGGTGCTCCATTCGGCCCCGGAGGGCTGTTTTTCCGGCCGCGAGACCCGACGCGGGCAAGCGCTTTCCAGATTCAAGTGTGAAGCACAGGCAGGCTTCCCGTCCAGTATTGTAACGATTCAAAAGGCTGGGCTGTGGAAACCGAACCGAAATTCCGTGCAGCCGCAGTGCAGTTGGTAAATGTTTTGCAGTGTGGGGTGCGCTCAGGCCACGGCTTCGAGCGACAACTCTTCCACCGCCACCTGCAGGGCTTCCATGTCGAACCACTTGGCGGGCATGATCTCGTGGATAAACGCATCAAAATCAAAGGGGTGGCAGTGCCCTCCGTGGTTCCAATAGAGAACCCACAGATCGATCAGGCCAAGATCCTTCCGCTGCAGCAGGGCTCTGGCGGTGTGCCGCAGGTCTTCCATAGCCAATCCTTGCTTCTGCTCCCCCCGGCCCACAAGAGCAGTAACGGGGTTGACCGAAAGAGATTTGGCTTGGAGGCTATTGGCTGTGGGTCGGGACCGGGGCCTCAGCCTGTGCCATAACGCCGGCTATCACCTGCTTCAGCTGTGCCGCGCTGCTCTGGATGCTGGTACCGGCATCAACCAGGATAAAGCCGGGGTACCAGGGCAGTCCGGCGTACCCCATCCGGAACTTCTCGAGGTCCCCAAGGTTCTCCTGGTCCTCGCCCCGCAACATGATCCGTTCATGGGCCTGCTCTGCTGTGATGTCGAAGTAGACCACTGCCTGCGCCTGCGGAAGCAGCCGCAACAGCGTTGAGAGCGCACGGCTGCGGCGGATTCCCCGGGCTTTCCGCAGCGCCAGCTGGCAGTAGAGGTGCCTGTCCATGATGACAACGCCGTCGAACCGGGCCGCCCGCAGATGGTTGAGCAGGACATTGAAGACCCGGACCGCGGTTTCCAGGACATCGGAAACGTGGACGGGCAGGGGCACCTTGAAACGCTGCGCAAGGGCCAGGATGGTTTTCCTGCCCGAGTAATTGCCCAGTACCAGTACTGGTGTGTCCGGAAGCAGCTTTTTCATTTCCCTGGCAGCCGTGGACTTGCCGGCGCCATCGATTCCCAGCAGGACAATGAGTGCCTGTTCCGGTCTGGCGCGATGTGTCATGTTTCCTTCATACCGTCCGGGCCTGTGGCTTCTGTTCATGAAGCCGGGGAAAGGCTGTGAGTGCGCTTGGAACGGCGCTGGGGTCTAAGTTTGGTTCCGGGAAGTCAAAGCAGGAGCAGTATTGGGGGAGCCTGCAAACGGAGGGGAGAGCGGGGCATGGAGCCAGTAACGGTCGACGGCGGTAAGGGCACCGTGGAATTGCGTCCCGACGGCGTGATCCACCTTATCTGGGAACCGAAAGTCCGGATAGAACAACAGGACGCCGCGGCGGCGATGGCAGCGGTGAACGACATAGCGGGGGATGCCACCTACCCCATGCTGGTGGACATGGCCACCACCGAATCAGTCACCAGGGCGGCACGGTCCGTTTTTTCGATCCCATGCGCCGCGCACCGGATCGCCCTCCTGGGCGCCAGCCCTGTGGACCGGATCCTGGCGAACTTCTTCCTGGGTGTCCACGTCCCGCCCTGTCCCACCCGCTTCTTCACGTCCCGGACCGAGTCGATGATGTGGCTGCGGCAGGAGAACGAGTAACCCGCGGGCCTGGGATCAGTTCGCTGACGGCGTCCCGGTGCTCTGCCTGACCACCAGTTCCGGCGTGAAGATGACTGCACGGTGCCGGGGATGCTGGGCTTCGACCTCTTCGGCCAGGAGCTCGATGGCTGTCCGGCCCAGGGCCTCGGTAGGCTGCCGGATGGAGGACAAGGGCACTACCGCGGAAACGGCGAAGTCGATGTCGTCGTAGCCGATCAAGGCAATGTCCTCCGGAATCCTGAGGGTGTGCGTCATGGTCAGTGACTGCATGATCCCCAGCGCCAGAAGATCGTTCGCGCAGAAGATCCCGTCCGGCAGGTCCTCCCGGTTCCGCTCCACCAGGGTGTTGCCCACGCTGCGTCCGGCCAGGACTGTCATGCCCTCGGACACCAGCACTTCCAGGGTGGCGTCCGGTTCCTCCTTCACAGCGCGCCTGGCGCCCTGCAGCCGGTCCGCCACCTGCCGGATGGAGGTTGAGCCGCCCACAAAGGCGAGCCGACGGCGGCCGGTGTCCAGAAGGTGCCGGGCAGCGAGGTACCCGCCGGCGTCGTCGTCAACTGCTACTGAACTGAACTTTTCCTCGTCCGCCAGCCGGTCCACCAGGACTGTTGGCACCCCGCGCTCGCGAAGGAGGTCCAGTCGCTCGGTAACATCGCCGACGGGCGAGATGAGCAGGCCCTGGACGCGTTGCTCCTGGAAAAGGTCGATGTAGTTTGCCTCGCGGCCGGCATCGTGGCCGCTGTCTCCCAGCAGTACGGCACTGCCCTGGAGGGCGGCCGCATCCTCGGCTGCCCGCACCACTGAAGTGAAGAAAGGGTTGCCAACGTCCAGGACGATCAAGCCGATGGTCCGGCTGTGGCCGGCACGCAGCTGGCGGGCAGCGTCATTGCGGACGAAGCCCAGCTCGTCGATGGCCCGCAGCACCCGCTCCTTGGTCCGTTCCGAGACCCTGTCCGGGTAGTTCAGCACATTCGAAACAGTGCCCACCGCCACGCTGGCATGGTTGGCTACGTCCTTGATGCTGGCTGTGCGGTTCATGATTCTCCGTGCTGATGGTCCGAGTGCCTGTGCGTCCGGCGGTACTGCTGAAGAAGAGGGCCCCGGATTGCTTGACACCTGCTCAGGTACAAGAGTACTTTGAATCGTAACAATGAAACGATTCAAAGATGCACGAGTTCAGGAGAGTTTCCCATGAGGGTGTGTTTCCGGTCGTCGGTCCAGCCGACGCTGATGGACGAGTACCGCCGGCGGCATGCCGCCGTGTGGCCGGAAATGCTCCGCGCCCTGAAGGACGCCGGCTGGAACAACTACTCCCTCTTCCTTGCAGGGGACGGGCTCCTGATCGGCTACCTTGAGTGCGACGACTTCGACGCCGTCCGGGCCAGGATGGCCCTGGCTGACGTGAACGCCCGCTGGCAGGCGGAAATGGCCACACTCTTCGAGAACACCGACCAGGCACCCGATGAGGGGTTCCAGGTACTCGAAGAAGTCTTCAACCTGGACAGCCAGCTCGCGGCGGCAGAAGCAACCGCCGGCTGAGGCAATCTGCGGCTCCAGCAGCGGGCCTGGAGTATTGCCGCACGGCCAACCCTGCTGCACCACATCAAGACTCTCAACAGACCACACACACCAAGACACCGGAAAGAACCACATCATGAATGACGTAGCAACGGCGCTGGGCAGGCTCGGGGAGCTTGCCATCGAGGTCCCTTCGTGGGCCTATGGAAATTCAGGCACGCGGTTCAAGGTGTTCGGCACGCCCGGCACCCCGCGTACCGTGCAGGAGAAACTGGCGGATGCCGCCAAGGTCCATGAACTGACCGGCCTGGCCCCCACCGTTGCGCTCCACATTCCGTGGGACAAGGTGGATGACTACGCCGCCCTGAAGGAGTACGCGGCCGGCCTCGGCGTGGGCCTGGGCACCATCAACTCCAACACCTTCCAGGATGACGAATACAAGTTTGGCTCGCTCACCTCGTCCAACCAGGCCGTGCGCCGCCGGGCTGTCGACCACCACCTCGACTGCATCGAGATCATGCACGCTACGGGCTCCAAGGACCTGAAGATCTGGCTGGCGGACGGCACCAACTACCCCGGCCAAGATGACATGCGCGGCCGCCAGGACCGGCTGGCCGAATCCCTGCAGGAGATCTACGCCGCCCTGGGCGACGAACAGCGCCTGGTGCTCGAGTACAAGTTCTTCGAGCCGGCTTTCTACCACACCGATGTTCCGGACTGGGGCACCTCCTACGCCCAGACCCTGGCGCTGGGCGAGAAGGCGTTCGTCTGCCTGGACACCGGCCACCACGCGCCGGGCACCAACATCGAGTTCATCGTGATGCAGCTGCTGCGCCTGGGCAAGCTGGGTTCCTTCGACTTCAACTCGCGCTTCTATGCCGACGACGACCTCATTGTGGGTGCGGCTGATCCGTTCCAGCTCTTCCGCATCATGCACGAGGTGATCCGCGGCGGCGGCTTCGGCAAGGATTCGGGCGTTGCCCTCATGCTGGACCAGTGCCACAACCTGGAGGAGAAGATTCCGGGGCAGATCCGCTCGGTCCTGAACGTCCAGGAAATGACCGCCCGGGCCCTGATGGTGGACACCGCAGCCCTGGCCGAAGCGCAGCGCGTCGGTGATGTCCTGGCTGCCAACGGCATCTTCAACGATGCCTTCTACACCGACGTCCGGCCCGTCCTGGCTGAGTGGCGTGAATCCCGCGGGCTGCCCGCGGACCCGCTGGCTGCGTTCAAGGCCAGCGGCTACCAGAAAAAGATCAACGAGGACCGCGTAGACGGCCAGCAAGCCGGATGGGGCGCCTAACCAGCTATGAGCACCAATAAGACTGTTGAAGACCTGATTTCCCGTTCCAACCGCCTGGGTGCGGACAAGCGGAACACCAACTTTGCCGGCGGCAACACCTCCGCCAAGGGCACCGAGACGGACCCGGTCACGGGCGAGGACGTCCAGCTCCTGTGGGTCAAGGGCTCCGGCGGGGACCTCGGCACGCTGAAGGCCGAAAACCTTGCGGTGCTGCGCCTGGACCGTTTGAACGCGCTGAAGAACGTCTACCCTGGCGTTGAGCGGGAAGACGAGATGGTGGCCGCCTTCGATTACTGCCTGCATGGCAAGGGCGGTGCCGCACCGTCGATCGATACGGCTATGCACGGCCTGGTGGACGCCGCACATGTGGACCACCTGCACCCGGACTCCGGCATCGCCATTGCCACCGCAGTGGACGGCGAGGCGCTGACCACCAAGATCTTCGGCAACAAGGTGGTCTGGGTGCCCTGGCGCCGTCCCGGGTTCCAGCTTGGCCTGGACATCGCCGCGATCAAGGAAGCCAACCCGCAGGCGATCGGCACCATCCTGGGCGGCCACGGCATTACTGCCTGGGGCGCCACCAGCGAAGAAGCAGAGCAGAACTCGCTGTGGATCATCGAGCAGGCCGAGAAGTACATCAAGGACAACGGCAAAGCCGAGCCCTTCGGACCCAAGCTCCCCGGCTACGCAGCCCTGCCGGAGGCAGAGCGGAAAGCCAAGGCCGCAGCGCTGGCACCCGTGATCCGCGGCCTGGCCTCCACGGACAAGCCGCAGCTGGGGCACTTCAGCGATGACGGCGTCGTCCTGGACTTCCTCGAAGCCGCCGAGCACCCGCGCCTGGGCGCGCTGGGCACCTCCTGCCCGGACCACTTCCTGCGCACCAAGGTCAAGCCGCTGATCCTGGACCTGCCCGCCGACGCCTCGGTCGAGGACTCCATTGCCAGGCTGCACGAACTGCACGCCGACTACCGCGAGGACTACCAGGCCTACTACGACCGCCACGCGGACGCTGACAGCCCGGCGCTGCGCGGTGCGGACCCGGCCATCGTGCTGGTGCCCGGTGTGGGCATGTTCTCCTTCGGCGCCAACAAGCAGACCGCCCGGGTTGCCGGCGAGTTCTACATCAACGCCATCAACGTGATGCGCGGCGCCGAGGCGATCTCCACCTACGCCCCGATCGAGGAATCCGAGAAGTTCCGGATCGAGTACTGGGCTCTGGAAGAAGCCAAGCTGGCCCGGATGCCCAAGCCCAAATCCCATGCCACCCGGATCGCCCTGGTGACCGGCGCGGCGTCGGGCATTGGCAAGGCCATTGCCACCCGCCTCGCTGCTGAAGGCGCGTGCGTGGTCATCGCCGACCTGAACCTGGAGAACGCCGAGAAGGTGGCCGAAGAGCTTGGCGGCCCGGACGTTGCCATCGGTGTCCAGGCCGACGTCACGGACGAGGCCCAGGTCGCAGCCGCGATCGATGCCGCTGTCCTGGCGTTCGGCGGCGTGGACCTGGTGGTCAACAACGCCGGCCTGTCCATCTCCAAGCCGCTGCTGGAAACCACCGAAAAGGATTGGGACCTGCAGCACAACGTCATGGCCAAGGGCTCGTTCCTGGTGGCCAAGGCAGCAGCCAAGGTGATGATCGCGCAGGGCCTGGGCGGAGACATCATCTACATCTCCTCCAAGAACTCCGTGTTCGCCGGACCCAACAACATCGCCTACTCCGCCACCAAGGCAGACCAGGCGCACCAGGTGCGCCTGCTCGCCGCCGAACTGGGCGAGCACGGCATCCGCGTCAACGGCATCAACCCCGACGGCGTGGTCCGCGGCTCCGGCATCTTCGCCGGCGGCTGGGGCGCCAAGCGCGCCGCCGTGTACGGCGTGGACGAGGAAAAACTGGGCGAGTACTACGCCCAGCGGACCCTGCTCAAGCGCGAAGTCCTGCCCGAGCACGTGGCCAACGCCGCCGCCGTCCTTACCAGCAACGAACTGTCCCACACCACCGGCCTGCACATCCCCGTGGACGCCGGAGTGGCCGCAGCCTTCCTGCGATGAGCACCGAACGCACCACCGAAACTGCCCCGGCCCAGGCCGGGGCAGTTTCCGCCGCGGCCGCCGCTAAGGCTGTTGCCGGCAGTGTCTTCGCCGCTGTCGATATCGGCGCCTCCTCCGGCCGGGTCATCCTGGGCCGGGTCATCGAAGGCGGCGGCGTCGAAGGCAGCGGCGGTGAAGCCGGCGTGCAGCTCGAGGTGGTCCACCGCTTCCCCAACGGCGTGGTGGAGATCGACGGCGGCCTCCGCTGGGACTTCCATGCCCTCTTTGCTGAGGTGCTCAAGGGGCTTTCAGCGGCGGCGACAGTCGCTGCGGTACAGGGCGAAGGTGTGGCCAGCATCGGCATCGACACCTGGGCGGTGGACTACGGCCTGGTCAACAAGGCCGGGGAGCTCACAGCCCAGCCGTTCAGCTACCGGGACGATCGCAGCCGCGCCGCCGTCGAGCCCGTGCACCGGAAACTGGACCCTGCGCGCCTTTACGCCACCACCGGGCTGCAGTTCCTGCAGTTCAACACCATCTACCAGCTGGCCACCGAGCCGGACCTGGGCGGCGTGCAGGCGCTCCTGATCCCGGACCTGATCGCGTTCCTCCTCACGGGGCAGCGCCGCACGGAAGCCACCAATGCCTCCACCACCGGACTGTTCGACGCCGTGGCGGGGGAGTGGGCCACGGAGTTCCTCGCCGCCCTGGGCCTGAGGAAGGACCTGTTCCCGCCGCTGGTCCAGCCGGGCGAAACCGTCGGCACGCTCCTGCCTGCCATCGCCGCGCAGGTGGGGCTCCCGCAGGACACGAAGGTGGTGGCGGTCGGCTCGCACGACACCGCCTCAGCCGTCGCCGCCGTCCCCGCGAAAGCGGATGACGGAGAGGAGGACTTTGCCTACATTTCCTCCGGCACCTGGTCCCTGGTGGGGCTGGAACTGAAGCATCCGGTGCTCACCGAGGCCAGCCGCGAAGCGAACTTCACCAACGAGCGCGGCGTGGACGGAACCATCCGCTACCTGCGCAACATGGGCGGGCTCTGGCTCCTCAGTGAATGCCAGCGGACCTGGGCAGCCGAAGGGTTCAACCTCGAACTTCCGGCCCTGCTGGAAGCGGCGGCTGCGCTGCCGCCGGGAGGCCCGCAGATCAACGCGGACGATCCCTACTTCATCGCCCCGGACAACATGCCGGACCGGATCCGGGCAGCCGTCCGCCGCACCGGTGAAGTCCTGCCCAACGATCCGGCAGCCATCACCCGGTGCATCATGGACAGCCTCGCGGCCGGCTATGCACGCACCATCCGGGACGCCGAACGGCTCGCCGACAGGTCCGTGGACGTGGTTCACGTGGTGGGCGGCGGTTCCCAGAACCGCCTGCTCTGCCAGCTCACCGCCGACGCCACCGGCAAAAGGGTGATCGCGGGACCAGTGGAAGCGACGGCGTTGGGGAACGTCCTGGTTCAGGCGCGAGCGGCTGGGACTGTGGACGGTGGGCTCGGGGAACTCCGTGCCCTGGTGGCGGCCAGCAGCCCGTTGCAGGTTTTTGTCCCTGAACTCTCGCGGCTGTAGATGGTGTTCAGTGCGTGGCCTGCCCTGTCCTTGTCCACCGGACGGCCCTAGGATCTGGACCTACGTCCGCTGAACACCTGCTTGCCGGAGCTGGCGCGGCCAAGGAGATCGAGGTCTACCGGTTCAACAACGGCGAAGGCGGCCAGGAGCACCACTGGGTCAGGCAGCTGCTGTTTCTCCGCAGGATTTTGGGGTACGTTCCTTTGAGCGGGATGAGAAAACGGTTTCTCGTTCCGCCGGAACCAAGGAACGAATGAAGAAACTTAGCAGGCTCAGCGTGTTCGGCTATGGGGCCGGCGACGCCGCCAACAGCATGATCATCAGTACCGGGAACATGTTCCTGCTTGTCTACTACACGGACGTTGCGGGGATCGGGGCAGCAGCTGCAGGAACCCTGCTGCTGGTGGCGCGGATCTTCAACGCCTTTACGGACATCGCCGCCGGGCGGATCGTGGACCGCGTACACAGCCGGCGCTGGGGTAAATTCCGGCCGTTCCTGGTGTTTGGCTTCATTCCCTTGCTGCTGAGTGTGGCGGTGTTCCATGTTCCGGACGTGGATCCGTCACTGAAGATGCTCTACGCTTACTGCACCTACGGCCTGGTCTGCATCGCGTACAGCATGGTCAACGTGCCCTACGGGTGCCTGGTGGGTGCAATGACCCAGGATGCCAAGGACCGCGCGCGGCTCGGCGGGGCAAGGACCATGGGCGGCCTGTCAGTGGGCGCCACGCTCGGATTCTTCATTGCACCGCTCCTCGGCGCCGGCCACGACATGCAGCAGATCTTCACCTGGCTGACCCTGGCCTTCGCCGTTGTTGGTTCGGGGCTGTATGTCCTGACCGGCACAGTGTGCGTTGAACGGGTCGCCGGGAGCATCCCCAAAATCACCCTCGGCCAAAGCGTCGCAGCCCTGAAAGCCAACACGCCGCTGGTGATCCTGTGCCTGAGTTCCATCCTCTTCGTCACCGGCACGTCCGCCACCGGTGCCGCCCAGTTCTACTACCTCCGTGACGTGCTGTCCCGGATGGACCTGTTCCCGGTGATGGCAGGTGCCCAGGTGGTCATCACCCTCACATTGGCTGTATTGCTCCCGCGGCCTGTGACGCGATGGGGAAAGCGTGCGGTGTACATCGCCGGCGGTGGACTGGGCGTGGTGGGCGGCGCACTGGTTTTCCTGGCGCCGCAGGACGCGCCGCTGCTGGGGCTGGCGGGCCTCGTGCTGGGGCTCCTGGCATCGGCATCGGTCAGCATCCTCACCTGGGCCCTGATCGCGGACACCGTGGAATACGGGGAGTGGAAAACCGGCGTCCGGGTGCAGGGCATCAACTACGCACTTCTCGCTGCCACCCGGAAGCTCGGGATGGGATTCGGCGGCGGACTGGTGGCCTTCTCGCTGGCATGGGGCGGCTACCTTTCAGGCACGGCCGAGCAGTCCGATGCAGCCACCCTCGCCATCCGGGCCGCGGCGGGACTGCTGCCGGGGGCCCTGGTGCTGGCCGCCGTCGTCATCATGTACTGGTACCGCCTGACGGACCAGAAGCACGCGGAACTGGTGGCCAGCCTGTCCCGTGACGCGGCGTAACACTTTTGCGGTGCGGGCGCCCGGCGGTTATGGTTCATGGCATGACAAACCGTTGGTATGCGTATTTTTCGTTGGCTCTGGAGGGGCCCGCGTCTAACTGACACGCATCCAACTTTCCTTCAGAGCCAACAGGGCAGAGATCATTCTCTGCCCTTCGCCGTTTCTCCGGCGGGTTCTGAACTGGGCCCGCTTCCCATCTGGAACAGGACCCACAATGAGCACCGCAACAGCCCCCGCACACACCGGCACTCCCCGCAATGAAGCCGTGGCCAAGTCCACGTCCAACCTGCGCGTCAGCGAATTCACTGCCCTGCCCACCCCGCAGGACCTCATCGCGGAGTTGCCGCTGGCACCCGAGGCGGCAGGCGTCGTCGAACGCGGACGCGATGAAGTACGCGCCATCATGGACGGCCTGGACGACCGCCTGCTGGTGATTGTGGGGCCCTGCTCCATCCACGATCCCAAGGCCGGGCTGGAATACGCCCGCCGGCTGGTCAGCCAGGCCGAAAAGCACAAGGAAGACCTGCTGATCGTCATGCGGACCTACTTCGAAAAGCCCCGCACCACGGTGGGCTGGAAGGGCCTGATCAACGATCCGCGCCTGGACGGCAGCCACGACATGGTCACCGGCCTGCGCACCGCACGGCATTTCCTCCAGCAGGTCACCGCGCTGGGGCTGCCCACTGCCACCGAATTCCTCGAGCCCATCAGCCCGCAGTACATGGCCGACCTGATCTCCTGGGGCGCCATCGGCGCCCGCACCACCGAAAGCCAGATCCACCGGCAGCTGGCCTCCGGCCTGTCCATGCCGATCGGCTTCAAAAACGGGACCGACGGCGATCTCCAGGTGGCCGTCGACGCCTGCGGAGCCGCCGCGGCAGCCCAGTCCTTCCTGGGCATTGACGGCGACGGCCGGGCAGCCCTGGTGGCCACCGCCGGAAACCCGGACACCCACGTCATCCTCCGCGGCGGCCGCAAGGGGCCCAACTACTCCGCTGCCGACGTCGAAAGTGCCTCCGCCAAACTCGCCGGCAAGCAGCTGAACCCGCGCCTCATCGTGGATGCCAGCCACGCCAACAGCGGCAAGAGCCACCACCGCCAGGCCGAAGTGGCACTGGAAATCGGAGCCCAGCTCGAGGACGGCGGCACCTCTGCGCAGGCCATCGCCGGCGTGATGCTTGAAAGCTTCCTGGTAGGCGGCGCCCAAAACCTCGATGTCGCCGAGCACGCGGCCGGCCGGTCGGAGCTGGTGTACGGGCAGAGCGTGACGGACGCCTGCATGGAATGGGACGTCTCCGTGTCCGTGCTGGACCAGCTGGCCGCCTCTGCCCGCAAGCGCCGGGCGGTCAATTAGGGGGCGAAATAGGGGAGCACACTACTTTCACATTGGCCACAGGAACATCTAGAGTATCTAGAAGGTGGTTGGTGGATGGCTCAGCATCGGAACACCGCATTGGCACGTACCTGGGGTCACTGTTGTCCATCCGTCAGCAAAGGAAAATAGGGAAATGTCGGCAGAACAGAACTTCTCCAACTCGAAGTTCCTGACCGTGGCTGAAGTAGCCCAGGTCATGCGCGTCTCCAAAATGACCGTCTACCGGCTGGTCCACGCCGGCGAGATGCCCGCGGTGCGGTTCGGCCGCTCGTACCGGGTACCCGAGAACGCCGTGGAGCAGTACCTCAAAGGCGCTGTGGTGGACGGCCACACCGAAACCGCCTGACGCCGTCACGCCGCAAAGCCCTGTTCCGGCCGGTCGTTTCGGCCGGTCGGGGCCACGCCGGTCAGAAGCCGCCCCGGATAGGCGGTACCCTGTTAAGGAACGTTTTACGTCATTGTAAGAATCTGTCAGTTGTTCAGTTCGTAGCTCTGTCCACGAACATTTTCCATCAGACAGGTACTGCATCTAGTTTGTAAGGAACTTTCGTGGGTTCAGTTATTAAGAAGCGTCGCAAGCGTATGGCCAAGAAGAAGCACCGCAAGCTGCTTCGCAAGACTCGTCACCAGCGCCGCAACAAGAAGTAGAGATACTTCGAACTGCGTGGAAATGCCCGCCGCCTTCCGAGGTGGCGGGCATTTCTGTTTCCCTGGCTAGATGCGCGGCCCGCGGATCCGGGCGAAGCCTTTCCAGAGTCCGTAGACGGCGCCGCACACCGTGGCGGCCTTGAGGCCGAGGGTTGCCGCCCGCCGGCCTGCGCGGAAGTCGTAAACGGGCCAGTTGTGGTCGCGGGCGTGGCGGCGCAGGCGGGCGTCCGGATTGATGGCCACAGGGTGGCCCACGAGGGTCAGCAAAGGGATGTCGTTGTAGGAGTCGCTGTAGGCCCAGCACCGCTTCAGGTCCAGCTCCTCGGCATCGGCGAGCTCCTGGACTGCCACGGCCTTGGCGGAGCCGTGCAGGATGTCTCCCACCAGCCGTCCGGTGTACATGCCTTCGGACACTTCACCCACGGTGCCCAGCGCTCCGGTGAGTCCCAGCCGGGTGGAGATCACGGTTGCCACCTCGATTGGGGTGGCCGTCACCAGCCACACGCGCCGCCCCACCCGCAGGTGCTGCTCGGCGAGTGCCTTGGCGCCGGGCCAGATCCTGGAGACGATCATCTCGTCGTAGACTTCCTCGCCCAGCGCCTTGATGTCATCCACGGTAATGCCCGCGGCCAGGGTGAGGGCGGAATCGCGGACCGCGTGGACGTCGTCCATGTTTTCGCCGCGGGCCACAAACTTGAACTGCTTCCAGGCGAAGCCGGCTGCCTGGGTAAGGGTGAAGGCCCCGCGCTGGTGCATCTTCCGGGCCACGTGAAACAGGCTGGCACCGCGCATAAGGGTGTTGTCCACATCGAAGAACGCCGCCTCGCCGGGCTGCGGCGCAGCAACCGGCTTGGTGACTACGGCGACGTACTTCTCCTCGGGCATGGAGTCGAGTCTAGTCAATCGGCTGGCAGGACGGCGTCGGCGCCCCCTGGCACCATGAACGGGGATACGGTTAAGCCATGGCTACACCCCGCGTCGTCCTGATCACCAAAGCTGACTGCCACCTGTGCGAGGAAGCGCGCGACGCCGTGGGGCGGGTTACGGCCTCATTGGGTCTTGAGTGGACCGAAGAGTTGGTGGACAACCAGCCGGACCTGCGGGAGCGGTACGCCGAGGAGATCCCGGTGGTGCTGGTGGACGGTGTGCAGCGCGATTTCTGGAAGATCGACGAGATCCGGCTGGAACGCGTCCTCCAGCGGGCCATGGCACAGTAGGGGAGCAGGTTATGGCGCGAGTATCGTGGCTTCCTGCTTTGTTGCTCCCTGCTTTGTTGGCTTCGGCGGAAGGGCTCTAGAGTGGAGTCACAACGCGATGCGAGGGAGGGGCTGGTGGCTTCGCTGGATTCAACCCCCCAGGCTGTCCCGGATCTCCCGGACACCACGGGCACGCCGGCTAAACAGATTCCGCCCGCTGCGGTGGCCCGGCTGACGCTTTATCTGCGCGCCCTGAATACCCTGCTGGCTGAGGGGGTGGAGCGGGTCTCCTCTGAATCCCTCGCCGAAGCCTCCGGCGTCAGCTCCGCGACATTGCGCAAGGACCTGTCCCACGTGGGCTCCTACGGTACCCGGGGCGTGGGTTACGAAGTCCAGTACCTGAGCCGGCACATCGCGGCGGCCCTGGGGCTGACCCATGACTGGAAGGTCGCAATCGTTGGCGCCGGCAACCTCGGCAAGGCCCTTGCCCGGTACGGCGGCTTCGAATCCAGGGGCTTCGACGTGGTGGCTATTTTTGACGCCGACCAGATGGTGGTGGGCAACGAAGTGGGCTGGCTTCGGGTCAGCGACGTGGCGGACATGGAGACCGTCCTGCGCCGGACAGGGGCCAACATGGTGGTGCTGGCACTGCCGGCCGCAGTGGCCCAGGACGTCTGCGACCGGGTGGTGGCTGCGGGGGTGCACAGCATCCTGAGCTTTGCCCCCGTGATGCTCCAGGTGCCGGAAGGGGTCAATCTCCGCAAGGTGGACATGGCCACCGAACTGCAGATCCTGGCCTACCACGCACAACGGGCGCAGGCCCCGGGGCAGACTGCCTGATTTCTCCGGCAGTTCCGGGACCCACGCCCGCAGGTGTGGAAAAGCGCTTGCCTACCGGCCGTAGGGGTTGCCCAGGCCGCCGCCGTAAGGGTTGGCAAAGGGCTGCTGCTTCCGGAAGTACGGAGCAGATGCCGGCAGGTACAGCAGGACGATGGCGGCGATCCCCAGGAGGGTGCCCAAGGTGCCCAGCGTAGGAACGCCGAACAGGCCGAAGATGGACAGTGCGGCGAACACTGTGCCCAGGATGCGCGCCCAGTTCTTGCCCTTCCGGATGAAGAACGCCACCAGCAGGTACAGGCCGGCGCCGATGATGGCGAATACCACCAGCGTGCCGGCGATAACACCCTTGATGTCCTCGTAGGTGACCCCGGCTCCGGTGCCTTCCACCTGCTGCTCGAAGGTCTGGCGGAACATCGGGTCATCCAGCTGGGTGAGGCCGGTAAGCATTGCGATGACGAAAATCGCCGCGGAGGCGATCAGCAGCCAGAAGGAAATATTGACCAGCTGCGGCACGCCGGTGCTCCCCGTGGCCTGCGGCTGCTCGGAGGGGTACTGGGCGTACGGGGACTGGCCGTAGGGCTGCTGGCCATACGGCTGCTGTCCGTAGCCCGGCGCCTGCGGCGGGTTCTGGCCATACTGCGGCGCGTTCTGCCCGTATTGGGGTGCGTTTTGCCCATACTGCGGTGCGCCGGACTGCCCGTACTGCGGTGCGTTTTGCCCGAACTGGGGCGGGTTCTGGCCGGACTGCTGGCCGTATTGCGGTGCGTTTTCACCGTAGCGCGGCTGCTGGTTGCCCTGCTCGGGTTCGTTGGGCACGGGAGGCGGGACGGGAGGATTACTCATGAGCTGTCCTTTTGCATGTCGGGATCCTGGTGGGCTGCCGGGATTCGGTCCTGCGCCCTACCCCCAGCATGGCTTAAGTCCACCGTACCCCCGGACCAGCCGCTTGGGGGTCATTCGAAGGAGGTATTCCGCCCGCCGATCCGCGGGTTCACGTGCTGGAAATGCGGTGGCCCGTCCCGCCGCTCAGCTGTCGCCGCTCCTGCTGCCTGCAGCGGCGAACCACGCCTGTGACCGGGGCAGCCACAGCAGGACCGCTGCAACAAGGCAAAGAGGGTCAGTGAGGCCAGCACGCCGAGCAGTCCGCCGAGCAGGCCGAGGACGCCGCCCACGAACCAGATCCAGAAGGAGACCTTGAGTTCGGTGGGAAGGCCGGCCACCGAGAACATCGCGGCGAAACCGGTGCGGGGCCTGGCATCCTCAAAGTTGCTCATTGCCCTCACTGTAGCCGCGCCCCGGGTTTTATTAGCCCTGCGGCGGGCCCGTGAGCGCTGTGACTTCACGGTTCGTTGCGCAGGGACTGTCCCTGCGCAACGAGTTCCGGCTTCACGGCGCAGGGCGGGACAAAGGGCGGCACGACTTAAAACGGAAACCCCGGCACTGGCCGAAGCCGGTGCCGGGGTTTTTCGTTCAGTCCGGGTTCTTCAAGTGAAGAAACCTGACCGTTGAAGAATTAGGCTGCGGGAGCGATGAAGGCGAGTTCGAGGTTGATGGCAACCTTGTCGCTGACCAGGACGCCGCCGGTCTCGAGGACAGCGTTCCAAGTCAGGCCGAAGTCCTTGCGGCTGATGGTGGTCTCGGCCGATACGCCGGCGCGGGTGTTGCCGAAGGGGTCAACGGCCACGCCATTGAACTCGGTCTCGAGGGTGACGGGGCGGGTGACACCCTTGATGGTGAGGTCGCCGGTCAGTTCGTAGCTGTTGCCCTTGGCTACCAGGCCGTTGGAGACGAAGGAGATTTCAGGGAACTTCTCCACGTCGAAGAAGTCTTCGCCCTTGACGTGGCCGTCGCGGTTGGCGTCTCCGGAATCGAAGCTGGCGGTGTTGATGGTGGCGCTGATCTTGGCGTCGGCAACGTCACCGGGAAGGTCCAGGGTGGCGGCGGCTTCCGTGAACTGGCCGCGGACCTTGCTGATGCCTGCGTGGCGGACGGTGAAGCCGATCTCGCTGTGGGAGTTGTCGAGGGTCCAGGTGCCGGTGGTGACGTCTGCGGGAAGTGCCATGATGATGCTCCTTGTGTGTGCTTGCCTGTTGAGGGTCGTGCCGTTGAAGCTTCATAAGTTGAAGCCTCAACTAACTGCTGCATCTACTATAAACATGCATTTGCATCTTTTGTTCCCGCTCGCGGAACATTTCTTCATAAACTTCAGTTCTACTCTTTGTAGAAAGAACGGGTGAAGATTTCGGATAGCACGCCATCTTTGAGAAACTGGTAAACATGCCCCAAGCCACTGTCCATCTGCTCCGCCATGGCGAGGTACACAATCCCGACGGCATCCTGTATGGCAGGCTGCCCAAATTCCACCTCTCCGAGCTGGGGCAGGAGATGGCGCGCATGCTCGCTGATCATTTCCGGCAGCGTGCTGCCGGCGGTGCCCGCATCACTTACCTGGCCGCCTCGCCGCTGGACCGCGCGCAGGAAACTGCCCGGCCGACGTCGGAAGCGCTGCAGCTGCAGATCCACACAGACGAGCGGATCATCGAAGCGGAGAACTACTTCGAGGGCATGAAGGTCACCAAGGCAGAACTGCGCCGGCCCAAGCACTGGCCGCGGCTGGTTAACCCCCTGCGACCTTCGTGGGGCGAGCCGTATAAGCAGCAGGCAGCGCGGGTCATGGCCGCCGTGCAGGAGGCGCGCCTGCGCGCCATCGAACTGGCCAACGGAGACTTCGGAACCGACGGGCCCGAAGCCATCATGGTCAGCCACCAGCTCCCCATCTGGGCCACCCGGCTCAGCGCTGAAGGCAAGCCCCTGTGGCATGACCCGCGCAAGCGCGAGTGCACCCTGACCTCCATCACGTCGCTGGTGTTCGACGACGACGGCGCCCTTGTCCGCGTCACGTACAGCGAACCAGCGGCATCCCTTCTTCCCGGTGCAGCCAGCACCCCTGGAGCCTAGTAGTGACTGACAGCATCAATAGGGCCGCGCCGTTGGCCTCCCGCCGCAGCGTCCTTGCCGCCGGCGGCCTCGCCCTGACCGCCCTCACCCTGGGCCTCTCGGCCTGTGCCCAGCAGGACGCCCTCGCCGAGCAGGCCCGGGCCGGGGACAACAAGAACTACGTGGCCGGCGATGGTTCCGTCACGGAGTTCGCCGCGGCGGACCGCAAATCCCCCGTGCAGGTCAACGGGACATTGTTCGACGGGACCACCGTGGCGCCGGCAGACTTCCAGGGCAAGGTAACGGTCCTGAACTTCTGGTTCGCTGCCTGTGCCCCGTGCCGGGTGGAAGCACCCATCCTCGAAGAGCTTCACCAAGAGTTCAAGCCCCAGGGCGTGCAGTTCTTCGGCGTCAACCTGCGGGACGAAAAGCCCACCGCTGAAGCGTTCGAAAAGTCCTTCAACCTGACCTACCCCAGCTTCGACGACAAGGACGGCGGCGTCCTGCTGGCCGTCTCCGGCCTGGTTCCCCCGGGAGCAGTCCCCACCACGCTGGTCCTGGACAAACAGGGGCGCGTGGCTTCGCGTGTCCTGGGTGAAATCCAAAAGGGCACACTGAAGACCCTCATCGCTGCCGCCGTGGCCGGGTAACCATGAACAGCCCCTTCGCCGAAGCCATCCTCAGCGGCTCGCTCCTGCTTGCCATCCCGGTGGCGCTGCTGGCCGGACTGGTCTCCTTCCTGTCTCCCTGCGTTCTGCCGCTGGTGCCCGGCTACCTGGGCTACGTCACGGGGTTGTCCGGGGTGGACCTGCAGAAGCAGAAACGCGGCCGGATGCTGGCGGGCATCGGCCTGTTCGTGCTCGGATTCTCCGTGATCTTCGTCCTCCTGGGAGGCGCGTTCGGTCAGCTGGGCACCCTTATTACCGGCTCGCAGAACGCCTGGATCACCCAACTCCTGGGCATCCTGGTGATCGTCATGGGTGTGGTGTTTATGGGCGGCTTCAGTTGGCTGCAGCGGGACGCCAAAATCCACGCCAAGCCACCGGCCGGGCTGTGGGGCGCGCCGCTGCTGGGCCTGACGTTCGGGCTGGGCTGGGCTCCCTGCATCGGACCCACCTACTCAGCCGTCCAGCTGTTGAGCCTGTCCGGCGGTTCGTCCGCCGCGAAGGGCGCCTTCCTCGCCTTCGTCTATAGCCTGGGGCTGGGCATCCCGTTCCTGCTGATCGCCCTGGCGCTGCGCCGGGGAATGGGAGTGATGGCCTTCTTCCGCAAGCACCGGCTGGCTATCCAGCGGACCGGGGGCGGCATCCTGGTGCTCCTGGGACTCCTGATGGCCAGTGGCGTCTGGGGTACCTGGGTGACCGGGCTGCAGTACTGGTTCCAAACTGATGTGAAGTTGCCGATCTGATGAGCGAGCGTGTGAACGTAAAAAAGAAGTCCTCCACCCTGGCCGGCGGCAAAGAGCGTGGCGACAAGGTCGCCGAGGCCAAGGCCGACGCCGCGCTGCCGGCATTGGGGCCGGTGGGGATGCTCCGCTGGGCCTGGACCCAGCTGACCAGCATGCGCACAGCACTGTTCCTGCTGCTGCTCCTCGCCGTCGCGGCGGTGCCGGGCTCCCTGTTCCCGCAGCGGCCGGCGAACCCTTCAGTGGTAACCCAGTACATCAAGGACAATCCGGACTACGGCAAGCTGCTGGACACCCTTCAGCTGTACGACGTCTACTCCTCGGCCTGGTTTTCGGCTATCTACCTGCTCCTGTTCATCTCCCTGATCGGCTGCGTGGTGCCGCGCGCCATCGCCCACTACAAGGCCATGCGCTCCCAGCCGCCGCGCACCCCCAAGCGGCTCTCGCGCCTTCCTGAGTACGGCACCCTTGTCATTCCGGCCGACGCCGGGATCCCGGCATCGGAGGCCATCACCAGTGCCGCCGGGGTGCTAAAAAATCGCGGCTACCGCGTGGAGGTCCGGGACGCCGGCGGCGAACGCCCCTCCCTGGGCGCGGAGCGCGGCTTCGCGAAGGAAGTCGGAAACCTGGTGTTCCACACCTCGCTGATCGGGGTGCTGGTGTCCGTGGCCATCGGCGGACTGTTCGGCTATAGCGGGCAGCGCATCCTGGTGGAGGGCGATACGTTCGTGAACACCCTGGTGGGCTACGACCAGTTCACGCCCGGCACCAATTTCCAGTCCAGCCAGCTCCAGCCCTACTCCCTGCAGCTGGACAAGTTCGACATCACTTTTGACCGCGAATCCCGGGGCAAAATCGGCCAGCCCATCGACTTCTCCGCGTCCGTGACCACCAAGGAAAATCCGGACGCCCCGGCGCAGAAGGAAATCCTGAAAGTCAACGATCCCGTCACCCTGGGCGGCACCAGCATCTACCTCACGGGCAACGGCTACGCCCCCATGGTGACCGTCAGGGACGGCGAGGGAAACGTTGCCATGCAGGGCCCGGTAGTGGGCAAGCTGCAGGGGGACAACTACTACTCCTCCGTGGTGATCAAGGTCCCTGACGCGAAGCCTGACCAGTTGGGATTCCAGGGCTTCTTCCTGCCCACGGCGTTCGTTTCGAATGAGGGCGTTTCCTACAGCGGAGACCCCGGATTGTTCAACCCGCAGCTGACGCTGAACTCCTTTTACGGTGACCTTGGCCTGGACGACGGCGCGCCGCAGAACGTCTTCGAAATCGACGTCAGGAACCTCACCCCGCTGAATGCCCGGAACCTCGCTGCCGGCGGCATCAAACTGGCTCCCGGCACCAGCTACACGCTTCCGGACGGCAAGGGCACCATCAGTTTTGACGGCGTGAAGCGCTACATCGGCGTGGACATCCACCACAACCCCGGCCAGCTCTACGCGCTGATCTTCGCGCTCCTGGCGGTGGCCGGCCTGATCCTGTCCCTGTACGTCAACCGCCGCCGCGTCTGGGTCCGCACCGGCACCCACGAAGACGGCCGCACCATGGTGGAATACGGGCTCCTGGCCCGCGGCGAGGACCACCGGCTCGCGGGCGAAGCGGACGCCGTACGCAAGCTGCTCTCCGCGGAATGGCAGCTGGCCGCAGACGCTGACCCCGCAAAATCACAGCAAACTCCCAGCAGCAGCCCCGATAATGGCCCAGGCGCCGCCACAACTTCAGCTCCACGCACCCCAGCCGGCCCCTCCGGGCCCGAAAAGGACCAGTAATGCCGTTCGGAATCAACGAAACCATGGGCCAGTACAGCGAGCTCTTTATGCTGCTGGCGGCCGGCACGTACACGGTAGCCTTCATCGCCTTCGCATGGGACCTTGCGAAGAGCAGCAAGGCCCTGCGCGCGATCGACCTCAAAGCTGCGCAGGCTGACGAGTCCGCCAAGGTGCCGGTTGCCGCAGGCGCGGCGGCCCGCAGCGAGTCCCACCTGGCCGGGCCGGCGGGCAGGACTGAGCGGCCGTCGTCGTCCACTGCACGGCCAGCCGGAACAGGAGGCGGGGGAGTCATGACTGCCGACGGCGACATGCGGTACGCCGCCGAACGCCGCGCCCCCGCGCGGGTGGCCGTGGCCCTGACCGTCCTGGGCGCAGTGATCCACGGAGCCGGCGTGCTGACCCGCGCCCTCGGAGCCGGACGCGTGCCGTGGGGCAATATGTACGAATTCCTCACCACCGGCGCCTTCGTGGCCATCGCGGTATTCCTGCTGGTACTGATCCGCCGCGACCTGCGCTTCCTGGGCACTTTCGTGGTGGGCCTGGGCATCATCATGCTGGTGGCCGCCTCCGTGGCGTACTGGACCCCGGTGGGCCACCTGGTTCCCGCCCTGCAGAGCTACTGGCTGATCATCCACGTGTCCATCGCAGTGCTTTCCTCCGCGCTGTTCACCCTGACGTTCGCTATGTCCGCCCTGCAACTGGTCCAGTCCCACCGGCAAAAAACCGTTGCCGCCGGCGGCGCGGACAAGCTCGGCTTCATGCGCCTGGTACCGTCCGCGCTGAGCCTGGAAAACCTGTCCTACCGGATCAACGCCATTGCCTTCATCGGCTGGACGTTCACCCTCATGTTCGGTGCCATCTGGGCGGAAAAGGCCTGGGGCAGGTTCTGGGGCTGGGACACCAAGGAAGTCTGGACCTTTGTGATCTGGGTGGTTTACGCCGGCTACCTCCACGCCCGCGCAACCCGCGGCTGGACCGGAACACGTGCCGCCTGGCTCTCGATCGTTGGCTACCTGTGCGTGATTTTCAACTTCACCATCGTGAACCAGTTCTTCAACGGACTGCACTCATACTCCGGGCTCTAAGCAGGGAATTCTTCCCAACTTCGGGGGATCTGCAGGCAAATAACCAATCGGTGTAGCAATAGGGGTGTTCCCCGTCCTGCCGTGATGCTACCTTGGTGACGTTCGCCAGTGATGAAGCTTGCCGGCGAAATGCGAGTTTGCCCTGAGGTACCCATGAACTATGTTCTCGCCATTGATGTGGGGACCAGTTTCACTGCTGCCGCCGTTTCCCGCTTTGGCCAGGGTATTTCCCCTGCCGCGGAGTGCCTGCCGCTGGGACTTCGCGGAACCGCCGTGCCATCAGTGGTGTACTACCCCGAGGAAGGTTCCCTCCTGGTGGGGGAGGCCGCAGAACGCCGCAGCCTCGATTTCCCCGGTCAGGTGGTGCGGGAATTCAAGCGCCGGGTGGGCGATGCAGTCCCCATTTCCGTGGGCGGCCTGTCCCTGCCACCGGAGGATGTTTTTGCCACCATGGCACGCTGGGTGGTGGACCGGGCCGTAGAGCGCGAGGGCGCGCAGCCGTCTGAGGTCGTCGTTACCCATCCTGCCGCGTGGGGCACCCACCGGACCTCCATGATCCTGGCCGCCATGGGCGCACAGGGACTGGACAACATCACGCTCGTCACCGAACCGGTTGCGGCGGCGCTGTATTACGCCTCCCAGGTCCGCGTGGAAGTGGGCAGCACCATCGCCGTCTACGATCTTGGCGGCGGAACCTTTGATACCGCTGTCCTGCGCAAAGCAGGCAGCAGCAGGTTCCAGCTGTTGGGGCGCCCGGAGGGCATCGAAAACCTGGGCGGTGCCGACTTCGATGCCGAGGTCTTCCGCTACGTCGCAGAGCACACCGGCGGCGTCCTCTCGACTCTCAACCCCGCAGATGACGGAGTCCGCGGAGCTTTGGGCAGGCTGCGGCGCGAGTGCGTGGAAGCCAAGGAAGCGCTCTCCTCGGACAGCGAGGCCACCATTTCAGTGCTCCTTCCCGGCTTCCAGCAGCAGATCCGCCTGGTGCGTTCGGAATTTGAAGCGCTGATAGAGGAACCTGTCCGGGACACCGTCGAGGCGCTGGAGCAGACGCTGGCCCAGCTGGAGCTGGAACCGGCCGATCTCTCCGCCGTGCTGTTGATTGGCGGTTCATCGCGGATCCCGCTCGTGGCGCAGCTGATTTCCGAACAGCTGGACCGGCCCATCGCCGTCGATGCCGATCCTAAGTCCTCCATCTGCCTGGGTGCGGCGCTGTCAGCTGTGCTGGCACGCGCGGAGGCAGAGTCCCGGGCAGCCGTGGCGGCGTTGCCTGCCGGAGCCGCGCGCACCGCCGTCGGACTCACTCCCGGCACCAGCGCGCACGCGGCCAGCCGCCATGCCAGCTGGTCCCGCAAGGGTACGACGGCGGGTGGTGCAGTTGCGGGCGTGGTGGCACCTGCCCATGTGCACGGCGGCGCCCACGCGCCGAAGCCCACAGTTCGGGTGACGGCCATCGCTGCCGCCGCTGCACTGGTCTCGGTCCTTACGGCGACTACGGCTCAGAGCCCTGCGGGATTCACTGACCTCACCGCCATCTTTGTCCCGAAGGCGGGCGCTGCCCCTGAACCGGATCCGACTGCCGACAGTGCCGGCGGGGCAGGGGGCGGGCCAGTTGCTGCGGCAGCCGTACTCCCGGCAGCCGGTGTTGGAGCGGACATGACCAATGAGGCCGTGCCTTACAGCGGCCCGGGCCTTGATGTTGAAGCGTCACCCACCAGCCGGCCGTTGTGGAGGGTGGCAGCGGAAAACGGCCCGGCCGCGGTAGCCGGGCTTGACGTTGCGACGGGCGGGCCCGCAGGTCCCGCCGCAGCCGGCCCTGGTGCCGTGGCCCCGGACGCCAATGCCGCACCACCCGTAGCCATTGACCCCGTCACCGGCGAGCCGGTGCCGACAGATCCGCTGACGGGCGAGCCGGTGGCGACGGATCCCGTAACGGGTGAGCCGGTCCCGCCTGTGACTGAGCCTCCTTCGACGGGGGAGCCGGGGCCCACTGAGACTGAGCCTCCTTCGACGGCGGAGCCCGAGCCGACTGCGACTGACCCTCCTCCGACGGCGGAGCCCGAGCCGACTGGGACTGCGTCTCCGGCGGCGCCGCCCGAGCCGACCGTGATTCCCTCTTCACCCGTAGTAGCTCCAGAGGCTACGCAACCCCAGACAGGAACGCCCACAGCTTCGGCGACCCCATCTGACGTTCCTGAATCCGTCACCTCTCCAGATACGGGGGTCTAGCATGACCGGCAACGAGGTGCACTTGGCAGATCATGGTTTCCTGCCGGTGGAGCTGAACCACAGCCACTTGCCGCATGCCGCCGAGCAGATGGCCGGGCAGCTCAAAGGCGCGAATGCGGCGGTCCGCGAACTCCTCCTGGCACTGTCTGTTGGTTTTGCCTTGCCCGGCCCGCTGCCTGCTGACCTGCAGCGGAAGATCGACGGCGGCGATGTGGAGGGGCTTGACGCCCTGGTGGAGCGGGCAGAATCCGCGGGTCTTCTGACGCCGGACGGAACAGTAGTAGGACCTGCCCAGCATGCCCTGCTGACAGTTGCCCCCACAACCAGGGTGCACGCGCTCCAACGTGAGCTGGTGTCCGCCTATGCCGAGCACGGCCAGCCGCTGGGAGACCTGGCCCGCGAACTGGCTCGCGGCGGGCTCGCCGATCCCCGGGTTGCGGCCGAGCTGGAACACGCAGGTGACAAGGCGCTGGAACAGGATCCAGGTCTGGCCGCCCAACTCTATGACGAGGCACTGCTGGCAGGAGCCGATGAGCTCGGCACCGCCGCACGGCGTGCCCAGGCAGCCGTGGGCAACGGGGACCTGGACACCGCTACCCGGATTATCGATACGCTCCTGGTATGTGCTGATCCGCCGGACGTCCGCCGTGGTGTGGATGTGGCAGCAGCAGTGTGGGCCCAGCGCGGCATGCTGGCCCGGGGCGGGGACGCGTACAGCTGGTTGGGCGCCTCGAGAGCAGGCACGTCTGCACCGCTTGCCGCCGTCACCATGATCGGCAGTGGCAACGTGCGCGGCGCCAAGTCACTCTTCCGGGCAGAAGCGCCACCGGCCGCTCCCACCTTGCTGGCAGTGGCCCTCGCAGAAACGGGCAAGGGAATCATGGAGTCGCTGGCTGTCGAGCCGCACAGGGCACTCCCCGTGCTGATCCATGCCTCGGACATGCTCAACGGGACAGGTGCGGCGCTTCCCCTCCCGGACACTCCAGCGGCGTTGGCCGCACTGCTCGCCCTGCACACCGGAGAACCCCATCTGGCAGAGACAGTCTGCATGTCAGCAGTGGCGGCGGGCCAGGGCGGAAACGCAGCCAAGCCCAGGCTCTTCCTGCTTCAGGCGTGGTCGGCCATGCAGCAGGACAGGCTTGAGGACGCACGGCTCGCCATCAATGAGGCCTCGAAAGCCAACCACTGGCCGCTCGTCCCCCGCGATGAGTTCATGTGTGCGGCACTGGAAGTCGGGATCGCCCGGCGCAACGGCGAAATTGCGCAACTTGTCATGGCCTGGGAGCGGGCGCATGAAGCCATGCTGCACATCTCGGTGGACCTTTACAGCCTCCTGCCGTGGGGTGAACTGATGATAGCTGCCGCTCGGCTCCGCGAAACCCACCGGGTGACACACTACCTGGACGAGGCGAACCAGCTGCTGGGGCATTTGGGGGATCCGCCCCTGTGGGCCGTGCCCTTCCACTGGGCAGCCGTCCAGGCAGCACTGCTCAGTGACAGCCCGGCAGACCTGGCTCCCCATGCAACCGCCCTGGCCCGGGCCGCGGCCCACAGCCACCTCGCCGCGGTCTTTGCCGCCGCTGGCAAGGCCTGGGTTACAGTGCTGGCACGAAAGATCCGTACTGCCGACGTTGAAGCGGCGGCGCGGGCCCTGGGCAGGGTGGGTATGCCATGGGAAGGCGCACGGTTGGCCGGACATGCCGCCGCGCGTGCCGAGGAACGCAAGGACATGGTGCGGCTGCTGTCCTGTGCCCGGGACCTTCACCCGCAGCCAAGCGAGGCAGGGAACGGGAAGTCCAGGGTACCGGAGTCCCGCGATGCACCGGCCGTGGGTACCAACGGGACGAACCCGGACGGCTCGGGCCTGAGCGACCGCGAAAAGGAAGTGGCCAGGCTGGTGCTTGAGGGCAAGACGTACCGGGAAATCGGGGAGGCCATCTACATCTCCCCGCGCACTGCCGAACACCACATTGCCCGCATGCGCCGCCGCCTGGGCGCCGAAAACCGATCAGACCTGATGACAAGGCTGCGCCTGGCACTGGATTCCGAAGACCGCCAAAAGGAATGAATCCGTTGGGCCCCTAAACCCCTAACCGGAGGCGCTCAAGTTTCCCAGAGGGAGGACATCGGGTAGGGGGGAAGGGCCCGATGCCCGGTCGCGGAGGGACCCGTACGTTGGATGCAAGCCCGGTTGGGACTACGGGCGCTCCGGCAATTTTCGAGAAGATGAGGACAACCACATGACACTCGCAAACGATCTCGTCCAGTTCCTGATGCACCTCTTCGGCGACCGCCAGGCAGCCCAGGACTTCCTGGACGATCCGGAACGCGCCCTTGAAGCCCACGGTCTGGGCGGTGTCTGCTCGGCGGATGTTGACGCAGCGATGCCGGTTGTCCTGGACTACGCACCCGTTACGGTCAATGCTGCCCGCTTTGACCGGGATTACAACATGGGCGGCAACAGCGCCACCACGAGCCACAACGGCGGCGGCGGAACCAGCTACACCCCGCCTCCAGCCAGCGGGAATAGTGCCGGGCACCAAGAGCACGAGGACCATGCACACGCCATCCAGCAGCTCCACCATGTAGTGAACAATTACTCCTACACCTCCGTGGTGGACGACCGGGACACCTTCACCGACCAGTCCGTGAACCAAAATGTCTGGGCCGACGGCGACGTGGAGCAGTGGTTCGACAACGATTCCGTGATCGCCTCCGGTGACCGGGCCGTTGGGGCCGGCGACGACGCCAATGTTGACGATTCCAACAACATCCAGGATTCCCACACCACGGACAACTCCGAGGATCACTCGACGGACAACTCCATCCACGCCGGCCGGGATGCGAGCGTTGGCAACACGGACACGGACATCGACGACTCCTTCAACACCGACGTTGACATTGATGCCGATCTGGACAACGTGGGGAACACCGACATCCGCGAGGACAGCTCGACGAACATCGATGTCCGGGATTCCGGTAACGACAATTCCCTCAATGACGTTGGAAACACGGACGTTGATTTCGACAACGTGGGCAACACTACCGACTACTCGGATCACAGCGTTGATGTAGACCTGGAGGACGTCGGCAACAGCGACAGCTCGACGGACACCACCATTACGGACAACGTTGTTCTCGCCGATAACGAGATCACCAATGTCGAGGACAACGTTGTTATCGCCGACAACACAGTGGACTACACCCATACCGCGGTTGAGGTTGGCGACGTTGATGCCGACTTCACCACCATCGACGAATCGGTCATCGTGGCCGACAATGACCTTGACGTCACTACAGCGGTGGCCGCGGATGACGCGATCATCGAGGACTGACCTGAGGCAAAGGACACACTATGGCAGAAGCCGGACCGGCGAAACCGTCACCACCTGCGACGACTGTGCAACTCGCCGGGCTGGTTAAGCAAGGCCTCGAACTAACCGGGACCGGGGACCGCCTCGACCTGCGCAAGCGCCTCGACCAGACCTTGCGGAGGCTGGAGGACCCCAGCATCCGAGTCATCGTCGTGGGCGAATTCAAGCAAGGCAAAAGCAAACTCATCAACGCGCTGGTGAACGCTCCGGCCTGCCCGGTCGCTGATGACATCGCCACGTCGGTCCCCACCGTGGTCCAGTACGGCGATATCGCCTCCGCAGCGATCCTGGTTCCCAGGGCGGGATCCGATGCCACCGACGAAGCCAATATCGAACGGCACCCTGTTCCCATTGCGGACCTGCCGTCGTATGTTTCCGAGCGGGGCAACCCGGGAAACAGCAAAAAACTCGTGGCGGGGGAGGTGTATTTGCCCCGCAAACTCCTCACGGGCGGGCTCACCGTCATTGACTCCCCGGGCGTGGGCGGGCTGAACTCCTCGCATACCCTGACCACCCTCACTGCGCTTCCCACGGCTGATGCCATGCTGCTGGTGTCCGATGCCTCCCAGGAGTACACAGAACCGGAACTGCGCTTCCTGCGCCAGGCCATGCGGATCACGCCCAATGTTGTGGGCGTCCTGTCCAAGACGGACCTTTACCCCGACTGGCGGCGCGTGGAGGAGATCGACCGCGGCCACCTTGCCGGCGTGGCGCCGGACATTCCCCTGTTCAGCGTCTCCTCCGACCTCCGCCTTGAAGCCTCCCGCCTGCAGGATGCCGAATTGAACGTGGAGTCCGGCTTCCCCGGCCTGATCACACACCTGCGAACGGAAATCGTGGGCAAGGCACAACGGCTCCAGCGCCGTTCCGTGAGCCAGGACCTGCTGTCCGTCACCGAGCACCTCCGGCTGTCCCTGCAGGCAGAGCTTGCAGCCTTCGAAAACCCGGGAAAAACACCGGAGATGATCGCTGGCCTCGAAGTCGCCAAGGCCGAAGCCGACGAGCTGCGAAAGCGGTCCGCCCGCTGGCAGATTACCCTCAGCGACGGCATCAGCGACCTGATCGCGGACATGGAATATGACCTCCGGGACCGGCTGCGCCGGATCCAGCGTGAAGCCGAGGCGGCCATCGACCTCGGTGATCCCGGACCTGCCTGGCCCCAGTTCTCCCAGTGGCTCGAGGAGTGCGCCGCAGCTGCCATTTCGGACACGTTCGTATGGACCAGCGAACGCGCCCAGTGGCTGGCCGCCCAGGTTGCGGAGCATTTCGCTGCCGGCGAGGTGACCCTGCCAGTACTGCACGTCTCGGACAGCGGCGACGCACTGGACCCGGTGGACGATATGCCGATGCTGGACAGTGGCAGGGTCAATCCACTGCAAAAGGTGCTGATCGGAATGCGCGGGTCCTACGGCGGTGTGCTGATGTTCGGCTTGCTGACGGGCATCTTCGGCATGGCCCTCATTAACCCCTTGTCCGTGGGCGCCGGCCTGCTGCTGGGGCGCAAGGCATATCGGGAGGACAAGGAAGCCAGGCTGAAGCGGCGCCAGGCCGAGGCGAAAGCCCTGGTTCGCCGCCAACTGGACGACGTCACCTTCCAGGTGGGCAAACAGCTCAAGGACCGGCTGCGGCTGGTACAGCGTTCCATCCGGGACCACTTCACGGACATCGCGGACGAGCACCACCGCTCCCTGGGGGATTCAGTGGCCGCAGCGCAAAAAGCCGCCACCACCTATGCCCTGGAAAAGGAAGTGCGCATCCGCGAAATCAAAGCGGAGCTGAAGAAGGTCGACGCCCTGGCGCGCGCCGCGGAGGCTGTGGCCGCCGAAGCAGCTGCGGACACTGTGCGGACTGGCCACCCCGTCACCTTGAATCCCGGAGCTCCCCCCGCCACAACCGCCGCAGCCGGCGCAGCGGGGGCGGCACCAGCTGTGGCAGGGGCGGGATGACACCCTCCACCATCGCCGGTGCCGCGGACCTTGTCCGGGAGGCGTTGAGCGTCTACCGGGAAGACCCCGCTGCCGTGGCAGTGCTGCAAAGTTATGCCCGGAGACTGGAAGAACCACTGCGCGTTGCGGTTGCCGGCATGGTGAAGGCAGGGAAGTCCACCCTCCTGAACGCCATCCTCGGCGAAGAGATAGCGCCCACTGACACCGCGGAGTGCACCCGCATTGTGACCTTGTACCGCTACGGCCGCACCCCCCGGATCACCCTTTACCCGGCGACCGGAGAACCGCGCAGCCTTCCCGTGAAGCGCGTTGACGGCCGCCTGGTGTTTGTCCGCGGTGACGCCACGGCGGACGACGTGGACAGGCTGGAAGTGGAGTGGCCCTCACCTGCACTGCAGGACATGACCCTGATCGACACCCCTGGGATAGCCTCCCTTTCCACCGATGTGGCAGCACGGTCCACCAGCTTCCTTACCCCGGAGGACACGCCATCGGAGGCGGACGCGATCATCTACCTGATGCGGCACATGCATGCATCCGACCTGAGGTTCCTCGAGTCCTTCAAGGACGCCGAGGCGGGGAGGTCCGGTACTGTCAACGCCCTTGCCGTGCTCTCCAGGGCCGATGAGGTGGGTGCGGGGCGGATCGATTCCCTCCTCTCCGCGGGGGACATCGCCGAGCGGTACCGCCGGGACCACAACCTGCAGAAACTGGTGTTGGGGGTGGTCCCGGTGGCCGGGCTCCTGGCGCAAGGCGCCCGCACCATGCGCCAGCCCGACTTTGAGGCCCTGCGGCTCCTGGCCGGAATGGAACGGGCGCACCGGGAAAAGCTCCTGTTGTCCGCAGACCGGTTCCTGCGGGTGGCAGGCCCCGAAGGGCTGACGACGGCGGCCCGCGCCTCGCTGCTCGAGAGGTACGGCCTGTTCGGCATCCGGCTCGCGGCAGTCCTCATCCGCAACGGGTTTACTGATCCCACGCCGCTGGCGCATGAACTGGCCCGGCGCAGCGGGCTGCATCCGCTGCTGGAGCTGCTGGGGCGCCAGTTCCAGGCCCGCGCCGAGGCACTTAAGGCAAGAACGGCCCTGGTAGGGGTGGAAGCCCTAATGCGCACCTCACCCCGTGAGGGCACAGGCCGGCTGGCGGCCGCGCTGGAACGGCTGCAGGTCAATGCCCACGAGTTCCGTGAACTCCGGCTGCTGGCAGCCCTGCGAACCACGGGCATACCGCTGCCCATTGAGCTGGCCGCCCAAGCGGAGGGCCTTATCGGGGGCTGGGGTGCAGCGTCCCACGCCAGGCTGGGACTGGATTCCGATGCCGGCCCGGACCAGCTGGCTTCAGCGGCCCGCCGGTGCCTGGACCAGTGGCGGGCCGTGGCCGAAAACCCGCTGACCGACCGCTCGGCCCTTGAGCTGTGCAGGGTGGTCATCCGCAGCTGCGAAGGCATCCTGGCCGAATGCTCCGGGATGGTGGCACGGTCCGCCTAGCGGCTCTTCATAAGCGGGCGGATATTACCGGGCGGATCTCAGCCAGGCATTGGCGGAGGGCATCAGGAAAACATCAGCCCAACAACCGCCAGCAGGAGTTCAAGGCCCCAGAGCAGCATCACGTAGCTGCCCGCATCGCCGTCGGGCACCAGGAACACAGCCGCCACGAGCAGGACAAAGACGTGGCCCGCCAGTAGGAGGAGCAGGGCCCACCTGCCCCAGCCCCGCCGGCCCATCACCACGCCCAGCATGGCGGCCTCAAGCAGGATCACCAGGAGGACAGCCCCCATGCTGCCCCAGAAGACGATGCCCGTTGCTGTGGTGACAGCTTCCGGGTCCCCGCCGGGCGCCATCCCCGCCACCACCGGCTTCAGCCGTTGCAGATGGGATTCGCGGGTCATAAAGGATCCGACGAGCACGGCAAGCCCGGCAGCGAAGCTGAACAGCCACAGTGTGCGGGCGGTCCGAACGTTCCGCGGTGCCACCGGGATAACCGGAATGGGGGCCGGAGCGGACCAGGACAATCCGGGCCTGGGTGGAGGGGCAAGGGAACCTGGGGGCGTAGGCGGACCTGCCGCCCCTTGGGGCATGGTCCGGGGCCTGTCTTCCCCCACAGGATCCTGAGCCATCGGCCCCTACTTCAGCCCGTCGGCGTCGTGTTCGTCGGTTTCGTGCTTGTCCTTGCCGCCGGCAGTGCCGTTGCCTTGGTTTTTCGCCTTGGCATCCAGTTCATCCTTGAGCCTCTTCAGGCGCTCCGCTTCCGCCTGGTTGCGCCGGCGCGCTTCAAGGTTACGGAGGAAGTCCGGATCATCGTCCGGAGCGGTGGGGTGGCGCTGGCTCTGCTGGGGGGACGTGCCGCGTGGCCGGCCGATCAGGAGCCAGAGAATGGCGCCGATAACGGGCAGGACGATCATGACCACAATCCAGGCCGGTTTGGAGATCCCCCGGGTCAGGCGTCCCTCAGTGCGGATCACGTCCACGAGGCCATACACAAAGATGACGAGGACTGCCACGGCCAAACCCACACGGAGGAGCATGCCATTAAGTCTATCGTCAGGAGGCGCGGCGGCCTTCGGCGGGAGGCGGCTAAACTTGAATAGTGGCCTTTTTGAAATATTCCCTGATCCGCCTGGCTCTCTTCGCGCCCCTGTTCGTGGTGTTTATGCTCCTGCAGCTCGGCGTGCTGATGTCCGTCATCTGCGCGGCACTCATCGCCTTCGCCGTGAGCTACCTGTTTTTCCAGAAGCAGCGTGATGCTGCGGCAGCGGCCCTCCACCAGCGTTTCTCGGGCAACGCCAAGCCGCTCCGCTCAGCCAACGAAGTGCAGGACGCCAACGCCGAGGACGCCCTCCTCGATGCCAACCCGGAGATCGCCATCAGCAACGACGCCAAGGACCGCAAAAAGGCCTAGGGCCACCGGCAGCCAGCCCACCCGTTAGCCAGCCCCACCCGTTAGCCAGCCCCGGCGGCACGAAGTAACGCCGCGGCCTAGAACCCGTGGCTGAGCACCAGGCCCAGCGCGAACAGCACGCTGTAGCCGAGGTTGATCAGCCCGGTCTGCTTCAACACCGGGATCAGGCTCTTGCGCTTGCGGCCATTGATCATCAGCCATGCCGGCATCAGGCAGGCCGGAATCAGCAGCAGGACGATCAGCATCCACGGCCGCCCGGGCGCCAGGATCACCACCAGCATGATCGCCACGGCGAGCATCAGGACGTAGCTCTCCCGGGCATGTTTGTCACCCAGCCGCACGGCCAGAGTCTTCTTGCCCGCCTGCATATCGGTGGGAATGTCCCGCACGTTGTTGGCCATCAGCAGCGCCGTGGCGATCAGCCCGGTGCCGATCGCACCGATGATGGCCGGCAGGTTGATCTGCCCGGCCTGGGTGTAGGTGGTGCCCAGCGTGGCCACCAGCCCGAAGAACACAAACACGAACACGTCGCCCAGGCCCATGTAGCCGTACGGGTTTTTGCCGCCGGTGTAGCCCCAGGCTGCCATGACGCAGCCCAGCCCCACCAGGATCAGCCACCAGCTCTGGGTGATCACCACCAGGATCAGCCCAAAGACCATGGCGGCGGCAAACGTACCGAAGGCGGCATATTTGACGTGCTCGGGTTTCGCGGCGCCTGAACCAACAAGGCGGAGCGGGCCCACCCGGTCATCGTCGGTGCCGCGGATCCCGTCCGAGTAGTCGTTGGCAAAGTTCACGCCCACCTGGAGCAGGAGCGCCACGAGGGCGGCGAGGATGGCGTTAAACAGAAGGAATGAATCCATCTCGTAGGCGGCGGCGGAGCCGATCAGCACCGGCGCAATCGCAGCGGGCAGCGTCCGGAGTCGGGCGCCTTGGATCCATTGTGCGGCTGTGGCCACGGTCAGTACCTCGCGTTGGTTTGGGGAAGGCGGCAGGGTGGGGGCCCTGCCCGGTGGTGCAGGTCTACTTTACTTTCCCTGGTGCAGGGCGTTCAGTTTGGCGGCCATGGCCAGCCGGTCGGGCTTGCCGTTCGGGAGCATCAACAGCGAGGAGGCAGCGAGCACGGTTTTGGGCGCAAGGATGCCCAGCGTCCGGTGCCACTCCTGTTCGAGGACGACGGCGTGGTCCCGGCTTGGCGTGGAGCCGCCGGCTTCGGCCGGCCCGGCACCCGTACCGGAACCGGCCAGTGCCACGTAAGCCGCCACCGCCTGGCCCCATTCAGCAGACGGGACCCCGGCCACAAAAGCCGCGGCCACGCCGTCGGACTTTTCCAGCTCTTCCTGCACGTGCGCGGCAGACACTTTAATGCCGCCGGTGATAATGACGTCGTCGGCCCGGCCCAGGACGGTGAGGCGGCCGTCCTCGTCGATGGTGCCGAGGTCGCTGGTGCGGTACCAGCGCACGCCGTCCTCCTCGAAGAAGGTGCCGGACTCCTGGTCCGGGGCCTCCAGGTAGCCGGCGGCGATGGTATCGCCGCCCAGCAGGATCCGGCCGTCCCCGTCCACCCGGACCGAGACACCTTCCAACGGATAGCCGTTGTAGATGCAGCCGCCGGAGGACTCGGCGGAGCCGTAGGTGGTGACCACGCGGACGCCCGCATCCTTGGCAGCGGCCAGCAGCGAAGCGGAAGCAGGGGCCCCACCCAGCAGGACGGCATTGAAGCGCCGGAGCACAGCCAGCGTTTCCGGCGACGGCGCGTCCAGAAGCCGCTGCAGCTGGGTGGGGACCAGCGAAGTGAACCGGATCTTATCGGTCAACTCCAGGGCGGCAGCAGTGAAGGCTTCAGGCGTAAACCCGCCGGACATGTCCATCACCCACGGGCGGGTGCCGGCGAAGAGGGAACGGACTAGGACCTGGATGCCCGCGACGAACTGCACGGGCAGCGCCAGAAGCCACTGGCCCTCGCCCTTGAGCGCCAGGGCGGTGGCCATGGAGGACGCGGCCAGGGATTCAACGGTGAGGACGGTGGCCTTCGGTGTGCCGGTGGACCCGGAGGTGCGGACCACGGCCACGGCGTCGTCGCAGCCGGGCGTTTCCACATGGCCCACCACCAGGTTGCCTTGTTGGTCGACGGATAGTTCGACGGCGGGGCCCTCGCCGTGGAGGGCGGCAGCCAGGGCCTTCAGTGCGGGATCGATGTTGAGGGCGCCGCTTGGTGCGGTGTTCGCTTGGGGGCCTGTGGGTTCGGTGCTCATTGCCGGTCCTTCCTTAGAAGTAGTGCGGGAAGCCGGACCAGTCGGGATCGCGTTTTTGCAGGAACGCCTCCTTGCCCTCCACCGCCTCGTCCGTCATGTAGGCCAGCCGGGTGGCTTCGCCGGCGAACACCTGCTGGCCGGCCAGGCCGTCATCGGCAAGGTTGAAGGCGAACTTGAGCATCCGGATGGCCTGCGGTGACTGCCGGGCGATGTCGGCCGCGTACTCCAGCGCAACCTCTTCGAGGCGTTCGTGGTCCACGGCCTCGTTCACGGCGCCCATCCGAACCATGTCTTCTGCGGAATATTCGCGCGCAAGGAAAAAGATTTCGCGGGCGGCCTTCTGGCCGATCTGCCGCGCCAGCAGGGCTGAGCCGTAACCGGCGTCGAAGCTGCCTACGGTGGCGTCCGTCTGCTTGAACTTCCCGTGCTGGCGGGAGGCGATGGTGAGGTCCGCCACCACGTGCAGGGAGTGTCCGCCGCCGGCCGCCCAGCCGTTGACGACGGCGATGACCACCTTGGGCATGGTCCGCATCAGCCGCTGGACTTCCAGGATGTGCAGCCGGCCGGCGCGGGCCGGGTCGATGCTCTCCTGGGTCTCGCCATCTGCATACCTGTAGCCGTCCCGGCCCCGGATCCGCTGGTCGCCGCCCGAGCAGAAGGAGTGGCCGCCGTCCTTGGGGGAGGGCCCGTTGCCGGTGAGCAGGACGGTGGCGACGTCCGGGGACATCCTCGCATGGTCCATGGCCCGGTACAGCTCATCAACGGTGCCGGGGCGGAAGGCGTTGCGGACCTCGGGCCGGTTGAAAGCGATCCGGACCGTGGGCAGGTCACGCACCCAGCCGCCGTCGGAATCCCTTTCCACCTGGCGGTGGTAGGTCATGTCCTGGAAGTCGTCAAAGCCGGACACCACACGCCAGCGGGTTGGATCGAAGACGTCGGACACCGAGGCGGGGATTTGGTTGCTCACCGTCCAAGTCTAGTAATCGGGGTCAGCTGATGCAGAACTCGTTGCCCTCGGGGTCCGCCATGGTGTGCCAGAAATGCGGGCCCTCATTAGCTGTCCAGAGGAATGTCGCGCCGCGGGACTCGAGCTCCCGGCGCACCTCATCCTTGTCCCGGCCGGCGAGGTTGAGGTCCCAGTGCACGCGGTTTTTGACGGTCTTGCCCTCCGGCGCCGTCTGGAAGAGAATCCGCCGCTGCGGCGCTTTCTCCTCCAGTTCCTCGGGCGGCCGGATGGCGCAGCCGGTGGCCCAGACGAGCTTGCCGTTGTGGGTTGTTGTCTGGTCCTCGGTGGCGTAGCCCTGCTCAATCATGGACCGGATAAAGCCCTCGTCCTGGGGCTCCACTGCCCACTCGAGGCATTCGGCCCACCATTGGGCCAACTGGTGGGGATCGCGGCAGTCAACAACAATCTGGATATTCAGTCCCATGCCCCCAAGCTACGTGGACCGGGGCCTTTTCGACAGACTCGAACAACCATGGGGGCCCACGCCGCAGCGTGCCCTGGCCGAGCTTGCGACGCTAGGGAGCAACGCGGGGTCAGACCGCGCCCAAAGATGTGGCTTTTATGGGCCGGGTCTGACCCCGCGTTGGTTTCAGGCCTGGACCTGCTGGAGCTGTTCGTAGACCTCGGGCGGGATGGCGTAGATGAACACCACCGCCAGCAGGTTCTTGGCGGCGTGGACGAAGTAGGAGAACATCAGGTTCTTCCCGGTCCAGACGTACACGAACACCAGCGTGGCGCCCATGGCCAGGTAGGGCAGCAGGACTGTCAGCGTCAGTGCTTCCTTACCCACGATGTGGGGTGCCGCAAACAGGAACACGGACAGGACACAACACACCCAGATGTTGATCCGACGGCTCAGCTTCCCGATCAGCAGGTGGCGGAAGATGTATTCCTCCACGAACGGGCCGACCACCACCAGCAGCGGGACCATCAGCCACGCCGGGACCTGCTGCATTAAGGCCTGGAGTCCGGCCTGGTTCTCGGACGTCGCCACGCTGCCGCTGGCCGCCACCGCGATGGCCGAGAGGATCATCATGGCGATCACAGCCGCAGGCACCATCAGCAGGGTGAACCATGGCCGGGTTGCAAGAACCCGCAGGTCACGGCCAACTACCTTGCGTGCGGCCAGGAGCGCGAGAATTCCCACTGTGGCATAAAACAGCAGGTTCATGGCGTAGGAAGCGGCGGCGGGCGTGGGCGCGAGCTGCCGGAGGACGGGCGCCACCAGTTCGCCGGCCACCGCGAAGAACCCGGCAATTGCGACATAAAGGCCGACCGCGGTGAAGTCGAGGGGTGAAAACCGGTACAGCTGCGGCTGTGGTGCGGGTGGTCGGCGGTGAACGGTGGCCATGGTTTCAGCCTATCCCCACCCAACTGGCTCGCAGGTAACGCAGTCAAAACGGCGGCCGGGGACGTCAACTGCGGGCTACTGGGGTGGGGTAGCGGCTTGACTCCCGCTTGACTCGGTAAGCGCAGGCAGGCAGGCTGGAGCGATGAAGTCCTGACAACAGCCCGGCCATGCCGGACTGTTCCCCAAAAATCCAAGGCCGTTGGCCGGGCGCCCCATCTTCCGGGCTCGCTCCCGCGGCCGCACTTCGGAACTTTGCGAGGACTTCCCTTGACTGAACACCTGAACCTTACCGGCGTTTCCCACGGCTACGGCGACCGCCTGTTGCTGGACCGCATCGACCTGGCCATCACCGCGCGCGAGCACGTGGCGGTGGTGGGCGAAAACGGCGCCGGCAAATCCACCCTCCTGCGCATCCTGGCCGGGTATGAGCAGCCGCAGGAAGGCACCGCCACCACCAGCGGCCGGGTTGGATACCTCGCCCAGACCCATGGGCTGCCGGAGTCGTTCACTGTGGGTGGTGCCATTGACGCTTCCCTCGCCTCCCTCCGCTCGTTGGAAGCGGAACTGGACCGGCTCGAGGCCGGGCTGGCCGACGCCGCAGACGACGACCTGGAAACCTACGGCAGGCTGCAGACCGAATACCAGCTCCGGGAAGGCTACGCCGCGGAATCCCGGGTGGAAGCTGCGCTGGACCGGCTGGGCCTGGGCGGCCTGGACCGGAGCCGGACACTCGGATCACTGTCCGGCGGCGAGCAGGAACGCGTGGCCCTGGCCTGCGTCCTGGCCGACCCCGCGGACATCCTGCTCCTGGACGAACCCACCAACCACCTCGATGCCCGCGGCGTGGCATGGCTCGAGGAGCGGCTGGCAGCGCACCGCGGCATCGTGGTGGTGGTTTCGCACGACAGGATGCTGCTCCGCAAGGTGGCCGCCACGATTATCGAAGTCGATGCTGAGCGCCGCATTGTGACCCGCTATGGCAACGGTTATGACGGCTACCTCCGGGAGAAGGCCGCCGAACGCCAGCGCTGGGTCCAGCGGTACCACGGCTGGCTGGACGCCATGGCAGCCGAGAAGCTCCAGGCGGAAACGCGGCCGGGGAACATGGGGTACGGCCGCAAACGCGACGCCGACAAAATGGCGTTCGGCTTCAAAACGGGCACCTGGGAACGGGCCGCGAGCAGCCAGGTCCGCAATGCACGGGAGCGGTTGCGGCGGCTCGAAGCCAGCCCGGTGGAGCAGCCGCCCGTGCCGCTGCGGCTCGCGCCGCCAGCAGGGATGGGATATGAAGCCTCGCCAGACGGCACCAGCACCGCCGGGGCGCCTGCGCAGCAGGTGCCATTGGAGGCCCCCTTGACTGCCCTCGCCGTGAGCGTGCCGGGACGCCTGCAACCTACGGATTTCCAGGCCGGCGTGGGCGAAAAGATCCTGATCGTCGGGCCGAACGGTGCGGGCAAGTCCACGCTGCTGTCCGTGCTCGCCGGAACGTTGGCGCCCGCCGTCGGAAGTGTCACCCGGCCCGAACGGGTGGGCTACCTGCAGCAGGAACTCGAACTGCCGCCGCGTCCGTCGCTCCGGCTGCTTCCGGCGTTCGCGGCGGGCCTGGGCGGCAACATCGACGAACATGCCGAGGCCCTGCTCGGGCTGGGGTTGTTCCGCACCAGCGAGTTCCATGTTCCTGTCGGCAGCCTCTCCGCCGGCCAGCAGCGCAGGCTGGCCCTTGCCCGGCTGCTGCTCGGGGGCTATGGCACCCTGATTGTGGACGAACCCACCAACCACCTGGCGCCTGTCCTGGTGGAACAGCTGGAGGCTGCGCTTGCCGGGTTCAGCGGAACCGTGGTGATGGTCAGCCACGACCGCGCCCTCCGGAAATGGTTCGCCGCGTGCCAGCAGTCCGCCGGGGAAGGCAACGGCGGGAGCGCCACGGGGCGCTGGATCCGCTATTCGATGGACCCGGGTGTGCTCGCGCCGGCCTGAACCTCACAGGCCCGGAAAAACCGTGAGTTTTGCGTTAAAGGATCGTTACCGGGGAACCGGCAGGCTGAAACATGGGCGGCGCAGGATGGGCGGTAACAGTTGTTGCCGGCCGAAAGGGAATGCCCATGCTGACCAAGAACCTTTTCCTCCAAGGCATCTTCCCCTTCCAGGGCGCGGGGATGGAAAAGCCGGTGCCCATCCACAGCGAGCTCTCGCACTACGTCCCGGACGGGGTGATCAACCAGACGCTGTACTTCCGTGGAGGTAACTCAAGCTCGGAGCTGATCACGGTTGTCCTGCTGCGCAACGGCGTGCCCATGCGGTACTTTCCCATCGGAGCCAAGAGCGACGTCCATGTTCCGCTGCGGGTGGTGGAGGACATCGAGGGCGGGTCCGCCGTCGAGCTTTACATTGCGGCCCCGGAGGGCGTCACCGGGTCCGTGGTGATTGACCTGGGCATGGTGGAGCACTGATGACCAGCCTGCTGGAGACTCCGCGTACCCAGCCATCCGCGCGGGGCCCGCGCCGCCGGCTCGTGGTGATCGGCAACGGCATGGCCGGAGCCCGTGCCGTGGAGGAAATCCTCGCCCGCGGGGGCGCCGCACAGTTCACCATCACCATGTTCGGCGATGAGCCGTATGGAAACTACAACCGGATCATGCTCAGCCACGTCCTCTCCGGCGAGGAAAGCGACGCCGACATCTTCCTCAACTCCCTGTCCTGGTACCGGGACAACGGCATCACACTGCATGCCGGAGTGAGGGTGGACAGGATCGACCGTTTCACGAAGCATGTCTTCTCCAGCGACGGCAGGGTGACCCCCTACGACACCCTGATCATCGCCACCGGGAGCCGCTCCCACATGCCGCCGATGGACGGGCTCTACACCCCGGGCGGGCAGGTCAAGCAGGGCGTGTTCGGGTTCCGCACCATCGATGACACCCGCAAAATGGTGGCCTATGCCCAGCATGAGCACCACCGCCGGGCGGTGGTGATCGGCGGCGGACTGCTGGGACTTGAAGCAGCCTACGGGTTGCGGAGTCACGGCATCGACGTGGACGTGGTCCATTCCGCCGGTCACTTGATGAGCGCCCAGATGGGGCCCGACGGCGGTGCGGTGCTCCGGCGCAGCGTGGAGGCCCTGGGCATCGGGGTACTTACCGGCAGCCGCACTACCGCTGTGCTGGGCAGCGACAGGGCCACCGGGGTCAGCCTCCGCGACGGCACCGTGATCCCGTGCGACATGGTGGTGGTGGCTGCAGGAATCCGCCCTAACGTGGACCTGGCAGTCCTGAGCGGCCTGCCCGTGGAACGGGCGATTGTGGTGGATGACAGGCTGCGGGTGCAGGACGAGGACGATATCTACGCGGTGGGGGAGTGCGTCCAGCACCGGGGAGAGGTGTACGGGCTGGTGGCGCCCCTGTGGGAGCAGGCCGTGGTGCTGGCCAACCAGGTCACAGGGACTGACACCTCCGCCCTTTACCTGGGTTCACGCACGGCCACCAAACTGAAGGTGGCCGGCGTCGAGGTTGCCTCCATGGGACTGCACGGGCCGGAACTCGACACCGACGAGCACATTGTCTTCTCCGAACCCAGCCGGGGCGTCTTCAAATCCATCGTGGTGCGGGACAACAAGATGGTGGGCGCCACGCTCCTCGGTGACAGCCGGAAGGTGGCCTACCTGACCCGGGCGTACGACCACGGGCTGCCCCTGCCCGAGGAACGGATCGGGCTGATGTTCGATCTCGGCACCCCCGACGGGGACACCGGAGTGGCCGATCTCAGCGACGACGCGCAGGTGTGCAACTGCAACGGCGTCAGCAAAAAGGCGCTGGTAAACGCGGTGCAGGGCGGTTGCACCACCGTTGCCGGAGCCATGGAGGCCACCCGCGCAGGCAAGGGGTGCGGCTCGTGCAAGCTGCTGGTGCGGCAGGTGGTGGAATGGGCGGCCGACGGAGACGTGGCCGAGGACCCCGCGACCGCCTACTACGTCCCTGCCATTCCCCTGGACAAGGCGGAACTGATGGCGGAAATCCGGAAGCGGGGGCTGCGTTCGGTCTCGGCTGTGTTCCACGCGCTCGCGCCCGGCGGTGAGGATGCCAAGTCCAAGATGGGGCTTGCCTCGCTGCTGAAGATGATGCTTGCAGACCAATACATTGACGAACGCGACGCCCGGTTCATCAACGACCGCGTGCACGCCAACATCCAGCGTGACGGCACCTTCTCGGTGGTCCCGCAAATGAAGGGCGGCGTGACGAGCGTCCAGCAGCTGCGCCGCATCGCCGATGTTGCCGAAAAGCACAACGTCCCGCTGATCAAGCTCACCGGCGGGCAGCGAATCGACCTGCTGGGGATCCGCAAGGAGGACCTGCCGCAGGTATGGGCGGACCTGGACATGCCTTCGGGCTACGCCTATGGAAAGAGCTTCCGCACCGTGAAGACCTGTGTGGGCAAGGACTTCTGCCGCTACGGAACCGGGGATTCCACCAAGCTGGGCATCGAGATCGAATCACGGTTCCAGGGGATCGAGGCGCCGGCCAAACTCAAGCTGGCGGTGTCCGGATGCCCCCGGAACTGTGCCGAGTCGCTGGTGAAGGACGTTGGCGTGGTGGCTGTGGAAGGCGGCCGGTGGGAGATCTATGTGGGCGGTGCTGCCGGCGCCCACATCCGCAAGGGCGATCTCCTTGCCACCGTTGATGATCCCGAAGAGGTCAAGGTCCTTACCGGCAGGTTTATGCAGTACTACCGGGCACGCGCCAACTGGCTGGAACGGACCTACGCGTTTGTTCCGCGGGTAGGGATCGAGCATCTGCGGGATGTCATTGTGAACGATTCGGAGGGCATCGCGGCGCAGCTGGACGCGGCGATGCAGGAATCGGTGGACAGCTACGAGGACCCCTGGGAAGAGCGCACGGACCCGATGACGCCGGGGCAGTTCCGTACCTCACTGCCGCTGACTGTGCTCCCGCAGGTACCCGTCCGATGAGCGCCGGGACGGCAACAGGCGGGAAGGCGCATGTGCTGGGCCCGGTGGAGCAGATTCCGCCGGGCGAGGGCAGGGCCTTTGCGGTGGACGGCGGGCAGGTGGCCGTATTCCGGCTCCGCGACGGCTCGCTCCGGGCGCTCCCTGCAGTCTGTCCGCACAAGGGAGGCCCGCTGGCCGACGGCACCATTGACCTCAATGTGGTGGTGTGTCCGCTGCACCAGCACGCGTTCGACCTGGCCACAGGCTGCTCCACCACCGGCGCGGGCAACCTTCGCCCTTACGAAGTCTTGCTGGACGGGCAGCAGAATCTGGTCCTGCAGATGCCGGTGTAGCGCGCGTCACGTAGCACCCCTTTGCGTCTTGTAAGATAGACGAGCCGCTCGAAGCTTCGGCGCCACGAGAGATTCCGATCACATTCGGTTGCCCAACAGGCATTTCCCCGAATTTTGTGAGCGGAATCATTCGTGTCCCGGATGCGGCCAACCCCCAACCCACAAGGAACCGTTGTGCCTCAAAGTACCCCCACAGACCTCCAGAACCCCACGGCACCATCCACCGCCGTCGACCCCACCCTCAGCGCCGAGGGCTACAGCAAAACGCTGGGCAGGCGCCATGTGACCATGATCGCCATGGGCGGCGCCATCGGCGTCGGCCTGTTCATGGGTGCCGGCGGGCGCCTCGCCTCCACCGGGCCGGCCCTGATTTTCTCCTACGCCATCGCCGGCGTCATCGCGTACCTGCTGATGCGGGCGCTGGGCGAGCTCATCATGTACCGCCAGACCTCCGGCTCGTTCGTCAGCTACGCAGGCGAAATGTTCGGCAAAAAGGGCGCCTACCTCTCCGGCTGGATGTACTTCATCAACTGGGGCATGACCGGCATCGCCGAACTGATTGCGATAGGCCTGTACTTCCAGTTCTTCTTCCCCAATGTCCCGGTGGAAGCCTCCGCCATCGCCGCTCTGGCGCTCCTGGTGGCAGTGAACCTGCTCAGCGTCAAGGCGTTCGGCGAGTTCGAATTCTGGGCCTCCTGCCTCAAGGTGGGCGCCATCCTGATCTTCCTGGCCGTGGGCACCTATATGGTGGTCACCAACGCCCAGGTGGGCGACGGCCATGCCTCGGTGGCGAACCTCTTCGCCGCTGAAGGCGGCATGTTCCCCAAGGGCGCGCTGGTGATGGTCCTGGTCCTCAACGCCGTGATCTTCGCCTACAACGGCATCGAACTGGTGGGCATCACCGCCGGCGAGATGCAGAACCCGGAACGCGAAGTGCCCAAGGCGATCCGCGCCGTCGTACTCCGCATTGTGGTGTTCTACGTCGGTTCCGTCACCCTGCTCGCCATGCTGCTGCCTTCGGACCAGTACGTGGCCGGCACCTCGCCGTTCGTCACCGTGTTCGGCCAGATGGGCCTGGGCTGGGTGGGCGACGTGATGAACATGATCGTCATCACCGCCGCTCTCTCTTCCTGCAACTCCGGCCTGTACTCTATCGGCCGCGTGTTCCGCACCATGGCCAACAACGGCCACGCCCCGCAGTGGCTCACCAAGATGTCCAGGCGCCACGTCCCGTACGCGGCCATCCTTGCCATTGCAGCCTTCTACCTGGTGGGCATCCTGCTGAACATCTGGCTCGGCGGCTCCTACGCGTTCGACCTGGCCCTCAACTCGGCCTCCATCGGCGTGATCTTCTGCTGGGGCTCCATCTTCGCCAGCCAGATTGTGCTGCGCCACCGCAAGGGTGTTACGTCCAGCCTGCCGATGCCCGGTTCGCCGTGGACCAGCTGGGCCGGCCTGGTGGGACTGCTCGCCATCACGGTGCTGATCGGCTTCGACACCATGACCAGCAAGAGCGGCGAGGTGTTCTACCTGGGCCTCTGGACCCTGGCCACCATCCCGTTCTTCGCGGTGGTCCTGTGGCTGGGCTGGCAGAAGGTCAAGAACAACCAGCCCAAGAGCGAGCTGTACAGCTAACTCTTCGTGCAGGCCGTTTAGCCTGTAGAAACCGCGACGACGGCGGGCCACCCTTTCGGGGCGGCCCGCCGTTGCCGTTTCTCCAGCCCACTCCAGCCCAGTTTTTACCGGCGGGCAGCGTAACGGCTGCCGTCCCGCCCGGTTTTGCCGCTAAAAACCGGGCTGGACTGTTCGCTGCGCCTCAGTTCTTCAGGTAGCGGGAGAAGTGCTCCTCGATCCGCTGCCAGGCTTCGGGGGCGGACTCGGGGTCCGGGCCGATTCCCATGACCCGCATCAGTGGCCGGAGTACGGCAGGGCCAAGGTCGGCGTCGTTGAGGAAGGAGTGGCCGGCAGTGGGAAATTCCTTGACGTTGTGCTCGATCCCGAGGCTGGTGAGGGCTTCCTCGAGCTTGCGGGCGGCACCTTTGAGCGTAGTGTCCCTGCCGCCGTAGTTGGCCACGATGGGGCAGGCGCCGCGGAGTGCGTCCTCCAGGTCTCCGGGCAGCCGGCCATAGTTGACCGAGGCGGCGTCAAAGCCGTCGCGGGCTACGAGCAGTGCGAAGCCGCCACCCATGCAGAAGCCGATGACGCCGGTCTTTCCGTTGGACTGCGGCGCTTTGGCCAGCCATGTCCGGGCTGTGGCGAGGTCCGTAAAGGGGCGCCCGTTGCCCTTGAGCATGCTCCGCATAGTGCTGACCAGGCAGCAACGCGCGCCGCCCTCGCTGAACAGGTCCAGCGCGAGGGTCAGGTAACCCGCACTGGCCAGCCGGTCCGCATGCCGCCGGGTCATGTCGTTCAGCCCGAACGCTTCGTGGATCATTACGACGCCGGGAAACGGGCCGGGGCCGGGCGGTGTGGCAAGGTAGCCGCCCAGGGAGGGGGAGCCGCCGGCCGCGGTGCTCTCGGCGCTCAGGTCTGCGTAGGTCATGGCTAAGGCTAACCGCGTCTGGGAGGGGAGTCCCGCCGTCGGCGTTTCCACCTGGCGGGCGGCGTGGCAGTGGTGCCGCGTGCGCGGCCGGGGCAGACTGGGGCTTGTGAGTGAACCATGGGTGCTGCATGTGGACCTTGACCAGTTCATCGCGGCCGTCGAGGTGCTGCGCCGGCCCGAGCTCGCGGGCAAACCGTTGATTGTTGGCGGCCGCGGCGATCCCACCGAACGAGCGGTAGTATCCACGGCCTCGTACGAGGCCAGGGCGTATGGGGTGGGCTCGGGGATGCCGCTGCGCATCGCCGCCCGGAAAGTGCCCGACGCCATGATCCTGCCCGTGGACCATGAGGCCTACCTGGAAGCATCGGACAAGGTTATGGCGGTGCTTCGCGCGCAACCCGGCGCCACAGTCCAGGTGCTGGGCTGGGATGAAGCGTTTGTGGGGGTGCAGGCCGAGGATCCCGAGGCCTATGCCCGGCAGATGCAGCGTGCCGTCCTAGAAGAGACCCGGCTGCACTGCAGCGTGGGCATCGGTGACACGCTGGTCCGGGCCAAGGTGGCGACGACGTTCGGCAAGCCTGCAGGCGTGTTCCGGCTTACCGGCGAGAACTGGCTCGAGGTTATGGGGAGCCGGCCCACCATCGACCTGTGGGGCGTGGGAACGAAGGTGTCGCGCCGCCTTGCCACGCTCGGCATCAAGACCGTCGCCCAGCTTGCGGCGTCCAACCCCGATGACCTGGTCCCCGAGTTCGGACCGAGGATGGGACCCTGGTACGCCCAGCTTGGGCGGGGCGACGGTTCGCGGACGGTGGATGACACGCCCTGGGTGGCGCGCGGGCACAGCCGGGAAACCACGTTCCAGCGGGACCTCACGGAACCCGGGCAGATCGAGGAGGCAGTCAGGGAACTGGCGGCGCATGTGCTGGAGGACGTCGCAGCCGAGGGGCGCCCGGTAGTCGGATTGACGCTCAAGGTCCGCTACGCCCCGTTCATCACCAAGACGTACGCCCGCAAGATTCCCGAGACCTCAGTTCCGGAGGAAGTGCTCGCCCGGGCCCTCGACCTTATGGCGAAAATCGAGCCGGACCGCCCCATCCGGCTCCTGGGGTTGCGGGCCGAAATGACGATGCCTGAGGACTCCCGGCAAGGGCATACCCCTACCCGCAGCGGATGGTGATGGTTCCGCCGGTTGGCTTCCCCCGTACCTGGACATGGACAAACAGAACGGCGGCGGATCCCTGGGGATCCGCCGCCGTTTCGCTCTGTTACAGCCGGCCCGGTAGAGCCGGACTGCCGCAGGAAGAGGCTAGTCGCGCTTGAACTCGTCCTTGACGCTTTCGCCGACCTTCTTGGCGTCAGCCTTGACCTGGTCGGTCTGGCCTTCAGCCTTCAGACGGTCATTGTCGGTGGCATTGCCCGTTGCTTCCTTGGCCTTGCCGCCGAGGTCTTCTGCTGCGTTACTGATCTTGTCTCCGAGGCCCATGGTGGTGGCCTCCTTTCGTTTCCGTTGATCAAACAGTGCCTTTTCACACTAACACGAAGCTTGCTTACTATTTCAAGCCTTCCGTTTTCCGGGCGGTGGGGGCGCCTGTTGATTGTCTGGGCCCGCGGCTAGGCTCGAAGCATGGACCACAGCATGAGCCTCACCCAGCACATCCAGGCGCCACCGGAAAAAGTCTGGTCCGTTATTACGGACATCCCGGGCTCGGCGGCCACCCTTTCCGGGGTTGATTCCGTCCAGCTCCTCACCGATGGCCCATATAGCGAGGGGACGCGCTGGAAGGAGACCCGGAAGATGTTCGGCAAGGCTGAAACGGTGGAGATGTGGGTGGCCGAAGCCGAGCCGGGCCGAAGCACCACCGTCAAAGCCGAGCAGGGCGGTGCGGACTACACCACCCGGTTCAGCCTGTCCCCGCGTGACGGCGGCACCGACCTCACCCTCACGTTCGGCGCCGAGGTCATCAAGCCCACCGCCGCCAGCAAAATCATGATGCTGCTGTTCGGCAGGATGGGCATGGCCGCCACCAGGAAGGCCCTCACCAAGGACCTGACGGAGATCGCGGCTAAAGCGGAATCGCTTTCCTAGTGGCGGCCCCAGCCGGTCGAGGCGGCGCTGCTAAAGCGGGGTTAAAAGTTACTGCGCCCAGGCTTTCGCCTGTTGTGTTGGCGGACCTCACCGAGGATCCCGGGGAGGGGTTCCGGCGCGGTGCAAGGCACGACGGCGGCCGGTACAGCCGTGTGGAGGCCGACGGCCTGGAACTGGGCGGCACGGATTTTGCGGAGTGCGAGTTCCAGGGCGTCTCCTTTAACGACACCCAGCTGCGCGGTTCCTCCTTTCGCGACTGCATCCTGGGTGAGTTGTACGCGCCCGTCTTTAGGGCAGCCCGGACCACCTGGCGGGACGTTGAGCTGCGGAACCCACGCCTGGGATCCGCGGAACTGTACGAGAGCGGCTGGCAGTCGGTCCGGATCGACGGCGGCAAGCTGGACTTCCTCAACCTGCGGGGCGCCAAGCTGACGGACGTGCTGATCACCGACTGCATCATCAACGAGTTGGACCTCGGTTCTGCGGCAGGCACCCGGGTGGCGTTGAAGAACTGCACCATCGGTTCCCTGGACCTCAGCGGGGCAAGGCTCAAGGACTTCGATCTCCGCGGCACCGAATTCCGGAGCATCAGCGGGCTCGGCAGCCTGGCCGGCGTGGTGGTCGATGAATACCAGCTGGGCCTGTTGGCGCCCCTGCTCGCGGCGCATCTGGGCGTCACGGTCATCTAGGACCGCTGGTATCCACTTCAGACACCTGCCGTGTACTATTTACAGAACGAACGGTCGGTAAGTGAACCCAACTGGGTAGCGCCAACTGTCGTTTTGGACCCTCAAAACGACACTTCGCGCTACTTGGTTGGGGGCTGCCGGCCGCAGATGACAGTGCTGTTTATCGCGTGAAGGGTGTTTCCATGGCTGCAACCGCAGGTCCACAGGCTTTCCTTGTTGGCGGGGTCCGAACGCCGGTGGGCAAATACGGCGGCGCGCTGTCGTCCATCCGCCCCGATGACCTGGCGGCCCTGGTGATCCGGGAAGCGGTGAACCGGGCGGGCCTGGATCCGGACAGCATCGACGAAGTGATCCTGGGCAACGCCAACGGGGCCGGCGAGGAAAACCGGAACGTGGCGCGGATGGCCACCCTGCTCGCAGGGCTGCCCCTCCATATCCCGGGCATCACCGTCAACCGGCTCTGCGCGTCCGGCCTCAGCGCCATCATCCAGGCAAGCCACATGATCAAGGCCGGCGCCGCGGACATTGTGATCGCCGGAGGTGTTGAGTCCATGAGCCGGGCACCGTGGGTCCAGGAGAAGCCCACCGCAGCTTTCGCCAAGCCGGGCCAGATCTTCGACACCTCCATCGGCTGGCGCTTCACCAACCCCCGGTTCCACAAGGGTGAGCTGTCCCGTGACGGCAAAATGACCTACGCCATGCCGGAAACCGCTGAGGAAGTAGCGCGGGTGGACAACATCTCGCGTGAGGACGCCGACGCCTTCGCCGTCCGCTCGCACCAGCGCGCCCTCGACGCCATCGCTGCCGGCCGGTTCAAGGACGAGATTGTCCCGGTCACGGTGAAGACCCGGAAGTCCGAGCATGTTGTGGACACGGATGAGGGCCCCCGCGAGGGCACCACCCTGGACGTGCTTGCCGGACTGAAGCCGGTCATTCACGGCGGTAGCGTGGTCACGGCCGGCAACTCCTCATCGCTCAACGACGGCGCCTCCGCGATCATCGTCGCCTCCGAGGCTGCCATCGAACGGCTGGGCCTGACACCGCGCGCCCGGATCATCGACGGCGCCTCGGCCGGCTGCGAGCCGGAGATCATGGGCATTGGCCCCGTGCCCGCCACGCAGAAGATCCTGAAGCGGAGCGGCCTCAGCGTAGGTGACCTTGACGCCGTCGAACTTAACGAAGCCTTTGCCACGCAGTCCCTGGCGTGCATCCGCCGGCTCGGCCTGGACCCGGACATCGTGAACCTCGACGGCGGCGCCATCGCGTTGGGGCATCCGCTGGGTTCCAGCGGGGCCAGGATTGCCATCACGCTGCTGGGGCGGATGGAGCGGGAGGATGCCAAGGTGGGACTGGCCACGATGTGCATTGGTGTGGGCCAGGGTACGGCGATGCTGCTGGAGAAGGTCTGATGGCGGCCGCTGTGGACCTGGCGGCGGAGAAGTTCCATGCGCTGCTGGTGGAGGAGCGCACCGACCGTGTGGTGGTGCTCCTCAACCGGCCCGAGGTGCGCAATGCGATCGACCAGCAAATGGTGGATGAACTCCACGTGGTGTGCACGGCCCTGGAGCAGAATCCGAAGGTGCTGATCATCGCGGGGGTGGACGGAGTGTTTGCCTCAGGGGCGGACATCGCCCAGCTGCGCGAGCGGCGCCGGGACGATGCGCTGCAGGGGATCAACTCGACCACATTCGTCCGGATCGCCAAGCTGCCCATGCCTGTTATTGCGGCCCTCGACGGGTACTGCCTGGGCGGGGGGGCCGAGCTCGCCTACGCTGCCGACTTCCGGATCGGCACTCCCGCCGTCCGGATCGGCAACCCCGAAACCGGGCTGGGCATCCTCGCCGCTGCGGGTGCTAGCTGGCGGCTCAAGGAACTGGTGGGGGAGCCCGTTGCCAAGCAGATCCTCCTCGCGGGGCGGGTCCTTGGCGCGGACGAAGCCCTCGCGGTGAACCTCATTACCGGGATCCACGAGCCCGAAGTACTGCTGGACGCGGCCCATGACCTGGCGGACCGGATCGGCCGTCAGGACCCGCTGGCGGTGCGGATCACCAAGTCTGTGTTCCATGCACCCGCCGAGGCGCATCCGCTCATAGACCAGCTGGCCCAGGGCATCCTCTTTGAGTCCGAGGCCAAGTTTGACCGGATGCAGAAGTTCCTCGATAGAAACGCTGAGAAGAAGGCCGCCAAGAGTGCCGATACCGAGACCCGGGAGAAGAATTCATGAGCACACCACAGCTTTCCCCTGGCCTGCCGTCGCAGGTTGGTGTCCTGGGCGGGGGCCGCATGGGTGCCGGCATCGCCCACGCCTTCCTCGTCAAGGGCGCCGACGTGCTGGTCGTTGAGCGCGACGAGCCATCTGCAGAGGCCGCCCGGGAACGGGTTGAGTCTGCCGCGGCCAAGAGCATTGAGCGCGGCGCTGTTGATGTGAACCTGGACGAACTAGTGTCCCGGCTGGCCGTGGGCGTGGACTACGACGCCTTCAAGGACCGGCAGCTGGTGGTCGAAGCGGTGCCGGAAGACTGGGACCTGAAAGTCACGGCGCTGCGCGGGATCGAGGAGCGGCTCGCCGCCGACGCGTACCTGGCGTCAAACACCTCGTCCCTCTCGGTGGACGGCCTGGCCGGCGAACTGAAGCGGCCCGAAAATTTCCTGGGCCTGCATTTCTTCAACCCGGTTCCGGCGTCCACGCTTATCGAGGTGGTGCTCGGCAAGCGCACGTCTCCCGGACTCGCTGCCGCGGCGAAAGGGTGGGTGGAGGCACTCGGCAAGACCGCCGTCGTCGTCAATGACGCTCCCGGCTTCGCCTCTTCACGGCTGGGCGTGGCCATAGCCTTGGAGGCAATGCGCATGGTGGAGGAGGGTGTTGCGTCGGCGGAGGATATCGACGCCGCCATGGTCCTGGGCTACAAGCACCCCACAGGGCCCTTGAAAACAACGGACATTGTGGGGCTGGACGTCCGGCTGGGCATCGCGGAATACCTCCACTCCACATTGGGGGAGCGCTTCGCCCCGCCGCAGATCCTCAAGGACAAAGTCGCGCGGGGCGAGTTGGGGCGCAAAACCGGGAAAGGCTTTTTTGACTGGCCCAGCTAGTGCCGCGGGCTAGTCAAAAAACCCGACGATATAGCCCACGAAGTAGAGCAGCGCCAGCAGGACCACCACCGCGATAGCAGCGATCACGGCGACCTGTGTGCCCTTCTTCGTGCCGTGCTCGTCATGGCCCTGAGTGGTGCTGGTGGAGGCTTCCCCGGGCGGCGTCTCGCCCGGCGGTACGCCGCCTCCCGGCTCCAGGCCAGTCAGCTTGTCCTCTTCCGGATCCGGATTGTGTCCTGACACGTCTTCTCCCTCGTTCGGTTGCCGGGGTCCGTTCCCCGCGTAATGCGCTGCGGAGGTTGGACCTTAGGCTGGTGCAGTGACTTTCCTAGAACCCCTTACCCTGACCGGGCGGTATGTAACCCTCGAGCCGCTGGCCGCGGAACATCACGACGGACTGGTGGAGGCTGCTGCGGACGGTGAGCTGTGGCGGCTCTGGTATACCTCGGTGCCGGCTCCTGACGAGATGGCGGCGGAAATTGACCGGCGGCTCGCCCTCCAGGAGCAGGGCTCCATGGTGCCGTTCACCACCAGGCTGATCGATCCGGCAACGGGCGGTCCGGGCAGGATCGTCGGCATGACCACGTACATGAATATCGACGCCGGGACTCCCCGCGTGGAGATCGGCTCCACGTGGAATGCCGCTTCCGTGCAGGGGACCGGGACGAATCCGGACTCGAAGCTGCTGCTCCTGCGCCACGCGTTTGAGGTGCTGGGCTGCCCCGCCGTGGAGTTCCGGACGCACTGGCTTAACCATCAGTCGCGGGAGGCCATCGCGCGGCTCGGCGCGAAGCAGGACGGCGTACTCCGCAACCACTCAAGGACCCGGGACGGCATCCTCCGCGACACCGTGGTGTTCTCCATCCTGGAACACGAATGGCCCATGGTCCGCGCCGGGCTCGAATACCGGCTGGCCCGGCGCGGGTAGGGATCACACTCTCGAATGTCAGGCTTCCTCGCTACGCAAGGAGCGGTTGAGGATGGTGCGGGTTACCTGCGGGCCAGAGCGGTTAGGTTGACTGCCTCGGTCAGAGCCGATGCGTAAGCAAGATGTCCGGCAGCATTCGGGTGGAAGTTTCGCGGATCAGGGATCGGGTCCCCACCCGGAACGGGGTTGGGAACGGTTGGAATGCATGGAGCCAGCGGCTCGAAACAAAGCCAGGACTGATTGACGTTATTGACGGCGTGACCGCTGAAGCGGGATGTCACGTCAATGTACTGTGCATCGGCATGATACAGAGCTCTGGCTGTTGCCACGGAGGCAGCAAGGGTGGCGTTGAGCAGTGCTGTTCCTTGGTTGACCAGCGTCTGGTTCGTCGGCGAGATCACCGGGTACCCTCCAACGGGATCGAAAAGTCGCGGGTAGCCAAGTACGGCGATCTTGGCCTTCGGAGCGGCCTGACGGATTGCCCCAAACGACCGAACGAGATCCGCGGCGACCAACGGCAGCGACTGAACGGACGCAGTGACTGCCTCCTTGCAGGCCTCTGAGGTCGACGTGCCGCAGATGAAAAGCGTGGAATTAACCCCCGTGTCGTTGGCGCCGGCCGTCAGGCTGACCAACTCCGTGCTGTATGAGAGGGACCCCGCCGCCTTAAGAGCCACAATCTGGTCCTTCACGCTTGGCACATGGCCAGGCTCGGCAAAGGCTTTGAGCAGCGCCCCATGACATGCCGCGTTTTTTTCCAGCTTAACCAGTGGTTGGCTGTCCACAATATCGACATACCCACCCGTCGTTTGGATGCAGGGGAACGTCCACGTGAAAGGTCCCGCCCCCGTTCCGGCCGTATATGAATCACCCAGCGCCACATAGTCCACCTGCTCTTGCGGCGCCGCGTCAGCGGGGACCGCTGTGAAGCCAAGTGCCATGACGAGGGTGGCGAGGAAGGCGGCGAAAGCCGAGTGCCGCCGTCGTACTGCTCTATTTTCCATGGTGTTCTCCTTTGGACGGCGGGAGGCGGGCAGATATGTGCCACCGTACGCTTGCCCGTGCCGCCCGTCACCGGCCACGAGTACCCATATTTGCCCAACACTCCCCGCAACGTGACGTGCACCCTACCTAACCCCTGTGATTAGCTGTCCGGATGAAGAGAGCGGACGGGTCCATGGGCTGGGATGGTGCTGTCAATGCGTGGCATGTCGCGGGCGGTGTTTACCGCATGGGGCGGCGCGAATGGCTGACGGCGGCGGGCTGGCGGCAGGCGTACGACGGCGGCATCCGCACCGTGATCGACCTCCGTAACGCTGCGGAGGCGCGGCGCCGCGAAACTGATCCCCCGGTGCCCGAGTCCGCCTGGTCCGGTATCACAGTGGTTTCGGCACCCACCGAAGAACCCGGCGATCCCCGCTTTACGCAACTCGCCGGCCCATACCTCAACGACCCCGCCTACTATGCGGACAACGCCCGGATCTTCCCCGAAAAGCTGGCGGGCGTCTTCAAAGCCCTCGCTGCTGCATCCGCCCGTGGCGACGTGGTGCTGCACTGCGCCGCCGGCCGGGACCGCAGCGGAATGGTGCAGGATCTGGCGGGGGACTCCGACCAGGACATCGCCGAAGGCTACCGGCGGGCAGCCCGTGGCATCAACGAGCGCTACCGCACGCACGGTCCGCCGCACGACCGCGAGCGCTATGTTGAGGAACACGAGCTGGTCCCCTTGCTGGAGCAGCGAGGCGACGCCGTTGTTGAGTTTGTGCGGGGCCTCGACACCCGCAACTTCCTGCTGCGCAACGGACTCACCTCCGCCGATCTTGACGCCGTTCTATCCCTCTGCGGAGCGGGGGTGTCGCGGTGAACCGGGACGACCTGAACGTGAACAAACTGCGCCGTGCCCTCTCCCTAAGCGCCGTTATTGGCCTGCTCGCTGCCTCCGCTTACGTGGCTGCTCCGGCATGGGCGGCGGGTGATGACAAGGCAAGTGGGGCCACCAGCCCCGTTGCAAGCTCAGCAGCAAGCCCGGCCACGGAGTCCCCGACGCCCGCCGCTTCCGGCGGCATTTCCGCAGCCGGTCTCGCGGATGCAGTCCAGCGCGACCTCGGCGTCACCCCGGAGCAGTTCGACGCGGCGGGGGAGCTGAACGTCCGGGCAGAGGCAGCCGCTGCGAAGCTCCGCGCCGTCCCTGGCTACACGGGGATCCGGGTGAAAGACTCCAGGATCATCGTGACGGGCTTCGGAGTCGAACTGCAGGCAGCCTTACACGGGCTCATGGCCGCCGCTCCTGACCTTCCGTTGGAACTGGAGGCGGCAGCTGCGCCTGAATCAGTAGCACCCGCATCCTTGGCGCCCGGGTCCGAACTTGCCGCCAGCACTGAGCAGCTTTTCCAGGCCTATGTGCGCGACGTCGGTATCATGGGCCTGCAGGCGGTAGCCAGCACTGGCTCCAAGTTTGTGATCAGGACCGGGGGCGTGAACACGCCGGAATCGGCAGGCACCGCGGCGCCGGCCGCTACGGCTTCTGCGGCGACGGAAACGGGCACCGGGAAGATGTCGCCGTCGGAATTCGTGTCCAGGTACGCAAACGTGGAACTGGCGCCGGGAGCCCCCTTGAAGCCGGAAGCCGAAGTCTTGGGTGGGGTGGGCTATGCAGCGGACAGCGGATGGATTTGTTCAACAGGTTTCTCCGCATTCACTCCGGCTGGCCGGCCTGCCGTCCTGACCGCTGGGCACTGTGGCGAGGACGGCGCGTCCAAAACCGCTGACTTGTTGTTCCAGGGAACGCGGGCAGGGTTGCTGGGCAACTTCGAGTTCAGCCAATTCGGCGGACCGGGCAACACCCCCGTATTGCAGCCCAATAACGCCACAGACCCAGGGAACGTGGGAACGGACGTCTCGGTCATAGGTGCCCTACGCGCAGACCTGGACCCGCTGCCGGCAGTTACCACGTGGGACGACCAGGCTGCCCCTGGACCGGACGTCAAAATCATCGGCGCGGCTGCCCCAGTGATCGGCATGGACGTGTGCCGTTCCGGCTGGCGGACCGGATGGTCGTGCGGCACCATCAGCGAGGTTGGGATTTACCTCATTGAGGGGAACAACTATGCAGCCGACCAAAAGGATCTCAGGGCTGTCAGGGGCTTCCTGTCCTTGGACGTGCAGTCGGCTGGCGGCGACTCGGGCGGCCCATGGATCAGCGGAAACTTCGCAGTGGGGATCCATTCCGCCGGGGAAAGCGGAGGCGCACAGAACTTCGCCCTGGCAGCCACCCTGCAGGACGCCCTCGAGGTGCTGCCCGGGTACCAGCTGGAAGTCTTCCTGAACAAGCCTGTGCTGACCTCGCCCGCGCCTGGGGAAACCGTGCAGGCGGGGCAGGCAATTTCGGGACGGATTCCCGCGGAGCCGGCCTCTGCGGCAGGTACCGCCGTCCGCATTGCCCTGCCCGGCCACGACCCTTTTGACGTGCCGGTGGACAATGCCGGCAACTGGAGCTTCAACGTTCCATGGCCTGCTGGTTCGTTGACCTTCCAGGCTGAAACGATTAATGGCCACAGCCGTTCCAAGGCCGCATCGCTGACGGCAGAGGTTGCGCCGGCTCCCCTGGCCGCCCCCACCATCGCGGCTCCCGCAGGCCAGCCCCTGACGGAGTTGACCTCGTTTTCCGGAACGGGCGCTCCGGGTACAACGGTCACCGTGTCAGGCGATGTGGCTGGTTCCGGAACAGTAGGCCTGGACGGGCACTGGACGGCCAGCGTGGCAGGCACGCCAGCTTTCGGCAGTGTAACGGCCAAGGCCGTGCTGTCCTCGCCGGGAACGGCCGACAGCGCTGCTGCCACGGCAACAGTCCAGGTAACGCCCCCGCGTCCTGTCATCGCAAGCATCAATGACGGGCAGCATTTCCGCCAGGACAACCTGCCGCGAACCATTTCCGGCGCCGGTGCGGAGGGGGCAGAGGTGACAGTGTCGATCGATGGCAAGCCCCTTGGCAGCCCCACATCGGGCGGCCCGGCGGGGTCCCGGTCGCCGGCAACGGCCCTGGTTCCGCTGGAGCTGGTTGCGGGCGGAACCTGGCAAGTTCCCTTTCCTGACGGACTGGCCCCCGGAACCCACACGGTTTCCGTAACCCAGGCCCTCGATGGACTGTCCTCGGCACCGGCTACCGCATCCTTCGTCCTGGACCCGCCCCCGGCTGACCCGGCCCCGCCGGTACCGCCGGCTCCGGCGCAAGGCCCGCCCGCCGCCGTCGTACTCCCGACCGCCAGCAACCCGGCGGACTTAGCCAATACCTCCGGCGGAATTGGAAACAACAGCGATCTCGCCTTCACCGGAGCCAATGCGCTGGTCCCGGCCGCAGGGGCAGCAGCGGCGGCGATCGCGGTTGGGGGCGTGCTGATGGTGCTGGTCCGTCGCAGGAAGCAACGCACCCGGGGATGAGTCATCAGATATCGTCGCCAAAGCGGCCGAATGGCGACGATACCTGATAGGTCAGTGGGTTTTGTGGCGCCTCATCAGCAGGTTCGTGATGCGCAGGGTACAGAGCCGCTGGCCGGCCTCGTTGGTGATGATCACCTCGTGCGTGGTCAGGGTGCCGCCCAGGTGAATGGGCGTGGCGGTGATGGTCACCTGCCCCTCCCGAGCGGAACGGTGGTGGGTGGCGGAAACGTCCACGCCCACCGCCGTCTTGCCCATGGTGCTCGCGTGGATCACCGCCGCCCAGGACCCCACGGCCTCACCCACGGCAAGGGACGCGCCCCCGTGCAGCAGCCCGAAGGATTGCCTGTTTCCCTCCACAGGCATGGTGGCCACCACCCGCTCCACCGACTCCTCGAGGATCTTCACACCCATCTTCTCGTCGAGTTCGCCGAGGGTAATCTTCCACAGCTCGTGCGCGTCCGGCTGGGTCTCTGCGGCATCCTTCGATGATGGGGCGCTCATACGTTCTCCTTAAGGGTGGCCATTTCAGTCCCGGCCTTCTAGTCTGCAGCACGGGACGTCATGTATGGTGAATATATTACCGAACGGACGGTCAGTAATCATTGCCCGCCGCAGTAAGCCCCCTTGTTGGAAGGACCCGTCAACGATGACCACCACCGCCACAGCTCCCCAGGCCACGGTCGACACCGTGGAGACAGTGCCCAGCTTCATCATGGACGGGTGGTGGACGCCCGATGACAGCTCCGTCGGTTCCGCTGTCCCCGTCCGTGACGCGAGCACCGGGGAAATCCTGGCGAAGGTGAGCACCGAAGGGCTGGACCTGGGCGCCGTGGTTGAGTACGGCCGCAGCACCGGCCAGGCAGAACTCGGCCGGCTGACCTTCCACCAGCGTGCCCTTAAGCTCAAGGAGCTGGCGCAGTACCTGAACGCCCGGCGCGACCATTTCTACACCTTTTCGGCCCAGACCGGCGCCACCAAGGTCGACTCCATGATCGACATCGACGGCGGCATCGGCGTCCTCTTCACCTTCGGCTCCAAGGGCCGGCGCGAGCTGCCCAACTCGCAGGTGGTAGTGGACGGGCCCATGGAGGTGCTGTCCAAGGACGGCTCCTTCGCCGGCGAACACATCTACACCCGCATCCCGGGCGTGGCCGTCCAGATCAACGCCTTCAACTTCCCCGTCTGGGGCATGCTCGAGAAGTTCGCGCCCGCCTTCATCGCCGGCGTCCCCACCATCGTCAAGCCCGCCACCCCCACGGGATACGTGGCAGCAGCCGTTGTCAAGGCGATCGTGGAATCCAACATCCTGCCCAAGGGGTCGCTGCAGCTGATCTCCGGCTCCGTCCGCGGGCTGCTGGACGTCCTGGACTACCGCGACCTGGTCGCCTTCACCGGCTCCGCGTCCACCGCCCTGTCCCTGAAGTCCCACCCGAATGTGGTTCAGGGCGGCGTCCGCTTCACCTCCGAAACCGACTCGCTGAACGCCGCCATCCTCGGCCCCGACGCGGTGGAGGGCACCCCGGAATTCGACGCCTTCGTCAAGTCCGTGGTCACCGAAATGACGGCCAAGGCCGGGCAGAAGTGCACCGCCATCCGCCGCGCCATTGTGCCCCAGGAGCTGGTACCCGCTGTGTCAGCGGCGATCGGAAAGCGCATCACCGAACGGGTTGTCCTCGGCGACCCCCGCGCTGACGGCGTCACCATGGGTGCGCTCGCCTCCGTGGAGCAGCTCAAGGACGTGCGTGCGGCCGTGCAGTCCATGCTCGACGCCGGCGGTGAGCTCGCGTACGGAACCCTCGATTCGCCGTCGGTCACCGCTGCCGACGGGTCCATCGGGGTAGGTGACGGCGGCGCGTTTATGGCGCCCGTCCTGCTGAACTGGAACAACCCCGAGGCGGAGGAAGTGCACTCGCTGGAGGCATTCGGCCCGGTTTCGTCGGTGATCGGCTACAAGGACATTCCCGACGCCGTCCGCCTCGCCGCCCGCGGCAGCGGCTCCCTGGTGGCCTCGGTCTGCACCAACGATCCTGCTGTGGCCCGCGAACTCGTTACCGGAATCGCCGCCCACCACGGCCGCGTCCTGATGCTCAACCGCGAGGACGCCCGTTCGTCAACGGGCCACGGTTCGCCTGTGCCGCACCTGGTCCACGGCGGCCCCGGCCGCGCCGGCGGCGGCGAGGAATTGGGCGGCATCCGCTCGGTGATGCACCACATGCAGCGCACCGCCATCCAGGGCTCGCCCAACATGCTCACGGCCGTTACGGGCGTGTGGCACACAGGTGCGGACCGCAACTTCACCGTTGAAACCGAGGGGACGCACCCGTTCCGGAAGTCACTGGCGACGCTGCAGATTGGCGACGCCGTCCGCTCCGACCTGCGCCAGGTCACCCTGGAGGACATCACCGCCTTCGCCAACTCCACCGGCGACACGTTCTACGCCCACACCAACCACGAAGCCGCCGAAGCCAACCCGTTCTTCCCGGGCATTGTGGCCCACGGCTACCTCCTGCTGGCCTGGGGCGCCGGACTGTTCGTGGAGCCCGCGCCGGGCCCGGTCCTGGCCAACTATGGCCTGGAAAACCTGCGTTTCATCACGCCGGTGGCAGCGGGCGACTCCATCCGCGTGACCCTCACTGCCAAGAAGATCACCCCGCGCGAAACGGACGAGTACGGCGAGGTGGCCTGGGATGCAGTCCTCACCAACCAGAACGACGAAATCGTAGCCACCTACGACGTCCTCACCCTGGTCGAAAAGTAGCCCAACCCACCCGACGCCCCATCACCTTCCGCAGGCTTTTTCGAAACGCCCCATCACCTTCCGCCGGGAGGTGATGGGGCGTTTGGGGTCTTGTTGCGGGAGGTGATGGGGCGTTTGGGGTTTTCGAGCAGGAGGTGATGGGGCGTTTAGGACGGCGCTTTTCGGGCGCCTCGGGCGTAAAATTCTCCCCGTAGGAGGTGGCTAGATGAGCCTTAGATTGAACACAGTCACAACCGTCCTGCCAGTCGATGATCCACAGCGCGCCCGCCGGTTTTACACGGAAAAACTCGGACTCCCGCACCGTGGCATGACAGACGACGGAAGCGAACTCCTCGGCACCAACGGCGGCCCGATGCTGCAGCTGATGCCCGTCTCGGATGGCAAACATTCCGATCACACTGCGCTGAGCTTTGAGGTCACGGACATCGAACGCACGGTCCGTGACATGGAAGCCAGAGGAGTGCAGTTCCAGGATTACGACCTGCCGGACCTTCGAACCGAAAACCACATCTGCACCACGAACTCGGAGAAGTGCGCATGGTTTATGGACACCGAGCGCAACATCCTCTGTGTTCACGAGTCGCTCGGAGTACAGGCCGAATACGAACTTTAAAGATCCACTGAAAGCGGCAGGCGCGTCCCCTTAACCGGGACGCGCCTGCCGTCGTTATGCAGGGGTCAGGCTTCGGCGCCGCTGTGCAGGCCGTCGTCGCTGCTGTCGTCCGACGGCGCTGCCCCGGTCTGGTCTGACAGGTCCATGTTGCCGCGGGCCTCGTCCATGGTGGGGCCGCCGGAGGGAACGCTGTAGGTATCCGGGCGGATGCCGTTGGCCTGTTCCTCGATCAGTGCTTGCTCCTCACTGAATCGGATGGCGTTGGCCTCGTCCGCGGCGTCGCCGGGAACGTCCTCGCGGACTTTTGACGGGTCCGGGACGATGAATCCTGCATCCGGTTCTTCCTTGGGGTGGCTCATGGTGCTACCTTCCTCTCGGTTGTACTACTGGGTGGGCCGGTCGATCAGGTCTGCTTTGAGGTCCAGGCTCTGGTCTCCACGCTTGACCTTGAAACTTACGGTGTCGCCGGGGTTGCGGTTGCGCAGTTCCGCCAGGAGCTTCTCCGGGGCATTCAGCTCCACTCCCTCCATGGATTCCAGGACGTCACCGGGGCGGATTCCTGCCCGTCCCGCCGGGCCGTCCTCGTCAACGGCCAGAACCACGACGCCGCCGCTCGCCTCGATGCCCAGCTGATCGGCGATCTGCGGCGTCAGTTCGCCTGGGGTCAGGCCGAGGTAGGCGTGTTCGGCTGTGCCGTCGGCCAGCAGTTCTTCGGCCACCTGCACGGCGGTGGCTGCCGGGATGGCGAAGCCCAGGGAGACGGCTCCGGCGGACGGCGGGATATATGCCTCGCTGATGCCAATGATTTCGCCGCGCATGTTTATTACAGCACCGCCGGAGTTGCCGGGGCTGATAGGGGCGTCCGTCTGGATCAGGTCCACCAGGGACAGGCTGTTGGAGGCTGAACCAGGAATGGATCGGTGCAGGCCTGAGATGATCCCTGCCGTCGCCGTGTTCTCGAAGCCCAGCGGGGAACCGAGTACCAGGGCGCCTTCGCCTACCTTGGGCAGCGTGCTCTGGTAGGTGGGCTTGGGCAAGCCCTTGCGGTCCGCCTGCACCAGCGCAAGGTCGGTGACGGCGTCGGTGGCCCTCACTGTCCCCTCTACCCGCTGGCCATCCGCGAACCCGACTTCCACCTTGGTGTTACCCCTGACCACGTGCTCATTGGTGAGGATGAGTCCGTCCTCCGAGTACACCACGCCGCTGCCAAGGCCGCCTTCGGTGAAGATGGTCACCACCGAGGGGGCCAGGTTCTCAACCAGTTCGGGGAGGCCGCCGGAAGCATCAGGAGCCGGCGCCGGGCCGCCGGGGGAGGCGCTGGCTGAACCGCTGGTACCAGGGGAGGTCCCGGCCGACGGCGAGGTGCTGGCACCCGACGTACTGGCTCCGGACGTTTCGGTCGGGGCAGGGGGAGCCTGGGATGTGCAGCCCGTCAGGGTCAGGGAGGCTGCCAGCACCACACCTCCGGCAACCGCGCCAAAGCGCGCGGAACGGCATAATCCCTGGCTGGTGCTGATGCTCATGGACTTACCTCCTGCGGATGCTCGCTGTCCTACCACCGTAGCCGGGCAACTGCAGAAATACCAAGCACACTTAGTATCCGGATGGGCAGGGAGTTCCAGAGCGGATCTGCGGGGCGGTCGCAACGGGAGCGGCCAGCCCAACTGAGTAGCGCTAAGTGTCGTTATGAACCGTCAAAACGACACTTAGCGCTACTCAGTTGGGGGAGGCTAGGGCTGGGAGTGGAGGCCGTCGAAGGCCATGGTGATGACGTCGTCGGCAAGCCGTTTCGGGGAGAGGGAGCCGCCCGGCTTGTACCATTCCACGATTGAGTTGATCATGCCGAAAAGGAGCCGGGTGACGGTCCGGGGGTCGATGTCCTGGCGCAGCGACCCTTCATCCCGGGCAGCGGAGATCAGTCCGGCCACCTTGTGGTCGAAGGTGCGGCGCCGTTCCAGGGCGTCGCGTTCAATCTCGGTGTTTCCGCGCAGGCGCAGGAGCAGGGTGACGAACGGCAGCCGCTCCACCAGCACGGCCACGGTCTGCCTCAGCACAAACTCGAGCCGGGCATCTGCTGCGCCGGACGTGGCCTGCGGCTCCTCCAGGATGGCCTCGAGTCCGCCCAGCGCATGGTCCAGGGCGAGCTTGAGCAGGTCGCCCTTGGACGGCACGTGGTGGTAGATCGCCGACTTCGAGATGCCCAGGTTGTCGGCCAGGATGCCCATGGACGTCGCGTCATATCCATGGCGGTTGAAGACATCCACGGCGATGCGCAGCACCGATTGCTGGTCGTATCCGGGGCGGCCGCGCTTGGTGCCGGCGGTGCTGGCTGTGTCAGTGGTGCTGGGCATAGTGGCTAGTTTCTCATGAACGGTCGGTCGGTCAGTGCAGATGCGTAGGACGCGGCCTGACTATCCCTTCGGCCGCAGGTCATAGATCCGGCGCAGCTTGCCGTTGGACCGCTCAAGCGAGCCCGGCTCCACAACATCCACCGTGCACGAAGAACCCACGTGGATCTTGATCTGCTCCTTCAAGGTGCGTGCCGCCGTCGTGCTCTGCTCGGCGGTGACGGCATCCCGCCGTTCGATCCGGACCGTCAGCTGGTCCATCCGCTGGCCCTCGGGGCGGGTGAGTTCGAGCTGGAAGTGCGGGCTGAGCTCGGGGATCCGGAGCGCGATTTCCTCGATCTGGGACGGGAAGAGGTTCACGCCGCGCAGGATGATCATGTCGTCGCTGCGGCCGGTGATGCGGCCCATCCGCCGGTGAGCAGGGCGGGCGGTGCCGGGCAGGAGCCGGGTGAGGTCCTTGGTGCGGTAGCGGATGATCGGCAGGGCTTCCTTGGTAAGCGAGGTGAACACGAGTTCGCCGTGTTCGCCGTCGCGCAGGACGTTTTCCTTGCCCACCACGGGGTTGAAGGCGTCGATGATTTCGGGGCGGAAGTGGTCCTCCCAGATGTGGCTGCCGTCCTGGGTTTCCACGGCTTCGCCGGCGACCCCGGGGCCCATCACCTCGGAAAGGCCGTAGATGTCGCAGGCCTTGATGTTCATGGTGACTTCAAGCTCGTGCCGCATCTCCTGGGTCCACGGCTCGGCGCCCAGGACCGCGAACTTCAGGGAGGTGGAGGTGGGGTCGATTCCCATGTGGGCCATGGCGTCTGCGATGGTCAGCAGGTAGGTGGGGGTGGCCAGGATGGCGTCCGGCTTGAAGTCCTGGATCAGCTGGATCTGGCGTTCGGTCTGGCCGCCGGACATCGGGATGACGGTGCAGCCCAGCGCTTCGGCGCCGGCGTGGGCGCCAAGGCCCCCCGTGAACAGGCCGTAGCCGTAGGCGTTGTGGACCTTCATGCCGGGGCGGATGCCGGAGGCGCGGAAGCTGCGCGCCACCAGTTTGGCCCAGTCCGCCAGGTCCTGCTTGGTGTAGCCGACGACGGTGGGCCGGCCGGTGGTGCCCGAGCTGGCGTGGATGCGGGCTACTTCGCTCTGTGGAACCGCGAACATGCCGAAGGGGTATTCGGCGCGGAGATCGTCCTTGGTGGTGAACGGAAAGTTGCCCAGGTCGCTGAGTTCGCGCAGGTCGCTGGGGTGGACGCCGGCGTCGTCGAACTTGCGCTTGTACAGGGGAACGCGGTCGTAGGCGTAGGCCACTGTGTGCTGCAGGCGGCTGAGCTGGAGGGCTTCAAGCTCGTCGCGGGACATGGTTTCCTCACGGTCCAGTGTTGCATCTGTTGCGGTGGCGGCCGGAGTTTCGGGGGCGTGGAGGGTCATTGGGTTTCCTACTTCTTGGGGATGGTCCGGCTGCGGCCGCGGAACTCTGCGATGAGCTCACCCGGCTTTTCGGGATCGGGTTCGGCGCCGGGGTCGGCAGCAAAGATCTGGATGTCGTACAGCCCGCTGCGGCCGGCGCTGGAGCGGCGGTCGGCGACGGCGGTGACCACCTGGCCGCGGTAGGCGGACTTGAGGAAGTTGATGTCCACGCCGGAGGCCACGGTGATGTTGTTTTCCTCCCCGGGCGCCGGGACGGCCGGGTTGCACGCGAGCGCAAACGCCGTATCCCCGAAGGCGAAGATCATTCCGCCGTGGGCCATGCCGAAACCGTTGAGCATTTCCTGCCGGAGGGTCATCCGGATAGTGGCGTGCCCGTCGCTCAGCGAGAGGACCTCGATGCCCATCCACTCGGAGGCGTAATCGTTCTCCAGGATCTGGTGATGGGGCCCGGAAAGGGTTGTTTCAGCCATGCGTCATTGCCTCCAGCTTTATTTACCGAATGTTCATTAGGTAATCCCATGAGGGGGTCCGGTGTCAAGGGCAGGCGTGCGCTCCAGCCCGGTTACTCCCGCGTGAGCGGCCTCCCAGGCCGGGACACGCCGTCGTCTGCGGCGCGCCGGGGAAGCGCCCGAAAAGCAACCGGGCGGGAAGGCACGACGGCGGCGGACTGCAGTGCCCCTCACCACACCTCCCGGCGGGGCAAACGCTGCCGCGAGTCCCGGTGCAGATGCAAGGATGGAGTACCGGCAGCACCACACCAGCAAAGGGCAGACCATGGCCACAAGCATCTACGTCAGCGCAACCACCCCCGGATCAGGCAAGTCCCTCGTGGCACTGGGCCTGGCGGACACCCTGCACCGCCACGCCGACAGGATCGGCTTCTTCAAACCGGTGGTCCACGGCCCTGATCCGGCGGACGATCCCATGGTGGCCCTGATGAAGTCGCGGTTCGAGCTGGAGGATGAGCGGTGCCGCGGCGGCCTCACGCACGAGGAGGTCCGGTCCTTGCTGGCCGAAGGCAAGCGCGAGGAGATCGACTCCCGGTGCGTGGAAATCTTCGCCGAGATGTCCCGCCATTGCGACGTGGTGATCATTGAGGGGACCGACCTCACAGGCCAGGATGCCGCCGTCGAATTCGACCTGAACGCCCGCCTGGCCAACAACCTCGCCGCCCCCGTGGTAGCGGTGGTGGGCGCGAAGGGCCGCACCGTGGCGGAGGCCGCGGCCGCCGTCGAGGTTGCCCGCAAGGAGCTCGCCGCGGAGAAGTGTGCCCTGCTGGCCATCATGGTGAACCGCGCCGACCCGGACGACGTCGAGGCTATCGCTGCCGCCGTGAAACCCGGTGCTTCCAAGCGGCCCGTCTATGTCCTGCCGGAGCTGGAGGAGATCGCCCAGCCCACCACCGGTGAGGTGGCGGCTGCCCTGGGGGTGCGGCAGATCGCCGGCCGGGCAGACATGGAACGTGACGTGCGGGACATCAAGGTGGCCGCCATGAACGTGGGCAACTTCCTGAATGTCCTGGACGAGGGCGCCCTGGTGATTGTGCCGGGGGACCGGGCTGACGTGATGGTGGCGTGCCTGGCGTCGTCCTTCTCGCCGGAGTTCCCGGTGGCGTCGGCACTGATCCTGACCGGTGGCCTGGCACCGGACGCCAACATCTATCCGTTGCTGGCGCAGGCCCCGTTCCCGGTGTTCGCCGCCACCGATGACACGTACACCACCGCCCGCCGTGTCTCCGAGGTCCGGAGCGAGATCTGGTCCGGGCACCGCCGCAAGGTCGCTTCTGCCCTCGGACTGTGGTCCCGCACTGTGGATGAGGCGGAGCTGGTGGAACGGCTGCACCTCCCGCGGGCCGAACGCATGACCCCGCTGCGCTTCCTGCACGACCTCATCGAGCGGGCCCGGGCCCAGCGCCGCCATGTGGTCCTGCCCGAGGGGACGGATGTGCGGATCCTGCGCGCAGCCGAAATCCTGCACCGGCGCGACGTCTGCGACCTCACAGTGCTCGGCCCCGAATCGGACGTCCGGGAGCTCGCGGCAGCGCGCGGCATCGACCTGTCCGGGATCAACATCGTGGACCCGGCCACCTCGGACCTCCGGCAGAAGTTCGCCGAAAAGTACTCCGAGCTGCGGGCACACAAGGGCGTGGACCTGCCCAAAGCCCTGGAAATCATGCAGGACGTCAGCTACTTCGGCACCATGATGGTCCAGCTCGGCGTGGTGGACGGCATGGTGTCCGGGGCAGCCCACACCACCGCGCACACCATCCGGCCGGCGCTGGAGTTCGTGAAAACCCGGGAGGGCGTGAAGATCGTGTCCTCGGTGTTCCTGATGCTGATGCCGGACCGCGTGCTGGTATACGGCGACTGCGCGGTGAACCCGGACCCCAACGTGGAGCAGTTGGCCGACATCGCGCTCGCCTCCGCCGAGACCGCCGCCCAATTCGGGGTGGAGCCGCGGGTGGCCATGCTGTCCTACTCGACGGGCGGTTCGGGTTCCGGCGAGGCCGTGGACGAGGTGCGGCAGGCCACCGAACTGGTGCGCATGCGCCGCCCGGACCTCGCCGTCGAAGGCCCCATCCAGTACGACGCCGCCGTGGACGCCTCCATCGCCGAGTCCAAAATGCCCGGCTCCACAGTTGCCGGGCAGGCCAGCGTGTTCATCTTCCCGGACCTGAACACGGGCAACAACACGTACAAGGCGGTGCAGCAGAGCTCGGGGGCGGTGGCCGTCGGGCCGGTCCTGCAGGGGCTGCGGAAGCCGGTCAACGACCTCTCGCGCGGCTGCACAGTGGAGGACATCGTCAACACGGTGGCCATCACGGCCATCCAGGCGCAGGCGCCCGCTTCCTAGCAACGTGGGCCCACGCCCGCGGGGTTCCCGGGCCGGGCTTGCGAGGTCAAGGTGCGTGTGGGGAGGTTCCCTGGTCTGCCCCCAATTTCCGCACTCACGGGCCAATTCCTGGCAGGCAGGCGCACAATAAGAGGACGGCAGGGGGCTCCCTGCGGTGGTTTCCGGCAGCGAGGACGGTGCGGGATGAAAAGGCTTGGACGCAGGGCCGCGGTACTAGTGATGGCTGCGCTGCTGGTGGGCGGCTGCGCCCCAAGCGGCGGAAGCGGAAACACCACGGCGCCGCCGGGAGGAACCAGCACCGCTGCCGCCTCGGCAGCGGCCACGATCACCATCAAGGACTTTAACTTTGGCGGGCCGATTACGGTGGCGCCCGGCGCGGTCGTGGCGGTCATCAACATGGATTCCGCCCCGCATACCGTCACCGCTGAAAAGGACAAGGCCTTCGACGTCGACGTCCGCGGAAGCGGTGCGACGGGCACCTTCACGGCCCCCTCGACGCCCGGAACTTATTCATACTTCTGCGTCTACCACCCCAACATGAAAGGAACGCTGACGGTCAAATGAACATGGCCATGAGGGTGCTGACAGCCTTGGCGCTGTTCGTCGACGCCGGGGTGCATATCCTGCTGGCCCCCGGCTACCAGGCTGCCAACCCCGGCGGCATCGGGCAGGGCAACCTGTTCCTGCTTGAATCAGCCGCGGCGGTGCTGGTGGCTGTCTACGTCCTGATCCGGGGCAGCAAGGTTGCCTACGCCATGGCGCTGGCTGTCTTGCTGAGCGCCTTCGCGGCCGTGATGCTCTACCGGTACTTCGACATCCCGGCCTTTGGTCCGTTCCCTGCCATGTACGAACCCGTGTGGTTCTTCGAAAAGACGCTCAGCGCCGTGGCCGAAGGACTGGGAGCCGTGTTGGCCGCCATTGGCCTTGTCCGCGCTCCCTCCAGGCGGCGGGTGCATGGAGCGCCGGGGCCTGCGCGCGGACGTCCCGCCTGAGGTCCGGGAAGCACCTGAGGTCCGCTTAGGGCAAGCAACGGGCGACGCCGGCACCCACCCCGGTGCCGGCGTCGCCCTTTGCTTGCCTAGCTGTTGTCCGGCTTGGCCAGGCTCTCGCTGTCCTCTTCCTTCGCGGGTTCATCGGAGAGCCCCTGTGGCGTGAGGTCGAGGCCCTCGGTGTTCTCCGGCGCTTCCGGAGCATCGCCCGTCTCAGCTGCTTTGAGGCCGCCGGTATCGTCCAGGGCCGGGTTCGCGCCCTCCACGCCGGTGGGATCCTTGGTTCCGGAGCCCCCTTGTGCGTTCAGCGGCGCGGTGCTGCTGGATCCCGTGTTGGTGGGGTCGTTCCCGTCGATCTGGGTGGGCTCGTTCGTCATAAAAATGTCCTCTCGCCGTGGTCCAGCCTGTCCGCCGACTCTAGGCACAGGCCGCGCCCATCCGCAAGGAAACCGCGCGGTCAGGGGCCCCGCATATAGTGGGGTTGAACTGCAGAAGCCAGGCTCAGGAGGCCCCGCATGCTCGTGCTCGTCATCAACTCCGGCTCGTCCTCCCTCAAGTACCAGGTGCGTGACGTCGCCGCCGGGAGCGTCCTCACCGAGGGGCTGATCGAAAAGATCGGCATGGGCAACGGCGGCGACGGTGACGGCGAAATCGAGGGCCCGCGGGATCACGCCGAGGCGCTGGAACAGGTGGACGCCGCCATCCACCAGGAGTTGGGCGACCTGGAACTGGCCGCCGTCGGGCACCGGGTGGTGCACGGCGGTGAGCGGTTCGCCGAGCCGGTCCTGATCGACAACGAGATCACCCGCGCCATCGAGCGCCTCAACCCGCTGGCGCCGCTGCACAACCCTGCCAACGTGCTGGGCATCCGTGCCATCAGCAAGAAGTGGCCCAAGATGCCGCAGGTGGCCGTGTTTGATACCGCCTTCCACCGCACCCTCCCGGAACATGCGTGGCGCTATGCGGTCCCGGACGAGCTGTACACCAACCACGGCATCCGCCGCTACGGCTTCCACGGGACATCCCATGAGTACGTCACCCGCCGCGCCGCTGCGCTGCTGAACCTCCCGGTCAACGAGTTCGACGGCGTCATCGCCCACCTGGGCAACGGCGCCTCCGTCACCGCCATCCGCGGCGGCCGCTCCGTGGACACCTCCATGGGCTTCACCCCGCTGGAGGGCCTGGTCATGGGAACCCGCTCGGGCGATCTGGACCCGTCCATCCTGGTGTTCCTCGGCCGGGCAGGCTGGAGCCCCGAGGACATCGACACCATGCTCAACCGGGAATCGGGGCTGAAGGGCCTGGCCGGCAACAACGACATGCGCTCGGTGGTGGAGGCTGCTGAAGCCGGCGACGGGAAGGCGGCCACCGCGCTCGCCGTCACGTCCTACCGGCTCGCCAAGTACATCGGCGGCTACCACGTGGCTGTCGGCGGGGCCAAGGCCCTGGTGTTCACCGCGGGAATCGGCGAGAACTCGCACCAGTTCCGGGCGCTCGTGGCGGAGAAGCTGGGGGCCCTGGGTGTGGAGCTCGACGCCGGCCTGAACGCCGAGCGGTCCAAGGAACCACGCGTGATTTCCACGCCGCAGTCCGGCCTCCCCGTCCTGGTGGTGCCCACTGACGAGGAACGGGCCATCGCGGAGGCGACGGCCGCCGTCGTCAGAAGCGGTCAGTAAGTGTCGTAGTCGCAGGGCTCGACGGCGGGGTCGGGCGGAGTCCTCGCGGCGAGTTCGCGGAGCTTAGCGATCAGGTTCCGGGTGCCGGTATCCTGCTCGAGGGTGCTGTACAGCGCGGCTGCGGCGTCGTGGAAGGCGGCCAGTTGCTCTTCGGTTGCCAGCACCACCTTGCCGCCGTCCTGGCAGTACCGCCGCGCTTCCATCGAGAGCGGTGAGGCCAGCGAGGATGCCCATTCCCGGGTGTAGTCCGCTGCGTCCTGGAGAATCTGCTGCTCCTCGGCGCTGAGCGCACCCCGGGCTTGGTTATTGATCACCATCGTGTTGATCTTCGAATGGACCACCAGGTTTCCGGTGGCGATGGCGTGGCCGGTCTTGTTCAATGCAATAGGCAGATTGGAGGCATAAGCCAAAGAGGACTCGGCGCCGGCCACGGTTCCGGCGTCTACACCTCCACCGAATTCCTGCTCGGCCAGGTCCTCGGGTACTGCTCCCAAGGCCGCCAAGACAGCGAAATTGGTATCGGACAGTGGTGCCCTGATCACTTTCCCCTTGATGTCTTCCGGCGTGAGGATGGGCGTGGTGAAGGAGAACAGCACCCGCGGGCCGTCCGGGAACATCGCCAGGCCGGTGAGGCCCACGTCCTTCAAGCCGGCCAGCATGCCCTGCGCGAACTCGGGTTTGACCACTTCCTTGATAACGGCGCTGGAGGTCACCAGGAAGGGCGCTGAGAGTGCCCGGAAGGACAGCACTCCCTCGGTGTCCCAGGTGCGGGCCGGGATGACAGCCATTTCCAGGTCTCCGCTCATTACCCTGTGTGCCACTAGTTGGTCCCAGGCCCTCACCTCACCGCCGCCTGCCCTAAAGACCGGCTCAATCAAGAGGCTCCCGCCGGAACGTTCCCTGACCTGCCGGGCAAACTCCTCGATCTGGCCGCGGGTTGGGACATTTCCGTCATCCTGCGTGCCGATGCGCAGGACCTTGACATCGGCGGGAGCTGTTGTCGCCGGTTGGGTCGGGCCCTCCGAGTTGTCCTCGTAGGTGCACGCCGCCAGGGGCAGCACCATGGCGAACGCGAGGAAGGCTGCCCGGGGAATCGCTGGCTTCAACATGGCACAGCCTTCGGAGAGAAGGGACAGCGGAAAACGCCGAAAAGCGCAGGCGCCAGCAGCCCGTACGCGAACCATACGCCGGGAAGGTGACTGGAGCAACGGCAAGCGAACCACTGCGAGCCGACGGCCGCCGTCGGCTCCTCATTGCTCCCGCCGGCACCCTCGCATCGCTAGCTCGGCCAGGGAACCCGCCCGGCGTGGGCCTAGCCTTTTAGACCTCCACAACGACGTTTTTGGAGCAATCGCCGGGCCATGGGTTAGCCTCGGTCCATGCAGCAGATCACCCTGCCGATCCGTACGGAGCGGCTCATCCTGCGCCGCTTTGAGGGCCGGGACCTGGACGACTTCCACGCCTACCATTCGCTGCCGGAAACCGCCCGGTTCCTGCCCGGCCCGGCCAAGACGTACACGGAGTCCATGGAGCGGGTGGGCCGGTACGCCAACTTCGTCTTCGAGAAGGAGGGGGACTGGGTGGCGCTGGCCATCGAGGCCTGCGGTGAATCCGGGCTTCAGGGCGAGGTGGTGCTCAAGTGGCTGCCCGGGAATGGCCAGGGTGAAGTGGGCTGGAGTCTGGCGCCGGGCGCCAGGGGCAAGGGCTACGCCACGGAAGCTGCGGAGGCGGTGCTTCGGCTGGGTTTCGAGGAGCTGGGCATGCACCGGATCGAGGCGCGGCTGGACGAACTCAACACGGCATCCGCAGAGCTCTGCCGGCGGATAGGCATGCGGCAGGAGGCGCGGCACGTGGACAAGTGGCACTACAAAGGCGGGTGGGCCACCGAACTGGTCTACGCGGTCCTGGCGGACGAGTGGCGCGTGGCCCGGTCCCTCCCCAACCGCGCCCTGAAAGAGCCTAGGCCCGCCCTTTGAGGATCATCTTCCAGTACACCTGCGGGAAAATGTCCCGGTCCACCACCCAGGACAGCCTGCTCTCGTTCCAGGTGGGCACCCGGGGCACGGTGGGCATGGGCCGGTAGCGGTCGTCGAACTCGGCGAACACCACGGTGTTCCGGGAGACCGTGAAGGGGCACACCGAGTAGCCGTTGTACTTGGCCGGCAGCGCCTTCCCTTTCCGGGCGGCCACCAGGTTCTTGGCCAGCACCTTGGTTTGTTTCCGCAGGGCGCCGCCGGACTTGGAGTTGGTGGTCCCGGCAGCATCGCCCAGGGACCAGACGTTCGGAAACCGGATGTGCCGCAGGGTTTGCCGGTCCACCTCCACAAAACCGCCGGCGTCTCCGGCAGAGGGCAGGTCCGTTGCCTTGAGCCAGTCCGGCGCTGACTGCGGCGGGACACCGTTGATGACGTCGTAGTGCAGGTTCTCCTCCGCGCCGGACCCGGTGTTGCGGATGGTGGCCACCTGGCCCGCCGCGTCCACGGACACCAGTTCGCTGTTGGTCCACAGCTCGATGCCGTATTCGGCGATCTTGCGGTCCAGCTCCCGGTCCACCTCCGGCACCCCGAACACCGTGGGATAGGGCTGGACCATCACCACCCGGATCCGGTCCAGCACGCCCCGCGCCTTCCAGTAGTCGCAGGCCAGGTACATGGGCTTCTGCGCCGCGCCGCCGCACTTGATGGGGCCGGCAGGCATGGTGAAAAGGGCGGTGCCGGATTCCAGCCCGCTCAGCAGGGTCCAGGCCTTGGGAGCCAGCTCGAACTCGTAGTGCGAGGCGCCGTGTGGTGAATGGACGGCTTCGGCGAGGCCGGGCACTGCTTCCCAGTCATACTGCAGGCCCGGGCACACCACCAGCTGCCCGTAGGCCACGGTGGCACCGGACTGAAGGGTCACGGTGTTGGAGTCCGTGTCCACCCCGGCAGCGGCGTCCCGGATCCAGGTGACGCCCTCCGGAATCAGCTGTTCCTGGGGCCGGACGGCTTCCTTGGCCGAGGCCCTGCCCCCGGCGATGTGCGAGAACAGTGGCTGGTACAGATGGTGGTCCCGGGGTTCGACGACGGCCACATCCTTGACGCCGTACCGCTCCAGCCGGGCGGCGAGCGAGATGCCCGCGTTGCCGCCGCCGATGATGACCACTTCGTGCTGCGCGGCCACCGGCTACTTCTTTTCCGTCAGCGCCGAGGCTTTGTGGGCCGCGTGTGCTCCGGTTTCCGCGGACTCGACGACGTACTGGGGCTCGTCCTCGCTGGCACGGTGGGTATGGCCGTCCAGCTCGAAGTCGTTGGTCTTCTTCTCGACGATCCTGCCGTGTGTCTTGCCCTGCGGCGTATTCCATTCCACGGACGTTCCCTTGCTCAAAGACATCTGCTCTCCTAGCTGGGGTTTGCGGTCGGCTGGGGTTCCACGGCGGGGGCCGTGCCCCCAGTATCCGCCGTTGGGACCGGCGTCTCAACGGGAATGTACGACGGCGGTGCGCCGCCCGGGGCCGGCTCCGTCACCGGTGCGGCGGGAGCGGCCGTCCCTGCCGGCGCGGGTGCCTGGGTCCCCGTGCCTGGGCCGGGTGCGGACTGCCCGGGTGCGGGACGTCCGGGTTCGGTTGGCGTGGTGGCCCTCGGCGTCCCGCCCGGCGCACCCGTGGACGGGGATATTCCGGACGATGGGCTTTTCGTGGCGCCGGGATCGGCCTTGATAATGGCCGTGATCTGCTCCTTGTAGGCGGCGAGCCGGCCCTGGATCTCCGAGAGCGGCACGTTCCGGATGTTCCGGCCGTACTCCGCGATCTCGGTCCACAGGGCTTGCAGTGAAGCCATCCCTTGATCCGTCAGCGGGCCGTCCAGGGTGAGGACCAGCTGGCTGGCGAGGGCGTACGTGAGGCATTCGAAGCAGTTGTAGTTTGCTGCCGCGGACAGGTTCTCGGGCACGATGACGTCCGTCTGCCCCACCACGAGGACCACCTGGAATCCCACTGCCACGGCCGCGCAGCCGGTGCAGCTGGCAAAGGCGTAGGCTTCATTCCGGGTGTCTACGGGTTCGCCGTCCTCTGCCCATACCAGCGCGAAAGCAACACTGTAGGTGACGGAACCATCGCTGGTGTTCACCGCCAGCGCCTGGTTGCCGCCCTCCCGGGGAGCCGCGGGCCGGTCGAACGGGAACACCCACGACAATGCGGCTGAGCCATGGGATCCGGCCGGGGAAACAGCCGGCGACCCAGCAGGTGAACCAGCAGCGGAATTCTCAACGGGAACCAGCACCATGGCCAGCTGCGGGTTCTCCCGGGTTGGCGTCGCGGCTCCTTCAGGCCAGAGCGCAACCGTCGTGCCGCTGGCGCCCTCATGAAGGGCCGTGACCGCTGTGGGCAGGACGGAGGCGGTGGCATCAGCCAGCGTGCCGCGTTCGTAGGGCTGGACCGGACGGTACGTCCCGCCGTCGGGCCACCATGCCCAAGCCAGCCCGGCCAGCAGTGCCGCCACAGCACACATCGCAGCGGTGCGCTGCACAAACCTGCCGCGCGTCTTCTGCCAGAGCCCGGTGACCAGCTGCCGCAGGAGCCGGAACAGGATGTAGAGCATGCCTACCGTAGGCAGGGCAACGGCGGCGATCGCCAAGGTGCGCACGGCAGCGCCGGCAATGTCGCCGTCGGAAAGGCTCTGGCTGAGCATTGCCTGCTGTTTGGCGGCGCTGGCCCAGGCGGTGGCGAGCAGCCGCGGGAGCGAGACCACCATCATGGCCAGGCTAAAGATCAGCAGTGGCACGGTAACCAGGACCCACAGCGTCACCACGGCGCGCGCCCAGGGCTTGAGGACCTTGTTTTCCGGGCGGCCCCACCGCCAGGGGAGCAGGCCGAGCAGGACCGGCTTGATGCGCTGGAAGAGGTCCGGGACCCCGGTGGCGTCCGCCAGGATGTGGTAGCCGTCAAACCGGACCAGCGGCAGCAGCTGCCGGACCATCTGCAGGATCTGCGTGACCACCACCAGCAGCAGCGCGTCGAAGCCGGTGGCCCACCACAGCGCCATGATGGCCACCGCAACGATGGCATTGAAGTACAGTCCGCCCAGGTCCGTGCGGAGCCTGCCGCCGCGGCCCAGCCGGTAGGAATCGGTGACGTCCGTGAAGAACGCCGGCCAGATGAGGTAAAGACCCGTCCCCATGGCGCCGGGCGTGGCGCCGCCCTTGCGCGCGGCGGCTGCGTGGCCGAACTCGTGGAAGCCGGCGGACAGGATGGTGACGGCAAGGATCAGCAGGAGCAGGACAGGGTTGTCGAACGCCTCATGGGTCGCCGAGCCCAGCCCCTTCACCATCAGCACCCACCAGCACGAGGCCAGGAACGCCGCCGTCACCGCCACCACGATCAGCGGGTGGAAGAGGACGGCGAAGGGTGCGGTGATCCTGCGGGTGCGTTCCGGGTCCGTCACTATGTAGCGGAAGCGCATGCCGAGCAGGGGGTCGGCCTTGCGCACCTCGGGTTGTGACCCGTCTGCCAGCCGGAGCAGGCCCAGCGGCAGCAGCTGGGAGTCCATCAACGCGCGCACGTTATCGGCGCTGATGAGCCTCGCCGATGCTGCACTGGCGTGCTCCGCGATGTCCTCCACGGTCCGGCTGCCGTCCACTGCCTCCAGCACCGCGAACAGCAGCGGCGTCAGCTGGAGGGTCTGGCCATCCCCGCGGCGGACCAGCGAAGGGGGTTCCCGGTAGCCGGATCCCTGGGACTGTCCGATCAGCTGGACGCCATCGGCCCGGGCAGGGACCGGCAGCTGGTGCCCGGCCAGGGGCGCAGCAGACGACGGCGGGCCGGCCTGGGGGCGCGGCCCACCGCTGGTGTGGGTCATCTGTGTTTACTGTTCGAGGTTGGACTGCTGGTCAGCAGAGGCGTTCGCTGCGCCCTCGATGTGCTGGGTGATCAGTGCATCCTGGTCCGCCACGGCGTAGGCCTGGCTGCCGATCGATCCAATGTTGGCAGCGACGGCTGCGTCGATCGGTGCGGCCACGTTGGCGTTGGCTGCCACGGCTCCGTTGATCGGCGCGGCAATGTCCGCGTCGGCCGCAAGGTCCACGTTGACGTTGAGCAGGTCCCCGTCGAGCGCCGCCGCGGGATCCACCGGCACAGCGCCAACATCGGGCAGGGCGTCGCCCACGCCGCCGGGGACGAGTCCGTCCGTACCCGTTCCATCGGGGAGGAGGCTCCCGCCGTCGGCCGCTGTACCGGTGCCATCCGTGCCGGTGGCGGTGCCTGCGGTACCTGTCGTGCCGTCGTCGACGGTGTCGTTGCCCTGGTCGATGACGCTGTCCTGCGTGGACTCGGCGTTGGCGTCGGCCACGATGCCCTGATCGATCATGACGCCCTGGTCGGCCAGCGCCTGCGCCTCCGAGCCGAAGGAGAGGATGTTGGCCGAGGCGGCCGCGTCGATGGGGGCCGCCACGTTGGCGTTGGCCGCAACGGCAAGGTCGATGGGCGCTGCCGCGTCGATACCCAGATCCAGGTCCGCGTTCAGGTCAAGGACAGAGGCAACTTCCTTGTCCGGCAAAGCCGTGGCCTGCTCTGCGATCAGTTCATCGTCGGTCAAGGGACGCATTTCCTGTTCCATGCTCACTCAAAACCTCCACATCGGCGCCGGTTAACCTGCCCCCAGCGGGCAGCCGGCGCCAGACAATAGTAAGCATGATTACCTTCTTTTGGTACCGGGCAGCGGGCGGCCAGGGTTATGTTGCTGCTGGTCGCAGGGGTTTACAGGCGCCGGGCAGGCCTTCGGGCTGGTGACGGCCGGCCCATGCGGCAGGCATTGACAGGGCCAGGCGGCGGGTCCAATCTGGCGCTGTGCCTGCCATTGTGCCGGCAGAGCCGTGCCGGCATCAGGTGCCTTTCAAAGGAGACTGCAGTGCCTGTTGTAGAAGAAAGTGTTGTCATCGCCCGCCCGCCGCAGGAGGTTTTTGACTTCCTGTCCAGGTTCGAAAACATCGCCGTCTATGATTCCTCGGTCACCTCGTCCGGGCAGGTGGGGGAGGGCCCTGTTGGGCTCGGTTCCCGCGGACGCGGAACCAGCAAAGTGATGGGGCAGCAGTTCGACTGGGTTGTGGAGGTTACCGAGTTCGATCCGCCCCGGCGCATGGTGTCCCGTTCGGTCGAGGGCAAGCTGGACTTCACCGTGACGTTCGAACTCGAACCGGCCGACGGCGGTACGCGCGTGACCCAGAGGATCGACGCCGCGTCCGGCCTGGGCGGGGTCTTTGGCAAACTGGCAGACGCGCTGGTGGCCCGGGCGCAGGGGAGGACGGTCCGCGCCAACCTCGAAACACTGGCGGAGTGGCTGGCCGAGCACCCGCAGGGCTAAGGCCGCTGCCGTGGGTGGGGCTAAAGGCGGGCCTACGGCGGCGGGACGCGCCCGCCGTCGTACGCTTGCGCCTACTTCAGCCCGGCACCGGGGAGCAGCTCCGTGGCCCCCAGGGAATCGGCAATAAAGGCGTAGTCCCAGGCCCGTTCGCGCCACTGGACGTAGCGGCCGGACGCGCCGCCATGGCCGCCGTCCATCTCGATCTTCATCACGATCGGCTGGCTCCCGGTGGTCTTGTTCCGCAGCTCCTGCACCCACTTGGCGGGCTCCACATAGAGGACCCGGGTGTCATTGAAAGATGTCACGGCGGCGATCTTCGGGTATGCCGTCCGGTGCACGTTCTCGTAGGGGGCGTAGGACTTCATGTAGCCGTAGACCTCGGGGTCCGTGATGGGGTTGCCCCATTCCTCCCATTCAAGGGCGGAGAGCGGCAGGTCCGGGTCCAGGATGCTGGTCAGCGGGTCAACGAACGGCACCTGCGCCACAATCGCCGCGTACTTTTCCGGAGCCATGTTGGCCACCGCTCCCATGAGCAGGCCGCCGGCGGAGCCGCCCAACGCCGCAATGCGGGACGGGTCCACCCAGCCGGAAGCGGCCAGCCAGTCGGTGGCGTCAATGAAGTCGGTGAAGGTGTTCTTTTTGGTGAACTTCTTGCCGTCCTCGTACCAGTGCCGGCCCAGTTCACCGCCGCCGCGGATATGCGCGATCACGAACACCACACCGCGGTCAAGCAGGGACAGGCGCGCAATGCCGAAGCCGGGATCCATGCTCAGCTCATAGGAGCCGTAGCCGTACACCAGCCCGGCCGCCGTCGAATCCTGTTTGACGGCCTTGTGCCGCAACACCGAGAGCGGGATGCGGGTGCCGTCCGCCGCCGTCGCCCATTCGCGCGTGGCCACGTAGTCGCGGCCGTCGTAGCCGCCCAGCACGGGGCTTTCCTTCCGCAGCAGCAGCTCGCCGGCGGGCTTTTCCGGGGTGGGCAGCACGAAGTCGTAAACGCGCGACGGCGTGAAGTAGGACGTGTAGCCCAGCCGGATCACCGGGGCTTCATAGTCCGATCCGCCCACTCCCGCCGTGTACAGCTCTTCGTCGAACGCAGGCTCCACCGGCGGCTCCTGTGCGGCGGTGCCCAGGCCGGCCAGGCCGATCACCTGGACGCGCTCGATGGTGTCCTTGCGGATGGACACCACGAGGTGGGTGGAGGTGACGCCCGCGCCGTTGACGCGGACGTCGTCGGAATGTTCGACGACTGTGGCCCACTGCTGTTCGGCCAGCGGCTTCCCCAGCTCGGCCGGGTCCGCGAGGGAGACCATGGAGTTAACGGCACTGCGGTTGTGGGTGAGCAGGATCTTTTCCGTCTTTGCACCGTCCGGCCCGGGCAGCAGGAACGGTTCGGCTTCATACAGCACCCGCTCGTTGCGGGAAATCACGGTGGTGAGTTCCTGGGCCGGGTCGTCGAAGCGGAGCAGGCGGGTTTCGCTGTATTCGGAGCAGCCGATGCCCAGCACCAGGTAGCGACGGTCCGCGGAGAGCTCGAAGCCCAGCCACATGGCGGCGTCGTCCTCCTGGTAGACCACTGCGTCTTCCTCAACCGGCGTGCCCAGGGTGTGCGCCTTGACCTGGTAGGGGCGCCAGGACGCGTCCACCACGGTGTAGAAGATGCGGGTGCCGTCAGGGGAGAAGGAGACGCCGTAGAAGATGTTTTCAATGACGTCCGGGAGGAGCTCGCCGGTGCGGAGGTCCTTGATGCGCAGGGTGAAGCGTTCGTCGCCGCTGTTGTCCACGGCGTACGCGTAAAGGGTCCCGTCCACCGTCACGGCCGTGCCGCCCACGGAGAAGAAGGGCTTGCCCTCCGCTTCGACGTTGCCGTCCAGCAGGACTTCCTCGCCAGGGATGTCCACGCCGGGCTCCACCCGGGGCGGCGTCCAGTCCTGTACGGGATTGCCGGTGTCTTCCGCCTTGACCCGGCATTGGATGCCGTACTCCTTGCCTTCCACCGACCGGCTGAAGTACCACCAGTCATCCTTGCGGTGCGGGACCGACAGGTCCGTCTCCTGCGTGCGGCCCTTGATCTCCTGGAAGATGGCCTCGCGCAGCGGCTCCTGGTGTGCGGTGACCGCTTCCTGGTAGGCGTTCTCCGCCTTCAGGTGCTCCACGACCTCGGCGGATTCCTTGTCCCGCAGCCACTCGTAGTTGTCCACAAAGGTGTCCCCGTGGTGCTTGCGTTCGGTGGGAACCTGCTTGGCAACCGGGGGAGAGGGCGTGGCGGTGGTGCTGGCGGAATCCTGCAGCGGAGTCTGGGTCATGGTTTCAATATATAGACCCGCTCCGACAATGAACCGGCCGTTCGCTACCGGACGATAACGCCCCATCACATCCCGCAGAAATTCTCGCGATGCCCCATCACTTTTGGTCCCCAATCAGCCGTCTTGGGGACCAAAAGTGATAGGGCATCGGGGAAATGGTGGCCTAGTGGGGTTCCGGCCGCAGGCGTATTCTGTTCACGCTAAGGCACATCCGCCCAGCGTGAGAGGGGAAGCATATGACCATCCCGCCAGTGCACGAGCCCGAACCGTTCCCGCCGGAACCAGGACCGGACCAGCCTGATCCCACCCAGCCCGGCCATCCCGGTCCGCAGCCGCCCAATCCCTTCCCGACGCCGGAACCTCCCGGGCCGCTGCCCGTACCGGATCCCGGGCCCACGCCGTTGCGCCCGGATCCCACCCGCAGCTGACCAGCCAAAACACCGGAGAGAAGGGGCCTTCTGCACAGCGCTGGAGGCCCCTTCGCCGTGCCTGGACGAACCTCGCAAAAACGAGAAAATTCTTCCCAGAACCGCTTGCAGACCTACTGGCGCAGTGGTAAAAAATCTATATCAGCCACTACAGATCGGCTGATACACAAAACCAATTGTTGGACCGTCTCTTACGAGGAGGGAAGCCATGTTGATGCGAACCGATCCGTTCCGCGAGCTGGACAGGCTGGCCCAGCAGGTCCTCGGCACGGCAGCGCGTCCGGCAGCGATGCCGATGGACGCTTGGCGTGAGGGCCAGGAATTCGTCGTCGCCTTTGATCTGCCCGGTGTCGCAGTGGATTCGGTGAACCTGGATGTGGAACGGAATGTCCTGACGGTGCGGGCCGAGCGTCCGGACTCGGCGGGCAAGGACACCGAGTTGATCGCCTCCGAGCGGCCGCGCGGCGTGTTCAGCCGCCAGCTGATCCTCGGCGACACCCTGGATACAGATAACGTCAAGGCAAGCTACGACGCCGGTGTCCTGACGCTGCGGATTCCTGTCGCCGAGAAGGCCAAGCCGCGCAAGATCGAAATTGAGACGAAGGGGGCAAAGCAGGAAATTGCCGCCTAGTTTCAACAGGATCGGGACGTCGGGTATTCGATAATTGCTGACTGCCTCTTGGGCGGATCGCTAGTATGCACGCCACAGCGCTTAAAGCGCATCGGCAGCCTACGCCTGAACCTCCCGATACGGTGGCCCCCGGCTTCGGTCGGGGGTCATCCCATGCCCGGGCATCATTTTCCTGCAACGCGGGGTCATATCCGGCCCAATAAAACGGAAACATTGGGCCGGAAGTGACTCCGCGTTGCTTTAGTGGCTTAGGTGTTCAGCTCCAGCATCAGGGCGGGCAGTTCGTCGGCCAGTTCGCGGGCGAGGAATCCGAGGGGCCCCATCCTGCTGGCGAGCCGGTCCGCTGCGGCAGCATGGAGATGCGTCCCCCAGCAGGCAGCCTGTGCGCTGGTTGTTCCGCGTGCGCGCAGTCCCGCAATCGCCCCGGCCAGAACATCGCCGCTTCCGGATGTTCCCAGTCCGCCATAGCCCGTGGTCATCTGCCACAGCTCAGCTTCCCCGCTCGCGCCACCCCCCGACGGCCGGGCTATGAAGCCCTGGCAGCTCACCACCGCCTGGAATTTGTCCGCTATCGCCGCCACGTCAGCCGCGAGGTCGTCCACCTCCCGCTCCAGCAGGACCGCCGCCTCCTTGGGATTCGGTGTGAGGATCAGCCGCCCCTTCCACGGTTCCAGCTGGTCGGCCAGCTTCAGCAGCCCGCCCAAGGCAAAGGCGTCAAGAACGACGGCGGGACCCCCGTCCGCGGTCTTTCCGCCAGAGCCTGAATCACCTGAGCCGGAGCCGCCCCGGTCGGAGCCGCCGGTCCCGGTCTCCCGCTCCAGCAGGCCCCGCAAAAGCTCCTCGGCAAGATCCGGATCGTCGAGGCCCGGGCCCACCAGGATGGCATCGGCACGGTCGAGGTAGGTGGAGATCCGGTCCAGCCCTTCGCCTGTCAGCGACCCCTCAGCAGTTTCGGGAAGGCCTATCGCTCCGCATTCGGGCAGCGCCACGGCCACCTGCACGGCCACCGACTCTGCAACGGCGAGGCTCAGCTTCCCCGCGCCGGCCCGCAGCGCAGCAGTACCGGCCAGCAGTGCCGCACCCGGCGTGGCCCGCGCTCCGCCGATCACCAGGACGGAACCGCGTGAATACTTGTCCTCGCCCGGTGCCGGCAGCGGCCACTCGCGCAGCAGCGACGGCGTCACCAGGGTAGGGGAGTTGGCCTCACTTCGGGTGGACACTGACATCTCCGGCGTGCTCGGTGACCGTGACACCCTGCTCCGTCAGGTGGTCCGCCACGTTGAAGCTCTCCAACGTCCAGGGCCCTTCGCCGGACGGCCGCACATACCGGGTGAGGGAGGCATTGAGGACCGAGGTGCTGGCCGCCAGATCCAGGATTTCCTCCTCGTTCATTCCCTCCAGGACGTACCGGAAGAGCAGTATCACGGCGTCGTGGCAGACCAGCATGACCCGATGCCCCGTGCTGAGGTTGTTCAGCTCATCCAGAACGGAGCGCAGCCGCAGGGCAACGTCGGCCCAGGACTCCCCGCCCGGCGGCCGGTAGTACAACTTGCCCAGCCACTCCCGGCGTTCGGCCTCCTCCGGGAAACGCTTCTCCACCCCCAGCCGCGTCAGCCGGTCCAGGATGCCCAGTTCCCGGTCCCGCAACCGCTCATCGGTGCGGACCTTCACCGGCCAGCCGGCGGCTTCCACCGCGATCTCGGCGGTCTGCCGCGCCCGGGCGTACGGGGAGGAGACCACGGCATCGGGCCGGAGGTCCTCGGCGATCCGGGCCAGCGCCGCGCCGAGGGCTTTGGCCTGCTCCTGGCCGGTCCCGGACAGGTTCACGTCCGCGTCCCGGGCCGGCACCTCGATAGCCTCGGCCCCGGCCAGCCGCGCGTCCGTGGCAGCCACGTTTCCTTCGCTCTCACCGTGGCGCACCAGGAGCAGCTCCACCGCCCCGGCCTCCTGCACGGCCTCCGTCAGTCCGTCCTCTTTCACAAGAAATCACTCCGTCCGCCTGGCTTGCCGAATGCAGGAACACTACCAGCGGCGTACCCACGGGCCACCGAACCTAAACCCGGCTGCTGAACGGCAGGAGTGTGTGCCATCACAACGCGGGGTCAGATAACGCCCGATATTCGCGGATTATTGGGCCGGAAGTGACCCCGAGTTGCTTGTCGCGAGGGGCAGTCGGTGCGCACTGGACCTGGCGATCAGCTCGCCCGCAAAAGTCGGCCAGCTCCTATTCCACGGCGAACTCGGCGATCCTGCCCTCCCGCAGCGCCGCGCCCACCGCGTTGATGCCGCCGTAATCGGGAAACAGCACTGACTGGGCCCCCACGAATCCGGCCCCGGCCGTGGGCAGGGTCATGGTGCGGATCGCAGTGGCGTCAAGGTTGCGCAGGCTGTAGGCAAGGATTGCAGCCTGCACCGGGTCAAAGCCTTTGTTCACCGTCAGGCAGCAGGATGCGAAGTCCACCAGCCCCCGTACCGCCGTCACATCGTTCAGGGCGCCATTGGCAGTGAGGCGGGCGAGGATGGCGCGGAGCAGGGTCCGTTGGTTGCGCACCCGCTGGAAATCGCCGTCGGCAAACGCATAGCGCTCGCGGGAAAACTCCAGAGCTGCCTGACCGTCCAGATGGTTCACACCTGGGGTGAAGACGTGCCCGGTGTCATGGGTGGACTGGAACGGGACTGGTACGTCCACGTCGATTCCGCCCAGCCCGTCAACGAGGATCTTGAAGCCGCCGAAGTCCACCATGAGGGTCTGGTCGATGGTGATACCCAGCAACGACTGGACCGCGGCCGTCTGCATGTCGATGCCGCCGTACTGCAGGCCGGCATTGACCTTGGAACCGCCCAGGCCTGGGATGTCCACCCACAAGTCGCGGTTGATGGAGATCATGTACATGCTTCGCCGGTCGGACGGGACGTGGACCACCATCAGGACGTCCGCGCGCTGGTCCATGGGTTCACCGGTGGCCGCCGTTTGTGCCGCTGCCTCGCGGGCATTGCCGCGCATGTCACTGCCAATCACCAGCACGTTCATGGGCGCAGCCGGAAGCTCCGGAATTGGGGGTGGCGGCGGCGGGGCGGCCGGGGCAGGCGGGAGTGTCTCGGAGGGAGTCTCAGACGGAGTATCCACGGGGCTTGCGGCTGGGGAAGCGGTTTGAGCTGCTGCGGGCTGCGTCTCTTTGCCCGCGTTATTCAGGTTGACGATCGCGACGACGGCAACCGCCACCAGTGCCAGCGCCAGCAGGGCGGCGATCCAGCGCCGACGTCCATGCGCCACCCAGCCCAGGCCGTGCGGATGGGACCCGGAAGGGGTGGTGCCGGAGGGCTCAGAACCGCCTGGCATGCTCATTGTGCCTCACCTCATTGTGCGTTTGGTGGGATCAGTGTCCGCCCGCGAGGGCTCCGCTGGCTACATACGTGTCCAAACTGTCATCTGCCAGGGCCTGCGCGATGCTCTCCACCGCCCAGGGGTCCGGCAGGACGATCGACTGGCCGTCCGCCGAGGTGCCGATTCCCAGTGTGGGCAGGGTGAACATCACCATGTCGCCGGCACGCACGTCGCGCAGTTCCAGGGCGAGCCGGGCCAGGGTTGCCGCGTCCAGTCCGCTGTCCACGCTGATGAACGGGGCCATAGCGCTGAGGACGTTGTGGAGCTTCACCGGGTTGAGGAGGGTCTCCGGGCTGAGGTTCTTCGCGAACAGTGCCCGCACAAACGCCTGCTGGTTGCGGACCCGCTGGTAGTCGCCGTCGGCAAAGGCATAGCGCTCGCGGACAAACTCAAGGGCATGTTCGCCGTCCAGCGTCTGGGTTCCGGCGCTGAAGGCAAAGTTGTCGTGGCGCGAGACGAACGGCTCGGGGACGTTCACGGGCACCCCGCCCAAGGCATCGGTCATGCCCTTGAACCCTTCGAAGTCGATCATGGCCACATGGTCGATCCGCTGCTGGAACAGAGCCTCCACGGTCTGGACCATCAGCGGTACGCCGCCGAAGGCAAGGGCTGCGTTGATCTTTGCCCGGCCGTGGTCCGGGATGCCGATCCACAGGTCCCGCATTAGCGATATGGAGTAGATCCTGGACCGGTCTGCGGGGATGTGGACCAGCATCAGGGTGTCGGCGCGCTGGTTGGAGTTGGCGCCGGACAGGGCTTCGTCCGCGGTGGCGCCGCGGCTGTCGCTGCCCATCACCAGGATGTTCAGCGACGCGTCTGCATAGGGGTCCGCTTCCTGTGCATCTGTCCCCGCCGCCGTTCCGGGGGCCGCACCGGCCGCTGCGCCGGCACCCGGAGCGCCTCCTGGTCCTCCGGATCCGGCCGCTTCTGGTCCCTGTGCGTGCGGCTGTGGCCGGGTGGACTCGGCGGGGAAGGGGCTTGCGATGATGTTGGTCTTGGACTGGTAGATCTGGCCCAGGTTGTAGAGGTAGGCGCCGGCGGCAACCGGAACCAGGATGGCTGCCGCGAGGAGCCCCAGGAAGATGGTCCGCAAGGGGTGCCGGCGGCGTGCGGCCCGGGGTTTGGGACCGGGATATTGCGTGCCGGGATGCTTTCGCTGGCTGCCCATTGCCGAAAATTAGCAGCGGCAGAAAGGCGATACATCGGGGGAATCCACAGATTACCCGCACACTTGCCTACAGCGGGAATGACGACGGCGGCAGTGGAGTCAGGCGGTCAGGTATCCCGGCAGGCGGCAGCAATTTCTCGGGCGCGCGAGTGCGCGGGTTCGCTGGAACGGTGCGGGGTCGCCGGAACGCTACAGCGTCGGCGCACCGTTCCAGCGAACGGGGGCATTAAGGCGAGCGTGGCGCAGGATGGATACGATGGCCGGCGCGAGCTCGTCCTCCATCTGCCGGTACACCTCGGGCGCCCGGCGGTACGGGTCGATGATGTCGTTCTCAGCCGAGTCCGCGGGCAGTGACAAGTGACGCACAGCTGCCGCCCGCGCAGGCAACCCGCGCCAGAAGGCGTGGTTGGCAGCGAGCGGATCGCCGTCGTCGTCCGTTCCTTCTGATGCGTTGCCGGCCGCCTCGGCGCGCTGGTCCAGGACATCGAGCATGCGGGCGAACTCGCGGATGGTGAAGGTGCGCTTGAGGAGGGACGCGTCCAGCTGCAGGACTTCGCCGCGGTGCCCGGAGGTCATGGTCAGCACCAGGTCCACCCCGCGGAGGATCTTGGGCGTCAGCTGGCGGGCGGCGAACTGCTCCGGGTCCCCGCCGAAGGTGCGGATGATGTCGGCCGAAATGGGCTGGATGGGGTCGCCCACCATGGCCCGGGTCCCTGCACTGCGCACCTCGAAACCGCCCGGCAGCACCTGGTTCAGCCCCGCCTGCAGCAACCGCTCGGCCACCGGAGAACGGCAGATGTTGCCCGTGCAGACGGTCAGGATTCTTACTGGTGCGGGTGAGTCCAAGGGAGATTCTCTTTCCAGCCGGTGCCTCCGTGCTTTTCAACTTAACACGCATCAGCCCGGCGCCGGCCGCCCCACCCCGCACGCCCGCTCACTTTTGGCCGCTTCCCAACCGACGCGCCATCACTTTTGGCCGCTTTTCCGGCAACGCTCTATCACCCGAGGGACGGAAGCACCATGATATGACTGTGGACAGCCAGATCAAACGGGATTGCGTCATTGCCGGCGGCGGCCCAGGGGGCATAGTGCTGGGGTACCTGCTTGCCAGGCAAGGGCTGCGGGTGACGGTCCTGGAAAAACACGGCGACTTCCTGCGCGACTTCCGGGGCGACACCGTGCATCCCTCCACCGTGACCCTGCTGGGCGAACTCGGGCTCCGCGGCAAATTCCTGGAACTGCCGCTGAGCAAGTTGTCCACCCTGGATATCGTCATCGACGGCCATCGGATCACCACGGCCGATTTCAGCACCCTCCCCGCGCCGGACAACTTCCTTGTCCTTGCGCCCCAGTGGGACTTCCTGAACTTCCTCGCCCGCGAGGCGCACACGTTCCCCAACTTCGAGCTGCGGATGCTCACCGAGGCCACCGGCCTCATCATCGAACAGGGCCAGGTGCGCGGGGTCCGGGCCCTCGCGTCCGACGGCGGCCTGGAGATCCGTGCCACCCTCACCGTCGCTGCCGATGGACGCGCGTCGGACTTGCGTCACGCTGCCGGGTTGATTCCCGACGACTTCGGCGTGCCCATCGACGTGCTTTGGTTCAACCTGCCAAAGCCGCCGGACCCTCCGCCCCCGACCCTCGGATACATCTCCGCGCAGGGGCTGGTCCTAACGATCGACCGGGGCGACCGGTACCAGTCCGGGATGGTGATCCGCAAAGGAGGTTTTGACGAGCTCCGCGGAGGAAAGATCGGCGCACTCCAGGCGCGGATCACCGGCGCGGCGCCGATCCTGCGCCCCGTCGTCGGCAACCTCACGGACTGGGACCAGGTGAAACTCCTCTCCGTCCAGATCAACCGGCTGCGGCGCTGGTACCGTCCCGGATTCATGGCTATTGGCGACGCTGCCCACGCGATGTCGCCGATGTTCGGCGTTGGCGTGAACTTCGCCATCCAGGACGCCGTAGCACTGGCCAACGCCATCGGGGAGGATCTTGCGGGTGGAACTGCTCCCGTTGGGAAACTCGCAGCCGTGCAGCGGCGGCGGGAGATGCCGGTGAAGATCATGCAACAGCTCCAGCGCAACGGACACCGGGTGCTGCTCAGGGCGACCAACGGAAACCGCATCGCACCCCGCTGGTTCGTGGTGCTCCTGCGGGCCGCCTCGCCGCTGCTGCGCCGGCTCACCGCCAGGTTCGTTGGGATAGGAATCCGCCCCGAGCACGTAAAACACCGCAGCACCTGACCCGGTCGTGGCGGTGCCCACCCATGGGACGCTCGCTCACTTAATGCGGTTTTCCGGCCAACGCTCGCTCACTTTCCTAAAGAAAGTGAGCGAGCGTTGGCCAATTAGCTGCGTTAAGTGAGAGAGGGTCAGAGGGCGGCCAGGAGCTTCGTCATCTCGGCGATCTCCGCTTCCTGGGCAGTGATAATGTCGCGGGCCAGCTGGATGGCCGCGGGATACTTGCCCCCGGCGATTTCGTCCTTGGCCATCTCAATGGCTCCTTCGTGGTGTCCGGTCATCTGCTCCATAAAGAGCCTGGCGGCCTCGGTTCCCTGGGCGGCCTTGAGTTTAGTCAGGCCGTCCGCGTCCACCATTCCGGACATGCCGTGCCCGGAATGTTCGGAGGCCGTCGTGGGGACATTCCAGCCGTTGAGCCACCCGGTCATGGTCTCGATCTCCAGTGCCTGGGCGTCCTTGATCCTGGTGGCCAGCGCGGTGACGTCAGCAGGCACGTCCGGCTTGGCCAGGACGATCCCGCTCATCTCCACCGCCTGGGCATGATGCGGAATCATCATCTGGGCGAACATGAAGTCGGCCTGGTTATGGTCGGCATTGGCGTCCGGCATGGTGTTGGACATCGGACTCGAACCGGCGTGGGTGGAGTGCATGCCCCCGGAGGTTCCGGAATCGGCGGCGCAGCCGGCGAGGCCCAGCGAAGCTGCCAGGGCGGCCGCGGCGGAGAGCGTTTTGATCATCGTTTTCATGCAAAAAGTCCTTCAGGGATGTAGTTGAACGTGGCCAGGATGGTGCGCGGAAGTGCGCTGCACCGTCCTGTTTTACGTTCGGCTGATGGACAGTTCGCAGGGCGTTGGACTTGCCGGAATGTAGGAGTAGAGAGCTGCCGGACTGGCACCTGCGGTGTGGCTCGGTTCCACGTGGGCAGTCCCGTCGGGCGGAAAGACAGTCAGTGATGCGGTCTTGGCCAGGAGGACACACATCGGTCCCGCATCCTGCATCTCAGGGCAGGAACCAAAGCAGGACTCCGTCGCCAGGCTTTGCGGTGTGGCGTGGCCCCTGTGGGCGGACCCGTGCATGTCGGCGGCCGGGGAGGAATCCGTGGCCTGGAGCACCGCGTGGGATGTGTGCTCCGAGTGGGCGGCCGTCATCACGTGCATCGCGAGGATCCCGGCCATGACGGCCAGCACAACGGCCATCAGCGCCGCGACGCCGAGGAGGGACGCCAGGCGACGAATGGTTGCAGTCATGGACAATTCCTCCTTTCCGGGACGGGCGGGTCGGCCAACAAAGAGCGGGCGTCAGGGCAACGGCGGCCACAAGTGAGCGCGCGTGGGGGGAACGGCGGCCACAAGTGAGCGGGCGTCGGTCTAACGTACCTCGGATGGGTTGAGCCGGACCCGCCGCAGCAGTTGGGCGTTCAACGCCACCACAATAGTGGAAACGGACATCAGCACGGCACCGGCGGCAGGGGAGAGGACCACCCCGCCGAAGGCCAGGACGCCGGCGGCCAGCGGCACGGACAGGATGTTGTAGCCCGTGGCCCACACCAGGTTCTGCCACATCTTGCGGTAGCTCGCCCGGGACAGATCCACCATGCACAGCACGGCGCGGGGGTCGTTCCCGGCCAGCACCACGCCGGCCGATTCCATGGCTACGTCAGTCCCCGCTCCGATCGCGATGCCCACCTCGGCGCGGGCCAGTGCGGGTGAATCGTTGACGCCGTCGCCCACCATGGCCACCTTCAGGCCCCGGGACTGGAGCTCGGCCACTTTCTTGTCCTTGTCCGCGGGCAGGACCTCGGCAAATACCTCGTCGATCTTCAACTCTGCGGCGACGGCCTGCGCCACCTGTCGTGCGTCGCCGGTGACCATGGCCACCTTGATGCCGCGCTGCTGCAGGGCGCGCACGGCCTGCCGCGACTCGGCCCGCACCGCGTCCTCCAGGCTGACCGCGCCCAGGACGCGGGCGCCGTCGTCAATCACGTGCAGGACGGCGGCACCGCGGTCCATCCAGCCGCGCGTCGTGGCCGCCAGGGCAGGAGGTACGACGGCGCCAAGCTCGCGCAGGAGCGCGGGCCCGCCGACGTGCACCGTGCGGCCGTCCACGGATGCCCGTACTCCGCGGCCAGTAAGTGACGCGAATCCGTCCACGGCAGGCAGGGTCAGGTTGCGCCCGCGGGCTGCGCGGACGATGGCCCGCGCCACGGGATGCTCGCTGTCCGACTCGACGGCGGCGGCCAGGGCCAGCAGCTCACCGGCGTCCACCCCCGGCGCGGCGGCAACGTCCTTCAGCTCCGGCTCGCCGGTGGTGAGGGTGCCGGTCTTGTCGAAGAGGACAACATCGATGGTGCGCATCCGCTCCAGTGCCATCCGGTTCTTGATCAGGACTCCGGCGCGGGCGGCCTGTTCCGTGGAGATGGCGATGACCAGCGGAATGGCAAGTCCCAAGGCGTGCGGGCAGGCGATGACCAGCACCGTGACAGTCCGGGTGACGGCCTCGGGGATGCTGCCCAGCAGCGTCCACACAATGAACGTGATGACGCCGGCGCCGGCAGCGAAGTAGAACAGGAAGGCCGCGGCGCGGTCGGCCAGAGCCTGGGCCCGCGACGAGGAAGCCTGTGCTTCGGCCACCAGCCGCTGGATGCCGGCCAGGGCGGTGTCCTCGCCCACAGCGTCCACGCGGACGCGGACACTCGAGTCCGTGGCGACCGTCCCGGCCACCACCGCATCTCCAGGGCCGCGCGGCACGGTCTTGGATTCACCCGTAATCATGGATTCGTCGAACTCAGCCTGGCCTTGAACCACGGTGCCGTCGGCCGGCATCCGGGCGCCGGAGCGGACCAGCACAAGGTCTGCGGGGCGAAGCTTGGAGACGGGCACGGTTTCGGTGCCGCTGTCCGTGATGCGCTCGGCCTCATCGGGCAGCAGGGCAGCGAGTGCATCCAGCGCGCCCTGCGCCGAGCCGAGGGCCCGCATTTCGATCCAGTGGCCCAGCAGCATGATGGCCACCAGCAAAGCGAGTTCCCACCAGAAGTCCAAGTCGAAGCCGCCGATTCCCAGGCTGGTGATCCAGGACGCGGCGAATGCCACGGTGATGGCCATGCCGATCAGGAGCATCATGCCGGGCCGGCGGTCCTTCAGCTCCTGCAGCCCGCCCTTGAGGAACGGCTGGCCGCCGTAGAGGAAAATGACCGTTCCCAGGACTGGCGGGATCCAGGCGGAGCCGGGGAACATCGGGGCCATGTAACCCAGGATGTGGCCCACCATGGGGCTGACATAGACCACGGGAATGGAGAGTGGCAGTGTCAGCCAGAACCTGTTCTTGAACATGGCTGTGCTGTGCCCGGCATGCTGCCCGTGAGTGTGGACCGTGTGGTCGTCGTCATGGCCGGCGTGTTGGGTCTGGTGGTGGTGCCCGTGGCCGTGCTCGGGCCCGTGCCCCGCGGCAGCCTCGGCAGGGGCTGACGCGCGCCCCGCCTCGGTGAGGGTGGCGCTGACCGGGGTTTCGTCGTCGTGATGGTGCCTGTGGTCCTGCATCTGTTCCTCCTTGGAGGACGTTTCAGCCGCTGCTCCGGGAGGTAAATGCTGGAGCGTTGCGGCTATTCGTGCGGAAGGTGGTGGGGCGTCGCCGGGATCAGCACTAAAGGTGATGGGGCGTCGCTGGGTTGAACGGCTGTGAAAGCGGGTGCGGTGCACCAGCCGGGACATACCACTTCACTGACAACACTCGGAAATATACCCCCTGGGGGTATTGGAGTCAATGGCTGGAGCTGAACCTGCGCACCGTCCCGTCGAAATCGTAAACGCATCCCGGCCTATCCCCGCGGCGCGTTCACGGCCATACTTGTGTCAACGGCAATGGTGCCTGCCCATGCTGGGCGGCTGGGTGATGAACCGGAGGTTGGCTCCATGGGTGAGTTGAGCGGCCCCTACACGTACTCGAGCGCTCTGGGAGAAAACCCGTGTGTGGCGGGGACGTTCCATGTGGACCTGGACACCTGGAAGCTCCGGTGGTCGGACGGCATGTTCCTGCTGCACGGTTACGAGCGCGGCGAAGTGGTGCCCACGGTGGAGCTGCTGTTCTCGCACAAGCACCCCGAGGACAGGGCCCGCTGCGAAGAGATCGTGGCCCAGGTTGTTGGCACCGGAGGGTACTTCTGCATGTACCACCGGATCATCGACTCCCGCGGCCGGACACGTCGGGTACTTACATCCGGTGAGGCCATAGTGGACGACGCCGGGACGGTCACCGCCCTGGAAGGCGTCATGATCGACCTCACCTCCACACTCCAGCGCGAAACCGAGGAGACTGCCCGGGAAGCGGTGGCCGGGGCCACATCCACCCGGAGCGTGATCGACCAGGCCCGGGGCATCCTGATGGGCCAGCTGAAAATGGGTTCGGAGGAGGCCTTCAAGGTGCTCGTCAGCACCAGCAGCCACCGTAACGTCAAGCTGGTGGTGGTGGCCGCCGAACTGGTGCGGCTGGCCAATTCCCAGGCGGCGGGCGGGTACCTCGACGCCGCCGTTAGAGCGATCGCCTACGACAGCAAAGCGGGCTCCCGCCGTAAGGCAGGGTAGGACCTGCGTCCTAGTGGTGCTCCACCCAGCACGCAAGGATGGTGGTGGAGAGCTGGTAGGCCAGGGCGTTGCGGGTGATGGCGTCCGGGCCGAGCGTTGCCGGAAGGCCTGACGCGTCCACCTGCAGCACAAAATTGTCCTTTTGGAATACTGCCGTTCCGTCCGCTGTTTCGTACGCCGGAAAGCCCAGGTTGGCGATCCCTTGGATGGGCCGCGCGTCTTTGGCCAGTGCCTGCATGGCATCAAAGTACTTCATCGCCGCGGCCTGCCCCGCCGCTTCCTTGACGGAGATCTCCAGTGCACCCGCCGCCAGGTGGTAGGTGCAGGTGAAGGTACTGTCCGCCCAGGTGTTCACAGTGTGCGGGTCCTCTTCCAGGCGCAGGATGGCGGTGAGCCGGTCCATGGGCTGGTCCCCGCACACCATTTTCGCGGCGTCGCTGGGGCCGTCGGCGGTGGCGCGGGGGGAGGAGGTGCCGCCGTCGTGATGGCCACTGTGCGCGGCTGGCTGTGACGTGGCGTCCGACGCCGGTGCGGGAGCCACTCCCACGGACGCTGCGGTCCCAGCGCAGCTAGTAAGCAGCAGGGAGGACAGTGCCAGGGCTGCCAGCATTGGTGTGCGGTTGTGCATGACTCGTCCGTCCTGGCCGCTCCTCAGGGGTGCGGCCGCTTGTTCGGCTTTTCGCGGATCATCGGTTCGCGGTCCAGTGTCAGGTTTTGAGCTTTGCGTAGATGACGTAGTTGTCGTTGAAGCGTCCGGTGGAGGGGTCGTACCCGTCGCACGTGACGAGCCGGAGTTCGGAACCGGGGGTGTTTCCATAGACCTCCAGCGTGGGGAACCCGTCCTTGCTGTACTGCGCCGCGTGATCCATGCTGAAAACGGCGGAGCTGCCGTCGGCCCGCAGGACAATGATGTCGCTTCCAGGCCTGAGCTGCCGAAGATCGGCGAAGACACCTTTATGGCCGCCCAGGGCGTTAACGTGGCCCAGCACCACGGACGGGCCACGCTCGCCTGGGGTGGGGGAGCCGTTGTACCAGCTGGCGGGCGCGCCGTTGCCTTTGTCTTCAGGGACTTCGAGCGAGCCGTTGTCCCGCAGGCCCAGCTTGATAAGGCCGGTGGTGAGGCCGATGGCGGGTATTTCCAGGGTCACCGGCTCCGAGCGGGAAAGGACATCCGGCTCTGCTGCGGCGGGTGCGGCGGGTGCCGCATCAGCCGGGCTTGGGGCCGGAGCCGCGGGTGGGGAGGAACTTGCGGTGGAACCAGGCATGGCAGGGGCGGCCGGCGCGGAAGGTGCGGCGGACACCGAAGGTGCAGGGCCGGCGTCGGGCGTTCCCGTACTGCCCCCAGCGCAGCCGCTCGCGGCCAGCAGGAGCAGAAGCCCGGCCGCCGTTGAGGCCCCAAGACCCCAACGGTGGCCGGAATTCATGATCGTCACAGCGGTGATCCAGTCAGCCTGTTGCTACGCGGCTGACCGGGCGCTGCGGCGACGGACCACGTAGGCGCCGCCGACTGCTGCGGCGAGCACCAGGCCCCCTCCGAGGGCGAGGGCACCGGCGTCGGGCCCGGCCGTCCCTGCGGTGATGCCGGTTTCAGCACCGCCAACGGGCATGGTCATCTGGCCTGCCTTCAAGGTTCCGCACAGGGCGGGGGAGGTTGCTGCCAGCGGGAGGCTGGGAACGAGGTCGCTCTTGGCGGCCTGTCCCGCCGCGCTGAGGGTGGCGGGATCAAGGCCGTGGACAACCACCACGGCGGTGCCGGCTTCGAGTGCGGCCTTGGTTTCGGCGTTCACTTCGAACGTGCGGTCAACGGTGTAGCTTGCACCCTGGCCGGCTACCTTGAGGTCCAGCCCGGCGGCGGGACTGGTGTCGCCGCTGGTGGACAGGGTGGTGACGATGCCGCCGTACCCCGGTGCGCCTTCGGTGGTGGAAATGACGCCGTCGCCGTCCTTGTCCGCGGAGGGTGCGGGGCAAGCGCCCTGAGCGCCGCCGTGAATGTGCTGGACGTGCGGGTACGGGGCGTCCATAAACGTGGCGGCCAGGCCGGACACCTTCAGGACAGCGTGGGCCTGGTTGCCGGTGACATCCACCGTGACGGTGCCGGAGGCGGAGCTGCCGTTGATCTGGCCCAGCGTGGACTGGTAGGAGTGATCGGCGGCCAGGGCGGGGGAGCCGGAGAGGGCAAGAGCGCCCAGTGCGAGCGTGGGAACAGCCAAAAAGCGGAGTGTCTTGTTCATCGGAAAGCAATCTCCTCATACAAATGACGTTGTTGTCCCAGATGAGGGACAACAGTGGTTCGGTGCTGCTTCCGCTGCGGATGGGCCGGAATGTGAACCGGACCACAATGCGCCCGCGGCGCCGGAGACATGGAAGGCCGCGGCCCATCCTGCCCCTGTAGGATTGATCGAAGGTGCGCCGGGAAGTCTGGTCGGCATAATTCTGTCGAGCCCAGTTTGAGGACGCTTAATGAGCCAAACGCCCCCTTCCGGCCCCACCCGCTCCACCATCTTCGGGCGCGGCAGCTATGCCGAAGCCCTCCGGATCGGGGAGATCCTTCGCAAGGAAACCGTGGGCGGAGCACTGCTTGTTGCCGCCGCGGTGATCGCCCTGGTGTGGGCCAACTCGCCGGCGTCGGACAGCTACTTCGCACTGCGGGATTTCAAAGTCGGGTACGAGCCCTGGCATCTTGAGCTCAGCCTGGGTGCGTGGGCGGCGGACGGGCTGCTCGCCATCTTCTTTTTCCTGGTGGGCCTTGAGCTCAAGCGGGAGTTTGTGGCGGGGGACCTGCGTCAGCTCAACAAGTCGATTGTCCCCGTGGCTGCCGCTTTCGGCGGCGTGGTGGCCCCGGCAGCCATCTACGCCCTCATCAACCTAGCCAGCCCGGAGACGTTACGCGGCTGGGCCATCCCCACGGCCACGGACATCGCCTTCGCGGTGGCGGTCCTGGCCATCATCGGCTCGCACCTGCCCAGCGCCCTGCGGATCTTCCTGCTCACCCTGGCCGTGGTGGACGACCTGATCGCCATCAGCATCATCGCCTTCTTCTACTCCAGCGACCTGCAGGTCATGCCACTGCTCCTGGCCCTCATTCCACTGGCGATCTACGCGTTCCTGGCGCAGAAATTCCGCTATTTCTTCGGCCGGCACACGGCGGCGGCGTGGCTGATCCTACTGCCGCTCGGGGTGGTGACGTGGGCGCTGGTCCACGCATCGGGCATCCATGCCACGGTGGCCGGCGTCCTGCTGGGCTTCGCCATCCCCGTGATCCGGTCCCAGGCTGCGGGCGGACCGGACGCCGGGCCGGGACTGGCGGAGATCTTCGAGCACCGGTTCCGGCCTATTTCCGCGGGGATCGCGGTGCCCATCTTCGCGTTCTTCTCAGCCGGGGTGGCAGTGGGCGGCTGGGAAGGGCTTGGCTCCGCCCTCGCCGATCCGGTGGCCCTGGGCATCATCGTGGCCCTCGTGCTGGGCAAGCCGGTGGGCATCATGGGCACCACCTGGCTCCTGACCAAAACCAGCAGGGCCCGCCTGGATGAGTCGTTTACCTGGATCGACGTGTTCGGGGTGGCGGTCCTGGCCGGCATCGGGTTCACGGTCTCCCTGCTGGTGGCCGAGCTCAGCTTCGGGCACGGGAGCCTGCACGATGACCACGCCAAGGTGGGAATCCTCGCCGCGTCCCTGGTGGCGGCGCTGCTGGCCACCGCCGTGCTCCGGACCCGGAACCGCCAATACCGCGCCGCCGAAGAAGCCGAAAAGCTGGACGCAGACCAGGACGGCATCCCGGACGTGTACCAGGAGCGGCCCTAAGTGCAACGCGGGGTCACTAACGGCCCATCGCCGAGGCCTGGGAGGGCTTTAAGTGACCCCGCGTTGCCTCTGCCGTGAAACGTCAGCGGCGCACTGAGCGGCGGCCGGCGATAGCCTCGGCCGTGCCCACCAGGAGCACCGAGGCGATGACGGCCACGATGAAGCCCAGGAAGTTCAGCTCAAAAATGTCGCCGGTGCCCAGCAGGGAAGCCACCACCCCGCCGATGACCGAGCCCACGAGGCCAAGCAGCAAGGTGGCGAGCAGGCCCAGGTTCTGCTTGCCCGGCTTGATGAGGCGGGCCAGCGCGCCGATGACCAGGCCGGCAACAATAAATCCAATCACGGTGTTCTCCTTCGGTTTTGCGGGCATGTGAAGCCCGTACTGCCGCGGTGGTTCCGCGTGGGCTTCATTCTAAACAGCGCCAACACGGCGTTCCCTACTCCTCCAGCAAAGACCGGATGCTGTCCCGGGCCGCGTCCGAACCCCTGCCGCTGACCGCACCCACCACCACTGCTGCCGTCTCCCGGAGCCTGGTCTTCTTTGCTCCGGAGGTGCGCGTGAGCTCATAGATCGCCTCGTCATGGCTGCAGCTGTTCTGGGCCATGATCACGCCCAACGCCATATCAATGGTCGCCCGGGACTTCATGGCAGCGGCCAGATCATCGCTGGTGTCCCGCAACCTGCCCAGCTTCAGCGCCAGCCGCAGCGACTTGGCCGCGTTGCCCACAAAATTCCGGGCGGTGTCGATGTCCAGGCTTGAGAGGTTGGCCGGCTTTTCGGCGTAAAGGTTCACCACGGCCTCGGCCTCGCCGGCAAGTTCCAGCGGGATGGCCAGGATTAAGCCGATGCCCTGCTCCTTTGCCGTGCCAAGGTAGTCGGGCCACCGGCCCTCCCGGCTGACGTCCGGGACCAGGACAATCTCGTGGCGCCGTAAGGCGGTAAGGCACGGCCCGTCGTCGAACGCGTTCTGTAACTCATCCAACGCCCGGGCACGCTCATCGCTGCTCGCCACCACGCCTGGTTTCCGGTGCCTTACCACCGTCACGCCGCAGTGGAGCCGAACCGCCGGCGTGGACAGGGTGGACGCAGTGAGGACTGCGAGTTCTTCCAAAAACGCGCTGACGTCCACACTGTTGAGGACCAGTTCCTGCAGCTGGCGGTCCTCCCCGTTGTTCCACGGCTCTCCGCTGTCCCCCCAATTGCCCTGCGACTCTCCCTCGCTCAACCCCGGCCTCCTTCACCAAAATTTCTTCTGGTTCCAGAGGTTACTGTCCCGGGGCCGCCGCAGGAAAGTAGCTCAGGCAGTGGCCAGCGGCTCCGCCGGTGCCTCCACATGCCGGATCTCCAGCGCCTCGGGATCCAGCAACTTGCGTGCGCCGGTCCTGGCATCGAGGATCCAGAACAGTTCCAGGGCCGGGACGACGTCGGTGACGCGCCCCCGGTGGAAAAGCTTGCCGTTGTGCCACGCCTCGATCTGGTCGCCGATGCGAAGCTGGGCCGTGCGTACTCCTTGTGCCTCCATAATGCGGTGCCTCCTGCTGTTGTATCCCCGTAGTCACAGCTTGCCCGGCCGAGATTGCTGAAATGTTTCAACACGGTGTTTTTTCTGTGACCAGTAGGAGGAACACGACGGCGGGCTGCCGCGGCGGGGTCAGGACGCCGCCTCGCGCCGGGCTGCAGCCACCGCCTCCCCGATCCCGCCGGTCCAGGGCTCACCGTGGCCAGGCAGGACCAAGGAAGCGCCCGTCTCCGCCAGCTGGCTGAGGGTGGCCAGGTTCTGGCGGCTGTCCATGGTGGCGGCGCCGGCCACAATGCGCGGACCGGTCCGGCCGGAATAGGGGTCCAGCGTCACGAGGGCATCCCCGCTGAACAGCACGTCCCGGTCCCGCAGGTAGAGCCCGCAGTGCCCCGCGGTGTGGCCGGGGGAGAACACCACCTCGGGCTGGCCGGGCACGGGCAGGCTGCCGGACTGGGCGGGGAAGAGGGTCAAATCGTCCACGCCCTTTACCCGCAGCGCACCCGCCTTGGTCATGCTGGCGAGAACCGGAAAGCCTCCCGGATGGGCCAGCGCAAACACAAAACGGGACTTCTCATGCTGGTACCGGTACGGGTGGCGGGCGATGAACGAGTCGCCGCCGTGGACCCAGACCGGCACCTTGAACTCCGTGTGCAGCCGGTGCGCCAGGCCCAGATGGTCGAAGTGCGCGTGGGTGAGGACCACGGCCCTGATGTCGCCGATCGCGCGCCCGAGCCCCCGAACAGATTCCTCCAAGGACTTCCACATGGCCGGCAGACCGGAATCCACCAGCGTCAAGCCGTCCGGGCTTTCCACCAGGTAGAAGTTCACGAACGCCTCGGAGACGCGGTGCACGCCCTCCGCCACGGTGGTGAACGACGCCCGGCCGGCGGCAGCCTGCGTCATCGCCGCCCTCCCGCAGCCCGCCGAAGCCCTCTGACAGCGGGGTGTTCGATCCTGGGAATGTCTTTTTCTTCGATGCGGACTTTGTATGGGCCGCGGTAAACCATTGCTCGCATGAGCGCCACCTTGGATGTCGTGGCTGGCAGTGCGGTTCCCTCGCCTGCAGGAACCACCCCGCTGCTGGAGGCGCACCGCGTGCCCTACGTTTCCACCTGCTGCCGGACTTGGTCAAGGGTTCTGCGAACTCCCTGCGTCAGGGTGGTTAGGGCGGCCGACGGCGGGTAGGGGACAGCGTGAAAGGCTCGCCGGAAGAGGGGGTGGAGGAGTGTCAGCCAGGCCGTCCGCGAAAGCGCCTGCGTTCCTTTTCGGGATGGGGATGGGCGGCTTTGTGGACGGCATCGTCCTGCACGAGCGCCTGGAACTGAATACTTTGGCTGACGGCCTGTTCCACGGCGCCCTGTGGGTCCTGGTGGCGGCCGCCGCCGTCCTCACAGGCCGCGGGAACCATCCAGGACAAGCTCAACAAGGAGTAAGGCCCGACGCCGGACCGGCGGCTGTTCAGCAGCGGGCAGCCGTCCCCCGAGCGCTCTCCGCGGCGCTGAACCGCCCACCCGAAATTCCGGGAGCGCCGGCGTTTCGCGGCAGCGGCAGGCGGCCCCTCAGAGGCTGGTGTAGCCGCCGTCCACGAGGTAGTAGCCGCCGGTGGAGAACGATGCCTCATCCGAGAGCAGGAAGGCCACCATGTGGGCCACCTCCTCAGCGGTGCCCAGGCGGCCCAGCGGGTGCTTGGCGGCCAGGCCGTTCCTGGCTTCTTCGTCCAGGTTGTTCTCCAGCAGCGGTGTGGAAATGTATCCGGGGCCCACGCAGTTGATGCGCAGGCCCTGGGCACCGTACTCGGCCGCGGCGTTTTTGGTCAGTCCTACCACCCCGTGCTTGGCGGCTGTGTAGGCGCCACTCATTGGTGCGGCCACCATGCCGTGGATGGATGCCATGTTGACGATCGCGCTTTGCCGGGCACCGGCGTCGAGCATGGCCGGAATCTGGTACCGCATGCCGTAGAGGATTCCGCTGAGGTTGATGCTGATGACTTTGTCCCACTCGTCCAGGTCGAAGTCTCCGGCGGGGGCAGGCTTGCCGCCGATCCCGGCGTTGTTCACGGCGTAGTTGAGCTTGCCATAGGTGTCCATCGCGAACCGGACGGCCTTTTCGTTGTCTTCCTTGCTGGCCGTGTTGGCCTGGAACGCGGCCGCGGAGCCGCCTGCGCTGCCGATCTCGCCTGCCACGCGCTGCGCAGCCTCCAGGTTCAGGTCCACCACCACCACTTTGGCGCCCTTGGCTGCCAATTCCTTGGCCGTGGCCTCGCCGATCCCCGAGCCCCCGCCTGTGACCAGAGCTACCTTATCCGTGAACTGTGCCATGCTCATCCCTCGATCCAGAGCCAGGCGGTACCGTCTGGCTCGCTGGTAGTTGTTACGTGTTTGGTTCTAAGCGCCGGGGTATCGGGACACATACGCCCCGCCGGTTGTCTCGCGGGAGAGACACCGGCAGGGCGTGCGTGCTGTTACTGGTTCGGGTCCGGGCTGCGGACATCGCGCTCGCCGATGTCCGCTGCGCCGAGCACGTCGGCTGCCGGGCTGTGGACGGGCGCGTGCTCCCGGACGCTCAGCTCAGGATGGTGCAGATCCAGCGCCGGACGTTCGGAGCGGATCCGGGGCAGGGACGTGAAGTTGTGCCGCGGTGGCGGGCAGGACGTGGCCCACTCGAGCGAGGCGCCGAAGCCCCAGGGATCGTCCACGGTGACCTTCTTGCCCCTCCGCCAGGTGATGTAGACGTTCCAGAAGAACGGGATCAGTGACGCCCCGAGCAGGTAGGAGCCGATGGTGGAGAACTGGTTCATGAAGGTGAACTGGTCCTCGGGCATGTAGTCCGCGTAGCGCCGGGGCATGCCTTCAACGCCCAGCCAGTGCTGGATGAGGAAGGTGCCGTGGAAGCCGAGGAACAGCATCCAGAAGTGGATCTTGCCCAGGCGTTCGTTGAGCATGGTCCCGGTGAACTTGGGCCACCAGAAGTAGAAGCCGGCGAACATGGCGAACACCACGGTGCCGAACACCACGTAGTGGAAGTGCGCCACGACGAAGTAGGTGTCCGATACGTGGAAGTCCAGCGGCGGAGAGGCCAGGATGATGCCCGTGAGGCCGCCGAAAAGGAACGTAATCAGGAAGCCGAGGCTCCACAGCATGGGCGTTTCGAACGTCAGCGAACCGCCCCACAAAGTGCCGATCCAGTTGAAGAACTTCACGCCCGTGGGAACCGCGATGAGCATGGTCATAAACGCGAAGAACGGCAGCAGCACTGCGCCGGTGACGTACATGTGGTGGGCCCACACGGTCACGGACAGGGCGGCGATGGCGATCGTTGCGTAGACCAGGCCCTTGTACCCGAAGATTGGCTTGCGGCTGAAGACCGGGAAGATCTCCGAGACGATGCCGAAGAACGGCAGCGCGATGATGTACACCTCGGGGTGGCCGAAGAACCAGAACAGGTGCTGCCATAGGATGGCGCCGCCATTGGCCGGGTCATAGATGTGGGCGCCGAACTTCCGGTCAGCTCCCAAAGCGAACAGGGCGGCTGCCAGCGGCGGGAATGCCATCAGCACCAGAATGGATGTGACCAGGGCGTTCCACGTGAAGATCGGCATCCGCCACATGGTCAGCCCCGGGGCGCGCATGCAGACGATGGTGGTGATGAAGTTGACCGCACCGAGGATGGTGCCGAAACCGGACAGTGCCAGGCCGAACACCCACAGGTCCCCGCCGAGCCCGGGAGTGAAGGTGGTGTTGGAGAGCGGCGCGTAGGCAAACCAGCCGAAGGAGGCGGCGCCCTGCGGGGTGATGAAGCCGGACGTTGCAATGATGGAGCCGAAGAGGAAGAACCAGAATGCCAGCGCGTTCAGCCGCGGGAAGGCGACGTCCGGGGCGCCGATCTGCAGGGGCATGATCACATTCGTGAAGCCGGCGAACAGCGGGGTGGCGAACATCAGCAGCATCGCGGTGCCATGCATGGTGAAGAGCTGGTTGTACTGTTCCTTGGTCTGCAGGATCTGCAGGCCGGGCTCGAACAGCTCGGCACGGATCAGCAGCGCCATCACGCCCGCCAGGCAGAAGAACACAAACGAGACAATCAGGTACAGATAGCCGATCGTTTTATGGTCGGTGGTGGTGAGCCAGCTGACTACAATGCTGCCCTTGCCGCGTTTGACCGCCGCCGGTGCGGCAGTGGCCGACGTTGCGCCCATGTTCTGGCCGGTGGTGGTCATTACGGTTCCGTCCTTTGTTGTGCCTGTTCCAGGGCTGGCCTTGCCGGGTTCCGGTCGTATTCATCGCCCCGGATGCCGGTGTTGCCCTTGGCCCGCAGTTCGGAAATGCGGTTGTTGTATTCCTGCTCGGTCACCACCCGTACTTTGAAAAGCATTTCGGAGTGGTATTCGCCGCAGAGTTCGGCGCATTTGCCCGTGTACTCGCCGGTGCGGGTGGGAACGATGTCGATGTACCTGTTGTACTGGTTTTCGCCGGGGTACAAGTCCCGTTTCTGCATGAACTCGACCACCCAGAACGAATGCTGGACATCGCGGGAGTTCAGCTGCAGTTCCACCTTTTTGTTGACCGGCAGGTAGAGGGTGGGAAGCCGGTCCGGCGCGCCCCAGTTGCCGTCGAGGTGGGCCTGCACGCCCGGGTCCTCATGGACGTCTTCCTTGACGTAGTTGAAGTCCCACGCCCACTGTTTGCCGCGGACGTCGATCACTACGTCCGGGTTCTCGAAGCGGTCGTCCATGGCCCGCTGGTCCCGGTCGGTAAAGACGAACAGGACCATGATGATCATCAGCGGCACGGAGAGGTAGAAGACTTCCAACGGGAGGTTGTAGCTCATCTGCCGCGGGAAGCCCACCGTATTTTTGCGCCGGCGGTAGGCGATAATGCACCAGAGGATGAGTCCCCAGGTGATAGCGCCGATAATGATGGCGGCGATCCACGAGTTAACCCAGAGGTCCGTGACCAGGGGGGTGTGGTCTGTAGTGTCCCGTTCGCCTGGAAGCCAGCCCCTCTGGACCTCGGCGGAGCAGGAAGTCAACGCCAGCAGCGCTGGGACAGAGGACAAGGCGGCCCCGCGCCGCCATCTGGAAGTGTTGCGCCTAAGGGTGTTCACCGCGTGGTTCTCCTCCGGATCTGCTCCAGAGGCCCAACTGCATGAGCCCAAAGACCCATGGCATACGGCCTGTGGGTTGTGAGCCCAGATTAGCGCGGAAAGGAGCCGCAAGAAAGGGTTCCGGATCAGTACCCGGGGTAACCTTCACGCCCGGCCTCAGGCCGACTCGCTTCGAAGTTCCTCCGCGGCCATGGCCAGGAGGCTGCGCTGGAGGGAAGGGAGGGAAATCAGTCCCTCCACATAGGCCTGCACCTCATACTCTCCGGCCATGCCGCTCATGCTGAAGTACCGCAACCAGAGTTCAGCAACGGTGATGTCGGCTGCCAGCAGCATGTGGTTGAGCTGGCGGCGTTCCTCTTGCTCGTGCGGATCGTATCCCATGGCTGTCCCCTTGCCGTGGGCGGCCACCATCAGGCCACGGCGGGATAACTGTAAAGGATGTAGTCGGCGGCCGCGGCCCCGGTCATGTGCAGGTGGCAGTCGTTCGGATTCACGCCGCACCGGAGCATGCCGGCCCGGAAAGCCTGGTCCGATTTCGCCCGGAAGCCGTGCAGCGAGGCCCAACTGACATACAGGCCGTAGAGGCAATCAGGTCCAAGGGGATGATCCGCCGAAGGGTCGGTAGTGGTGGCTTCATTAAGGAACTGCTGGAAGTGGGTGGACGGCATTTCACGCTCTATCCGGTTCTGCACCATGTGCTACCGGCCTGCTCCAGCAGCTACTCCCGCAGCCTCCGCAGGAGGGCGGCAGGAGGACGGGAATGATCCCTGTCACACTTCCGAATTTACTCGCGGCGGGAGGGTATTTTCAAGCGCGCGGTCCGGTTGAGCCGGCTGCCGGCAGCCCGGGACGGAAAAGGATCCGCGGTTCGGAAACAAGGTCTTCCCACGGGTTGATAAGGGTGCTTATTATGTTCTTCATTCGGCGGCAAGCAGGGCCCGTCAGTGCGCAGCCCCTCTGGGCTGCGCCCTATGGGAACTGGCTGAAAGGTCTTTATGCCCCTGAAATCCATATGCACCCATGCCCAGCACTGTCCGCCCGATCGCCTTTCGGGCTGGCGCTATCCCGCAGTGTTGCGGGGCAGCGCGGAATCCAGCCCGACGGCGGGCGCGGCCTTTGGTGCCCGACGCCCCAGTTCCCGCTTGAGGCGCCAGGCGGCGCCGAGGCTGCAGTCGATTGAAAGTGAGCCCCTGCCATGCATGATCCCCTGATTGAGGCCATTCACGAGCACGAGCCCCTGAGTGATCCGTTGGAAGAGATCAACCTCCGGCTGGCCATAGCCGCCACGGACGTCGCGGAGTTGCGGGCCGAGATTGCCCGGCTGGACCGGGACCTGGAGGAGTCGCGCCGGCTGAACCGCAGGGCAGTGGAACTTCTGGGGTTCCTTTACAACCATCTGGAGGGCAATGATGACGGCGGCGCAAAGTTGAGCCTGTCAGCCGACTTGGGCCGGATCGCCAATCTGGAAGGCTGAACGGCGTGCGCGAGTCGCTCCCAAAGGATCCCTCTGCGCGCATGGAATGAAACATGGTCAGCGGCTCTGACGGCATCCGGGCCGCTCTAGCCTCATTTGCCGTGCCCCATCCCGCCGACGGGAAGGGGGCTCCGCACTCTGTACCAGCGGCGGCCATCCCGGTACCGTAAAACAAGTAAGTGTGCTTATCAATAGGGTTGGCGACTTGGGGAAGCCAAGGGAAGGAGAACAGCATGACCCACATCCGGTCCATGATTGACGCATATCCCAAGGACCTCGGCGATATTGATGTCGCCACCCTGTCCGAGTGCAATAGCGCCTGCTACGAATGCGCCCAGTCGTGCACTGGCTGCGCGGACGCCTGCCTCGGCGAGGACATGGTGGCGGAGCTGGCCAAGTGCATCCGGACAGACTTGGACTGCGCGGACATCTGCGCGACCACCGGAAAGGTGCTGTCACGGCTCACCGGGTCCGACCGCACCATCACCCGGGCGCTGGTGGAAGCCTGCCGGACCGCCTGCAAAGCCTGTGCGGAGGAATGCGAAAAGCACGCGGACATGCATGACCACTGCCAGATCTGCGCCGAAGCGTGCCGGCGCTGCGAACAGGCATGCGGCGCGCTGCTGGCCTCACTGACATGACGCTGTTGACCTGACATAAGGAGTTGAACACCCATGAACCATGTACCCGAGAACAATGTCCCGCAGCACAGCGAACTTCCCCTCCCGGACTACGACCACTTGCCGGCGGGAACGCTGCCGTCGCGCATTTCCGGCCTGGAGGAGGCAGACGTAGCGCAGCTGATCACGTACGAGAAGGCCCACGGAAACCGGCTGCCCATCATGCAGATCCTGGAGAAGAGGCTCCACGACCTGCAGGGCGGCGCAGAGCCCCGCGGCCCACGGACGCCCAGTACCCCTGAGGTCAACACCGGCCAGCCGGACACCCCGCAGACGGCCAACGTGCCGGGACCTCCCGTCAACCCGCCGTCCCAGGGGGTTCCCACCAACCCGGCCCAGCCACGGTAAACCGTGGAGCAGCACCACGGCTTGCGTGACCACGACGGCGGCCGGGAGCATCCCGACGAGGATCACGACGGCGGTTCGGACCTTCACGCCTTCGTCCGGTCGCGGCAGGGCGAGTTGGAAGGGCAGCTGGCGGAGTGGGTGCGCGTGCCCGGCGTGTTGGGAGTGCCGGAGCACGCGCAGGACCTGCTCCGATCGGCCAATTGGCTGGCGGCGGCGTTCCGTGGCGTCGGTTTCCCCACGGTGGAAGTGCTGCCCACCGGGGAGTCGCATGCTGTTTACGCGGAATGGTGCGAGGCGCCCGGAGCCCCCACGGTCCTGGTCTACAGCCATCACGACGTCCGCGCCGTTAAGGCGGAGAACTGGGAGCAAACGGCGCCGTTCGAACCCGTAGTGCGCGACGGCAGGCTGTACGGCCGCGGGAGCTCCGACGCCAAGGGCCAGGTCCTGGCCCACCTGTGGTCGGTGCGCGCCCACCTGCATCAACGCTCTATCACTTCTGGCCCCCAAAACCCGGACGCCCTCTCACTTAATGCGGCCAAAACCCAAACCCTCTCTCACTCCAACGCGGTTTCGACGGGCTCAACCACCGGGGCAGGCTCAACCACCGCGCCCGCCGTCAACCTGAAGTACCTGGTCGAGGGCGAGGAGGAAGGCGGCTCGCCGCATATGGCCAAGTTGCTGGAGGAGCAGGGGGACCGGTTGCAGGCGGACGTGGTGCTCTTCTCCGACACCCTGCTGTGGCGCGAGGACCATCCCGCCGTCTGCGTGAGCCTGCGCGGCATGCTCTCCGCCAGCCTGAAAGTGTTCGGGCCGGAGCGGGATGTCCACAGCGGCGCCGTGTCCGGGAACGCCCCCAATCCTGCCTTCGAGCTGGGCCGGCTGCTGGCGCTCCTGCACGATGGGGAAGGCCGCATTGCTGTTCCGGGTTTTTACGACGACGTCGAGCCGCCCCCGGAGGACCTGCGGCAGGCGCTCGCGGAGCTTCCCTTCAGCGAGGAGGACTGGCTGAAGCGGTCCGAATCCGGCGCGGTCACGGGCGAGCAGGGGTATACGGTGCTGGAACGGCTGTGGCTGCGTCCCGCCGTCGAGGTCACGTCCCTCATCGCCGGGGACCCTATCGGGGTTTCACGTGCGGCCGTGCCGGCCGTGGCCTCGGCGGACCTGAGCTTCCGGACCGTGCCCGGGCAGCGGGTGGAAAAGGTGGCGGAGCTGTTGCGGCAGTGGGTGGAGTCCACTATCGGGGACAGCTTCGGTCACACCTTCAGCGTGGACCTGGAGACAGGGCAGGAGGCGTACCGGACCCCGGACCATCCGGCGGTTTCCGCGCTGGAACGGGCCATGGGCCGGGGCTTCCAGTCCGCCGCCGTGGGCAGGATGGGCAACGCCGGCGGTGGTCCTGCCGAGCTGCTCGCCAGGGCCCTGGATGCTCCTGTCCTGTTTTTCGGCACCGGCCTGGTGGAGGACCACTGGCACGACAGCGACGAGAGCGCCAACCTTGCGGTCCTGGTGAACGGCGCAGTCACGCTTGCAGGTTTCTGGGACGAACTGGCCCGGATGGAATGACAGAAGGACGACGGCGATGGACGGCTCAGGAGCGGAAAGCACCCCGGCGGCAACTGACGGCAGCCGCGGAGGCGAGCGCCGCCGTCGTACGTTTGGCATGGAGGAGGAACTGCTGCTGGTAAGTCCGGAGACGGGGGAGCCCGTGCCTCTGGCCGCAGGGCTGCTGGAGGGCTACAAACGCCCGGCCGGTCCCGGCGGCGGACCCGTCCTCACGGCCGAATTCCAGCAGGAAATGATCGAGGTGGTCACCCCTCCACACGCCACCATGGCAACGCTCGAGGCGGACATCATCCTGGGGCGGGCCATGGCGGACGCAGAAGCGCGCAGGGTTGGGGTGCGCGCTGCGGCCCTGGGAACATCACCCCTGCCCACTGATCCCCATCCGGTGCAGCTGCGCCGTTTTATTGCCATGACCGAGGAGTACGGGCTGACCGCCAGGGAACAGCTCACCTGCGGCTGCCACATCCACGTCGCCGTGGACTCGGACGATGAGGGCGTGGCAGTGCTGGACCGCATCCGCACCTGGCTTCCGGTGCTCAGCGCGCTCAGCGCGAATTCGCCGTTCTGGCACGGGCAGGACAGCGGTTATGCCAGCTACCGGGCGCAGGTGTGGAGCCGGTGGCCGTCCGCCGGGCCGCTGGATATCCTCGGCTCGCCGGAGGCGTACCACCAGCTGGTGCATGACATGGTGAGCACCGGTGTCCTGCTGGACGAAGGCATGGTGTATTTCGACGCGCGGCTGTCCCGGCATTACCCGACCGTTGAGATCCGGATTGCCGATGTGTGCCTGCGCCCGCAGAACGCTGTGCTGCTGGCAGGAATTGCGCGCGGACTGGTGGAGACGGCCGCCCGGGAATGGCGGGCAGGCGTCCCGCCCGTGGCCGTACCGACAGGGCTCGTGCGGCTGGCCACCTGGAAAGCGAGCCGGTGGGGGCTGCGCGGGGAACTGCTGGACCCGCTGACTTTGCAACCCGCGTCCGCGCTCGCGGTGGTGAATGTGCTGCTGGATCACATCCGCGAGGCTTTGGAGGACATGGGGGACCTGGGCCGGGTGGAGGAACTGGTCGACGACGTGCTTGCCTTGGGCACAGGGGCGTCCCGGCAGCTGGAAGTGCTGCACCGCGCCGGGGAGCTTGAGGCCGTGGTTGCCGATGCTGCGGACTGCACGGTGTGGGTGGCGGCAGAGTAGGCCGGGCAAAGAAAAGCCCGGGTGGTTGAGCCTGTCGAAACCTCGACGGGCTCAACCACCGGGGTCTTGAAGGTCAGCTGTGTGAGTAGGTGAGGCAGTCGGCGTTGTCCGCCCCGGGGCCCACACGGACTTCAGGTGCGTTGCACATCAGGTGGTCGTTGTGGACGCATTCGCTTCGCTGGCAGGCTCCGACGTCGGCGAGCACCTTGGGCAGGCCGCCGTGCATGCCGGTGTCGATGAATGTTGCGCACTGGGCGTGGTTTTCGGCGCCGCTGACGGTAATGGCTGCGGCGTTGCAGTTGGTGTGGTCATTGAAGGAACAGTTGGTTACGCTGCAGTCTGCGACGTGCGTTGTCATCTTTAAGACCCTCCGTACTTCGGCAGCCCGGGTTGGCCGTCCTGTGTTTTCCCACGGTAGGCCCGCAGGCCTAGATCAAAAAGACCCAATTCTTTGACGTAATTGCGTTGTGGTGCGGGCCGGGGCCCGTCGGCGCAGAACGGGCATGCAGGGAGGTGCCGCCGGCTACGAGCGGGAGAGCCGGAGCTTCGCCGCCCGCTCCACAAGTACGGGGACGTAGTCCCGGATGTGCCCGCCGTCGAGCAGGCCGTGTTCCTCAGCCACAATGTCCTCAATAACCGAGCGCTGTTCGTCAGGAAAGCGCGCAGCGAGCCGGTTGACCACGGCGATGAGGGCTTCGGGTTCATTCGTCATTGCCAAAGTTTGGGGGCGGCGCGGTGGAGAGTCAAGAGCCCTCTCTCCCCCGCCCGCCAACTTGCCCAAGTAGATAGCAGTAAGTGTCGTTTTCAGCCCTGAAAACGACACTTACTGCTACCTACTTGGGTTCGGGGCCTGGCAGTATCCGGATGGCGCAGGCAGCCGTGAACTCGTCCGGCAGGCCAACCGTGGAAGGGTCCAGGTCTTCAAGCTGCCAGCGCCCCTGCAGGGGCGGTTCATCAAATAGGCGGGGGATCGGCCCGGCAACATCAACCCTGGCGGGATCCCGGGCCAGTCCGGTCCCGAGAGCCTTGAGGACGGCTTCCTTGCGGACCCAGAGCCGGGTCATCAAGGCAGGCCTCAGCGCGGGCGCCACGTGCCGGAGCTTCTCACGCTCGTTTTCGGTCATGGCCACGGACTGGACTCCGTCCAAACCAGCAGAAGATTCAGCTTCGAGGTCCACGCCGACGCCGGCCACCCCGTCATCGAGGCAGGCAGCCACGAGGCACCAATCCTCTGACCTGCTGAGGCTGACTCGCAGGGGACTGGTCCGCGAGGGGACGCGATAGCCCGGAATCCCGTGCCCCGGGATGTCCCGGTTCAGGCAGGACGGACAGCTGTAAAGCGCCTGCAGCGAGCCCGGACTGTCGCCGGTCAGCGCGCCGATGTGCAGCCTGAGCGCTATCCGGCCAGCCACGAACCTGTCCCGGAGCGCCTGGGAGCGGAACATGCCCGCCCGGGCCACCTCGTCGTCGTCGAGCACATGTTCCAAGCCAAGGTCGACGCCGGACAGCCGCACCGCCGCCAGCGAAAGTCCCTGAGGGGCTGCGGCAGGGGTCATGGCAGCGGAGGGAGTGCTTCCTCGTAGAGCCACGGCGTGAGGATGGCGCGGGCACTGAATCCCCGGACTTCCGCGCAGGTACGGTCCGCAGTGTCCATAAAGTCCGCTGTTGTGACCCCGCCATGGCGGAAGCTTTCCGTCCACCGTCGAAGGAGTTCGAAGAACAGCACGTCCCCGGCTGTCCGCCGCACCGCATGGAGGGCAAGGGCGCCGCGCTTGTAGACCCGGTCATCGAACATCAACTCCGGTGAGGGGTCACCCACCAGCAGGTCCTGGGCCTGGACAGCGAGTCCCTGCCAGGCCGCCGCGGCCCGCTGGGAAGCCGGAAGGTTCCCGGAGGCCTCGGACCAGATCCATTCGGCATAGCAGGCGAATCCTTCATGCAGCCAGATATCGGCCCATGTGGTGGCAGTGAGGGAGTTCCCGAACCACTGATGGGCCAGTTCGTGGGCGATGAGCCGCTGGTCGTTCCACTGCTGGTTGAGATGGTTGGGACCGAAAACGGAAAGGGACTGGGCTTCCAGCGGGATCTCGAGCGGATCGTCGGCCACCACCACGGTATAGCCGGCGAACGGGTACGGACCGAAGCAGGCCTCGAAGGTCTCCATCATCTGGCCCTGGCGGGCGAGGGCCGCCGTGGCGGAGGACATCAGGGCCGGTGGCGCCGCGACGTACTGCGGCACAGAAACACCCAAGCCGTCCGGGACACCCAAGCCGTCCGGGACGTCAGCCCGGTGGGAAGGGGAATGGACAGCGGGGTCCAGCTGCCGGAGGTCGTAGCGCCCGATCTGCACGGTGGCCAGATACGTAGCCATCGGTTCGGCTTGTTCAAACACCCAGGTTTCCCGGCTGGCCTTCGCATGGCGGGAGACCAGCACGCCGTTGCAGACCACCCGGTAATTGGAGTCGGTGGTGATGGTGAACCCGAAGCTGGCCTTATGACTGGGGTGGTCGTTGCAGGGAAACCACGACGGCGCGCCGGTGGGCTGCCCGGCTACCAGCACCCCGTCCGTGAGCTCTTCCCAGCCCACCTCGCCCCAGTTCCCGCGCAAGGGTCCGGGTGTGCCGTCGTAGCGGATGTCCAGGCTGAAGTCCGTGCCGCCGGGCAGCGGCCTGGCCGGGACGATGATCAACTGGTTGCCGCGCTGGCTGAACCGCTGGACCCGCTGCCCGTCCAGCTGGACTTTCAGCACCCGCAGCCCGGCAAGGTTCAGGACCACCCTGTCCAAAAAGACTGAGGAACGCGCCGCGATGGCCGCATGGCCGGACAAGCGGTTCGTGGAAACGCGGTAGTCCAGGTACAGCTCGTAGCGCGAAACCTGATACTCCGCGGACCCGTGCCCCGGGGTGTAGGGATCGGGCAGGGGACCGGAGGCAGGAGAGTCCCGAACTGCGTGTACCGGCTCGTGGTGTGCGGTCACTGTGGTTGGGCCTCCCGGGCAGGAACGGTGGTGGCAGGGGAAGTCCACGGGCTGACGGGATTACCTATCCAGAAGCTTGCGGCCGGAACGGTCTCACCCCGCATCACCAGGGATGCCGGCCCAACAGTTCCACCGGCGCCGATCCGGGCAGCTGGCAGGATAACCCCGTGCGGGCCCATGGTTGCCCCAGGTTCCAGCGTAACTGTATCGATGCTCATCACTCGGTCGTGGAAGAGGTGGGTCTGGATGACGCAGCCGCGGTTGACGGTGGAGTTGGCCCCGAGCGTGACCAGGTCCGCTTCCGGCAGCCAGTAGCTCTCGCACCACGCACCGGAACCAATCCTGGCGCCGAGGCCGCGCAGCCACCAGACCAGGGCAGGGGTGCCGGCAGCGGCACGGGCAAACCACGGCGCGGTGACCATCTCGATGAAGGTGTCCACCACCTCGTTGCGCCAGATGAATGAGCTCCACAAGGGGTGTTCGCCCGCCTTGATCCTGCCCACCAGCAGCCACTTCGCAGCTACGGAACTAGCGGCGGCCACGCCGCCTGCAGCGAGGAGCACGGGTGCCCCGAGAAGGGCAGCGGCGGCGTATCCGGCGGAGCCGGCCACCCAGTCGAGGACCACCAGGATGCCGATGGCTATGGCCGCGGTGAGGACCACGGGGACAGCCCGGCACAGTTCCCAGAGCGCGCGGTAGATCTTGAGCCGCAGCGGCGGGTGGAAGGTCAGGCTCTGATCCACGTCCATCCGCGCCCGGCGCAGCCGCACTGGCGGGCTGCCCAGCCAGGACGTCCCGGACTTGGCCTTCGCCGGCGTCGCGGACAGCACCGCAACCAGCGAGTTTTTCGGCACGCTCCGTCCGGCCCCGGTCATCCCCGAATTGCCAAGGAAGGCGCGCTTGCCGATCTTCGCCGGGGCGATCCTCATCCAGCCGCCGCCGAGTTCATAGGAGGCGATCATGGTGTCATCTGCCAGGAAGGCACCGTCCCCAACTGTGGTCATGGAGGGCAGCAGCAGCACCGTGGAGGCCTCGACGTTCCGGCCCACTTTTGCCCCGAGCAGCCGCAGCCACACAGGCGTGAACAGGCTCGCGTAGAGGGGGAAGAGCAGGTCGCGTGCCATGTCCAGGACCCGTTCGGTGGCCCAGACCCGCCAGCCGGTGAAGCTGCGCACCCGGTAGTGGCCTTCGCGGAGTCCAAGGCCCAGCAGGCGGGCGACGGCGGCCGTCAGGACCATGTTGGACAGGAACCAGAGTGCGGCCGCCAGGGGGACCGCCCACAGCAGAGCGGCACCCGCCGAGTACAGGGATTCCCGGCCCTGTACGGCGGCGATGACGGGCAGGGCGCCGATGACGGCGGAGACGAACGGAATCAGTGCCAGCAGCCCTGCGGCCAGAGCGTAGGCGGCAAACGCGAGTACTGTCTTCACGCCCGACGGCGGCCGCTCTGGCCAGTCCTGCTGGGCTTTGCCGAGGCGCTGGGCAGGAGAGCCCGCGAAACGCTGGTTTGCCTTGACCTTGCCCAGGACGGCCGAGCCCGGCGCCACTTCTGCGCCCGCACCGATGCGGGCACCCGGCATCAGGGTGCTCCGCGAACCCACCGTGGCACCCGGGCCCACACTGACGTGGCCGATGTGCACCAGGTCGCCGTCGATCCACCAGCCCGAAAGATCCACCTCCGGTTCAATGGAGCACCCGGAGCCCAGGCTCAGCATGCCGGTCACGGGCGGGACGGAATGAAGGTCAACGTCCTTGCCCACCTTGGCCCCGAGCGCCCGGGCGTAGTACGGGACCCAGGGGGCCCCGGCCAGGCTGACGGCCCCGGACAGATCCGCGATCTGTTCCGCGAGCCACAGCCTCAGGTGCACTTTCCCGGCCCGGGGATAGCTGCCGGGAGCGACCCCATGGAGCAGGACGCGCGCCGCCCCAACCGAGACGGCCATTCGGCCCAGCGGGTTCACAAAAACCAGCCAGGACGCCAGGACCCACCACCAGGACACGGTAGGGGCGCCGGTCAGCACACCCCAGATGGACAGGAGATTGTTGATGGCCATCAGGTAGGTCAGCCAGCGCATGGACACCAGCACGTGCAGCGGGAACCCGGCCAGGAACTGGAAGATCTGGGATCTGCGGGCGGTGGGACGCACATGGCGTTCCAGCTGCGGCGAAGCCTCCAGGCCGCCGTCGGGCGCTGAAAGCCTGGCATATTCGATCAAGGCGCCGATCCGCGGGCGCGCATAAACGTCCGCCACGGTAATGGTGGGATACCGCACCCGGAGCGCAGAGACGAGCCGGGCCGCGGCCAGGCTGCTGCCGCCGTAGGCAAAGAAATCTGCGTCCAAACTGTCCGGCGCAGTCCCCAGGACCCCTGCCCACTGCTCCACAATCCACGCCGAAGGCCCGTCCAGGTCCGGCAGCACGTGGTCATCGGTGGCAGGTGCCGCCAGCGGCCATGGCAGCGCATGGCGGTCCACCTTGCCGCTGGTTTTCACGGGGATTCCATCGATCACCGTGAGCAGGGGGATGAGGGCAGCGGGCAACTGGGCGGCCAGCAGCTCGCGTGCCCGGTCCAGGTCCGCGGAGGTCCCCGGCGCGGGCACGAGGTACCCCACGAGGATCTGGTTTCCGGCCGCGGTGTCCTGCACCGCGGCCGCCGCACCCTGGATGCCGGGCAGGGACTGCAGGGCGGCGTCGATCTCCCCGAGTTCGATCCGGCGCCCGCCCAGTTTCACCTGTTCATCGGCCCGGCCCACAAACACCAGGCCCTCGCTTTCGTAGCGGACCAGGTCCCCGCTGCGGTAGGCACGGTCCCAGCCTAGGGTCTCCATGGGCGCGTACTTCTCGGCATCCTTAGCCGGGTCCAGGTAGCGGGCAAGGCCCACGCCGCCGATGATCAGCTCTCCGGTCTCGCCTTCGCTGACCGGGATCCCGGCAGGATCGACGACGGCGAGGTCCCACCCGTCCAGCGGCAGTCCGATCCGCACGGGGCCGGTTCCGTCCATCCGGGCCGCGCAGGCAACCACCGTCGCCTCAGTGGGCCCGTAGGTGTTCCAGACTTCGCGTTCATCCACGGCGAGCCGGGCCGCCAGGTCCGGCGGGCAGGCTTCACCGCCGAAGATCAGCAGCCGGACCGCTTCCAGCGATTCGGCAGGCCACAGCCCTGCAAGCGTGGGGACCGTGGACACCACGGTGATTCCGTTCGTGATCAGCCATGGGCCCAGGTCCATGCCGGTCCGGACCAGGGACCGGGGAGCGGGTACCAGGCAGGCCCCGTTTCGCCAGGCGAGCCAGATTTCCTCGCACGAGGCGTCGAACGCCACGGACAGGCCGGCCAGGACCCGGTCCGTGGAGTTCACCGGATTCGCCGGGAGGAAAAGCCGGGCCTCGGCGTCCACGAACGCGGCAGCCGACCGGTGGGTCACGGCCACGCCCTTGGGTTTGCCCGTGGAACCGGAGGTGAAAATGACCCAGGCGTCATCGTCGACGCCGGGCTGCCGGGGTGAGGGGAACGGGTGGTCCCTGCCCGGAATCGTGGAAATTTCACCTGCCCGCAGGACGGCCGCTACGCCGGCTTCCGCAAAAACGAGGCTCGCCCGCTCCTCCGGGTCGTCGGCGTCGACGGGCACGTAGGCTGCGCCCACCAACAAGGTGGCGAGGATGGCGATGTAGAGTTCGTTGGTTCCGGACGGGATCCGGATGCCCACCTTGTGGCCCGCTCCGATGCCGCTCTTGTGCAGCCGCAGCGCGTACTTCTTGGCGGCGGCATGCAGCTCGGCATAGCTCAGGGAGGCCTTGCCGTCGTCGAGGGCGGACGCGTCAGGGAACCGCTGCGCCGTTTCCTCGAAAACCTGCACCAGGGTACGGGGCGGTGCTGCCTTTTCCGCGCCGGCCATTTGGGGGCGGTACGTAGCCACCTTCCCATTGTGTCCGGGCGGGTGCAGATCGTCGCCGTCATCAAGGACGTTAAAGCCATGGCGGGACGAATCGAAAGCATTCACCGGCGAAAGATACGTGGCCGCGATGAACGGATGGTGAACGGGCAGCGGGCTTGCAGCCCCCCGGCGGCTGCAAGCCCGCTGGTAATTAGTTCGCTGCCGCGGTGGCGGCGTTGGACGCGCGGGTCCACGGCCCCGTGATGGCCAGGGTGAAGCCGGGGGACTGGATGTTGGCGAAGAGCCACTTGCCGTCCTTGCTGAACGCCGGGCCACAGAATTCCGAGTCGTTGAACTCGTTGCGGGCCAGCGGGTAGGACATGCCCTGGTCGGTGACGCCGACAAGGTGGGAGACGCCGTTGCCGTCCTCTGCCAGAATCAGCCCGCCCTGCGGTGCCACCGTGATGTTGTCCGGGCCGTCGAAGGCGCCGTCCTGGTCCGGATCCTGGTTGACGCCGAAGATGGTGCTCAGCGTGATGGATTCGGTGGCGGGATCGTAATGCCACACCTGGCCGTCGTGTTCGTTGACGGAACCGTCGGTGAGGCGGGCGAAGCTGGACACGAAGTAGGCCCCGCCGTCGCCCCACCACTGGCCTTCAAGCTTCCGGGAGCGGGTGATCTCGTCGTTGGTGAACTGCTTGCGCACTGACGTGGTGCGGGCGTCGCGGTCCGGCACGTCCACCCATTCCACCTTGTACCGGGTGCCCACGGTGGTGGCTTCCGAAAGGTCCTTGATGTGGGTGGAGCCGCGGAAGGCCTTCATGGCCTGCAGCCGGCCTGCCACGTCGCCGCCCGCGGACTGTGCCAGGGCGTGGAGGCTGCCCTTGCCCGGAGTGAAGCCTGCCGGCGGGGTCCAGCGCAGGTACAGGCCGTTGGGGTTGCCGGCGTCCTCGGTGAGGTAGATCTGGGTGGTTTTGGGATCGACGGCGACTGCCTCATGGGAGTAGCGGCCCAGGAACTTCAGCGGGATGTTGGCGAACCCGACGTTGGCCTCACGGCTGGCGGGGTCCACCTCGAAGACGTATCCGTGGTCCTTGGTGTTCGTGCCGGACCCGGCGCGGGCTTCGGTTTCCTCGCAGGTAAGCCAGGTGCCCCAGGGTGAGATGCCGCCGGCGCAGTTGTTGTTGGTACCGGCCACTGAGGTGTACTGGCCCACGCGGTTTCCGTCGGCGTCCACGGTGAGGGTGGAGGTGCCGCCCTTTGCGCCGGGGTCGTAGGTGATGCCGTCCACCACGGGAACCGGGAAGGGCTCATTTCCGCTGTTTTCGTGGTTGCAGATCAGTACCGAACCGCCGTTGGGGCCGTCGAAGACGCCGATGCCGTCAGGATCGGAGGGGTGCACGCCCTCGGTGGTGGCGGTCTGCCCCGAACGGGCGAGCAGCTTGTAGGAGAAGCCCTCGGGAAGCGCGAGGATGCCGTTGGGGTCCGAAACCAGCGTCCCGTAGCCGAAGGCGTTGCGGGTGGCAGCGTTGGCGGGCCGGGCGAAGGGGGCCAGGCTGCCGGCGCCGGCGAAGGCGAAGCCCAGGGCAGCGGCGCTTGCTCCGGCGCCGAGGAAGTTGCGGCGGGAAACAGTGTTGGACATGGAAAATCTCCTGAAAATGGGCATCAGTATGTTCGGAACAACCCGAGCCTGCCCTGTACTGGTGAACGCAAGGCAACATTGGCGTGACAGGAAGCCGTTGGCCAGACCTGCGTATTGACACCATCCGCTGCCGGGCGCACTCTGATACCGCTGGGTGCCAGCGTTGGCACGGCACTGGTCCCCACCTGGGCCGGCCAACGAAGCCCGGGAGCGGTCTGGGCGCTCCGGATGAATAGTTCCAATAACTCCCTATCAGGAGAAGGAAATGGCCGGAGAAGCAGTAAAAACCCTGGAAGCGAAGTCATTCGACGATCCCGATGAGCGGCGCCGTCCGCCCAAGACCGCCGTCGATGTGGTTAACGTCGGGGACACCACCTTGGGCAGGTTTACCTTTGAACCCGGCTGGCGTTGGTCCGAGACCATCAAGACCGTGGTGCATACGGACAGCTGCCAGGTCAATCACGTAGGAATCTGTGCCTCGGGAACATTGACAGTGCGAATGGATGACGGAACACAAAGCACGGTTAGCGCCGGCCACGCGTACACCATTCCTGCCGGCCACGACGCCTGGGTGGAAGGCGACGAGCCGTTCGTGGCCTACGAAATCATGAGTGCTGCTGTGTTTGCCAAGCCTGCCTAGGCGCAATATATAGGTCGGATGGATCGGAAAGGCTCATGCGTCCACTTCCTCGAGAGGTTTCCAACCAGCCTGAAGCAGCCCGCGCCGGGGTGTCCAAAAAGCCCCGGCGCGGGCTGCGCCGTGCCGGGATCGCGGCCCTCGTCATCCTGGGACTGATCCTGCTTTCGACGGCGGTCAACCTGGTCCTGGAGCGGACCGAAAAGGCGAACACGCCGGCGTACGGCGAGCGCGTCGCCGTCGGAAGTGGTTCCCTGAACGTGTACCGGAACAGGCAGGAGGGCCAGCCGATCGTCCTCCTCAGTGGTCTGTCGACGCCGGCTCCTGCCCTCGATTTCCAGCCGCTGATCCGTGCGCTCAATGGCTTTGACGTGATCGTGGTGGAGGGGTTCGGGTACGGGTACAGCGACCCTGAAGCCAGCCCGCGGACTAACGAGAACATCAGCAATGAACTCCACGACGTGCTGGCCAAGCTCCAGGTGAAGCAGCCGTACGTGCTGGCCGGGCATTCGATCGCCGGTTTCTACATGCTTGATTACGCCAACCGGTACCGGGCGGAAGTGTCGGCCGTGGTGGGCATTGATGCCACCATTCCCAAGCCCGGCAATGAGCCGGTGCCGGAGCCGCAGCCCGAGTTTAACTGGCAACGGGCCCTGGCCGTCACGGGGGTCCTCCGCGCCGTGACCGCAGTGGCGCCCGGCATTACCGACCCGGACAGCAAGGCGTACACCGATGATGAGCTGCGGCGCATGCGGATGATGATGAACTGGAACTTCGGCAACCCGGCCATGGTGGATGAGACGGCCCGGATCGGGAACAACTCCCAGGCCCTCCGGGGAGTGACGTACCCGGATGACCTGCCGGTGCTGGCCTTCGTCGCTGATGAGAAGACCGAGCATTCAGCCGAAAAGGAAGCCGCGGCGGAAAACCTCCTGAAGAATGTCCAGCGCCACCAGATCGTCACCCTGGAAGGAAATCATTATCTGCACTGGACGCAGTCGCAGAGAATGGCAGAGACTATCCGAACGTTCTTAGGGGGCGGCGATGGATGATTCGGACCTGGACAAAGTCCGCAGCCTGTACGAGGGGTTGATCGCTGCCTGGAACCGGCGGGATGCCCGGGGAATGGCGAACCTCTTTACGCAGCGCGGGTTCCAGATCGGGTTTGATGGCAGTGCCGCCACCGGACCGGACCAGATCTTCGGGCACCTCGAGCCCGTCTTCAAGGACCATGCCACGGGCACGTACGTCACCAAGGTGCGTTCCGTGCGGCCGCTGGGACCCGGCGTCGTGCTGCTCACTGCCATCAGCGGGCTGGTTCCGCCGGGCCGGACGGACATCGCCCCGGCCACCAACGCGCATCAAACACTCGTGGCCTTGCTGGATGAGGGCGCCTGGGGCATCGAACTCTTCCAGAACACGCCCGCCCAGTTCCACGGCAGGCCAGAGCTGGTCAACGCGATGACCGCGGAGCTGGAGCAGGTGCTTCGGGAATAACCAGCCGCCCCGCCGGGTTGTGTCGTGGTTCCAACAAGAACATCCAGAGCAATAAAGGAGAATCAGTGGCAGTTGATTACGATGCCCCGCGGCAGTCTGCCGAGGAAGAGCTCAGCGAACCGCTTGATGAGCTCAAGTCGGACAAGGCTGCGCCCAAGGCCGGTGTGATCGACCTCGACGAAACCGAGCTGGCGGACAGTTTTGAACTGCCCGGAGCGGACCTTTCGGGCGAAGAGCTGCAGGTGCAGGTGGTCCCCGTCCAGTCCGATGAATTCACCTGTATGTCGTGCTTCCTCGTCCACCACCGCAGCCAGCTGGCGCGCGAAAAGGACGGGAAGAAATACTGCACGGAGTGCGAAGGCTAGGCACGAGAGCCGCTAGGCGGGCCGCACCTTCACTGCACCCAGGGTCCGGATCAGTGCGACGGCGGTGATCGAACCGGCCGCCATGATGGACGCCAACACCACCACCTGGAAGCGGCCGGCCTCGAACGGGGACGCGCCGCCGAAGATCGCTCCAACAAACGCACCGGGCAGGGTCACCAGGCCGGTGGTTTTGGTCTGGTCAGTGGACGGGATCAGGGCCGCGTGCACCGAGTTCCGCGCCTGGGTCAGTGTGGCCCGCCGGGCCGTGGCACCCAAGGCAAGCCAGCCTTCCACTTGGTCCCACTGTTCCCGGACGGCGTCGTAGAACCGGTGCCCGGCAAGGACGGCGATGGTCATGCAGTTGCCGATCACAATGCCGCCCACAGCCAGGACGTACCGAGGCTCCAGTGCCACCGCCCCGGTGCCGAACACGACGCCGAGCGTCACCGCAATCCCCAGGGCCATGGTCCCTGCCACCACCAAAAACCGCGGCCCCGACCAGCCCAGCCTGCGGGTTGCCGTCACGGCAGCCACGCTGAACATCACCACCAGCGCGGCCGCCACCCACAGCGGATCGGTGATGATGCCGCCCAGCACCAGGCTGATGAGGGACAGCTGGGCGGCCCCGCGGAGGATGGCCAGGGCGGGAGCCAAGTACTGCGGCGTGCGCGCGCCCCGGAGCACGGCCATGGTGAGCAGCATGAGGATGGCCACTGCCGCGAAGGTGGGTGCCAGGGCAGCGAGGAGGGCCATCAGCCCAGCCTACTCAGGGAGGGGCCGCTCAGGCAGGAATGCTCGGTGCCGGCGGAAGCGCCGCCCCTTCCGCCACCCCTTCCGCCCCCTGACACGCGGCTGTAAGATGTGCACCGGAGAGCCGGGAAGCCTGGTCGGCCCACGTGCGGAAGCGCACGCGGCATGCCCCTGGCAACCGCCTGGGTGTGATCGTTGCGACCCAGGAACGGACCCGGCCATGCACGCAGAATCATCCCCAGTAATCCACACCCGGCACCTCGTTAAAAGCTTCGGGCGTACTCCGGCGCTCACGGGCCTCGACCTCTCTGTGATGCCCGGCGAGGTCCACGGCTTCCTCGGTCCCAACGGTGCCGGAAAATCCACCACCCTGCGGATACTCCTGGGCCTGATCAAGCCCACCTCCGGAACCGCGCGCGTGTTTGGCATTGACCCCTGGGCCGAACCTGTGCGGGCACACCGGGATATCGCCTATGTCCCGGGGGACGTGACGCTCTGGCCCAACCTCACCGGCGGGGAGGTAGTGGACCTGCTCGCCGGCCTGCGCGGCGGAGCCGATGAAGGGCTTCGGCGGCAACTGATTGAGGAGTTGGATTTCGATCCGCGAAAAAAGGCGCGGACCTATTCCAAGGGCAACCGGCAGAAGGCAGCGCTGATTGCCGCCTTTTCCCGGCCCGCCCGGCTCTACCTCCTGGATGAACCCAGCTCCGGCCTTGACCCGGTCATGGACGACGTCTTCCGCCGGCATGTCCGCAGGGTCAGTGCGGATGGGGCCACGGTGCTGCTGTCCAGCCACATCCTGGCGGAGGTGGAACAGTTGTGTGACAGGGTCACCATCATCCGTTCTGGAGCGGCCGTGGAATCCGGCACCCTCGCCGACCTTCGGCATCTGACCAGGACCCGCTTCCGCGTCATCGCAGCGAACCCGGAAGTGGTGGCAACGGTGCAGGGTATCCATGACTTCCGCCGTGACGGGTCAACCATGGAGTTCGACGCCGATGCAGCGGACCTGGGGACGGTCCTGCAAGCATTGGCAACAGCCGGCGTCACGGCCTTCACTGCCTCGCCGCCTTCCCTTGAGGAATTGTTTATGCGCCACTACGGCGGGCAGGCCACAGGCTATGGAACCGGGCAGGCCAACAGGCAGCCAGACCAGGAGAGCCCCGCAACCCCAGCCACCCCCGTCACCAGGGAAAGCCAGGTCCGGTGATGGGCGCCGTCGTCCGCCTGGCCCGGCTCCAGGGACGCCGTGACTGTGGCGAGCTCGCGGCTTGGACCGTGGGCATCGCCGGGCTCGGATACGCCGCAGCCAGCGCCGTCACCACGGAATTCGCTGCGGACACGGAGCGGGCCGCCCTGATGGGAGTGGCCGCTGCGAGTCCGGCTTTCCTGTTCCTGCGCGGGCTTCCCGACGGGATCGGCTCCGGGGCAGTCACCTTCTTCCAGGGCTATTCGTTCACCGCCGTGCTGGCCGGCCTGATGAGCACGTTCCTGGTGGTGCGCCACACCCGTGCCGATGAGGACCAGGGCCGTGCGGAGCTGGTGGGCGCCGCCCCTGTGAACCGGACGGCATCCCTTGGCGCCACCCTGCTGCTGGGCGGTGGCGCCAACGCGGTCCTCGCCCTGGTGGTGGCGGCCGGGTTCACCGGCGCCGGCCTGCCGGTGACGGGTTCCTTGCTCGCCGGTGCGGCTGTGGGAGCAGTCGGGTTGTTCTTCACGGCCACGGCCGCCCTGGTGGCGCAGGCCATGCCATCCGCCCGGAGCGCCAACGGGGCGGCGGCTGCACTGGTGGGCGCGGCCTATCTGCTGCGCGGGGCGGGGGATGCGCTGGGCACCGCGGATTCCCCGCTGCATGTAGTGGCCGCCTGGCCTTCGCTGTTCTCACCCATCGGCTGGGGCCAGCGCGTCAGGCCGTTTACGGATGCCGACCCCCGTCCGCTTCTCGTCCTTGCCTCCGCAGCCCTTGTCCTGGCAACAACCGCGGTGCTGCTGAGGAACCGCAGGGACTTGGGGGCCAGCTACATCCCTGCGAACGAATCAGGGGCGGCGCGGGCGCGCCCCGGCCTGGCGTCGTTTTTTGGCCTGGCCTGGCGCCTGCAACGCGGAACCGTGGCCGGCTGGTGCCTTACCGCTGGGGTGCTGGGTGTGGTGGCCGGCGGCCTGGGCCCCGTAGTACGGGACGCCCTGGCCGGAAACCCGTCCGTGGCTGAACTGATCAGGCGCGTGGTGCCCGGCGAAGCAAGCATGGTGGATCTGTTCACCACCGCGATGCTGGGGCTGGCCGGGATCATGGCTGCCGCCGCGGGCATCCAGGCCGTGCTGCGGCTGCATGCGGAAGAGGCGGAAGGGCGGGCCGAGCTGCTCCTGGCCGTGCCGGCGTCGCGCGTCCGCTGGCTGGGCGGGTCACTTGCCATCGCAGCAATCTCGACGACGGCCGTCGCCGCCGCTGCCGGAGCCTCCGCCGGCCTGGTGCTCGCCTTGGTTCAGGCCGGGGGAAGCAACCCCGGAACTGTGTTTGCCGGCGCCTTGGCCCACGTGCCCGCGGCGCTCGTATTCCCTGCTTTGACAGCGCTGGTGTTCGCGATCCGGCCCCGATGGACCAGTGCTGTTGGTTGGGGCGCACTGGCAGTGGCGCTGGTCCTTGGACAGTTCGGCGAACTGTTGGGACTGCCCGCCTGGCTCCAGGACCTGAGCCCGTTCCGGCATTCTTCCGCCATGCCCGTTGAGGCCTTCAACCGGGACGGCGCCCTGATGATGGCCGCCGTCGTGCTTCTTGCTGCGGCCGCTGCGGCCCGCCTGGTGAAGGAGCGGGACATGACTGTTTGACGGCGCGGTCGAGGTGTCCCAAGTACCCTGCGCAGCAAACCACTGGTGCCCCCTTCTGCGCCGGCGGACAATTGAAGCCTGCAGTGGCCCGCATGAATCTTGTGCGAAAATCCTGGATGGAGCGCTGATGTTGAGAAAGCTGCTTTGCAAGGTGAATTTGGGGCACCACTGGCTGACGGTAGAAGAACCAAAGGGAACTTTTCGACGGCACTGTACCCGGTGCGGAAAAATTGCCCGCCGTGCCGACACTTGGTCTGGACACCTTGACCACGGGGACCGTCCACCGGAGCACGACAGCCGGAAGTACTTCCCGGGAACCTAGCTGCTGCGTGCGTTCCCGCCCAGTTACTTCTACGTACGGAACGGAACGGGCCATTGTTTTAGGCCTCGCGCCGCTTAGCCCAAGGAGGTAACTGGGAAGGAACGCACGACGGCGGCCCCTGCTGTTCGCTATCGGGTGGCGGCCAGGGGAGTGAGGACCATGTCGTCCGCCTTGGGCAGCGCATGCTTCAGGCGGTGCGCGGCCTCGCGGGTAACCTGTTCGGCCTCAGCCAGCGTGACGCCGTCATCCATCACCAACGTGGCTGCGCCCTGCAGCCGGTGACCGGACCAGCGCAGCTGGAGGCGCGGCACGGCCAGGACGCCCGGCGTTCCTTCAAGCGCCTTCTGTGCCGTGTCCACCAGGTCCGGCTCAATACGGTCCATAAGACGACGGCCGATGCTGCGTACGGTTCCCCACAACAGCACCAGGATGGCAGCGGATATCAGGAGGCCACCGATGGGGTCGGCCAGGGGGAAGCCGAGCATCACGCCGGCCGCGCCGAGCACCACCGCCAGGGACGTGAAACCGTCCGTGCGGGCGTGCACACCGTCGGCCACGAGGGCGGCGGAGCCGATCCGGCGGCCCACCCTGATGCGGTAGATGGCCACCGCCTCGTTGCCCGCGAAGCCGATCAGGCCGGCGGCGAAGACCCACCACAGGTTGGCCAGCGGCTGGGGGTTCAGCAGACGGTCCACGGACTGCCATGCCGCGACGACGGCGGACAGGGCCACAACGGCAACGATGAACAGGCCCGCCAGGTCCTCCGCCCGGCCAAAACCGTAGGTGTAGCGGCGGGTGGCGGCGCGGCGGCCCAGGATGAACGCGACCCAGAGCGGCACCGCGGTGAGGGCGTCCGAGAAGTTGTGGATGGTGTCGGCCAGAAGGGCCACGGAGCCGCTGACCAGCACCACCAGGAACTGCAGGATGGTGGTGGCGAGGAGCAGGAAGAGGCTGATCTTCAGCGCGCGGATACCTTCGACGCTGGCTTCCATGGCGTCGTCGATGGAGTCGGCGGCATCGTGGGTGTGGGGAACGAACAGCTCGAAGAGCCAGCCTTTGAATCCGCTGTGGTGGTGCCCATCGTGGTCATGGCTGTGCCCGTGCCCGTGGTCATGTCCATGGGTGTGGTCGTCATCGTGGCTGTGCCCGTGGTCATGGCCGTGATCATGGGGATGGGAGTGCCCGTGATCGTGGCTGTGCCCGTCGTCGTGGGAATGCCCGGCCTCTGCGTGCTGGTGAACGTGGTCCTGCCTGCTCATGATGCGGCCTTCCGTTCGCGGCGGTGGTGCGCCGGTTCTCCGCCGAGTGCGTGCTCGGCCTGGAAAATGGCATCCGCGACGAGCTGCCGCGCATGCTCGTTTTCCAGCCGGTACAAAACTTTGGTGCCGTCCTGGCGGGTGGAGACCATCCGGGCCAGGCGCATCTTGGCCAGGTGCTGGGAAACCGCGGCCGGTGATTTCCCCACCACGTCGGCCAGCGCACCCACCGCCATCTCGCCGTCGCGCAGGGCAAGGATGATGCGCACCCGCGTGGCGTCGGCCAGCATCGCGAACACTTCAACGGCCAGCTCCACGTACTGGCTGTCTGCGCTCAACGAGCAAGCACTATTATCTGCATTCATACGCATATTCTGACATAGCCGCGCAGTGGGATGACAAATCCACTGCAAACGCGGCCTCGGGCCCGGCAGTATGGCGCGCCACCCGTCTGGCCGTTGCTAAACCGGCCCGGTTTTTGGGGCAGTTGACCACGAAGCGGTGGGTGAAAATGCAGGCAGGCGTCAATAACCGGGCCAGCGTGGAACGGGTCGAACGGCTGAAGGCGTTAGGGAAGTCCGCCACGGACCGCGAGATGACATTTGACGGCAATCCCAGGGGCGGGGACTGCCGTGAACTGCCTTCTCGGCGGAGGTGGTTGGGCAGAAGAGGGCTACCCGATTGCGCATCCCGTCTTGCGCGACGGTCCGCCAGTGTGCCTACTATCTAATTAGTAACCCTACTTACTAATTGATCCGGCTGGGCTCAAACAGCCAGCAGGATCCAGTGGAAGCGAGTGACGATGTCCGAGAACCAGTGGCCTGAGCCCTCTGCCGGAAGCCCTCTCGACCAGTACGGGAACACCCCGGCCGATGCTTCAGCGGAGCCGGAAACCTATGTCACCAAGAAGGATGCAGCAAAGGAGGAGACGTCGAAGGTTGCCGGGCAGGCGGCCGGTGCGGCCCGCAATGTGGCCCAGACCGCCAGGCTTGAGGCCGCAAACGTCGCCACCGAGGCCAAGTCCAGCGCGCAGGGTCTGTTGCAGCAAGCGAAGGCGGGCGTCAGCAGCCAGGCTGGAGAGCAGCAACGGAAGGCGGCCGATGGAATCCGCAGCATCTCCAGCCAGCTGCACTCCATGGCGGATGCCCCGGCGGAACAGGGAGTGGCCAGTGACCTGGTCCGGCAGGCCGCCGGGAGGGCCACTTCGGTTGCCTCCTGGATTGAAAATAAGGAACCGTCGGCGTTGCTGGCTGACGTGCAGTCCTTCGCCCGCCGGAAACCCGGAACGTTCCTGCTCCTGGCTGCCGGCGCCGGGATCCTGGCCGGCCGCGTGGCCCGCGGTTTGCAGGCAGGGGCCCCGACAGCACAGGCCGGAGTCCAGTCCGTGGCTGGGCAGACGGCCGGAACAAAAGCTCCACCATGGGGCGCGGAACCGGTGTACCGGGACCAGGCTGCCACGCCCGCCACGCCCGCCACTTACGGCGAAACTATCTACGGCGAACCTGCCCGCCCCTCCTATTCCGGGACCGAAGCGGGCGGCGTGCCGCTGAAGGATCCGGACGATCCGTTCAGCGAGGTCCGGGCTTCAGAGCGACAGCCGTAAACAGCAAGGACAAAAACCAACAGCAAGAACAAAAACCAGGCCCCAACCAAAGGACCAGTCTTGTGAAGAAACTCCTGTTCGCCTTGCTCCCCACCATCATCAGCCGGATCATGCAGGCGCGGAAAAGCCAAGCAGATGCGCGCCGCCCAGTCCCGCCCTCCGCGTAACCGCTACTGACGCAGGGAACACCAGGGGCCAGTGCGTTCCTTCCCGGTTACTCCCGCAAGCCGGGCGCCAGAGCCGGGGACACGCCGTCGTCCGCGGCGCGGCGTCCGTAGGCCCGGAAAGTAACCGGGCGGGAATGCACGGCGGCGGCAACAGCGGACCGAGAGCGCCGGCGCTTCATCCGCTTCTCCACGAACCCCATGGCCCGCGTGGCCAGGATCCAGTAGAGGACCCCGCAAGCCAGGGAAGCCAGCACGGCCAGGCCCTTGCTGTAGGGGTCAACCAGCGGATACACCAGCCAGTGGGTCACGTAGATGTGCAGGGACGCGCTGGCCAGCAGGGCGGTGATCCGGTGCAGCCCGCGGGGAACGTGCAGGGTGGGCAGCCAGAGCAGGATGAGGCAGCCGGCCAGGATGGTGGCGCTGCGGTAGGGGTTGTCGAAGGACTCGGGAACCACCAGGAACGCCACCGCCGTCACGGCCGCCCTGTGCCATAGCGTGCGGGAAGTGGCAGCGGCCCAGCCCAGCCCGAACAGCCACAGCACAGGACCCTGGCCCGGATAGTGGCTGTCCACGAGGCCAAAAAACAGCGGCATATCAACCGCCACCAGGGCCATCCCGAAAGCCCACGGCCACCGGCGCACTGCCCGGTCAACGGCCGGGATGGCCAGCACCGCGGCCAGGCCCAGGAGGATGTGGACCAGGATCTCCACAAACCAGAAACGCGAGTAGTCGCTCCACCCCGGCGGGCCCAGCAGCGGGTTCAGCAGGAACACGTTGTACCAGGCGTATTTGTCCGTGATGGCGAACGCAAGGGCGATGACCGCCACACTGGGCACCACAATCCGCGCGATGCTGCGCAGGTGCCGCCGCAGCCGTGCCGTGCGCTCGCCGGACAACTGGAATCGGGCAAAGTTGTAGCCGGCCAGGGCCATGAGGACGTGTGCGGTGCCCGTCCAGTGGAAGAAACCGATGTGGGTGGAGACGATAAAGATGATGGCCACGGCGCGGAGCACGATCCCCGTCTCCATCGGCGCGAGCACCTTCCGCCGCCAGGCACTGAGTCCTCGTGGCTTCTCCGGACGATGAGTGCCCGACGGCGGCACCTGGCGGAGTGATGCGTGCGGCGCCGGGGCGAGCTCGCACACCGGCATCAGGTGCCAGCCCTGCGGAAGGTAGCCGAGCGCCTGCTCCAGCCGGAGGGACGCTGCCACGTAGGAGAGCGAGTCGCCGCCGAGGGACACGAACGTGTCGGTATCGGCGACGTCGTCCTGCTCCAGCACTTCGGCGAAGATGCGGCGCACATCAGTGGAGCCCGCGTCTGGGGCCGAGGGAGCGTCGTCGTCGTTCCCCCGTTCGGAGGCGAGGGCGGCGACGGCGGGGTAGTCCGGCTTCCCGTTGCTGAGCCGCGGGATGGCCTCCACGGGATGAAGTTCGACGGCGGCGCGCGGCAGGCCCAGGTCCTGCGCCAGGGTTTTGGCGATGAGGGCGAGGTTGTGGTCGCCTTCGATGGCGACCACGACAGCGTCGTCGGTGCCGGCAGCGGCAGCGGTCACGCCGAGATCGGCCAGGATCTTTTCCACCTGCCCCAGGTCCACCCGGAGGCCCACGATCTTCACGAACCGGCTGCGCCGGCCCACGATCTCGTAGAGGCCGCTGGCGCCGCGGCGGGCGAGGTCGCCGGTCTGAAGCTCGGTGACCACCCGGCCCAGGGCAAGGTCCTCGGGCCGCTCGGCGTACCCCAGCATCACGTTCGGCCCGGAGTACACCAGCTCTGAGGCGTCCAGTCCGGGGACGGGCTCCAGCCGGAAGGACCCGCCGGGCACGGGCACGCCGATGGCCTGCGGATTCTCAGCAGCCTGGTCCGGCGGGAGGTAGGCCATGCGCGCCGTCGCCTCGGTCTGGCCGTACATCACAAACAGGTCCCACCCCTGCTGTCGGCCCAGCTCGGCGTAGGAGCGCACGCGGTCCGGGGCCAGCCGTCCGCCGGCCTGCGTGATGTACCGCAGGCTCGGCACGTCCATGTCCGCAAAGCCCACCCGGTCCAGGAGGTCGAACGTGTAGGGCACCGCGGCGAAGGACGTCACCTTCTCAGCGCGGACGAGGTCCCAGAAGCAGGGGTCCACCACCGAAAGATCCGTCAGCGCCAGGGTGGCACCCACGAGGAAGTGGCTGTTGACCACGCTCATGCCGTAGCAGTAGGAGAGGGGGAGCGTGGTGGCGGCGGTGTCGCTGGGGCGCAGCTGCAGGTACTCGGCGATCGCGGCGGCGTTGGCCTGGATACTGCCGGCGGACAGGCGCGCCAGTTTGGGCGAGCCGGTGGACCCGGAGGTGCTGAGCAGCAGCGCCAGGTCCGGATGCAAATCGTGCGCGGTGTCCTCGCGGCGCACGTCCAGGACCGCTTCGCCGGAGGACGCCTGCACCACGATGTCCGGGTTGTAGGCCGCGATCAGGGCATCGGCAGCCGAGCCGCCGGAGGGCAGGACCAGCAGCGGGTTCCCGGCCGCGAGGGCGGCCAGGTAGGCCACGAGCGACGGCAGGCTGTTCTCGGCCTCAAGTGCAACCAGGCGCCGGCCTTGGCCGAATGAGTGGACCATGTCCTCCACCCGGCGGGCGAGCTCGCGGTAGCTCAATGAGCCGGTCTGGGTGCTGACGGCGGTGCGGTCTCCAAAGCGGGCCAGGGTGGCGGCAAAGGAGACGCCGGCGAGCTCTGTCTGTAACGTCACCGGTGCACCTTATAAGGGAACCCTAACCTAACTCAAATGGACGACGGATTAAGGCAAGCTCACGGACCCGCTGGCCGCACAACGATTGCCAAACCGCACTGGTTGATGACGGCGCCGGAGCTTGATGTTGCGCTGGCAGTTTTTGCACCGGTCGCGGCGGTATCGGTCAGCGGGAGGGCGTTGACCTCGATCGCCGCGTTCGATTTGGACGCGATGCCTGACGTCACGTCGCCAACCTCAGTAGTCCCTGCTGCCGGGGTGAAGGTGGTGGTAGCCGAGTTGGTGCCGTTCCTGACGCCATGTGCGGTCAGCAGCAGCGCCCCCGGCGTTACCGGCGTGATTGATGGGGCGCGGACACCCGGGTAGGCCACCCCACTGTTGGTGTCAGTGGTGGGCGCGACATCCAGCGGTGTCGTCTGGTTTGCGCCCTGTACGGCAACAGTGGACCAGGCAAAGCGGGAGGCGGGTTCAGGCACGCTCGGCGCTGTGTCGCCAGCCTGCATTACCCGGTACCAGACCGCCTGGTGGGCCGACGCGGATCCGGCGCTGGTGAAGTCGCCCACTGCCCGCGTCCATCCCGCGGGAGCCGTGGTGTTGGCCGAGGAGGACACCGTGACCTGCGAGAACAGGAACACTGTGTCGCCCGGCTGCCAGCCTGCAGGCAGGGCGGCGGTGTACGAGCCCGCAGCAGTCAACTCGCCGGCTCCGGTTGCCGATGACCGAACCGAGACGGCTGTCGGTGCCGGTGGAGGCGAGGTCGTGGTGGGCGGAGGCGAGGTCGTAGTGGGCGGAGGTGACGTTGTTGTCGGCGGCGACGTCGTTGTGGGAGGCGTCGTTGGCGTGGCCGTCGGGGTGGGCGTCGGCGTCGGTGTCGGCGTCGGGCTCGGGCTTGGCGGAGGCGCTGCCCGGGTGACGGTGAAATTGTCGGTGAAGGTTCCGCCCGAGGCCCTAACAAATGAACCGGTAAGGGCGGTGCTGGTCACCGATACTTTCAAGAAGCCGTACGTCGGGTTGTTGTTGGTGCCCATGAACCGCTGGAAGTACGGGGCCGTCGTCGTGTTGCTCTCGCTGTTGAGCGATCTGCCGCCCGAACCCACGGTGGCCAGGATGGTCCCGGTCCCGGCGGCGAACTGCCCGCTGGGGTTTGTGTCGGCGACGCAGTCGGGGTTAAAACTGCTGACGGGGATGGCCGTGCAGCTGCCCTTGAGTGCGAGCGGGTAGCTGCGCGCGTACGCATGGTCGTGGGCCTGCAGGTACAGATCCACCTTCTTCGCCACCAGCAGGTTCATCAGGTCAGGACTGGCCGCGCAGGGGTAGTTGACCATGGACAGGCAGTACATGTGCATTCCCACCACCACGAACGGAATTCCCGCTGCGTGTGCGGAGTCGATCGCCGACGACACGAACTTGTAGCCTTGGGTGCCCGACTTGTAGGACCAGTCCAGGCTGCTGCCGCTGTACGTCAGTTTCGGGGATGCCATGATGACGCGAACCAGGGGGCTGCCTGCCGGGTAGTCCGTGTAGAACTGCTGCGCGTAGTTTCCGATCGAGCCCAGCTGGTCCGGCAGGCACGAGGCAAAGCTGGACCATACGCCGTCAGGTCCGTTGTCCTCGTGGTTCCCGGACACGAACTCGTAGGGCATCGTCCCGGCATGCTGCTTGACGAACGAGCACCAGGACGATTCCGGGGTGATCTGGGAGTAGGACATGTCCCCGAGGTTGAACATCGCCCCGGCCCCCGCGGTGCGTGCTGCATCAATCACCTTGCCGGTCACCGTGTTGCCGCCGGTGTCACCGGCGAACCCCAGGCTCACGGAGGTTGCGGCGGTGGCCTGGGAATCCCGCGACGTGGCAAGGAAATAGACATTGGCGAGAACGAGTGCGGTGCCGAGCAGGACGGCGAGCGCCCGGCGCAGCGGGTGGCGCGTGTGCTGGTGGGCGGTCACTTGCAGCTCCATTCGGTGGCGCGGCGCAGCCCGTTGGCTGCGGCGGAGTACCCAATCACAACAGTGGTTCCGCCTTGCCGTGCCACAGAGCTGGCCGACCCGGAGACTCCGGTGAACTGGGCATCAGAGCCCGGTGGGAGGATCCGGGCGCTCTTGCCGGTCCACATCAGCGCCTGGGGCCGGGAACCGCGGAAGGACGGCGAACTGCCTTCACCCACTGTCGTTCCTGCAGTGCCTGACGCCGCGCTGGAGGAGGGGCCTGCGGCGGTTGAGCCGACGTCGGAAATCACGCCCAGGGCTCCCCAGGCCACCGCGTGGGTTCCTTCGGCCACGGCACTTTGGCCCAGCGCCTGCCCGGCAGAGTCGATGCCAAGCACCACACCGCCCTTCCCGATGAGAGTCGGCAGGGCCCTCGGGGCGCCCGTCGGTGACCACACGACCGGGGTGGCGTCGTCGCCAAGGGCCACCCCACCCGCCGTGCCGTCCGGTCCTACGGCGAAGGCATGACCGCCCCGCGCTCCGGCAGGCAACGCAAGTTCGCGGGGCGCCGCGGTCACGGCGGACCACACGGCGGGACGCTCGTCGTCGTCGGCACCCGGTCCGTCGGAGTGCTCCTCGTCGTCGATCACCGCACCCACAACAACGCCGCTGTCCGACACCATCGAGGGGAGTGCAATCTCACCGGGAGTGACCGGGAGGGGGTGGTACTGACCGTCTTGCCACCACCAGCCAACCAGCACCTCATTGGCGGCGTCATAGCCCGTTCCGACCACCACGCCGGCCGCATTCACAGACTCAGGAACCGCTGCATCGAGCGGGATCGCCAGCACCGTGGGCTGACCGTCCCGCCAGAGCACTGGAGCGGACCCGCCCGTGGCGGTATCGGCCAGGCCAACCACCAGCCCGTTGCTGGTCGCGGCGACGGCGTTGCTGCCCTGGCCACCTATGCCCGGGAGCAGCCGCGCAGAACAATTCGTGGAAACGGGCAAGTCCGGCCCGGCGGCGGTGGCAGCAACAGGCAGCATCACCAAGCCACCCTCAGCCGCAAGCACCAGTGCTGTCAGCAGTGCCCCGGGCTTTACGTCCCCGGATCTGCCGGGCCAGAACCACCTGCTGCCGGTGCCGGACAAACTTTTGTTGAAAAATCCTTGCTCAGACAATGTTGCTCCCCGGAGTTGAAACCCCATGCCCCAGCAGCATCTGCAGCGCAGTCGACCATGGCCTGGCCACACCGTTTTGCAAGCCTAGTTTTCAGGGCAAGCGGAAGTCACGAGTAGCTGGTACCTGCTTCGAAGCGTGGAATCGGGTTCCTGATACTTGGGTAGTACGCACCCGGGTACTTGGAAACGCTGATCACCTGTTGTCAGTTGGCCACCGTGAAGGGGATCACCGTGACGCCGGAGTTGGTCGATTCCAGCTTGTTGTCACGGCATGACGACCGGAGGTGCAGCTTATGGACGCCATTGGCCAGGGTCCTGGTGTCGATTGAGATGGGGGCGGCCCCAAAGGGCTCGGGTCCGTAGGGGCCTGCGGCGTCCCGGAGTACGGTTCCGGGGTTGGGCGGAACGGCGTGGAAGTCCGGGTCGATGGAGATGAATGAGTGGGTTGCCGGGACTGCACTATCGGGGTGGGTGGCCAGGCCCACCACCGGCGTCCAGATGCCTGATACTGGGCCATCGGGAATGGGAACGCTGCGGACCGATGCCTCGCAGTACCGGGCGTGGGTGTACCACCCCTTGCCACGCAGAAACGTGTACCTGGAGACGTTGGACACTGACTTTCCGTTTTGGATGTCGGTTTGCCAGTTAAGGCTGGCCCGCATTTCGTTGCCGTCCGGTTCCGGGACAAACGCGCGAAGATGGATCTCCTGAAGGCCCGCGTGCTTGAATGCCGAAATCGGGGGCGAGAACGTCAGCCAGCGCTCGCAGGTGCCGGTGCACACAAAGTCGCCCTTGCCTGAGTTGCCCGGGCCGGGGCAGGTGAAGTTTGATGCAGAAGCCCGCAGGTAGCACTTCTGGACGACGGTTTCGCTGTTGGAGGATATGAACACCATGGAGACGTAGTTGGCCGTGCCCGGGTTGTCGTGGAGGATCACCCGCACATTCACGGAGATGTTGTCCGAACTGATCGTTTCGCGTTCGGGGATGCACGCCCCCAGGTGGACGTGGCCAGTATTGGTGGTGGAGTTGTTGGGCTGGTCAACGTCCGGCATCCACCACGATTGGGTATCCACGAACTGCCGGGTTTCTGCGTATGCGGTGGTGTCGGCAGGAGGTGCACCGATGCAGGGGCCGGCCGCAGCCTGGGCAGTAGCAAAGTTCAGTGCAGGCGCCAGAGTGCAGGTCAGGGCAATCGCAATGGCCAGTGCCAGGAATCGTCTCATGGCCATCCATCCTCCAGGTTGCCATCCCATGCCGAGCATGATTGGCCGGTGTTTCATTGAGGCGTCGGTGCCTTCAGGGTCCGCGGCCGAGGGCGCGGTGTAATCGGAAGGGGCCGGGTGTATGTCGATACGAAAAACCTGCGCGTGGGTTCGCTCTGTCGCCGCTGATCCGGCGCCGAACCGGTGCTCCGATGTTATTTAGGCCGCTGGGGCTTGGCAAGCATATTCCCGAGATGAGGGGGAAACCAGGGTGGCCCCGGGGCAGCCGGAGTTGCTGGCCGGGAACGTACGACGGCGGCACGCACCTGTGTTGCACCCGGCCCTGGCGGAGCTGCTTCACGGCCCGCGCCGGCGGCCCACAACTACCGCCGGGTCAGCGGCAGCGCAAGCCTCATGGTGGTCCCCTCCGGCCCGGTCCTGGCTACCTCCATGGTGCCGCCCGCGGCAGAGGCAATCTCCCGGACCAGCGCAAGGCCGATCCCGAAGCTGCGCCTGCCGCCGGTTTCATCCCGCCTGGCCGTCCGAACAAAGCGGTCAAAGATCCGGTCCGGATCCACCCCGGTGATTCCGGAGCCCGTATCCTCCACCCGGATCACCGCCTGGCGGTCCTCAATTCCTACACTGATCGCGATGCTTCCACCGGGCCGGGTGTGGGCGAGCGCATTGTCCGCCAGGGCGAGCACGGCGCGCCGGAGGGAGCCGGGAGCGATCCGCGCGATCGGCTGCCCGCTGGCGGAGAACGAAAGGCGGATATCTTGGTGCTCCGCCAGTTCTTGCAGGCCCTCAGTCACTGACCCGGCCACGCTGGTTACATCCACCGGTTCCGCGGGCCCGGACGCATGCCCGGTCGCCGCCATCAGGAGCTCGGTGATGATGCCGGTCAGGGTGGCGGTATCCTCCCTGATCCTGGCTAAGGCCTGGCCTGTTTCGGAACCGGGCGCCACCTTGCGCTGGGCGAGCTGGATGCGGGCGTCCAGGATGGTGAGGGGCGTGCGCAGCTCGTGGCTCGCGTCCTGGACGAAGCGCCGCTGCAGGGCCAGCGCTTCGCCCAACGGCCGGATGGCGCTGCGGGCGCTGAGCCATCCCACGATGCCTGCCAGAAGGATGCCCCCCACTCCAGCCAGGATCATCCCCTCGATCAGGTCCTGGGAATCAAGGTACGTGTAGGCCCTCCCAGCCCCCGCAGCATCGGGCAGGTCCGGGTGGGCCAGTTTGTTCATGAGGTACGCGGTCGCGGCGGCGAGGAGTCCCAGGACCAGCACGGCGCAGGCAGCACTGATCCGGAGCGCTACTTTTAGCGACGCCCGGCGGAGAGTATCCCGGTCAGGCTCAACTGAAGTAGGACTTGACGTCATGCTGCGTCACCGATCTGATAGCCCACGCCGTGCACGGTGCGGATCACTGTTTTGGAGATTTTCCGGCGCAGATGGTGGACATAGGTATCGATCACGCCGGGCTGGTCCGTGGCGTGGAAATGGCTGGCGAGGAGCTCGTCGCGGGTAAATACCCTGCCGGGCTCGGAAGCCAGTGCCGCCAGCACAGCTGCCTCTTTGGCCGTGAGTGATACCAGGCCGCCGTACACAGAGCGGACAGAACGCGACGCCGGGTCGAGCTCCCAGGCGCCGAAGCTCACCGGACCGGCGGGCTGGGTGTAGGTACGGGTCAGGGCGCGCAGTCTCGCGGCCAGCTCGCCGGCGTCGAACGGCTTTGTCACGTAGTCGTTGGCACCCGCGTCCAGGCCCCTGACCTTTTCGTCCGTGTCGCCCAGTGCGGTGAGGACCAGGATCGGTGTGGAGATGCCCTTCGACCTCAGGGCCGTGATCAGGCTGATCCCGTCCATGACGGGCAGGCCGCGGTCTATCACCATCACGTCCCACGGCTGCGTCATCCCCAGGTGCAGGCCCTCCTGCCCGTTGGCCGCCAGCCGGACGCGGTAGTCCGGCTCCAACAGTTCGGCTGTCAGCGGGCCCAGGACCGGATCGTCCTCGACGAGCAGCAGGGAGGGTCCCTCGGCACGTGTCATACGGCCTATTCTTCCGCAGCGGTTTTCGGGCCGGATGAAGCTTCTCCCGCCGGCTCAGTCCGGCGATTGCTGCGGCGCCGCTTGAGGAACTCGATTGCCCAGGGCACCACCGAAACGAGGACCATCACCACTGCGATGACGTCGATGTTCCTGGCGATAATCTCGTAGTGTCCCAGCCAGCTGCCCAGCAGGGTTACCGACGTCGCCCATGCCAAAGCGCCCACCACGTTCCAGAGCGTGAAAGCCTTGTACCCGTAGCGGGCAGTCCCGGCGGTGAGCGGCGCGAAAGTCCTGATAATCGGCACAAAGCGGGCCAGTACGACGGCGGCCCCTCCATGGCGGCGGAAGAAGTCTTCCGTGGCGGTCAAGTGGGCGGTCTTCAGCACGCGGGCGTCATCCTTGAACCACCGGCGCCCGAACTTGCGTCCGAGCATGTAGCCCACCTGGTCGCCGGCAATGGCAGCTGCAGTGATCACGCCGATCAGGATGGGGAGGGTCAGTTGCAGCTGCTGATGCAGCAGGCCGGCCGTGAAGAGCAGGGAGTCTCCGGGCAGGAACGGGAACAGCACACCGGATTCGATGAACACCATTGCGGCGATGACTCCGAGGGCTGCGGGGCCCAGACCTTCGAGGAGGCTGGCAGGGTCCAGCAGGGAGGGGGACCCCGTTCCGGCCAGTGCCGGGACCAATCCCGAGGCGAGGATGCTATGCATGGTCAGGTCCTTGGGGATCGGCTTGATGGGTGGAATGAGGCGGGCAAGCGGCGCGCCAGCCTGGGTGCGAACCGGTTCCAAAGTCCCGCGAGCAGCACCACTGCAGCGCTCGCGGCCAGGAACGAGGCAGCAACATCGGTGGGGTAGTGGACTCCAACATAGAGCCGTGACCAAGCCACGATGACGGCCATCACTGCGCCGGCTGCCGCCACTGCCTTGGCCCAAGGGGTTCCGCGGGCCAGGAAATACAATGCGTATGCCAGGGCGACGGCGAAGCAGGTGTGGCCGCTGGGGAAGCTGTTCGATCCTGTCTCCGGTGAAAGTGGGTCGAAGAGCAGCACGGGGTCGGGCCGCTGCCGGGCAAGGATGAGCTTGAAGACCTCGCTGGCCACCCAGCCCGAGCACGCCACCAGGGCAAAGGCGGCAGCCCTGGCAAGGTCGCGGCGGACCAGCAAGATGCCGAGGGCAGTGAGGCCGATCATCACCATCCCGGCCACCGGACCAAACAGCAGGTTGATCGTCATGGCCACAGCGGTCAGTGCGGCGGTATGGTGCAGGCTGAGGCCTTGGTCCACGCCCAGTTCCGCCGCCGTCTCGCCGGGCAGCAGCCCCACAGACAGGCCAAGCACGACGACGGCCGCGCACAGCAGTGCCCCAAGCAGCAGCCAGTGGCGGGGCTGGGGGAGTACCAAAAACCGCGTGCCGGCCGCCGGACGAGCCGGCGGTGGACTTTGAGCTTGAGGTCCGTCGTCAGGAGCTGGGCCGTCCATGATGTCCTTCGGGGAGGGGCAGAGCGCTGCTGCGCCCATGGGTCTACCCTCCCGCAGCGTGAGTAAGAAAGGCTTAAGAACTTCTGTATCGGGACTGTGGCCCCCTGGGCAACAGAAGGCTCAGGTCAGCCCTCTACGGCAGCTGCAATGATTTCCTTCATCTTGTCCCGCAGGAGCTTCTGCCCGGAGGCGCTGGGATGTTCACCGTCAGGTCCCAGCAGGACGTCGGCACGGCTGCCGAGCCATTGGTCGGCAATGGGATCGATGAAGTGCACCCCGCGGTTCTCTGCTGCGGAGGCGGCGGAGTCACGCACGCCGGCCAGCACCGGATCAGGCTCTTCGCTGCCGGACAGCGGACCCACCGCCACGAGGACTGCCTGCGGGGCCCGGGTTGAAGCCGCGGCGAACGTTGAGGCCGCGGCCTCCCTCAGCTCCTCAGGGTCTGCTCCCGCATCGTTGTCGGATCCGAAGAAGACCACTACGTCCGCGTCCGGGCCTACGGCGTACTCGACTTCCGTGCCGAAGGTGTTCCCGCCCTCCCCGGCCACCAGGTAGCCGCTGCCGTTCTCTGACGCATTGGTGACCTGTACCGGGCGCTTCTGGGTCAGGTGCGCGTGCTGCAGGAGCTTCGGCCACGCCTGGTCCGGCGAAGTCCCGTAGCCGGTGCTCAGCGAGTCGCCGATTACAACAACCCGGACCGGAGGGGTCCCGGACGCATGGTGCTTGACGCCGGCCGGAGTGCACCCCGTGGCCACAACAGTCAGGAGGGCAGCAAGGGAGGCAGTCTTGGCAACTGCGCGAAGCGACCTTCCGCCCACGATTTCCTCCAACTTCCCGGAAGCCAGGAACTGCCGTAGAACAACACATGGTATCTGGACTTCTTTAGGACAGGTGGCGCTCCAGGGAACATTTGTGGAAAACCTGAGCGAGCGTGTGGACTCCAGGTCCGGTGGTCAGAGAACGTTGGCCTTGGCTACGGTGCGGGGCGCGTCCCCGAATCCGTGCTTGAACCGGACGTGGGGACGAAGTTCCAGTCGAAAGACCCGTCCGCCCGCAGTGTCAGCCGCAGGAACCCGTGGGTGTCGCTGAACCGTTTCTCGATGTACGGCGGACTGCTGGTGAAGGGGCGAAGAGTCGCACCTCCTGTGGAAACCTGAAACGCCGTCATCCCGTCGCCGACGCACTGATCGGCGTTGTTCACCGGGCATGAGCGCTCGTAGTTGTGCTGTGACCCGGACAGGGTCAGCCGGACGCGGTACTTCCACATCACGTCGATCCACGGCTTGTGCTCAGCCGCCCGTCCGTGTTTGTTCGTGTTTGAGGTGAAGTACGGTTCGTGGTACACCACTGCCAGATGCTTGCCCGCCGCCTTGGCTGTAGCGAGGTCATTGTCCAGCCAGGTTGTCAATAACTGGGCCTGCACGTGGTTATAGCGCCAGTACGCTGACGACAGGAACGCGAAGTGCCAGTTCCCGAAGTCCTTCGAGTAGGGTTGCCCGTTCCCGATGAACCCGCGCTGCTGGTTGATCGCAGCCTTTTCCGAAGCTCCCGGGCATTGGCCGTCCATGAAGTCGTCGAGATCCTCGTTGCGGCCCGGTTGCCAGTCGTGATTTGGGGCTGATATCCAGTACAGCTTTGGCTTCGTACCACCCCACAGCCTCGTCCAGTACTTCACGTAGTCCTCGCAATGCGGGGTGGAATACTGGAAGTCCCCAAGCCCGAGGAACGCATCAATCTCGTTGTCCCGCTCAAGCTGGGTGATCGCCGCCCCGTTCCGGCCGGACGGACTATTCGGCGCACTGTTCTTGACGCGGTTCATGTCACCCACCGCAGCAATTCGGACAGTTGCTGGGAACTGCTGGTCAGGCGGCTCCGGGGGACTGGTGCAGCCCGCGACAGCCACCACCAGAAGCGCGGCCGCGGCAAAGGCCACACGCCGGAGGAACCTGGAACGAGGTGGCGCTGACGGCATCCGACAACCCTTCGAGGGGCCGGACCACTGGCCGGCATCCAATCGACATCCTGGCCCCAGCGGCTTCTCCGATAGTCCGCGGGACGGGTAGCGGTGTCAAGCCCGCCGCCAGCATCGCGCCGAAACGTAACGCTTGGGAATTAGCGCACAAGAACTTTGCTTAATTTTCGGTATTGGGTAATCTTCTTTTTAGGTCAGCCTAACTCGCCCCCGCGAGCCAGGATGCAATGCCGCACGGTTTGGATATCGGGCGGCCGCGCGCTGGGTGCGGACCACCTTTGGGCTTCCTGCATTGCTCCCTGAACCATCCCGGTTCTCTCACTCATACCCGCTTAAGGATTTTTGATGCTTCGTGCTGCCACGGCCCTTCTGGCCGCCCCTCTTCTCCTCGCTGCGCTCACCTGTTGTGGCGCCCAGGCCGCCGCAAAGGAGGAAGGCTTCACCGTTCCGGCCGGCGTCCAGAAGCAGTACGAGGTGCTCGCCGAGGAACTTGCCGAAAAGGGCAAGACGGTGGAGTCCGGGGACTGGACAGTCAACCTGATCACCGAAGCGGCCGAACCGTGGTTCGACGAGCACGCCACGCACTTCCGTGCACCGGAGGCCGGTGAAACCCACCACATCGAAATCATCCCCACCGAGACTTCCACAGGCAGGATCGTTCCCGAGGTGCCGATCACCGTTGAAGTGGTGGATGCCCAGGGCAAGGTGGTCCAGGAAATGGAGTTGAAGTTCTACTACTCCACCTTCTACCACTACGCCAACAACTTCACCGTGCCTGAAGCAGGCACGTACACACTGCGCGCCACCCTTGGGGTTCCCACTTTCAACCGCCACGGCGAGGAATCAGAAACGCCGGCCCTGGCCAAGGGAGCAACAGTGGAGTTCAAGGACGTGGAGCTGACGAAAGAGTAGCCACCGCCGGGCGGGATCGATCGATTTCGCGCCGCCCCATAATTCGGTTAATTCGGTCGAGGCGCACGGCGCCTCGGCCGAAAATTTCCCCAGCTTTAATTTGCCGGAAATCGCCAACTTCCTTCCCCCAAGGATCCCCATGACTTCTTTCATGTCCCTTTTGCGCTTCCCGGCAGGGCAGCATCAAGCCGCCGGGTCCGCCCAGTGACGGCCGAGGCCCAGGTCCGTCCCGACCCCTCGCAACCCGATACATCACGGGCGGAGCTGGCTGTGCGCCCGGAACCGCTGACGCGCCGCCAAATCCAACGGCTGCTCCTGCTGGGTCTGCTGTGCACGGCCGGATGGCTGGCTTCGGTGCTCGTCGGGCACCACGTGGACTGCGGACCTGTATTGCACCGGTTTGGGCTCGCGGGCCATATCCTGGCGCTCGTCCTGTCCTTTGGCACCATCCTCGTGGTCGATTGGCTGGGGTTGCTGTGGCTGCTCGGCAAGGTGGAAATGCACGCTTCCGGGAAGCTCGAGGCTGCTGCCAAACCGCTGATCTGGGGCGGCCTGGCCCTGTTGCTCGCGTCCGGCGCCCTGATCGACCCGGACCTGACCAACCCGGTCACCGTGGTCAAACTCGTCTGCGTGCTGGTCCTGATGCTCAATGGCCTCAGCATCGCACCGGCCATGCACCGGCTGCTGGCGCTCCCGCCCCACACGCGCTTCAGCGAGTTGACCCGCGGCCTACGCCTTCGGCTCATGGTTGCCCTCACCGTCTCCCAGGCCCGCTGGTGGACCGCAGTCCTGATCGGCCTGATCAACAGCACGCTGCGCCGCTGGACCGGCGCCTGAACGGTGCGGCGTGCCCGGGAGCCGACTCATCGTGTTCCTGACGGGGCGGGGCCAACGCCCCGGGGACCTGATGCACTACGGTCGTGTTTGGGGGCGGAACCATCGTGACGAGGACCAATGCACAACATCGAGATCACTGACAAAGGCACCCTTGAGCTCGCTGACGGGATCCTCCGGCTTCGCTGGAAGTCCGGACACGCCATTGGGCCGGAGGATGCGCATCGGGCCAACGCCGCGATCGAGGCGCTAAGTCAGGGACGCAGTCTTCCCCTGCTCGTCGATGTTGAAGGGGTCACGTTCACCCGCCCTGCCCGAAAAGTGCCCCCTTCACCAAGCGTTTCAAAGATCGCGCTTTTAGGTTCTTCCCCGGTCGATTACGTCATCGCACTGTTTGTTCTGCGAATTAGCCCGTTGCCATGTCCGGTGGCTTATTTCACCTCCATCAGGAAAGCCATGAGCTGGCTTCGTCGCAGCAGCAATCGCGCCAAGGATAACTAGCCGCGCCCTGGGCGCGCCGGCTGCCAGCCCTCCTGCTCCCGGATGGCCCGCTGGATCCGCACGCTGATTTCGTGCAGCTGACCGCGTTGGGCTTTGGTGAGAGGCTCAAGGACCAATTTGGTGACCGTGTGACTCTGCACGGGAGTGGCCTCTTCCAACATGTCCAGCCCGGCCTCGGTCAGGGTGGCCAAGGTGGACCGCCCGTCCTTGGGGTCGCGAGTGCGTATCACCAACCCGCGAGCCTCAATCCGCGAAACGGCCCGGGACAGCCGCGAGAGCGAGGAATTGGAATAGGCGGCCAAAACGGTCATCCTCAGCGCGCGGTCCGGCGCGTCAGCCAGCGCGAACAGGACGCCGTACTCGAAGTGAGTGAGGTCGAAATCGCGGACCAGCGGCGCATCGAGGGCAGGCGGCAACCACTCCAGTACCGTCGCAAGGGCCGCCCACGTGGCGAGATCATCACCTGCAAGATGCGCGGGGGCACCGGAATCACTCATTCGTACAGACTACAAGGTTGCTTGACTGGGCAAGTAATTTGGCATTAGTTTTACTTGCCTGAGCAAGTAAAAACGAGAGGTTCTTACCGCCATGGATATGCAATTGACAAACAAACGCGCCTTCATCAGCGGCTCAACGCAAGGGATCGGATATTCGATCGCGAAGGCGCTGCTCCGGGAGGGTGTCGCCGTGGTTGTCAACGGCCGCGACGAAAGCCGGGTCAAGCAAGCAGTGAAGAACCTCCAAGCCGAAGTGCCCGGCGGAGAGGTGGCGGGTATGGCGGCGGACTTCGCGGACGCCGCCCAGGTGCAGCGGCTGCTCGCGTCGCTCGGCGGCGTCGACATCCTCATTAACAACGTCGGACTCTTTGAACTGAAGCCCTTCGCGGAAATACCCGATGAGGACTGGTTGCGCTATTTTCACGTCAACCTGATGAGTGGAGTCCGGCTGTCGCGGGAGCTGCTGCCCGGAATGCTCCGCGCCGGCTGGGGCCGGATCGTCTTCGTAGGAAGCGAATCAGGGGTAAATATACCCGCTGACATGGCGCACTATGGCGTGACCAAAGCGGGCATGCTCGCATTGAGTAACGGGCTCGCCAAACTCACCCGCGGGACCGGCGTAACGGTCAACACCATCCTTGGCGGCCCGACCTACTCCGACGGCGTGGCCAGCACCGTGGGCAGCATCGCCCAGGCGCAGCAACTATTGATGGAAGATCTGAAGGCTGCGATCATCGCCGAGAACCGGACGTCTCTGCTCGAGCGCTTCATCGAGCCGGACGAAATCGCGAACCTCGCCGTCTACCTTTCGAGCCCGCTGTCCTCTGCGACGAACGGAGCCGCAGTACGTGCTGACGGGGGAGTGCTGACCGCCATCCTCTGATTCGGTGATGGGGCGTTCCGGGAAAGGGGCCCAGGTGATGTGGCGTTCCCGAAAAGGCAGCCAGACGTGAGCGCGCGTCTGGGAGGGGGCGGAGCTCGGGAAAGTAGGCAGCGCCAAGTGTCGTTTTGACGGCTCATAATGACTGTGACTCTTATCGTGGCTGGTCTGGGACAACCTGGCAGTGTTGCTGCCAGTTGTTCTGCCCGTCGCGTGACTCGAAAAACAAAAAGGCCGAGTTCAGTGGTGCCCTGTCTCAGCGGCGGGCCGGGCGGAACATTGATCAGGGACGGCGGGCGATGTGGCTCGCAACATTGATGGTGCGGCCACTCGGGTCGCGCAGGAAGAACCGCCGAATCCCCCAAGGCTCATCCCGCAGTTCGCGCACGATATCCAACCCGTCGGTCACGGCCCGCTTGTGCGCGTCGTCGACGTCAGCAACCTCGATTGACACGTCGACCCCAAGCAGTTCAGGGTCGACCGCAGATGAGCTTTCCAAGGCGAGGATGATCTGCGTCGTTGGCGTGCTCGTGGATGCGAGCATGAGCATGCCGTCTTCGTCCATCACGACACGGAAACCAAGGAAGCCCTCGTAAAACGCCCGGGCCTGGGCCGGGTCGCCTGTCTTGATCACAGGCATCGCCCGACGAATTTCCATGCTGCCTATGTACCACATTCGCCCGCGCAACGCCCTGCGCGGCTCATGACACATACGAGACCCGCCGCGTCTTCCTGCCCCGGGGGGAGGGTCCCGTACAGTGCCTTGCAGCGTGGGCAAGGATGGAGGACGCTCTCCTGCAGACACCGAGGAGCAGTGCTAGCCAGAACTCCACAATCCGCTGGGGAAGCCATGTAGGTGGGGAACGGTTGGCCTTACCCTATTGTCGGCCCTACCCAGGCACTGTAGTCGCCCCGTGTCCCTTCGCCCCGTTGATCGTCATCCTTGCCGCATCGGCGACAGCGTCTATAAACGCCGCCGTCTTCGGCATGTTCGAGATGCCATTCGTGCCGAATGTTCAGCTTGCACAGCAGGGCCTGGATCATGGCAGCCTCCGATTCAAATCGCAGCGCTCTGTACCTCTAATGATGGCCTCCGCCCCCATGCCGGGGAAGTGGCAGAACAACCTGCTGCCTAGACGACATCGAGCCAACTCGAAAAGATGGACTCGTCCGGGCAACGAGTCCTGACGCATCCACGACAAGGCAGGAACCAGGAAGTGGAGAAATTGGAATCCGAGGCGGCCTCAGGCCAGGACCCCGATGTGGTTCCTCGCCGTGGTTGGGACGATCAGCTCTATGCATATGCTCGCTTTGTCACCGAGCATAACCGGCTTCCTTCCCAGTACGCCGATGACCCGGGCGAGCGAGTGCTGGTCTTCTGGCTCCGGCATCAGAAGGCCAGCTTGCGGAACGGGCTACTCCTGCCGGAAAGGTTTGAGAAGTTGGAAAGGGCGCTGCCCGGGTGGAGCTCGCCCTACAGGCTGCGTCCCGGCTGGGATCAGATGCTTGCCCGTGTCGTTCAATTCAAGACCGGTCACGGCAGGTGGCCATCGAGCGAGTCTCCCGACTTTGCCGAGCGAAGCCTGGCTAACTGGCTGTACCGGCAAGCTGCAAGCCGGGACCGCCAGCATGAGGAACGCCTAGCCAAGTTGAACAACGCGTTGCCTGGCTGGCGCCAGCGCCCCTCTGGTGACACCGAAGGTTGGAACAGCCGGTTGGAACAAATCGTCGGCCACCTGCAGACGTACGGCAGGCTTCCAATCATGGGGGCATTTGCATCATCTGAGGAATACGCGCTGGGCAAGTGGCTAGCAGTTCAGCGGTACGCCCTGAAGAAGGGAACGCTGTACCCGGAACGTCTGGTGAGGTTGGATGAGCTGCTGCCAGGGTGGAGGCCAGCGGCTGCCCCCTAGACAGAGACTCCGCCGGCAGGGAGTCTGATCAGCCGCTGGTTCCCAGCATCAGCTCATCCAGTGCAAAGCCGAGAGCTTCCGTGTCAAACCAGGCGGCCGGCAGCGCACCATGAATAATGGCATCGAACTCGAAGGGATGACAGCGGCCCCCGTTGTTCCAGTACAGGATCCAGACATCGATCAGAGCCACAGACCTCTCCTGGAGCAGAATTCTGGCTGCCAGTCGCGCGTCCCTCATAACCAATCCTTGCTTCTGCTCCCCAAATCCGGCAAGACCATCAAGTGAGCCCAGGCCGAATCAGGATCAGCTTCTACAGTCGCCCGTGCACCCTGTCTCAGGGACTCCTCGCAAAACTGGTCGGGCCTTTGCTCTTGTCGAAAGCGCTCAGGTAAAGAAGTATCTGCAGTAGCGGTGTTCTACCTCGCTGGGGAGAGGTTCTTTTTAGCCTTCACCGGGGGCTCCGCAAGGGGCTGGCTCTTGGTCTCAGGAACGCTTCAGGAGCCAGCCCTGCCTCCGCTGCCGTCCGGGTGCCAGCAATGTGGGCAGTGCGCCGCGGCCAACGCAGGCGTGGCACCACATCGTTGATGACGTGCGGTGGAGATGGGAATTGAGCCCTTTGCGCTGCCGGTCGGTCGGGGTGTTCGCCCAACATATTAGTAAGTACACTTATCAATATGGCTTGTAACGGCGAACGGCAATTCCGCTCAGGGATGCCGGGCTAGGAGGTGGTCAGTGTGGATGAAGAGGCCGAGCGCCGACGACGGGAACTTGCTCTCATGGTTCTTGCTGGTCTGGACCCCGCAATTGCCTGGCCGGCTTATTTCGGGCGGCGTCAGTTTTCGGAGTTTGAATTGTCCGCCTACCTCCATGGGGCCCTATCCCTGCCGGAGCCTGAACATCACGTCGATATCGGCGCGGGGGCCGATGGATTCGACAAGGGCAGTAGCCCGACAGTTGCAACCGGGACGAGCCGGGGCAATGCCGGACATTCCTCCGATACTCAAGAGGTGGACGACGAAGATATTTTGGCGGCGCTGGGAGCCGCCGGACGGACTCTGCTCAGCCCTGAGCGGGCAGAGCAGGAACGGCTGCAGTCGCTGCACGAGACGGGTCTGATGGACTCGGGGGCGGAGGAGATCTATGACAGGGTGGTCGTCGCCGCTAAGGAATTCTTTGGCGTGAGCACGGCGTCCCTGTCGCTCATCGCAAAAGACACCCAGTTCCTGAAGTCAGCGGTGGGCCCTTTACGGGAGGAAACGCCCCGGGAGATCGCGCTCTGCACTCGGACGGTCGAGGGGAATGCGATGCTTGTCATCAACGACACGCACGCCGATGACCGGTTCGCTTCAAACCCGCTTGTGGTCGGTGAGCCCTTTATCCGTTTCTACGCTGGCTTTCCCTTACACGGTCCGCGCGGCTGGAACATCGGAAGCCTGTGCATCATCGACCAGGAGCCCCGGGAATTTCCTGTCTCCGAACAACAGGTACTCAAGGCTCTTGCCGCCGTCGTCCAGAGCCGCATTGACGTACGACGCTAGAGAGCATTTCGGAACCCAGGTCCGTGGCTCGCGCGCCAGCGTGCATGTAACTGCCCGGCCGCGCCCGTTTCCAGCCGTCTGGCAGACATAGGAGCGTCCCTTCGCGCTGCCTACTTGGGCTGGTGAAACTGGTGTGACGCTTGACGGGCTTCTGCGCTTCCGCATATCCTGAACGAACGGTCGGTAAATAATTCGGCACGTCCCAGAAGGTCTTTGCATAGGAGCAACCATGGCAGCGCAGAACTTGCAGTCAGTGCCAGCTGAGCTATCCCCGGAAGATGAGGCGGCTGGCCAGGCCAACTTTGACCGCGTCATGGCCGAGGATTCACGCATCGAGCCCAAGGACTGGATGCCGGCGGCCTACCGCAAGACGCTGCTTCGCCAGATCTCCCAGCACGCGCACTCTGAAATCATCGGCATGCAGCCGGAGGCCAACTGGATCTCCCGCGCCCCCAGCCTGAAGCGCAAGGCCATCCTTATGGCCAAGGTCCAGGACGAGGCCGGCCACGGGCTCTACCTCTACAGCGCCGCCGAAACCCTTGGACAAACAAGGGACAAGATGATGGAAGACCTCATCGCCGGCAAGGCCCGCTACTCGTCCATCTTCAACTACCCCGCGCTGACCTGGGCGGACATGGGTGCCATCGGCTGGCTGGTGGACGGCGCCGCCATCTGCAACCAGGTCCCACTGTGCCGCGCCTCCTACGGCCCCTACGGCCGCGCCATGGTGCGCATCTGCAAGGAAGAATCCTTCCACCAGCGCCAGGGCTTCGAGATCCTCCTCGAACTCTCCAACGGCACCCCCGAGCAGAAACAGATGGCCCAGGACGCCGTGAACCGCTGGTACGCCCCGGCCCTGATGATGTTCGGCCCGCCGGATGACGATTCGCCCAACTCCAAGCAGTCCATGGCCTGGAACATCAAGCGCTTCAGCAACGATGAACTCCGCAGCCGCTTCGTGGGCATGATGGTGGAGCAGGTCCGGGTCCTGGGCCTCACCCTCCCTGACGACCAGGTCCGCTTCAACGAGGACACCAGGAAGTGGGAGCACGGCCCGCTGGACTGGCACGAGTTCCAGGAAGTCCTCGCCGGCCGCGGCCCCTGCAACGCCCAGCGCCTTGAGCGCCGGAGGGAAGCGCACGACGACGGTGCCTGGGTCCGCGAGGCAGCCGCCGCTTACGCAGCAAAACAGCAGGCAAAGCAGTCAATGACGACGAAGGAATATGCAGCATGAGCCCCCACGGCAACCCGGAAGTCCCCGCAAGTTCGGCCAGTGAAGTGATCCGCGGCGCGGAGCAGGTTCCGTCCGGCGCCCCCACCCCGGAGGCGGCCGCCACCGAGACCAAGGCCGCCGCAACAACCCCGGCCTCGGAGAACCAGGTTCCCTCGATCCAGCCCGCCGTCAACCACGCAGACCGCGGCGCGTGGGGCTTGTGGGAGGTCTTCGTCCGGTCGAGCCGCGGCCTGAGCCACGTGCACGCCGGCAGCCTGCACGCACCCGACGCCGCCATGGCCTTGCGCAACGCCCGCGACCTTTACACCCGCCGCAACGAGGGCGTCTCCATTTGGGTGGTTCCGGCCGACGCCATCGCCGCCAGTGATCCCGATGCCAAGGGCTCGTTCTTCGAGTCGCCCCAGGGCAAGGACTACCGGCATGCCACGTATTACACCAAGAGCGAAGGGGTAAAGCACCTGTGAGCCCCGAAACCACAACAGGCCACGGCGACATCTCCACCGGAGTGGCCGGCGGCGACTCGAACGCCTCCGCCACCCGCATCACCCCCGGCAACGCGCTGCGCCCCGAGGACATCGCACTTGAGGTCCGCACCGGCCTGGCCAAACCTACCGAAGACGTCGCCGAGTACGCACTCCGGCTCGGCGATGACGCACTGGTCCTCGCCCAGCGCCTGGGCCACTGGATCTCCCGCGCGCCTGAGCTGGAGGAGGACGTGGCCCTGGGCAACATCGCCCTGGACCAGCTGGGCCACGCCCGGAGCTTCCTCAGCTACGCCGGCGGCGCCTGGGAAAAGAGTGAGGATGACCTCGCCTACTTCCGCCGCGAGCACGAGTTCCGCAGCGTCCAGCTGTTCGAGCAGCCCAACGGTGACTTCGCGGTGACCATCGCCCGCCAGTTCATCGTGAGCTACTACCAGTTCGAGCTGTACCGCCGGCTGACGGAATCAAGCGATGAAACACTGGCCGCCATCGCCGCCAAGGCCGTGAAGGAAGTGGACTACCACCGGGACCACAGCGCCCAGTGGATCCTCCGCCTGGCCGGCGGCACCGACGAGTCGCGCACCAGGATGATCCACGGCCTGCGCCTGATGTGGCCGTACGTCAACGAACTGTTCCAGGACGATGACCTGACGCAGCGCCTCGCCGAGGCGGGTGCCGCCGTCGCGCCGTCCAGCCTGCGCGAGGACTTCGACCGGCTCACCGGCGACGTCCTCCAAGAAGCCGAGCTCGAGGTGCCGGACGTGCCCGCAGCGCCGGGTGGTGGCAGAAGGGGCAAGCACTCCGAGCACCTGGGCTACCTCCTGGCCGAGATGCAGGTGCTGGCCCGCGAGCATCCCGGAGCAAGCTGGTGACCGCGGCCATGTACATCTCGGACTTCGAAACCCGGACCCTGACGCCGCGGCAGAAGGCGTGGGATATCGCCGCCACCGTGTGCGATCCGGAGATCCCGGTGCTCACCATCGAGGACCTGGGCATCCTGAGGAATGTGCAGGTAACGGAAACAGGAAAAGTCACCGTCACCATCACCCCCACCTACTCGGGCTGCCCGGCCATGGACGCAATCCGCGACGACCTCAAAGCAGCCTTCGCCAAAGAGGGCTACGAGGACGTCGAGGTCAACATGGTCCTCGCCCCGGCCTGGACTACGGACTGGATGACCGAGGCAGGCAAGGCGAAGCTGCAGGAGTACGGCATCGCCCCGCCGTCGGGCATGTCCACGGCGCAAAGGCACGCCGGCCCCATCCGCCTGACGATGGCGGTCAAGTGCCCGCAGTGCGCCAGCCTGAACACCAAAGAGCTCACCCGCTTCGGCTCCACCTCCTGCAAGGCGCTCTATGTGTGCCAGGACTGCAAGGAACCGTTCGACTACTTCAAAGTGCTGTAAGGAAGTCCCATGCCTGTTGTCCGCCAGACCGCCGCCGAATCGGCGCAGGCCACCGGCCGCCGTCGTCCGTCCTTCCACACGCTCGCCGTGAAGGAGGTGCGCCGGCTCACCGAGGACGCCATCGAGGTGGCCTTCCACGTGCCTCAAGAGTTGGCCGGCCAGTTCGACTACCTGCCCGGCCAGTACGTGGCCCTGCGCACCAAGCTCCCGGATGAGACCGGTGAACTGCACGAGGTGCGCCGCAGCTACTCCATCTGCGCCGAGCCGCGCAGCTTCGCGGACGGCAGCAGCGAGATCCGCGTGGCCGTGAAGAAGGACCTGGGCGGGCTGTTCTCCACCTGGGCCAACGCCGAGCTGAAGGCCGGGGACACGCTGGACGTGATGAGCCCCATGGGCGCGTTTGTGTCCAGGCACGGCAAGGACGGCCAGGCCGTGGAGCAGAACCGGATGAACTCCATGAACAACCCGGAGGAGCTGGCCGGGGACGTCGCCGGGCAGGGGGAAGCGAACTTTGTGGCCATCGCCGCCGGCAGCGGGATCACCCCGGTGATCGCCATCGCCCGGACACTGCTGGCCGCCAACCCGCAGTGCCGGTTCGATCTCATCTACGCCAACAAGGCCGCCATGGACGTGATGTTCCTGGAGGAGCTGGCGGACCTGAAGGACAAGTACCCGCAGCGGCTGGCCATCCACCACGTGCTGTCCCGCGAGCAGCGGATCGCGCCGCTGCTCAGCGGCAGGATCGACGCCGAGAAGCTCCAGCAGCTGCTGGGCACCGCCATCCATGCGGACGATGTGGACGAGTGGTTCCTGTGCGGGCCGTTCGAGCTGGTGCAGCTGTGCCGGGACACCCTGGCCGAGCGCGGCGTGAAGCCGGAGAATATCCGGTTCGAGCTGTTCACCTCGGGCAAGCCGGACAAGCCGGAGGGGCATGCGGGCCGGCCCGTGGTGGTGGACGAGTCCAAGGAGACGTACAAGATCACGTTCAAGCTGGACGGCCTGCAGGGCGAGGTGGCCAGCCCCACCCACGCCCGCGAGTCCATCCTCAACGCCGCGCTGCGGGTCCGCCCGGACGTGCCGTTCGCGTGCGCCGGGGGAGTGTGCGGCACGTGCCGGGCCAAGGTGGTCACCGGCAGCGTGACCATGGACGAAAACTACGCGCTGGAGCAGGATGAGCTGGACAAGGGCTACGTCCTGACCTGCCAGAGCCACCCCACCAGCAAGGAAGTCACCGTCGACTTCGACGTGTAATTTCTACTAACAATTGAGTCCGGGTACACGCCCGCAGGGTTCCCTGGCCGAGCTTGCGAGGTTAGGGTGCGGGTGGGGACACGGACGAACCAAGGAGCCCCATGATTTCCCTCTCCATCAGCAACAACGTCGCCGAAGTGGTCCTGGACGCCCCGCACAAGCTGAACTCGCTGGATGAGCAGGCGCTGGCAGAGCTGTCCCAGGCGTACGACGACGCTGCTGCCGCCGCCTCACGCGGTGAGGTGCGGGCGTTGCTGCTCAGGGGAGAGGGCCGCGCCTTCTGCGCGGGCCGGGACATCCAGGGCGTAAACCCGGAAAATGACGACGCCGCGACGTACCTGAGCGGGCTGGTGGAGCCGCTGCTGAAGAAGATGAGCGCGTTCCCGGCTCCGACGTTCGCTGCCGCCCACGGCGCCTGCCTGGGCGTGGGGCTGGGGCTGCTGCTGGCCACGGACGTCGTGTACGTGGCGGAGAACGCGAAGTTCGGCTCGCCGTTCGCCAAGCTGGGCGCCACGCTGGATTCGGGCGGGCACTGGTACTTCACCGAGCGGCTGGGCATGCACCGGACGCTGGACCTGATCTACACGGCCGAGCTGATCAGCGGCAACGAGGCCGTGGCCCAGGGGCTGTTCAGTCGTGCCATGCCGGCAGACGAACTGTTGGAGAACACCCGGGCGATCGTGGGCAAGGTGGCCCGCGGCGCCACCGGTGCCTTCACCGCCAGCAAGGAGCTGGTGGCGCACATCCGCGACCAGCGGCTGGGCCTGTGGGAAGCCATGGCCGAGGAAAACACCGAGCAGGCACGCCTCTGCAAAACCGACGACTACGCCGAGGGCATCCGGGCGTTCCAGGAGAAGCGCGAGCCGCAGTTCGGTGGTTGAGGCGGGCCCACGCCCGCGGGGTTCCCTGGCCGAGCTTGCGAGGCGAGGGTGCGGGTGGGGAGCGAAACCAAAGCAGGCGGGGGTAGCGACCAGCGACTACCCCCGCCCACCCTAAAGACCCAAAACAGCTTCAGGACGCGACTGCCGCAGGGGTGCGCAGCTGCGCGACGATCGCGTCGGCCGTCGACTCGATTCCTTCCTGCGTTGACACAGTTAGTCCTGCCTCGTCCGCTTCAAGGGGCTCCAGCGTCTCCAGCTGGGAGGTCAGCAGTGAAGCGGGCATGAAGTGTCCGGGCCGCTTGGCAACACGCTCTTGCAGGAGCGGAAGCTCCACCTGGAGTTGAACGAACAGTGCCGAGGGAGCCTTGGCCCTGATGGCATCCCGGTAGTCGCGCTTCAGGGCGGAACAGGCAACAACAATCCCGTCAGCGTGGTCTGAAGCCAGCTCAGCCCCCACCAGATCGAGCCAGGGCCACCGGTCCTCGTCCGTCAGCGGCGTCCCGGCAGCCATCTTCTCGACGTTCGCCTGCGGGTGCAGCGAATCGGAGTCGACGAATGCAGCGCCAAGGCGTTCCGCAAGCGCGGCGCCCACTGTTGATTTTCCTGCTCCGCACACACCCATAACAACAATGACGGGCTTCATCACAGAGTGCCCTGATGCGCTGTTCCCGCGGGGATCTGCGCGAGCCGGGTGACCTCAACGGGTCCCTGCAGGAGGCCTTCGAGGGACGCGTTCAGGCGCTTGACGGGTTCCCCTGCGCCGTGGGCGTCCAGCAGTTCCGCGGATTCCCACTTTTCGATCATGACGATCTGGCCGTTGGGTGCCTCATGGATGGCATAAAGCTCGCAGCCGGGCTCGTCATGTACTTCGGCAATAGCGGGGGAGAGGGCGGCCACCACGTCGTCGAACGCCCCGTCTTTGGGGGTGAAGATGGCGGTAACAATAACAGTCATGGTGTTTCCTTATCGGCTGGGTGTCAGGAGGAGCGGGGAGCAGCTGCTGCGCGGGACAAAGTCTGCGTTGACCTCGATGACGCGCGGGGTGGAAGGGAGTTTGCCCTGCATGCGTCCCAGGACCAGTTCCAGTGAATGGACTGCGAGCATGTCGATGGGCTGGCGGAGCACGCTGAGCGGGGGAGTGGTCAGCTCGGTCCATGGATTGTCGTCAAAGACTATGACCGAGAGATCCTCCGGTATTTGCACGCCTGTCTGGATGAGGCGCCGAACGGAGCTCTGCACCTGGGCGGTGTTGGCCACGATGAGGCCGGTGGGACGCTCAGGGAGGGCCAGGAGGGACCCTACCGCGTCACCTCCACCCTCTCCCCGGAACGGCACATCGCGTATCAGCTGGGGATCCATACTGACCGAGTAGGTCTCGTGGGCGCTCTGGTACCCCTCGATCCTTGCCCGCCCCGTGGATGTGGTGACGGGCCCGGAAATAAGGCCGATGCGCTTGTGCCCCAGGCTGAGCAGGTATTCGGTGGCCCGCCGGGCAGAGTCGACGTTTGCAATGCTTACGACGTCGACGTTCCCCAGTTCGGGGATGGTGCGGTCCACAAAGACCACGTCCACGCCCATGGATTGCAGGCGCGCCCACTTTTCAATGTTCGCGCCCGTGGGCGTGGCGATGACTCCGGCCACGGAGCGATCCAGGAGCGTGTCAAGCGAATCGGCCTCGAGGTGGGGGTCCTCCTGCGTGGTCATGACCATCACCTGCACGCCGTGGCTGCGGGCCTCCCACACGATGCGGTCCGCAAGCTGGGCAAAGAACGGGTTGGCGAGGTCCGCCACCACCAGACCCACCGTGGGTGTGCTGCCCACGCTCAACTCGCGGGCGGCGGCGCGCGGCCGGTACGCCAGTTCCTCGATGACTCTCAGCACCGTTTCGCGCTTTGCCGGAGCTACCGGCCCCGACTCCGGGTTCAGGACGCGGGATACGACGGAGACTGAGACGCCCGCCGCCGCTGCGACATCGCGAATTGTTGGGGGCTTCTTCATTGCTCCTCCTCTTTCAAATCGTGTAGCGGTCCCCGCATCTGCTCCGGTCCGCCGTATCCGGCAGACCTTTTGGCCCTGCGAAGTGATTGTTGACACAGCCTAACACCGACTGGTACAAATGTGGAACCGGTTCCACTCCGGTTCGAGAATTCCAGTTAGCGACGAAGAAGTTGCTCCGCCAACTCCCGGTGGAGGATGCTTCCGCGCTGAACGCAAGCAGAGAGATCCCCATGAACCTTCACAAGCTTCTGAGCGACCGTGAGCAAGATGGCCGCCCCATCCGCGTCGGACTTATTGGAGCCGGCCGCTACGGCACCATGTACCTGGCCCAGGCGAACAACATCCCCGGAATCCATGTGGTGGCGATCGCCGATATCAACGTCAAGCGTGCAGAAGGCGCCTTTGACCTGGTGGGATGGCCGAAGAACCAGATTGCTCCGGACATCGCCACCGCGATGAGGGACCGCTCAACGGCCATCATCGCCAACGCCGATGAGCTGTTCGATGTGGACATCGACATCATTGTCGAGGCGACAGGCAACCCGATCGTCGGCGTGAAGCACGCCCTGCGCGCCATCGACACCAAAAAGCACATCATCATGGTCACCGTCGAGGCGGACGCGCTGGCCGGCCCGGCCCTGGCCCGGCGCGCTGAAGCAGCCGGCGTCGTCTACTCCATGGCCTACGGCGACCAGCCGGCACTGATCATGGAACTGGTGGACTGGGCACGCACCAGCGGCTTCGACGTCGTCTGTGCCGGCAAGGGCGCCAAGTTCCTTGAGCACTACCACGAGATGAACCCGGACAACGTGTGGGAGAACTGGGAGTTCTCCAAGGAACTGACCGATTCCGGGCAGCTGAACCCCAACATGCACACCTCCTTCCGTGACGGCACCAAGGCCTCCATCGAAATGGCGGCCGTGGCCAACGGCGCCGGACTGGTACCTTCTGACTCCGGGCTGACCTTCACTCCGGGGGACGTCGAGGAGATCGCCACCATCTGCCGCCCGGCCGACGTCGGGGGAGTCCTCGCCCACGAAGGCAGCGTTGAGGTCATGTCCAGCGTCAAGCGCGACGGCACCTGGATCCCCCACAACACCCAGGAAGGCGTGTTCGTCGTCGTCAAGGCCACCAACGACTACGTCTCCGGCTGCTTCAACGAGTACCCCTGGCACCCGGACCCCACCGGCTTGTACGCGGCGCTCTACCGTCCCTACCACTACGTGGGCCTGGAACTGAACATGTCCATCGCCAACGCGGTCCTCCGCGGAGTTGCCACCGGTGCCCCCATCGGGTTCTTCGGCGACGTCGTTGCCACCGCCAAGAAGGACCTCAAAGCCGGCGAGTTCCTCGACGGCGAAGGCGGGTACACGGTCTGGGGCCAGCTGGTGTCCGCGAAGCACTCTGTGGCAACAGGTGCGCTCCCGGTGGCCTTGGCCCACCACGTGGAACTGCGCAACGACGTCCCCAAGGGCGGCATCGTCGGCTGGGACGATGTCATCATGGATGACTCCCTGGCCCAGGCCCTTGAGCTCCGCCGGGAAACCGAAGCCCTCGTCTCGGAAACCGCAGTCACCGCCTAACCATCCACGCACTGCCCCCGGGCGCGGCAATGGACCTCACAGCGTTCACGCCTCCGGAACAAGACTCCTTCCAAAGAAGAAAGGCTTCACATGAATTCCAAGACCCGCGCCCTCACCGGGGTGCTCGCCTGCACCCTGGCAGCCTCAGTCCTCGCCGGCTGCGCCTCCGGAGCTCCCGCCGGCGGGACTGGCGCTCCGCCCGCCAAAATCCAGCTCTCCATCCCGGACCCGCTCACCTCCTCGGTGGGCGTCTCCGCACAGCACTTTGCCGACCAGGTCAAGAAGTCGTCCAATGGTTCCGTGACCGTCACGGTGGTTCCCAATGGAACCAGCTTCAGCGGCGACCAGAACGCCGCCGTCACCCGCCTGCAGGGAGGGTCCCTGGACGCCCTGATCCTCTCGACGTCGGTGTACGCCTCGGTGGTGCCGGAGATGAACGCGATCAGTATCCCCTACCTCTTCAAGGACACCAAGGAGGAGGCAGCTTTCCTGAACGGCGAGCCCGGCAAGGAACTGAAGGACAAGCTGAAAGAAAAGGACACCGTTGCGCTCAGCTTCCTGACCCGCACCGGCCGGGAGATCACCAACTCGGTCCGGCCCATCCAGCAGCCTTCGGACCTGAAGGGCCTGAAAATCCGCGTCCCCGGCAACACGCTGTGGACTGACTACTTCACCAAGCTCGGCGCCAGCCCCACCACCATGGCGTTCTCCGAGGTCTTCACCGGCCTGCAGACCGGCACCATCGACGGGCAGGAAAACCCCATCGAAGTACCGTGGACCAACAAGTTCTCCGAGGTCCAGAAGTACGTCTCCCTGACCAACCACATCAACGACGCCTGGGTCCTGGCGCTGTCCTCCAAGAAGTGGGACAGCCTGTCCGAGGACCAGAAGAAGGCCGTCACCGAGGCCTCGGAAGAGACGGCAACGTACAAGACCGGCTATGACGAGGAGCAGTCCAAGAAGCAGCTGGACGAGCTGAAGGCCAAGGGCATGCAGGCCAACGAGGTCAGCGCCGCCGGCCTCGAAGAATTCAAAGCCGCCTCCAAGAGCCTCTACCCGGAGTTCTCAAACCTGATCGGCAAAGAGTTCTTCGACCAGGCAGTCGCCTTCAACGCCAGCAAGTAGCACGCGCGGTCCGGGGAGCCCACCGCTCCCCGGACCCCGCCCACCGCATCCCACTCTCAACGTCGACAGTCCGGAAGAAGACACATGAAACACATCAATACCCCCGAGGAAATAGAGGAGGTCATCCCCTCAGACGCGGAAGAAATCCTCCACCATGACCACGTCCCGCCGCGCTGGAGCGGCGCACTGTGGTTCGATAAGGCCCTCGAAGGTGTGGTGGGTGCGGCCATCATCGCAGAACTCGTGGTCATCCTGCTGAACATCATGATCAGGGTCATTACCGGCGACTCCGTGCTCTGGACGCAGGAAGTCTCCGAAATCGCGCTCCTGACCATCGCCTTCATCGGCGGCGCCATCGCGTACCCCAAGGGCGCGCACATGTCCGTCCAGGCCCTCATCATGCGCCTCCCCGCGGCCTGGAAGCCCTACCTGGCGGCCCTCGTGGACTGGCTCGTCCTGGTGATGAGCGCCGGCACCTTCGCCCTCTTTGTTCCCACCCTGGTCCAGCAGATCGAAGAGAAGACACCCATCCTGCAGCTGCCCGTCTTCTGGGTCTCACTGCCCTTCTCCCTCGGCATGGTCCTCATCGCCTGGTTCGCCCTGCTGAAACTGTGGCGCCAGGAACGCCGGCCCGTACTGGTGGCCGCAGGCATTACAGCTGTCCTCTTTGCCCTCGTGGCCATGGCCCAGCCGCTGTTCTACTACGCGTCCCCCAACGTACTCCTCGCCGTGGTCCTGGCAGTCCTGTTCATCCTGCTGTTCCTCGGCCTGCCCATCGCCTTCGTCCTGGCCCTGGCCTCCGGAATCTACCTGTACCTCGGCGGCATCTCCGAAATCAGTGCCATCCCCATCGGTATGGCATCCGGGGCCAAAGGCTTCGTCCTGCTGGCCATCCCCTTCTTCATCCTCGCCGGAACCGTGATGAACTCCGCCGGACTGACCCTTCCGCTGGCACGGCTCGTGGACGCCCTCATCGGACACCTCCGCGGTGGCCTCCTCCAGGTGGTCGTCGTCACCATGTACATCTTCTCCGGCATCTCCGGTTCAAAGGTGGCAGACGTCGCGGCAGTGGGCACCACCATGCGCGGCATGCTCGAAGAGCGGAAGTACCCCCGCGGCGAAGTGGTGGCCGTCCTGTCCGCCTCGGCGATCATGGGTGAAACCATTCCGCCGAGCATCGTGCTGCTCATCCTCGGCTCCATCACCACCATCTCCACCACCACGCTCTTCCTGGCCGGCTTCGTTCCGGCGGCCTTCCTGGCCCTGGTGGTCATGGCGCTGGTCTTCCTGCGGGCCAAGAAGCAGGGCGGCGTCGCCAGCCCCAAGGCCACCTGGCGGGCCCGCGGTACAGCGACGTTCTTCGCCATCCCCACCCTGCTGCTCCCGGTGGGCATGGTGGTCGGCATCCTCAGCGGCTTCGCCACCCCCACCGAAGTGTCCTCGGTGGCAGTGGCCTACGCGTTCATCCTCGCCGCAGCGTACCGTCGTGGCAGCCGGAAGCTGCTGGGTGACACGCTGCGGGAAACCACCACGACGGCGGGCATGGTGCTGTTCATCATCGCCGCGGCCTCGCCCCTGGCCCAGACCCTCGCTGTTGCCGGCGTCTCCCAGCAGATCCATGACCTCATGTCAGGGCTGGGTGATTCCCCGCTGCTCTTTATGCTCTTCACCATCGTGCTGCTGGTGATCATGGGCCAGTTGCTCGAAGGCCTCCCCGCTGTCCTGATCTTCGCGCCGCTGCTGCTGCCCATCGCCGTCGACTTCGGCGTCAACCCGGTGCAGTACGCCATGGTGCTGATCATCTCCATGGGCATCGGCTCCTTTGCCCCGCCCGCCGGCGTCGGCTTCTACGTTGCCTGCGCCACGGGGCACGAAACGGTGGAACGGAGCCTTAAACACTTCTGGCCCTACCTGATCGCCGTGTTCCTCGGCCTGCTGGTGCTCGCGGCCGTCCCGTGGTTCAGCACGTTCCTGCCCGCCCTTGCCGGACTCATCCCCTTCTAGGCCCATGAAGACGCCCAGACTGGAAGAGCAGCAGCTTCCCGGCACCTATCCGTCCGTTGCCCTCCTGGGCACCGGACCGATGGGCGCCCCCATCGCACGGAACATCCTCAGGCGGGGAGTTCCCCTGACTCTGTGGAACCGGACACCGGAGAGGGCCCGGGCCATCGGGGGAGGCACCCTGGCGGCCTCCCCGGCGGAGGCCGCACGCGACGTCGTACTGACCGTTCTGCCCGACCTGCCCCAAGTCGAAGCCCTGCTCCACGGCGGCGACGGCCTGCTGGCAGGCTGGCGCGCTGCCGGAATACAGCACCCCATCCTGGTGATCCACGGGACGGTGTCGCCCGTGGCGGTGGCCGACTTCGCAGACCGGTGCCAGCGCAGCTGGGGCGTGGTGGTGGTGGACGCGCCCTTGAGCGGCGGCACCATAGGGGCTGAAGAAGCCCGGCTGAGCATCATGGCGGGGGGCCCGAGGGAGGCCGTGGACCGGGTAACACCGCTGTTCGGGCTCTACAGCTCAACAGTGGTGCGGTTCGGGGATACCGGTGCCGGGTCGACTGTGAAGGCCTGCAACCAGATCGTGGTGGCGGCCACGGTGACGGCCCTGGCCGAGGCGATGGCACTGGCGGCAGGCAGCAACCTGGACCTGGAGAAGGTCCAGGCGGTTCTTGCCGGCGGCCTGGCGAACTCCGAGGTCCTGGCGCAGAAGGGACGGCGGTGGGTGGAGCAGGACTTTGAAGGCGGCGGATCCGCGAAGAACCAGCTCAAGGACCTGGGCTTCATCATGGAAATCGCCGGCCAGACGGGACTGAAACTCCCGCTCGCGGCCTGCGTGCAGAACGCCTTCGAAGACATGGTGGCGGCAGGCGACGGCGACCTGGACCACACCGGGATTTACCGCACCATCCGCGCCCGTTGAGCGCGATTGTCCGGTCGTTGAGCCGGGCCCACGCCCGCAGGGTTCCCTGGCCGAGCTTGCGAGGTAAGGGTGCGGGTGGGGAGCGAGACCAAAGCTGGTGGGGGAGTCTGCGGTGACTGCCGGTGGTTGAGCCCGTCGAAGCCATAGGGGGTTTGGGTAGTAGCACCTCACCCGAGTATGGGGAAGTACGGTCTGCCTGAAGGAACGGGTATGGGTTACTCGTGTTTCCCGCTTGGCGTGGTTGTTTACTGGGAGTGCCGGCGAGGAGAGGGTTTTCGCAATTGAAGGCCAGCTCAGCACATCGCCGGCACCATCGTTGCGGTGGTTGAGGCAATGGGTCCCCCGGCAAGCCGGGACGATTCAGGAACGGCAGGATTCCATGCGAGCCAGATTATCCACTGGGGACGGCATCAACCTCTCGGCCTGCCCTCATCAATTTGTTGGCCGCTGCGATGACTGTTCCGCATCAGCAGTCCTGAGCGAATCGGACCAATTGGTGACGGATGAAGGCGGGACTACCTTCTCGCCGGACTCCGGCACTTACCCGGGCGAATAGGTGGCACCTTTGCCCAGGGCCTCGAGATGGGATCCGGGTATTCCCGAAGAAGCGTGAGCCGCAGTTCGGTGAAGGAAAATTGCCTTTGCCTGCCCCTGATTTGTATGGTTCAGCTATGACTACGGGGAAAGCAATAACCAAAGCCGTCATTCCTGCTGCCGGATTGGGGACTCGCTTCCTGCCCGCCACCAAGGCAATGCCGAAGGAAATGTTGCCGGTGGTAGACCGGCCGGCCATCCAGTACGTCGTCGAGGAAGCCGTCAAGTCCGGTCTCACCGACCTGCTAATGATCACGGGGCGCAACAAGCGCTCCCTTGAGGACCACTTTGACCGCGAGCCGGGACTTGAGCGTGCCTTGGAGCTGAAGGGCGACAAGGAACGCCTAGAGTCCGTGCAGTACGCGTCGGAGCTGGGTCCCATTCACTACGTCCGCCAGGGCGAGGCCAAGGGCCTGGGCCACGCCGTCCTGTGTGCCAGCCAGCACGTGGGCAACGAGCCGTTCGCCGTGCTGCTGGGTGACGACCTCATTGACGAGGCCGAGGACCTGCTCACCACCATGATGGAAGTGCAGCAGAAGACCGGCGGTTCCGTGATCGCCTTGATCGAAGTAGATCCGTCCCAGATCAGCGCTTACGGCTGCGCAGACATCACTGCAGTGGAAGGCGAGGACTACGTCCGCGTCAACAGCCTGGTGGAGAAGCCCGCAACTGGAGAGGCGCCCTCCAACCTGGCCGTGATCGGCCGCTACGTACTGCACCCGTCCGTGTTCGGCATTCTTGAGACGACGGCGCCTGGCCGCGGCGGGGAGATCCAGCTGACTGACGCGCTCCAGACCCTGGCCGCCGGAGAGGGCGAAGGTTCAGGGGTGTACGGTGTGGTCTTCAAAGGCCGTCGCTTCGACACCGGCGACAAGCTGAGCTATCTCAAGGCCGTCATAACACTGGCTTCCGAGCGCGTCGAGTTTGGCGAGGACCTGAAGACCTGGATGAAGGGATTCGTCGGCTAGTCTCGACGTTTTATGGCTTCTTGGAGGCCCGTTGTCGCAAGGCAGCGGGCCTCTTCTGCGTCTGGACAGCGAAGGCTGCTAGAAGGGAGCCTATGACCGCTCCTGACGTGTTTGTCACTATATCTGACGGGCTTGCAAAGCGGTCGTGAAGAAACAGCAGTTGACCGAGCTCTATACAGCCCGAAATCAGCAGTCCGAAGGCGCCAATTTGCCACCAGTGTTTGGCGGGAAATGCAAGTGCGCTTACAAAACCGACCGGCATGAAAAGAACAAGGTTCGCGAAGGCTTCAACAAATTTGTAGTCGAACCAGCCCGGCACGCCGTGCCTGTGGAGAAAGTTCAGGACCGCCGTGAGTTGTCCTGAAATAGGCTTATCAACTGGTGAGGGCCAAAAAGCAATGAGCGTCAGGGGAATAAGCATGGCGACCAGTGCCGTGCGCCAGAAGCGATAGTTCTGGAGGAGCCTCAAGCGGAACTCACGAGGTCCGTAGAAGGGCGAAGGCGGCCGTCCCGAGGGCGGACGCGGCTAGGAGGAGAAGAAGCACGTAGTGCAGCACCCTTGTGCGGGGGAGGGGAATGGAAAAGTCGAGCTTGCGTGGTGCTTTGCGCCAATGTCTCCCCATAGCCCTAATAGATACCACAACTCGTTAGTTGAGCTTGTTGCTCCGGTGGTTGAGCCTGTCGAAACCTTAAATGCAGAAGGTGGGTTGTTCTCTATTGGAGAACAACCCACCTTCTTTGGTGCTTCAGAAGCGAGGCAGTTATGCAGCGACCTCAGCCTTCGCGCGGCGGCGAACAACTACCACAGAGGTTGCGCCTGCAGCCAGTGCCCCAGCACCAACCAGGGTCCAGAGGACCAGGCCGGAGTCTGCACCGGTGCTTGCGAGGCCAGAACCGGTGTTGGCCAGCGGAGCGCCACCGGTGGTCGTGCCCGTGTTTGCCAATGAGGCAGCTACAACAACCGTGACGGGACCGACGACAACACCGGACTCGACGCCTTCGGCGGTAAGAGAATAGGTGCCTGCCTCGCTGATAGCAATCGGCAGGGAGAATGCCCCCTGAGCATCGGCGGTTGCCTGCAAGGTCTGTGCCTCAGCCACAACGTTGATTCGTGCTGCTACTGAACGGCCACCGGCGATGTTCGCACCGTTGGAAGCTGGAGCCTGGCCCGGCGTTACGCGGATGATCAGCGGTTCACCGGCGCGGAATCCCTGGCCGCGGAAGACGAAGGTCTCACCCGGCCCAACGACGCCGTCCGAGACCGCTGCCTGAGGCGGAAGTGGCGGATAGGTGGCTGCCATGGCCGGCCCTGCGCCGATGAGTGCTATGGATCCTGCCAATGCGAGTGCTGCGAGTGTTTTTTTCATGTGTGTCCCCCCGGAGACGTTAAGTTTTCTAGATGTACCCGAATTGAGGAGCTTTCCTCACCGCACGAGACCTGTGCGGAAATGACGGATAGTTATCCCAAAAAAACGTTACCATTTTGCGGGCCATGTGAGCAATGTCAATCCAAACGGTTTACATAGTGTTAACGCGATGTCTACGCACCTGGCCCGCAGTCTGAATTTTGCGTGGGCAGTATCACGTCTTCTACGTTCTGTGCTGTTGGTGTCACAAAAACGCTCGGTTCGGCATGCTGCACGATCTTACTGAATGTGAACTCCAGTGTTTGGGTCTCCCCGGGTGCAAGCTGTACGGAAACCATGCCAACCGGACGGTTGCCGTGAAGGTATGGTGCAAAATCCGTTCGCTTGCCTCCAATCGTGGCCATTTCGATATTTGCAAGCGCCGGACCGTAGGTGGCTATGTTCGTGCGCACGGATCCAGGGGGAACTCCATATATGCCATCCCCAGTCACATAGGCGGGTAGGGCGGTAGCAGCATCTGCCGGAGCCGTGTTGGTGCTGCTGACGCGAACCGTTGTCTGTTCGTAGCCGTCTTTCGCGCATTGTCTAACGAGTTGCACGCGGCGCTGGACGTAGTAGTCCATTTTCGCCCCCGTACCATCATTGAAGAAGACGCCGAACTGAGCCGGCGCCACGCTTGGACCCGCTATTGAGCCGCTAATGGGATATTTCGCGATGAGGGCCTGCTCATCCGAAGCACTGGACCAGATGAGAATGCGCCCTTCTTCTACTCCATGGCTAATGCCCGCAAGAAGGGCCTTTGCATCTCCAGTACCCTGAGACAGTGTTTCGAATATTTCCTGTGCCACGCCCGCAAAGTAGGCATCCTGAAGCTTCGGCTGCTCGATTTTCGCGTACACATCAGATAACAGCGTCTTGACAACATTCTTGCCATTTAGCTCCGCGGGGAGTCCGGTCCGCGCTAACAGAGACGGTTCTGTGCTGCTTATCCGGACAGGGCCCGTGGCCTGCAAGACATAACTGAGGGCAACCGGGTCTATTGAAATGACGCCTGCCACACGCTGACCGGTCTTGCGCTCCCACATAGACTGCGCTGTCTTGGCCGCAGTGGGAAAATCGGGAGTGAGGTTTACATCTTGCATGAACTTACCCAGGCGGCTGGAGTAGATGTGTTGTTGCTCCGCGTCAACGGCGATATTGGGCGACGCAGCGCCGAGATCTGTGGCACTGCTCTGCGAAGTCAGGGTGAGGCTTCCCCCGTCCGCATTGAGAACTGCCAGAGCGCCGGGTATGCCGCCTGACGCGCGAGACTCGGCGTTGTTCTGAATCATTAGGAGGTACTGCCGCGGTTCCTTAGACCCAAGCATGTCTGGAATGAGTTGGGACGCTGTCGCCGCGGCATCGAGGGCGCCAGTGACACCTTCCAATTGTTCTCTAGCTTCGGTCAAAGGCTCCGCGACCATTGGCAGGAGACCATCGGCATCTATTTCATCAAGGCGAGCGGCGGATGTCCGAACAGCGTGTGCCGCGGCCGTGACGCTCGGTGCTGCCGCTTGGAGTGGTTTCAAATCCGTTCCGGCGCTGCTTGGGGCTAATCTGTCCCAATCAAGTGAGCTGTAAACGTGGACGAGGGGCGTCAATCCGAGGGTTGTTACGTCTTCCGCCGAGCGAGCAACTTCGGCGACTGCGCCGAAGTTGGCCCCGAGCCAAGGAAAGGTTGAAGCAAGGGTCCAAATTGGATCGTCTGCTGCTTGCTTGGCTGCCGACGTGTGAGTCTTGAGTTGCGTCAGAGTCGCTGACGCTGCTTGAGGGTTGTCTGTAGAAATTGCCTCTTTGAGGGGTGTCACCAAGGCATTCGCTGCGTTGAGCTCATTCTTGATTGTTACAGCCTTTGCGCCGAGCCAGACTGCCCCGGCGGCGAGGAGCGTTAAAAGGACCGCGCTCCAAATGAGCGGGGTCAACAGCCGCTTTTGACTAGGAACTTTTGACCGCTGGCGTCCGGAGTTTTCTTTTCTTTGAACCATCTCGTCCATTCTTATGGACGCCCGAGACCGCGGTAAGTCCACCCGGCCGCGCGCCACTTGGCGGCATCGAGAACATTTCGTCCATCGAGGATGCGGGGAAATGACACCGCGTTTGACAGTTCATACGGATCGAGATCGCGGTACTCCTGCCATTCTGTGAGCAGCAGCAGAGCGTCTGCATTCTCCACGGCTGCCTCTGAACTAGTTTCGTAATGAAGCTCAGGGAATCGCCGGGCAGCATTGTCTAGAGCTTTTGGGTCCGTCACCGTTACAACAGCGCCTTGAAGCTGGAGTTGAGCCGCGATGCTCAGTGCGGGTGAATCCCTGACATCATCGCTTTCAGGTTTGAATGCCGCGCCAAGAACCGTTATCCGTTTGCCTAGCAAGGATCCGCCACACAGTTCCCGAGCAAGCTCGACCACCCGTGTTCTGCGGCGCATGTTGATGGCGTCCACCTCACGCAGGAACGTTAGGGCTTGGTCAGCGCCGAGTTCTCCAGCTCGGGCCATAAATGCCCGAATATCCTTAGGTAGACAACCCCCACCGAAGCCGATGCCGGCATTAAGGAATTTTCGGCCAATACGGTCGTCCATTCCTATGGCGTCTGCCAACCTCGTCACGTCCGCCCCCGCGGCCTCACAAAGTTCCGCCATAGCGTTGATAAAGGATATCTTTGTCGCCAGGAACGAATTGGCTGCTGTCTTTACCAGTTCAGCAGTGGGGTGGTCCATTACCAGTCGGGGGGTACCCGAGGATAGTGAGACTGCGTAAACTTCGTCGAGGAGTGCCACTGCGGGGTGATCTTCAGAGGCGTCCTGCACTCCGTAGACAAATCTGTCGGGGTGCAGCGTGTCCGAAACCGCGTGCCCTTCACGGAGGAATTCTGGGTTCCAAACCAAGTGAGCGTCGGGTTCCTCGGACTGGACCAGCTCGGAGAGCCTTGACGCTGTGCCAACGGGAACTGTGGACTTTCCGACTACTACGTCGCCGGCAGCTAGATAAGGGATGAGCGCGGTGATGGCTGCGTCGACATAAGTCAAGTCGGCGGCATTCTCACCCTTTTTTTGCGGGGTACCAACACAAACGAAATGTATTGCGCTTCCCCTCGCGGCGGCCATGTCCGTCGTGAAGGACAACCGGCCAGTTTCCTGGACTTCGCTTAGCAATTCCTCGAGACCGGGCTCGTAGAAGGGCGCCCGCGCGGCGGAGAGTTCAGCTACTTTCCGCTTGTCCACGTCGATGCCGACGACTTCGTGGCCCAGCTTGGCCATGCAGGCGGCATGTACGGCTCCCAGGTAGCCACAGCCGATAACTGAAATGCGCATTTGTGTTCTTCCTTCCCCCGGAGGGCAATTGTGCAAAAGAGATAGCCTCAGTAAGCGCCTGTGCTGCGGAAGACCGCTCGAACAGTGCGAAGCAAGATAACCAAGTCACCCGTTAGCGACCAGTTTTCTACGTAGTACAGGTCAAGCCGGACGGAGTCCTGCCATGAAAGGTTCGACCTGCCACTGACCTGCCATAGACCTGTTAGCCCGGGCCGTACCAACAATCTGCGCCGCACATCGTGCTCATAGGCAGCCACTTCTTTAGGGAGTGGAGGCCGCGGCCCTACGAGACTCATCGACCCGTCAAATATGTTGAAGAGCTGCGGCAGCTCGTCAATACTGTACTTGCGCAAGACATGACCAATTCGAGTCACGCGGGGATCGTCTTTCATCTTGAAGAGAACGCCGCTGCCCTCGTTCTTGGAGGCCAGCTTCTGAAGTTGGTCCTCGGCGTCAACAACCATGGATCTGAACTTCAACATGCGGAATGGCTTACCTTCAATCCCGACTCGTTCTTGACGAAATAGAATAGGTCCCTTGCTGTCCAAACGAACCAGCAGCGCCACGAGCAGCAGGATCGGTGCAGTTGCCAAGATGAGCAGGCCAGACACAACGACATCGAATAAGCGCTTGGCTACTCGTTGTCCTCCCTCTAGCGTGGGAGTCGTAACGTGGATGAGCGGAAGCCCCGCTACCTGCTGAGTGTGTATTCTAGGCCCGGCAACGTCCGTCAGCGCTGGTGCCATGATGAGCCCGATATTTCTGGAAGCAAGCTCCCAGCCGAGGTGCCTAAGCGACTGAGGGTGTAGTTGCACACCCGCGGATACAGCCACTGCATCGGCATCGCATTCTTCGATTGCCTGAAGTATCAATTTCGGATCGGAGCTGTTCCCCAGCACAGGCAACCCCGAGAGGGGCTCGAAGGATAGGTGTTCGTGCCCTCCCGGCGAGTAGGCGGCAACAGGCATATACCCGGCCTGTTTCGAACGAGAAAGTGACTCGGCGAGGTGGGCTACGGCACCAGGCCCGCCAAGGATCAAGAGCTTATGCATGCTCCGGCCGCGCTGACGATCGACGTTCAGGTGCTGACGGACCAGCCAACGGGCCAGCAGGAGTCCACCGAGACCGACCGGCAAAGCTACGCCCACGTACCCTCGCGCTGTGTCAATTCGGGTTACATAAGAAATTATGGCGATTGCGCCAAACAGCCAAAGGGAGGCAGCGGCGACTCGTTTGTACTCGTCAGCGCCGCTACCGAGTATCCGATAATGCCTGCTCGACCAAGCGCCGAGCATGAGCCACCAGATGACGACCAAACCAGCTGAAAGCCAGCCGTATGCGGCATCCTGTCCAGACATGTTACCGCTCGGATCCATGCCGAAACGGAACACGAACGCCCCTACAACGGCCCAAGTAACCACAACGGCATCTACAACAGCTAGCCAACGGGCTGTACGTATCCGCCAATCCGACTCTCGACCCAATGTGGTCCCCCATTTTTAGTTCTGGCTGGGGCTATATACGGCAACGGCATTCCCCAGGTTGAGCGCCTCGCCGTATCAATAGGTGACATGAAGGAGACTCGAGCGCCTGGCCGAGCGAAAACAGACGCTGTCTCGCTCCGCCTATCGTCGCCGATATGATGAACGAGCGCAAATATGTCCACGGATTCAGCGGGAAGTCGAATTACTGCAAGAATCGGTCTTGTTCGCGTCAAGTGGTGAGCTCGTAATCGACATCACACGTGAGAGTACACCCTTCGTGTCCGCCTACATTATATTTGTCCTATGTGCTGGGGAGCCAAAATTGGATAGCCATGTCCCGTCTGTGATTCACGTCACCGAGAGCTTCGGGGGTGGTGTTGCTGCGGCCATCCGTGATTACTGCCGGAACTTTCCCAGCGCTGAGCATCACCTTGTTTTCGCACCTAGGTCTGATGCACCGGTCGACCCTGCTGACATGGGCAGCTTCGCGTCGGTGACGGAACTGCGTCCTGGTCATTTTCGCCGGATCAGAGATCTTAGACGCTACATGCGAAGACATCCTAACGCCGTAATTCATGCCCATTCGAGTTTCGCTGGGGCATATGTGCGCGCCTCGATCGTCAAGACCGACCACCGCCCCATAATCTACACTCCGCATTGTTACGGGTTTGAGAGAAGGGACAGTGGCCGGTCAACTCGGTCTCTGTTCTGGCTCCTGGAATGGCTTTTTTCTTTCAACACAACTGTTTTCGCGGCATGCTCCAAGCGCGAAGAGCAGCTTTCAAATTGGCCAATGGCTCCGGCGCGCAGTGTTCACGTACCCAATGTTGCATCCAGCGACGTTGTCAGCGTCCAAAGGCCTATTGAGCTCGGTCGTGTCCGACACGTCGTTGGGGCTGGTCGTTTAGGACCTCAAAAGGATCCATCGTTCTTCCGTGATTGCATTCTGGCACTTCGCGATGCCGGCTATGAGGTGGATGCGACTTGGATTGGCGGAGGGGATCTGGACACTGAGCTTATGCTGGCGGAAGCTGGCATAGCAATTACGGGTTGGTTGCCGAGACCCGACGTCTTGGAAAGACTCAAAGCGGCCGATGTCTACATCCACTCCGCCAGATGGGAGGGATTTCCGATCGCGGTACTTGAGGCCTCGCTGATGGGCGTTCCCATTGTGGCTCGCGACATTGCCGCCTTTGCGGGAATCGAGATGCCGCTCCTCGTAGATTCCCCCGAGGAACTTGTCGATTCCTGGCCGGACTTGGAATCGGCAGACGTGAGGCTGGAGATGGTCAAGTCCACTGCAGCGGCGCTAGCAAATTGTAATGACCTTGCGCAAGCGGAAGCATTACGGGGTTTGTATCAGCTCGACGCGAACGGTCGTAGTGACTATTCCGTAACGGGCGACAGTGCTTCCTGAGTTTGTGGGAAGGGCTGTGCATCCTGGCGCAACTGTTCTGGACGGGCGAAATGGTTCTAATCAACTCCAATCGCGAGCGATTCGCTGAAGTACTCTTACCGTTGGATTTCCCCAAAGGGTTCATGGGTACTTGAAGGTCAGTATGTCATTTCACGCTTCAGGTAAAGAGGACGGGGATAGAAGGTCTTAGGTGCAGGTGCCAACTTGATGTCTCTGACCGTCTTCGGGCAACCCGAGGGGCGACATGAAAGCGGTCCCGGGCAGTCAAGCCCGGGACCGCTCGGTCGCCGTCGAGAAATCAAGTATTACTTCCTGATTTGTCCCCTAGGCATTCGAAAAGTAGCTACCGGCGTTCCAACTGGTCTTCAGACCGACCGTAGACAACCTGGTCGAATTCGCTGGATGCCGACTTCGTCTGCCGCCCGAGTGGGCTCTTTCTTGAAGAGGGCTGAGTGCTTTCGTAGGAAGCGTAGGTGTACGTGTAGGCGTCCTGCCCCTTAGACGGCAGCTTGTTCATGACGACTCCAAGCAAAGCGGCGTCCACCATCTCAAGAGCAGAAAGCGACTTTTCGAGGTCCGTGGTCTTGACCGCCTGACTACCCACAACCAGCACGACTCCGGAGACACGCTGTGCCAGCACGGCGGCATCAGTAACAGGGAGAAGCGGGGGCGCATCGATTACCACGCAATCGAACTGTCGCTCGAGATTGTCGATCAAATCCGCCATGGTTTCGGAGCCCAAGAGTTCGCTGGGGTTCGGCGGTACCTGCCCGGACGTCAGCACGTAGAGCTCATCTTTCCCCCAAGGGTGGAGAAGATCTTCCACAGGAGAGCTGCCAAGAAGCACAGTTGTGAGTCCGACGTTCCGGTCAAGTCCGAGGTATTCGCCGACCATTGGTCGCCTGAGATCGGCGTCGACTAATGCCACAGATTTCCCTGCTTGCGCAAGGGCGAGGGCCATATTGACTGCGGTAGTGGTCTTTCCCTCGCCGGGAAGTGAGGACGTAATGAGAACAGTCTTCGACTTGTGCGCAACTTGGGCGAACTGAAGATTCGTCCGAATTTGGCGAAAGGACTCAGCCCTCGGACTCTGAGGGGCGAACTGTGTAAGCAGAGGTTTTTTGGTTGCGTCCGAATCGTAGGCGATTCCCCCCAGGATCGGTGCGTCCGTGACTCGGCGAAGGTCCATCTCGCCCTTGATTTTCGTATTCAAAAGGTTCCTGAGTACCACCGAGCCCAAACCGACCACCAACCCCAGGAGTGCCCCAATGACGAGGTTCAAACGAGTATTAGGCGCCGATGGAGAGCCGGGAGCAGTAGCAGGTGTGACCACGGAAAGTCGCACAGGGGGAGTTCCACCCGCTGACGGGCTTTCAAGCTGGGCGACAACCTTGACGAGGCTCTCGCTGACAGCCTGTGCCACGGCGGCCGCTTGCACAGGAGAGGGATTGGTGGCCCTAATAGTCAGGAGGACCGTTTCCACGCCAGCTGTTGCGGTTATTCTGCTGGCAAGCTGGGCCGGAGTCATGTCAATTCCGAGGCTGTCTATCGCCGGCTGAAGCACTGCGGGCGTGGTGACTATTTGTGCGTACGACTGAACCCGGTCCTGACCAAAGTTATTGACTTGCTGCAACTCCTGCACGGTGCCGGAGTGCTGCGTTGCCAAAAACAATTTCGTTTCGGCTGTATAAGTTGGTTGTATGGCAATGGATATCGCTCCCCCAGTCAGCAGTCCCGCCATGGTTATGGAAACCAGCAGTATCCAACCGCGCCGAAGAATTCTTAGGTAGTCTGTCAGCTCCAAGTGATTATCTCTCCGGTAATAATTAGGGTTGATGTGTAACAGTCAGTTCGCCGACACTGGCCGTCGAGCAGAGTCCGTCTGACGGTAGCCCTAATCATAACTGCTCTCCTCCCACATCTATCCGCGAGCGCTTGAAAATTTGCGTTAGAGCATAGCTCTATGCCGATGGGCACCTACACCTTTGCAGGGAAAGCCCCCCGTCATCGCAATAGTTCTTTGTCACGAGGGCAACCACGCGTCACATCCTGGGTCCTCCGCTGTCATATACTTGCGGTGCAGGCCCTGAAGCCAGATGCAGTACCGCGCGTCCTAAATGACACGAGAATGGCTTCATCTCACCTGGTTGGAACGGCAACGAAAACAACTGTATTCTGTGCCTTATATGGCGCACATGGCGCCGGCCCAATGGCGTGGCAAGGGAAATCGCACTGCTGTTGATGAGCACGACATCACAGGAACCGGTCGACCGGGGAGGTTCTGCCTTCCGGACCCGTCCTTGATTCGGGCGATAGCACCCTGGTCAGCCCAAAAAGTTAGGATCGGTCCATGCCCCGAAATGTCAGGCTCGAAACTCGTGGGACGGCCCCAAGCGCAAACTCGCCCTCTCGATTATCACTGCAGCGCCGCTTGACCTCAGACGCTTCGCGCCTCCGCTGTATGTTGCCGCAACAGAAGTTCAGTAGGTCCCCTGCGGATGGTCAGCTCGTTCGAGCCACATATGACGAAGGTCGGGTTCGCTCGGACGAAGTTGCTTCGCCGTATTTGTTCCGAATGGGTGCGCTCCTCATCAAGCGGTTTAATTGGAAACCGTCCCAGGGAGCACTTCATGACGTCTCCAGGTCAAATTTCAAAGAAAGCGGCGCCGGCGAATGACGCGAGTATTGGTTTCCGGCCGGGTGATAGACAAACAGGTAGGCGGCAACACCCGTTACGCAAGAAAGATCTACGATGATATTTCGAGTTTCGGAATTACTCATCAGATTGCACGGCCTGCCAAGGAAAGTGCACGTTTTCGTTCCTTAAAGTATGCACTGACGGAAACTGTGACCATGCCCCTTTCTGGGCGTTGGGACTTCGACGTCCTGCATTTCCCTGCTGACACTGGGGCGGTTTCCAAAGGCCGACGTCCAATAGTCGGGACGATTCACGGGCTCGCAACCCTACATGTGCCCAACGTGCGGAAGGGAATCCATGACAAACTGTGGAGGACTCGTGTTGGACGCCTGGCTGACGTAAGCACTCGTATTATTACTGTATCTAATTCATCGGCACGCGACATCGCCACACTTTTCCCTGGAACTTCGTCGAAGATCGTTCCGATTCTCCACGGCATAGATCACGAAAAGTTCAATATTCATGCTGGTCGTGAACTGGACACAGAAGCGGTCGCTGAACTCGGAGTGGATGGACCGTACTTCCTCTACTTGGGAAACCTGGACCCGCGCAAAAATATTGTCGAGCTTGTTCGAGCCGCCACCCTGGTATACGAGGAGACCGGCGTGCCGTTGCTCATCGCTGGCGGTCGCGCATGGGACAGCGATTCCATCCTGGCCTGTATCGAGGAATCGCTCGGAGTTACGTATTTGGGCCGAGTTGATGAACGCTATCTCGTTCCTCTCATGCGCCAGGCATTGGCGTTCTGCTTTCCTTCCAAATACGAAGGCTTTGGATTTCCTGTTGTAGAGGCCATGGCATGTGGGACGCCTGTAATTTGTAGCAACCGAGGTTCATTGGCAGAGGTTGCAGGGGACGCGGCGATGGTCTTAGACAATATTGATTATCAATCCATCAAGGGGGCAATGCTGGAGATGGCTGCTAATTCCAGTCTTAGGGACGACCTGCGGACTCGCGGACTCGTAAATAGTTTGCGATTCGACTGGGCGAAGTCCGTCGAACAGCACGCTCAAGTTTTCCATGAGGTGGCGAATTGAAAGCCGTGATCATCCACGCCTACAGCTCGACAAACTCCGGCGACGGACTCTTGGTCACTGAGGCCTTGAATATCCTCAACACCGCATTCCCGGATGTCGCAGTGTCGCTGGTTGCACTCGATCCGGAAAGCTTTCACTCTCGTGAATTTGCGTCAATTCTGCATCCGCTCTCGGGCGGTTTACATAGCATCAGTAAAATTGAGACTGTCAAGCTAGGGTTAGTCAGACTCGTTCGCCGGGATCGACCCCAGACGATCGCGCAACTAGTCTCGGAAGCAGATCTAATAGTCGGAGTAGGTGGCGGCTACCTTCGCGCCAAGGGTCCAATCGAAGGCTTCAAAATGGGCCTTACAAATTTTGTCCAGCTTCCCAACCACGCTGAACGTACACCCTTCGTGTATTTACCTCAAAGTATCGGCCCCTTTTCTTTTGGGATCGGGAGACTGACCTCTCGTCGCTTGGCACGCGCTGCCGTAGTCATGGGACGCGATGACAGGACGATCGCTCAACTGGGCAAGCCCGTCGACGCGACCAGACTTCCGGACATGGCCATTCTCGGCCTTCCCGGAGTATGGCAGGGACCCTCTTCAGTCGCCCCGGAAAAGCGAGGAAATGTTGGCGTTGTTGCGCGTGAACTTGGGAGGGGACGCAGGGCAGCGGCATACCGCAGAAATCTCCTGGAGCTGCAGGAGAAAGTTGATGGGGAATGGCTTACTCAGGCGAGCGCTAGGGGCAACAACGATCCTGACTTTTATCGGTCTTTGGGCCACGAGGGCGCAACCCGCTCTCTCAAGGACGTTGTAGAGGGTGAAAGTAATGTTCCGCCAGTCATCGTGTCCGTTCGCCTGCACGGGGCCATCCAATCCATTCGCGCCGGTGTTCCCAGCGTTCATCTGAGCTATGAGCGCAAGGGCTGGGGGGCGTATGAAGACCTCGGTATCAGTGCGTACGTGCACAACGCGTTTGATTTTGATCTCGAACTGGTTGTGCGTCAAACTCGCGACTTGTCCGAGGACGCTAGCGGTTATTGGCAAGCCGTGGAGAACGCTTTGCCGGATATCAGGGCAAAGCGACAGCGTTTAGTGGACGTACTCCGCTCGACCGTTGCAACAAGTCGGATATGACCATGTGGGACGTCGTGTTCGCAAGTCACACCGCTCAGACTGGTGTCTTTCGCGTTGGAAGTCATCACTATTCACGAGAGTTCGCGAGGTCCGGATGTGAAGTCACACATGTCTCGACAGGCCTGACGCCTCTTCATCTTTCGAAGATCCGAACGCCGGATGTAAGGAGCCGCCTGCGGCTGGCTCTAAAATCTCCCATCGTGGACGAACACGGGGTGAAACACGTTGTTCCGCTCCTCATTTTTCCGACAGGTCGTCTGTCATACTCCGCAGCCAACGCGGTGATGCGTGTGCCTATGCGGTCATGGTCAGCAACGATGGATAGAGATCCCAAAAAGTCACCGGATCTTCTGATCATCGATCAGCCACTTCTCGGCGGATTGATTGAGATCTTGAGGCCGAAGAGGGTTATTTATCGGCCGACAGATGCACACTACGATCCCCGGACGCGTGAGGCTGAAAGGCGCGTAGTCGCCTTGGCTGACGGCGTCGTGGCAACTTCCCGAAGCGTCCTGGATGATGTCCTTGCGGGTGCACCCCGGGTCGTTCCTACGGCAGTGCTTGAGAATGGCGTGGAATTCGAACGATTCAGTGAGGTGTCGGAATCCGGCCCACGATCTGGAGCCGTATATGTGGGAGCCTTGGATAAGCGTTTCGACTGGAGGGCTCTCAAGACGCTTGCGAATGCTTTTCCGAACGAAAGTTTCAAAATTGCCGGCCCCGTACCGACTTCTAAGCCCATCGGACTCCCATCGAATGTGATCTTTTTAGGTCCCGTTTCGTACTCGGATATCCCCAAGCTGTTGAACTCAGCAAAGATTGGCTTGCTACCAATGAGCACTGACCCGTCTAATGACGGAAGAAGTCCGATGAAGTATTACGAGTACCTTGCAGCGGGCCTAAATATTGTTGCCACTAGCACCGAGACACTCTCAGAGCGTACAGGACCTGGTGTGCATCTTTACGAGCCAGTGGGCGATCCAGTGCCTGCGATGGCCGCTGCCTTAGCCTCATACGACGGCAACAGTCTCGGAAAAGCGTATGCAGGTGATTTCTCTTGGTCGAAGCGAAGCCAGCGTCTAATGAAATTCATTCAGGAGACCGGTGACTAATCAGTATTTTGCTCCTAATGGCGATTTCAAGAAATGTTTCGTGCCTGCTATCTGCGTGTCGCGTCAGCGGAATACGCCGGACTCACCTTTATCCGATTCACTTCGACGCTTGTTGACCCAAGTAGCCACCAAACACTGGTTAGCAGGACCCCCTAGAAAGATTTCTCGTCCTCGGTCTCCAAGAAGGTCTGGGAATGAAGCATAGGGCTGCGGGCCGTCAGATTATTGCTCCCAACAAGAACATCCTGGGTAGCGCAACCTGGGCGACTTTGCAACAGATCATTAGTATGGCCGCTACGGCGGTGAGCGGCATCATTTTGGCACGAGTGCTTGGCGTTGCCGAGTTCGGTATTTTCAGCTATGCGACAAACTTGGCAAACATTGGAATGTCGATAGTAACAGCGGGTCTGGCTGGACTGGCCATCAAGTCTCTGGTGGAGAATCCCGAGCATCAGCGGCGAACGATGACGGCACTGATCGTCATCAGGGAGTTCTTTGCCGTCCTAGCGTATGCGTTGTTGTTGTCAGTCTCCTTGACTGCTGGACAGTCCGTGGTGTTGGAAGCGACGGCTGTCGCCCTCTTGGTGCTGATATCTCGGGGCTTCGACGCGACGGAATATTGGTTTCAAGCTCGTGTCGAGAGTCGCAAGAGCGCAGTAGTCAGGATTTCTGTCGTACTTGCATTCCTGGCTGCCCGGCTATGCGCTGCAGTCCTAGGAGTGGATCTTTGGATTTTCCTCTGGATGTATGTTGCTGAGTCAGTGTTTATTTCCTTAGGGCTGCTCCTCCGGTTCTACTTGGACAGACAGTCGGTGGGGCTGGGACGGCCAAGGATTCACAGCGTTCACCAACTATTGGGCAAGTCTTGGATTCTTCTTCTCTCCGGGATCGCCCAACAGGTCAATAGTCGGGGCGACATTCTGATTATCCAGGCCCTCGTTGGCAGCGTTGGCGTTGGAATCTATGCTGCGGCGTCAAGATTCTCAGAGATGTTCTACTTTTTGCCCGTCGTCTTCATGACTGCGACTTTTCCTAGTTTGATACGTGTGCGTAAGAAGTATGGGGGTGCTAGTAGTCAGTACCGCAGATCTCTTCAGCGATCATACGATCTGGCATGCTGGACAGGCATAGGCATTGCCGCTGCTGCGTTTTTGCTGGGGCCAGCATTCCTGACGCTGTTGTACGGGTCTGATTATTCGCTGTCAGGGCAAATACTCCAGATTCACGTATTAGCCCTGCCTTTCGTATTCATGGGTGCTGTTTTCAGTAAGTGGATCCTTGTCGAAGACCTACTGTTTGCCTCCCTCATTCGCCACTTTCTAGGAGCAGCGCTTAACATTGGCCTCAACTTCTTGCTTATTCCTACTATGGGATTGGCGGGCGCTGCAGTTGCGACATTAGTTTCCTACATAGTCGCGTCTTTTTTATCGTGTTTTATAGGAACCTCAACGAGGCCGGCCGGCCTCCAGATGGCGCTAGCCTTGATCGCGCCGGTTAGATATCTCATTGCTTTTATGGGTGGAAAAGGAACGGAAATGAAGATTTCGCCAAACTTGCGGAAGTCGCTTGGCCGTCGGCGCCACAAAGTCATTCAGAGCCTGCGCAGCGGAAGTCGAATTCACAGATTTGTCTATTATTCAATGTTCAGTGACGCTTTCAAGCGCGAGGAGTTTGTGGTCGCTAAGGGCCACCAGGCCTTTGCCAAGAGATATGCTGACGGCAAACAAGAATTCCTTTTGCGGCGCAACATTCATATGCTGGAGAAAGGCCTAACTATGGTCCCTCGGCGCGAAACCTTTGGGGTCGATTACATTGCGGAAACTGTTGCCTTGCTGCGTTCGGCCAAAGACCACCAACCGAAATTCATCAGTGACGAAGTTCAAGATTGGGCCCGCGAGGTTTTGCGTCGATACTTCGAGGCGACCGAGTTGAGCACCAGTGCTGTCATCCGGCAGGCTCAGTCCACTTTTTATGCGATTGATTGGGCATCAGACGGGAGTCCTGAAAGTGGACCGCATGCGCCTTACACTGACGAGCCCCCGGTCGATATCGAAACATTGACTCAGCTAGCCGTTCGTCGAAAGTCGGTTCGGTGGTTCGAACCAAAGCCGGTCCCCAGAGAACTGGTAGATCTCGCCATGAATGTGGCCCGTGAGGCCCCTTCGGCCTGCAACAGGCAGCCGTTTACTTTTCGAATTTTCGACGATCCGGAAATGATTCGCCAGGTGGCGGCTGTGCCCATGGGTACAGCGGGCTATGGACACAATCTGCCCGGGCTGGCTGTCATCGTTGGGGACCTTTCGGCATTTTCGGACGAGCGTGACCGCCATCTCATTTACACCGACGGTTGCTTGGCAGCTATGTCCTTCATTCTTGGTTTAGAGGCTCAAAACGTTGCCTCGGTGTGCATCAATTGGCCGGACATTTTAGAACGCGATAAACGAATGGGAAAGCTTCTTGGGCTGAATAGCCACGAGCGCGTGGTGATGCTAATTGGCTTCGGCTTCGCCGATTCAGCAAGCCTGACGCCGTATTCTGCCAAAAGAGACCTCGATGCGCTTAGGAGCTACAACACGCTATGACTATTGACCTGCGGGGCGTAAACACCCACAACAAGGGTGCCGAGTTGATGATGTATGCCGTCGCTGAACGGCTGGGAGGCAAGTTTCCCATAGCCGTTTCACCAAACGGGTCTGCATATGATGTCCGAGCCCGCTTAGGGATGCGACAGACGCTGCTGATGAATCAGGCGCCCCTCGCTAGTGGTTTCGTAGGTTCCTTGGTGCCAGCAAAACTGAGAGACGCCTTCGGTCTCACTAGCGAGACTGACGTGAGCGGCGTCCTGGATGCCGCCGGGTTCGCTTACAGCGACAGCTTCTCGCCTGTTCGCAGCAAGCGCGAAGCGCTTGTCGCCGATCGCCGCAAGAAACGTGGCGTTCCAACAGTGTTTCTCCCACAGGCGTTCGGTCCTTTCAAGAACGAAGAGCAACGAAAATGGTCCAAGCAACTTCTCGTCAGTGCTGAACTTGTTTTTGCTCGGGACCAAGTAAGCCTGGCCCATGTCCGCCAACTGGATCCTGCGATCAACGTCCAATTGTCGCCAGATTTTACAATTGGGCTGAAAGCACCGCGAAGCTCACGGTTCAGTGGTGATTACGCTGCCCTTGTTCCGAATGTCAAGATGATTACGCACACCGGATTGGGCGAGGATGCCTATACCGACTCCTTTATCACGGCTGGGCAAGTCCTGCGTGCTGCTGGGATCGAACCGGTGATCGTCGTTCACGAATTCAATGACAACGACATCGCCCACCGGGTCGCTCAGCAGCTTGACTGCGACGTATTCCGGGATAAGAATCCACTTGTGTTGAAAGGTGTGATCGGGAATGCGCGCGTCGCCATTGCAAGTCGTTTCCACGCTATCGTTGGTGCCCTTTCTCAAAACACTCCAGTTCTCGCCTTCGGCTGGTCTCACAAGTATGAACAGTTGCTGGGTGACTATGGGGTGGAGCGCTGGCTCTTTTCCGCAGAACAAGATATCAAGGAGTCTATAGAAAACCTCATAGCGGATGACGAAGGCTTAGCTATTTTGGAGGCTAAGCAACCCGAACTACTTGCCGAAAATGATCGAATGTGGTCTGCGGTCATCGATGTTCTGGGCTCCGCGCGTCCTTAATCGAAGGACGCGTGTCGTGGTCTAATAAAGGGACGTCGTACACATGTACTGAGGCTTGATGCCTGCGTGGCTCCTGCTGAATTTGGATTGACTGGATAGTCGAAGGGCTAGTAGCTCTGCCTTAATGACGTTCTCTTTGTATCAATTGGAATCATGAGCCGCGAGCTTTGCCGACTCTTCAAGTTTTGTGGAATGTTCTGCATGAGAGGTTTTCATGCCTGTGGCAGCATTTGCCCAACTGGGTCTACGTTTGGACCGGTTCGTTTGATGTGTTCGATGGCCGTGTTGTTTGCTTCCGATTTCGCCGTTGACGGCTCTTTGTGTTTGGTGGGGAAGTGAGCCCGCGTCGCAGCTAAAAAGCGGGGCACGTGGCCCAGCTGGGATAAGTGTGTCTTACCTTAAACGAAGGACAGGACCAGGAGCCTTGAATGAGGCAAACCGGGTTGGCGCCTGAGGCTGCCACTCCCATAAACCGTGAAGAGCCCCGTTGACCATACGGTGACAATGAAAACTTTGTCCTCTTTCCACCAAATCAGATCGTGGGACAGAGCCAGTGCGTTTCTGACGCACGATTTGTCGCATCATACGGCGGTCGCATCGGCATCGGCATGGGGCCGGTGGCCAGCAGCGTCCGGACCTGTTCTCTGACCAGCAGGACAGTCGGCAGCACCCCTGTGGCGTCGTCAGGGCGAACGCGGCGCTGAGCCTATTTCGCGACCTGTCCGAGGGTGCGTCGCCACCGGCCGTGGACCTGTTGGGTTGGTCGCTGCCGGACTTCGGTGAGCATATCGTTGCTGAGCTTGACGGAAGGAGTCGACCGGAACGGCCGTGCCTAGAAGCCATTACGTACGGCCTTGAATGCTGGGGCGTTCGACAGCGAGGACTTGCACGCCGAGGCGCCAGTGAAGTGCGGGGAGACACAATCAGGGCTCGCTGTTAGCGATGATCGAAAAGTGGGCCATTTCGCCGACGTGGCTTCCATCGGTTCACTTTTCGACCGTCACCGAGACTGGTAGCTCCTGACTTTTGATGGACGCGTGGAGAACATCCATCAAAGCAGGGCAACGACCCTTTCAGCTTTCAAACACGAAACTTGATTCACTACCAAGTACGAAGAGCCCGGAATCTCACCGTACTCAGCTGCTGCCGATTTGCTCTGACTAATAGACTCGACGCTATTGGCCCCAGGCGGAGTTGGGGATTCTCGCGGCGCTTTCGGATTTCGCTGGCGTCTTGCAGGCGTCGCTGTGCAGAGTTATTGCACCGGTGGTCTGCCGGTTGTTCCTCGAACCGTCGTGATAACCAGCAGTCCGCGGGTGAGGAGCGGCATCTGCCACGATGTGTGCCGGGTTGAGGCATCGTCGCTCCTGGGTGCGTAATCTAGCCTGTTATGCTGATCGGCCTGCCGTGGGGGAAAGATAACTTCGTCTCTCGACGGGAATGCGTACGATCAATTGGCTCTTAGCCATTCATCCAGTATTGCCGAAGTGTAGTAGGCCTCGTTGCGGCCCAGAACGATCAGCAGGAAGTACGCTGCAGCGAACGCGACCGTGGCCAGCCCTGCGCCGAGCCGGTATTTTGGAATCAATCCCACTATCAGGCCGTACCCGATGATGCGAAGATAGCCGAAGTAGGCCAAAAGCCGATAAAACGGGTAACTAATCTCCCGTACCGGAAGTAGCACGAGCTCCAAAGCAAGGAGTGCCAGCACGACGATTAGGGCGCGCCGGGTCATCTGCTGAGCCTTCGACAGAGCTTCGACGGCCGACTCGCGTGGCTGCGGAAGTGGCATCACGAGTACCCCCCCACGAGAACGGGGGGCGCGCACTAGCGCAGGTTTCGCACCGGATTGCCGTGTCGCCGCGAGCACCCAGATACCGACCAAGAGCGGCACAGCTCGATAGAGGGCATCAACACCGAAGGCCCGGCCTCCGCGCGCGCCTTCGCCAAGGTATTCCTGGTACTTCGAGTCGGCGAGGGAGTTGCTTAGCAATTCGAGGATCGGTGCGACCGCAGCAAGCGCGAGCGCGCCAACCACGAGGACCACCCACACGGCCCGGCCGACTCGATGGCGACGAGTTTTTAAGTACACCGCCACGCCCCACATGATGAAGAACACGATGGCGGAGTTGTGGAAAAGGAGTCCTGCCCCACCGACCACGAGTCCCAGGCCATACCTTGAGCGGAGCACGAGCGCCAGGCCGAGTACAGCAAGGGAGAGGGCGGGGCTTTGTCGGAGGAGATTGAATCCCTCGACGTAGGCCGTTAACAGGTATGTGAGCCACATCACTGTTGGCGACCCGTACTCGCGAAGCAGCATGATCGCCATCAGAATGATGCTCGAGGTAAAGGCTGCTAGGACGGCGTAAAAGACATGAGGGTCCGTCGTGTAACGGCTGACTAGCCAGTTGAGGAAGTAGTACCCGGCTTCTCCCTGAACGTTTTTCGCTATGGCGTAATTAAACATCCCAGAGAGTTCGGGGGTTGCCGCCATCGCGTTAAAGACTCGGTTGCCGTAGATCATGACGTCTGGGCCGCCGACTTCCAGGTCGCGGATGCCGGCGAAGACGCTGACAAGTAGGATCGCGATGGACGCCGACACCCAACGCACCAGAATGAACTTGCCCCTGAAGGAGCCTGCAATACCGACGAACATGGTGGTGACCGCGAAAAGAATTACATATGGCGCGATCATCCTTCGTTCCTGCCATACCGATGCGTACCGGAGTCGAACCAGTGGCCATGACTGGCAAGCGTGCCGCTGATCCTATGGGTTAGCCATCGGATGAACGTAGCGCACCCTAAAGCCCATGCCGCCACTGAAATGCCGTCTGTCTTTGCTAGCAGCCCGGTGCGCTTGAGCAGTAATCTCACAGCTAACGTAAGCGCCCGCTGGAGTGGAACGAAAACCACGGCCGCTGCAAGGATGGACTCCGCAAATGGGCGTGGAAGATTGGTGTGTGCTGCGTTTGGCAATGAGGCCCCCTTCGCGCCAAGCTTACTAGGCCAACGTTGACTACTTGGGCCTGTTACCTGGGGGACCTCCAGGTACTTGTTGTTGACTAAAGTCCGCTTCGGCGGCGTGGGCCTATACCATTAGGCTCACTAGGGCAGAGGGGGCCTACCTGCTGATCGCCCCCGACGGTACTTCGGTCAGCGGTGCGAAGTGTGCCTATCCCGGACGAGGACCATGGCTCATCCCGCAGCGACACCGACGCTATTGATAAGCACCTGGCCGTTCCGTTGCAAATTCCCTACCTCCCTCATGACCCGGCATGGCCGAGAGAGACCTCTCGCCTTCGACGGGCTCCAGTCAAGGTCTCGGGGCGGCACTAGGGGAACCCCAGGCTGATTTTGGGTCGGTGGCCGGAACTGGAAGGCGAGCCTGCGGCTACAGGACCGCGTCTCCGCATCCTCGAAGGAGAAACTTGTCTGTATTGAGTGTTCTACTCGGACCTGGACAGAGATATCAGTCGGAGGGCGGCGCGCGATAGCTCACCTTGACAGCTGCCTGAGGGCAGATCCACGTTGTGGTGTATACCGGCTAGAAGGCCTAGGAGACTGCTGAACAAAGTGGTTGTGGGGCGCGTCGGCTGGACTGGTGCGGCTGGTGGTTAAGACTGGTCTAATGCAGGGACGCGAGGATGCGCAACGCGGGTATTTGGATGTGGAGGCGCTGGCCGGGGGAGTTGTTGGCTCCGGGCAGTGTTTTCGCTTTTTTGGCCAGGCATCGGGGGCGGTTGTGTCCGGATTCGATGATGGAGGACCTCTTCCCGTCGCGGCGGGGCCGTCCGTCGGTTCCCGCCCCGGTGATCGGGTCGGTGCTGGTGTTGCAGGCTTTGCGGGGCCTCTCTGATCGGGAAACCGCGGAGGCGTTGACGTATGATCTGCGGTGGAAGGCAGCGTGCGGGTACCGGCTGACCGACACGGGATTCCACTCGAGCACGCTGACGTATTGGCGCAAGCGTCTGGCCGCCTCGTCGGACCCGCACCGGATCATGGAAGCCATCGGCGAGGTCGTCGGGGAGACCGGGGCCCTGAAGGGCAAGCGCCGCAGGGCGGTGGATTCGACGGTCCTGGATGATGCGGTCGCCAGGCAGGACACGATCACGCAGCTGATCGCAGGTGTCCGCCGCTTCGGCCGGGATGTCTCCGGGGGCCAGGAGCTGCTGGCGCACGCGACGGGGTATGACTACGCCCGTACCGGCAAGCCGGACATCGCCTGGGATGACCAGGACACCAAGGACGGGCTAATCTCCGTGCTGCTCACCGACGCGCTGGCGCTGCTGGCCGCGGTCGATCCCGGGACTCTCGAGGGCAAGGCCGCCGATGCGTACGCGCTGCTTGCACTCGTCGGCGGGCAGGATGTGGAACCGGCCGAGGACTCAGACGGGACCGGCGGGCGGTGGCGGATCGCCCGGAAGGTCGCCCCTGACCGGCTGATCTCCACCGTTGACCCCGACACCCGGCGCGCACAAGACCCAGTCCCGGCAGCAATACGGGTTCAAAGCCCATATCGTGATCGAGCCCGACACCGGGCTGATCACCGCTGCGGAACTGACTAAGGCCTCCGGTCCGGAGAACAGTGACGGAGCGGTCGGTGCCCGGCTGATCGGCATGGACCCCACAATCGTCGGAACCAGCGTCCAGGTTCTGGCCGACTCGGCCTAGGGCACGGGAGAGATGCTCGCCGCCCTCGCGTCCACCGGTGATCAAACCATGGCCGCTGAGCCCGACCGTTGAGCGCGGGTTCACCCTCGATGACTTCACCGTCAATGAAGCAGCCGGCACCATGACGTGCCCGAATGGTCTCACCCGCAAGATCACCGCCAAGCGACGGGTCACGTTCGACGCCGCCTGCACCGGCTGCCCACTCCGGCGCCGGTGCACGCCTCGCCGCAGGGACGCAAAATCGAGCTGCACGAACACGACGCGCTGCAACGCGAACACCGCAACGGGCCAAGAACCCGGCCTTCCAACACGACTATCGTACGCACTGGCCAGGGTCGAGCGGTCCCTCGCCTGGCTCACCCGCGGCAACCGCCGCGTTCGGCACCGCGGCGTCAGCCGGAACAAACGCCTGGCTGCAGCTACGGATCGCAGGACTGAACCTACGACGCTTCCTTGCCCTCGGACTAACCGAGAACGACGGATCATGGGCGCTGGGATAAACCACCGCCAGAAACCCCCGCCGCATCAACAAAATCACCTGGATGATGAAACGGATTCTGAGGCAGAATAAAGCCAAGCAGGCGGAACGACCCCGTTGTCGCACCCAAGGGTGCTGACCAGAACACGCCGCTAGACGGCCACATGATGGCGTTCTGCCCGCCCCACAACCACTTTGTTCAGCAGTCTCCTAGACGACGGTTCCGATGCCGTTGACCCAGTCCGCGCCGTTTGAGGTCACGGCGTAGCCTAGGGTCGAATCGTAAATCTGGGCGCCTGCCGTCACAGTCGCGGCCTTAGGACGCGTCGCTGTTGTGTAGGAAGGCAACCGCGGGGCTGTCATAAACCGCACCTGCGAAAGGGCGCGGTTTACTTGCATGGCGGCGGTGACCGTAGAGCTACCGATAGTCTGATACGTGCCCACTTCGAGCGAACTGTCGGAAGTGGTGGCGATGCGAAATAGCGAACCCGAAGCCACCCGATAAATGACCGACTTCAGGGCGCCATTCGCGGAAACCATTTCGAACCGTGTGTCAGAGCTAAGAGCATCCCCTACGACGGCCCGAGGCCCAATATCTGACTTCTCGTCGTTTTGTACTCGTGTCCCCGACCATACGTTAAATTGCAACAACGCTTTCGATGTCGCCGACGATGTGATAAAAGTTCCCCGGTTTGTAAGGGGGACATCCCGGTCGTCCACAATAGTGTTCATTTTCACGCGGATTTCGCCCCAGTCCGCGGCGCTGTCACCGCCCGAAAGCAAAATTCCGAAGTTTTGGTTTTCGGCTTCCGGTCCGACCGTCGCACCAGTGCTGTCTGTTGTCGAACCGGGGCGAGTGATCACGTTCTGAACCACGTCGATATTCGTGGACCTGGAAGTCACCAGGATTCCGCCGCGTGCGGCGTCGATGATTTCGTTGCCGGAGATAAGCACGTTTCGGCACCACAGCGGACCGACTGTATCACCCGCAACGGGGACGTAACCGCCGACGCGGATTCCAACTCCGATGGCGCGTGAATTGGCGTCGTGCTGCTCCGTGCCGCGGTAGACGGTGTCGATGGTGTTGCCAGTCACGACGCCATTGGTCGGGCCGATGAACAGGCCGATGCCGCCCTCGTAGGAGCGCAGGATGTCGTTGCCGGTGCAGACGAATCCGACCGGGCCTGCGTTCTTATCGAACCCCGAGATGAACACCCCGTAAAACCATGAGTCGCTGAATGTGTTTCCGACGCAAATGACATTTTTGTTGCCACGCGAAAGTGATACACCATTGTCCGCGGAGTAGTAGACCCGGTTATTCATGAAAGTCACGGACTCGTTGTGGGTGAAACCGGTGTCCAGAGATCTCTCTGCGACATACTCTGTGACCACTGTGTGGCCCCTGACTCCGGATATGAGAACGGGCAGGCTCTCCATCCCATAGACCTTGACCCGTCGGATGGTGACGTTTCCGACTGAAGGGTAGGTCGACGCAGAATTGGGCACGTTGTCGCCGCGAACCTTGATAGCTGATGCCAGTCGGTCAGTGGCAAATACTCGTGTTGCAGATGGGTCCTTACCAGTCACACGAGCGGGGCTCGTCCCGAGTGCAGCGCCATTGGTCAAGCCTCCGTCGAAGAGGAAGTTCTCGATCGTGATATCGCTGGCATCGCCCGACCCATTCGTAATACGGAAAGCCGACTCGAGAACCCCGGCGCCGGCTTTTGCCTTCACTGTTGATCGGCCGCCCTGGCGGCCGCGGATCGTAACGCCTGCCAACCCACCAATATCTACCGGTGACGCGAACTCGTAGCACTCCTTGCTACCGACAATCTGAGAAACGCCCCCCAAAGCTGAGGCCGCTCGAGCGGCGCCGATTGCCCGAGCCCAAGCGAGGTCATCAGATGCGTCGCCGCTTAGGGCGTGGCTCTCAACAAGAATCTGCGCGGGTGCATACTTGGCAGAAAGGTCGGGAAGTTGTGTGGGTAGGATTTGCGCATTTGCATCTAGGGTTGCGACCCCTGCTGGGGAGCCCTTCTCAGCGACGGGGACGTAGGTGTTGGGCGGGGTTTTATCGCCAGGGGCAGCCTGAGCGCTGGTGGCACCGAAGGCTGAAATTGCGGTAGCACTTGTTAGCGCGCTCATCAGGCTTCCGAATCGGAGCAGCCCTCGACGCTTTATTCCGGGGTCGCTTTGCGACACCAGTTGATACTTAATGCCAATTTCTCTGTCCACATCAAGAAGCTATTCGCCCAGAGCTACGCAAGCCACCGTGGAAGCTACTCGTCTTATTACTTGGCAAGTACTCATTTGGTACTTTTGTTACTCAAGTCTTCAATTACCGCCGGGCCCTTCGAGTGCTCGTACGATTTTGGCAGGCCCAATTTAACGAGGATAAAATGTTATCCACGGCACAACAGCAGAATTACGTCAATGTCTCCACCCGCGAGTGCGATGTGGTGCACGCCTCCGGGATGGTGCGGAGTTGCTCGCGGAGTTCCCGCCCCTATGCTGATGCCTTGGATGTCAAGTAGGCAGATACCCTATGCCTGGTCTTGATTGGGTCCACCAATGCCGTGAACTTCGTAAGGACACCGTCGCCGGTGAGTCTGGCGATCTGTGTCTAGGCTTGGGCCGTGAGATGTGGACATTTTCTGCCACTCGGGTGGTGACAGACGTTCGGCCGTCCCCGGTCAGCTTCGAGATGATCCAGCGGTCGATGTTGTCCAGCGGCGATGATTCGGCACCCGCGTCCGATGCTGCCATTTTGTCAACTACTACTGTACGTATCCGTATCACAATTGCGATTCGTCTACGGAAGCATGCCCTCGCGCCCTAGTTCGCCGCAATTTACTTGCTCCGCCGGAATCATTGTGCCTGCGGCCTCTCAACATGGGAACCTTAGCGGGACACAGTATGCGCGCGACTCTCGGCGAGAATCCCGGTGGCTCAGTTTTTAGCGGATTTCCGATCTTCTCTTTGGCTTGCTGGCCGCTGCCACCGCTGGGATCGGCGCTGACACGTTCAGCTCCGGCCCCTATAAAGACGCGATTTGTCGCGATTTGTAAATGGCATCGACGTGCAGGTAAGGTCCAGCTTGATCTGGTACTGGGGGATCAAGGTTAACCGATGGAGGTTCGTTTGGCTCTCGCCAAGTATGCTCTGGCGCTTTGTGCCCTGTTGGGCACATTATTGATTCCCTTTGCCGTCCTGCTCCAAATATCGGTTGAAGCACCGCGTCATCGGAATCACCGCACACCACCACAGCACCCGAGGTAGTAACCGCAGCATGCCGTACGTCGACATTAACCCGCACAAGGGCCGGCCCAAATGGCAGGGATATGCCGTCTTAGCCGTCCTGCTCGTCCTGACCGCAGCCGTGGTGGGAACAGCGCTTACTCGCATTTGAACAGGCATATCCGCTGAAGCCCCTAGACTTACTGTTTGAACCAGTGCTGCAAAACTTCTTGCCGAACGTCCTGGGGGGACATACATGCCCGATCCGGCGGATCAGAACGCACGCGCCCATGCCGAGGATGCAGGGCAACCGCAGCTGCGCCGACGCCGCGACCTTCGTCGCGCCGACGGCGAGCAGTGGGATGCCCAGACAGGAACCATGCCAGCTGTAACACCAAACCCGTCAGTCCAGCCCGACGGTAAGCCGTTGACGCGCCGCACCTCCTGGGCGGATGCGGCCGCCGCAGCCGATGCCGGAAAGCCGGCCGCCCCCAGCCGGCGACCGGAATCAGCGCAGCCTGCCTCACCAGACACTATTTCCTCTGTACCGGATCCAGCCGACGCGGATGTGTCGATTCCAACCCTGGCCACCGATGGATCGCCCGAGTTTCGCCGTGCCCGACCGACGGTCGCCAGCGCCATCGCCGAAAGCCCGATGCCGGACTTCATCAGCTCGCCGGGGCTATTCGTGAAAGAACAGAAGCCGCGCCCTGTGGGTGGGTTCCGTGGTGCCCTCTATAAAGTGACCGGAGGCGCCTGGAACCTGGGGCCCGGTGCTAAGCAGCGCCAAGAAGACGAGTTGGCCCGCCGCATTTCGCGCCAACTCCAGGGCAGCTACAACACAGCAATCCTCAGCCTCAAAGGCGGCATCGGCAAAACCTCGACCACGGTGGGCGTTGGTTTAACCCTGGCGGAATACCGCGGAGACGCCCCCTGCGCCATCGACGCCAACCCCGACTCTGGAGATCTCGTGGAACGCGCTCTCGGCGAGGGCATTTACCAGCAAGCCAGCCCGCGGACTATCACCGACCTGTTAAAAAACATTGAATCGATTGATTCGCTAACTGCGCTCGCCCGATACATGCATCACGCTGGCCGGTTGCATCTGATAGCAGGGGAGCAGGATCCGGAAGTTTCGGATTCGCTCACCGCTGCGGAGTACTTGCGCATCAGAAAACTTATCTCCAGCTATTACTCCGTTGCGTTGACCGACTGCGGTACTGGCGTGACGCACAATGCCATGAGCGGGATCCTTCAGTCGGCAGACAACCTCGTGATTGCCGCCGGCTACGCCGTGAGCGGTGCGAAGCGGGCCCGCAGCACCCTGCATTGGCTGGCCAGCCATGGGTACGAGGACCTGGCTCGCAACGCCATCGTGGTGATCACTGACAAGGACGAAGTCTCCTCCCGCGTGGACAAGGATGCTATCGAGGAACACCTTTCGGGCATCTGTCGTGAGCTGATTGCTGTTCCGCATGATCGCGGAGTTGCGGATGGCGACCTAGTCACCCTGGACGTCCTTAAGCCTGAGACGCGGCGCGCATACAAAGAGATCGCTGCCGCAATCGTCGACGGGTACAGGTAGACACAAGCCTCGCAAGCTTTTCTTTGTCTGCTGTTCTGGTCCTTAATGCTGCCCGAATCTTGACCAAATCCTCCGCCGAGCCTTCGGCCAATGCTGAGCTTCCTGTCGTAGCTTGGGGTTCATCAGGGCAGGACATCACGAAGGAGTGGCGGAATGACTATCACCGAATACGCCGTAGCACTGGGCGGAATGCTGGCATCACTCGCGGGTATGGGACTTCTGGCCGCAGGGCTGATCAAGGCGAAAGCGCGCCACTGATCTAGCGCGTATCCAGATCCTCGAACACCAAGAACGTCTGGGTGTCGAGCACTCCAGGCATGGACTGCAGTTGGTCGAAGATGACCCGCCGCAGGTCGATGTTGTCCACGGCGCGGACCAGCAGGATCACGTCGAAGTCGCCGCCCACCAGGGCCACGTGGTGCACCTCGGGGATGGCGCCGAGCTGGTCGCGCAGCTCGCGCCAGGCGTCCTGCTTCAGCTTCAGGGTCACGTAGGCGGAGGACCGGAGCCCGGCCTTGATCGGGTCCACCAGCGCCGTGAACCTGGACAGCACGCCCTCGGAAGTGAGCCGGCCGATCCGGGTGTACGCGTGCGCCCGCGAGATATGAACGTTCTCGGCCACCTGGGTCACGGACATCCGGCCGTCGCGGGTCAGCTCCGAAATGATCCTGCGGTCGATGTCATCCAGCGGGACTGGTTCCGTCCCCGCATCCCTGCTTGCCATTGTCCACAACGCCTGTCAGTCAGCGAGCCCACATCTACAATTCGTCTTTCAGTGTAGATCAAAGCGTTCAGGCGTCTGCGGTTCCAGCCGAAGCTGAATACGGAAGTCCACGCGGATGGACGCATAGCATGCAGAGTGACTTTGCAGAGTGAGGGCAGGCGCGCCGAGAAGGCCGTACTACGCCAAGGCAGCCAGCCAAGAACCAGGTGCCGGCTTACCGATCAGCTAGTCAGGAACGCGGGGACGCGGCCTCGCTGTGGAGGGCATCGTGCCGTTCCGCTTCCCTGCGGATGAAGTCGCAGTCGCTGGGGGAGAGGACCGTTTCTCCGTGCCGGTCCTGGTCCAACTCCACTCCCGTGGCCTTGCTGATCGCTGCCACCACGGCCCGGGGGAGGATCACACACCCGGGATTATCAACAAGCCACTGCCGCGTTTCCGTGTCCAGCCGGTCCCACAGCTTTTCGATCCCCATGACGGTTACTCCCACCCATTGTGATTCCCGTGTATGAAATGCCGCCCCGGCCCCGCAAGCCGAGGCGCTTGTTTCCACCGCCCCATCTTCCGCAGCTGCGGTCACCGCGAAAGGTGATGGAAAGGCGGAGGAAACCTCGTTGTCCCCTCCGCGTCCATCCCCGCTCCAAGAACCCCCAATAAGGGCCACCCCTGCCACTTGGTGCGAAGCGTTCTCCCTGTGATCAACAGGAGAAGAAACTCAATAAATTGGACGAATTGACGTTTTCGTCAACTCACTTAAAAAGTCTCGTCCTAAGGCAGGCCAGAGGTCAACGCAATTTTTTGTCAAGGCCGGTGCACGGTCCGAAAGAAGCATTGGCCACGGCGGGCCCGGGGCGGACGGTCAGGCCTGTCCGGGGACCTGCAAGTCTCAGGCGTCGCTGCTGTCCTCGCCTGTGCGCAGTTCTTCCAGCGCGGCTTCCAGAAGCGTGATTCTGCAGGTGCGGGCCACCGTGATAAGCCGGCCCGCTGCCGCCTCCGGGCTGCAACCGGTCCGCGCCGCCATCGCCTGGCACGCATCCGCAATCACCGAACGCGAAACCAGTGCGGCTTCCGGCGCCGAAAACCGCTCGCCCCACAGGGACGTGAACGGTTGCACTTCCGGCGTGGGGCCCAGGGAACTGACCGCTTCCCCTGTCCGGGCCTGCAGCACTGACCGGGCAGCAACCAGCAGCTCGGCTGCTTCCGGGTACGCCAGCCGATAGACCAGCCGGCCACTGGACCGGAGGCACTTGATCAGGTGCTGCCCGCGCATCTGGGTCAGATGCCGGGACAAGTGCGAAGGCTTCAGCCCCGTGCCGTCGCACAGTTCCGGGATGGTGCACTCACCCTGGGTGAGCAGCTCCAGGATCTGCGCGCGGGCCGGGTGTGCCACGGCCTTGAACAGCTCCGCCGCAGCATCCATCGACGCGCCGGCGTGCCCGTCCGGAACAGGTTCCACCGCAAGGGCCTGGTGGCTCTCCGCCCCCATGTCATAGCTGCTCATACGCGTCGCTCCTTCGGGCCGTGTATGCCATTATCCTCCGCCCTCCGGTCCGCAGACCCAAAGAACCACCCCCTGTACATCCATGTGTGCCCCCTCGCATGTCCAATTTGTCCAGAGCCAGCGTCAGTAAGCTGGCTCACAATGACAATTCGTCTCCCCGCGGCGGCAGAATCAATCAGCTTCTCCACGATTCCTCCAGACGCTGGATACGAAACCTGCTGCGGGCAGATACTGGGAAGGAATAGTGGCAACAGAAGGACGGAACAATGACGATCTCCGCAGACCACACCGCACGCGAGCATGCCAGCCCGGTGCCGGCAGAGGACGCCCTCACCGAGGCCGCCAAAAAGTTCGGCATCACGGCCGAGGACTACATGCTCCCGGCCCGGCACCAGATCGAGATGGTGGACCCGGACGGCCGGCTCAAGCCCGAAGGTGAGCAGGGCACCGAACCCGGCCACGAGTACCCCTTGCCCGGCGATGAGGAACTGCTGGCCGCTTACGAGCAGCTCGTCGTCGGCCGCCGCGTCAATGACCAGAACTCGGCACTGGTCCGGCAGGGCCGCATGGCCGTGTACCCGTCCAGCCACGGCCAGGAAGCCTGCCAGGTGGCGGCCGCCCTGTGCCTGTCCGACGGCGACTGGATGTTCCCCACCTACCGCGACGCCGTGGCCGTGATGACCCGCGGCGTGGACCCCGTGCAGGTGATGACCATCTTCCGCGGCGACTGGCACGGCGGGTTCGATCCCCTCAAGCACAAGGTGGGCATCCAGTGCACGCCGTTGACCACCCAGCTGCTGCACGCTGTGGGCGTGGCCCACGCCGCCAAGCTCCGCGGCGAGGACACTGTGGTGCTGGCCATGTGCGGCGACGGCGCCACCAGCGAAGGCGACTTCCACGAGGCCCTGAACTTCGCCGCCGTCTTCCACCTGCCCGTCATCTTCTTCGTCCAGAACAACAAGTACGCCATCTCGGTGCCGCTGGCACACCAGTCCGTGGCGCCGTCGCTCGCGCACAAGGCCGTGGGCTACGGCATGGCCGGCGAACGCGTGGACGGCAACGATGTCGTGGCGCTCCTTGCGGTCCTGGACCGGGCCGTTGCGCTCGCTCGGGAGGGTTCCGGGCCGCTGCTGGTGGAGGCCAACACGTACCGCATGCAGGCCCACACGAATGCCGACGACGACACCCGCTACCGGGAGAGCGCTGAGGTTGCCGAGTGGCGGGCGAAGGACCCGGTGAACCGGATGCGCGCCTACCTGACGGACCGCGGCCTGCTGGATGACTCCGTGGAGGCGCGGATTGCTGCGCACGCTGAAGCGGTGGCCACCCAGCTGCGCGAAGGCCTCAGCGAGGACGTGCCCGTGGACCCGCAGGAGCTCTTCCGCCACGTCTTCGCCAAGCAAACGCCGCAGTTGAAGGAACAGTCCGCCCTGCTCGCCGACGAACTGGCCCGCGACGCAGCATCTACCGAGGAGGCCGGCAAATGAGCCCCAGCATCACCACCTCATCCGAGGCCAACGGCAACGTTTCCGCGGCGACCGCCCGGGCAGCCGCCTCCGCCGCCGCGTCTGCCGAGGCCGCCGGCCCGCAGCCCGTCACCCTTGCCAAGTCGTTGAACACCGCTTTGGTTGATGCCATGCAGGCCGACCCGTCCGTGCTGGTGTTCGGCGAGGACGTGGGGACGCTGGGCGGGGTCTTCCGGATTACCGACGGGCTCACCGCCACGTTCGGGGAGCAGCGCTGCTTCGACACCCCGCTGGCCGAGTCCGGCATTGTGGGCATGGCCGTGGGCATGGCCATCAACGGGATGCGCCCGGTGATCGAGATGCAGTTCGACGCGTTCGCCTACCCGGCATTCGAGCAGATCGTCAGCCACGTGGCCAAGATGCACAACCGGACCCGCGGCGCGGTGAAGCTGCCCATGGTGATCCGGGTGCCGTACGGCGGGGGCATCGGCGGAGTGGAGCACCACTGCGATTCCTCCGAGGCCTACTACGCCCACACCGCCGGCCTGAAGGTGTTCACGCCGGCCACTGTGACCGACGGGTACCGGATGCTCCGCGAAGCCATCGACTCGGACGATCCCGTGGTGTTTATGGAGCCCAAGAAGCTCTACTGGTCCAAGGACCTGGTGGACCTGGCTGCGCTGCGGTCCTCTTACATGGAAGGCACGACGGCGGGCCGCACCACTGAGGGGCGCGCCGCCGTCGCGCGTCCCGGCACTGACGCGACGCTGATTGCGTATGGTCCGTCCGTCCCCACCGCGCTCGCCGCCGCCGAGGCTGCCGCTTTGGAGGGGCGCTCGCTGGAAGTCATTGACGTGCGGACGATTGTGCCGTTCGATGACGCCACCGTGTGCGAGTCGGTGCGGAAGACCGGCCGGGCTGTGGTGATCGCCGAGGCGCACGGGTTCGCGTCCGTGTCCTCCGAGATCGTGGCCCGGGTGCAGGAGCGCTGCTTCCACTACCTGGCCGCCCCCATCCGCCGTGTCACCGGGTTCGACATCCCGTACCCGGCGCCCAAGCTTGAGAAGTACTACCTGCCCGGCGTGGACCGCATCCTCGACGCCGTCGACGACCTTCAGTGGGAGAACTGATTATGAGTGAAGCGCGCGTGTTTTTGTTGCCGGACCTGGGCGAGGGGCTGACCGAGGCCGAGCTGGTGTCCTGGCACGTTTCGGTGGGAGACACGATTACCGTGGACCAGCCGATTGCCGAGGTGGAGACTGCGAAGTCCACCGTTGAGGTGCCGTCGCCGTATGCCGGGATTGTGGCGGAGCTGCACGGGCGGCCGGGCGAGACCCTGGACGTGGGGAAGCCGCTGATCTCGGTGACGCCGGTGGGATCCCCGTCGGTTGAGCCTGTCGAAACCAAGCCTGCCGGAACCTCGGAGCCGGTGGTTGAGCCTGTCGAAACCGAGCTGGGTGAATCGACGGATTCGGCTGCCGACGCACATCCTGAGGCTGAGGCCTACCGGGAGGAGGAGAAAGCCGGTTCCGGGAATGTCCTGATCGGGTACGGCACTCCGGGCGGCCATGGCGTTGCCCGGCGCACCCGCGCTCGCAAGTCATCCGTTTCGGTGGCTGAGCCCGTATCTACGGCAACCGAAACGAAGGACCTCGACGACCTCTCCCTCCTGCGCACCCGCGTCCCGGGCAAGCTCGGCGCGGTGATCTCCCCGCTGGTCCGTCGTATGGCTCGGGAGCACGGTGTGGACCTCGGCGAGCTCCCGGGCTCCGGCGAGGGCGGAATCATCATGCGCAAAGACGTCGAGAAGGCGATCAGTACGCCGGTGGTTGAACCTGCCGAGACCAAGCCTGCCGAAACCAAACCCCGGCCGTCGGTTGAGCCTGTCGAAACCAGCGAGGCTCCTGGATCTCGACAGGCTCGATCACCGGAGGCAACCGACGCCCGCACGGGCCTTGCAATCTCCTCCCGCACACCCGTCAGGGGAGTGCGCAAGGCCGTTGCCGCGAACATGACGCGCAGCCGCTCGGAGATCCCCGAGGCAACCGTCTGGGTGGACGTCGATGCCACCGCTCTGGTGGAGCTCCGCAAGGAACTCAAAGCCGGCGGATCAGACGTACCGGGCTTGTTGGCGTTCATCGCCCGCTTCGTGACCGCCGGGCTCAAGAAGTACCCTGAGCTGAACACCCGGATCGAAACGGCGTCCGACGGCTCCCAGGAGATTGTCTCGTTCGCCGGAATCAACCTCGGCATTGCGGCCCAGACCGACCGTGGGCTCGTAGTGCCGTCGGTCCGGGCAGCGGAGAAGCTGACCGCCAGGGAACTGGACGCGGAGATCCGCCGGCTGACCGACGTCGCGCGCCAAGGGAAGGCCACGCCGACTGAGCTGGGCAGCGGGACGTTCACGCTCAATAACTATGGAGTGTTCGGCGTGGACGGCTCCGCGGCGATCATCAACCACCCGGAGGTGGCTATCCTCGGTGTCGGCCGGATCATCGACAAGCCCTGGGTGGTGAACGGCGAGCTGGCGGTCCGCAAGGTCACCGAACTGACGCTTACCTTCGACCACCGCGTCTGCGACGGTGGCACGGCCGCAGGCTTCCTCCGCTTCGTAGCTGACGCAATCGAAAACCCGAACTCTCTCCTGGCGGACATCTAACCCAAGCCCCCACCGACGCTCTCTCACTTAATGTCGGTTCAATCCAAACGCTCTCTCACACGATGTCGCTTTAACCCAAAGCCTCTCTCACTCGATGTCGAGTTCGGGGCGGCCGGGCGCTCACGTTGTCGACTCGGATAATCCTTGCCGCCACGCAAGGGGATGTCGCTAGCCAAATATGGGTAGCGCCATCCCCTTTACGTGTCGTGAGGAAGGCTTCCACCTTCGGAGAGCGACGTGCGCCGCGGTCTCGTGCCGAAGAAAGGCCGAGAGCTGTAGTGCGAGATTCACAAAATACACAAGATTCATAGACATTCATAGGAGCGGCCATGGAGAACCCCTTTCGCCCTATGGCAGGAGCGGCTCCGGTCGATTAGTAGGGCGGGGGAGTCTTGGACGAGTTCGCTTACGCCTTCGATCACCGCGTCTGCGACGGCGGCACCGCGGCAGGCTTCCTCCGCTTCGTGGCCGATGCCATCGAAAGCCCGAACAGCCTCCTGGCGGACATCTAGTAGCGAAGCTGGTGGTTGAGCCTGTCGAAACCTCCAGGGTTTCGACAGGCTCAACCATCGTCCCGTCACTGGAGCGAGCGGACGTCCACGTGCTCCGGCTCAGGCGGGTAAAGGCCAAGCCCATATCGCGAGATTCCGAACAACGCCGAATACCAGTATTGCCGCGATGAGTACATCAGTTACTGCCTCGTCAAGACGGTGCGAGAGCAACGGTTGCCTTCTCATCAGCATCAAAACGCACCACAGCCAGAGGAATGAAAAGAGTGGAAAGGCGGCGTTCATGCTGGCCGACCTTCCCCAGTCGCCTGTGACAAAGCTGTAGGTCGCCCTCGTAAAACCGCAGCCCGGGCACGCGTACCCACTGACTTGGCGGAACAGGCAGGGATGAGCCAGAGCCAGGTAGGGGTTCATCTTCAGGGTCAGGATGACCCAGGCCGCGGGCGTAACGGCTAAGGAAATTCCAAGGCAGAGCCGTACTTTGCCCCCGCTTATGCGGTACTCGCAGCTACTTCGAGGCCAGGGGAGCGCCCATCTCACCTTCATACGTCCCGTTCACATCAGAGGCGGCGACAACCGACCGCACCTTGAAAAATGTGTCATTGATATTGCTCTGCCAGCGAAGGACCCTGTTCCGTGCCCGGTCCAACGTGATGAACCCCTTCGTCCCCCCGGACCTGGACGGCTTGGCCGTTATGGTCATGTTCCAGTGGGTTATGGTCCGGTTTCCGGCCGTGATAACCAATGAATCGCTGGTTACCGAACTAAAGTAGATCGTCTCAAGCAGTGGAGCGTTTTCGCGCAGGTCTTCAACCTCCAGGTTCTGGAGGATCACCTCCAGCATCTCCTTGGGGTCGTGCACGACGGAGAAAGAAGCGGTAGGAATTGAATTTTCATATTCCTCCTTCTTCCGCCGCTCTTCGGCTTCGGCGTTCCGCCGCTTGACCATGGGAATTACCTTCGCGGCCACGACGCCGGCAATGACCAAAAAACAAAAAACCGAAAAGAGATCCACTCGGGCTTCCCCCATGTAGTAGCGATTGATGATATAGAGCTGGGTTACGGAAGGCGCTCGTCGAGCGTTCAGTTCCTCCCGGTTGTGGGATGCAAGTTGCCGGGGAGGCTGGGCAGCAGTTGCCTCGGCCGCCCCGGTAACCTGCATTAGCTACTTGGTCTTTGGACACTTGGGGAGCTGCGAACAACGGTGGTTAGAGAAGTTGTTCTTTTTGGCTTCACGGCACCAGGCACAGTTACAGTTGCACATCTTTTCCCTCCTTCCTTTCGATGGAAGGCTTCGCCCAAGCTAGTTGGCGATTGCCTGTGAGTATGCGTTATACGCAAGTGCGGCTGCACGGTACGTGTTGGTCAGGGCGTGCATATTCGAGAACTCCACATAGAAGGCACCCCGCATGAACAGGCCTCCCTCGCCCACAAAGGAGAGGCCCATGACGGCGTACGGTGCTATCGCGGTCAGGGCTTCGAAAACGTGGTCGGAATCGATGGCGATCAGTACCTGGAAATAGATCTCATTGATGCCATTGTCGGCAATCATTTCAACCGGTTCCGCTCCATTAACGGCGACGGACATCTTCCACATGGATTTCGCACCATCGATCCGCTCCAGCGACACAACGTCTGCGTCGTTTTGCAGGATGTACTCGATGTCACCCGAAGCTAGTCCTGCCGGAAACGAACTCAATTCGGTCTTCATCTCTAGGGACTATCCCTTGTTGCGGAGATGCCGTGCGATTTCCGCTTCGACTTCGCGGCTGGACGAGACCCCGTATTCTTTTGCCAGGGTTGCTGCTGCTTGGCTGATGTTTGCCTGTGCGACGTTCGTCGCCAGCCCGGCCACAACAATCAGGCCCTTAACAGCCTCTACGATCTTGATTTCTGGAACTTTGCCCATGATGCCCCCTTTATTCTGATTCGCGGTGGTCACAAACCTAGTGAGCAAATGGCTTTTCTGGCCCGCCGTGGCTCGGTCTTGGCAGCACATGTCCCCGGAAGAGGGGACACCTTCAAGGATTTTGCAGTTGCGGGAGACCCCCGCTTGTTCCGCTCTGCAGTTCTTTCCGGCTCCGGCGTGGCTTAGGGCTCGGGGGACCCGTCGGTGAATTCGACGAAGGTGGCCTCGTCCGGGTTTTCGGGAGCGGCATAGATGGTGACGGCCAACTCTCCGCCTTGCGGTCTGGCGCGGGCGGTAACAGTGCCGGTGCGGGCTTGGTCAAGGATGCTGACGACGCGTTCAGTGACGACGGCCAGCATTCGTGGGGTGAGGTTCTCCCGCCGGTCATCAAGGAGTTGAACCGTGACCCCGCGTTGGCGGGCGTTTCGGGCGGCTTCAACCACTTGCGCCGTCGCCAAGACCCGGCCCCGAATCTCATCACGGAACTGGGCCTCCGCAAGTTGGTACTCCAGCCGGTCGCTTTGTGTGATGCCATGGTCCGGATCCGCGATTTGGTCAAGGGCGGGAGCGGCAACCTGGCGGACATGCTCCAGCCATTTGGTTCGTGCCACGTGCAAGGCCTGTTCGGCGGCGAACCAGTCGGCGGCAGCTTCGGCATCGGCCCTGTACTGGCCCACCTTGCGGTCATTGGTGCGCAGCAGATGGCCAATTCCCGTACTAACGGTTACCCATCCCACCGTGGCGATGTTCAGCAGCAGGCCGCCGACGAACCCCATGGTGGTCTGCGAGGCCCACAGGGTGTTCAGGATGACGGAGAGGAGCACACCGATCCATGACAGCAGCACTTGCCCCCGGACATTCACAGCCACCAGCAACGTGTAAGTCGCAGCAAGGTGCCATGAAGCGTATCCCGGCCACTTGTCCGTGGGCAGGACACCTGTGACAAGAACGGTGAGGGCCGTAACTGCTACGAGCACGAAGACGGTGGAACGCAGGGACAGCCGTCCCGGGGAGGGCCTGAGGACCACGCCAACGGCAGCGAGGTAGATGGCCATGGCCAACAGTACGGGCCACGTCGAGGACACCATGTCCAGGGAAAGAAGTCCCAGCGCTATGTGCACGGCGACGAACGCTGCACAGAGGGCGCCCATTACTTTGGTGGAGATGGCGCGGATCACGGTTCAACTCCTTCCCAGTCGAGGCGGACCTCGGTGCCGGCGCGGGGTGCGGTGATGATTCTCGCTGAGCCGGCGACGGCTTCCATTCGCCCTACAATTGAGACCTTTATCCCGAGGCGTCGGTCTGAGACTGAGCCCTGGTCAAAACCGGAACCACTGTCCTTGATGGAAACTCGAAGTTTCGCGTGACCTTCCGTACGGCGTCCGATGATGCTGACCTCGCAGCGGTCTGCTCCGGAGTGCCGGACTGCATTCTGCACTGCCTCCGTTGTGGCTTCGAAGACAGCCCGGACGACGCCGGCGGGCAGGAGCAGGTGCTCCGGAGACTCGCAGGTGACATTGAGGACCGGAGCTGACGTACCCGACCCAACGGTAAAACGGATCCGTGCAGCAATTTCGGAAACCGCGGCAGGTGCCGCTTCCGGGGCTTCTGTCGCCTGCTGGCGGAGCCGGTCCAGTGCGCTGGCCGCCAGGCTGGCGCTGGCCAGCCGTTCTTCGGGAGAACCGGCGTGGGCGGCCGTCAGGAGGGCGGTCATCACGCTGTCATGCAGCAGTCCGTCAAGGCGCAGCCGCTCGTTGCTCAGGGCAGTAGCGGAAGCGGCTTCCCTGTACTGCTCAATAGCCTTGTCCGCGGCTGTATCCGCGCGTTCCGCTGCCCGGCGGAGTATTCCGATCGTGACGCAGATGATGAGCCCCAGCACGGTGGCAAACGTAGCGTCCTCAACCGCAATCAGCCACCCGCCGGATCCGCCCTGCGGCGTTGTTCTCACTATGCTGAACACCCCGCCAATAATCAGCGCGTAAAGGCAGCCGATGCGGGCTCCGAAGGCGTAGGCACACCACGCCGCGCCAACGTTGATCATGGACCACAACCAGGGCGTCCCGAAGCTTTCCGGCACAGATGGTGGAACGGCCAAGGGCCAAAGTGCCAGGCCGGCGAGGGCCAGCACTGCAAGGGCGCCGGCTAGAAGGGACAGCCCACTGCCCCGAACCGAGGCCAAGGTGAAAACCACCACCAGTGCCAGGAACAGCCAAAGGAACACAACATTCCACCACGCAGCAGCGTGGGGCGTTTGGCCGGCTATGGAACCCGCGGCCTGAAGCAGCAGCAGCAGCGCGAAGGCCGCAATGCCGCGGGCCATCAACCGGTGGGTGTCTCTGGCCGAAATACCAGTCAAGGAATCGCCGGTCACGAGGGTCAGCGCTTCCGCAGGGGCAGCAGAGGGGGGAGGATACCGTCTTCGACGGCACGCCGGTAAAGGTCGATCTTCGTGGTGGCGGGGCGCCCGGCGGCCTCATATTTTTCGCGGATCCGGTCAATGTTCTTTTTCACGGTGCTCTCGGCGACACCCATGCGCCGCGCCACTTGATACTGGCCCAGTCCGGCCGCATATAAAGCGATACATTCGCGTTCCCGGTCCGACAGGTTTGCTTCGACAAAGTCGGTATCCACCTCAATGGCCGCAGCCAACTCCTGGCTGTCAATAGTTTCGCCCAGCGCAATGCGGCGGAGTTTGGCGAATGTCCCGGAAATTGGTTCGGATTTCAGGGACACTCCCATAGCTCCGTTGGCGATGGCGTCCTGAATCTGCCCCACGTTGTCGCCCAGTGTGAAGACAAGGATTTTGTAGCCGGCTGCCGTCAATTTCGAAACGTTATGGCCAGGCTGGGATCCGTCAGCAAGGGACAGGTCAAGGGCAACAACATCACAGATGCCTCGTCCGGCACCAAGAAAGGCCTCAACGGTGGGGGCACCACCAATAACCCGTACATAGGGCGTTTTGCCATCGACTTCACGGGCCGCCGAGGCCGCGAACCCCAACCGGACGGCTTCGTGGTCGTCGATAATCCCCGCACGTACTGTTTCCACCCTTGCCCCCTGTGTCTTCTGGCAGCCTTCAAAGAAGATCAGTTTGGGGTTCCATTCCAAATGTTCCAACTGTGACGCAATGAGTTTCCGCGACGTCCCAAAAGTTACGTGGTGTCCCCACTTCCGGGGACATGGCCGGGCTTAACCCGCTTTTGCTGGTGCCGGGTTCGGGGGCGGGCGTTAAAGTCGGGCAGAACTACTGGATGCAGGTAACGAGCGGGCAGCCGCTACTCCGGTAATAGCCGGGAAACCAGCGGTCATATTGGGGGGGGGCCGCTGGATTCTCACAAGCAAGAAAACGTCTGACAAAAAACAATTACCGTATGAATCCATCGTCACGCACTGGTGCCTCGAATAAATAGCAAACAGATGTTGGTGACAGATTCTGTCACATGCTCCCGGAATGGCTCTTTCGGGAAATCCGACTTATTTCACCGGACAACGTAACTTTTTCTGTTTCTGATATCTTCCATTCGATAGCGCTATTGCCGCATTTGGGGGAACAACATGAAACAAGGTCCTGCTTCGAACGTGTCCGGGATGGCCCGACTGAGGCGGGCAATCTCTCTTGGGCTCACCTCGTCACTCTTGGCGGGATACATGGTCCTGCTGCCGGCCTCGGTAATCCCTGCAGGTGCGGTGGAGCCCCTGCCCTCGCCGTCGGAATCCTCAGCCGCACAGGCAAGCCCTTTGGCGCCCGAACCCCTTCCCTCACCTTCGGAGTCATCAGCCGCACCGGCGAGCCCCCTGGCGCCGGAACCTACTGCACCTGGCAGTGTGCTGCCTGCCTGGACGATCACTCCGCAGAACCAAAGCGAAACCGATCAGCGAATGCGGCCGGGCACGTATAGCCCCAAGGTCCTGTCAGTGCGGCTGACTGATGAAACGGCTTCTCCGGTGGCAGGTGCCACCATCAAATTCGATGTCACCGCCGGTGAGGCCTTCTTTGACAGGACCAACACCACCACCCTGGAATTGTCCACCAACGCGGAGGGCGTGGCCTCAGCCAGCAGCCGGTACAGCGAAGCAATGAGCGGGCTCGTTGCCGGCGCGGGCTACACGGGCAGCATCACGGTAGAGGCGAGCGTGACTGGCTCGTCCGCATCTTTCACTTTCGACCAAATACACTCCACTGTCGCCGAAAGGCTGGAATATGTGGCGGGCCGCGACCAGCAGCTCCGCAGCCCCTACGAAGTGCTCAAGCCGCTGTCTGTCCGTGCGGTGGACGGTGATGGCCACCCGGTTCCTGATACCCAGATCGAGTTTGCGGCCAAGGACGGCACAGCCAACTTCGCCTGGTCATATCCCACCGCGACCATCGCAACCGACCAGGACGGCGTGGCTTCCACGAGCGAGGGCCACAATTACTACCAGGTGCTCCGGTCGGGCGTCAGCCCCGAGGGGTACGCGGTGGCCGCGGACGTTGAAGCGAGGCTCGCGGGCGCTGAACCCGTTCCGTTCTCCATTCCTCTGGCCCCCGTCGAGAGAATTGAAATCCTCTCCGGTGACAACCAGGAGGTGGCAGGCGAAGACTACTACCAGCCCCTCCAGGCGGTGCTCAGGGACGCCGACGGCCAGACCTTGGCGTACCGGAGAACCGCCTTCGTGGTGAACGGGGAGGCACACTTCACAAACACCAGCGAGGCCCAGAAGACCCTCGAGGTATCGAGCCAGTGGGACGGCACAGTGACGGTGCCCAGATACACTCTCCGCGCCAACGGGGGCCACACGGCGGCGGGGACGTCCTTGACGGTGAGTACTTCCAGTGGCGACAAGAGCACCGACTTCCATCTGAAGGTCGCCGGCCAGCCGAGGGCATGGAACCTGATGCCCGAGTACGGAAGCGGCCAGACGACGGCGGCCGGTGACGCGTTCGCTTCACCGCTCGGCGTGTATGCCCGGGACGAGCAGGGCCGCGCAGCCGGATACGCTCCTGTGACGTTCGAGATTATCAACGGGGGCGGCGCCTATTTCGCGGTGGCCGATGGTACCCGGACGACGGCGTTGACTGTTGAGGCAGACCGCTACGGCCGGGCAAGTACGCCGCCATTGCGGAGCGGGAATACGCTTGGCAGTTTTACCGTCAAGGCCACCACCCCTGACTTCGCCGGCCAGGTGGCTTTCGACCTGGACGTCGTCGGGCAGCCTGCGTCCGTACGTCTGTATCCGGAAACGGGCACCACGGCGTACCCCGATTCAAGCCTGGGATGGCCCTACGCAGTTGTCACGGACAGTGACGGACGGCCCGTGGGCAACCAAACGGTCACCTTCACGGTCGAGAGCGGAGCGGTCGGTATTGGCCGCAGCACCGACGGAAGCGAGAAAATCCGGACCGGCATCACCGATTCCAACGGCGTTGCTTACGCAGGGGATGCTCTTTACACAGGCGCAGGGAAGTCTGCCTATGGCCCGGCTGCCGTCAGCGCCACCCTCACCGGTGGGCAGCGGGCTGACGCGTCGTACACCGTGGTGAGCTACCCGGCCGTCAAGCAGTTGCTGGTGGCTGGCGGCGAAGGCCTCTCGGCGAGGCCAGGTGAAGTGTTTGGAGCGGTAGACATCCTTGCCGACAGCCAGACCTGGCCTTACGCCGGCTACACGGACGTGACTTTTGAACTCGGTGGAAGCACGGGAAGCTATTTCGTGGACGGACAGGGCCAGCGGGTGGACGGGCCCGTGACTGTTACGGCTTCACGCTACGGTTACGCGCAGGCCCCCACCATCATCGCCGGTGAAACACCCGGAAGTGTCAGCCTGAGTGCATCTGCACCAAACGTTCCCAACGTGCAGGTCAACCTTTCAGTCAGTGGTGGGGCCAGCGGCATCACCAAGACTTCCCAGGATGGCCTTCAGGTACTTCCCGAGGACAGCTTTGGCTACCTCAGTGTGCGGGTACAGGACGAAGCCGGGAACCCCGTCGGCAACGAGGAAGTCACCTTCACTGTCCGGGAAGGCGCTGCGTCCTTCTCCGGCTACTGGTGGGGGTACTGTGGCGGCCAGGCGAGCGGCAACAAAACTGTCACCGTGAGAAGCGATCCCTTCGGTAACGCCTACTCGTCCGTGGCCCTCTGCGCCGACGCCGGCCCTGATGCCCCGGGAGAAGTCATTGTTGACGTCGCCGCGGCCGGAATCCAGGGCGAGCCCTTCACGTTTACGGTGAAGTCGTTCCCCGCGGCGGCCGCCTTGCACACCTACGACCAGGCGAGTCCCCACATCAAGACCGGCGAAGATCTTTATGGCTTCCCCTATGCCTATGCCCGCGATAGCAGCGGCAATTCTGCTGGTTATGCCGAGGTGACCTATCGCATTGAAGGAGACACCGGCGCCCGATTCAAAATCACGGATCCAGCAACGGGCATCATCAGCTTGGAGGAACAGGTAGTCCTCAGGGCAGACAGGTGGGGCAACCTTCCGACCCCGACGATTGCCGCTGGGGAGACCAGGGGAACATTTTCTGTCACGGCCAGGAGCGGCGAATCGAATGAGTTGCGCTGGGACGGACTTCGCGTCGTCGGTCCAATCGCCTCCGTGACCGCCATAGCCGGGGACGGCCAAAAGCTCTACCCCAACAACTACACATCAGGACTGCGTGTGGTGGCCAGAGACTCGGACGGATACGCCGTTCCAAACCAGGTGGTCACCTTCATGCTTCCGCCTGAGCTCGAACACCGCTTCGCCTACACCTGGTCCACTGCCGTCGCGGCAACAACGGACGCCAACGGTGAAGCGGCGCCAGGTTACTCCTACTACTCCGGTGTCTATCTCGGTAGTACCACCGGACCTTTCACCGTGTCGGTAGAGCACGGAAGCCAGACCTACACGCCCTTCAGCCTCGAGGCTCTGGCATACCCGGTGGCGAACGTGCTGGACAACCTCGGCGGGGGAGGCCAAAGCGTTCAGCCCAACAGCGGCTTCCCTGCACGCCTCTCAGCCCGGGTCTCCAACTCGGATACCGCCGTCGGAATCCCCAACGTCCCCGTCACGTGGGCCATTGAAGGAGCAACAGACGCCTACTTCGTCCTCGACAATGGGGCGCGCGCTTCTTCGGCCGCCACGACGTCGGATGCCGCAGGATATGTAGTGGCACCCGCACTCTTCGCGGGAAGCCAAGGTGGAAGCTTCACCGTCACGGCAACCGCTGACGGAATCTCGCCGGCAGTCTTTGACCTGGCCGTACTCAGTTCCGCGCGGATCCTGGAGAAAGTCGCCGGGGACGGCCAAGTTGCAAAGGTCGGCAAGACTTTCGATCCGGTACAGGTAGTGGTTAAGGACGACGCCGGGAATCCGGTAGCGAACCAACGCGTCCGTTTCACCGCTGAGGCGCCCAGCCGGGCGAACTTCGCCGGAACCTTCAGGACCTACGCCATAACCGACAGCCAGGGACGGGCGAGCTCCGGCCCGATCACCGCAGGAGCCGAAACAGGCGAAGCCGCCATAACTGCAGCGTCGGGAACCCTGGAACCACAGACCTTCACCCTGACCACAGAGCCGCTGGCCAGGCCAGCCGTACTGACCGAAGCCACGGGCAGTGGACAATCTATACCCGCACGAGGAGTTTTCCCGGTACCGCTGGGCATCCGTGCCCTGGACGCCGAGGACAACCCGACTGAGCAGGTCAGCGTCACCTTCACTGTTACCGGCTCGAGCGGGTCAACCTTCGCCGATGGAGCTGCAACCTACACAGGAAAGACGAACGCGGACGGTTGGGTCTACTCGCCCCTGGTATCTGCGGGGGCAGCAGCTGGCACATTATCGGTTGTTGCCACAGCAGAAGGTGTTGCTCCCTTCGCGTACGACCTAACCATTAAGGATCCCAACACGGCACCGCAGCTTGAGCTTGCCACTTCAGCCGCCGCCGTCGAGATTGGCAAGCCGGTGACATACACGCTCAACGCCACCGACGCGGACGGGGACCCACTGTCCTACGCCATCGACTTCGGTGACGGCGCAGGCGTTGAGGGCCGGTATCCAAGCAGCCAAACGATCACGCACGCTTACACTCAAGCCGGGTCCTACCTGGTGCACGCCACGGTACGGGACGCCGCGGGGTCAACATCCACGACTGCACGGATCAGCGTCGTCCTGCCGGAGCCTCTCCTGGCAGACGCCGGCGAGCCACAACAGGCCGAAACTGGTCAGCCGGTCCTCTTTGACGCCGGCCGGTCCAAGCCCTTGCCCCTGATTCAGGAAGCCATTTGGGACTTCGGTGACGGAAGCACTGGCAGCGGACTGCGGGCCCAGCACGTTTACTCGACTGCGGGTGAGTTTGTTGTTTCGCTGACGGTCCGCAATGGCAGCGAGACTGCCACGTCGTCCACCACGGTCAAAGTGGAACAGGCGAGTGTCCTGCCGGGGCTGGCGGTGACGGTGAAGTCCGGTGCGAATCTGCTGTCCGGTGCCGTTGTGACAATCAACCTTTCCGACGGCCGGCGCGTGACTGCCACTTCCGGCACTGACGGTGTTGCAGTCCTTCGCGGATTGCCCGACGGCGAACACAGTGTCTTTGTGTCAGCCGGCGGTCACCTGCCCGTGGTGGTGCAGGGGGTAGTTAGCGCGGGAACAGGAAATGCGGAGGCGGTACTGACCTCCGGCGACGTTGGTTCCGCCGTTATAGATACGCGCACGTTGACCATGGATCAGATCGTGGACCTGGGTATCGATCCGGCGGCGCCTGAGAACCAGCAGGTCTTTGAATCCGAAATCCACCTCGCGGTCAACGGTGAAGAAGCTGCTGAGGCTCCGCCGATCCAGGTCTTCTGGAACATTGAGGACAAGATCGGTGTCCGAACGGATCCGTACGCTCCGGTCCACTGGGTTGGAACCACCGCTACCGGACTTACGATCGGAGACTACGACTTCGCCCCGAGTACCACCACCGTTGGTGGCCAGCGCATCGTGCAGTGGCTTATTGTTCCGACGCGGGGGAGTTACCTCAAAGAGTTCTTTGAAGCCCGCCTCGTTGTTCAGAACCTCTCTGATGCGGCATTCACCTTTTCCAAGGGACAGGCTGAAATTGCCCTTCCTGCAGGGATAAGCCTGGCCCCCACGGCGGCTCTGCAGACGGCACTCGTGCCGGCAGCGGACATCCCGGGCGGCGGAAGCGCCACAATCTACTGGACCCTAAGGGGCGACACCGAGGGTGAATACAACATCGCCGCTACATACACCGGTGTTCTGGAACCCGTCGGGGCGCCGGTCCGCCTTGAGGCCAGCACGGAAAAACCCCTGAAGGTTTGGGGTGGCTCAGCACTGGAGATGGAAGTTATCGCCGACCCCTCGGCCGAAGAACTCCACCCGTTCCGCGTGACCGTGAAGCTGCGGAACCAAACGCCGGATGGCTCCGGGATACCGGTGTACAACCCGGCGTTCGAGGTCTTGGCAGGCACGAACTACCTGCTGGCACCCGACGTCGACTACAAGATGTCCGCCGCCGCGCTCCTCCCTGGCGAGGTGCTGGAAAAGGACTTTATTGTCTACTCGCTCGGTTCCGGTGACATTGGGATCGACGATGAAGACCTTCGGAAGAGCTTCATTGTCTCGACCGGTGGAAGCGTGGACGTGGACTACGCTCCCGTCAGGACGGCGCACTCCTCGCGGACGGAAGATCTAAATGTGAAGGGAGTTTGGGGCGGCCCTTTGCTCGACATGGAGCTCACCGTAGGTTGGCAGGGGACCGGCGATGCCGCTGAGTACTTTTTGTTTTCACGGGATGATCTCGATTCGGGAGAATGGAACCTTGTGACGGAAGGGCACATTCCTCTCCTTCCTGTAGTCCGTGAACTCTCAGGCGGCAGCAGCCAGCTCGGGAAGTACTACGCGGTAGTCACGAAGTTATCCGGCGGCGCCGTGGTGCCCAAGCATCGAATTCTTCAGATGCCGATCAATCCACCTGTAGTGATCCCGGAGACGAACGGCGGATCTGCTATCGGTGGGAGCTCGACGGACCCGGCGCAGTGTGTCGACGTTCTTTTCATTGGTGCAGCAGGATCCGGCGAAGGCCTGCTGGGCAATGGTATTCAATCCTTGGCCAACAAACTTTCAGAACAGTTAGGTGCTGACCGCTCCTACAAAACCGTGCGGGTGGACTATCCCGCTGCTCCTGTCCCAGTTGTCAGTTTCAACGTGACAGTAGACCCTGTTGACTACGTAAGCAGCATCGAGTCCGGTGTGATCGAGCTCAAGCGTTTCCTGACGAAGCGAGCGGAAAAGAACTGCGTGGATGAAAAGTACGTTTTGGCAGGCTATTCCCAGGGCGGCATCGTCGTTTCACGTGCAATTTCGGAGTCCCCGGAACTGGTTCCAGGGGACAAGGTTGCCGGTGCCTTCCTCCTCGCGAACGCGTCGAACAGCCCGGTTATTGGAGGACAAACCTGGGGAACGGCCCAGTACAAATTCGGGGTCTCAAGGCCCATTTGGAGGCCGACTGTTCCCGTCCACCTGGCCGATCGAACATACTCCCTATGCGACGAAAACGACATGGTCTGTGACACCCTCACAACGGTGGCTTCCGAAAGCGCTTCTCCTGTGGTTTGCGACGCTTCCAGTACTTCTATCTGCGACGACCTCACCGCTGTGCTCTGTCATGCGAACGTTGCCGCAAAGCTTGCGTGTGACGGCACCAGGTACATCGATGGTTATCTCGTCCATACGAGCTACCACGTGAAGCGAGACGCGGCACTGCATGAATTCGCGAAGCTAACGAGAGATCGTCTGATGCGCGTTGCGGTTCCAAAGGCCGACCCCCACACAGTCGAGGCAGCCGGGAACGGCCGATTCCAAACAAAGCTCGAGACCAAAACCATGGAGGGTGCCACGGCGCTCTGGCGACTTGATTCCGAGACCTTACCGCCGGGTGTTGAACTGGCAGTGGCTGCTGATGGCGGGGTCAGCGGTAAGGTGCCCCCGGGGTTCTGGAAATTCCCCGTATCGGTGATCGGCGACCCGGGGTTTGGACGGCGGGCCACGACGCTCGAAGTACGGGCCGGGTGGGCTGCGGAGGTCGCCCTGATATTCCCGCAGACGGTGCTGGCCCCGGAGTCTGAGCTCAAGCCATACCGGGTCAAGCTCCTGGACAGCGCAGGAAACGCGGTTGCTCGAGCGGAAGTGGAGTTCAAAATTGAGGGCCCGGCATCCTTCGCCGGCGGCTCACAGAGCTATAAAGTTCTGAGCGACGCCAAGGGTTACGCGGACTCCCTCATCCCCGTGTCTACTGGGGCGAACGGGACAATAGCAGCCACGGCGACGGTTCCTGGCCGCACACCCATGACACTCCACCCGCAGGAAGTTGTTCCTCAGGTCCTTCCGAACGGGGTCAGCGCCGTTGTTACCCCTAAATTCCTGGCAGGAAAGGTAATCCTGGAAGTCCAGGTTTCGAACTCCTCGAACGAGTCGCAAAGGGTGACTTTGGAAAGCCGCTTCGGGATCAAGGACCTCGGAGAAATTGCGCCCGGCTCCGCAGCTACACACACGTTCGACACGGAGCAAAAGCAAACTCCGCAGGGTTCCGTTCGCGTATCCGCTTTCGGAGCAGCATCGTCTGGGTCGGAGGTCAAGAACTACGCTGCCTACAACCCCGCAGCCGGACAGAAGCCCACGAAAGCGGTTCCGTAGGCAGCACGATTGGTATGCCTGAACCGGCGAGGAGGTGAGGCGTACGACGGCGGCCGCGTGCCGCCGTCGTACGGCTTCTTCCGGTGTAGTAACGCGATGAACTTCAGAGTTTCTTGACGCCTCGTGTCGTCAGTTGGCGATGACCAGGGGCGCTGGCGGCTGCTTGAATGACGTTGTCGGCAATGGTTCGGCTTGGCGGTGCCTGCTGCTGCCGAACATCGCCAAGCGCTGAAACCGTCGGAGGGTTTACCCCAAACCGAGCACTGATCAGCTGGACCCAGCTCCCAGTTGCACATCCGTCCGAGTCAGGCCTACACCCGCTACTGCGCACGGCTCGACTCAAGGGCAGCGACACCTTTCGGCAGGAAATGCTCGCAAAAGATGGTGAATTGGTTTCCCTCGTGAAGTGTGTGCAGATATGCCACTTAGCCGATTCTCTGCTGTCTATGCGGGAATCGGATATGAGGTGAACAGGTTTCATCAGGCAAAATTCTTTATGAACTTTTCAATACGGCGTTGTGGGGATCATTCCTGGTTCGCTGCTCCCGAGAAGGTAAGCCAAATAGCGAGTGACTCTTCCTGGCGATATCTTTGACCTTTTCTGGGTAATTGGGAGGTAGGCCAGGTTCCAAGCGTTGGAGTGTTTGGGGGAAGCTGGGGCGACGGTTCTTGGGGGGACTATGAGTGATGTTGGTGTGGCAGTGGTGGTTGAGGACGATACGGATATGCGCCATCTCCTAGCGGGGGTGCTCGGGCAGGCAGGTTTTGAGGTCCACACAGCACATGATGGGCGTACCGGTGTGGAGATGGTCAGGGACAGGCAGCCCAGTGTAGTCACGTTGGACGTGGGGATGCCGGACATAGACGGATTCGAGGCTTTGCGTCGTATTCGGCAATTCAGTGACGCGTACGTTCTGATGCTTACCGGCCGGACTGCGGAGTCTGATATCTTGACCGCGCTTCAGGCCGGGGCCGATGACTACATCGCGAAACCTATTCGTCCGCGTGAGGTGAGGGCCAGGATTGCGGCGCTGCTGCGCAGGCCCCGGTCGGGTCATTCTTCCGGGTCACAGGTGGTATCCCGTCCGGAACCATCCTCTGGTGCGTCCCAGCGCGAGGAGTCGGTGCTCCGGCACAACGGGTTGTCCCTTGACCACCGGATGCGGACTGTAGACGTAGGGGGAGTGGGGTTGGATCTGACGCGCAGCGAATTTGATCTCCTTCACGAATTGCTTCGTAGCGCTGGCGCGGTCCGGTCACGAAGGCAACTCGTAGGCACGCTCCGCGGACGGTTCAGTCCCGGCGGCTACATCAGCGAGGCAGATGAGCGCGCAGTTGAAGTCCATATTGGTAATCTCCGCCGTAAGCTCGGGGACGATCCTCAGTCTCCGCGCTGGTTGCAGACGGTCCGTGGGGTGGGGTATTGCTTGGCGAGGAAGCGCTCGGGTGATACGTGAACGGGGGGACAGGCATCTGCGGCGGACGGTTTTATTCGCCCACTACTGAGTAGCGTGTTTCGATTTCCTTCAGGGTGGCCTCGCCTGCTGTCGCCAGGCTGGCGAGCAGCAGCGCGGAGTCGTTCAGGATGTCTTTGCGGATCGCATGTTCCAGGGTTTCTGCGATGAGTGACAGGCTCAAACCGCCGATCATTGCTGATGACACTTTGATGCTGATTGCCGCGTCCAGGGCCCCGTTCCGATCATGGTTCTCGATGCCGGCGGCAAGGCGTCCGAGTCGGTGCTTCCAGAGTGCGGCATAGTCTGCGGCGAACCGGCACATCAATGCGTAGTCAGCGAGTTCGTCTTCGAGTTCATCGAGGATCCCGCCGTCCAGTATGGGCAGGGCCGTGCCGGGGAGATCCTGGATCGTTCTCCCGTTCCCGCAGACACTGGCTTGGACTGAGGTAACTTCAGGCCATCGGGCGGAAGGGGTGTTGTGGCTTGCCATGGGTCAAGGCTAGGGGACGGAATCGGAGGAATAGGCTGTTTTTCGCTGATCCTGTGCAAACCTGAAGTCTTCCTTGAGCAGCGGCAGGGGGCAGGGCGTCAGGAGCAGGAAATGGTGGCCAACAGCCCGACCAGCGGTATGCTCGCGCGAATGGTGCTCCAAGCGATGGGCTGGGCCTGCCACGAACCATACTTTGCCGTGACTGTCACAGAATAGGAATAGTCACCCACGCCCAAAAGCGCGGGTGTGATCTTTTCCGAGGTGACCGCGGCCGCGTAGCTCACGGTCTTGATGGTTTGCCCATTCCGGGTCACAGTGACGTCATAACCGGTGGCTCCTGCCCGTTGAGGGGTCCAGGTGACCAGGACCGCTGTCTCGTTGGGGACCTTGGCGCATTGAAGGTCTGGGGAGGGCAACGTACCCGCCTTCACCTGCATGGTCATTGAGGAGCTCTGGCTCCACAGCGCGAGGGCAGAACCGGTGCCAGCTGCTATGAGAAGGGTGAGGCAGAACCCGACGATGACCGCGCGGAATGACTTTAGCTCCACCCCGCTGGCCCTGGCGAAGCGGCGATATGCTTCCTTGAAGCGGGGAAGCGGGTCATTTTTTGTCATCAGATCCTGATCCTGCCTTGTTCCGCCGGATGTACGCAAGGATGCCGGTGCCGGCCGTCAGGAACGCAACGGCGGCCAGGGCCCATGCCCAAGGATCCGGGACCCCGGTCACGGCGAGCGGAGCACCGGGTACTGGCGGGGGCAGAGGGACAGGGGTGGCTACGCCGGGCATTACTGTACCCCCGCTGGCGCGGCAGGCGCCGCTGCGGGCGGAGCCGTCCTGGTCCTCGAGCAGGAAGCGCACATCGAAGCCGCTGCTCTGCCGCCTTGTGGCGTTTGATGAGTTCCGGTCCATGTCCAGCGTGAAGGTGAGGCGGAGGCTTTCACCAGGCGAGAGGGCCCAGCCGATGGCAAGATCCGTGCAGGAACCGGCACCGCCCAGTGGTGTTCGGGGTGTGGAGCCCAGGGTGGAGTGGATGGCCAGTCCCAGGTCTGCTGCCAACTCCTCGGCGGGTCCGTTTCCTAGCGCGGCGACCGAGAGGAATGCGTTATCGGTGGTGGCGTTGCGGATCCAGATATCCGCCGATGACGATGACCCGGGCACGAAGCCGGAGGTGGTGTCGAAAACCGGGCGGGCCAGTGTCTGGGAGTAAATGACTCCGTCGGAGCTGAGCAGCAGGTCCGAATCGGCGGCGCGTGCCGCGCCGGCTGATGTTCCCAGCATCGCAGCGGCCGCCGTCGTACCAGCCAAAGCGGTCAGTATGCCGCTCGAGTACGGAGACCTGTCCCCGGTCATGGGCCGGGCGTCGAAAGTGGATGCGGGTCCTCTTCCGTGACAGAGGCCGGGGCCGGCGTGTGATCCTTTCTCCTGCCGAGGACGCCGCGGACGATGCTGAACAGTCCGTATCCGACCAGGCCGACGGCGATGAACGGCAGTACTCCATCCCGTCCGCTGGAGGCGGCGGTGGCGAGGAAACCAATATGCGGCACGGCGTAGAACAGCTTGCCCCGGACCTGGACCTCGAGCACGGGTTTGTCATCCTCGACAGAGTTGTTGTCACCCTTCGTGATCAGTGTTCGTTCGCCTTTTTGGGTGGAGCTTACGGCGACGATGCGGTGCGTGATGACATCTGCCCGGCCCGATTCGATCTGGTAGGTGATGACATCACCGGTTCGGAGCGTGTCGAACGGTATCGGCCTGACCACGAGGAACGTTCCGGGTGAATAGGCCGGAGCCATGGAGCTGGTCAGCACGGTGTAGGTGTAGGAACCAGTAAGCCGTGGAACGACGATCAGGACCAGGGCGGCCAGAACAGCAAGGGACATGGCAGCCATACCGGCCATCTGGAATAACAGGGCGGGTTTGCGGCCGCTGCGGTGCGCCGTATCGCGGTGTCTGGCCATCTTCGGGCTCCTACGAGATCTGGTTTACGAACAACGGAACTGCAATGGACGCGGACTGCCCCTGCAAAGCGGAGGGTGCGGCCGCGGTGAGTTGGATCTTGAAACAGATCACGGCGGATCCGCCCTTGGGGATGAGAACGCCGGGGAAGGAGTCCTTGTAGGCGTCTGCTGGCAGCGTCGGACACTGAGTCAAGTCCGTTGCCGCCGCTGACTGGACCGACATGTACTGAGCAAGGCCAGTTCCCGGGCCGTTGTCGGTGATCAGGGCCGGTTGCGGGAGCGTTGCCTTCACGGTGAATGCGGAACCGGCGGCAGTCGCGTTTCCTACCGACACCCCCGCATACACCGGTGTGTCCGGGAATAGTTGATCCAGTGGCGCTGCGGCACTGCTGAGTGCAACGGTCGCGGGAGTGCCGTCCGCAAGGACCATGTTGTACGTGCCGGTGTTGTTCGACCCGGTCAGCGTGATGAGGAAGTCCGCCGAACGCACCGTGCCGGTGCCCGCGGGGACCAGCTTGTTCCACAATGCGTAGGAACCTCCGACGGCGGTCAAACCCAGGGCAACCCCCGCAGCAAGCAGGGCTGCCCCTTTCGCTGCCCGTATTGGGCGTCTCGGCACAGTTCCTCCCGTCATCTCATTCCACGCCGGTGCCCGCGGAGCCATAAGACTCCGCGGGCACTTGCCTTACTGCTGCCCGGTCAGGGCTACGGTACTACGGGATTTGCGGGCGCGATCTGGTCAAGCTTGAACGCGACGGCACTGAAGTCGTAGGTCGCATCAACGCTATCCCGGCCGTCCGTTGACTCCAGGAAATCGAAGGTCACCGAAGCGACGGCGTTGGTGACGTCGTCATTCTCGTCCAACGGGTTGGCGATTTCCTCGCCGTCCTTGACCAGAGTGACGGGGGAAGTGGTGTAGGTGCCCTGGGCGAAGTTGGTGTTGACGCCGGCCGGGTTCACGACTGACAGGTTGGCTGCGATGTTGTCACCGTCCAGGGTGATGTCTACGGTCTGGGTGTAGGTGAGCGTGTCCCCGGGGACTATCTGGTAGTTATTGATGTTGGGAATGGTGATGGGACCATCCGCCGCTGCAACTGTCCACACGCCTTCGCTTGCGACCAGGTTGAGATCACCCGATGCAATGGTGCCGACCTCGGCGTTCTGCTGGACATTCCATACGGCCAAAGTGCCGCCGCCACCGATCAGCAACATCACGCCTGCAGCGGTAACGATGGCGCCCTTAGTCATTTTGTTCAAAGTACTTGTCCCCTCAAAAGTTACGGAATTTCCGGATACACATCATGCTGGTGCACGTTTCACAGGTTTCCCGGCGGTACTTACCAAGGAAAGTCTCAGGAAAAATCAAGGGAAAACCTGCGGAATCAGCGATTAAAGAAGAAAACCCGTGCTCTCAGCGCCACAGCCAGGCCTCTTTGGAAGCCGAGTGGCAGCGTTGGCTACGGAAGATTGGGTTGCTCTCTTGACTGACTGGAGGGGGTGTTGTTTGCGCCAAGCCCGGACCACCGGTTCCATTCCTCGACAGCGACGGTGGGCCGGCCCAGCATATAGCCCTGGGCTGCGGTCATGCCCAAATCGCGTACTGTAGCCAGTTCAGCTTCGGTTTCGATTCCTTCGGCGATCAGGGAAGCGCCGATCTCTGCCGCGAAGCCGACCATCGCCGCACCCAAAGCTCTCAGACCGGCATCAGCGTTGATTCCCGCGATGACCTCCCGGTCGAGCTTGATCAGCTCCGGCTTCAGTTCGACGATGTGGCGCATTGACGCGAACCCGGCACCGGCATCATCTATTGCCACCTTTAAGCCCCCGCAACGTAGCGGTGTCAGGGCTTCCCCGAGTTGACCGTAGTCGGTCACTTCATGATGCTCGGTCAACTCCAGCACGATCCGGCCCAAGGGAAGGCCACAGGTCTGCAATACGCCGGTTACCCGGCTATCAAGACAGGCACGGGGTGAAAGATTGACCGCCACATAGAGATCTTCCGGTAGTGACGCTGCGGCGGACAGGGCCGATTGCAGTGCAACGATTTCCAGGTCCACTCCCAGCCCGACAGAGGCGGCTTCAACAAACCATGCCTCCGGTGAAATCCCGGGATCCTCAGCACTCAGGAACCTGGTCAGCGCCTCGGCCCCAATGACCCTGCCGGTGTCCAGCGCACGGATGGGTTGGAACGCTGTCAGGAGAGTTCGGGAGGTGAGCATGGCTGCAACTCCGGCGCGGGCTTCTTCGGCCGCAACGGCAGTGGCCTCAGGTACATCCAGGGCACGGGTGGTGCCCTCGAAGCCACAAACTTGCCCCTGACCGTCAAGGATTGGCCTGCCCGAGACCTCAACGAGGACCCGTCCGCCGTCCCGGTGTCGGCAGACGGTCACGAGACCGGACCATGATGCGTCAGGAGCCTCCAAGCTCGCCCTGTTCTGCAGGGCCTGGGCCAGGTCATGAGGTTCAATAAAATGACTGAAGTGCCGGCCCACGATTTCGGAGGGCTCATACCCGATAAGTTCGCGGGCCATCGGACCGGAGAAGGTGAACCGGCCATCCGGGCCTATCGTCCACAACCATTCCCTGCTGGTGGCAAGCACAGCACCCAGAAGGCGGGACGTTCTGGAGGCGTTGGAGCGTGCCCGGCTCTGCCTACGCAGCAATGCCCACACCAAGTAACCTGCCACCAGCAATACCCCAACTGCCAGCACACCCATGCCCCAAGGCTCCCTGATCACGACCGCCGGCAAGGCAAGTGCGAGGACCACCCCGGCCAAGGAACACGAATACAACATCCACCATCGCGACATGAACGGCCACGACCAGGGTGCCAGCCCGTCAGGAACTGTCATGGGGGACAAATGTTCCTTCGCCCCGTGGGGTCGACCGCCCCTTGTGGGCCCCAGCATCAGTGGCGCCTCAGGTGGTTCCCGTTTCGGTCCAGTGCTAGCGGTCTTCGGTTGAATGCGCAGAGGCATCGGAACGTTGCGAAAAGACCGATTGCTGTGGCTGCTGATTGGAGCCATGGTTCCCCCCGGAGACCAAAACTACTGCTAAGAGCTTACATAGTGCCACGTCAACGCCCGTCATGCTTCCGGCCCGTTTCAGCCAGATGTGATGGTTTGGGCCCAAGATTGCTTCTGGAAATGCTGCCAATGTTTGTTCTGCTGCTTTGTTGTCACCGCTCGTAATGAAAGAATTCCAACCATGGGTCCTTGGTTTGAACGTCAGAAGGCGACGGCGCCTGCAGTTGCAGACTCCATCCACTATGTCTCCGCGGTGACCGTCATTAATGCCTCCCGCCAGCAGGTCTGGGATTTCATCAAGCCGCCCGAAAACAGTGTTTTCCTGTCCCCTGATGTTGTTCGCGGTTTCACGGCTCCTGGGCATGAGGGGGCCGGTGAACTCCAGATTTTCATTTCCGTGCTCGACGGCGTGGAACATGTCTCAGCATTGGAAGTCGTGCAGGAGATCCCACACGAACTTGCTGTAACGAGGTCCGTGGGTGGCGACGATCCGGCAGCACGGGGGCGAACAAGCCTGCAGATCGGTGACGACGGTGCGACGACGCTGCTCGAACATGGCCAATACTTCACCTTGCCGGGCGACGCGGCCGGATGTTTCGAGCAATATGAGCGGCACTACAAGCACTTTTGCCGACAGTACGTCGAGCGGGTAAAAGTATTCCTTGAGCAGTCACAGGTGGGCATCTGATGCTCTTCACGACGGCTTTGCCTGCTTGCGTCCCGTGAAATGACAGGTGCCTAAAGCTGATGGCCCAGTTTTCAGGTTCGGGTAAGAACAGACAAAATTTCGGTCATTACTCTCGTTTAGTTCATTGCAGCACTGTCCCTGACACGGCACTGGAGACCGTGATCGGCCGGGCCAAAGTCCTGCTGCCGGACAATAATGCAGACAATAAGGGAATTTTGATTCTTTCTGGTTGTATTCTTTGTTCAAGCTGATGCTGCGCTTGCAAATTCTATGAGAGAGAAGTGCGGATTAGGCCAAGGTGCCGGGCTCAGCCGGCGCCTCCAAACCAAAAAAGGAATAGCCGATGTCTAGGGATGAGTTCGCTCTCCCAGCGTTCACCGGCGCAGAAGAAATGCCGGGCCTGGGGGGACCTGATTCGACGCCACAGGCGGCAGAGAATATTTCGCTGCGTTCTCAGGTGATGGAGCTGATTGACGATGTCCTCTCTGACCCTGATCCGGCGGGCGAATGGGCCAGAGTGCAGCTGCGGAAGCTTCTGGCCTCATATCCGGACAACCCCGAACGAGCGTTTCTTGAGCATCTGATCGGGACGCGGAAGCACGGCACCGGGCAGCAATCTCTTCCTGGCGGCGCGGGCCGGGCCCCTGCCGGTCGTCTAGTTATTCATGGCACTCAGGATCCCGGAATGACGAAGAGGATCGAGTCGGTCCTGGGCAGCAGGTTGTTGCTGACGGCGTTCCAGCCGATCCATGAATTAACGGAAGGAAGAGTCGCCGGCGTTGAAGCCCTCACACGCTTTGTCAGCAGCGACGGGGCCGACGCCGACATTTGGTTCCGGGAAGCCGACGCCGTAGGCCTTGGCCTCGAATTGGAGATAGCAGCACTGCAATGCGCCGTAGCAGCGGGGCGGATGGTGCCTTCCCACCTCTTCGTCGCATTCAACCTGACTCCCGCAACTTTGATTGAAACCCGAGTTCAGGACCTGCTCCAGAACTCCGGATTGGCGATGGACAAGATCGTCATTGAACTCCGGGGCCAGGCAACTGACAAGCAGTGGGACTGGATCATCCGGTGGGTGAAACCACTGCGTCGAATGGGATTGCGGGTAGCGGTCGATGGTTCCGGATCGGGCTTCACCCCTGCGGAACGGATTCTTAGCCTTCAACCCGACATCATTAAACTCGATCGTACATTCATCGATGGGATCCTCGAGGGACCAGATCCAGATGAGCCGGCCGTCGTCGGCCTGGCCCGGGAGGTTGGGGCCGTCCTGGCGGCCGAAGGTATCGAAACACAAACCGAACTTGCGGCGGTGATTGACGCTGGCCTGACTGCAGGCCAAGGCTACTTGATGGGCCGGCCGTCGGTGCATCCGCTGGACTGGTCATCGTGGGTGATCCAACCGAACGCAGGGGTGACCGTTGAGACATAGTGACAGTCCAGCGCGCTCCGCCGTCAGCCGGCAGCAACTGAAGCGATGAACGAGTGGGCCGGATCGGGGACAACTCGAGGGGAGCAAATGGCGCAAGGACAGGATGACCTGTTAACGCAGTCACTGCTGCTCGATGAGATCGGCCAGTCTGTGATCGGGATGGACAGCAAATGGCGGGTTACTTACTGGAACCGCGCTTCAGAGCGTTTATACGGGTTCGCTGCCTCCGAGGTGCTGGGAAAGACGCCCCTTGATCTGGGTGTCGTCGGTCATTTTCAGACAGCTGGGCCGGGGCCGACGGGTGAGGAAATCGCCGAGCGGGTAGCCCTTGGCAAGGACTGGTCGGGCGAATTCTGGGTGCGGGACCGGGCCGGCAGGGAGTTCCCGGTCCATGGAACCATCAGCCCGATCAGGGGCCGGCATACCGTGCCGGTGGACATCGTGGCCATTTCGAAGGACATTACCGACCGGAAATATACTGAGGCTATGCTGCGCCGGCTCTCAGCGATGGTCGAGTCCTCCGGGGATGCGATTATTGGCGCTGACATGGATGGAAATATCACCAGCTGGAATGCGGGCGCTGTCAGGATGCTCGGCTGGAGCGCGCGGGAAGCAGTCGGGCGAAGGCCTGATCTCTTCACGACCCGGGCGCAAGAGGACGCCGATGAGCGCGTGGCTGAACGGATCCGCAGCGGCGTCTTCGTCCCCGGCCTGGAAGCACGGTGGCGGCGTAAGGACGGGTCATTCATCGATGTGGAACTGACGGTGTCCCCGGTGTACGGGCAGGACGGGAATCTGGCTGGAGCTTCCGGAATCGCCAGGGACATCACCGAAATCAAACGGTTGCGGTCAGAAGCTGCCGCGGAACGCCGCCGGCTGCTGGCAGCCCAGGAGATGGCACATGTGGGCAGCCTGGAGTATTCGGTCGCTACAGGAGCCACGTGGCATTCGGAAGAGTTCGCCCGCATCGTGGGTCTGGGGTCCAAAGATTCTTTGTCACGGGAATGGATGTTGGCGCGGACCCACCCTGAGGATAGGGACCGGGTTCGGCAGGTGTGGCGGAGCTTGTACGCGGGTTCGGGATTCGCGGACATCGAGTATCGAATTGTCAGACCTGATGGAGGGCAGCGGTGGATGCATTCGAGAATTCGAAGCGTGGATGATCCGGAGGGGAAGCCCCTGGAGTTCCTGGACACGGTCCTGGACATTACCGATCGTAAGAAGGCCGAGCAGGTCCTGGAGTGGCAGGCCCGTCATGACGCCCTGACCGGGTTGCCCAACAGGTACCTGATTACCGAGGTACTTCAGGACTTCCTTGACCACGGTTCGCGTCCGGCGGTGATGTTCGTTGACATCGACCGGTTCAAACTGGTCAATGATGGCATAGGCCATAGTGGCGGGGACACGATCCTGATGCTCCTTGGTGAACGTCTGATGAAGGCCGTCAGCGCGGGCGACACCGTGGGTCGCTTCGGGGGTGATGAATTCATCATCGTCTGCGAGAACAAGGGCATGCGCGCCGCTCAGGTCTTGGCAAGGCGCGTGCGGGAATGCATCAGGGCGCCGTTTGAGGTCGAAGAGCGGAAGATTTTCCTCAACGTCAGCGTCGGCATCGCCCTGGCCGGACCCGAGGACACAGCAGAGTCCATGCTCGGCGGTGCGGATACCGCGATGTACCGGGCGAAATCGGCCGGCGGTGATGCGTCCGTGGTCTACCACTCTAGGATGACTCGACGGGCCACCGGGCGGTTGGACCTGGAATCTGACCTGCGGCTGGCCTTGGACCGGGGGGAAATGCGCCTGGACTACCAGCCGATCATCAACCTGGTCACGGAGACCCCGCTCGGGTTCGAGGCGCTCCTGCGTTGGGACCACCCCGACCATGGCATGATACCCCCGGACACGTTCATTCCCGTCGCGGAGGAGACGGGCCTGATCGTTCCGGTTGGCGCCTGGGTCCTTCAGGAAACCCTGCGCCAGGTTCAGCAGTGGCGTGACCAAGTGGAGGGGGCCGCGAATCTCTCGGCGGCGGTGAACATCTCTGGGCGTCAGCTGGTGGCGCAGGATTTCCCGGACATCGTGGAGGCGGCAATCCTGGTCTCCGGCATAGATCCGGCAGCGGTACATCTGGAAGTGACAGAAACGGTTCTCATGGACGAGCCGGACCTGCCCAGGGAAACCCTGCAGCGTCTTGCGCGTCTGGGTGTTGGCCTTTCCATCGATGACTTCGGAACCGGCTACTCGTCGCTGAGTTATCTCAAGTGGCTTTCCGCCCGGACGTTGAAAGTCGACCGGACCTTCATTCAGGAACTCGGAGATGACCCCCACGGGGGCACAGTCATCGAACTCGTCGTGGGTATGGCGAAAAGCCTCAAACTCGACGTCATCGCCGAAGGCGTTGAAACCCTCTCCCAGCTCAATGAACTCCGGCGGATGGGCGTGACCCGGGCCCAGGGTTACCTCTGGAGCAAACCGATTCCCTCAGAACGCGTCCCGGCGTGGTTGAACGGAAGGTTACGGAAACCGGCACAACAGCCGCTGTGACGCCTGATTCTTATCTCATTGAAGAGGAGCAGTTACTGCTTTGACGATCTCCCGGCCGCCCATGGCTGCTCTGCCTGACACGCCCGATACGAGGTTGTTGGCTGACCTTACCAGCCATGCCAGCGATCTTTCGGAGGCCTCCCATGCCCTCGGCTGCGCCCTGAGCGCCGGTGAGGGGTCCGAGTTGTGGATGCCCCTCACCTCACACGCGGTGACCGCCTATGTCCGCCCATTCATTCTCTCCAATGTCCGCAAGCGCATTGATGAAATGCCGGGGGTTCCGCCGATCCCTGCCGCTCTCCAGGCTGTTCACGGCGTCATTAGGAAGTATCGGAACACGACCATCGCGCACTCTCAATCAAATTTGAGCCTTCCGCTTCCCGTGGCATTCCTGGACAGTCAGGGAAAGGGGGTTGATGTGTTGGGTCTGTCGCTCATCCATCCGATGCCGTTGGCCCTGGCCGAGCAGTTCACGGGCCTCATCGCCGTGGTGGAGGGCATGGTTGAGATGGCAACGGAACCAGTTCTTGCCCGCCTGCGTTCCTGGTTGTCGGACCAGACTCCGGAAATTATCAGCGGTTGGGAGTTCCCCGAATTTCTTGACGCTGCAGACTCGGATTTCACGGCTTCACAGCGAAGAAGACGAACACCGCGTTTCACAGCCTATTGGCGAGTTGAGCAGTGGAGTGACGAGAAACTGACCAGCGAGAACCAGGGGTGCTAGTCCTCTACCGTCGCATGGTTTTTCGGAATAGCGGCAGCGTTTGCCGTGCCGGAAATTATCAAAGAGAAGCCCGTCGATGGGGGATCGACGGGCTTCCCAGTAGCACAATAGGACCGCGTAATTTGAATGTCGAATAGACAATCAAATTCAAAACTGCGGCAAAAGGAACTTGAGTTCCAGAGTGCAATTGAAGTTGCCGCCGACTGCTCAACGGACACTCGCCTCCAATCTTTGCTTCTGTACCTCAAGTTTCCATCAAGATGTCCGCATGAAGGCAACAGGGTTGGAATTCACCGGGAGCCCGTGCCGGCAATATTCCTCCCAAGGTATTTCAACTGGAGAACCCTAACGCCCAGGCGCTGATGTCGCCGGGTGTGAAAGTGATGGCAGGTAGTCGGGTCTGGAGTGCTTCCCTCAGCCGAGCTTCAACAAGGAAGTGGGGCATCCCGTCCGTCGTGCCCCGGACGTCACCGATGACTCCTTCAAGGCGGAGCAGAAGCCCATTGAGCATGGTGTTGGCGGCGTCATCAACTGCCTCGTGGTGAAGCTCTTCTTCCATCAGGATTCCCTTCCGGATAAGACAGCAGGCTTGGAGGTAAAGGACTACCCGGATTGCCCGTGAGAACATGGTAGCGGCCGGAGGGCATCTGCCATGGCAGCATTGCCCACGGCCATCTCGTGGCTGTCGTGGGAATAAGGGTGTGTCATTGGATATCGAAGTGGAGGCCTGGCGGGTGGATCCTGCCACCCTTCGTGACGTTGTCCTGAACCGGGCCATGATCGAGAGCAGGCTTGATGACTGCACGGAACTTGAACGTGTGTGGATTCTTTCGATGCTCGGACGCGTTCAGGAAGCCGTGGCGGAAGGTAGGCTGCTGCTGTCTCACTCCCAGGACCGGTTCAGGCCCCTGCTGGTTCTCGCGCATGCCTACCAGCGGCAGTACAGGTGGCATAAAGCCGCCAAGCTGCATGAAGAAGCGTTGCGGATGGCCGGCACAACCATTCGGGAAGCCCTGGTGCGACATCAAATCGGCCGTCGCCTCTTCGATGAAGCCAGATACCGCGACGCCGCTGCCGAATTCGAGTGGGCGCACGATCTCTACCGCACTGCCGGGCGGGCCCGCCCGGCAAAGGCAGCGCATCAAGCAATGCTCCGCGCCCGCCAGCTCGCCCGACAGTACTGACGCAGGCGTGTCTGGGCGTAGGGGGAAGCTGCGGCCAGAGCCTGTCCGTCATCGCCTGTTCTACTGCTAGTTCGGGGAGACCCTGCCTCCCGGCGCGGACTTGCCGGACGTTGGAGGTTTCCTTCCGGACGGGCTGGAGGTACGGCAGGAGCTCCGCAGGCAATTGATCGGCGTTGCGGATCCGTCCGGGAACTGATGTTCATGGGCGGGCTGCAGGTTGAAAACTTTGGGGCACAGTATCTCCAGCACCGGGGATAGAGCTTGTCACAACCTAGACGGGTCAGGCCGGCGCGTCCGGAAGCCGGCGGGCGGCCAGCCGGTAACCGGCGCCTCGGACCGTTTGCAGCCACCGCGGCGATTCGGGATCGTCCCGGAGCTTCCGGCGAAGATTACCGATATGCACCTCGACCGCGCGCTCATCGGAGTCGCTGATATAAGCATCCTCGGGGTAATTGTTCCCCCGGACCGCCCGAATGAGGTCAGCGCGTGAGAGGACGGCACCGGAAGCGCGGAGCAGCTCGTGCAGAAGGTCGAATTCGCTCCGCGTCAACTGCAGCGGCGCCCCTCCCAGCGTGGCGATACGGGTCCTGGGGTTCAACGTCAACCCGTCATGGTCGAGGACCGGGCCGCCGGTAACAGCCAGGGGCGCGGGCGGCAGCGGCTGCGGGTCTTCCTCGGGTTCAACGTTTGTGGTTCTTGGCCTGCGCATCATCGCCGCGACACGTGCCCGCATTTCCCGGGGCCGGAACGGCTTGGTGATGTAATCATCCGCGCCGCCCTGAAGAGCGGCCAGCAGATCAGGTTCCTCGGTCCTTCCCGTTAGCATCACGACATACGCGTTGCTGAACCGGCGAATCCTTCGCAGCACCTCGAAGCCGTCAATATCAGGCAGCCCGACATCCAGGGTCACCACATCGGGCCGCTTGTCCCGCACCACCTCCACACCATGTCGGCCGTCCTCCGCCGTGTGCACGATAAAGCCGGATTGAAGGAAGACCCCCTCCACGAGATTGCGCAGATCCAGGTCATCTTCGATGATTACAGCCACACCCAGGTCGCCCACGGCCCTCCCGTTTCGGTTGACTCCGCACTGGCCCAGCGCCAGCCGGTATACAAGCCCACCCCTAAGGTACAAGGAACAGGCAGAAAAGCTTGATTAAGTCTTGAGGATCCTAACGGCATACTTTGAGCTTGACTGTGTAACCTACTCCTCCTCGCGCTAGGATCAGCGAAAATGGCCTATGAAAGGCGCCTTTCTTGGATTTTGTCCACTATCTGACCGGTCTGCTGGTCTTCCTCGGATCATCACTTGTCCTCGCTTTTACCGCCCACCTAATCCTGATACGGCGGACAACGCGAAAAAATGCTGCCCTCTCAAACCGGGAGCAATAGACGATGCCGTACATCGATATAAACCCTCATCGACAACGACCGAAATGGCTCGGCTACCTCATACTCGCCGTTCTGGCAGTCCTGACCGCAACCGTCATCATCGCTGCCTTCACCGCTAATAGTTGAGCGGCACCACTTCTTAGCAGCGCATGCCCAAAGCGCCTACCTCCAGTCGATATGCGTGGGCGGGGCCGGGACCTCATTGGCCTGAGGTTGTGGGTTCAAAGGGCGTTTCCGTCGCTCTGCTGAAAGGCATGCGGACAGTGACCTTCGAGAATCAAGGGCGCAATGGAAGACGAGGGGGTCCTTCTTCGTGAGCAAGCCAAGCGTAGTGCCCGATGACTTTTAGCTCCGCGAAAACACGCCATTTATCACTAAATCTCACGCAGTAACGCCCTAGTAACGGCCTGTGTGAGCAAATGCGAAATGCCTACCAGGCATGAGGAGCAAGAGTGAACTCGGGCAGGGTTCCGGGACGCCGGCCGGACGCGCAGCGCAGCCGTGGATCGCCCCTGCCTGCAGCAACCCGGCTCAACACTGTCTGGCGGAAGTCGCCTTCAGCTCCCACGACGGGAGTGGATCTCAGCCACTCAATAATTCAGTGGTTTGCCATTATTGCGCCCTTGACCACTGTCGCCACCGCGCTGGCATTTTGGTTCGGCTGGACCATGACGGCTACCCGCACCGCATATTTCGGCATAGATCAAAGTATTCTCGAATACTCCACCGTGGACTATCTGCTGCGAAGCGCCGACGCGATCATCGTGCCTGCGATAACCATTCTTCTCATCAGTGTGGTTTGTATTGGAATTCACGCCCTTACACTCAACATAGTTGGCCGGACCGGCGTACACAGATACATTCTCTTCGGGGCGTGGATAGTCCTCTCCGGCGGCGTTCTTGTCACCACGCTCGGCGTGTGGGTAATGTTTGAGGAACCTCCTTTCGTTACGCCTTTCCTCTTCGAACCGGTTGCCCTGGGCAGCGGCGTTGCGGTCAGCGCCTACGCCTTTTGGGTCCTTCGGAGGCTGGCCACACCAAGCGGCCAAAGGCTCAGATATCTGCCCATGTGGGAGAAACTCGGCTACGTGTGCACTGTGCTGCTGGTGGTTCTGGCGTTGTTCTGGGCCTGCTCGCTCTACGCCGCAGCGCTGGGTACAGGCAGGTCCCGCGAATATGAACGAGAGCTGGCCAAACGCCCCTCCGTGGTTGTTTACAGCGTCCACTCACTGGCTCTGGCGGGCCCGGTCCGGGAGGACAGGATTCCGGACCCGGACGCGAAATATCACTTCAAATACACGGGATTGAAGTTTGTCACCAGGAGCGCTGACAAATTCTTTCTTCTTCCCGAAGGCTGGCGGCGTGAGAGCGGTGTGGCAATCATCCTGGAAGAAAATCCGGAATATCGAGTCGAATTCGTTCCAGGAGGCTAAGAGTTGAGACATCCAGCAATGGAAATGTGCGTTGCATGCCTTCTTGGCGTGGGCGTTCTCACTTCCTGCACAGGTCCATCCGGAGGTGCCCGGAATACCGAGGACTCACAGCCGGTAGTTGAGAACCGGGTGCGGATTGGCGAGGACACCTGGATAGTCCAGACCGCGCAGACCAACCCCGTTGCTGTTGCCGGCACTGTTGAGTCGATCGAAGTCACCAACGGCACTGATTCTGAAGTTAGCGTGCCCGACGTCGGCCTAAACAACACGGCGTTCCGCGTCATTTTCAACGGCTGCACGGGAATCCTGAAGCCAGGTAAAGCGTGCGTGGTGCGCGGGGAATGGACCACCACCCAAGTGCGGGAGGCCAACCTGGAAGTATCCGTGGCCGAACCGGAGGCTCCGGAAGGATCAGTGAGGAAGGGCATTTCAGTCCCGCTCCCAGCGGCCGGGGCCGCCACCGCCGGCAATGCAACCCTGCCACCCACCACAGGTTCCATGTCCGGGCCCGCGCCGTCGCCGTCGACCACCTCTCCGTTCCCGCCGTCGCCGTCGCCGTCGGCAAGTTCAGGGACCGCTACGCCGGCGCCTGTGACCACCACCGTCAGACCCACCACGGGAACGCCTGCAGTTGGGGCACCCCAACGGCAACTTGCTCCAACCCTGAGGTAAAGCTGCTTTCCCCCTATGACACCTTTTTTGACCGGCAGGAGAGAGTGCACTCTCCCTATCGAAGAAGGGGGTAGCAGCTTATTGACAGCACTGTTCGTACTGAGGATGCTCATTCATACCTGCCTCATCCTTTTGACAAATCGGAAATCAGGTTTCCATGGGCACCGTGGGCTGTGGGGAACTAAAACTGGACTTACTTCGGTCCTGGCGGCTCCGCCGGGACGACGAAATTCTCCATGTTGCAACACGCCAGCAACGGCTGATCGCTGCCTTGGCCGTGCATGGACCAGGCATGCGGGGGTATCTGAGCGGCCTGTTGTGGCCGGAGTACCCTGACGCCAGGGCGCTGGAAAGCCTGCGCGTCACGGTGCACCTGATTTCCCGCCAGGTGCCCGGGCTGCTGGTCAACGGCGGAGCAATGCTGTCCCTGGACGAGCGGGTGGACGTTGATGTGCAGCGCATCCGGTCCCAGATCCAGGCCCTGCAGGAAGACCGGCACACCGGGAACGGCGCCTCCTTCTTGCATGAACTGCGCGACGCCGAACTCCTCCCCGGCTGGTACGAGGACTGGGTGGTCTTCGCACAGAACCGCCTGACGGAGGAGCGTTTCCAGGCCCTCGCCCTGCTGGCCCGGAAGTCCCTCGCCGCAGGTGACTGTGAAACGGCAGCGGAAGCTGCCCACGCCACACTGGAAATTGAGCCCCTCTACGAGCGTGCCGTTTCGTGGCTCGTTGCGGCCGAACTGCAGCGCGAAAATCCCGGCGCAGCCCTGCGGGCCTACGAACGGTACCGGGAGCAGCTGGAGAAGGACATGGGTCTCCTGCCCTCCGGATCCCTCACCGCCCTCGTTGCCGACCTCCTTGACCGCCAGGCCCATCCGGTGGCAGACCGCCTGATTGCGGCCGCCGGTTCCCTGCTGGGCGGGCGTCCGGCGCTCAACCCCACCTAGGCAGTAACGCAGCCGTAACGGCTCCCGTGCTGCACTCTCTCCATGGGAAACACCCTTCACGACGGCCGGCTCCCGGTGATCTACGTCCGCGGGTTTGCGGGCACCGGCTCCGCGATCAACAGTGCTGTTGACGACCCCTTCTACGGATTCAGCCAAGGCTCGGTCCATGTCCGTGCCGATGGCGGCGGACGGGCAAAATTCCACCAGTTCGAGTCGCCCATGCTGCGCCTGGTGGCAGACCACCACTACGAGGTGCCGGTCCACGGGGACCAATGGGCCTTCCTGAACAGCGCGGACGCCAAGTCCGTGAATCCGGCCTCGATCTGGATCCACCGCTTCTACGACGACGCGGCGGACACCTTCGATGAGGAGGCCGAAAACTTCACGTTCGAGGAAGCGGCAAAGGACCTGTTCGGCATGATCAAACTGGTGCTGGAGAAAACCGGTGCCCCGAAGGTCTTCCTGGTGGCGCACTCCATGGGCGGACTCATCTGCCGCTCACTCCTGCAGCGCGTCATCCCCGAAAGCGTGGCCGGCGACGACGGCGGGATCGACCCTGCCGCAGGCGCCAGATACGTTGCCAGGGTGTTTACGTACGCCACTCCGCATGGCGGCATCCGGTTCGCCGTCGGCCTGGGCCTGTTCGAGAAACTCCGGGACGCCACACGCTTCCAGGGGGCAGACATCTTCGGCCCTGACCGCATGTATGAATACCTCACGCCACCCGCGCTCCGGCGGATCCAGACGCGTGAGAGCTTCCATGCCACCGAGATGCCCGACGACGGGTTCCCCGTGGACGAACTCTTCTGCCTGGTGGGGTCCAACCCGGAGGACTACGACGTCGCCATGGGCCTCTCCTCCAAAGCCGTGGGTGCCCGCAGCGACGGGCTGGTCCAGATCGACAACGCCGCCGTCAAAGGCGCGGTGGTGGCGGTGGTGCACCGGAGCCACAGCGGACGCTACGGGATCGTCAATTCAGAAGAGGGCTACCAGAACCTCCAGCGCTTCCTTTTCGGCGACCTCAAAGTTGAGGTGGAGCTGGTTGGCTTCACCGTGGGCAGGGCCGACCCGCCGGAAGTCGAGTACCAACTCGACGTGGGCCTGGCCATCCGGGGGCTGCCCGTCCTGGTCCACGAACAAAGTGCTGCCCACTTCTGCCCGGTCCAGATCGAGCACTGGAAGGAAGGGGACCCCATCGACTCACCGGTCCCGCTTTTGACCACGTTCCTTTCGTCCGCGGCCCCTCGCCCGCGCGTGGACGGAAGGGAAGTACCCCGCCTGCGCCAGGCGCTCAAGCTGACGCTGATGTCCATCATCGAAAAGGACGGGCATTTCTTCTTTGCCGACCACCTGGAGCAGACCGAGGACTGGCAGGACACACTGCTGGTGGACATCGAACCGCCGTCTGAGGCCCGGCCCTTGCCCAAAGCCTGGGCAGCGTGGAACAGCACCATTCCTGGCGCCCTGCGCAACTGGGACGCCGGCGATGCGGACCAGCTGAAGGACACCGACCCCACCCCGAACCGCTGGCAGGGATTCATTCCCGTTCCCGCCATGTCCAGGAGCCTCCTCGGACAAAAAGCCGGCCTCCGCCTGACAGTGACCCCCAGGACACTGGTCCTCTAAAACCATCCATCCCCCCGCTCAAAGGAGACTTGAAATGATTGACCCCAATTCCTTCCCAGCGTCCGAGAGCGCGTCCGGGTCCGTGCCGGAGGCGGACTATTCCGGTGCCGAGACTACCGGCCGGTTCATCGTGGTCTTTGCCCGGGAAGAGGGCAGCGCGTCCTCGGTGCTGGAATCGGCAGGACTGGCCAACGTGGCGGACTCGCGTGACTTCAAGGACCGCGAAGTGGATGTGTCCGAAACCAGCGGCGCGGACGCCACATTCTTCAGTTCCCTGGGCATCGCGGTGGTTTCGGCGGCGCCGGAGCAGATCGGCGCGCTGCAGACCACCGAAGCGGTGCAGGGTGCCGTATTGTCCGTATCGCCGGAACTGATCCACCACGTCCTCCCGGCAGGTCCCACCGAATACGTCAGGGGCTACCGCGACGCTGTCCTGGACCTGGACGCCCGCCTCAACGGCGGAAACGGTCAGGGCGCGGCAGTGGCGGCACCCCCAACGGTGCCCATCTTCCAGGACACGGCCCAGTTCACGTGGGGGCTGCAGGCGGTCCAGGCCCACTCATCCCAGTATTCCGGGCGCGGGGTCAAGGTGGCCGTCCTGGACACCGGCTTCGACTCAACCCACCCGGACTTCGCCGGACGCAACATCACCACCCGTTCCTTCATCCAAGGGGAACCCGCCACGGACGGCCACGGGCACGGCACGCACTGCATCGGCACATCCTGCGGCGCCAAGTCCCCGTCCACGGGGCCGCGCTACGGCGTGGCCTACGAAGCGGAAATTTTCGCCGGCAAGGTGCTCAGCAACGCCGGGTCAGGCAGCGACGCCGGGATCCTCGCCGGCATCGACTGGGCGGTGACCAGCGGCTGCGCCATCATTTCCATGTCCCTCGGGGCAGACGTGCCACAGGTCCATCCGCCCTATGTGGCGGCAGGCGAACGGGCATTGGACGCCGGGACGCTGATCATCGCCGCCGCCGGAAACAACGCCAAGCGGCTCCAGGGCAACTTCGGTTTTGTGGGCACCCCGGCCAACAGCCCCTTCATCATGGCCGTGGGCGCTTTGGACCATCAGCTGGACGTTGCCTTCTTCTCCGCACGCAGCCTCCCGGTGCGGGGCGGGCAGGTTGACGTTGCCGGCCCGGGCTGGCAGGTCTACTCGTCCTGGCCCATGCCTACCCGGTACCGGAGCATCAGCGGCACCAGCATGGCAACCCCCCACGTTGCGGGAGTTGCCGCCCTCTGGGCACAGGCCACCGGTTATCGGGGAAGGGAACTCTGGTCCTCGCTGGTCCAGGAATGCGACCGGCTGATGGCACCGTCCGTGGACGTTGGCTCCGGCCTGGTCATCGCCCCGCTGTGAGCACCGCTCTAAACACCGCGATGAGGATAATCTGAAGCATGGTCAACATCAACATCACGGTGGACCCGGAGCACGTGTCCGCCATCGCCGATGTCGCGGACGCCCTGCGCGCCCGCGGCATGCAAGTGGAGCAGGTGCTGCAGATGGGCTTCATCACCGGGTCCGCTGAGGATGACAGCCTGCCCGCCCTGAAGTCCGTGCACGGCGTGCAGTCCGTGGACGAGGACCTGGGATACCGGCTCCCGCCGCCAGAGGCAGACATCCAGTAGGCGAACGGCCTACCCTCGGGTGCTCACCACTGGACGGCTCACCACAGGATGTCAGACGGATCCTCCAGCGGCCGCCGGTCACCCACCGATTCCGGGACCACAAGCGTGTCAGCCTGCCGCAGCGTGTCCGCGAACTGCAGGCTGGTCCGTTCCTCGATTTCGGTCACGGCAACCTGGAAAACCCGGAATTCGTCGAGTTCGAGCGCTTCCACCTGGATGAGGTTCTGGGTCAGGAGGAAGGCCCTGCTCTTGAGCTGTCCCTGCTCCACGAACGCGATGATCTTCCAGTACTCGCGCGGCAGGCGGGTACCCCGGTAAGCGCGGTCATCGTCCTGGAGGACCGGCCCGCCGAACACACTGACTTTCAGGTCGTCGACGTCGACGTCCGCGAACACCGCGTCCTCAATCTTTCCCCAGACCCCGTTCTTGCTGCTTTGGTTGAAATCGTCCATCTGCGGGGTGATGTTGGTGAAGTAGAACGAGTCCTTGTTGGCCCGGGCGGCCTCCTCCAGAGGTCCCCAGACCAGATCGGCGCGGCGGGCGATGTGCCCACGGTCCAGCCGGTTGCCGCTGTACAGCTCGTCACCGGTCTGGACGTCGGCCGGGACGCGGGGGTCCTTGACGAAATTGATGCCGGCCCGGCTGAGTTTTACCAAGCCGGCGCCGTCGATGTTCCACGCCACCCAGCGGGCAAACCGCCGGGACTTACTCATCGAGAGTGAAAAGTGGGTGTACGGGATGACCTCCGAGCCCGCGAGCTGGACAGCGTCACTGTCCAGGCCGGCGGCAAGGGTGGGCAGGCCGATGTGGGGGCCCAGGAAATCGCTGCCGAACCCTTCGGGGACATCCTCGGTATCCTCAGGAGCTGCTGCCGGCGGACGGAGGGTGATCTCCAGCTTTTCGAACACGGACTGGGGCAGGCAGGCCAGGGCGTGCTCGTCAGGGCTGTCGCCCGATTCCCCGCCGAAATGCAGGCCCGCCAGAACGGTGGTGAGCCCGCCGTCGGGGGTCTTGAAAATCCAGGCGGACCCCGAATCTCCGCCGCGGCTGATTTCCCCGTCCGCCGGGGGATTGTCCGGGTCCGGGCCGATTTCGAAGCCGCCGATGGCGTGCGTTCCCGCGGACCCGTAACTCAGTTTTGCGATCACATCCACCCGGCGCACCTTGCCATGGGTCACCCCCGTGGTCCGGCCGCTTTTGACCACCTTGTCCCCGATTTCGGGTTCCCCGAGCTGGTCCGGGGTCACGTCCAACGACTGGATCGCCGTAGTGAATCCGCGGTCCTCGATGGTTGCCACAGCGCAGTCTCCGGCGACGCCCAGGTGGGAGCGCACCAGCTTGCCGAGCCCGTTGGCGTCCACCCGGTTGTCGTCGTGCGGGCCCGGCTGGACCACCGCGTCGCCAAGGGCGCCGGACTCGCCGTGCAGCACATGCCAGTTGCTGAGGATCATGGGTGTGCCCTCGTGCCTGTCGTACACGATGCAGCCGATGGTGCCGGCGCTGGACCGGAAGTGGCCCACACTGACCCCCGGCCGGATGGGATCGAGCCGGACTTTGGTGGCCGGCGGCTCCACCTCGGCGACCGCCCGGAACGAGGGACGGTAGTTCCGCTCAATAACATCAGTGGGCACGGCAACCCCGTCCACCACGATTGCTTCCGGTATGGGGGTGGTGTTGAGGGCCTCCAGGGCTTCCGGCGCAGCCTTCTCACCCACCGTGAACTGGAGGGCAATCTCGCCTGTTTGCTTGCCGTCAACCACTTTGTGGCCCACACCGATCGAGGTGATGTTGGGGTCCTCGAGGTAGGCGGCGCCTCTGGTCCTGATGAACTGCCGCAGCGAGGCCAGCAACTGCTCTTCGTCAGGTGTTGCTTCCGGGGAGGGGCGGTCGGTGGTGTTCATGCCATGTCCATTTCCTGGTGGTGCTTTTACTGCCGGCCGCGGCGGGCCATCCCCGGGTGCGTGGGAGGTGACGTACGACGGCGGCCGCGGGCCGCCGTCGTACCTTACGGTTCCTGCCACCCGCCTGCTCAGGCGCTGACGGACATGCCCAGGGCCGGCATGGCGCCTTCCTTGTCAGGCGTGCCGGGCTTGCCCGTGGGCTCCTTGGGTGGGGCGTCCATAACCCCCGTGGGCATGGCCGCTGCAGCGGGCTGCTTGTGGCCGTTGGTTGTCACGCTCCCGGCCATGGTTCCGGTTGGCATGTCCACCGTTTCGGGGACCACTGCCGCGGAGGCTGCGTCCGCGCCGGCCTCCTCCGCCATGGCGGCAGCACCTGAAGCGCCGGTGGAATCTTCGGTCAGGAACGGGCTGTTCTGCCACATGTGCCACAGCGCGTTGTCCGTGCCCCGGACGAAGACCTCCAGCCGGCCGTCGGCGTTGTTCCCCACGGTGATGTTGGAGGTGAGGATGCCGCCCAGGGACGCCCAGCCGGACCAGCCGCTGTTGGGGGCCGTTTGCCACATGTGCCACAGGGCGTTGTCGGTGCCGCGGACGAAGGCCTCGAGGCGGCCGCTCGCGTTCCTGCCTACGGCGATATCGGAGGTGAGGATGCCGCCCAGGGAGGCCCAGCCGGACCAGCCGCTGTTGGGTGCTGTCTGCCACTTGTGCCACAGGGCGTTGTCGGTGCCGCGGACGAAGACCTCGAGCCGGCCGTCGGCGTTGCTGCCGGTGGTGATGTTGGAGGTGAGCACGCCGCCCAGGGACTGCCAGCCGGCCCAGTTGCCGTTGGGTGCTGTCTGCCACCGGTGCCAGAGGGCGTTATCCGTGCCCCTCGCGAAGATTTCGAGGCGGCCGTCGGCGTTCCTGCCCACGGAAATTTCGGAGGTGATCACGCCGCCCAGGGAGGCCCAGCCGGCCCAGTTTCCGTTGGGCGAAGTCTGCCACCGGTGCCACACAGCGCCATCGGTACCGCGGGCGAAGACCTCGAGGCGGCCGTCCGCGTTGCGTCCGGTGGCCGGCGGGCCCGTGATCACGCCGCCCAGGGAATTCCAGCCGGACCAGTTGCCGTTGGGGGTGGTCTGCCACATGTGCCAGAGCGCGTTGTCGGTGCCGCGGGCGAAGATTTCCAGCCGGCCGTCCTGGTTGTTGGCCACGGCGATCTCGGTGGTGATCACGCCGCCCAGGGAGGCCCAGCCGGACCAGTTTCCGTTGGGCGCGGTTTGCCATCGGTGCCACACAGCCCCGTCGGTGCCCCGGACGAAGGCTTCCAGCCGGCCATCCTTGTTGTTGCCCACGGAGATGTCCGAGGTGAGCGTGCCGCCCAGGGAGTTCCAGCCGGACCAGGCCTGCGGTGCTGCCGGGTACAGCGCCCGGTATCCGTCGATGTCGTCCTGGGTGAGGGCGCGTTTGGTGAAGTTGGACGCCACGGTGGGTGCCATCACGGAATTCGCAACGCTCGAGTGCAAGAGGCCCACGATATGGCCGAGTTCGTGGAGTGCCACCGTTTCGATGTCGAAGGCGCTTGCCACTGCGCCCACGCTCCACACGTGCTCGCTGTCGTCGAAGTGCACCGGCTTGGGCAGCGTGTTGGTGATGACGCTGCAGCCGGGAGGGAAGTCTGCGTGGGCCAGGATGCCGCCCACCATCGAGTGGTCCGGGTCCGCCGCGGGCCGCCATCCGATCCGGATGTCCGGGCTGGAACCGAGGGCCACTTCGGTGAACGTCAGTCCGCCCAGGTTTTGCCAGGTCTGGATGGCACGCCTGATGGCGTCAAACTCGGCGGTGCCGCCGACGTCGTCGGTTCCGGTGTCGAAAGCGAACGTCAGGGTTCGGTCGGCCCAGGCACACGCGGTGGAGAAGGCCAGGCCGTCGCCGCGCATGTCCGGAAGCCCGCACCGGGGCTGCATCATCGCGTCCCGGGTGGCGTCGTCGAACACGCCGGTGACCGGCAGGTGGAAGAACTCCTGGAAGTTCCTCAGGGCTCCTTCCGTGGGGTCGTCCAGGACGCCGATGTCCCGTGCGGTGGATTCGGCCAGGTAGCCGAACCGCTCAAGGTAGGCCTGGACCTTGCTGAAGCCCGGGTTGCCTTCACCCGCGGCCGTGTTTGAGACCGCCGCGAGGTACGGGGCGGCGGGGTATTGCTCGTCAGACATGAGACTCTCCTTCATCAGTTCGGATGCTTCGCAGGATCTGCAGGGCGACGTCCCTTTCACCGTCTGCCGGTTGATGGACGACGGCGGTGGCGCGGCCGGGGATGGCGACCGCAACGGTGCGGGTGCCCTCCTCTTCAAACACCACAAAGTCAGCGGATTGGCTGGCCACAGCCTCCTGCCAATGCTCGTAGCCGGGCTTGTCCGCGTAGCGGGTGAGGGGGTCGGCGAAGGGGCTGGCATCCACGGTCAGCCGCATGCCGGCGCCCTCAAGGGTGGCGGCGCCGCCCTCGATGCCGTGCTCCTCCGACGGGGCAAGCTGGGCCGGCACGTCCAGGGCCAGGCCCGCCATCCGGACCGAACTCCAGGGCTGCCTCATCACACCGGCCTCACACGCGGGGGAACCACAGGTATGAGTCCATCAGGCGCGCGTTACTGCACCGTTACTGGTCCGGCCGGGGGTGGGTGGAGAAATGCGCGGATGATGCGATGGGGTGAGCGTGCGGAGGCGGCAAGTGCCGCCGCCGCACACCCTGCTCCCTATGAATGGAGCCTAAGCCGAAGCAGTCACACTGGTGCCCGCGCCTGCCTCGTGGGTTCCGGCGTCGATCGCCCCGGGGGAGAAGACCTTTCGCATCACCAGGGTGACCAGGCCCTGCGATGCGGAACGGTCCCCGGGATCGCCGGCCTCGATGGCCAGCCCGTCCGCGATGCGCTCCACCACTGTGGACATCACCGTGGCGCTGACCTGTTCGACGAAGGCCGGGACCGCGCCGATGATGCCGCCGATGACCAGCCGGTCCGGATTCAGCGTGGTGATGGTGGCGGACAGCGCCAAACCCAGCACACGTGCGGCGGAGGTCAGGGCCGGCGTGACGGCGGGATCCCCGGCCCGGCCGGCCTCGCTGAGCGCAGTGAGGCTGGAAGGCCCGTGCCCGCTCAGGCGCTCGGCAATTGCGCGGCCCGAGCTGTACGCGGCCAGGCAGCCGTGGCGGCCGCACCGGCACAGCGGACCGTCCTCCGCCATCCGGATGTGCCCGATGTCGCCGGCCGCGCCGCGGGCTCCGCGCAGGATGGACCCTTCCACCACTATGCCGCAGCCGATGCCCGTTCCCACTTTGACGTACACAACTGTTTCCGCGTCGCTGACGCGTTCGCCCAGCGCGGCCGCCCGGGCATCATTTTCGACGGCGAAGGGCACATTCCAGGCGTCTGTTACCGCCCGTGCCACGGCGTCGCGGGGCCAGCCGGGGATGGTGGTGGCGTGCGCAACGTAGCCCGTCTCCGCCTCAACCGGTGTGGGCAGGCTGACGCCCACCCCCACCAAAACCTCGCCGGACCCCTGGGCCAGCAGGGCTTTCCCCGCGTCAATGAGGGGCGCCAGCACGGACCCGGCCGGGCCACTGATGTCCTGGGTGCTGGTGATCGAGCGCAAGGCCTCGCCGCGGATATCCGTGACACACACCGTGGCATGCGTCTGGCCAAGGGCGATGGTGAGCACCACCCGGCCCCGGTCATCGAACCGGATCTTGCGCGAGCGGCGTCCGCCCGTGGCCTCCAAGGATTCGGCCTCGTAGATGAATCCACGGCGCAGCAGGCTCTCCAGCCGCTCGTACAAGGTGGCGCGGGACATGCCGGTGGCGGCCAGCAACTGCTGGCGGGACAGCCCGCCGGTGGACCGGATCAGCTCCAGGAGGTGCCCGTGAGAGGTCGCCCCGCCCAGGCTCGCCGGCACCCGTTCCACCGTCATGTCGTCCTCCCGTTTTTCCTCAAAACAACTTACTTTATACGGGGAAGGAAGCGTGTGCCCTGATCCAATCCCGCGCGAGCTGCTCAGCGGAGTCCTCCAGCAGGCCCGCCGCCTGCGCCATGCAGCGGGCAACATCCGGTTCACGCTCGGTGAGGGCGTAAGCCTGGCTGATGCCCTTTTGGGCCAGCTCGCTGCGTCCCAGGCGCCGCTGCCCGCACACTGCCACGGTGGGAACACCCGCTTCCCACGCCGCCTGGGCGACGCCCGCCACCGCCTTGCCGTTGAGGGTCTGTTCATCAAGGCAGCCCTCCCCGGTCACCACCAGGTCGGCGCCGGTCAGGGCCGCCAGGGCATGGCGGTACCCCGCGATGTCCATTACGACGTCGATCCCCGCCCTGGTGGTGGCACCCAGGATGCTTTGGGCGGCAAAGCCCAGGCCGCCGGCTGCCCCGGCGCCTGGCACGTCCTCGGCCCCGGCGGGGACCCCGGCTGCCTGCAGGACCTGCACGTAGTGCCGGAGTCCTTCTTCCAGCAGTTCCACGTCCGCCGCGGTAGCGCCCTTTTGCGGCGCATAGACGGCGGCGGCCCCGTTGGGACCCAGGAGCGGATTGTCCACATCCGCGGCCAGGATGATCCGGCAGCCGGCCAGCCGCGGATCAAGCGTGTCGAGGCCGACGGCGGCCAGGCCGGCCAGTGCCGAGCCGCCGCGTTCCAGCGGTGACCCGTCAGCCCGCGAGAGGGTAGCGCCGAGCGCCTGCAGGAAACCGGCGCCACCGTCCGTGGTTGCACTGCCGCCAAGGGCCAGGACAATGGTCCGGGCACCCGCATCAAGGGCCGCCCGGACCAGCTCGCCGGTGCCGAACGTGGTGGCGAACAGCGGATCCGGGACCCCTCCGGGAAGCTGAAGCAGCCCTGACGCCCGGGCCATTTCCACAACGGCGGTACCGTCGTCGCGGTTCAAGGCAAATGAGGATTCCACCCGCTGCGCGCCCGGTCCCGTGACCGTCGTCGTTATTTCCTCAAAACCCGCGTTCAGCGCCACCGCAACGGTGCCGTCACCGCCGTCGGCTATGGGAAGCGCCACCACGTCCGTCCCGGGACGGGCCCTTTTGATGCCTGAGGCCACTGCCGCGCAGACTTCGGCGGCCGTAAGGCTGCCCTTGAACTTGTCACACGCCACCAGCACTGGGGTCACGGGCGGCCCAGCCATTCCAGGGCAGCCGCCGCCGTCCATGCCTGGGCCAGGCTGCCCAGGGGCTCCGCCGTGAACGGCTCATAGTATTCGGCGAACGTGAGGTCGGACAGCTGCTGCAGGGACTCGGTGCGCAGAGCCTCGTAGAGGTCCCGCTGCCCGTCGCGGGCGCTGGCCCAGCCCAGCAGCAGGTTCAGGAACGGCCACACCGGGCCGCGCCAGTACGTCCGGGGCCTGAACGCCGCGCTGGCGGGCGAGGTGGACGGCGGCAGGGCAAACTTCATGCCGGGAAACCCCATCCAGTCCTTGCCCAGCAGCAGTTCGCGTTGGCTGGCCAGGAGTGCCGTGTCGCCGCCGGCCACCAGCGGCGCGAAACCGGAGACCGTTTCGGTGGAAATCCACTTGCCGGCCAGGACATCGTAGTCCCTGGCCAATCCCGTTTCCGGATCCACGGTGGAAGCCACGCCGCGACGGAAGCGCGCGGCCATTTCACGCAGTTCAGCGGCCTCGGGGCGGCCGATCTCCTGGGCCAGGGTGGCGAGGACCTCGGTGGACGCTGCCATGATTCCGGAGAAGAAGACGTCCCGAACCCGGAAGTCCACGATCTCCTGGACGGCCTGGTCATCAAAGCCCACGGACGCCATCTGTTGGACCAGCCACAGATACTTTGCGTACTCGGCATCGTCCGGGCGCTCCCTAAGATCCGCCACATGGAGGGTGTCCCGGCGGGTGAAGGGCTCCAGCTCGCCGGGCTGGATGGCCGCATACGGGCCGTCCCAGCGTGGTGAATTGTCAAAGCCCGATTCCCAGCCGTGGTGGATCTCCACCAGGCCCACCCCGTCCGGATCGCGGACCTCGGCCAGCCAGCGGTGCCAGGCCAGCCAGCCGTCGAAGGACTCGCGAAGGAATTCTTCGGCCGCCGCCTGGTCGCTGCCGCCGTTCTCCCGGCCCCGGTCCAGGATGTGCTGGAGGGCGATCACGTGCACGGGCGGCTGGCAGATGCCGCTGCTCTTGACACCCTCCGGGAGTGCCTCGGCGGTGACTGTGCCCCAGCGGTCGAAGCCCGGGAAGTAGCGCTCTTCGTCGTCGCTGAACACAATATGGGGGATCATTCCGCTGGACCACTGCGCGGCCAGCAGGGTCCGCAGTTCGGTGATGGCGCGGGGTACGCTCACCCTGGCGAGGCCGATCGCGACGAACGCCGCATCCCAACTCCACATGTGGGGATAAAGGTCCGGCGCCGCCGTCGTCATGGTGCCCAGGTCGTTGCGCCGGAGCACTTCCATCGCCGCAGCGCGGAGCTCGTCGGTGCTGACGTGGGGGTGGGCGTTCATTTAGTTGGCCTCCAGTGCCATTGAGGTTTCGCGGTCGTAGAAGCGCATCGTGTTGGGGGAGAAGCCCAGCCAGATGGTCTGGTGCGGTGCGGTCCGAAAGCTCGGCGGGGCCTGGACCTTGAGGGTCTGGCCCTCCACGTCCACGGTGAGCAGGATGGTGGAGCCCATCGGTTCCACCACCAGCACCGTGGCGGCGATGTACCCGGACTCGCGGTCCTTGGCCACGGACACGTTTTCGGCCCGGACACCCAGGACAATGTTGTGGTTCCCGAAGGACCGGAGCAGGGACGGCGCCATGAGCCGCTGGTCCCCGACCACCAGTTCGCCGTCAGGGGTCACTGCGGCATCCACGAAGTTCATGGGCGGGGAGCCGATGAAGCCGCCCACGAAGCGGTCGCTCGGGGCGTCATAGACATCCAGCGGATCGCCGAGCTGGGCAATCCGGCCCTTGCGCATGACGGCAACCTGGTCGCCGAGGGAGAGTGCCTCGCTTTGGTCGTGGGTGACGTAGACCGTGGTGGTGCCCAGGTCCTGCACGATCTTCTTCAGCTCCGACCGGAAGTTCAGGCGCAGCAGGGCGTCAAGGTTGGACAGCGGCTCATCCATGAGCAGCACGTCCGCGTCCACCACGATGGCCCGGGCCACGGCCACCCTCTGGCGCTGGCCGCCGGAGAGCTTAGCCGGCAGCCGGTCCAGGTACGGGGTCAGCTGCAGCAGGTCCGCAGCCCACTGGACTTTCTTGTCGATTTGCTCCTTCGGCACCTTGGCCATCTGCAGCCCGAAGCCGATGTTGTAACGGACGGAGCGGTGCGGGAAAACGGCGTAGGACTGGAACACCATGGAGATGTTGCGCTTGTTCGGCGGCAGGTAGGTGACGTCGCGCCCGCCGATGGAGACCGCGCCGGAGTCGGGCAGTTCAAGCCCGGCCAGCATGCGCAGCAGCGTTGTTTTGCCGCAGCCGGACGGGCCCAGGAGCACCGTGAAGCTGCCGTCGGCAATGTGCAGGGAGACGTCGTCGGTGGCCCGTTCGGTGCCGCCTGGGTATGTCTTGACGAGGTTGGAAATGGTGATATCAGCCATGGGATCGGCTCCTTGGGGGATTCTGGAAGCTGGGAAGTTTGTGGATGCCGGGAGGACCCGGCTGGCCGGGTCAGCGGATGGTGGAGCCCCACATGTTGGTGAGGTACCGGCGCATGAAGGCGATGAAGATGATGGACGGGATCACCAGCGCGAAGCCGCCGGCAAACCGGTAGGCCAGCGGCGAATCGGCCAGCGAGGTGAGCACCTGGGCCGGCAGGGTGCGGTGGTCCAGGGTGAGGATCGATGCGCCGAGGACCTCGTTCCAGGACATCACGAACGTGAAAATCGAGGCGGCGGCGATGCCGGGAAGGGCCATGGGCATCACCACCCGCATGAAGGCGCTGAACGGGCTACAGCCGAATACCCGGGCCGCCTCCTCTACGTCATGCGGGACGCCAAGGAACACGCTGGCGGATATGAGGATGGTGGTGGGCAGTGCCAGTGCGGTGTGCAGCAGGATCACGCCGTAGGTGGTGTCGTAGATGTCCACGGTGAGGAAGAGCCTGGCGAGCGGGACGGACAACACCACGATGGGCAGGGCGCGGGTGAAGAGCAGGAACAGCTGGTACGGCTCCTTGCCGGGAAAGGCGAACCGGGCCAGGGCGTAACCGGCCGGGACGCCGATCAGCGCGGAGAGCAGCAGGGTGCCGACGCCGACAATCAGCGAGTTGCCGAGTGCACCGAAGACGCCGGTGGAGCCAAGGAACGCGTTGAGCGTTTCCAACGAGAAGCTGGTGGGCAGCAGGCTCAGCGGGAACTTATTGAGGGATTCGCGGGTGGACAGCGCCGCCAGGGAGATCAGGTAGATGGGGACCAGCATGAACAGGGAGACGGCGAGGCAGGCGAGCTGCAGCAGGACCCTGTTCCGTTTCTGGCGCTTCAGCGGTGCGGTATCGACTGTTGCGTTGGCTGCGGTTGCCTGGCTCATCGGGTGCCTTCCTGAGTCTTGTCGCGGAGAGCCCGCAGGTAAAAGATGGACGTCAGCATTGACACAGCCAGGATCACCAAGGCCAGGGCGGCAGCGACATTGGGGTTCTGCAGCCCCGTGTACCAGCGGTAGGTTTCACCCACCACCAGCGGAAAGTTCTGCCCGGTCAGGGCCTGTGCCACCGCGAACGTCTGGAACGCCAGGATGGTGCGGAGGATCAGGGCCACCTGGAGGCTGGGTTTCAGGAGAGGCAGGGTGACGTGGCGCAGGCGTTGCCAGAACGTTGCCCCGAATACCTGGGCGGCCTCGTCGTAGTCCTTCGGGATGCCCTGCAGGCCTGCCACGACGATCACCAGCACGAGCGAGGTTGCCCGCCACAGTTCTGCGATCAGGACACAGATGAACATCGTGGTCTGGTTGTCATAGGCCAGCCAGGAGATGCCCTCGATGCCAAGCCATGACAGGGCCGAGTTCAGGTAGCCGCGGTCATTGAAGATGGAGAGCCATACCAGGCCGGCGGCGAGGTCGCTGAGGGCCAGGGGGATGGCCCAGACAAAGAAGTGGACCTTGTTCAGCCGCGGATTGGCGCGCAGGAGCAGCGCCATGGTGATGGCGAAGGCGAACTGGATGGGGATCATCACAGCGATCAGCAGCAGCGTGTTGCGCACGGCCGGCCAGAAGTACGGGTCCTGGACCATGCGGTTCACGAACTCGAGGGTGAAGCCTTGCTCGTTCCGGAAGGCTTGCAGGACGCCTTCCACCACAGGCCAGCCCAGGAGGAGGGTCATGAAGAGGATGGAGGGCCCGATCAGCCAGACCGCGGCCGGGACGCGGCGGCGCCGCGCGGGGGCGGCGGCTTTGGCGGGAGCCGGGGGCGCTTGGACGGTCATTACGCTACCTCGCATTTCGCGGAGACGGGATCGGGCGCCCAGCACGGGACGTTGAGTTCCTGGACGATGGTGTTCAATTCCTTCGCCTGCCGGTCCAGGACAGGCTGGATGTCCTGGTTGTTCAGGCAGACTTCCTGGAAAACGTTCTTGAAGATCTGGGACACCTCACCCTCCTTGGCTCCCAGGCCCACTGGCGGCAATGCCAGCAGCGCGCCCTCGGACCGCTGCTGCAGCCGGACGGCCCCGGCTTCGAGGGCGATGGCGCCGGCCAGGTCCGTGGGGAGTTCGGTCTGGACGGTGGGGAAGAAGGCATTCTGCCGCAGGGTTTCCACCTGGGTCAGCGGTTCGGACAGGCCGCGGATCACCTGCTCGGCCAATTCGCGTTCGGTTCCACCCGTGGGCAGGGCGAGGCCGGCCACGATCAGCATGTAGCCACGGCCTTTGGGGCCTTGGGGGGCAGGCACCATGAGCCACTCGCCGGGGTTGTCCGCTGGGGCCTTGATCAGCCGGGCCACGTGGTCCCACGCCACCAGCACTTCGCCCCGGCCCAGGGGTTCCTGCATGGCGTCGAAGTTAGTGGATGCAGGCACCATGTTGTCCCACAGGTCCTGCATGTATTTCCATGCCTCCACGGCGTCAGGGCTGCGGAACGTGGTGATCTGGCCGCCCGTGAAGCTGGGCAGCAGGAATCCCTGGTAGAAGCGGTGGTGCAGGCCCTTGGGGCCGGCCGGCATGCCGAACACGGGGCGTCCGGCGCCCTGCTTGGCTGCCTTGGCCCACGCCAGGTAGTGCTCATAGCTGAGGTTGTTGACGTCCACTCCGGACGGCAGCCATTCGAGGGCCTTCTTGTTAATGGCCACAACATAGGTTGCCTGCATCCAGGGGACGTACTTCGCCGAGGAGGTGCCCGCCTTGGTTAGTTCCAGGATCTCCTTGGCGAACCCGCGGCCGGCCAGGTCCGAGAGGATGCTGTCCACGTTCTCCAGCGAACCTGCCAGCGGCGCCAGCTCACCGTGTAGCCCGCCGAGCAGCGAGGTGCGGATGTTCTGGGCGGACGTCTGGGTTTTCACCGTGGAGGCGAAGACGCTGGGATCGACCGCGTTATAGGCGACGGGCACCCGGAGGGATTTCTTCAGGACTTGCTCATAGCGCTGCTTTTCCTCGACAGGCGTGAACTGCGTGGACAGGAAACTCACGGTTCCGCTGCCGGCGGCTGCTCCGCTGGTATCGAAGCCTGCACATGCGGACAGGAAAGGGGCCGAGAGGGCTGCCCCCAGGCCGGCCAGCAGCATGCTGCGGCGGGAGGGCAGGTGGTTTGGGGAGGGGAATTGGTGGTTCATGCACTACTCCATTCGAGTGCGCGGCTCTGCGGCACTTTCGTTTAATCATTAGACAGAAGTTTGAATGTGTCAAGGGTCACGACGTATTGAGGGTGCGGCCGGCCGCCCAGGCGGTGCCGGGTGCGGCCGCGCGGCACCTCTTACGGTTCCAGGAGGCTCCGGCCACCGAACGGCCTCACGGGGTTTCATTCCCCACCCGTTCCCTACCCTCGCAAGCTCGGCCAGGGATCCCTGCAGGCGTGGCCCCAGGCTCAACCAAGGGCCGGTGGGTACAATCGACGCCTAGACGAACGAACACTGCTTTGCCGGAGGTACGGAGAAACAATGTCGGAATGGCTCGAAGTCGGCGCGAACAACTATGTGCTGGTCACCGAAGGATCGCTGCTGAACACCGGACTGATCGTGGGATCCGAGCGGGCCATGGTGATCGATACCGGCTGCGGCCCCCGGCAGGGGCGGGAGATCCTGGACGCGGTGCGGGAGAAGACCCAGCTGCCGGTCGTCGTCGTCAACACCCACGCGCATTACGACCACTTCTTCGGCAACGCCGTGTTTGCTGAAGCAGGCGTCACCGAGTTCTGGGCGCACCAGAACTGCGCCACTGAAATCGACGCGCGCGGGGACCTCCAGCGCCGCTTCGTGGGGACGCTGGAGCCGGAGATGTCCACGGGCGAAGGCGAGAACGTGGAGCTCGTGGTTCCCAACGCCCTGGTGAAGGACCAGCCGGTGCTGGTTGACCTCGGCGGGCTCACCGCCACCCTGTTCTACCTGGGCCGCGGCCATACCGACGGCGACCTGCTGGTGGGCACCCCCACCACCCTGTACGTGGGCGACCTCGTGGAGCAGGGCGCCCACCCGTCCTTCGAAGACTCGTACCCCGAGGAATGGGCGGACGCGCTCCGGCACATCTCAGCGCTCCGCCACCGCTACGAGTTCCTTATCCCCGGGCACGGGAAGCCGTGCAGCGACCAGTTCGTCAAGACCATGGCCAACACCATGACCACCGCGGTCCGCCAGGCCCGCGGGTCCATCCGGGACACCCCGGACGATGCCACCAAGGCCATCCCGGTGCTGCCCTACGGGCCGGAACAGTCGCGCTGGTTCATCAAGCGGCTGCAGGAGACCCGCCGGGAGAACTAGGCGGGCCTCCTGCACTGGCTGCCTGGTTCAGGGGCGGGCTTCGAACACGAACAGCTCCGTGCCGGCCGCTTCTTCGCCGTCGTCCGGGGCGGCGAACAGGCGCAGCACGCCGCCGTCGGACTCCAGCGCGACCGGGTTGCGGGTGATCGAGTGCCCTGCCGTGGAGAACTTCTGGAAGGGGACCTCGTGGACGATCGTTCCGTCCGTGAGGTTGGTCAGGGCGAGGCCGCCGAGCTCGAACGGCTTCCCGTCAGCAGTTTTGAGACCGGTGATGCCTGAGCAGAGCTGGTGACCGGCGCCGGCGTACTCGCAGTCCTGGTAATCGATGAAGTGGCTGGGATTGGCCTGGGTCCCCAGGAGCCGGCCCTGGTTGTTCCAGGTGAACAGCTTGCGCGAACCCCAGCTGACACCGCTGATCCGGTTGGTCTTGCGATCGGCCACCACGCCGCCCACGTGGTCCGCCTGGCGGAACTGCTCGGTGACCTCGTAGGTGTCCGGGTTGATCGTGTAAACGATGGAGCTGCTGTTGGGCCGGTACTCGGCCACCGGAACCCAGACATTCTCGCCGTCGAAGTCCGTACCACCGGGGTGATAGATGCTGTCCTCGCCCAGAACGATGTCCTTCAGCAGCTTGCCCTGCCGGTCGATGACGAAGACGTGGCCGCGGCCCTTGCCGGTGCTGCGGTCGTACCCGTCAATGGGGGAGGGATAGCGGACGGTGGGTTCGAGGATCTCGACGCTGCTGAGGAAGATCTTGTCGCCCACCAGCGACATGCCCTGCGGGTGGAAGGTGGGGAAGTCCAGCTTGAGCTTTTGGACCTGGTCCCACTGGGTGTTGCGGTCCACCTTGGTGAAGGCCTCTGCTTCTGCTGTGAGGCCGTCCGGGTTTTGCCCGTTGGTGGCCACAGCGGAGGTTCCGGCGGTCAGGGTGGCGGCGGCGACTGCGGCGGTGGCCAGGGCGCGCTTCATCTTCATGTCTGCTCCAGGTGCGTTGGGGTGGCCCGGGTGCCGGGCGCGATCCAACGTAGCGGCCCTGGGTGGCACAACAGACAACGGCAGGTGTCAGGCGGGTGAAGCAACCGGCCAGCCCGGGCATCCCACGGGAGTCAGCTCTGGCGGACGTAGGCCCCGGTACGGCAGAGGCTGTCCAAATAGTCAGCCAAAGCAACAGGTTCGCCTTCGGGGCCGGCAATCATCAGGCTCCCGTGCGGGGTGAGGACCAAACCATCGCCGCGGGGTTCTTCCGCAACTTTCAGGGCGCGGATGAACTGCTCATAGCTGTCAGCCACGCTCGGGCAGCGGACAGGCACCAGCCTGTGGGCGTTGCCTGTGACCTGCACGGGATGGTTGCGGGCCAACCGGCCTGAGCCGTCCAGCACCACCTCGGCCACCGCGGTGTTGGGGGCCGTTTCCGCCAGCGCACCTTCCAGTTCCAGCCTGCCCAGGACGTAGGCGGGGGCCCATTGCCGCCCGTGTGGGTCGGTGACCGGGATAGGCCTCACTCCGGCGGCCCGTAGCGTCGCTACCACCGTTCCAACAAGCTCAGCGAGGCGCGGTTCCACCCGCATCCGCAATTGGTGGCCGGAAACCGGGAGCAAATCGACGAGGGGCGGCGGGGTGGCTTCGTGCCGGTGGAAAGCACGTCCGAAAAAGCCTGCCGAAATCGCCACGCCGGTCTCCTGTTCCAAGCCACGCCGCCGGCGGCTTCACACCAGAGTGAGGTGCGCCGCTGCCCGCTGTCCAGCACTTGATGCCCTAAACGTGTTTGTTGCGGCTTAGGAGTTGGGCGCGGCCGGGAGGAACCTGGAAAAGGGAATGCCCCTGTCCCGGGTAGTGGGGGCAGGGGCATTCAGTGGTTGGTGGAGTCAGCTCGCTGCTGAGGCGCCGGGCTCCAGGGTGAACTGCTTGGGCAGCTTCAGGGACCGCTCGGCCATGACCTCGCGCAGGCGGTTGGGGTAGTCGGTGATCAGTCCATCCACGCCGGTGTCCATGAGGGCGCGCATGGTGGGCTTGTCATCGACGGTCCAGGGGATGACCTGCATGCCTTTGGCGTGGGCGCGGTTCACCATGTCGGCCGTGACGTAGGGGACGTAACCGGCGTCGGTGACGGTGCCGTTCTGGGGCGTGCCGTGAACAGGGGAGATGGCGTCCACGCCGAGGGAAGCGGCTGAGTCCACGAGGTCACCGCCGAAGTCATCCGAGTCGATCCCGCCGAGCCACGGTGAGGCTCCGGGCTTGCCGGCCTGCAGGAAGTCCTTGTTGGTCAAGGCGACGGTCCGGATGCCGGGCTGGCGTTCCTTCACCAGGCGCAGTGAGCCCCAGTCGAAGCTCTGGATGGAGACGCGGCCGGCCATGTTCGCGGCGTTGATTTCGCGCAGTGCGACGTCCACGAACTGCTCGCGCGGTGCCGTTTGCTCCGGGGCGCCCGCTTCAACTTTGGTTTCGATGTTGAACTTGACCTGGCTGGCACGGTACTGCCGGGTGAGGTCGAAGACCTCGGCGAGTGTGGGCATCTTGGCGCCGGGGGATGCCTGCTGGCCCGGGAACTGGGGCAGGGTCAGCGACCCGCAATCCAGGCTGCGGACCTGGGCGAAGGTGAGGTCCTTGATGTATTTGCCCACGTACGGGAACTGCGGATCTGCCGGGGTGACCGGGGCGGTGTCCTGGCACTTCTGGCCGCTGATCTTGCGGTCATGGGTGACGACTTCGCGGCCATCCTTGGTGATCTGCAAGTCGAGTTCGAGGGTGCTCACCCCTGTTTCGAGCCCCTTGGCGAAGGAGGCCAGGGTGGATTCGACGGTGAGGCCGAGTCCGCCGCGGTGAGCCTGCAGGTCGAAATGGTTGTCCGTGCCGTTGGGGTTGGTGTCCGCTGCCTGTGCGGGAAGGGGTGTTCCCAGGGCCAGGCCGGCAGCGAGTGCAGCCGCGGTCAGCAGCTTGGTGTGCTTCATGGTGAATTCTCCACGTTGATGTCATCGGTAATGAGCACGCACCACTGTTCACCCCCGTTCAGTACCGAAGAAAGCCGGCAGGCAGCGGTCAGGTGACAGGGCGGTGAACGTGATGCGAACCACGCCGCCCTGCGCGCTCCCCCTGATAACGCGGGCGTACGACGGCGGCCGCGCGCCGCCGTCGTACGCCGTGCGCTCAGAGCGTCCTCGGTTACTCTCCTATTCACTCTGGTAGGTGAATCAGAAGGCCAGACCTCGGGCTCGCCAAGAGGGCTCCGGCGGCCTTTTCTGCCTCATATTGCCGGGCTCCTGATCTTTTCGGGCAGGGATAGTTGGGTTGCGTGAACCCTGTTCGCCATACCGTAGAAGGGAAGGGGGAGGATGCCGTGCAGGAATGGAACCGGGCCGTTGAGCTCATTGAGGCGGACCTGACCGCGCCGGTCGACGTCGGCGCGCTGGCCCGCGTCGCGCTCACGTCGGAATACCACTTCCGGCGGATGTTCGCCTCGCTGGCCGGCATGCCCGTCTCCGAGTACATCCGGCGCCGGAAGCTCACAGCTGCGACGGCCGAAATCATCGCGGGCCAGGGGGTGCTGGACGTCGCAACACGGTACGGGTACGGGTCCGCCGAGGCGTTCACCCGGGCCTTCAAAGCCATGCATGGGCTTAGCCCCTCACAGGCACGCCGCCCCGGCGCCGTGCTCCACTCACAACCGCAATTGAGATTCCACCTTCGAATTGAAGGGAGCGCAGGCATGAAACACCAGATCGTCAAGAAGGAGGCCTTCCGCCTGATTGGCCTCAGGACACGGATCCGGCTCGTCTATGAAGGACCAAACCCAGGTATAGAGGCGTTCGAGCGGGGACTGGACCCCTCGGTGCGGCCACGCCTGGCCGAGCTCTCCGACACCGAGCCGCTCGGTCTCGTGGCGGTCACCGAGAACATCGAGGAGCCGGGTACCGAGGGGAGCGAACTGGATTACTGGCGTGCCGCGGCATCGTCGCAGCCGGTGCCGGAAGGATTTGACTCCAAGGAAGTCCCGGCCGGCCTGTGGGTGGTCTTCGAGACTGAGGGAAAGTTCCCCGAGGCCCTGCAAAAGCTGTGGGCCGACGCCGCGGCCGAATGGTTCCCCGCCAACCCCTACCTATGGGCGCCAGGACCACAACTGCTGAGCGTCCAGCCGGAACCGTACGGTTCGAGGGGCCGCGGACAGCTGTGGATACCGATCGAAGCGAAAACTGCTCCGCCTGCCGCCTAGCAGCGCCAGCGTACGGGCTGGTGCTGCCAGGCGGCCGGCAGAGTCCTTGAATCCCAGGGACGAGCTGGAACCGCTGGCGCTTTAGCGACCTGTCAGGGCTGGCTGTGCTTTTGCATGGTCATCCTGCGGGGTTTCCACTGAGCCGACCATCGCCAGGCTCAGCTCCTGCGGACCGGTCACGGTAAGGGTTACCGCCGCGGCCGTGATGGGCAGCGGAACCGCCATGATGCCCTGTTGGCCGGAGATCTCCAGCACTCCGGCGTCGATGAGGACGCGGACGTCTGTCCCCTCAGCAACCGGGAGGAATACCCCGTTGAAGTCGGCGTTTCCGGGCGCCGTCACCTCCAGGCCGGCCCCGTTGTGGCGAAGCGCGGCCAGCTGGCCGTCCGGGCTCCCGAAGCAGATGACCGTCCCAGCGGCGACTGTACAGCGAAGGTCCGCGCCGCCGTCGAGCACGGTTTCATAGGCACCGCCGCCCAACTGCTCCACGCGCGCGGCCTGCGTGTAGTTGGCGAGGTCGGCGTGGGCGGTGGCCACCAGGGTGTCGCCGTCCAAGGTGAGTGTGTGCGGGACGCTGAGGGCGCTGGCCCACTGGCCGTCGGGGCTGATGACGCCGCGGACCCAGAAGATCAGTGCCGGCACACCGTCCTTGTCCCGGAAGAAGGAGGGCGCGTAGTAGCTCTTGCCGTAGCTGAGCTGGCCCCAGGAACGTGCGGTGAACGTGCCGTCGGAGTAGCTGCCCACCCCGTAGGCCACGTAGTGCAGGACATCGTCCTCCCAAATGGACGTGACCAGCACGTGCGAGCCATCAATCTCGAACAGCTGCGGGCACTCCCACATGGTGCCGGTCCACACCGGTTCCATCTCGGCGCCGGAACGCTGCGCGGCGATGCCGTCCAGGGTCCACTGCTTCAAATCAGGGGAACTGTAGGAGACGGCGGCTGCCGTGCCGCCCTCAAGCCCGGCGCCCACGAACATGCGCCACTGCCCGCCGTCGCGAAACACGAACGGGTCCCGGTAGGCCACCACGCCCAGCTCGGGGGCGGTCATCAACTTTCCGCCCTTGGTCCAGCTGTTCCAGGAAGCGTCGTCCGGGGTGGCGGTCCGCACGGTGCCGATGCCGAGGTCCGGCTCTGCGACGGAAGTGTAGAACATGGTGGCGGCGCCACCGGCGTCGGTCACGATGGAACCGGACCAGACGCCGTCGTCCCCGTCACCAGGCGCGACGGCGACACCCTGCTCCGTCCAGGCGACCATGTCCGGGGACGTGGCATGGCCCCAGTGGCAGTTGGACGCCCAGGTGGTGCGGCCGGGGACGTACTGGTAGAAGAGGTGGTACTGGCCGTCCTTCCACGTAACGCCCAGGGGATCGTTGATCCATCCCTCGGCGGCAGTGAAGTGGAAAGCGGGCCGCAGTTCGTGCGCATTCATGCTGGTCCTCGTTGTTTGCGGTAGGAGTGGTCAGGAGATCGGGACACTGTTGGCTGCATGGAACCTTTGCCGGATGTCCCGGGCCTGCTCCGCGTTGGCCTTTTCCCACTGGTCTATTTCGGCGCGCCGCTCGTTCCGGACGGCGTCGCGGGCATCGGTGAATTTCTGCATCCGTTCGGCGGCGGCGTCGCGGGCAGCCTGCTGCGCGGGCGTCAGCTCCGGCAGCGGGAGTTCCTCTACCTGGTCACGGGGGCGCAGCGGCAGCCGGTCCTCCACGGCATCGATGTCCAGGACGGGAGAGGGGAGTGTCTGGTACCAGTAGGCGGTGGAAGACCAGTCATCGGAGAGGTGGTTGGCGTGGCCGTGCTCGAACGTGACCTTGATGCGCTTCTGGAACCGGATGGGATCGGTCATGTGGAAGCGGTAGCTGTGGTGGAAGCCCGGCACGTTTTCCTCATGGACCATGGTGCCGTTCATGAGGAAGGCGTTGTGCTGCATGCCCCAGGCATGGCCGAAATAGTCCTCCATGCCGGTGCCGTGCAGGCTGGGCGGCCAGGTGTCGTCATCGATGAAGATCATGTCATCGCCCTCGCCCCACCAGGAGCCCTGGAAGTGGCGCACGGCCAGGTTGCAGCCCACATAGTGGCCCTGGCCCTCGGTCTCCAGCACAACGTAGTTATCTTCCCCGGTGAGGTTGGGGATGGCCACTTCGATGCTATTGGTCTGCAAGTCCGGGCCCCAGCCGGCGTTGGGCTTTTGCCGGCGCCAGTGGGCGTGGAAGTACGCGGTGTCTTCCGGGAGGGGCTCGGTGTACAGCTCGTAGTCAATGTAGAAGTACTGCAGGTAGGGGATATCGTTCTGGTTTTCGACCGTGATCCGGGCCCGGGAGTTGAAGGGCATCTCGAAGTAGCTGTTGAAGGCCGCGCTGCCGCCGAAGGTGTTCACTTCAGGTTCTTTGGCGGAGACGGAGAGCGGCAGCGAGTCGTAGGAGCCGGAAAGTGAGTTGAGCAGCCCGAAGAAGTCGCCCAAGGGTGCGATGACACTCGGGGTTTCCTGGTCATCCCAGTACATTTTCAGGACGATCTTGCGGTAATAGTCCGGGTCCACCACTTCCCAGCTGACGCCAAGGGCGTTGTGGATTTCCAGCATGGGGACACCCACTAGTTCCGGTGAGATCTGGCCGGGACCGGGCTGGATGCGGCAGGACTGGGTCATCCAGATGTGGGTGATGGCGCCGGGGCCTTCGAGGTCCGCCAGGACGCGTTCCTCTCCGGGCATGATGATCCAGTTGTCCCGGTTACGGCCGGTCTGGTCCCAGCTGGAGGCTCGGGCGGTGCGGGCCGTGGAGAGCTTGGTCAGGCTTGAGAGCAGGCCGGAGCGCGACGATGTTGCCATGGTAGATGTACCTTTCGGGAAAGTTGTTTGGGTTAGCCCTTGACGGCTGACTGGGTGAGGCTGGCGATGATCCAGCGCTGGGCCACAAGGAAGACGATCAGTGCCGGGGCGATGGCGATGGTGGTCGCGGCCATCACCTGGGCCACGTTGCCGGCGCCGTAGGGACCCAGCATCAGGACCAGGCCCAGCGGGAGGGTGGCGGTGTCGGTGCTGTTGAGGAAGATGGACGGGGCGAAGTAGGCGTTCCAGCTGCCCAGGAAGGTGATGACGCCGAGGGTGCTGACCGCGTTTTTGGCCAGGGGAAGGGCGATCAGCCGGTAGGTCTGCCAGGCGGTTGCCCCGTCCATGCGGGCGGCGTCGATGATTTCCTGCGGCAGGCCCAGGAAGAACTGCCGCAGCAGGAAGACTCCCAGGGCGCCGGTGATGCCGGGCAGGATCAGGCTGAGCGGATTGTCCAGCAGGCCGAAGGTCCGCATGAGCAGGAACAGCGGAATGATGGTCACCTGCGCCGGCACCATCAGCGAGGACAGCAGGCCCACGAAGATCGAGTTGCGGCCCGGGAATTCCAGCTTGGCGAAAGCGTAGCCGGCCATCGGTGCGGTGATGATCATGCCGACGCTGACGGCAATCGCTATGACCGCGCTGTTGAACATGTTCCGCAGGATAGGCACTGGTCCGCTGACCGCTGCCGCATAATTTCCCCAGTCCCATTCGGTGGGCAGCCACTGCGGCGGCAGGTCGTAGGCGTGGCTGGCGTCCCGGAGGGACGTGGTGAACATCCACAGGAACGGGGCCACCATGCCGACGGCGCCCAGGACAAGCAGCCCGACGGAAATGGACTTCGCAACGCCGGCGCGCCGCCGCCGTCGTACGTCCTGTCCTGAAAGGGTGCGGGAGGGGAGGACGGCGTTACTCATTGTTCACCCATGATTTCCTGAGGCGGAACTGCACCATGGTCACCAGCATGATGATCAGGAACAGCGTCACCGCGATGGCTGAGGCGTAGCCCATGTCGAACTTGTTGAAGGCCACTTCGGCGATGTACATCACCACGCTGCGGCTGGCATCGCCGGGGCCGCCGCGGGTGAGCACGATGATCGATTCGTAAATTTGGAACGCGCCGATGATGGTGATGGTGATATTGAAGAACGTGGCCTGGCTGATCATCGGCAGCACAATGCGGCGGAAGATCTGCCACTCGTTGGCGCCGTCCATCCGGGCGGCCTCCACCATGTCCTTGGGGACTTCCTGCAGGGCGGCCACGAAGATCAGCATCGCGAAGCCGACGTTGCGCCACGTGTCCACGATGACCACCGACACTTTGGAGAACTCCGCGCTGTTGAGCCAGTCGATCCGTTCCCCGCCCATGGCCGTTAGGTAGTAGTTCAGGATGCCCGTGTCCTTCTGGAAGAGCGCCTGCCAGATGATGGACACGTACACCAGCGCCACCAGGTACGGGAAAAAGTAGGCGGAGCGGAACACGTAGGTCAGCGCCCGGGGGAGCCGCTGGTTGATCAGCACGGCGAACAGGAGCGCGAAGCCATTGATAAGGACGACGGCGGCGCCCACGTAGAGGACTGTGTTGCCGTACGTCGTGGCTAGCCGCTCATCCCGGAACATCCGTGCGTAGTTGTCCAGTCCGATGAACTTGGGTGCGGTGAGGATGTTGTACTTGGTGAGGCTGAGGTACAGGGCCGCGACGAGCGGGCCGAGGACGAAGACCAGGAAGCCGATCACGGTGGGTGCCGTAAACAGGTAGCCGGTGAGGGCTTCCCGACGGCGGGCGGCGCTTCGGTGCCCTGGGCGGTCTCCGCGTCCCGACGGGGGCGCGGGCGACAGTTCGGTTTGGGGGACAATTAGCGTCACTGCTGCAACGCCTCCTCAACATCCTTCTGGGCCTTCTGAAGGGAGGCGCCAATGTCCTGGCCGGACATGATCTCGTCCATGGCCCGCATAAACGCCGGATCCAGCACGTTGTAGGCACGCGGAGCCGCTACCGGCTTCGCGTAGGAAAGTGAGTTGTAGAACTCTTCGGCATGCTCGGGGGAAGCGAGGAAATCCGGGGATGAAGCGGCGGTCCTGGTGGACGGGACGGCGGCGCCGGCGTCGGCCCATTTCTTCTGGGTCTGCTGGTCGGTGAGCATCTTGATGAACTCCCAGGACAGCTCCTTGTTCTTGGACGCTTTGGAGACTGCGAAGGCGCCGGCGCCGAACACGGTGGACTTGGTGGTGCCCTTCGGCCACGGCAGGATGTCGTAGTCGCTGAAGCCTGCCTTTTCGAAGCCGCCGGTGACAAAGTGCCCCGCGCCGGTCATGGCCGCCTTGCCGGCGGGGAACAGCTGGTATGGGTCGGAGCCCTTCGGCTGCGGGGATACACCGTGCTTGGTGACGAGGTCCCGGACCCAGCCCACGGTTTCCTTGACCTTCTCGTCGGTGAGCTGGGCCTTCTCCAGATCATCGCTCATCACGGACGTGTCATTGGAGTACAGCCATGGGGTGATGCCAAAGGAGTAGTACGGCATGGCGAACCCGTATACCTTGTCGGCGCCTGAGCCGGTGGTCAGCTTCTTGGAGATCTCCAGGAAATCGTCCCAGGTCCAGTCGTCGCTGGGGCGTTCAATCCCGGCGGCCTCAAACATCTTGGTGTTGTAGTAGATCACCATGGTGTTGAACGTGTTGGGCATCAGATACGTGGAGCCGTCCTTGCTGAAGCCTTCGAGGAGCTTGGGATCGATGTCCTCGCGCAGGGACTTGGCCTCCGGATCGTTCTTGAGGAAGCCGTCCAGGGGTGTGAACAGCTCGTTGGCCAGGCCCAGCTCGACGCCCTCGGTGGCGATGTTGATGACATCCGGCGCTTGGCCGGCTGCTGCCTGCGTGACGAGCTTGTTGACGTACTCGGTCCAGGTGGTGATCGGCGTGAAATTGTTGTTCACCGTAACGTTGGGATACTTCTCCTTGAAGCGCTCGGCTACGCCGTCATAGACGGCTTTGTCGCCGGGATCGCCCCAGTTGGAAACGGAGATGCTGGCGGTGATGTCCTTGGCCGGAGCGGCGTAGGGACCGTCCGCCGCCGGCGTGGCTGCATCCGTGCCGCTGCCACAGGCTGTGAGGGCCAGCAGGGCAGCGGTTGCCGCTGTGGCCAGGGTCGTGCGGACTGTTTTTCTCATGGAATGCTCCTTTGCATGCTGCGCCCGGGGGAGGTGCGCTGGTGGGATGCGACGTTGGTTTGTATGGGGTTAGTCGGTGGAGCTGTTGCTGGTAGAGCGGCGGAACTCGATCCGGGACTCGAGCCGGAGGATAGTGGCGGGCGCAGCGGGGTTCTCGAGCCGCTGCAAAAGTAAACTCACCGCGCTCTCACCCAGCTGGAACGCGGGCTGGCGCACGGTGGTTATTTGTGGTTGGAACAGGTCCGAGTAGGTGAAGCCGTCGAACGTCGCGAAGGCCATGGAGCCAGGCACCCGGAGTCCTTCGTGCTGCACAGCCCGCAACGCACCTGCCGCCAGGAGGGTGCTGCAGGCGAGGATCGCCGTCGGACGTCCTGAGGCGGTGGCCAGCAGCGGCCGGACACGGTCGAACGTGGCTGCCGCAGTGACTGTGCCTTCGCAGAGAAGTTCGGGTGGTACTGCCATGCCTTTCGTGAGCATGGCGGCCCGGAAACCGTCATAGCGCTCGCGGAGCGAAGACACCCGCAGGTCCCCGGACACGAGTAGGATCCGCTCGTGGCCCTGGGACGTGAGGTGGTCAACCAGGGCTGCCATTGCGGCCTGGTTGTTGACGCCAACCTGGTCCACCTGCCCCTGGTCCCCGCCCAGGTCCGCCAGCCGGTCCAGCAGGACCAGCGGCTTCTTTTCCTTCCTGATCCGCTCCAGCAGTCCGGCGGTTGACCCCGCCACCCGCGCGAGGATGAGGCCATCGACCCGGCGGTCCAGGAGGGCTTCCACCGCTGCGCGCTCCCGGGCGGGATCTTCCGCCGAGTTGGCCAGCAGCAGGGAGAGGCCGTTGTGCGCAGCCGCCTCCTCCACGCCATGCACCATGTCTGCGAATGCCGGCTCACCGGCATCGGAGACCACCAGGCCGATGGAGTCGGTCCTGGCGCGGCGCATGGAGCGGGCCAGCACGTCACGCCGGTAGCCTGTGGCCTTCACAGCGCTCATTACACGCTCTTTGGTTTCCGGCTCGACGTGCCTGGTTTCGTTCAGGACGTGCGACACGGTGGACGTCGAGACGCCGGCAAGTGATGCGACATCGACCATGGTTGCCACTGTGACTCCTTCTAGCGAAACGATTGCGCGAACGTTTCGATACTAGAGACAAACGTTTCGATGTGCAATGGGTCACGTTGAAGTTCTTTGGACGGCGGTTTCCTGCGGGCGGACCGGGGTCCAGGTTCATGGCGGATTCCCGCCCACAGCGAAAGGTCCTCAAGCCGGTGTAGCCTACACAGGGACCAACCAGCCTGAGGGGGCAGAGCATGGATACACCCGGCTACTTCACCACCGCCTATCCCGGCGTCACACCCTTGACCCGCGGATGGAAGCTCATCATCGCGTTGGCCGCTGCGGTGGGCCTGGGTACCTGGGTGGGCCTGGCATTTCTCTGGTCCGCGCTTTTCCTCGCCCAGCCGGGAACACTTGATGTTCTGGAACGGGCACCGACCGATCAGGACGTGCTTGCGGGAGATTATTCGGACCTGGAGCAAGAGGTGTGGTTGGAGGATGTCCGGTACCTGGGTGAGTACAACAACAGCAACTACTTCGTGGCACCGGACCGGCTCGACAGTGCCGGCTTTTGTCTCATCACTGAGCGCGTCCTGGCGGACGGCGGATGGAACGCAAGCTGCGGGCAGCTTATCGACGGCCGGGATGCGCTCACCAGCCTTTCCGACGCGGAAGGCAGGCTGGTAGTCCTCGTTCCGGACCAGTTCGACCACCGGCCGCTGGAGGCTGACGGCTGGGTAACTGTCCACACCAACCTGCTGGTGGAAGTGAACGATGCGAGCGGTAGCCGGACCGGCTCAGAAGGTCCGGATGCGAAGTCCGTCAGCCTGGGCTAGGCGGGTGCTGGGCCGGTGGACGCCCGGTATTCGATCACGGGGGCGAGGCGGACGATGGCCGGTTCACGTGACTTGTCTGCGATCCGCTTGGCCAGGAGCTCGGCCGCCGTGGAGCCCACATCGAAAGCGGGCTGTCGGACCGTGGTGAGCTGGGGTTCGAACAGGTCCGCATAAGCGAAGCCGTCGAAGACTGCGAAGGCAATATCGTCGGGCATGCGGAGGCCACGCTGCTGGATCTGGCGGAGCGCAGCGGCGGCGAGCACCGTGCTGCAGGCTATGACGGCCGTTGGTGGCTTAGCCGCTCCCAAGGCCTTGCGGATTCCGGCGTCGGTCTCCTTGGAGTCGTGAGCTGCGACGGCCAGTTGCTTTGCCGCGGGGATGCCGGCGGCCGCCATGGCTTCGGTGAAGGCTTCGTGCCGCTCCCGCAGGGTGGCCACGCGGGTATCCCCGGCGATCAGCAGGATCCGTTCGTGGCCCTGGGCAGTGAGGTGCTGCACCAGTTCCCTGATGGGCTCGCGGTTTTCCACGCCCACCTGGTCGTAGGGGTCCTCGGACAGCCGGTCCATCAGCACCAGGGGAGTCTCATGGTTGGCAAACTCGCTGATGGCGTCCAGGCCGGAGCCTGCGACGCGGGCCAGGATGAGGCCGTCCACCCGGCGCTCCAGGAGTGCCTGGACGGCCCGCGCCTCGCGCTGCGGATCCTCGGCGGAATTGGCCAGCAGCAAGGTGACTCCCTGGCTGGCGGCTGTCTCCTCGACGCCCCGGATCATTTCCGCAAAAGCCGGCTCGCCGCCGTCGGACACTATGAGGCCGATGCTGTCAGTCCGGGACCGGCGCATGGCGCGGGCCAGCGCGTCCTGGCGGTAGGACGTTTCCTCGATGGCTTTGAGGACCTTCTGCCGGGTCTCGTCATTGACATTTCTGGTGCCGTTTAGGACGTGCGAGACGGTGGAGATGGACACGCCGGCAAGCTTGGCCACTTTTACCATCGTCGTCATTGTCGTCGTCCTCAGGGAATCCTTTACGCGAACGTTTCGCGCAGCCTCCGCCAGTTTACAGATGGGTGGCCGGCCGGTGCCGTGTCAGGTCTGGAAGTAGGTAGCAGTAAGTGCCGTTATCAGGGGCCATAACGACACATGCTGCTACTTAGTTTCTGGAACATTCCTTTGTTCGGGCTCCCATCAGCGGAGCGTGCCGGCTAAATGGATGTCAGCGGAAATTACTTAGCACAACCCCTTTACTCTCCCCGGACCCGTTATTAGAGTTCATAGTCCAGATGGACGCCGGGGGGGCGTCTGGAGAGGGGGCAGTGCATCAAGGCTGATATAAACCAGAAGACACATGACCACTACTGGGAAAGCCCCTCTTAGGAGGGGCTTTCTCCTTTCCAGGCAAGGGCATGGGTCGAGTTTCAGGCCCGGTGATGCACCTGATGTCCAACCGAAAAAATCGAGTAAACCGAGTAGTCGCTCTCAGGTAGCACGCGGAAAAACGAGTACCCGGTACTCATGACCGGCTGTGGCGCCCCTCATAGGGTGGACCGGACAGGGGGATGCGGGCGCCGCACAACGGTTTCGCTTGAGGTTCCCTGCCGGACCATGCATGGGAGGACAACTATGCAAGCGGGGATCTACATCCAGGGAAGCCACCCCGGCCGGAACCACAGCTGGGCCGTGTGGTGGACAGCCGCGGCTAAATGCACTGACTCCTTGTGGGGGAAGTGACAGCCGTGGATAGACGTCAGCGCCATGCGAGGACCCGGATCCTCGTCCTGCTAATAGCCATGTTCGCCCTTACCTGCGGCACCATCGGCGTTGCTTCCTATTCAGCGCCCACCCCGGACGTGGAAGCGAAGGGTCCGCCGTCCAGCCGGAGTGCTGATACGCCAAGTGCAGCACCTACCCAAAGTGAAAGTCCAGTGCCCACGCAAAATGCTGAAACGGCGACTACGGTACCCGCGGACCCGGTTCCCAGTGTTGCACAGCCAACTGTTGAAATCCCCGCTCCGGCACCAGAGCTTGTTCCTGAATCCGCGCCTTCCCCTATCTCCTTGACCCTGCCAGTGGGCGACCTGCCGGGGTGGAGGCAGGTCTTTGCGGAGGACTTCAGCGAGGGGGACGTCGGACTGGGCGCCTTTCCGGGCATCTACGGCGGACGGTGGAGCGCGAACTACTTCGACGGCACGCCGGATACTGCCGCGCAACTGCAGCCAAAGGGCGCCCGGACATCCGGGTACTTCCCGTCCAAAGTCTTGAGTGTCCATGACGGCGTCCTGGACATGTTCCTGCACTCCGAAAACGGGGTGGCGATGGGCGCTGCACCGTCCCCGATAGTTGGGGGAGCCGTCCGGCGGCCCTGGAACAGCCAGGTGTACGGGCGCTACTCCGTGCGCTTCAAAGCCGAGGTCCTGCCGGGATTCAAATTGGCCTGGCTGCTGTGGCCGGACAGCAAGCAGTGGCCACAGGACGGGGAGATCGATTTCCCGGAAGGGGACCTGGGGAAGGTCATCTACGGCGCGGTGCATGGCGTCCAGAATGGCATCCATGAGGTCGAAGTCCGCCGTCCCAACGTTCCTTATGGGGACTGGCACATAGCCACTACCGAGTGGGGCCCGGGCGGCATTGAGTTTTTCCTGGACGGGCGTTCCATCGGTGTTTCCTCTGCCTTCACCCCGAGCACGCCAATGCACTACATCCTGCAGACCGAATCCTGCTCGCCCGACTGCCCGGCGCCCGAAACCAGCGGTCATGTCTACGTTGACTGGGTCGCTATCTGGGAGAGGACCTAAATAGCTCAAGATTCCCGCCTCGGGAAGGTGAGCGTACGACGGCGGCCGCGCGCCGCCGTCGTACGCCTCACTAAGGGGGTGGTCACCCGGGCCCGGGTAACAGGTCTGGAGGGTTCCCGCCGGTAGTATGTGCCGGGTGACAAGGAACGGCGGGCGCCCCAGCATCAGCAAACAGGAGTGGATCAAGTACGCTGCGCTCTTTGTGCTGGCAGTGGCAGCCTTCGGGGTGGCGGCCATCGCCCTGATGGGTCCGCGCAACGTGGATGACGCTCTCCCGCCGGCGCCAAGCCTGCCGGCCGCCACGAGCAGCGTTACTCCGTCCGCCACCGCCGCTCCCACGGGGACGGCGACCGCCTCTCCTACGGCTACTGCCACCGCAACATCCCAGGCACCGGGAATCGAGCTGCCCGCCGAGCCCGTGGTGCTGATTCTTGGCGATTCCTACACAGCCGGCGTGGGTGCGGGCCGGCCGGACCAGGGGTGGGCCTACCTTGTTGCCGGGCAGCTCGGATATCCCACCAACATTGACGGGGTGGGCGGGACAGGGTTCGCCTGGGGCGGTGGCGCCCGGGACGATCAGGGCGGCGAGTACGAAGTCCGGTTGCGGAACATCGCGGCGGACCCCGCTTTTGTTCCCAATGTCCTTATTCTCCAGGGCGGCCAGAACGACTCCCAGATCACCAATCCGGACGAAGTCAAAGCTGCCGCCACGCAGACCATTGAAGCGGCGCGCAGGTTCTGGCCGGGCATCCAGGTGGTGGTGCTGGGACCGTCCGCACCGCAACCCCTCGCGGAGGACCTGCGTACCGTGAACAGCGCTGTCCGGGACGGTGCCGCGGCGGCCAGCGCTCCATTCATTGACGCCGTCGAGGCCGGGTGGTTCACCACCGCGAACAGCCCGAATTATGATGCCGACGGCGCCCACCCCAACACCGCCGGGCACGCCTACCTTGCCGGGAAGTTCCTGGAAGCCTGGAACCGACTGACTCAGTAAACGGGACTCCGCGTCCCGGCCAAGTGGTTGTCAGGGAAACATCACCTTAATGACACCTTGCCGCCATCTTGGGACGGAAAACTGGAGGTGGGGAGAAGTCTCGGCAACCGGAAAGGACAGTCATGGCAAGCAATGGCCGTGTGGTGGTGGAATCAACAGATGAACTCGCGTCAGGCGATGGCATCGAAGCGTTCCGCAAGGACACCCTGGTCCATCGAGGCCCCGTCACGGACACGATGCCGGAGTGCGGGCTGTTCTGGATCCTGGATACGGTGACCGGAGGCCGGCGGCTCCTGGATATGTCCGAACTCTCCATCTTCCGCCTCCCCTCGCCAACCGAGGAGCCGGCGCTTCCGGACTTCCTCCATGGCGGCCGCCGCCCGGAGGGTGGAACCGTGGCAACGTCCTACTGGCGCGACGCCACTCCGCTGGACTAGCCGTAACATATGTCCGCTTTCCGCCGCCTCTGAGCAGGGCGGAGAATCTCCATCGACTTTCCTTTGCCCAAGCCATTTACTGGCCCCGGTCCCTTGATTAGAGTCAGTTCTTGTCATAGTCCGGATGGGCGCCGGGGCGTCCGGGAAGGGGGAGTGCATCACCGCTGACCTACATCAGAAGACAATTGACCACTACGTTGAAAGCCCCTCCCAGGAGGGGCTTTCCCTTTGACTTCATCGAGGAGGCAGCAATGCTGGCGTGGACGACAATCTCTTATGGCGCAGCCCTGTCTGCGGTTGCTGGCCTGGTCTTTGTTTTTCTCCTGGGCCGTGAAAGGCGCCCCGGTACGTTAATGGCCGTGGCTGTTGGCGCCTTTGCCGGTCCCTTTGCCTGGAACGCCGTCCTGCGGGCGGTTGATGCTCCGCAGTTCTTCGTTGACGCGCCGCTTCCGGTGTTCCCCGTCAGCTGGCAGGATACGGGCTCGGGTGTCTTTGCCTTCGCCGTGCTGGCGCTGGTTTTGGGTATGGGCCCGCTTCGGTCAGCACCGGCCCAGCGTGTGATCCTCCTCGCCGGGCTTGGCTCCATCGCGGCGCTTGTGGTTGATGTCTTCCTGTACTGACAGCGCGGATGCGCAGGTCAGTCCCATCACGAGGTGGCCGCTGGACCGCCAACGGCGGAGGGCCCGCCCGGCCTTCTGACCGGACGGGCCGCTTTGGTTGCTAAGTGGTGCGGCCGCTTGCGGCCTTGGCGCGGCGGCCGATGAGGTAGGCGCCGGCGGCCACAAGGATCAGCAGGACCGCGCCGACCCCGATAAACAATCCTGTATTGTCCGGTGTCTGGGATGCGGCAGGAGTCGATGCCTGCGTCTCAGGCCCCTGTGGTTCCGTTGCCAGGGCCGCCGGCGTGGAGACCGACGGAGCCATAGCTGCCTCCGTGGATGCAGGGTCGCCGGCGAAAGTGAAGGTGAACTGTCCTTCGATCGGATGTCCATCGGCGGAAACGGCGCGCCATTGCACGGTGTGCTTACCTGGGTGATCGATATCGGCGGCGGTGGTCAACGTGGCACCGCTGACGCTGATGTCCCCGCTGCTGACGGTGTGCCCGTCCGGGGCGGTGACCTTGATGATGTTGGAGCCCTTGAGCTGGGTATTGGGCGGATTGTTCAGGGTGATGGAAACCCTGCCCGGGCTGGCGGTCAGGATCTGGCCATCGGAGGGGCTGGTGGAGGCCAAGGCATCGTGGGCGTGGGCGGGGGCGATTCCGGCGAGGGTGGAAAGGGCGAGTGCAGCAGTCATGGCACCGGTCCTGCGGGCACCGCGGAGTGAAAATTTCAAGGGGATGTCCTTTCGGGACAGCCTGGCACCGGGTTCCGGGCAGGCAAGAAGAAGTGTGGAAACGGGACGGGGCGGCGTCGGGCCAGCGTCAGGCGCTGGCGGGGCCGGGAGCACATGCCGGCGGGCCGCGCAGCAGCCGGGTCCTCAAGCTGGGGTGCAGCGGCGGAACGCAGGAGGTTGAAAGCGGCGTTGGCGCTGCCCATTGCGGGACCATTCGGCGGCGCAGTTCGATCGCTAGCGGCGCAAGCCATGCCAGCATGCGCCACAGCACTGTTTCACCACGGGCGAGCAGCAGGGCTGTGGCTGCCACAGCGAGGATGTGCGCAGCGGCCATGAGGGCGCCGGGCAGGGCAGGGATATGCAGGGCCAGGGCTCCGGACCCTGCCACCGCACAGTCCGGGAGGCTCTGGACCTGGTGATGGCCGTGCGCGGCGATCTCCGCGGGGTCGCAGTGGTAAACGGGTCCTGGCAGGGAGATGAAAGCGGCGTGCAGTGCCAGCTGCCCGGCGGCCAGGGCAGTGCTGATCGAGGCGAGGCTGAGCTGCCGACGGGCCAGCGCCGTGACCGGGAGCAGCACCAGAACTGCCAGGAGGCCGAGCACTGGGGCCGGTGGGAGCTGTCCTCCGCCTGCAGTGTGTGCGGCGGTCGCGAGGCCGAGGATCAGCCCACTGACGATGAGTGCGCGCGGGAGCGTCAGGGGTGCGTGCGCGGGCGGGACGCTGCCTTCCTGGTCCGGTGTCGCGCGCGGGCTCTGGGATGCGGGCATGGAATTAGTCGTGGGCAGGTTCGCCGGTGAGCTTGTGGTCGGCGTGATTGATCGTTTCCCGGATCAGCCTGATGAGGTGCCCGTCGTGCAGCGAGTAGATGACGTGCCTGCCATCCTTGCGGGTATCCACCAGGCCGCTAAGCCGCAGCTTGGCAAGGTGCTGGCTGACCACGGTCCGCGGCACGCCGGATGCGGTGGTGAGTTCAGTAACGGTCTTGGGACCGTCGGCGAGCTGCCATAAAAGGTGCAGGCGCGTGGGTTCGGCGAGCATCCGCAGCGTCCCCGCAGCTGATTCGAGCAGCTGCGGGCCCGGGGCTACGTTGTGGACGAGGGACGGCTTTTCAGGCGCGGGGCTGAGGCCGTGGTCCGGCTGGCTGCTCATTACCCTGCTCCAAACTCTCGATGGTCCCGGCGATCTGATTGCTCCCGGCTTCGCGGGTGTGCCGGGGCCAGGACAGGAAAGCTCCTGCAGCACCTATCATCGCAAGAACTGTCAAGGCGAGCGAAGCCGTGCCCAGCCCGGCCGCGGCCCCGGCGAGGCCGGCGAGCGGGTAGCTGATGATGTAGCAGGCATGGGAGAGGGAGAACTGGGCGGTGAACACGTAGGGCCGGGTCTCCTCGGTGGATGCTTCCCGCAGCAGCCGCGAGGACGGCGTCAGGATGGTTGAATTGCCGGCGCCGAGCAGGAACCACAGCCCGAGCAGCCACCACCAGGTGGAATCACCGGCGGGCAGGAACAGCAGGGCCGTTGCTCCAGCCAGGGCAGCCGGGATGAGGGTTGCGCCGGTCAGCATTACTACCCGGTCACCGAGGCGGTCCAGCAGCCGCGGAGCGCCCAGGGCCACCAGCATGGAGCCAATGCCAAAGCATGCCAGTGCCAGGGCCAGGTCGGTATTGGGGCGGTGCAGGACATCCCGGACCACCACGACGCTGTTGACCAGCACGAGCGCTGTCGGGGCGGACACCACCAGGTTCAGGGCCAGCAGGGACCGCAGCCGCCGGTTCCGCCAGAAGATCCGGGCGCCCAGCGTGGTCCGGTGCCACAACGACGACGGGGCGCCGGCCTGTGGGCCGGTGGCCGGCAGGGTGGTGAGGATGACCATGAGCGCGGAGAACAGGAACCCGCCTACGGTGCCGAGGAACAGGTTGTTGTAGCTGAGGACACTCAGCAGCAGGGCCGCGATCGCAGGTGACGCCAGCGATTCCAGGTCGTAGGCGAGCCGGGACAGCGACAGTGCCCGGGTGTAGTCCCTCTCGTCCTTCAGCACGGCCGGAATCAGGGATTGGAAGGCCGGGGTGAAGGTCGCCGAGGCGGTCTGCAGCAGGAAAATGACCACGTAGATCTGCCATGCCTCGGTGATGAACGGCAGACACAGCGCCATCGCCGCCCGGATCAGGTCGGCACCGATCAGCACCGGCTTCTTCGGCAACCTGGCCACCAGGGCATTGATCACCGGCGCGAACCCCACATACGCGAACATCTTGATCGTCAGTGCCGTGCCCATCACCGCACCGGCATCCTTGCCCGCCAGGTCAAAGGCCAGCAACCCCAAGGCCACCGTCAGCAAACCCGTGCCCAGCAAGGCCACCACCTGCGCGGCGAACAGTCGCCTGTACGTCACATCCCGCAAAACCGACAACATCACAAAGCCCCTCCAAGTGCATATGTGCACATACGTGCACTTAATGAGGTTATCCTAGAATGGCCTCGCTCCGCGACACTCCCGTTGAAAGGCTCTTCCGATGACCGCCCTGAACCTCCGTGGCCTCAATCTTGGGTGCTAGCGGCCGCAAGAGCGGGGCGGCCGGACCGGATTATCCGCCCCGGCAGCAGGGCGGCAGGGAGTCTTCCCAAGCGGCTAACACGAGTGCTGATATCCCGGGCCACGGCAGGTTCTACCTCACTGATGCGGCCCTCGAAATGATCGCGGTGTTCGGCGGAACGCTGCACTGCTACATGGGGCCCGGCGGATGCCGGAAGCAAGGCCTCTACTTCTCCCGGACCCTGCCCCGCAATCACCTCGCGTGCGAACTGCAGCCCGGGGATGCAGGTGACTTCGGCGCTGTGAGCTCGGGACTGGCAATCAGCGTCAGCAACGATCTTGCCCCTAAGGTGAATGGGGCCGTCCTGGACTTCGGGCTCTACAACAAGATGCAGCGTTTCGTCTGGCTGTCACTGCCGGCCGTGAAAGGGCCGCAATGCACCTGCCTTCGCTCCACGGGGATTCCAGCCGGCAAGCGCTCCGCGTGCCTTGATGATGCGGGAACCGGCCTGACCGATCTTTAGTAAACGAAGTGCTGTAACTCCTGTGGCCCTTTACAAGCCGTGGTCGGGACCCGGCACGGGCGCTGGAAGAAGCCAGGACAGGGCCTCATTGCGGGAGGTGAAAAACCGGGTGGGACACGGGAGGGTGCGCCGTGCCATGGCGAAGTTGGCAATGACACGGTTAACCGGGCTCGAGCCAAGCAGGGCAATTCGTGAAGCTGCACACTTGTGGCTGAAGACGGATTTGGCCTGACGGGTCACAGCCTGAGTGTTCGTTATGTCGATCAACATCGGGTACTCGCCACCCTCGGCAAGCTCATTAAGCTGTGCCATCGCCGCGTGTACATCGGCGGCCACCAGTACGGTTCCCGGCTTCCACACGAGGTGGAAAACCCCGTCGTCACCGAGTTCCAACGTGCCCTTGCCGCCGTCAACAGTGATTGGCTTCATCTTTTACTCTCCCCCCAGAGTCTGTGTAGCCCAGCCTAACTGCCCGCTTCAATGTTCGCAGCGAAACGACACGTCCGCGGTAGCGGTAACGGTTTTCCTAGGAAGCGGCGGGGCGATGTGTGGCGGCAAGTGCGGCCAGGTCGAGGATCAGCCGCCGCACCTCATGCTCCCGGCTCCTGAAAGGCCGGCTCTGTTGCGCGGCACGGGGTCTTTCCAGGCGTGTCTTGGGCGGAGCGGGGATGGGGGATGCCCTTGGCGGCTCCACTGTCTGAGCTTCTTGTCCCGCGAGCGGAGTATCCGAGGCCATCCCGTCCCCCTTGACGTAGTAGTTCCTGCTGCGCTTAGAGCCACTCTAGGAAGCCAAGTCAGTTGGCGGAAGCGCATAAGTCCATCATCGGGATTTATTGTGTCGATCTTGAGCTTCCCTTGGGGGTATGCATCTGCCCGGTCCTGAAAAACATGCAGTTGTGCAATCTTTGCAGTTATGCAAAAATAAACGCATGCCCCCCACTTCTTCCCCCTCCCTTCGTGAGCGCAAAAAGGTCGAAACCTGGACTGCCATCCATGAAGCCGCAGCCTCGCTGGCACAGCAGCGCGGCCTGGAGCACGCCACTGTCGAGGCCATCGCGGAGAGCGCGGGGGTCTCGCCCCGGACATTCTTCAACTATTTCCAGTCGAAAGAGGACGCCGTGCTCGGCCTCCACGAGCCGGTCCTGGACGCGGCTGAGGCGGCGAAACTGGGCGGGGCACAAGACTTCCTGGAGCAGGTCACCCTGCTGCTGGTCGCCGTCGCCCGTTCCTCCATCCGGGACACGGACAACGCCCGGCGCCGGCTCATCCTGAAGCGGCACCCGCACCTGTTTGCGCGGCAGATGGAGTACATGGCCAAGGCCGAAGCCCTGGTGTGCCAGGCCGTGGCCGGCCACTTCAGCCGTGACCCGGACTGGGCCGCAGGTGCTGAAGGCTTCAGCCCGGAGGAAACCGCGCGGATGACCGTGATGCTCGCGGCAGTCCCCGCCAAGTTCCGGGCAAAATCCACCGATTTCGATCCCGCCACCGGGCTCACTCCCAAAGACCTAGCGCCCGCGGTGGCGCTCTTCCACCACTTGCAAAGGAAACTCTCATGACCACGGCCCCTCCGCCGGAAACGGCGCAGGCCCCGCAGAAGCAGCACATGGTGCTGCTTTTTGTGGGCCTGATGCTCTCCATGCTGCTCTCCGCCCTCAACCAGACCGTCCTGAGCACCGCGCTGCCCACCATCGTGGGCGAACTCCACGGCGTCAGCGACATGCTCTGGGTGATCACCGCGTTTATCCTCACCTCCACCATCAGCATGCCCATCTACGGCAAGCTCGGTGACCTGATGGGGCGCAAATCACTCCTGATCGCGGCCATCCTGCTGTTTATGATCGGCTCCGTGGTGGGTGCGCTCGCCAACGACATGGGCGTGCTGATCATCGCCCGCGTCATCCAGGGCCTGGGCGGCGGTGGCCTGATGATCCTCTCGCAGGCGGTCATCGCCGACGTGGTCCCGGCCCGGGAACGCGGCAAATACATGGGCATGATGGGCGGCGTCTTCGCCATCGCCTCCGTGGCCGGCCCGCTCCTGGGCGGCTGGTTCACTGAAGGTCCGGGCTGGCGCTGGGTCTTCTGGATCAACATCCCGCTGGGACTGCTGGCCCTGGCCGGCGCCGTGTTCTTCCTCAAACTGCCCAAGCACTCCGGCAAGCCCAAACTGGACCTTGGCGGGATGGTGCTGATGGCCATCGCCACCACCTGCCTGGTGCTGTTCGCTACGTGGGGCGGCAGCAAGTACGAATGGTCCGATCCCATCATCATCGGCCTGATCGCCGGCACCGTGGCCAGCGCCGTGGCGTTCGTCCTGGTGGAGCGGCGCACGGCTGAGCCCATCATTCCGCTGCACCTGTTCAAGGACCTCAACTTCAACCTTTCCACGTTCGCCGGCCTGCTGATCGGCGTGGCCATGTTCGGCGCCATCGGCTACCTGCCCACCTACTTGCAGATGGCCTTCAGCGTGAACGCCACCGAATCCGGCCTGCTGATGATCCCCATGATGGGTGCCCTGCTGGTGGCCTCCGTGGGATCCGGCCAGCTGGTCAGCCGGACCGGCCGGTACAAGTGGATGCCCATCGCCGGTTCCCTGCTGGTGGCGGTGGCCCTGGTGCTGCTCTCCACCCTCAAACCCGGCCAGCCGCTCTGGGAGATCTGCGCCTATCTGGCCGTGATGGGCCTGGGGCTGGGCCTGAGCATGCAGATCCTGGTGCTGGTGGTCCAGAACTCCTTCGCCCTGCGCGAGGTGGGCACCGCGACGGCGTCGAACAACTTCTTCCGCCAGATCGGCGCCACCCTGGGTTCAGCGGTGGTGGGTAGCCTGTTCGCCAGCCGCCTGGCCGAACTCCTCACCGAGCGCATGCCGGCCTCCGCATCCGGCGGCAACGCCCGCGGCGGATCGAACTCGCTCACCCCCGCGCTGGTCAACCAGCTGCCGGCGGAGATCCGGGAGCTGATCATCTCCTCCTACAACGACGCCCTGACCCCCATCTTCATCTGGATGGTCCCGCTGGCGCTGATTGCCGCCGTCGTGCTGCTTTTCGTCAAGGAGAAGCCGCTGGCCACGGCCGTGGAGCACGACGTCCTCTCCGAGTCCATCAGCGACGGCAACATCCTCATAGCGGCCGACGACGAGTCCCCGGCTGTATCCCGCTAGGCTGCGGTTTCCGCGGCGCCCGCGTACGGACGAGGGCCGCGGTTCCCAGCGCCAGGCCCAGGATGCCGGTGCCCAGCCCGGCCAGGCCAAGGGTGTTGTCCGCGGCGGGTGACACCTCCGTGGTTGCTGACAGCCCTGCTGGTTCAGCCGGGGCCGCGGGGCCGTGGCCGTCCTGGGCTGCTGTGGTGACAAACGAGGGCGCCGGGTGCTTCGGTTCCTCCTGGCCGGGGGTTGCCGGATCTGCCCAGTCCACCACCGTTCCGTCCGAGTACCACTGGGTTGCAGGCAGGGCCACGGTGGTTCCGGCCGCGGGAAGCCGGCCCACCGAGATCGAAAAGCTCTGGTATTCGCGCCGGCCCAGCTGGTGGGCCGCGTCCGCTGTCCAGGTGACGGCGGAGGCCGCCTTGGAGATGGTGGCACCCTCGATGGTCACGGGGGAGGGCAGTGCGGCCTCGGTGATCTCTGCGGTCCAGCCCTCCATGGGTTTGACGGACACCGAGGTGAACGGTGTCCCGGTGGGCAGCGCCACCGCAATCCTGGTGGTTTTGGCCGTGGCCGACTCGTTGGGCACCTTGAATGTCAGCTGTGAGTAGCCGCCGGCAGCGGGCGACGACGGATCCACACTGACGTGCGCGAAGGACGGGCCTGCGCCGGCCAGCAGGAGTCCGGCTGCCGCGGTGAAGGCGGCAGCGGTGCTCGCGGCCGTGCGGTGGCGTGCAGTTGTCATGGGGAGGTGCCTTTCAGCTGGCCGCGCGCGTTTCTGACGGGGAAGCTGCACTGGCCTTTTTGAGGTGCGCTTCGAGGATGTAGGTAGTCTGCCCGGCGCGCTGCCTGATCTGCGGCAGGTGGTCCGCAGCGAGCCAGGGCAGGACGCCGGACGGGTCACGGTCACGGGTACCTTCACGCACCGCCAGTTCCAGATCCCGGGCGTGGCCGGCAAGGCGTTCGGCCCCTACCTGCAGGCTCGCGGTCTTGAGGCTGAGGACGGCATCGATGGCACCGGGGAGGTCTCCGGTGGTCAACGCCAGCCGCAACCTGTCGATCCTCAGGGGAAGGGCGGCGACGAAGTTTTGGACGAATACCCGCCACACTTCCTCATAGTTGTCCAGGTCCGCGCACAGCTTGTCCAGCACGGCATGATCCAGGAGGGGGACGCTGTCCAGGAAGGGCCGGGCAGGTTCCTGGAAGCCCGCCAGCGGCGAAGTCCCGCCGGTGTCGGGGCCAACCAGGGTGTGCAGCGGTGCTGTGGTTGCTCTCATGCTGGAACGGTATTGGGCGGATGTTGGGGGAACCCTGCAACCGTTGCCAAGGGCAGTCCTAGTGTTTTCCAAGGTGTGGGTTCGGAGGTTCCACCCAGCCTGCACCCAGCGCAGTTATGGAAACGTTATATATGCTTGCTTAGTGGTTTTTAGGTCAAGCAGTGGAAATGTGTCAGCTCCCGGACGTCCGGACGTGCCCCCATCCGGGCTTATTTCCGGGCGCAAACACGCCCTGGACGGGCTGCGGACCATTGCCGTGGCGTTTGTGTTCCTCTTCCATGCGGCCACGGGCTTGGCCCCTGGCGGATCCATCGGTGTGGACGTCTTCTTCACCCTCAGCGGCTTTGTGATCACCCTCCTGATCATGAAGGAGTACCTCGCCACCGGCGGGCTGCGCCTGGGCATCTTCTACGCCAAGCGCCTGGCCCGGCTGTGGCCCGCGCTCCTGGCGGTGTGCGCAGTGGTTGTCACTGTAGGCGTGGTGTTTCCGGCGTCGAAGTGGGGCGGCCAGGAAGGCTTCGTCCTGCCCGCCGCCGGATACGTGATGAACCTGGCGCATTTTGGGACGTTCGGCGGCTCCATCACCGGTGAAACCCTGGGCCCCACCTGGACTCTCGCCGTGGAGGAACAGTTCTACCTGGTATGGCCGTTGCTCCTTCTGGTCCTGCTGCGGTTCTGGAAGGTGCGGACGGTAGCCTGGATCACCGCCGGCCTGGCCGCGGCGTTCCTGCTGGAGCGGTTCTTTTTGGTCCTGGCCGGGGCGCCGCTGAACCGGCTCTACAACGGGCCGGACACCAGGGCCGATGAGCTGCTGATTGGCTGCACCCTGGCGCTGGTCCTCACGGTTGTCCGGCAGGGATCCCGGTCCCACGCGTCGCTGCTTGCCGCAGCGAGATGGGCCGGGCCGCCCGCATCCCTTGTCCTGCTGGCCGCCGTCTTCCTGCTGAAGGAACCGGAAACCCCCGGCCTCTGGTTCAGCATTTTTTGGACTGCCGGGCCCACCGCGCTGGCACTGCTGGCGGCACTGGCCACCGGCTGGCTGGTGCTGTCCCCGGCCGGCTTCACCGCACGGATATTGAGCCATCCCTGGCTTGCTGGCCCCGGGCGGGACCTCTCCTACGCCCTGTACCTCTGGCACATGCCCGTCTACCTGCTGCTGATGCCGCTGGTCCCGTCACTCTGGCTTCGCGTACCGCTGGCTGCAGCCGTCACGGTACTGCTCGCCTACGCATCCTTCCGCGTGGTGGAAACGCCCGTGCGCCGCTGGGCCAACAAAAGGCTCGATGCCGCCGTCGGCCGTTCCACTGCTGCACCCGAGCCGGAACGGAAGGTGGAACGGGAACTGGCAGCCGCGGCCGGACGGTCCTAGGCGGCCACCTCTGAGGACTCAGGGCACTCAGTGCACCGGGCATCGGCGATCAGGGCGCCGGTGGCTTCCTTCTGGAAATGTGTGACGTGTTTGGTGCTTCTGCCGCAGGCATTGCAGAACGACTGATGCTGTTTAGTCCACATGGATGAATAATACGGATGCCGGGCCAAAAGGGAACCTGGGAAGAGTAACTATGTGGTTTTCCGCAGATTCCGGGCCCAAAAAACAGAAACCCCTTGCGCTGCCGGGCAAAATCGGACTCAGAGTTCGAAGCGTGTCCCGGGGGTCCCGTTGGGGAGGTTCTTCAGGAGTCCCTCGGCCACTTCGCGGACCTGCTTGTTCCGGTGGCTGGACGCACTTGCCAGCATGCCGAAGGCGTCCGAATAGGAGCAGCGGTTGCGGCCCATAATCACGCCGCAGGCCACGTCGATGGACGTCCGGCTCTCCAGCAACGTTTTCAAATTATCTCCGGCCGAGCGGACGCTCCGGACCTCGAGGGCCAGTTTCAGGCTCTGTGACGCAACCCGGGCGAACCACCTGGCGTGGCTGACGGCATCGGCATCGAACCGCACGTCCAGCGGGGCGAAGAAGGCCAGGGCGGCGGTGGTGCCGGGGTCAATGCGCAAGGGAACGGCCACCACCTCACCGTAGCCGGCGTCAAGGAACCTGCGCTGGTAGGCCCGCCACCGCAGCGAGGCCGCGGCACCCTCCACCACCACCGGAGTGTCTGCCGCCGCAGCCTGGGCCAGGGGGCCGTCGTCGAGCTCCTGTTCCAGGTAGCCCAGGCCCGCGGCCCGGCCATTGTTCGCCGCGCGGATAGGAGCCCTGTGGCCCGCAACGAGCATTGCGGTGCAGTCCACCTGGACCCCCATGGCCTGTGTGAGCGCCACGGACGCTGCCACCGCCAGGCGCCTGAGGGATGCCGCTTCGGAATCGGTATCCGTGACCAGGTCCAAGAGGAAGCCGTACGGCTCAAAGGCCGGGCCGTTGGGGAAGCCAGCGGCTTCCTGGTTGCCATCGCCGGACTTGATCACTCTTCTGCTGGTGCCCTGCACCGGTGCTGTCATTGACGTTCCCCCTCATGAACGGCGCCCGCGCGGGTTCATCCGCGCGTTGCCCCTCGAACGTAACGGGGGAGCGGGGGCAGGGGCACGAGTAGCGTGTACTCGAATTTGGGCGCGTGGGAAACCAAGTAGTTGTGCCTTGGGCGGCCAGGGGCGCGGGTGATATGCCCTGATTGGCGGTGCCGGCCGGACGTTCCCCCTGGCTTTTCGCAGGCTACAGGCCTTCGCCGGCTTCCAGCCACTCCAGGAACGTCTGGCGTCCGACGGCGGCACCCGCCACCGGGATCAACGCACCCTTGCGCATCGCCCTCCCCATGGTGCCGGGAATGCGCAGCGGGACGATCCGCTTCTTTTGACTGGTTTTGGCGAGGTACGCCTCCACCATGGCTTTCAGCACTTCCGCCCGTGGGCCGCCCAGGTCCGGAAGGCGGCCCTTCGGCCCGGCTTCGGCCGCATCCACCAGGGCGACAGCTACTTCCCTTGCGGCCACCGGCTGGGTAAACATCCTGGGAACGAAAACCAGCGGGCCTGCAGAAGCGGCATTGACGGTCATGGGCACAAACTCGTGGAACTGGGTGGACCGCAGGAGGGTCCAGGGAATGCCACCGTGCCTGACTTCGTCCTCCTGCACCAGTTTTCCGGCGTAGAGGCCGGAATCGGCTTTGTCGATGCCCACGATGGACAGGGCAACATGGTGTTTGACGCCCGCCAGCTTCTCCGCCGCCAGCAGGTTCTGGGTGGCGTTGGTAAAGAAATCGACGGCCTTTTTGGTGGATATTGTCTGGAGGCCGGAAACGTCAATGACGGTGTCCACACCCTGCAGCGCCTGGACCAGGCCGCGGCCGTTGACCAGGTCCACCCCTTCTGAACGGCTGAGGCTGACCACGTCGTGGCCGCGCTCCCTCGCGACGGCCACGACGTGGCGCCCTGCAATTCCGGTTCCCCCTGCAACGGCAATCCTCATGGGGAAATCCTATGCCTGCCGGTAACTAGGATGGGATAGAACTGCAGGTCATTGGGGGAAGCCACACATTGGGAGGACTCTGGCGGCGTCAACAGCCACGGGTGGCCCGGGAGCTAACTTGTTGGCGCCAAGGAGTCCTCGGCGCCTGCGAGCAGCGCCGGAGTCCTGTTGACCAGGCAGAGGACGTTGATGGCGAGGGCCAGGGCGTTCTCGCGGGCCATAGGGAACTGTTCCCGGCGGATCAGCGCTTCAATGCCATGGCAGCAGTCCTCGACGTCGAATGCCCCGGCCATGGCGGAAGCGATTTTCAGGCTCAGGATGGCGTCCATGGATGTTTCCACGTCGCTTGCCTGCAGGCCCAGCAGTATCCGTTGCAACCGGGCGGGAAGCATGTCGAGGTAGTCGCTGAGGAACTGCAAGGCGATGCGGGAGCTGCCGGTCTCATCCGCGAGGTTCCGCGCAGCCTGCAGGATCAGGGCAGCCGGCGGCCATCCGTTATGGGAATCTGTACCCGGGGTGGTGGCCATGCTGGTGCCCAAAGCTGTCCTTTGCGTTACTGGCGTGCCCCGTTTGAGGACTGCCTTGAAAATGCAGGCAGTGCTGCCGGCCCGACTATCTCTACGTTTAGCGGAAATACATCAAGGGCAGCCGCCGGTCACGCTCAAGAATCAGGAAAGGTCTATGTTCATAGTGCGGGATGATGTGACACAAATTACCGGCGATACCGTTTTGAGGACGGTGGTGAACGAAGAAAGGGCTGGTCAGGGGCGCTTTCTGAAAGTAATGACTATTCTTCGAGTGCGATTTCGCAAAACCGTCCTATTGGTGTAGGTGCCTTAATTTGTCTGTTGATGAAGAATTGAGAGTAATTGACTGAACCTTGATGCGGCCCGGGGGCTAATTCTGCGGCGGGGGCTATTAGCTGGATTTTGCGTCCCGTTGGGAGGCGTGAAATTCAGAAGGAGATTCCGTGTCCGTTGCCCTGCCCCTGGCAGCTGACGAAGTGGTGCGTTCCGGCGCGCCTGCCCTGCGGGAGCGGGTGCGCACGGCCGACCGCCCCACCGCTGAGGCGGCCGGCCCCGGCCTGCGTGTAGTGGTGCTGGTACCTGCCTATAACGAGGCCGGTTCCATCGGGGCTACTCTGGATGGGCTGATGGGCCAGGAACGGCCTGCGGACCTGGTGGTGGTGGTCCCCAATGGCTGCACGGATGCCACGGCATGGGAGGCCCGCAAATACCCGGTCACGGTGATGGAACTGCCCCGGCTGGAGCACCGCAAGTCCGAGGCACTGAACCGTGCCTGGGCAGAATACGCCTCCAATGCTGACGTGGTGGTCTGCCTGGACGCGGACACCGTGCTGCCGCCGAACGCGCTGGCAGCCTGGGAGCGCGAATTCGCCGACGAAACGGGGCCACTCCTGGGCGGGTCGTCGTCGAAATTCACCATGCAGGATCCCGGACTGCTGAGCCGGCTGCAAAAGGCCGAGTTCGCCACCTGGACCGATACAGCCTTGCGGCGGGGGCGAACGAGCGTGCTGGCCGGAACCGGCTGCGCCATCAACAATGCCGTCCTGCGGCAGATCGCTGGCCGGGATGACAGGGAAGGGCCGTGGGTTTACACCTCCCAGGTCGAGGACTTCGAACTGACCTACCGCATCCGCGAGCTCGGTTACATCTGCCAGGTCTCGCCCGACGTGAGGGCCTACACCGATTCCATGAAGTCCATCAAAGCCCTCTGGGGCCAGCGGATGAAGTGGCAGGTGGGCACGGTGGAGGACCTGCTGGACCTGGGAGTCAACCGGCTGACGCTCCGGGACTGGGTCCAGCAAGCCATGGGCCTGCTGGGCGTCTTCCTCAAGCTCCTGTGGATCGCCGTGATCGTCCTGGCCGTGGCCCTGAACGTGTTCCACGTGGTCCTGTTCTGGTGGCTGGTGCCCATCCTGTTTGTGGCGCTGGACATCAAACGGGCACTGCGGATCCCCCATAGGGACTGGAAGGACATCCTGATCGCGGCCACCTTCTTCCCGCAGGAATTGTTCATGTGGCTGCGCTCCGGATGGTTCCTGGCTTCCTGGGGCGCCGTCCTGAAAACCAAGATCACCCGGCGGCGCATCGACCGCTGGGAAGCGCAATACACAGCAGAGGAAATCAACTAACAATGTACGGAATGAACGCCTCCATCCCCGCGTCCGGCGCCGCTTTGGCTTACACCGGACTCAACGTTGGAGCCGGCATACTCACCGCACTCGGCATCATGCTCATTGGTGTGGCACTGATCGCCCTGGTACGCCGGAACCCCGCCGCCCGGCCGTAACCGGCCCCAAGCCCTACGACGCCCGGCGGGCCGCCAACGCTGACTTAAAGGCGGCCGCCGAGGCGTCACTGCTGTTAATGCGCCAGTCCGCTTCCTTTTGCATGTGGAACCAGACGAAACCCATCACGTCCGGCTGGGCCGCGAGGTAGGACACCAGGTCCGTGTTCCAGGCGGCTTTGGACCCGCCGGCCTCGCTGGAGGCGGTCTCAGCGATCAGGACCGGCAGGCCCGGGGCCAGCGCCCTCAGTTCGGCAATACCCGGAGCAAAAAGATCCTGCGGCGAGACCCAGCCGCTCCACGAGGCTGACGTGCCCCAGTTGTATCCGTCCAAGGCTACGACGTCGACATATCCGGCGCCGGGAAACAAGCCGGCCAAGTCAGTGGAACCCCAATAGGGAACGTTCGGACTCCATACCCATGAGACATTGGATGCGCCCGTGGCAGCCACCACATCATGCACGTGCCGCCATGCCTGGACGTAGTCCCCGGCCCCATTGCCGTTGACGCCCTCTGCCCAGGGATACCAGTTGCCGTTCATCTCATGGGCGAACCTCAGCTGCACCGGGTAACCCCAAGCAGCCAGTGCCTGCCCCCACTCAACGATCCGGGCATCAAAATCGCCTGCAGCGATCCTGTCCAGGGCGTAAGCGGGCTGATCCAGCCCGCCTCCCCATGCCCACGGCTCCCACGTCACCAACGGCACTGCGCCACGTGCCCGTGCCGCGTTCATTTCGCTGATCGGCGGAGCCTGCAGGAAGTCCTTGTAGAAGAGGACACTGGACGGGCTTTCCCCTGCCAGCCGTGCCACCTCGTCCAGCTCAGCGCTGGCCAGGGGCCCACTTGGGGTTGCCGCCCCGAACCGCAGGCGGGCAGTGCTGACCGGCGGGAGCTCCTGCACCGGGGGAGCCACGGTGAATACTGAGGACCCCTGGATGGAGGAGGTTTTGGCGGTGATGGTCAGTTTTCCCGTTGCGGCCGCCGGTATGGTGATCGCCGTGCTGAACGCTCCGTTGGAGGCCGTCCGGAAAGGGAACGTCGCCGAACCGACTATGACCGTTCCGGACGTGGAAACCTTAAAACCGGCCCCGCTGACAGTGACGGAAGATCCCGCCGGCCCCGTGGCCGGGCTGAGCGTAACCTGGGCCGCTGGTGCTGCCTGGACCGGCTGAACCCCTGCCAGTGCCAGGCCTGCGCTGACGGCAAGGGCAGCGGTAAGTACTTTTACAAACTTGAACACAGCGATCGGTCCCCGCAATCGTCGGGGCTGCCAGTCCGGCAGCCGTCAGTCCGGTGCCAGCGGCACTGACCCGATCCTAAGGTCCCGCCGGAGCAAAAGTCTCAAGGTCCGCTCAAGTTTCTTGATGTCATTTTTGGTCCGGACTGCAAAACCGTTCCACCCGGGAACGGACACCATGGGAACGCCTGGCCGCTAAAGGTGCCGCTGCAGGAAATACCTGGTCTGTTGCGCGCACTCCTTGATCTGCACCAGGCGCCCTGCCGCGAGCCGGGGCAGGACAACAGCAGGGTCCCGGCCGGAGCATTCGACGCGGAGCAGGTTCTCCAGCTCAAGCACAAGGTCCGCAAGCCGTTCGGCCCCCACCATCTGGCTCGAAGTCTTCAGGCTCAGCACTGCCACCATGGCGCCCACGCTGTCTCCTGTGGTCAGCGCCAGGCGCAGCTTCTCCGTCCTGGCCGGCAGCTGGGCAACGAAGTCCTGGATAAATACCTTCCACACACCTTCGTCGTCATCCAGCTCCTCACGCAACCTGTCCAGTACTGAACCGTCCAGCAGCGGTGCGCTCTCGTCGTCGTACTCCGCGACGGTCATTGCTGGTCCCACCGGGCGCTGCCAACGGCGCGGTCAGGGGATGAAGCCGCGTAGCCCGGGCGCGGCCGGGAGGGTGCAGGGGCCGATGGCTCTTTGCGGAACAACGCTGTTCCGCCGCCTCCGCCATCGGCCCCGGTCCTGGGATGCCCTGTCCGCACCCGGAAATTTATCCGCATAACCTGCCCGCCTGACAGTTTCGAAACCCTGAGCGAGTGACCACAACGGCACTCTGTGCTGCACGTTACGGGGCGGGATATTTGGAGCGCACGAGTAATGAGTACTCAACTATTCAGGACACACCTACTGCGCTCGCTGGGACTACTGTGCACCTCCTTGATCAAGGACCGGTGAGCAGATGATCAAGGACGGCGCAGGACTTGCTCAAGTTCTTCACTTGATGGGGGAAGGTCCCTTTTCCCGCTCCTAGGGATTCCCTAGGAGCCGTGGGGACACTGCCGGTATGGCACCAACAGCATTGCGCACGCGCACCAAATATCTTGTTCCGGCAATATTGCTCACGATCGTCGGGGCCCTGCTGGCCAGCATCCTGCTGGCCACCCCGCGGACGCCTCCTGCCATGCTGGGGGCATCAGGAAGCCTTGATGGCGGGCTGGCACGCATCCACGGCGTGATACCCCTCGAAGTGGATGGATGGATGCCCCCCACGCCGTCGGCTGCGCTCGCCAAGCCGCCGGGCAACGAAGTGCACCGGGTACGCATCCTGGTGGAGCTGACTGCGATGGAGCAGGACGGCCTGTCCTTCGACCCGTCCAGGTACACCGTCTCGGCCCTTGGCACCGGGACCTGGAAGCCGGTCTGGTTTTCTCCCGGACCAGCCAAGGCCCGCCAAGGGGAAAGCATCAACGCCACGCTCGTGTACGAGCTCCCGGATAAAGCAATCGACCTGGCGCTGGAACTGCCAGGAGGACCAGGGCTGTCACTGGGCGCCGGACACCACCGGGGAGGGAAGTAGCGTGTCCGCCGGATTTCCGGGATGCGCGCCGGCCTTCATGGTTTCTCCAAGGGCACGCAAATCCTGCGCAGGAAATCTCCAAGCTGGTTCCGGCACAGTCGGACACAACAACGAAGGAGGCCGGCCATGACCATTTCACGCCGACAGGTTCTAATATTCGGAGGACTCGGAGTCCTGGGAGCAGGGGCTGCCATGTTGCCCACAGGATCGGTGGAGGCCAAGTCGGCCAGCCGGCTCAGCGACAGGGATATGCCCCGGCCGTTCCAGTCATCCTTTGTCCAGTCCCCGATCCTCGAACCCTATTCCACCGGCATCGACCCTGCAGACGGGTTGCCGGTCAACTACTACCGGGTGACGGAGAAGGCCGCCACGGCCAACATCCTTCCGCGGCTCACCACGCCAATCCTCGGCTACAACGGATTGTTCCCCGGTCCCACCATCAGCCTTGACCAGGGCACAAAAGCCGTCTTGAGGGTGCGCAACCAGCTTCCGGCCCAGCACGCGCTCGACGGGCACTCCCTCTCCACGTCCACCCACTTGCACGGTTCAGCGTCCCTGCCGCAGTACGACGGCTACGCCAGCGACATCACGCTTCCGGGTTTCTACAAGGACTACCATTACCCCAACTTCCAGCCGGCCCGCACCCTCTGGTACCACGACCATGGTGTCCACTTCACGGCCCTCAACGCCTATTCCGGCCTTGCCGCGCAGTACCACATGCACGATCCGATCGAACGCCAGCTGCTCCCGCAGGGCCGGTACGATGTGGCGCTGACGGTCAGTGATGCGATGTTCGCCGCCGACGGCTCCCTGGGGTACGACGACAACACCCACTCGGGCCTGTGGGGCGACGTGATCCTGGTCAACGGGAAGCCGTGGCCGGTCATGAAGGTGCAGAAACGCGTATACCGCTTCCGGATCCTTAACTGTTCCATCTCCCGCTCGCTGCGGCCGACGCTCAGCACGGGGGATCCCCTGGTGATGGTGGGGACCGACGGCGGCCTGATGCCGGCGGCGCAAAGCGTGGCGAATTACCGCCATGGCGGTGCGGAGCGCTACGAGGTCCTGATCGACTTCCGGAAGTACAAGACCGGGCAGCGGATCGAACTCCGGAACCTGTCCAACAAAAACAATGTGGATTACGACTTCACCAACAAAATCATGGCGTTTGACGTCACGGACGAGCCGGTGGACACCTCGGACCCCACCTGGAACCGGATCCCCACCACCCTTGTGAAGAGCGAGGCCATGTCGCTGTCAGCGGGGCAGGCAGTGAAAACCCGCAAGTTCAGGGTCAAGCGGAACGACAGCTCCAACCTGTGGACCATCAACGATGACAGCTGGCAGGACGTCATTGCCAGCGGCTACAAGAAGGTGGTTGCCGATCCTGCGCTGAACGACGTGGAGATCTGGGAAATCGAGAACTCCTCCGGCGGCTGGTTCCATCCCGTCCACATCCACCTGGTGGACTTCCAGATCCTCAGCCGCAACGGAGGGGCGCCCTTTGCCCACGAACGCGGTCCGAAGGACGTGGTGTACGTCGGTGAAGGCGAGACCGTCCGGGTCCTGATGAAGTTCACCCCGCAGCAGGGCATTTACATGATGCACTGCCATAACCTCCCGCACGAGGACCACGACATGATGGTCCAATTCCGGGTAGGACTGAAGGACGGCGACTGGGACCCGAATGATCCCATGACGGCGGCCAAGGCCACCTGGGACAACGAGAAGGACTGACCACGGCGCGCATCATTGGCCGCGGCAGGCGGCGGGCTCCACGCCGCCGCCTGCTGCGGCCAAAAGTCCATGTCCTGAAGGGACAGCACTCCCGCCTCCTGGCCAGGGCGCTGATTCCCGCCCTGGCCATATTCGCCGCCCGCGCCTGGCTGGTGGAACCCTTCACCGTTTCCTCGGACAGTATGGAGCCCACCATTGCCGAGGGCACGGTGGTGCTCCTGTACAAGCCGGCCGCCGCGGCAGGCTGGATCCGGAACGGCGTGGTGGTTGCCTTTACCAGCCCTGTTGACGGCCACACGGCCATCAAGCGGATCATCGCAGTGGAGGGCCAGACCGTGGCCATCCGGGATTCCGAACTGTACGTCGACGACGTCCCCGTACCAGAACCCTTCATCGACCACAGCCGCATCGACGCCACCTACTTCGGCCCGGAGGAAGTGCCGGCCGGCAGCGTTTTTGTGTTGGGGGACAACCGAGGCGTGTCCATCGATTCCAGGGACTACGGGGCAGTACCGTTGACGGCGATCCAGGGAACACTGCTGACGGGCCAGAAGTAGGCCCTTCCCCAATTGATCAAGTTTTGGTGGTGGCATTCCAGCCTTTAGTGCCTCTGCTGCGCCTGGGGCCCGCCGCTGGACTGCCGGGGTATGAGGGTGGGAATGGAAGTCCGGATTCTAGGTTCCTTACCCGGGTTCACGATGAGGTCGATCGCGTTGGCGGCAATCTGGTCCAGGGGCACCCGCACAGAGGAAAGGGGAGTTGAAAGGCGGGATGCGAGGGGTATGTCGTTGTAGCCAACCAATGCCAGGTCTTCTCCCACGGTGATACCGCGGCGGTGGGCGGCCGCGATGACTCCCAGGGCCAGGTTGTCGTTGGCGGCGAATACGGCGCTGGGACGTGGTCCGGGATCGCTGGACAGGAGTTTTTCTGCGGCCGAGAACCCGCTTTCGATGCCATAGCCTGCGGCGATCAGCCAGTCTTCCCGGGCTTCGATGCCTGCTCCTTCCAAGGCTCTGCGGGCGCCGGCGAGACGGCCCCGCCCGGTGGAGGTGAATGACGGGCCTGTCACTATCCCGATGTCACGGTGCCCGAGATCGATCAGATGCCGGACCGCCAGGTATCCGCCTACCTCGTCATCGCCAAGGGCCGACGGGCTGATCCCGTCAGTACGCAGCACCAGCGCGTGCGCCATGCCCCGTTCCCGCAGATGCCTGGGCAGTTCGTCGTCGATCCGGGCAGTCGCGAGGATCAGGCCGTCCACATTCCGGTCAAGGAGCGTTTCGGCTGCCCGGCGTTCATCGTCGGGATCATCGCCGCTGGTGGCGACCATGGCAAAGTAGCCGCGGTCCGACGCCGCCCGCTCCAGCTCTTCGAACATCAGGGCCATGACGGTGTCGCTGAGCCGGGGCACCAGCACTCCGAGGGTCCGTGTCTCACCCCGTCGGAGGTTGGAGGCGAACGAGTTCCGGCGGTAGCCCAGGTCCTCGGCAATTTTCCTGACCCGGGCAGCAGAAGCGGAACGCGACGTGGTGCGTTCATCCAGGGCACGGCTGGCCGTTGAGATGCTCACGCCACTGGCCGCAGCAACGTCCTTAAGCGTGACGATCGTCCCGGGGGCGGCCGGTTCCATGGCGGTTCTCCTCTTTCAAAAGGGGCGTACGAGACACTCTATTCCACCTTTTTGCAAACGTTCTCTTGACAGTGAGGTGGGACACGTTGCAATATTGAAAACGTTCCCGCAAACGTTCCCAGAATCGGAACTACCGATCCTCAAAGAAGACAAGAAGGTAGCTGTAATGACACTCGACCTCCGCGGACTCAGCCCCGCACCTGTCACCCCGTTCACCGAAGATGGCGCTGTCGACTTCGCTGCCATCCAGCGCCTGGGTTCATGGCTTGGATCGATTGATGGCGTGAAAAGCCTCGTCGTCCTGGGGCACGCCGGCGAAGGCACGTTCCTTACCGAAGAGGAGCAGCTGGACGTTATCCGCGCATTCGTGGCGTCCACCGACGGCCGCGTACCGGTCGTGGCGGGCATCACGAAGGAAGGCAACAAGACCGCGGCTCTCGAGGCCAAGAAGGCCGTCGAGGCCGGCGCGTCAGCTGGTCTCGTCTACCCCTCGCACGGGTGGCTGCGCTTCGGATACCAGAAGGGCGCCCCGCAGTCGCGTTACCAGGAGATCTACGAAGAGTCAGGTCTGCCGCTGATCCTCTTCCAGTACCCCGACAACACCAAGGCGACCTACGACCTCGAAACCCAGTTGGAGATCGCCGGCCAGGAAGGCGTCTTTGCCACGAAGAACGGTGTCCGGAACATGCGCCGTTGGTACACCGAAATCCCCGCGCTGCGCGCCGCGTACCCCGAACTGCAGGTGCTGTCCTGCCATGACGAGTACCTGCTGCCGACAATGTTCGATGTGGACGGCCTGCTCGTCGGCTACGGCAACATCGCCCCCGAACTGCTCGTCGAACTGATCGAGGCCGGGAAGGCGCAGGACTACCCGCGTGCCCACGCAATTCATGAGCGGCTGCTGCCGGTGACCAAGAACGTTTACCACCGCGGCTCCCACATGGAGGGCACCGTCGCCTTGAAGTGGGGACTCGTGAACCGCGGCATCCTGGACCACGCCACAGTGCGCACCCCGCTCCTGCCCCTGCCCGAGGGCGCCGAAACCGAAATCGCCAAAGCCTTCGCCGCCGCAAACATCGGCAAAGTCACCGTCAGCGCCTGATCCTTTCCCGGATCCTTCCGGGTGGCGGGCTGAAGGCCCGCCACCCGTTCCAAGCTCCTACTCTCCATCCCGGTCGATGACGACCCCCAGCAAAGTCGCTGTATAAGGAGGACTCGCCGATGCGCGAGCAGAATAAGACCATCACCCGCCCCGGAACTACGGAAGAACAGATGGCAACCCAGCAAGGAAACCCGGCACAAGGCACCACGAAGAAGCACCGCACCTTCCTGGGCTACCTTGCCCTGATGGGCCCGGCCTTCGTGGTGGGAGCCTGGCAATTCGGCCCCGGAAACCTCACCACCGCCGTCCAGGCCGGCAGCCGGTTCGACTACAGCCTCGTCTGGGTCATCGCCGTCTCCACCATCCTGATGATCTTCTTCACCGACATGAGCGTCCGGCTTGGCATCGCCACTCCCACCTCCCTGATCACCTCCATCAAGGAACACCTCGGCAAACCGGTCGGCATCCTCGCCGGTTTCGGGGTCTTCGGCATCACGCTCATGTTCTCCGTGGGCAATGCCGTCGGATCCGGGCTGGGACTTTCGCTTATTTTCGGCGGCTCACCGGTGCTGTGGACGGTAGTCTGCACCGCCGCCGTCGGGTTCGTCCTGGCCTTCAAGAACGTCTACGGAATCGTCGAGAAGGCCCTCCTGGTCATCGTCGTCCTCATGGGTATCGCCTTCATCGCCAGCACCGTCGTCGCCCAGCCGGACTGGTACCGGTCCATGGAAGGCATGGTGCCGCAACTGCCCGCCGGAAGCGAAATCCTCATCGTGGCGCTCGTAGGTACGAACTTCTCCATCAATGCCGCCTTCTACACCTCCTACGGCGTCAAGGAACACCGCCGCACCCGCGATGACTACCGCGACATCACCCTCGTCGACACCATCCCGGGCATCGTGGCCCCCGGCATCATGACCGCCCTCGTCATCATGGTCGCGGCCGCCGTCCTCGGCAAAACCGGGGCCGAAGCCGGCACCATCAACGCCCTCGCGTCCATCTTCACGCCGCTGGCAGGCCCCGTCGGGGCCATGGTCTTTGCCCTCGGCCTCTCCGGCGCTGCCTTCTCCTCCATGATTGCCAATGCCACGGCAGGCGGCACGATGCTCTCCGATGCTCTTGGACGTGGGGCCAAAGCCGGGTCACCAGCAGCCCGCATCGTCACCGGCATGATCCTGGCGTTCGGACTGATCATCACCCTGTCCTTCCAATCCTCACCTGTGGGACTGATCGTCATCGCCCAGTCCCTGACGGTCCTTATCGCACCCTTGCTGGGCGTCCTGATCGTCATCATGGCCAACAAGTCCAAAGTCATGGGAGACCTCCGCAACAAGTGGTGGCACAACCTGTTCGCCGCCATCGGACTTATCGCCATCATCGCCTCCTCCTTCAGGCTCATCACCACCCTGCTCGGCTAAGCACCGTCGCCGCGGCCCCGGATCAGCCCCTCTCAGCCCAAAGTCCAGGACCCTGCCCGCATCAGCGGACAGGGTCCTGGACTTTTAGCATCCAGAGCGGCTAGCGGGTGGCGACAGCTCCCGTTGCAGTGCCGCCGCGGCTGGTCTGGACCAGCACGCTGGTGATCTGCCGGTTGGGTCCGGGCTTGGCCCTCAGGGACCAGGCGCCCAGGGTGTCAACCTGCGCTGTACCCAGTTTGGTCACCGGCCGGCCGGGAGTGGTGTCGTAGACCACCACGGTGGTGGCCGGAATCAACAGGGTGGTGGTGCCCAGTGTGGAGGTGCCTTCAATGCGCATCTCCGTCCCGAGGCGGTGGCGGGATCCGGGGTCAACGGCCACGGTGTCCGTTTGGATGGCCAGGTCAACGAAGGCCGGGGCGCTGCTGACACCGGCCTTATCGGTGACCACCAGCTCGATCCGCACCGCACCCTCTGTTACGGCCGGCAGGGGTGCCGTGTCCGTGGTCTTGGCGTAGAAGGGGATGGATACCACCGGTTTTGCTGCCGTGTCGCTGGAAAGGGTTACAGCGGGACCGCCCACCTGGCGCCACTTGTAGGTGGCGGCCCCGGTGGAGGCGCTGCCATCCAGCTGGACGCTGCCGCCACGGGTCAACGTGGGAGAGGCTGCGGTGGCAGTTGCGGTGGTGGCGGGGGTGGGGTCAGGAGCCGGGGTGACGGTTCCTGAACCGCCGCCCGTCTCCACCACCGGACCCGGGTCCGGCTGCGGAGTGACAGGATCCAGTCCCGCCGGGGTTGCCGTGCCGCCGCTGACTGTGACCTGCAGGGACGCTGAACTTCCGGAAGCAGACTTCACGGTGACATTTGCGGGAGGTGCTTTGACAGGGAAGGACTTCTCGGTGGGTGTGCCCGGAGCGGGATTATCCAGGGTACCTACATCTGTCACGGTCAAAGCTCCGTCTTCGCCGGATACGGCGCCGACTGTCAGGGATGTCCCGTCAAACGTTGCTTTAGTGACGGAAATGGTGCTTGGCTTGGCCAGCTTGACGATGCTGCTGCTGGCGGGTTTGTCGCCAATATTGGTGACCTTGATGCTCTCCGGGGCAGTGCCGTTGAGCTTGATCCGGGCGTAGTACCGCCCGCTGCCCGGATCGCTGATCATGGGGGTGGTCGCGAAGGCGGAGCCCTGTCCGTCCACCTGGAGCTGGGAGTCCGGACCACTGGTGGCGAAGACGTCGATCATGTCCCCGTTGTGGACCGCGCCATCGGCACTGACTCCACGGTTGGTGGAAATCTTGCCCTGAAGGCCGAACTGGTCCGTTTCAAGGGAAAGCCCGCCGCCGGTGACCGAGAACTTGTTGTAGTTCATGGGGCTGCCCGTCACCGCATGTTCCTGGTTCGGGTCTCCGAGGTAGCCCTCGGGGGCCGCCGGAGCGACCGCCGGATCCCACTTCAGGAAGGGCCCCACGTTGCTCTTCAGGGCGGTGGTGAAGTTACCGGCTGCCGGTGAGATGTCTTCCACCAGTTTGCCGTCCCCGGCAGCGTCGGTGTCGATGGTGATGGTCCCGTATGGGTGCTTGAACTCCAGGGCGGCGTTCGCCGGTCCGCCCTTGACCACAATGCGTTGGCGGCCAAACACCACCTGGTCGCCGGCGGTAACCGTATTCGCAAATGCGGCTTCCAAACCGAGGACCAGCACTGCCCGTCCACCGCCGGGCAGGTCCAGCTCCGAGCCGGCGAGCATATAGAAGGCTTCGTCCGGGAAGTTGTCCGGGAACGAGATGGGTGCGGTTTCGTCCGGTACGTCGCCGGGAAGGAATCCGCATAAGGGGTTTTCCGCGTCAAGGCACAACTCCACGCGGGTTTTGGTGCTGTCCTCGTACCAGGACGGGAAGCCGTGTTCGGTGTTGACGGGGCCGACGGCGGTCAGCTGGCCCGGGTTCTTAACTGTTACTTGGGTGGCTGCTACGGCCGAGCTGAGCCCAGCAGCTGTCATGATGACGGCGGCAGCAGCGGCGACGCCGCGGCGGGTAGCAACTCTTGGGTTCAGGCGGGTGCCTGTGGATTCAGCTGGTGTGGGTACCATTTTTTCTCCTCAGAAAGGGGTGCTGATGGCCTCCAATATTCGGCATGGGGCTTGGAGATACGTTGTGCCCGCCTTGGAGTGTGCAGCAGCCGAAATGCTCGAAGATTGCCGCCCCGGTTGGCCTTGGAAAAAGCTTGGAGCGCTAAGCGCACACGCCGCCGTCGCTGTTTGCCGCATCGATGAAGCTGGACAGCGTCCTGGCCTCGCTGGGCATCAGGAAAACTTCCACCGGCTTTATCTGGCCGGCGATTTCAAGGGTGAGGGTGAAGCCCTCAGACCCAACGCTGGGGCGGGCACGCCAATTCGCGAGGATGGGCGCCAGGTCCGTGCCCATCAGGACCAGGTTCCCTTCCATATCCCAAGGGGCGCCGGCTTCGATCAACGCCTTGTGCTCCGCACAGACGTAAGCCTCGTGATAGCCGGGAACCAAGCGTTGGCTGCCTACTGTAAAGGCGGAGCCGGGATTGGTGCATCGGAGGACTGAGCAAGTAACCATGAAGTGAAGTTACTGCTGACATGTTGTGGGAACCATGTGCAGCCAGCCTTAGTGTTTCCCTCTTTCCCAAGGTGGCAGTTTCTTTAGCCAACCGGGGAGCACTCCGGGCGGCGTGCTCCCCGTCAGTCAGGCTTTGGTGGGCTCCTTGGTGGCGGCTTTCCGGGCGCCGGCCCGGAAGCGGTACAGCTTGTAGGCCAGCAAAGCGCAGGCTGCCAGCAGGCCCCCTGTGGTGAGGGCCAGCGCCGCGGTTCCGGGGCTGGAGGACAGGTAGTGGGCCAGCGCCGCCAGGGTGACCACCGGTGCCGTTCCGAACACTCCGCCGAACGGTGCAGCTCCTGCCGCCGGCAGCTGGTCCGTCCCGGCCTCCAGAGGCAATGCGTCCTGGTTGAAGGTGCGGCGGTCCTCCTCGGTGGCCCCGGGCACAACGGCATCACTCAATTCGGAGAATTCGGGAACACCGCCGTCGGCCGGTGCAACCTGGAACCTGTAGGGGGTACCGTTCTCCAGGCCGGGAACCACCACCCTGGTGGCACCGGGTTCGGCAGCCAGGATCTCGCCCACCTGGGTTCCCATCGAATCAACGGTTCGGACGAAGAAGCCGGCGGGTGCGGGATCGGCGGGTGCCGGATCCGCGGGCACCTGGTCTGCCGGTGCAGGAACGGTGGGTGCCTGGATAACGGGGGCCGGGTCCGCTGGCGCCGGGTCCACGGGTGCAGGACCGGGCGCAGGGTTGGCTGGTGCGGGGTCCACGGGCGCAGGACCGGGTGCGGGTTCCGTGTCCGGCGTCGGCGTAATGATTACCACCACCTCGCCGTCGCCCGGAATGACCTCGTCGATTCCGTCATCGACTTCTTCCTCGACGCCTGCATCCACACCGTCCTCAACTTCGTCCACCTCATCCTCGGCCTCCTCGCCGGGGTCGTCGCCTGCTGCAACGGTTCCGTCGCCAAAGACGAGCTGTTCGATGTTGGACAAGGTGTCCGTGCCATCCCCGCCGGTGATGTGCTGGACGGTGGTGACGGAGCCCGGGGAGCCCAGGGTGCCGTCGCCGCCGGTGGTGGTGACGGTGTAGTTGGCCTCGAAGTCCGAGAACACCGCGGCGTCGGTTCCTTCGCTGGAGCTGAGGATTTCCCGGACAACGATGATGTTGGCGGGGTCCACGGTGCCCGCGAACACGGCCTGCTGGAGCGTCGGTCCGGTTAGCGCGCCGTCGGAGGTGTGCTGGTACTGCGCGTTCATTCCCGTGGCGCTGCCGATTTCACTGGCTGCGTTGCTGGCATCCGCGCGGACGCTGAGCCGGACGCTGAGGTACCGGTCGCCGTCGATGATGTCATCGCCGCCGCGGCCCTCAAGGAGGTCGCTGCCGGCGCCGCCCAGGAGGATGTTGCCCTCACCCCAGACCGAGGGGCCGGCCAGCACGGGGCATTCCTTCGAGGCGGAGGCATTGACGACGTCGGCCAGGGGAGTGGGCAGCGACGGGATCAGCTCGCTGAGTCCCTTGATGCGGTCCACGCCGGCCTGGTCCAGCACGTCACAGCCGATGAAGCCTGCGCCACCCCTGGTTTTGGGAATGATGTCATCGCCCCTGAGCTTGTCGTCGAAAGGACCGCCGGAGAGCGCTTCCACCTCGTTGTACCTGTCCCGGACCCCCACCTGGAGGATGTCCAGCGGCGCTATGGGCAGGTCAAGGTCCGCGTCCTGCGGCTGGGGATCATGTTCGCCGCTCTCCCAGTCGTAGCCGGACGCACCAGCCACCTTTTCCACGCCGGGCCCGGCAATTCCGACGTCGTCCCCGCCTTCCATGTCGTAGTCGTCGTCGCCGCCCTGGCCCACCAGGATGTCGTTGCCGGGCTTCTCGGAATCGTCCAGGAAGAACAGGTTGCTGGAGTCGCCGATGAGTAGGTCGGGGCCGTCGCCGCCTTCCGCCCAGTCGTTGCCGCCGCCGCCGAACACGGCGTCCAGGCCTTCACCGGCGATCACGAAGTCGTCGTCTTCGCCGGCGAACGTTTCGTTCGAGTTCGCGCCGCCATTGATAAAGTCCCGCCCGTCTCCGCCCAGGAGCAGGTCCAGGCCGGGGCCGCCGTCGATTGCGTCATTGTCCGGGCCGCCCTTGAGGATGTCGTCGCCGTTCGAGTCGGTGATGACGTCATTGCCATCGCCGCCCAACACGGTGTCGGCGCCGTCGCCGCCTTCGATGACGTCGTTGCCCGCGCCGCCCCACATGGTGTCGTTGTCCACGCCGGCGTGGATGCGGTCTGCGTTGACCGATCCGTTGTAGACGGCCTGGCCGTTGATGCCGGCCGGGTCCACCGCGTTGGATGCGCGGTATTTGATGGTGCCGTCGGGCATGCGGATCAGCAGCGCGGACTCGTTGCACTCGGACTGGGGATCGTCCGCGACGGCGTTGCCGGCGGCCGCGAAGCCCGCGGGCGTTCCATTGAGGTTCTTCAGCTCAAACTTGCAGTCGGCAGTGGCGAAGGCATCGGCTTTCAGCGCCTGCGCGTTGGTGTTGCGCATCATCATTTCGGCGAAGGAGTTTCCTTCGAGCTGTGCCATCAGGTTCATGCCGGGCGTGCGCGCCAGGTAGTACAGCCGGTCACCGTTTTGCAGATCGGTCATCTGGCTCTCGAAGACATAGTTGAAGGTGCTGCCGAGCAGACCGCCGAACAGGTTGGTCCGTTCGGCCAGGCCGCCGATCCACAAATCCACGTCGTCGAGCCCGGTGATGGATGTAGTCCCCTTGTTGGCCCAGGCACCGGTGCTGTTCATGAAGTCCACCGCATCCTCGGGGGACACCTCGCCGGCCAGGGCGTCCGGGCTGACGATCAGCCGGGCTGCCGTGCGCCTGGCTTCCAGCGTGGTGGCTGCCAGGATGGAGGGGTGCTGGCCATAGGCGGCCACGAAGTTGACCAGGGACGCCGGGTGTTTGATGTTTTCGCCAAAATCGATCCAGTTGGCATACGGCTTGAGCTGGCTGTCGTTGGTGGCGCCGTGAAGTTCCCGGCGCAGCGCGTTCAGCGTGGGCAGCCCCTCTGACCGGGCACGCGTGAGGTTGATCGCGGCCAGGTCCATGGGCAGGCCCAGCAGTTTGTTGCGGAGCGTATCGGTGACGAACTCATCCAGTTCGCTGCCCACCTGGTCGGACATGCCCATGATGATGCTGCCTGCGGCCTCCTCGGAGGTGAGCGTCCCGGCTGGGCCGCCGTCGGTGTAGGCGGGCGGATTCAAGAACCCCTCGAGAAGGGAAATGTCATTCCGGGAGCCCCGGACGTCGTCGGACGTTCCAAACACCTTGTCAGCCCCCGGGCTGTCCTCGTTGCGGCGGGAAATGGTCTCCGTGAGCATTGAATGGCCAAAGCGGTACACCGCGTGGGCGAATTCGGCGCTGACGGCCGGGTTGATGTCCGTCTGCGCGAAGGCAAAGGGCTCAAAGGGGTTGATGCCGGGCTGGATCTTCCGTGCGAACTCCTCGAACACCAGGTGCTGGTACTCCATCTCCGTGATGAACCGTGCGGCCTGGAACAGCCGCTCGCCGTTCCAGCCCCCGGCGCCCGCCGCCAGCTTCCACTCGGCAAGGGCTGCGGTGCCCCTGGCCGAGGTGTCCTTGGCGAGGACCCGCTTGATGTCCCCCACCAGGCGGTCATGCTCGGAGTGGAACACCTGGTGGATGGCGGTCAGGCCGATGTTCTCGTTCACCCTGCCGTCGCCGGCGATGTAGTGCGCGTCCAGCATTTCGTCGTCATAGGTGCCCGGCGCCTGGCTGGCGAAGTCCGCGGAGGCGGCCTTGTCGCCGTCGGGGGTGGGCGCCGCCGGCGGGGTGGCCGGGTTGTGGTCGGAGTCCTGCGGGGACGGGTCCGCATTGTGGGCGATGTCCGTCAGGAACGGGGTGTTGAAGTACAGCACGTCCTGCGGGACCAGCGTTCCGCGGCCGTCATTCGCGGTGCGGTCCGCCTCCACCAGGCCCGACTTCGTGACGAACTGCGGGAGACCGTTTTTAGGGCCGGGGATGAACTTGCCGTAGGGATCGGCGGCGAGCATGGGGACGCTAAGGACGTCCTTGTCCAGCAGCTGTATTCCGAGCAGCTCCTGGGCCTGCCGTTTGGTATCGGCCCAGGTGGCCATGCCGCCTTCCGTGGGCGTGCCCGCCGGGCCGCCCAGCATCCTGCCTGTAGCCACCGGCCGGCCCGCGGAGTTGTTGACGTACTCGCGCAGGAATACGTGGTGGGAGGAGTGCGAGGCGTAGGTCTGGCTCTGGTCCACCCACGGCGAGTTGGTGTTCAGCGCGTCCTGTACATCGTCAGCGGTTCCCACGACGCCGTCCTGGCCCGGTTGGTTCTGGCCCCGGGTCAGCACCATAAAACGCATGTGCGGGTTGAGGTCATCGGCGTTGCCGAAGACGTGGTCCGGGCCTGCGATCAGCGGGTCATCGGCCTTGAGCGGAACGTAGACGGTGCCTCCGCCTTTGACTGTCTGGTCGATGCCGTGGTCGAAGAACTGCCCGAACAGGGTGAAGAGGGAGTTGTAGGGCGGGGAGAGGCCGACGTCGGTGGTGACGTTGGGGATGAACAGCGTGTTGTGCGAGGGGACGCAGCCGTCCGGTGCGGCTTTCACCGGGGGATCGGCGTCCGGATCGGGGTCCGTGGTGCAGGGCACCACGCCCTCGTTGCCCTGGCTTCGCGCGGGGAACCCGGCGGCCGTCACAGCTGCGGGGTTGGTGGAGGTCTGGTCCGCGATGAGGTTGCTGATGGTGCGTGGCCGCGAATCGAAGACACTGCCGGATTTCTGGGTGTAGCCCGTTGCCATGGGTGGTCCGCCGAAGGAGCCACTTTCTGCGGCGCCGAAGGACTTGGAGCCCAGGCGCGGGAACACCTGGTCCGAGGCGCCAAAGTTTTCCTGGCCGGGCTGGAGATTGTTGCAGCTGCCATCCACCGTGCGGAGGCCGTGGGACAGCAGGGGGCTGGCCAGCTGGTTGGGGCCGGTTCCCACCAGGGCACCGCAAGGCCCTGTTGCGGAGGTGGTGTTGGCAACGTGGGCTTCAGCGATCTTGATCTGCTTCAGGATGAAGGACAAGTCGGCAGGTGTGATGGTGAAGCCCGCGCCCGGTGGGGCTTGCACGGCGTTGGCAGGGAGGGGCGGCAGGCCCGTGGAGGCCGCCAAAGCCAGCGCTCCGGAAGCCGCCAGGAACCGCAGGCGTGCGGTCGCGGTCCTGTGGTTTGGCCTGTGGTGTGGCATGGACGGTGACTGGCGCGTTAAAGCCTTCATCCTCAATCGGTTCCCCCCGTAGGGCCGGCTCCCCAGTAGAGCCGGCGAAACAAGGCCATGGTGTTATGGCCTTCTAGGGAAAACCTTGTGCCGGGAGGTCAGGTGCTGGCAGTCGCTGCCCTAATCGTCATCCCCTTCCCGAAGACCACCCTTGTCGTCGCCGGCGTCATGGTTGGGGCCGTCGTCCGAAACGCCTGCGTCCCTGAGCCCGCCTTTATCGTCGCCGAGGTCGTGGGTGACGGGGTCGTCGGTGACGCCAGGTGCCCTGAGCCCGCCCTTGTCGTCGCCGAGGTCGTGGGTGACGGGGTCGTCCGAGACGCCGGGTGCCCGGAGGCCGCCTTTGTCATCGACGACGACGGGTGGAACAGTCTGCGGTTCGGCCGGCACGAGCTGCGTTTGACCGGCCACAGGCTCGGGAACCGCTGTGATGCTGGCGCTGGGGGTTGGGGCTGGCAACTGCGCCGGCCGGTCCTCGGGTTTGGGCTTGTCGTCGCCGGACTTCAGGTCCGCGACCACCACGCCCGGCGACACAGCCGGGGGCGGGCCTGCGTTGGCCTGGGTCCAGACCGTGAGACTCGCCGCGCCCATAACAGCTGCAGCAACGGGAAGATACCAGAACTTCTTCATCAGTTCGCCTTTCTTGGTGGTGTATCCGCTTTTGGTTGTGCATCCACTGTGCCCGGGGCCCGTGAGAGGTGGATGAGACGTTTATGAGAGACTTCTCATCCAGCCGAAGATGCCTGCGAAGGGGAAGCAGGGACAGCTACAAAGCGGTATCCCGCACCGCGGACGGACAGGAATTTTTCCGGGCCAAGCTTGTTGCGCAGGTACCCCACGTAGACGTCCACCACGTTGGAGGACCCGTCAAAGTCGTATCCCCATACCCGGCTGAGCAGCTGTTCCCGGGTGAGCAGTTTGCCCTCGTTCTCCACAAATGCCCGGGCCATGGCGAATTCCCTGGCGGACAGCGGCACTGTCCGGCCCCGCACGGTTGCGCAGCGGAGGTCGACATCGAGGCTGATGTCCCCGCGTACCGGGACCGGCGGCGCCTGCACGCCCGCGCCGTCACGCAGCCTCAGGCGGATCCGCGAAAGAAGCTCCTCGAAGCGGAAGGGTTTGGTCATGTAGTCGTCCGCACCGCCGTCGAGCGCCCCAAGGGTGTCCTGGAGTGAGTCCTTGGCCGTCAGCACTATCACTGGAACCTCGCAGCGCATTGACCGCAATGCCGCAAGCACAGCCAGCCCGTCCATCCTGGGCATGCCGATATCCAAAATGAGCAGGTCGAACTCCCCGGAGCTGCCGTAGTCCAGCGCCCGGATGCCGTCCTCCACGGAAGTGGTGGTGAAACCTGCGGCCGTGAGGCCCTTGGTGATGAAGCTCGCGATCCGCGGTTCGTCGTCGGCGATCAGGATCCTTGGCATGTCATTCCTCCTGGCAGTGAAAGGACAAACCGGCTGCCCTCGTTGATCCGTGAAGTAACCCGCAGTGCGCCGCTGTGTGCTTCGGCGATGGCCTTGACGATGGGCAGGCCCAGCCCCGATCCTTCCGTGCCGCGGGAAACTCCCGCCCTGGCGAAGCGGTCGAAGATCCGTTCCTGGTCCGCTGCGCTGATGCCGCACCCTGTGTCTGCCACCCAGATGTCCAGACCCGCTCCGGAAGATCCGGGTTGTCCCGGCAGTGCCGTGCCGTCCCGCGTTCCGGTCCATGCTGCACCAAGGGAAATCACATCGTGCGGCCGCGTTGACTGCACAGCATTCGCTGCCAGCTGTTCCACCGCCTGGGTGAGGCGGTGTCGGTCTGCGCGGATGCGGCCCCCGGGCATGGCGTCGATCCGCCACTGCCGGTCAGCCAGCACCTTGATCCTGTTCATCGCAGCCTGCAGGAAGGAATCGACGTCGATAAAGTCCGGCCGGAGGAAATCCGGACGCCCGCTGCGCGCGAGCAGGAGGAGCTCATCCACCAGGGATTGCATTCTGTCCAGTTCTTCCAGGAGCAGGACCTGGGTTTCGGCGACGTCCTGCGGGTCTGCCGCCGAAAGCAGCTGGAGGTGGCCGCCGATGATGGTCAGGGGTGTACGAAGTTCATGGCTGGCATCATCCACAAACCGGCGCTGGTCGGCGATGCCGGTTTCCAGCCTGTCGAGCATGCGGTTGAAGTCGGTGGCCAGTTGCGAGACGTCGTCGTCTCCGGGCGGTACCTGGACCCTGCTGCTCAGATCGTCAAAGGTGATGGATCCAGTGGCTTGGCGCAGGCGCCGGACGGGAACAAACAACCGTCCCGTGACGATGTAGCCCACGGCGCCGGCCAGCAGCAGCGTGGCCAGCGAGACCAGCGCGAAAGTCCCGAAGGACCCGATGGCCTTCTCCCGCTGCCGCCCAATCTCATTCGCTGCCACCAAAAGCCCGCCGGCCGTTCCGTCACCGAGCGATACTGAGGTGATGGCCAGGCGTACCTGCCGGCCGTCCAGGGTCATGTCATGGAACACGGTGCGGCCTTCCCGCTGCTCCGCGCGGACAGTCTTCAGCACTGCGGAAGCCGCGAGGTCTGTTGGCTGGCCTCCCGCAGGCAGGAATGTATTGCCGCCGTTGATGGTGGCCATCACGGAGTCATACCGGCCCGGGGTGTCACCCTGGAGGAAAACGGTAAACAGTACTTCCAGGGAGCTGAAGGGGCCTCCGCCCGGAACACCCTGTTCCGCGATGTTCTGGAGCCGCTCAGACTGGAGCAGGAGATCCTCGCTGACCCGGCTGTTGAGGCTGCGCAGGTCAAGGGCAAGCGTGGTGATGCCGGCAACCAGCAGGCCCGCCGCCAGGAAAGCCAAGACAGTGGCAAGAACGCGAAAGCGGACAGTACGCAGTCCTGCGCGCAGCCGCTGCCAACCGCCGGCCAGTGACAGATTGCCCATCATCGAAGGGAGATTGAGGAAAGCCCTGGTGGATACGTTCATCTGGATTCCCCTCCCATCGGCGCCGGCACCAGAGCTGTCGTCACAAACCGCCAGTGTGCCCATACAAGGAAAAATAGGGTAGGCCGGTTGGGGAAAGCTTTGGCTCTGCCCATCGCGCTCCCAAGAGGCTACCTAGGTTTTTCCCAACATCCCCACGAGCATCAAATCGTTGGTCTAACCAGCGGAAACGCTTCCCCGCCGGTTTCTTCCTTCAGGTCACGCCGTGGGGTGGCAAAACCGGCTGTGCGTAGGGGCCTCAAAACCCAAGTATGGGTACTCCAAGAACTGAGTACTCAACACTGTTGTCCGGGTGTTGCCCACCCTTTTCAATGGGACTCACGCATTGACCTATTTGTATTTGGGGGAGACCTTCGTGATTACTCTGGAACTGGCGAAGAGAGCGGCCGATGCCCGTACCCTTTCTATAGCCCCGCTTTCTGCAGTGTCGCCGCAGATGCCGGCGCTTCAGATTTCGGTTTTCGGCCCGCTGACGATCCGCTGTGGGGGCAAGGAACTCACTGCCAAGGACCTCGGCGGACCCAAGCCCCGTCAGGTGCTCGAAATCCTCTTGTTGAGCTTTGGCACGGCCGTGTCCAAGACCCGCATTATGGATTTGCTCTGGGACGGCAATCATCCCGCTGTTGCACTGCCAACCCTCGAAAGCTACGTCAGCGTGCTTCGACGCCACCTGCAGCCCGGCGCCGGCCGGACGGGCCCCCTGCGGACAGTCACAGGCGGCTACGCCATCGACCGCTCGCTCGTGGAACTGGATCTGGACCGCTTTGAGACTCTGACAAAAATGGCCAGCCAGGCCGAACCGCGCGAGGCGCTCGCCTTGCTCACCAATGCACTTGAGCTGGCTTCGGCTCCGCTGCTCGGGGACGAACTGCTGCCGGCCTGGGCCGAGCAAGAGCGGGCCTTGCATGCGGACCAGGTTAACGTTGCCCGCGTGCTGGCTGCAGAAGCGGCTCTTACTGTCGGTGACGTTGCCAAGGCGATGACCTTCAGCAACGCGGCGGTGAAGGAAGATCCCCTCAACGAGCGGGCATGGACGGCCCTGGTTCTTGGACTGGAACGCAATGGGGAGAACACCGAAGCCCTGCGGACGTACGACCGCTGCCGGAGGGTCATGGATGAGGAACTGGGCTGCGCTCCCGGTCCGCTGCTGAGGGATGCACAAGCCAGGCTCCTGTCAAACACCGCGGCAGCGTCAGGACCGGCGGAAGTCCCCGGCCCCATTCATGTGGTCAAGGAAAGCCGCCACCCTGCCCCCGCATCCGCCCGGCAGGAAACGGAACGCATGCGGATCCTGATCGCTGACGATCACACCACGTTTTCGGACCTGCTGGCCGGAGCGCTGGACCGGGAGCCGGACCTCGCGAGTGTGGGAGCGGCCAAGTCAGTGGCATCAGCGGTGAGCATGTTCCATGAACTGCAGCCCGACGTCGTCATTATGGACCTGCACCTGGCTGACGGTTCGGGGCTTACGGCGTCCGAACGCATTCTCGCTGAAGCCCCCGACGCCAGGATCGTCATGCTGACAGGCAACCCGTCACAGGAAGCCCTGCGTGAGGCCGCCGGCATGGGGGTGTGTGCATTCCTTCCGAAGGACGGCGCCCTGGCAATCATGCTGGACACCTTGAGGCACGCCCGTCCCGGCAACCTGATTGTGCACCCGTCCCTCCTTGCCGGCTTGGGCAGCATGGGGGCGCAGGCACCGGGACTTTCGGCGTAGCCCAGCAGGCCCGCCATGCCAGGACAAAACTCCGGGGAGGCCTCTCCGGCCCGCATTGGTGCTGGAAGCGCCGAGCGGCGTGAGGTCAGGGCTGCTGTTGCGCGTTTTCTTACCGCAGGCTTCATAGCACTTGTCCTCGTAGCCACCCCCGTTGCCTTCTGGATCCGGGCCGCTGCCGAAAGGCACGCTTTGGACAACGCCAGGGACGTCACCCAGCGTTTGGCCGACCGGGTGGTGGGGCCCTTGATAACGGACCAGCTCATTGCCCATGATCCTGCCGCACTGCAACTGCTGGATCAGCGGCTCGAGCCGTGGCTGGCGGAGAGCGGCGTAACGAGGATCAAGGTGTGGGACGAGCACGGCAGAGTGGTCTATTCGGATGCTGAGTCCCTCATAGGGCAGCAGTTTGAACACGAGGAATGGGCCCGCTTGCTCCTGGATGGAGGCCCGGCGACGGCTACCCTGGAACCCCAGACGGCGGACGAGAACGAGTTCGAGGCAGGTGCCGGCGAGTTGGTGGAAGTCTACGCGCGGTCCGCATCGCTGAGCGGCGCCCCGATGATCTTCGAAACCTACTCCTCCGGTGCCGGTGTTCGGCGTGAACAGCAGGCCGTCCTGATGGGGATGATCCCACCGATGCTCTTGTCATTGGCCATCCTCCAGGTGGCGCAGCTGATCCCGGCAGTGCGGCTGGCCCGCAGGATTCAGGTCCACCAGGCCGCACGCAACTCCATGCTGCATCTTGCGATCGAAGCATCGGACCACGAGCGCCGGCAGATCGCCAGCGAACTTCATGACGAGGTGATCCAGGACTTGTCCGGGCTCGCGTATGCATTGGAATCGGTGGAGGGACGCGGCCCGGCTGAGCAAGGTCCCGTGTTCTCAAAAGCGCGCACCATGCTGCAGGAGAACATCCGCACCCTCCGTGCCATGACCAGTGAGCTCTATCCTCCGGACCTCGATGAGCTCGGGCTGAAGGCATCCCTCACGAGGCTGGAGGCGCCCCTCGTGGAGCGCGGCATCAGGCTGACCGTTGATATCCCGGACAAGCTTGTCCTGGACCGGGACCGAGCCGTGCTTGTGTACCGGGTGGCGCGTGAGGCCCTGGTTAACGCGGCCAAACATTCTTCGGCGAAGTCCGTGACGATCCGGATCCGGCAGGCCGGCCAGATCACCCAGATCACGGTTTCGGACAACGGCTGTGGCTTCAACCCGAGCGTGCCCCGGCCCGAAGGCCACTTTGGCTTGCGGATCTTGGGGGACACCATCCAGCAGGCCGGAGGCGCCCTCGAAGTCCGCTCCACACCAGGGGTGGGAACCATCCTTACGGCCACCTTCGGCGTCGCCTCGCCCGCCCCCCGTTTCGCTGGCCTGCGAAGCCCTGCTGCGGTTCCTGGATGCGAACCCACGCGGATTCGATCAGGTGGAGCTGACCAGCAGCGGCGCGTGCCGTCGTCGTAATGTGCCGGCTAGAGCCCGCGCGACAGCAAAACGGCCGCGCTTCATTCCTTGAAATGCGTTGAGGGCAGGCCGCCCGGCAGTTCCCGCAGCATGGTTTCCGCTACGACGCGGGCTTTGACGTTCCGGTGGCTGGAGGCTTGGGCAAGGATGTGGAAAGCGTCGTCGTAGGAGCACCGGTTTTGTCCCATGATCACCCCGCAGGCGACGTCGATGGAGGTACGGCCCTGCAGGGCCGCCTCGAGTTGTTCGGCCCTGGCCAGTGCTGCCCGCAACTCAGCTGCCGAAAGGTAGCTGCCTGCTGCCAGTTTGCTGAAGGCGCCGGCCGCGACAATAACGCCGGGAGTGAAGGCATTGTCCTGCGGGGCCAGGAGCGTCAGGGTTGCCAGGCTGTCCGCGTGAAGCTGCAGCGGCACGGACAAGAGCGACCTGTAGCCGGCCTCGCCCAGAGGGCGCCAAAACGAAGGCCACCGGGGATCGGCCGAGTAGCTATTGGCCATGAGCGCCAGATGCCCGGCGAGGGCGTGGGATACCGGTCCGTCCCCGCGGCTTTGATCGGATTGTGCCAGGAAGGTGGCGCCGCTGCTGGTGCCTGCCGTCAAGGCCGGGTGGCGTGGGCGTACCAGTGTCACGGCACAGTCCAGGGTGCATCCGGCCAGCTCCGACAGGGCGGATGTTGCGGCCAGGCCGAGGAGTTGCAGGAGGGCCTCGTCAGTGTTGGCACGCAGGTCCAAAAGAACGCCGAGCCTGGGCGGGGCCGCTGACCGGCTGTGGAACCGCGCCGTTCCGTTGCTGCCGTCACCGGCCCCCGCTAAGTGGGGCGCCCGCTTCAGGCGCAGCTCAATTCCCACAACCTGCTCCCGTCAGCAGCGGTCCCCGAGGATATCTCTTGCTGCACGATACGGGGTGGGGGAGAGGGAACGCCCGAGTAACCGGTACTCGACTTTTCAGCAGGGCATTACTGCGGTGGCCTGGGGCCGGTACATGTGCGCCGGCTCAGGACTGGCCGGCGAGCGTGAGGGTAATGAGGACAATGTTCAGGCCCACGATCAGCGTGGCGCTGGTCCACCCGGCGATCTTCAGGGCTTTGGAGTCCGTATGGATGCCCATGACCTCCCGTTTGCCGGTCAAACGGATCAGCGGGATCAAGGCAAACGGGATACCGAAGCTGAGCAGCACCTGGCTGAGCACCAAAGCAAGGGTGGGCTCAATCCCGGCCCCCAGGATGATCAAGGCCGGAATCAGCGTGATGATACGGCGGGTGAGCAGGGGGATGCGGACCTTCAGCAGCCCGCCCATGATGGTGGCACCCGCGTAGCAGCCCACGGACGTCGAGGCCAGGCCCGAGGCCAGGAGGCCGATGGCGAAAATGATACCGACGGCGGGGCCAAGCGCGGACGTGACAGCAGCGTGGGCGCCGGCGATGGTGTCGGTTCCCTCGATGCCGCGCAGGCTGGACGCGGCCAGCAGCAGCATCGAAATGTTCACCACCCCCGCCAGCAGCAGGGCACCGACCACGTCGAACCGGGTGGCACGGATCAGCCGTGTCCGGACGGCGGCGTCTTCTGAGAAACCGTGCCGGTCCCGGGCCAGGGCGGAGTGCAGGTAGATCGCGTGCGGCATAACGGTGGCGCCGAGCATGCTGGCCGCGAGCAGGACGGTGTCAGTACCTTCAAAACGGGGCAGCAGACCGCCCAAAGCACTTCCGCCGTCGGGCGGGTTGACGAACAGTCCGGTCATGAATCCGACGGCGATGACGCCCAACAGCACCAGGATTGCGTACTCGAAGGACCGCTGGCCCCGCTGGGACTGGAGCGCCAGCAGCAGCATCGATGCCACGCCGATGATCACCCCGCCGGCCAGCAGGGGCAGTCCGAACAACAGGTTCAAAGCTACGGCGCCGCCGATGACCTCGGCCATGTCGGTAGCACCGGCAACGATTTCGGCCTGCACCCAGTACAGGCGCCGACGCTTGGTGCCCAGCCGCTTGCCCATGATTTCCGGAAGGCTCATGCCCGTGGCCAGGCCCAGCTTGGCCGACTGGTATTGGACGAGGACTGCCATGGCGTTGGCCACCACCAGGACCCACACCAGCAGGTAACCGTAGTTGGCTCCAGCGGTGAGGTTCGCAGCGACGTTTCCGGGATCCACGTATGCGATCGCGGCGACGAAGGCAGGGCCAAGCAGCAGGAGCCGGGACCACACCTTGCGGGGTGCGGGGCGGAGTTCAAGAGTGGGTGCGGCCATGGGCAATCCTCATCATCGGGGCGTTCTGATACGAGGATAACCGAAAGTTAGGCATACCGAAAAGTAGTTTTTAGGAGGTCCGACTTGGCGGGCTGCGATGTCCGGGCTGTCTCGATACAGCATTGCGTGAATACAGCCGTTGCTGTACTTTGGCGGCATGGAAGCACTCACGCAGGCGCCCGTATTGGCCCGCTTCGGGTATGCGGTCTCGGACCCTACCCGCGCGCGGGTTCTCTTGGCACTCTCCGGTGCCCCGGCTTACCCCTCCGATTTGGCTGATTCCCTGGGCGTCTCCCGGCAGAGCATGTCCAATCACCTGACCTGCCTGCGCGGCTGCGGCCTGGTGGTGGCCGTTCCTGACGGGCGTCGGACCCGGTATGAGCTTGCCGACCCGCGGTTGGGTCACGCGATCAGCGACCTGATCGGTGTTGTCCTGGCCGTCGATCCTGCCTGCTGCGCCCCGGACGGGAAGTGCTTCGCATGACCGCGCTGCCGGCAGCCCCCACCGTGGAACGCCGCACCGTCCTGAACCGCCGGATCCGGCTGTTCGCCGCCGCAACCATCACCTACAACGTCATTGAAGCGGTGGTGGCACTCTGGGCCGGCAACGTGGCTGATTCTTCCGCGTTGATCGGGTTCGGGCTGGACTCGATCATTGAGGTCAGTTCCGCACTGGCTCTGTCGTGGCAGTTCTCGTCCAAGGATCCGGAACGCCGTGAGCACCTGACGCTGCGCATCATCGCCATCTCGTTCTTCGCCCTGGCCGCTTTCGTGGCCACGGACGCCGTACGCGCCCTGACCGGAGGGGAAGAGGCCCAGCACTCCACTCCCGGTATTGTCATCGCCGCGTTGAGCCTGGCCATCATGCCCCTGCTGTCCTGGGCGCAGCGCCGCGCGGGCCGTGAACTGGGCTCAAGGACAGCCGTGGCCGATTCCAAACAGACCCTGTTGTGCACCTACCTTTCCGCCGTCCTGCTGATCGGCCTGGTCCTGAACGGCACCCTGGGGTGGTGGTGGGCCGATGCCGGCGCCGCCTTGGTTATTGCCGGAATCGCGGTCCGTGAAGGTATCAGCGCGTGGCGGGGTGAGGCGTGTTGTGCAGTTCCCCACGCCAGCGACGCGAGCGGTCACGGCGAAGCCGGCGATGACTGCTGTGCACCAGCAGCCCCACAGGCCCCCGCCGCGGCGGAAACTCCGGTTGTTGGAGAACAGGAAGATGCCTGCTGCCCCGGCTGCCGGGCCGCTGCCGGGCCGGCGCCGGTGAGCCTGACCCTCGGGACGAAGCCGGCTGATCGATGAGCGCTGTTTCCACCGCACGGAACGTCCGCATTGCCATCTGGACCATCCTCGCGGCGCTCGTCGCTGCTGGCCTGGTCTGGTACGCCGTCTCCGCTGCCAACAAACCGTCTCCCGCTGCGCTGCCGGCCGCCGACGCGCAACTGGTCCGGGAGGACAGCCACCGCGTCACGAATCCCGTCACTGAAAAAGCCCAACTGGTGGAGTTCCTGGACTTCGAATGCGAATCCTGCCGTGCCGCCGAGCCGCTCGTCCAGGAGCTCAAGGCGGAGTACGGAGACAGGATTACGTTCATTCACCGGTACTTCCCGCTGCTCGGCCACGCGAACTCCGGAGTAGCCGCACTCGCCGTCGAGGCGGCCGCCCAGCAGGGCAGGTACGACGCCATGGCAGCCAGGCTTTTCGAGACCCAGCCGCAGTGGGGCGACAAGCAGGACTCCCAGGCCGCCCTGTTCAGGACATTCGCCGAAGAGATCGGCCTGGACATGGGGAAATTTGACGCCGCCGTAGCTGCCGAGGAATCCAAGGAGCGGATCCGCAGGGACATCGCCGACGGAAAAAGCCTGGGCGTAAGCGGGACCCCCACCTTCTTCCTTGACGGACAGAAGCTCACGCTGAACAGCGAGGCCCAGTTCCGCCAACTGCTCGACGACGCCGCACGCTAGTCTTTGCCTGGCCCCGGCGGAAGCGGGATCTTCAGGCCCTGCCAAGATTGGTCCGTGAGTATTTCAAAATCTGTCCTCTTGTTCATCCTGGCTGCGGCGGCCGAAATCGGCGGTGCCTGGCTCGTGTGGCAGTCCGTCCGCGAGGGCAGGCAATGGTGGTGGGCAGGCCTTGGCGTGGTGGCCCTGGGCATCTACGGCTTCGTGGCCACGCTCCAACCGGACGCTCACTTCGGCCGGATCCTGGCAGCCTACGGAGGCGTGTTTGTCGCCGGATCCCTGGCCTGGGGCATGGTTTTCGACGGCTTCCGCCCGGACCGCTGGGATATCGCGGGATCAGTGATCTGCCTGCTGGGAGTCGCGGTCATCATGTTCGCGCCCCGCAGCGCAGGCTGAACTGACACCCGCCCCGTCAGCCTGTCCGGCAGGTTCAGGCAGTGGGGGAGCGGCGTTCAATCAGGATTGTGTCCCGCCATTGCCCGCTCAGGGGCCCGTGTCCCATGTGCGCAATACGTTGACGGCGTCCCACAATGACGTAGCCGTTGGCGAGATGGAGTTTGAGGCTTGCTTCATTCTCGGGGAAAACGCTGGCCTGGATGGTCCAGATCCCATCCGCTTCGGTTGATGCGGCCAGAGCCTGCAGCAGGGCTGTGCCCACGCCGAGGCCACGTGCTTCGCCTGCAACATACACGGAGTGTTCGACGACTCCGGAGTAAACGGGACGTGCCGACACGGGGGAGACGGCCGCCCAGCCAACGATCCAGCCAGCCGCAGTTTCCGCGACGAGCCGGTGGCCGGGAAGCCGGGAAACGTTGAACCTGTCCCAGTCGGGCGCCTCGGATTCGAATGTGGCGTGGCCGGTATCGATCCCTTCCTGGTAAATGCTTCGGACCGCCGGCCAATCCTCCGGGCGCATGGAGCGGATCGTCGTCGCCGGCTCCGCTGGTGTCACAGGCTCTCCAGCAGTTCCCCGATACGCTCGAGGGCGCCGGGGACGAGCGAGTAGTAAGCCCAGGTGCCACGTTTTTCGCGGTGCAACAGCCCGGCGTCGACCAGGATTTTCAGGTGATGGGACACGGTGGGCTGGCCAAGGTCCAGCGGTTGGGTGAGGTCGCAGACGCAGGACTCACCGCTCTCCGCAGCCTTGACGATGGACAGGAGCCGCAGCCGGTTGGGGTCGGCCAGGGCTTTGAACACGGCGGCGGTGCTTTGTGCTTCGGCGGCACCCAGCGCTGGCGCTGCCGGCGGGCAACACGTGGTGTCGACGACCGGTTCAAGCACGGGCAGTGAGCTCATTAACCCATTATGCCGCAACATTGACATTCATCAATATAGTGGCGTGTGGCCCTACGCCTGGGGCTTGCCGGCCTGGCTGCCGTGTGGAATGACGACGTCGTCAGCGGCGTGCGCGGCGGTGGGGAACAGCAGGAGCAGCAGGCCCAGGCCAATGGCGGCGCCCACCAGCTGGGCGATCACGAACGGGGGAACTGAGCCCGGGGCTATGCCGGCGAAGGTGTCGCTGAAGATGCGGCCCACCGTCACCGCGGGGTTGGCGAACGAGGTTGACGAGGTGAACCAGTAGGCGGCTCCGATGTAGGCGCCGACTGCGGGTGCGGCGAGGGCGCCCCGGTTGGTGGCCGCGAGGGCAAAGATCAGCAGGATGAGGCCCGCGGTGGCCACCACCTCACCTAAAAGATGCCCTGCAGTTGCCCGGTCCTTGACGGAAATGGAGGTCCCGACGTCGAACATTGCGTTCGCGAGCATGCTGCCGCCGACGGCCCCGGCAGCCTGGGCTGCTGCGTAGACGCCAACCTCCGGCAGGGTCAGGCCCGAGCGCGTGCGCCGGCCCAGGAACCAGTCGGCCAAGGACACCACGGGGTTGAAATGTGCGCCGCTGACCGGGCCGAACACCAGGATCAGCACCGTCAAACCAAGAACCGTGGCCGTGCTGTTCTGGAGCAACTGCAGGCCGATGTCATTGGGCGAGAGCTGCTGGGCGGCGATTCCGGAGCCGACGACGATGGCAACGAGCAAGGCGGTGCCTAGCAGCTCTGCGACGGCACGGCGCCACAGGGCTGGTTGGTGTGAAGTCATGATCTAAGCTTGACGCACGAAATTACCTCAGTCAAAATTGAATCAATGAATATTGAGTCAGCTTCCAGCTTTGAAGCACGCGTCGCGAGACATGCTGCCCTTGCGGATCCGGCGCGCCTGCGCATTGTGGATCTGCTGACCCTGGGCGACTTTTCCCCTACGGAGCTGCAGGCGGAGCTGGGCATGTCCTCCAACCTGCTCGCGCACCACCTGCGGACACTTGAGGATGCCGGACTGGCCACCAGGCACCGCTCCGAGGCGGATAAGCGCCGCAGCTACCTCCGGCTGGCTGCCGGCGCACTGGATGGACTGGTACCCGGTGCGGTGCAGGGTGCCGAGCGCATCCTGTTCGTCTGCACCCGCAACAGTGCCCGCTCCCAACTGGCTGCCGCGCTGTGGCGCCAGGCCAGCAGTATCCCGTCAGCCTCTGCAGGGACGCACCCGGCCGACCATATCGCTCCCGGAGCTGTCGAGGCTGCCCGCCGCCACGGACTCGACCTCCCTAACCGGGCCCCGCGCTCCCTCGATCAGGTCTCTGAAGCCGCGGACTTCGTGGTCACAGTTTGTGACAGCGCACATGAGGAACTGGCCGGGCTGGGCGGGATCCACTGGTCCATCCCGGATCCCCTGCGCTTGGGCACCCGGGAAGCGTTTGATAGAGCTTTCGAGGACATCGCCCGCCGCGTCACCGACCTTGCTCCGCGCGTCACCGCCGCCTGAAGCCTTCAAGCGACCTTCAAAAACATATATTGACATCCATCAATGTATCGCCAGATACTTGCTATATCGATCATCAATGTTCGGTTTTGCGAGCTGTCCGGATACAGTCCACCGCCAACCGATACCAGGAGACACTCCGTGAGCACCGAAACCGCCAAGAAGCCCTCCGTATTGTTCGTCTGCGTCCACAACGCAGGCCGTTCCCAGATGGCCGCCGCGTTCCTCACTAGCCTCGGCAAGGGCCGGATCGAGGTCCGCTCCGCCGGGTCCCAGCCTGCCGACAAGATCAACCCCGCCGCCGTGGAAGCCATGGCAGAGCTGGGTATCGACATGTCCGCGGAGGTTCCGAAGGTCCTCACCACCGAAGCCGTCAAGGAATCCGACGTGGTGATCACCATGGGCTGCGGCGACGAGTGCACCTACTTCCCGGGCAAGCGCTACGAGGACTGGGTGCTGGAGGATCCGGCCGGCAAGGGCGTCGAGTCCGTCCGCCCCATCCGTGACGAGATCAAGACCCGCATCGAGGGCCTCATTGACTCCCTCATCCCGGCCGCCAAGTAACCGTGCTGTTGTCGAGAGTGACCCGCGCCTAAACCGAAACAGGGGAGGGGGTGAGCCTCATGACCAACGGATGCTGCGGCGACTCAGGTTGCCGCGACGACGAGGACTGCTGCTAACCCCTCCCACCCAACTAGGTAGCAGTAACTGTCGTTTTGGGGCCTCAAAACGACACCTACTGCTACCTAGTTGGGCAACCCCGCCGCTAACTGGACCGCACCGCCACTACGGATGAAAGAGGACACCATGGAGTCAGCGAAGAACCTCCCGGTCGCCGTGATCGGCGCCGGCCCAGTGGGCCTGGCCGCCGCGGCCCACCTGCTCGAACGGGGCCTGGAACCGCTGATCTTTGAAGCCGGCACGACGGCGGGCGCGGCCATCGAGCACTGGCGTCACATCCGCCTTTTCTCACCGTGGCGGTTCAACACCGACGCCGCTGCCGTCCGCCTCCTCGAAGCCGCCGGCTGGGAAGCACCGCGGCCCACGGCCCTGCCCTACGGCGGGGAGCTGATCGACAACTACTTGGCACCCCTGGCCGCGCTTTCCCGGATCGCGTCCCGCCTGCAGACCCGCGCCCGCGTCACGGCCGTCGCCCGGGAGGGCCTGGACAAGACCCACATCAAGGGCCGCGACACCACCCCCTTCCTGGTGCGGGTGGAGCACGCGGACGGCGAAACCCGGGACCACACCGTGGCAGCAGTCATCGACGCGTCGGGCACCTGGTCCACCCGCAATCCGCTGGGCAGCTCGGGCCTGCCTGCCATCGGCGAACAGGCAGCAGGGGACCGGATCTCGGCGCCGCTGCCCGACGTCACCCGCCGCGACCGCGCCTCCTTTGCCAGCCGCCGCGTCCTCGTAGTTGGTGCCGGGCACTCCGCCGCCAACACCCTGATCAACCTGGCGGACCTCGCCAGGGAAGAGCCGGAGACCCGCGTCCTCTGGGCCGTCCGGGGAGACTCGGCCTCGAAAGTCTACGGCGGCGGCGACCTCGACGGGCTGCCCGCCCGCGGCCAGCTCGGCGGCCGGGTCCGCCGGCTGGTCGAGGCCGGAAAGATCGAGCTGCACACCGGATTCGGTATCAGCTCGATCAAATCCGTGGACTCATCCGTCACTATCGGTGCGGTTGACGGCCGCACTATTGTGGCCGACGTCGTGGTTCCCTGCACCGGATTCCGGCCGGACCTGGACATCCTGCGCGAGCTCCGCCTGAACCTGGACCCAGCCGTCGAAGCACCGATGGAGCTCGGCCCGCTGATTGACCCGGAGTTCCACTCCTGCGGTACCGTCCCGCCGCATGGCGCCAAGCTCCTCGCCCACCCGGAAAAGGACTTCTTCATTGTCGGGATGAAGTCCTACGGCAGGGCCCCCACCTTCCTGCTGGCCACCGGCTACGAACAGGTCCGCTCCGTCGCCGCCGCCCTCGCGGGCGACCAGGAATCCGCCGACACCGTCCACCTCGAACTCCCCGAAACCGGAGTCTGCTCCACCGCCGCCGGCACCAGCTGCGCCGTCCCCGCCACTACATCGGTGGTCGCCTCGGATGCGGAGTCAGGATGCTGCGCCGCACCAGAACCGGTGCTGGTCGGCTTCCCCACAGGCGTGGCCCACGGCCGCTCCGGCACCAACAACTAACCCGCCGCCTCACCCGAAAAGGAATCAGCCACCCATGACCCAGAAAAAGACTCCGTCCGTGCTGTTCGTCTGCAGCAAAAACGGCGGCAAATCCCAGCTCGCCGCCGGCCTCATGCGAGACCTCGCCGGTAACGCCATCGCTGTCTATTCCGCCGGTACCAAGCCGGCCAAGGACCTGAACCCGCAGGCAGTGGAGTCCCTGACCGAGCTGGGCATCCACCTCACCGGCGAATACCCTAAACCGGTCACTGACGAAGTCCTGGACACTGTGGACGCTGTCATCGTGCTGGGCACCGAGGCCAAGCTTGAACCGGTCGAAGGCAAGCGCTTCGAAGTCTGGGAAACGGACGAGCCCTCCGAGCGCGGGATCGAGGGAATGGAGCGCATGCGCCTGGTCCGGGACGACATCAAAGCCCGTGTGCAGAAACTCCACGCGGAGCTCACCGGGGACTAAACATGGTTTGCACCAGCCGGGCCTCCGCATGATCCCGTTGGATGACTGCAGCTGATTGAGGCCGCTGCGGAGCCCGTGGGTGGAAGATCCGCTTGGCGGTGCCAGCTTCTAGACACCGCCAAGCGCTAAGACCTTCGGTTGTTCCCGAATCAAGGCCCTGGCGCTACCGGGCCCAGATCCCAGTTGCAGTTGCGCCGCGCTTCAGGCCTTACACGGAATACTGTGCCCGGCATTCCTCAAGGGCGGGCGCGCATACGATCAAGACTCGCTCAAGAATGCCTCAAACCTGCGCCGTGTTTAGGCGGAAACCAAAGGCCGGGCCACCGCATCCGCATCCGGGAGGGTAATCGTTGCGGTGGTTCCTTTTCCGTGAGTGCTGTTGAGGGTGATGCTTCCCCGGTGGTTTTCGATGATGGCCCTGGTGATCGCGAGTCCCAGGCCGGCACCGGGAATGGCGGAAGAGTGGGCTTTGGCCGTGCGGAAGAAGCGGGTGAAGGCCTGGGCCAGGTCTTCTTCTGTCATCCCGACTCCAGTATCGGCAACCTCGCACATGAGGTTCTCTCCGCTGGTGCTGACGCGGACTGTGACAGTACCGCCGGCCGGGGTGTATTTGATGGCATTGGACACCAGGTTGTCGATGGCCTGCCCCATCCGGTCTGGATCGAAGAGCCCCGTAGCCGGACCGTCCGTCTGCAGATTCAACGTCACGCCGCCGGATTTGGCCCGCGACTGTGCGGCTTCAACCCTCCGGGCGGCAACCTCGGCCAAGTCAGCGGGGCGGGGAGTGACGGTCACGGTGCCGGAGGCGGTGGTGAGCAGGTCGCCCACCAGGGTCAGCAGGCGTTCGGCGTTGCGTTTGGCAACTCCCAGGGAATGTTCGACGTCGGGATCGAGGCCTTCATCCAGCGCCAGGGCCAGGTAGCCCAGGATCGACGTCAGCGGCGTACGAAGTTCATGGGAAACATTTGCGACAAATTGGTCCTTGGCAGAGAGGGCCTCCACCAGTGCAGTGACGTCGGTTAAGGCCATGACGGCACCGGAATGCCGACCATCCATAGTGGTGATTAGCCTGCAGGTGGCCGAGTAGGCACGCTGGCCGTTCCCACTGCCGATCCACACCAGTTCGTCGGTGAAGGGCTCGCCCCGGGCTGCGCGGACGCGCGGATGCCGCTCCGCGGGAAGGGGCTGCTTGCGGTCGATGCCGTAGACCGGAAGGCCCGCGCCCCCGTCTGCTGGCGTATCCACGAAGATCGTGCCGGCGGGGCCGCTTCCCGGATGCTGGTTGGTGAGGATGGTCCTGCCTTTGTCGTCGAGGGCGCAGACAGCCACGCTGACGGTATCCATAACAGTGTCCAGGAGCTGCTCGCGGTCTTCGCTGGCCGCCAGCAGCCGCCGGACCTCGGCTTCCTGGTTCTCAAGCCGGAGCCGCTGCTGGCGGAGGGCCTTGGCCACTCCGTAGGTGGTGAGTGCCATCGCTCCCAGGACCACAGGAAGGAGCACGATGCGGATAAAGGAAGCGCTTGTGTAGCCTGTGCCGAGGACCGCCGGCGGCAGTGCGACGCTCACGAAGGCAGCCAGTACGGCGATGAGTACCCCGCTGCGCTGCGGCCCGTAGGACAGCCAGACCACCGGAAAGACCAGGAGGAAGCCCAGGACCGACAAGTATTGGTCGCCGGCTTCGCGGGACAGGCCGATGGCGAGGCAGTCCAGCACCGGGATGCTGAGCGTTGCCCGCTCCGGAAGCCGTTCCCACGGCACCAGGGCGCAGGCGGCCAGCAATACGAGATGGCCCAGCAGGGTGTACGGGAAGGGCCCGGTCCACCCGAAAGCGGGATGCAGAATCGCGGCCAGGACCACCACCAGCAGCATGGTGATGGACAGCGGAAGCTGGAACATCACCGTCCGGCCCCTCGGCCCCAGCGTCCGAAAATAGCGCGCTATCCACTCAAACAACATCGTCTTCCCCCAGCCCCGCCCCAACAGGTCAGTATTCGTGAAGCCTACTGCTTGCCCTGCGCGCATGAACAGAACGCCCACGTAACCTTCCGCCGCCGCCAGTCACGCGGGACATGGCGGCGCTTTACTCGCCGGAATAGTAAGGCTACTGTCGATCTAAGGATGACCTCACGGCTGACCTGCATAAACAGTACTTTCAACCCGTCATCCAGCAGTACGGCGGAACTTGGACAAAGCTGTCCCGGACGAAAGGAAAACGGCCATGGTGGACCGGATTGCTGACATTTGGGGGACTCGAACACCATTCGCGCAGGGGGACCGGTGGCCGGTCCGGGTGGACCAGGTCCTTGCGAAGGGGTTGAGCGAGCAGGACGTGGACCGCTGGGTGCAGTCGGCTTGCGTGCTGTGCAGCAACGGCTGCGGAATCGACATCGCGGTCAAGGACGGCGCGATGGTGGGCGTCCGGGGCCGGGCGATGGACATCGTCAACCACGGCCGCCTGGGTCCCAAGGGGCTTTTCGCCTCTTGGCAGGGGGTGAGCAACAAGGACCGGCTGACCCAGCCCCTGATCCGCGAAAACGGCGAGCTGGTGGAGACTGACTGGGATACCGCCATGGATCGGATTGTCTCGCGCAGCAAGGCATTGCTGGAAGAGAAGGGGCCGCTGAGCCACGGCTTCTACACCTCCGGCCAGCTGTTCCTGGAGGAGTACTACGCCCTGGGCATCATCGGCAAAGCCGGGCTCGGCACCCCCCACATGGACGGCAACACCAGGCTGTGCACGGCCACTGCAGCGGCGGCAATGAAGGAGTCCTTCGGTTCGGACGGCCAGCCCGGCAGCTACACCGACATCGACGAATGCGACGCGATCTTCCTTTACGGCCACAACATGGCCGAGACCCAGACCGTGTTGTGGGCCCGGGTCCTGGACCGGATTGGCGGGCCCAATAAGCCGATGGTGGTGTGTGTGGACCCGCGCTCCACGGAAGTTGCCCGGCATGCAGACGTTCACCTGCCAGTGCGGCCGGGCACCAACCTGGCGTTGATGCACGGCCTGATCCGTGAGGTGATCCGGAACGGGTGGATCGATGAGGAGTACATCGCCGCCCACACCCTCCGCTTCGAGGATCTGGCGGACAAGATTGAGCCGTGGACGCCGGAGGCGGTGGCCGCCGAGTGCGGGGTGGACGCAGCCGCGGTGGTGGAGGCGGCCCGGATTTTCGGGACCTCGCAGCGGGTGCTCTCCACGGTGCTGCAGGGCTTCTACCAGTCCGCGCAGGCCACGGCCTCGTCCTGCCAGGTCAACAACCTGCACCTGCTGCGCGGCATGATCGGCAAGCCGGGCTGCGGGATCCTGCAGATGAACGGGCAGCCCACCGCACAAAACACCCGCGAGGCAGGGGCCGACGGCGATCTGCCGGGCTTCCGCAATTGGGAGAACCCACAGCACATCAAACAGCTTGCCGAACTGTGGGACGTGGACGAACTGGTCATCCCGCACTGGGCCCCGCCCACCCACGCAGCACAGATCTTCCGTTATGCCGAACAGGGTTCCATCAAGTTCCTGTGGATTTCGGCCACCAACCCGGCGGTGTCCATGCCCCAGCTGCCCCGGATCCGCGAGATTCTGGCCAAGCCCGAGCTGTTCCTGGTGGTGCAGGACCTCTACCTGACCGAGACAACGCAGTATGCGGACGTAGTCCTGCCGGCCGCCGCCTGGGGTGAAAAGACCGGGACGTTCACCAACGTCAACCGCACTGTCCACCTGTCCGAGCAAGCGGTGGAGCCGCCCGGCCAGGCCCGGAGCGACCTCCGGATCTTCCTGGATTATTCACGGCGCATGGACTTCCGCACCAAGTCTGGCCGTCCGCTGCTGGACTGGGAGGGCCCGGAGGACGGCTTCAACGCCTGGCGCGAATGCAGCAAAGGCCGCCTGTGCGACTACACAGGCCTCAGCTACGAGCGGCTGCGCGGCGGAAGCGGCATCCCCTGGCCCGTCAACGAGGAACACCCGGACGGGACGGACCGCTTGTACGGGGACGGGGTCTTTCCCACCCATGCTGATGCCGCCGAAGATTACGGGCACGACCTGGCCACCGGAGCCACCGTGGGGGATCAGGCCTACAAGGCAATGGCGCCGAACGGGCGTGCCATCTTCAAAACGGCGCTGTACCAGGGGGCGCACGAAACCCCCGACGGCGAATACCCCTTCCGCTACACCACGGGCAGGACGGCCTACCATTTCCACACCCGCACCAAGACCGGCCGCTCCCCGCAGCTGCATGATGCTGCCCCGGCCATGTGGGTGGAAATGGCGGAGAGCGACGCCGAGGCGCTGGGCCTGGGCGAGGGGGACGTGGTCCGCGTCGAGTCCCGCCGCGGGCACCTCTTCGCCCCCGTGCGGACAGCCAACATCCGCACCGGAACCGTCTTTGCTCCCTTCCACTACGGGTACTGGGACGCTGCGGATCCAGCCGAGGCCGATCCGCAACAACGCCCGCGGGCGGCCAACGAGCTGACCCTGACGGAGTGGGACCCGGTGTCCAAGCAGCCCGTCTACAAGACCGCCGCGGTGCGTGTCACCAAAGTCGCCGATGCCACCGGTCCGGCGCCCGCCCCCACCACCACGGCGTCCCGTCCCGCCCGGGCCGGCCGCGTCCTGGCGACGGTGGGCGGCGCAGCCGGTGAGGTGAGCGAGACAATCGCCCCCACAGAACCGCCGGCGGCGCCCCGGGACGAGGTGAGGTCATGAAGCTCCCCATCTACCTCGGCCTGCTGCACCGCTCCGAACACACCCTGGCAGAGTCCTTCCGGCAGGTGGCCGACGGCCATGGCGATGAACCGGACGTGTACTTCCTCTGCCGATCACTGGCCGATCAGTGCGAAAAACATGAGCAGGCCCTGCTGCCCATCGTGGAACGCTACGGCGAGGTTGAAAAAGACGACGAACCGGAGCGGCTGCATGCCGATGGGCTGTCCAAAACCCGTTCCGGGGCGGTGGGACTGCTGCGCGATCTGCAGGACCTCTATCTGCTGGGATCCCTGGTGGACATCACCTGGACCGCCGTCAAGCAGGCCGCCCAGGGGCTCCGTGACGCGGAGCTGCTCGAGGTGGTCACCCGCTGCGAGGGCGAGACCAAAACCCAGCTCGAGTGGCTGTCCACCCGCATGAAGCAAGCCGCACCCCAGGCCCTGATCGTCGCCGAATGACCATGCAGAACCTGCCCCGGACCCGCAACAGAGGAGGCGCCCAGTGCCCGACGCGTCACGGCTGACCCAAAGCCGCCCCGCAGCCGCACTGTATGCGGCCGCGCTGTCCCTGGTGGTGCTGGCTGCCGCCGGCGCAGCAGGACTGGTGCTCCACCAGCCCTGGCTTTTCCCCAGCCTCGGACCTACGGTGATGCTGTTTTTCGAGTCCCCGTCCCAGCAGGCCTCGCGGCCGGCCAACGCGCTGATTGGCCACGCCGTTGGCCTGCTGGCCGGCGTCGCTATGCTCTACGCCTTCCAATTACAAGACAGCCCGCCGGCCCCGGTGGGCGGACTCACCCCGGCTTACCTGCTGGCCGGCGCACTATCGGTGGCGCTGACCACACTGGTGCTGACACTGCTCAAGACCCCGCACCCACCGGCAGGGGCAACCACCCTGATCGTGAGCCTGGGCATCCTGACCGCTCCGGCGGAACTGGCGTCCATGGCCGGAGCCATCGTGCTCATCACCGTAGTGGGCTGGGGGCTGAACCTCCTTTTTGGAGTGCGTCCCGGGAAGGAAGAAGGCTGACATGGTCCCGCTGACGAAGAGAAAGCGCCGCCTGTGCGTTATGGCCCTGGTGGGGATCGCGGCCCTGCTGGCCCTGACAGGCTGTGCCCCGGAAGGAACGGCTGCTGCTGATGCCGCCCGGGAGTTCCACCAGGCCCTGTCGGGCTCCGAATGGTCCGCAGCCTGCTCCATGCTGGCGTCCGATACACGCGAGAAGACTGCCCGGGAGCAGGAGAGCAGCTGCGAGGACCACCTGAGGAACCTGCATGTCCAGGAACCCGGAACAGTGACGCGCACCGAAGTATACGGACGGGGCGCTTTCGTGGAATTCGAGAACGACGCAGTCTTCCTGGCTGCCGCTGAGGGCGGCTGGAAGATTACGGCAGCCGGGTGCACGCCGAACGGTGACGCGCCCTATACCTGCGAAGTGGGAGGCAAGTAGTCATGCGGTGGAGCTTTGCCCTGTACCTGATCCTGATTTTCGGCGGACTGGCCTACATGGCTGTCGTCGGACTAGTCCACGGATAGGAGGAAGCAGTGAAAAAAGCACTCAGGAACAACGGACTGAGCCTCTTCTTCGGGCTGATCTTCCTCCTGGCCCTGCTGGGACAAGGGCTGACCGGCCATGCCCTGTTCAACCAGGAACAGGTTGCGAACGGGCTTGAGGAAATAAGCCTGGGCCAGTACCTGACCTCATCCAATTTCGCCGTGGACGTCTCGGAAAACTGGCAGTCCGAGTACCTGCAGTTCCTGCTCTACATCCTTGCCACCATCTGGCTGGTGCAAAAAGGATCACCCGAATCAAAGGAAGTGGACCAGACCGGAATCGAATCCGACAAGGACCAGCTGGTGGGGGAGTACAGCAACCCGAAATCGCCGGCCTGGGCCAGGGCCAGCGGCTGGCGCCGCACGGTCTTTTCGAATTCGCTGGGGACAACGATGGGGCTGATCTTTGTCCTGTGCTGGCTGGTCCAGTCCCTTGCCGGCACCAGCGCCTACAACGAAGAGCAGATCAGCAACTTCCAGCAGCCCGTGACCTGGACCGAGTATGTGACGTCTGCAGAGTTCTGGAACCGCACCTTGCAGAACTGGCAGTCGGAATTCCTCGCCGTCGGCTCCATGGTGGTCCTGTCCATCTACCTCCGCCAGCGCGGCTCACCCGAGTCCAAGCCCGTGGGCGCTGCCCACGACGACACCGCCTCAACGGGCTAGGCGGGCCTCTCACGCCGGCGGAGGGCGTGCGATCAGTCCACCCTGTGTCCGCCCAGCCGGCTCACCATTGCGGGGTCGCGGTGGTCGAAGAAGAGGCTTTCGTCGGTGTCCAGGCTGGCGATCTTGCCCATTTGCTCGTCGCTCAGGGCGAAGTCGAATACCTCGAAGTTCTCTGCCATGCGCTCGGGGCGCACGGACTTGGGAATGACCACGACGCTGCGCTGGATGAGCCAGCGGAGCACCACCTGCGCCACGGATTTTCCGTGTGCCTGGGCGATTTCGCTGAGCAGGGGGTCGGTGAAGAGGTTGTTGCGGCCTTCGGCGAACGGGCCCCAGGACTCGATCTGGACGCCGCGTTCCCGCATGAGGTCCTGCTCGGCGCTGCGCTGGTGGAAGGGGTGGGTCTCGATCTGGTTGACGGCGGGCACGATTTCGTTGTGGTCGATGAGGTCCACCAGCCGGTCAGAGTGGAAGTTCGAGACCCCGATCGCCCGGGCCAGGCCTTCCTTGTTGAGGTTCTGCATGGCCCGCCATTCGCTGTAGTAGTCTCCGAGCGGCTGGTGGATCAGATACAGGTCCACGTAGTCCAGTCCAAGCCGGGTGAGGGAGTTCTCGAAAGCCCGGCGGCTGTCCTCCTCCACGCTGCCGGCGGGCGCGTGCTGGACCCAGAGCTTGGTGGTGATGAAGAGTTCGTCCCGCGCGATGCCGCTTGCCCTGACAGCGGCACCCAACGCCTCCTCGTTGCCGTAGGCTGCGGCGGTGTCCAGGTGCCGGTAACCGGCTTCGAGGGCGGCTTCGACGGCGGCCTGGGTTTCCTCCGGCGGAATCTGATAGACGCCAAAGCCCAGGATGGGCATTTCGACGCCGTTGTTGAGGGTTACGTTGTCCATGGTTTCCTTCGTCGGTTCTTGGTTCTCAGTGGTCCAGGCCGGTGCTGAGGCTGAGGTCCCGCCACTGGTCAAGTTCCGCGCGCTGAGCCTCGGCTACTGCGGCAAAGGCGCCGAAGGCGTCCTCGCCAAGCACCGCGAGAGACGGCGGGCTGGGGCTCTGAACGATGGCCAGGATTGCTTCGGCGGCCTTGGCCGGGTCGCCCGGCTGGTTTCCGTCCATGGTGTCGTTCTCCTTGCGCCGCTTCCCGGCCGTTTCCGCGTAGTCACCGATGGGCGAGGCGGACTGGGTCAGTGAGCGCCCGGCGAAGTCGGTGCGGAAGGCGCCAGGTTCAATGACGGTGACGTTGATGCCCAGCGGTTCCACCTCCCTGCGGAGCGAGCCGGAGATGCCCTCCAATGCAGCTTTCGTTGCCGAGTAGTAGCCGGACCCGGCGGGGGTGATGCGGGCTCCGATCGAGGAGATGTTCACAATGGACCCGGACCTGCGCCCGCGCATGTCCGGAAGGACCGCTTTGATCATGTCAACAGCGCCGAAAACGTTTGTGTCGAACAATTGCCGCACATCGGCGTCGTCCGCTTCTTCCACGGCGGCCCGGTACCCGTAGCCGGCGTTGTTGACCAGGACGTCCACGCCGCCGAAGCGCTGCTTCGCCTCTTCCACCACCGAGCTGATTCCGGGGCGGTCCGTGACGTCGAGGGGCAGGGCAAGTGCGGTGTCCGGGAAGGCGTCGGCCAGGTCCTGCACGGTGGCAGGGTTCCGGGCTGTGACGACGGCGTTGTGCCCGTGGGCGAGCACCGCTTGGGCCAGTGCCCGGCCGAGTCCTGTGGAGCAGCCGGTAATGAGCCAGGTAGCCATCGGTGGTTCCTCTTCGTTGTGTGGATGGGACTTTGGGCCTGCATCCAGGTCCAACCACTAGGTAACCCCAATTTGCGCGTCCTGGACAGGTACTGCCGGTACACCCTTCACACCGCATGGATTTATGGGACGGGCTGGAACTCGGGTAGCTCCCCCTGCAGTTCCGCCAGCGTGGGCGGGTTGGCCCCTGGGCGGCGGACCGTGATAGCGGCGGCTTTCGAGGCGAGGCGGCCCAGCGACTCCAGCACTGCCGGGGTGAGCCCGTCGGTTCCGCGCATCAGGAGGCCGTAGATCAGGGCCGCCATATAGGAATCGCCGGCGCCGATGGTGTCGGCGACGGCCGAGCTGACCGGCTGAATGGCCAGCCGCGTTCCTGACGCTGCCAGCAGGGATCCGTCTGCTCCCAGGGTGACGGCCACGAGTCCGGTGCCGAGTTCAAGGATGCGCTGGGCGGCGTCTTCCACCGGCAGCCCGGGGTAGAGCCACCGCGCGTCCTCATCGCTGAGTTTGACCACGTCGGTGAGGGGGACCAGGTCCTCGAAAATGCGCTGTGCCTCCGCCTGGCTGCCGAGCAAGGCGGGGCGGATGTTCGGATCGTACGTCACCAGGCATCGCTCGTGTGCTTGTTCCAGGAGGTCCCGTACTGCAGCCGCTCCCGGTGCCAGGAACGTTGCGATGGAGCCTGTGTGGAGGATTTTGGGCAGCGCCGCGGGAACGGTGCGTGGCAGCTCCCAGCGGACGTCGAAGTCATAGCTGGCCGAGCCATCGGAGGCGAGCACGGCCGTTGCCGTCGCCGTCCGGCCGCCGCCCCGGGAGCCGGGCAGGAGGTCGACGCCGGCACTCGAGAGGTGCTGCTCGATCGCCTGGCCGTGGGGGTCGTCGCCGAGGGAAGTCAGCAATGCGGTGCCGACGCCGAGTCGTCCCAGTCCGTAGGCCACGTTCGCGGGTGATCCGCCCGGGTGCTCCACGGTGCCGGCGGGGGAGACGACGATGTCCACCAAGGCTTCGCCGACCACCACCACATCTATGGATTTGGGCTGCTGCGTTGTGGGCATGGTGTACCTTTCGTTGTTGGTCAGGAGCCGATGGCGGGTGTGGCCCTGATGGCGTTCACGGCCCTGTCCGCAACGATCTGGGCCTCGCTTCCGGAATCCAGGATGGTATTCCGCGCGGATGCGGGATCCACCGCGACCGCCGTAACGGCAAGGACTTTCGAAGCCTCGGTGGTCAGCAGGGCGTCCACTTGCGCGGAGAAGCAGGAGTCGCTTGATGTGGCGTGGACGTCCATCGCCACCGCGTGGTTGTTGGAGACGAAGTTTCCGGCCCCCGCCACCAGCCGGACAATTACCGGCGTGGCACCGGCCGGTTGGATGGTCTCTGCATCAATGATGTGGGAAAAGTGGTTGCCGATCACTGAGTTGTTGCTGCCGGTGACGCTGAGGAGCCCGTAAAGGTCATCCAGTCCGTTGCCCACTCCCACGAAGGGCGTCCAGGGTTCATGGTCACGCAGGAAGTGGTTTGTGGCCACGAGATTCTCCGAACTGTCCGCTGCGAGAATCAGCATCCCGGGGTAGAACGAGTGCAGGCGGTTGTTGGTGATGCTTGACCGCGTGACGCCGGCCAGGTGGATGCTGCTCGCCCCGCGGGGGAAGACGTTGTTCGCGGTGATCAGGAGCCCGCCATGGTTCTCGGCGTAGATCGAATGGCCTTTGAAGCCCGCTCCCACCAGGTTGTCGGTGATCTTTGATGCCTGCCCCCACCCGCGCAGCTCGATGCAGCTGCCGCATTCGGCGATGAAGTTGTCGTGCACGGAAAGTGCATCCGCGTTGTAGATGGTGAGGGCGTTTTCAAGGTAGACGAAGCCCATGCCGTTGACGCGGAATGAGTCATTCTCGTTGGCGACAAAGATGCCTGTCTTGCCGTTGACGTAGGTGTTCTCCGGATGCATCCCTGAGCCATCGGCCTCGAAGTGCAGCCCGTCGATGCAGAAGTTGGAGAACTCCACCGAGCTGATCCGAGGGCTACCGGTGCGCTCAACGTAGAAGGCCGCTCCCTTGGCTTCCTCGGTGTCCGCGCCCCTGGGAAGGTCGACGATAACGCGGCTGCCGCCCGGCCACAGCTCATGAAGGCCGGGCCATTCGTCCTCGGGAACGTTGAACCGGATGCTCGAGGACGTAAAGCCGTGTCCCGAGCCCTGGATCTGAAGAAAGCTGATGTCGATCACCACCTGGGTTCGGAGGTGGTAGTCGCCGGGCGGAAGGTAGATCACCGCGCCCGGCTTTCCTCCGTTGTTCTCATCGGTGGCGGACTGCCGGTCCTTGATGTCAGCGATGATGCTGTTGATGACTTCACCGACGTCTTTGGATGCATTGCCGACCGGCCACGTGGTCACGTCGTAGTAGTTGTTGCTTGACATGGTTTTTCCCCTTGGGTTGCGGTTAGGCGAGTGATGAGACCGCGAGTTTCAGTATTGCCGCTGCGCCTCCCTCAGCCGATAGCCAGTTTTCCTGGCTGCCGGTTGGGGGGAAGACGAGATCAGTCAGGACCACCTTGCCGCCTTGGGCAAAGACCTCCACCGAGCAATGGTCGACGACGATCTGCAGCTTGAGCACGCCGTCCTCAAGGACCAGCGGGGCCGACTCCACGGAAGGAAACTTCTCGTGGAAGCCCGTGTTGCCGGACTGCCTGCGGTCCAGGGCGAGTTGGGCGGTGGCGGCGTTGTAACTGAGCACGGTCCCCGTGCTTCCGTCATCAGTTGCGAAGAGATGGAAGGCCACCTGCCCGGTGCTTCCCGGCAGGATTTCCGCCTCGATGATGTGCGCGCTGCCCGGTACGGCCGCTGGCAATCGGAGGTCCGAATCCCGCAGGTCAAAGGCATCCGGGGCCAGTTGGTCCCTGGCAGCAGGAACCTCGTTTCCGGTGCCGGGGCCGGCCAGCAACGGTTGCTGGATCAGGCGGGCTGCACCGTTGACGGTGGTGAGGCGCAATTCCCGGGCAATGGTCATTGAGGACCGCCAGGGCGCGGTGGGCAGCTGGTTGGCGTAGTCCCAGTTGTTCATCCAGCCGATGATGATGCGCCGGTCATCCGGGGCGTTGCTGAAAGATACGGAGGCGTAGCAGTCGCGTCCCCAGTCCAGCCAGAGGCATTCCTGCAAGGCTGCACCGGCCGCCGTGGCGTCGCCGATGGCCGCCAGTCCTGCCGGCGCCACCACGGAACCGGGATCCGGGGTGAAGTGGACGCCGTCGAAATCGCCCACAAAGTACTGGCCGCCGGACCCGCCGGCCACCGCGCCGGGGTTGACGTTCACGATCAGGACCCACTTGATGTTGTCCGGGTCGCCGTCCACTGCCAGGGGAAAGAGGTCAGGGCATTCCCATTCGCCTTGGTCGGCGTTGGCCGGGCCGAAGTCGCTGAGGAACTCCCAGGACTTGAGGTCTTCCGACCGGTAGAAGACCACCGTTTGGTGCTGTGCTTCGACGGCGACCATCACCCAGAACCCGCCATCGCGCCCTTGATAGCGGAACACTTTGGGATCGCGGAAGTGCGCTGAGTTGCGGGTGAGGACTGGGTTGGCGGCGTACTTCTGCCACGTCATTCCCGCGTCTGTGCTGTAAGCCAGGGACTGGGCCTGGGTGCCACTGTATTCCGAGGCGGCTTTGAAGGCACTGGTGTAGATGGCTACGAGGGCAGGTGCGTCCGCCGTGCCGAAACCGGACGTGTTGCCGTGGTCCACCACAACGCTTCCGGAAAAGATGTCCTCTGTCTCGTCGCAGGCAATGGCCACAGGATGCTCGGTCCAGTGCAGCAAATCATGGGAAGTGGCGTGGCCCCAGGACATGTTGCCCCAAACGTTGCCGAATGGGTTGTTCTGGAAGAAGAGGTGGTACACGCCGTCGTGGTAAACGAGGCCGTTGGGATCGTTCAGCCAGGTATCCCTTGCCGTGAAGTGGATGGCAGGCCGGTACCCGGCGGTCCCGGCCGGGGCTGTGTCCGGGCGTGCGGCATGAAGGTAACTGGTCATGTCTGGCGTTCCTCTTGCGGAAGTGGGAAGTTGTGGGAAGTGGTAAACGGAAGGGGCTGGCTGCCTATTGCCGGGGAGCCGTGATGGAATCGCGGCCCACCAGCGGGCAGCTGAGAATGGTCGGGTGAAGTGCCATGAGGGAAAGGTCGGTCTTGCCTTCAACGGCGTCAATCAGGTGCTCGGTGGCCCAGGCACCCATCTCGTAGTGCGGGAGGGCCACAGTGGTGAGGCCGGGGTGGAGGTTGGCGGCGATCAGCTCCTGGTCATCGAAGCCCACCACCGAGAGATCGCCGGGGATGGAGAGACCCAGTTCCGCAGCCGCGCGGTAGGCGCCCATGGCCATCCGGTCGTTGTAGCAGAACAATGCGGTAGGCCGGTCATCCCGGGACAGCATCCGGCGGGCCGCCGCATAGCCGCCGTGCACCTCGGACACCTCCGACTCCACGGGTGCCGCTTCGCCGTCGAGCCCTGCTTCCTTCAGCGTGGTCCGGAAGGCATGGAGCCGCTGGCGGGTGGCGGGGACATCGTCGGTGTTGTTGAGGAAGCCGATCCGCCGGTGCCCGGCAGCGAGCAATGCTTCCACGGCGGTGCGGGCACCGCCTTCCTCATCCGGGATGACGGCGGTGATGTTTCCGCCGGCGGCCACCGAGTCCACCAGGACGGAGGGAACGCTGCCGAGATTGGCCGGCAGCTCCACGATGCGGTGGTACATGGTGGCGTAGAGGATGCCGTCGACCCGCCGTTCCAGGAGGGCTTCCACATCGTCCCGCCGGGATTCGAGGCTGGCTGAGCCGGAGGTGTTGATGATCATGAGGTTGTATCCGCGTGCTTTGGCAGCCTCCTCGGCGCCCAGGATGATCCGGCCGGCGTGGGGGGTGGTGGCAATGTCTTCGCTCACCAGGCCCAGCATGCCTGTCCTCTGGGTGCGGAGAGCCTGGGCCAGGCGGTTTGGGCCGTATCCCAGTTGTTCCGCGGCGGACCGGACCTTGTCCCTGGTTTCGGGGCTGATCCGGGCATAGGCCACTTCATTGAGGACGTGGGAGACAGTTGTGACGGACACGCCGGCGGCGGTGGCCACGTCCTTGATCCCGATGTTCTTGTTGCTCATCTGTCTCCCACGTCCTTATGGTCGGTGATGCCCCTGGGCGTCATCAGTAGGCTACTGGTTATTGGTGGTCTAGCCCTTGACCGCGCCGAGCGTCATGCCTGCGACGATCTTGCGCTGCAAAAGCAGGGTCAGCAGGATGACCGGGATGGAGTACACGGCGGCCAGCGCGGTCATGGATCCCCAGTCCAGGCCGAACTGGGTCTGGAAGTTCGCAATCACCACCGGCGTTGTCTGGGAGCGGATCGCCGTCATCAGCAGTGCGAACAGGAACTCGTTCCAGGAGGCGAGGAAGGCAAAGATCGCGGTGACGGCAATGCCGCCGGACACCACCGGGATCACCACCCGCCACAGGGCTCCGAGCCTGCTGCAACCGTCCACGGTGGCCGATTCCTCCAGGTCCCTGGGCACCGCTTCGAAGAAGCTGGACATCAGCCAGATGGAGAGCGGCAGCGAGATTGTGGTGTGGGCGATGGACAGTGCGATGGGCGTATCGGCCAGGCCCATGGACGCCATCATCGAGGCCAGCGGAATGCCGATGGCCACCGGCGGCACCATGCGGGTAACCAGTGCGGCCATGATGAAGATCCGGCCGCTGAGGGTCTGGTACCTGGTGATGCCGTAAGCCGCGGGTACCGCCAGCACCAGTGACAGCAGGGTGCTGATGATGGCCGTCTGGATGCTGTTGATGAAGGAGGCCACTACACCGCTGCGGCCCAGGGCGTTGGCGTAGTTCTCCAGCGTCCATTCCTTCGGCAGGATGGTGGGCGGCACCGCGATGGTATCGATGGGGGTCTTGAAGGATGTGAAGAGCAGGTACAGGAACGGGAATCCGTAGAGCACCATGGCTGCTGCCAGAAGCACCCAGAGCAGGGTCCTGGTGCTCCGGCGGCCTGCTTCCAGGCCCTCACGGTTGACGCCCCGGCGCTTGCGGCCGCTGCCGCTTCCGGTGGTTGGGGCGGAAGGTCCCGCCACCGCTGCAGGTGACTTCCCGGCGTCGTTCTTAATTCGCTCGGCGACGCGCATCAGCTGTCCTTTCCTGGCCGCCAGATGGTGGACACCGCAACAAACGCGACGGCGAGCATGGCCAGCAGGTAGAGGGTGCCCATGGCACTGGCCAGCCCGGGATCGCCGAAGCGGATCATGGTCCGGTAGATCAGCAGGCTCATGGTTTCGGAGGCGGACTGCGGGCCGCCGTTGGTCTGGATGAGGATGGTGTCGAAGGCCCGGGCCGCATCAATGCCGCGGACCACCAGCGCGACGGCGATGACCGGGCGCAGGAGGGGCAGGATGATGCGGAACAGCAGGGCCGGTGCGCGGGCACCGTCGAGGCGGGCCGCCTCGATCAGGTCACCCGGGATGTTCTGCAGGCCGGCGAAGAGCACCAGGCACATAAAGGACGTGGTCAGCCAGATATCCGGAATGGCCACGGAGTAGAGCACGATGTTCGGGTCCGAGAGCCAGCCGATCTGGTTGGGGTTGGACAGGATGCCGGCCTGGTGCAGGAGGGTTCCGATGAGGCCGAAGTTATCGATCATCAGGAACTTCCAGAGGAGCCCTGCCACGATCGGGGCGATCATCAGCGGGTACATGAACACTGTCCGCCAGATTTGGGAGCTGCGCCCAAGGGTGGTGAACAGCAGGGCCATGCCCAGGCCGAGGGCGAATTCGAGGGTGACCACGATGACGGTGTAGCCCAGGGTCCGCCACCCCGCGCCGGTGAAGGCTTCGGAGGCGAAGGCCCGGAAGTAGTTGTCCAGGCCCACGAAGTCGCGGGGACCGCCGGCAATCGGTGAGATCTTGAAGAAGCTGTCCGCAACGAGGCGGAACAACGGGAACGCGACAAACACTGCCAGGAACAGCGCCGCTGGTGTCATCAGGAACAATGCGAAGCGGCGATCGGAGATGCGCACGGTTTTCTCTTCCGCTGGTTGGGGGCCGCGGCCGGCACCGGCTACCCAGGTGCCGGCCGCGGGGGTCTTACTTGACGAGGTCCTCGATCTGCTTCTTGGCATCTGCGAGGAGGGTGGCGGAGTCACCGCCGGCCACGGCCTTCTGCAGCATCGGAACCAGGACGGTATCCACGATCTGCTGCCACTTTTCGGTGGCCGGGCGGGTGGCCGTGGCCTTGCCGTTGAGGGTTTCAATCAGCGGACCAAAGCTCTCGTAGCCTGCTTTGTCCTGGTACTTCTCGAAGGCTGAGATGCGGGACGCCAGGCCGAGGCTGGACTCGATGCCCATGCTGTTGTTGTCATAGGCGCACTTGATGAACTTTTTGGCGGCGTCCGTGTTCTTGGTGGCCTTGGGGACAGTGAGGTACCAGGGCCCCGGGACTCCGCCAATGCCGGCGGACCCGGCGATCATCGGAGCGGTGCCCACCTTGCCGGCCACCGGTGAATCCTTGGGGATCTGCCGGTAGGCATGGGCCCAGAAGCGGGTCATCGCGGTCTTGCCCTGGTTGAACAGGTTCTGCGCGGCGGCCCAGTCCACCTGGGCGGCGCCGGATGGGGCGGACTTGACCAGGCTGACGTAGAAGTCCAGGGCTTCCTTGTGTGCGGCGTTGTCGATGACCACCTTGTCCCCGTCCAGGACCATGGGGGAGCCGGCCTGCAGGACGTGGGCGAGCCATTCGGTTTCTACGCCGCCCTTGACGTCGGTGCCGTACATACCGTCCTTGGTGAAGAATTCGGCGATGTCCTGGTACTGCTTCCAGGTGGTGGGCGCGGCGAGCTCATAGCCGTACTTGGCCTGGAAATCCGCCTTGTTCTTGGCGTCCTCGAAAAGGTCCTTGCGGTAAAGGATGATCTCGGCGTTGGTCCAGGCAGGCAGGCCGATAAAGTGCCCGTCCACATTCGCTTCCTTGACCAGGGCCGGGAAGATGTCCTTCTTGGCTTCATCGGTGAAGATCTCGTCGATGGGCTGGACGGCGTCCTTAAAGCTGGGCAGCCAGACCGAGTCCAGGGCTGCGACGTCGAAGGAGACGTTGCCGGAGGAGAACTCGCTGGAGAGGCGGTTGAACATGCCGTCGTAGGGCAGTTCGACGAAGTTGACGTTGACTCCGGCGTCCTTTTTGCACTGTTCGGCGACGCCGGTCAGTTCGGCGTGGCCGCCTGCCTCCACCAGGACGTTGACGGTGCTGGTGCCGGCGCTACCCGTGGTGGACGGGCCCCCCGCGCCGCACCCGGTGGCTGCCAGTGCCACGGCGGTGCAGACGCCGCCGATGGTGACGAACCTGTTGATGGTCTTTCGAGTGGACATCGCTGTCGACTCACTTTCTCTCGAACGGAAATGGCGAGACAATGCTTGGGGTGAAAAATCGTTTTGCTAAAACGACTTGGCAACACCATAAGACGCGTTTCGGGGACGTGTCAAGAGTCACCTTCGTTTAGGACAAATCGTTTTTTCAGAAAACCGGCAGAATGATGCCGAATTAACGCCCTCGCAACGGCCGGCGGCTGGGTTCGATTGACTTTCGATAGTTAATAGCTGAAACTCGATGCATGAAGATCAATCACCTGGCAGTCATTGCCCTCCGGATCGTCCTCGTGGGGGCTTTCCTCCTTCTGGTCCTGCTCCAAGTGATGTCCCTGCCGGGCCAGTTCGCCCACATGGCAGCGGAAAACCCGGAACGGGCCTACCTGCAGTGGCCGCTCACGATCTTCGCCATCCTTGAGGTGGCGTGCGTCCAGGTAGTGATCGTCAGCACCTGGAAGCTGCTCACCATGGTCAAGCGCGACCAGATCTTCAGTACGCGGGCGTCTGTCTGGGTGGATGCAATTATGTGGGCCATCGCGGCGGGCTGGACCATGCTGGCGGTGTTCTCCGCCATTGTGGTCCTCAATGCCGATGACCCGGGCGTGCCGCTCCTGCTGATCCTGATGCTGGCGGCCGGGGCCGCCGTCGGGCTGGTGGTGGTGGTGCTCCGCGCCCTGCTCCGGCAGGCCGCGGACCTCCGCTCGGATATGGAAGCGGTGATCTGATGCCCATCGTGGTGCGCATCGACGTCGAACTGGCCCGGCAGAAGATGAGCGTGGGGGAGTTCGCCGAGCGCGTGGGCCTGACGCCCGCCAACGTGGCGGTGCTCAAAAACGGACGCGCGAAGGCCGTCCGCTTCAGCACGCTGGAGGCCATGTGCCGCGTCCTGAACTGCCAACCGGGCGACCTGCTGGAGTTCGTGGAGGACTGACGGACGTCCGGCTACGGCAGGCGTTAAGAAAGCGTTAAGATCCCCGGAATTCCGGGCGGGAGGCGCGAGGCCCGGTGCTAGGCTCCGTTAGTTATCAGCACAGCGTCGCGCCTGGAACCGGGGAACTTGCGCCCGTAACGGGCACCAAAGAAAGACACGTCCTTGACGGCTTCCGCCCGGTCTTCCCTTCCCGCCATCGTTCCCAACCCGGAGCTTGAAACCGAACCGCGGAGCGCATTAGCCAAGTGGCTGCTGGAACACCGGGTCAGCCAGCCCGTCGGCCCCGAGGCCAATGAAGCCCACGCCGCACAGCAGAGCTGGTGGAAGGTCATGTGCCTCACCGGCGTGGACTACTTCTCCACCCTGTCCTACCTGCCGGGCATCGCAGCGCTCGCCGCCGGCGCCCTCTCGCCGCTGGCCACCATGCTCATCGTGGCCCTGACGCTCCTGGGTATGCTCCCCATGTACCGGCGGGTGGCCAAGGAAAGCCCGCACGGGCAGGGATCGGTGGCCATGCTCGAACGGCTCCTGCCCTTCTGGCGCGGCAAAGTTTTTGTGCTGGTCCTGCTGGGCTTCGTTGCCACCTCGTGGATCATCACCATCACCCTCTCGGCGGCCGACGCCACCGTGCACCTGCTCGAGAACCCGTACCTGCCGCCCTTCCTGGAAGGCCAGGCGGTAGGCATTACCGTCTTCTTCCTCCTGGTGCTCGGCGCCGTTTTCCTGATGGGCTTTTCCGAAGCCGTCGCCGTCGCAATTCCATTGGTGGCCGTGTTCCTGGTGATGAACGCGATCATCATCGGGGCCGGCATTACCGAGGTTCTCGCAACTCCGGGCGCGCTTGGAACGTGGACCGACGCCCTGGCCTCCTCCGGCGGCGGACCGGGCGGAATCGTGGGTCCGGCCCTGATGGCCTTCCCGCTGCTGGTCCTGGGACTCTCCGGCTTCGAGACCGGCGTCAGCATGATGCCCCTGGTGTCCTCCAAAGGCGCCACCCCTGAGGAAAAGCTGGCCAGCCGGGTGCGCAACACGCGCAGGCTGCTCACGACGGCGGCACTCATCATGAGCGTCTACCTGCTGGGAAGCAGCTTCGTCACCACCGTCCTGATCCCGGCCGAGGAGTTCCAGGCCGGGGGACAGGCCAACGGCCGCGCCCTGGCGTACCTGGCCCACGAGCATCTCGGCAACGGATTCGGGTCCGTCTATGACGTGAGCAGCATCCTCATCCTGTGGTTCGCCGGCGCCTCCGCGATGGCCGGCCTGATCAACATCGTCCCCCGCTACCTGCCCTCCTACGGCATGGCCCCGGACTGGTCCCGCGCCGTCCGTCCCGTGGTGCTCGTCTACACCGCCATCAGCATCCTGATCACCATCGGCTTCAATGCCGACGTGAACGCCCAGGCCGGCGCCTACGCCACCGGCATCCTGGCCATGATGGTCTCCGGCGCCATCGCCGTCACCATCTCCGCCATCCGCCGCAAACAGCGGGCCGCCGCCGTAGGCTTCACCCTGCTCACCCTGGTGATGCTCTACGCACTGGCGGCCAACGTCATTGAAAAACCGGACGGCCTGGCCATCTCCGGGTTCTTCATCCTGGGCATTGTGGCCGTCTCCCTTGTCTCCCGCATCAGCCGCACCACCGAGCTGCGGGTGGACAGGATCGAGTTCGACGACGATGCGCGCCGGTTCATCAGCGACACCCTGGATTACGACGGCCGGATCAACCTCATTGCCAACCGGCCGCAGGGGCGTGACGCCGCTGAGTACGCGGACAAGGAAGCAGTGCAGCGGGAGAACAACCCCGTGCCCGGGACGGCCGATGTCATATTCCTGGAAATCGACATCACGGATCCGTCCGAGTTCAGCGACACGTTGCAGGTCCACGGGGTTGAAGTGGCCGGCCACCGGGTCCTGCGCGCCCAGAGCCCTGCCGCCCCCAACGCCATCGCAGCCATCCTCCTGGCCCTGCGCGACGGCACGGGCGTCAAGCCGCACGCCTACTTTGAATGGTCTGAAGGGAACCCCTTGGCCCACCTCATGCGCTACCTGCTCCTGGGCCGCGGCGACACTGCGCCTGTGGTCCGGGAAATCATCCGCGAGAACGAACCGGACCCGGCCCGGCGGCCGGGCATCCACGTGGGATGAGCCTCCGAAGGAGCCTCCCGCCGTCGGAACCTGCCAAACCGGGTCCCGACCCCGCCAGCGTGGCCGCCGTCCAAAAGATGCTGCGGGACGCCAAAAACGAAAGGGAGGGCCGGAAGGCAAACGTCGTTCGCAGGATCATGACCCACCCGGTCAGGGCTGTTCCCGTTGCCTTCCTGATGGTCATCCTCATCGGCGCGGCACTGCTGATGCTTCCGGCCTCACGAACCGATCCCGACGCTGATGCGTTTCTGGACTCCCTGTTCACCTCGGTATCGGCCGTGTGCGTCACGGGCCTGGTCACCGTGGATACGGCAACATTCTGGACCCCGTTCGGGCACGTGGTCATCCTGGCGCTCATCCAGGTGGGCGGCTTTGGCATCATGACGCTGGCCACCCTCCTGGCGCTGCTGGTCCGCAAGAGCATCGGCCTGCGCGGCCAGCTCGTGGCCCAGACGGAAACCCACACCCTGAACCTTGGCGACGTCCGGGCAGTGCTGCTGCGGGTAGCGAAAATCATGTCGACCTTCGAGGCCGCAACGGCCGCGATCCTCACAGCGCGGTTCTGGATCGCCTACGACCAGAACCCCGGAACTGCCCTCTGGCACGGGATCTTCCACGCCATCTCCGCCTTCAATAACGCCGGCTTCTCGGTCTACAGCAACAACCTCATCGGCTTCGCCGAGGACCCGTGGATCATCACCCCCATCTGCCTGGCCATCATTGCCGGCGGGCTGGGGTTCCCGGTGATCATCCAGCTCACCCGCGGCGAGACCAAACCCCGGAACTGGACTGTCCACCTGCGCCTGACCATCTATGGAACGCTGTTCCTCCTGATCGCCGGCATGGCGCTGTTCGCGGCGTTTGAGTGGAACCGGAACGAAACCCTCGGCCCGCTCTCCCTCACCGGCAAGATCCTCGGTTCCTTCGCCGGCAGCGTCTTTCCCCGTACTGCCGGCTTCAACAGCATCGACTACGGCGCCGCAGCCCCGGAAACGCTGATGGTCACCAACATCCTGATGTTCATCGGCGGCGGCAGCGCCGGCACCGCCGGCGGCATCAAGATCACCACCTTTTTGGTGCTGGGCTTCGCCATCTGGAACGAGGTCCGGGGCCGTGACCAGGTGACTATCGCCCACCGGTCCGTTAGTTCCTCTTCCCAGCGCCAGGCCTTGTCCGTGGCACTGCTGGGGGTCGCCGCCGTGGTGATCGGAACCATGCTGCTGCTCATCTTCACCGACTACAGCCTGGAGAAGGTGCTGTTCGAGTCCATCTCGGCGTTCGGCACCGTGGGAATGAGCACTGGTATCACCTACAACCTTCCCCCGTCCGCGGAATGGGTGCTGATGGCGCTGATGTTCACGGGCCGCATCGGCACCGTGACGGTGGCGTCCGCCCTGGCCCTCTCGGCACGGCCGCGCCTGTACCGCCTCCCCGAGGAACGCCCCATCATCGGCTGAGGGAAAGATTCCATCAAGCCGGAGCCAGTCCTAGGATTCCCCGCCTTGCCGCGATTAGTATCTGAGGCAACACGAAGTAACCCTACTTATTACCTCTGGAAGCCGGTGCGGCATGGTCGAAACAGTCACTTCAGCAGTTTCGCCCGTTATCCGGCGGAACAACGTCACCATATCCGGGCAGGCGGACGGGCCGGTGATGCTGTTTGCCCACGGCTACGGCTGCGACCAGGACATGTGGCGCCGGCTCCTGCCCTACTTCAGCGACACCTATCGGCTGGTGCTCTTTGACAACGTGGGCGCGGGCCGCTCGGACGTGGACGCCTACGACCGCGACAAGTACGCGTCGCTGGACGGTTACGCGGCGGACCTCCTGGAAATCTGCGATGCCCTGGAGCTGGAAGACGTCATCCTGGTGGCGCACAGCGTCAGCGCGATGGTTGCGGTGATCGCTGCCGCGCGGGAGCCGCAGCGGTTCTCCCGGCTGGTCCTGGTGGCACCTTCCCCGCGCTACATCAATGACTTAGCCGATGGTTACGTGGGCGGGTTCTCGCAGGAGGACATTGAAGGCCTGCTTGCTTCGCTGGACAGCAACTACTTCGCCTGGGCTGAGGCGCTGGCACCGATGGCCATGGGCCACCCGGAGGCGCCGGAGCTTTCGGAGGAACTCCGGAGCAGTTTCTGCCGGACCAATCCTTCCATAGCCCGGCATTTCGCGCGGGTCACCTTCCTCTCGGACACCAGGCCCATGCTGGAGCAGGTGGGGACTGACAGCCTGATCCTGCAATGCTCCGATGACCTGCTTGCGCCGCCGGAGGTGGGTTCCTATGTCCACGAGCATCTGGAACGAAGCACGCTGGTGCAGCTCCAGGCCACCGGCCACTGCCCGCACGTCAGTGCACCGGAAGACACCGCCCGGGCCATCCTGGACTATCTATCGGCCAGTACGTGACAGGTTCCGACGAGCCGGACCGGGCCGATTTTGAAGCGCTGTTCCACCAGGCGCCCTGCGGATACCTGATCACCGACGACGCCGGACACATCACCGCGGTCAACGACACGTTCGTGCGCTGGTCGGGTTACACCCGCCACCGTCTGGTCGGATCCACGTTGCAGTCCCTGATGCCCGTGGGGGACCAGATCCTCTATTCCACGCACTGCATCCCGCAACTTGGCATCAACGGCTCTGTTTCCGAAATAGCTGTTGAAATCATCCACGCCGACGGCGGCCGCCGGGCTGCGTTGCTCTCGGCGTCACGGTCTCCGGGCTCCGGAGGGCAGCCCGCCATCGTCCGGGTGATCGTTTTCAGCGCCCACGAACGCCGGATGTATGAAAAGGAACTGGTATCGGCAGTGCGGGCTGCCGAGGAATCCGAAGCCCGCCGGGCGGAGGCTGAAAAGGAACTGCAGCGGCTCGCCCTGCATGACGCGCTGACCGGCCTGCCCAACAGGGCTGGACTGAAGGCCAAGCTGGACGCGGTTCCAGGAACTGGCGCCCAGGGCAGCGGCCGGCTGGCCGTCCTGTTCATCGACCTCGACCACTTCAAGGCCGTTAATGACAGCCTGGGCCATTCGGCGGGGGATGAGCTGCTGGTCTCCGTTGCGGAGCGCCTGGCAAAAGCAGCTCCGGATGCAAGTGCTGTGGCCCGGCTTTCCGGGGACGAGTTTGTGGTGGTGGGCCCGTTCACCGGCCCCGGGGAAGCCACTGCCCTCGCGGCGGAACTGCTGGAGATCCTCAGTACGCCCATCCAGATCGAGGACCTGGAAATAGTCACCTCCGCCAGCATTGGAGTAGCTGCCGCCCAGGGGGAGGGGGAAGGCCTTGAAGAGCTGGTTCGCCGCGCGGATATCGCGATGTACCGGGCCAAGGAACTGGGGCGCAGCCGCTGGGAACTGCATGAACCCGCGGCGTCTGATCCCACGGTGGACCGGCTCCGCGCGCTGGGCGAACTCCGGCGGGGAATCAACGAGGGTGCGCTCCGCGTCCATTACCAGCCGCGCGTGGACCTGCGCACCGGGCGGACCATTGGAGTGGAGGCGCTGGTCCGGTGGCAACACCCAACCCGCGGACTGTTGCCGCCGTCGGAATTCATCACCATGGCTGAAGAATCCGGGCTGGTGCGTCCGCTGGGAGCCTGGGTCCTGGGCGAAACCCTCCGGCAGGCGGACAGCTGGCGCCGGGAAGGCCGCGGCGGCGCGGGCCTTGAGTTCGCCGTCAACCTGTCCGCCCGGCAGCTCAGCGACCCGGAGCTGGTGACGATGGTGGAAGGCGCACTGCAGCTACGGGACATTGATCCGTCACACCTGCTGCTGGAAATCACCGAAACGGCCCTGATGGCGGACCCTGACGCGGCACTTGAGTCGCTGACAGCCCTGAGGAATCTCGGTGTCAACCTCGCCGTGGACGATTTTGGTACGGGCTACTCAAGCCTGACGTACCTGAAGAAGTTCCCCATCGACGAACTGAAGATCGACAGGTCCTTTATCAACGGGCTGGGTTCGGACTCCGGAGACTCGGCGATCGTGGGCAGCTGCATTGATCTGGCCCATGCGGTGGGCATCCGGGCGGTTGCCGAAGGCGTGGAGACGTCAGGGCAGGTCCAGACGCTGAGGGCGATGGGCTGCGACCTTGCGCAGGGCTACCACTTTGCCCGCCCGCTGCCTGCCCCGGCCCTGAAGGAGTGGCTGGACGCCCACGGTGACGGCGAACCCGCCATCGCATAAAAGGTTTCCACCGGACTGGGAGTGCGGCTACCCGTCTATTCGGATACGGCTGCACTTCCAGTCGGTGGAAAGTCTAAGGAGAGAAGAAAGTGTGCGGCCGGCACCACTGGCCCGATCAGGGGGCGCTGCGGGTGCCTTGGCCATAAAGCCTTATGCGGCGAGCAGTTCCGGCCGCGAGGGGGTATGTTGCCGTCGCGGTGCCAGGACACTGATATCGCACGGCTTCTGGTACGGATCAATAAGTGCCGGCAGGTGATGGGTCTGGGAGCACGCCTGCAGTTGCTCCAGTGCCTCGTCATCCACCACGGCATGGGAGATATCCAACTCCAGGTACAAACCCTGTCTGATGGAATTGGCGCGCTTGGCCACAACATAAAGCGCATTCACGCTGTGCACGGTGATGTGCCCCTTTGCAATCACCAGTGCTTTCGCGTGGTCGAGATCTACACGGACAACGATGTTGAGCTTGGAGTTCAAAATGTAAAGCCTTCCCCGGCATTGGCTGCGACGCTGCAGCTTCTTGCATTGGCCTGTTTCTTAAGCCTCAATCAGAGTAGGGGGTGAATGTGATCCACGCAACAGTTACGTATTTATTACACCGAATGTGGATGCTGATGTTGTGACGCCAGCGGCCGCAAAAACAAGCACGCTCGCCTTTTCCTGAACAGCGGCCGGCAGCACCCGTGCCGCCGGCCGACGTCGTACTTCTCCGCCAGATGCTGCCAAGCAGAAGGTCAGACCACCTCCGGAAGCCTTCCCGTTATTACTGACACCGGGGCCGATGACCAGCGCTCGCGCTCCGGCTCGTAGGAAATCACCACCGCGGCGTCGATTTCCCGCGCTTCGTCCATGGCGAGCAGCAGGGCGTCTTCAACGTGCCGGGCGTATTCGAGCCGCTCGGCCAGGCCGCCCTGCAGGTCGCTGTCATCAATCAGGACATGGCCTTTGCCGTCCACGATGACCTTCAGCGAAAAACCCTGGTCCTCATGAAGGGACCCGCGGGTGGATGAAATTTCGGTGACATAGTCTGCCCGGACCAACCCGTTGCCGAGCGTACGGATCCACACTTCACCCATGAAATGAACCTCCCCTTTGGTTGTGGGCGCGGATCAGCACCCATAAGGCAAACGCTAGTCCTTTGCAAGGGTTTTGTGACCCCCAAACCGGCGTCTTTCTGGCCCCTGCTGCCGCCCGCCCTAGGATAAATCTGATGACTTCCCCGGATGACCCACAGCCCTTTACCTTGCGCGGTATCGCCGTGGCCGCTTTCGGCCCCACGCTGCTTTTTGGGATCGGGCAGGGCGCCATCCTTCCGGTGGTGGCGCTGACCGCCCGCGGGCTTGGCGCTTCGGTGGCCCTCGCGGCGCTGATCGTCACGCTGATCGGACTGGGCTCGTGGTTCTTCAACCTGCCCGCCTCCTTGGTGACGCTGAAGTTCGGCGAACGCTGGGCCATTGTGGGCGCCGCGGTGGCTGCCGGCCTGGCCCTGGCCGCCGCCGGGCTGTCCTCGCTGATCCCCAACGGACTGTGGCTGCTTGCGGTGGCGATGGCCGTCGTCGGGATGTCCGGCGCCGTGTTCGGGCTGGCACGGCAGAAGTACCTCGCCGAGGCCGTTCCGGTGGAGTTCCGGGCGCGGGCGTTGTCCACACTGGGCGGAGTGAACCGGATCGGTGTGTTCATCGGGCCGTTCCTGGGCGCCGGGGTGATGCAGTTCTCGGGCATCGGTGGTGCGTACTGGGTAGGGGTGGTGGCCATGGCGGCGGCTGCCTTGCTGTCCCTCACCATCCCGGACCTGGAGCTTTCTGGAACGTCCGACGGCGGGCACAAGGGTCCGGAGCCCACCCTCCGTAACGTCGCTGTGTCCCACGCGAAGGTGTTCCTGAGCGTGGGTGCGGGCATCCTGCTGCTGAGTGCGCTGCGCTCCTCACGCCAGGTGGTGATCCCGCTGTGGGCGGACCACCTGGGCATGGATGCCAGTTCCGCCTCGTTGATCTACGGTCTGTCCGGGGCCATCGACATGCTGGTGTTTTATCCGGCCGGGAAGCTGATGGACCGGAAGGGCCGGCAGTTTGTGGCCGTTCCGTCCACGCTGCTGATGGGACTGGCCCTGCTGCTGATTCCGCTGACCGGGTCCTTTACCGGGCTGCTGCTCGCGGCGCTGCTGATCGGGTTCGGGAACGGGATCAGCTCCGGACTGGTGATGACGTTGGGGGCTGATTTCTCGCCGGACCGCGGGCGCGGGCAGTTCCTGGGGCTGTGGCGGTTCATGGCGGACGCCGGGTCCACGGGCGGGCCGGTTCTCCTCTCCGGGGTGACGGCCCTGGCCTCCCTGGGCGCGGGGATCTCAGCCACCGGCATCCTGGGCTTCGCGGCGGCGGCCGTGTTCGCCGTCGTGATTCCCCGCTTGAAGCACCGCCGGAACTACTGACCCTCCACTTGAGCCATCACTTTTGGTGCCCAAACCGCCCGGTTGGGGACCAAAAGTGATAGGGCAACGGGGTGCGGGCGCTATCCTCGACAGATGAGTGAAACGGGGATGCCCGTCCGTGGCAGTGGCCTGCAGAAGGCCGTGTGGTGGCTGCAGGACTACGTCTATGCCGCCATCTGCCAGGTCCAGGGCGCGGTGTCCCGGGTGCAGCCGGGTTCCTTCCATAAAGGCCACCTCAGTCCCGTGCTGATTATTCCGGGCGTGTACGAAAACTGGCAGTTCATGATGCCGCTCATCCGGTCCATCCATGATGCCGGCCACCCGGTCCACGTGGTGACGGTGCTGCAGCGGAACAAGCTGGATGTTCCCGCCGCCGCACGCATGGTGGCCCAGCACCTGGAGGAAGCGGGCCTGCGTGATGTTGCCATAGTGGCGCACAGCAAGGGCGGGCTGATCGGAAAGTACGCCATGCTGAACCTGGACCCCGAGCACCGGATTGAGCGGATGATTGCCGTCTGCACGCCGTTTTCCGGCTCCCGCTATGCCCGCTACATGCTGCTGCCCAGCCTGCGGATCTTCTCCCCGCGCAACGCCTTGACGCTTCAGCTGGCACGGGAGGAGACCATAAACAGCCGGATCACCTCCATCTACGGCCCCTTCGACCCGCACATCCCCGAGGGCAGTGTCCTGCCGGGCGCCACCAACATCGAGCTGCCCGCCGCCGGGCACTTCCGGATTCTGGGCGAGCCGGAGACGGCCCGGATCATCGTGGAGCAGCTGAACCTTCCGGCCTAGTCCGCGGGCGTCCGGCTTTCCCACCGGACCTTTTAGGCTGTTGGTGAGCGACCGAAAGGAGAAGCGTCGTGACGTCCACTGGCTCCCAGCGGGCTGTTCCAGATGAGCCGGACCACTCACGTTCCAGCAGCCCCGTGGTCCGCCGGCAAAGCAGATGGGCCACCGTCCTGGCCGTCCTGCAGCGGCTTCTGTACCTGGTGGTGACCATCGCCGTGGGCTGGGCGGTCTACTATTTCCTGCTCGCCCGCCTGTCGCGCGGCCCGGAACAGGCGTGGGTGTTCCTGCCGGTCTGGCTGATCCTGGCCTACGCCCTGTTGCCGCGCGTGCACAAGATCCTCAGCAGCCTGTACATTCCGGACTACTTCATCGGGCGGACCAGGACGGGCGACGGCGTCCTGGGCGACCCCGTGAACCTCGCCGTGGTGGGTCCCAGGGAGGAATTGCGCCAGGCCATGATGACAGCAGGCTGGGTGGAGGCTGATCCGATCACACCCGGCACCGCCTGGCGCACACTCACATCCACGGTCCTCGGGCGCAGCTATCCGGCCGCACCGGTCAGTTCGCTCTACGTATTCGGCAACAAGCAGGACCTCGCCTTCCAGCGCGAAATCGAGGGAAACCCGCGGAAGAGGCACCACGTCCGGTTCTGGAAATGCCCGCCCGGATGGCGGCTCCCGGGCGGACTCGCCGTGGACTGGGTGGGCGCCGGCACCTACGACCGGAGCGTGGGGCTGTCACTGTTCACTTTCCAGATCACCCACAAGATTGCCGACCGCACGGATGAGGAACGGGACTTCATCATCGAGACGCTCCGCTCGGCCAACGCCGTGGAGTCGATCCACATCATCCTCAACTACTCCAGCGGCTACCACCACCGCAACGGCGGCGGTGACGCCATCCGCACCGACGGGCACCTGCCGATCATCGACCTGCACCCGCCGGAGCGGTTGCGGCGGAGGGGTCTTTGAGCTTTTCAACAGGTGTACGTTCCAGACAATGGCATTGGGCTCCGCCAGAAATTGGTGGAATCTGACGGACGGTAAAGGGGGCGAATTTCGTATGAGAAAGCAACAGAACTTCCACCCTGCGGGGCGGTAAAGGTGCGAGAGCTTTCAGACAGTCCCTGATAGGTCGTGGACGAAACGCCACCACTGGAAACGATGACTTGCAACTCGTTGGCGTAGGCTATGGTGGCTTTCGCTGCCACGGACAGGGTCAGCACTCTCTTGTTGCTGCCGCATACTGCTGTTACTGCCACAGTCGAGGCGGTTGCCGGTGGAATCGTAGCCGTTGCCAAACCCGCGGCTGCCTTTGCGCTTCCGTTGAAAGCGGCGTTGGCCGCGGGGGAAATTGATATTCCGAGCGCCAGGCACAGGACGACGCCAAGCGTTCTGGCGGTGCGGCTCTTATGCAACCTAATCATTGGATTCGGGCCTGGGATCCTTGCGCCAGATCGATGTCAACAGCCCGATTAGCAGGACGCCTGGCGCCCCGTACATCACGGTGTTCAGGACAAGTGGTTGGCGAAGGGCGCGGATGGCCTGGCCCACGAACGGGATAGTCAGGACCTGCTTGTCCACCCTTGAAGCTTGGAAGCTGGCGGTCCAAGGATCAACGCCATCGTTGGCGTCACCCTTTGTGCGCACAGCTATCGAACCGTCGGCGTTTGCCAGGACCTCGGTGACCCGATGGGTCTCCACGCGCTGATCCTCCACAGGGATGTGGTAGGTAATGACATCGCCAACCCGGATGTCCGCAACGGACGTGGGTACAGTCACTACCACGTCGCCCGGATTGATCAGGGGAGCCATGGACCCGGTGAGCATCGTTGAGGTCTGGTAGCCCAGGACTCGTGGACCGACGGCAAGGAGCAGAAAGCCTGCTACGGCGACGACGACCAACAGACTGCTGAGGATACTGACCATTCTGCGGGCGGCAGCCTTCACGGTAGCGGATGTGGTGCGCAACGTCTCCACCGAAGTCCCCGCATCACGGTGGGGGGGTTTGCGATGCGGGGACGGCTCGGGGGCAGTTGCAGCGCTGGATGCAGGGACATCAGTCAGTGTGCTCATGGCGGTACGGCCCTTTGGGAGACGGGTAGTGCGGGAAGATGTCCTGGCGGCGCCGCTTCATAACGCCGCCAGGAGAATGCGGGGTTATTTGACGGAGCCCGTGCGCTGGGTGGCGTCGAACTTGAAGTTCACCGTGCTGGTCAGGCCCTGGAAGGCGTCAGTGGCGCTGGTGGGTAGTGAGGTGGTGATCTTCAAGTGGTCTGACTTGGTGGCCGTAAGGGATGCCGGAGCCGTAAGGACCTTGGTGCCGAGGACGGGAGTGGTGGCTACCACTGTCTTGGACCCCGCGCACGTGTCGGGACCGTTCGCAACTGTCACCCAATCGGTGCTGCAAGCCTCGATGGTGAGCTGAAGGCCGTTTTGGACATCCGATGTCAGCAGGGAGCCAGCGGTGGCGGTGGTAGTCAGCGTCACCGCATTGAAGTCTGAGTCGCCGGTATTGCTCAGGGTGACAAACTTTTCAACGGAATCGCCAGGGAGCAGGCCGGAAACAGAGTTGCTGAGTGTGTTGACAGTCCCTCCTAGTTCGATAACTACCGTGCCGGCCTTCACTTCTTGGCTCGCGTTCGTTGTGGAGGTAAACGCGCCGTAAGTGCCCAGGCCTGCGACTGCGGCTGCAGTACCGACGAGTGCGACGGAGGCGAGAATCTTGCCTGATGTGCTCTTCATGCTGATGCCCATGGGAATGTCCTTTGCGACGGGCCCACCCCCCAGTAGGGCCGGCCGGTGATTCAGCCAGGCTCTCTTGGCCTGACAGGTTCAACTATTCAGGGGCTTAATCAAATTACACACAGGTAATCACTCAAGGTTCTGTCAATAGTTCATCGACGTTTCCGCAGGTCAGCTGCTGTTCCTCCAAGCAGGTACCGCTAAGAGTCGTTATGGATCGTCAAAACGGCACTTCGGGCTACCTGGTTGGGCTGGGGAAACAGGAAGGGACTGTTCCCGCGGACCCGCGTGTGCCAGTCTGTGTTGAGGGGGCCCTTTACCGGTGGCAGGAGGACGGACATGAGGATCGCCTCAGGGCAGTTCAGTGCCGGCCGGGTACCCCGGAACAACCTGCAGCAGATCGCGCAGTTGATGGAGGCGGCGGCGCTGGGAAACGCGGATCTCCTGGTGCTTCCGGAGTCCAGCCTCTACGCCAGCGCGGAACCAGCCACCGTCCTGGCCGTTGTGGCGGAGCCCCTGGACGGCCCTTTTATCAGCGGTATCGCAGCGCTCGCCAAGAACCTGCGGCTGCCCGTCGTCGTGGGCACCACCGAGGCCAATCCCGACGGCCTGCCGTTCAACACCCTGGTGGCACTCGACGCCGCCGGCGCCATCCAGGGCACGTACCGCAAAATCCATCTATACGACGCCTTCGGCTACCGGGAAAGTGACGGCACCAGCCAGGGATCCATCGGGGTGCCCGCCCTGCTCTCCTACGGCCAGCTGCGCCTGGGCATGCTCACCTGCTACGACCTGAGGTTTCCGGAGAGCGCCCGCTACCTGGTGGACGCCGGAGCCAACGTCCTGCTGCTGCCTGCCATGTGGATCGCCGGGCCGGGCAAAGAAGATCACTTTTATACCCTGCTGCGCGCCCGTGCCATCGAGAACACCTCGTATGTGGTGGCGGCAAACCAGTGCGGACCGCTGGCCACTGCCTATTCCATGGTGGTGGATCCCTTTGGGGTGGTGATCGCCAATGCCGGCGAGGCGCCGGGCCTGGTCTTTGCGGAGCTTGAACCCGAACGGATCGCGGCCGTCCGGACCCGTGTGCCCTCCCTGCGGAACCGCCGTTTCCGGGTGGTCCCGGCAGACGAGGAATGAACCGCAAAAAGTGTGATCGTCTTGACACTTGGAATTGACACTGGCGAAACATTCGACGGCTGCACGGGCCATAAAATTGAGTCAGTAAATCTTCCTGGAGGGACCTCAGTGCACACCACCGACGCCGCGATGAAACCTGTCATCGGACTCACCACCTACCTTGAGCAGGCGGGTACTGATGGTTGCGGCACGGTCAGGGCAGCTTTCCTTCCCGAGACGTACCTGAAACCGATCATCGCCGCTGGTGGCATGCCCATCCTCCTGCCGCCGCAGCCCGTGATGGCAGGCATGATAGAACTGCTGGTCAGCAGGCTCGACGGCCTGGTGGTACCTGGCGGCTGGGATGTCAACCCGGCCCTGTACGGCCAGGAAGCCCATCCCGCAACCGACGCGCCGCATCCGGAGCGGGACGCCTGGGAGCAGGCCCTCATCCAGGAAGCCATCCGGCAGGACGTTCCACTGCTGTGCATCTGCCGCGGCGAGCAGCTGCTGAACGTGACGCTCGGCGGCAGCCTCCACCAGCACCTGCCCGATGTCATCGGCAGCGGCAATTACCAGCCCGGAGGCTACACCTTCAACCGCATCCCGGTGGAGATCAAACCCGGTTCCCACCTGGAGCAGCTGATCGGACCCAACCCCGGGCCCGTGCCGGTCTCCCACCACCAGGCCGTGGACAAACTGGGCGAGGGCCTCACCGCCGCCGCATGGAGCGAGGACCAGGTGGTGGAAGCCATCGAGCGCCCTGCCAGCACGTTCGCCCTGGGCGTCCAGTGGCACCCGGAGGAGTTGCCGGAGGACTTCGGCCTGTTCCGCGGGTTTGTCGAAGCAGCCCGCGGAAAGTTCCTGTCCCGGCTGGTGCCGGCCACGCCGCCGTCGTCCGTCTCCGCCGAAATCAATGCCAGCATGGCCGGACCCGCGCTGGCCTGACCCGGAAGCTTCCTTTCAAGAGCAGCGGAACCGCCCCGAAGCAGCACGTCAAAGTGCGCCGTTCTGGGCGGTTCCTGCGTTGCAGCTTGCCCGATATAAATAAGCATGCTTAGTATGTTTTAGACACTGAAGTTAAGCCAAAGCTTCATGGGTTTTTGATCCAGGAGCGAATGATGGCTGATTTCTTTATCGTTTTTCCTCCTGCCCACCGACCAGCCGCGTGCAGGGAAGCTGACGGTCCTACGGGGCAGCGGCGATGCGCCGGGTAGGCGTTGAGGAAGAGTTCCTCATCGTTGATACCGGGGACGGCCACGCCGTGCCGCTCGGTGACCTCCTGGAACGCCTGAACAATGACGACGGGCTGAGCCGGGAGATGAAGCAGGAGCAGATCGAAACCTGCACGCTGCCGAGGATCAGCCTGGACGAGCTCGCCCGGGACATCACAGTGCGGCGGCTGAGCGCCGATTCAACCGCCCGCGCAGCGGGGGCACGGTCAGTGGCCCTGGCAACGTCACCCCTACATGTCAAAACCACAACGAGCCCCGGCCTGCGGTACGAGCGGATGATCGAGCGGTTCGGCCTGACGGCGGTGGAGCAGCTGACCTGCGGCTGCCATGTGCATGTGGAAATCGAGTCGGACGAGGAAGGCGTCGCCGTCCTGGACCGGATCCGGATCTGGCTCCCGGTGCTCATGGCCGTCACCGCCAATTCCCCTTTCTGGAACGCCACGGACTCGGGGTATGCAAGCTACCGCTCCCAGGCGTGGAACCGGTGGCCCACCGCGGGGCCCTGCGAGATTTTCGGATCAGCCGACTCCTACCACCGCCAGGTCAACGAGATCCTGGGTTCCGGAGTCCTGCTGGACAGGGGGCAAATCTACTTTGATGCCCGGCTCAGCCACCGGCATCCCACCGTTGAAGTACGGGTGGGGGATGTGTGCCTTTTCGCCGACGACGCCGTCCTCCTGGCCGGGCTGGTGCGGGGCCTGGTGGAGACGGCAGCCAGGCAATGGCGGGAGGGCGTGCCTCCCGCCCCTGTCTCCGCCACACAATTGCGGCTTGCCTCCTGGCAGGCCGGCCGCTTCGGGCTCGACGGCGACTTGCTGGACCCGCTGACCGGCGGGCCCCGGCCCGCGTTCGAGGTGGCCATGGCACTGCTGGACCACGTCCAGTCAGCGTTGAAGAGCCAGGACGAGTTCGATGTTGTGGAGTCCATGCTGTTCCAGGTGCTGACCAGGGGTACAGGCGCTGCGCGCCAGCGTGCCATGTTCGCGGAGGCGGGCAGCCTGTGCGATGTCATCGCTGACGCCGTCCACATGACCAGCCTGCCGGCCACACCGCTTCAGACGCTAAGGGGTTTGCCGCTGCTGGCCACCGACCAGAGTTCCTAGACAACCATCCGGGAGGACACATGGACCAGAACGAAACACCGGTGCTTGATGCACTGGCCGAACACCAGAAACTGGACAGGTACGGCTTCACACCACCTGCCCACCGCCAGGGCCGCGGCGTCGATCCGCGGGTGCTGGAAGTGCTGGGCGAACAAAGCTTCAAGTCCGACGTCGTTGCCTCCTCAGGCCTGGACGACCGGCAGTCCTCCAACGGCTACCTGTCCAAAGCAGAGCAGCTCCTTGCCGAAGCCGTGGGAGCGGACAAGGCCTTCTTAACCACCTGCGGCAGCTCCCTGTCCATCAAGGCCGCCATCCTGGCCGTCACACGCGGCGAGGGGGAACTCCTCATCAGCCGCGACGCCCACAAATCAGTGGTTTCCGGGCTTGTCCTGTCCGGGCTGCAGCCCCGGTGGATCAAGCCGCGCTGGGACAACGAGCTCAAGCTGAGCCACCCGCCGTCACCGGAAACTGTTGAGGAGATGTGGCAACGGTACCCGGACGCATCCGCCGCATTGATCGTCAGCCCCACCCCCTACGGCACGTGCGCGGACCTCAAGGCCATCGCCGAGATCTGCCACAAGCGGGGCAAACCGCTGATTCTCGACGAGGCCTGGGGCGCCCAGCTGCCCTTCCACCCGGACACACCCACCTGGGCCATGTCCGCCGGCGCTGATATCTGCGTGGTCAGCGTGCACAAGATGGGACTCGGGTTCGAGCAGGGCTCCATTTTCCACCTCCAGGGCAACCTGGTGGACCCCGTCCGCCTCAACCAGTGCGCCGACGTCCTCTCCACCACCAGCGCCAACACGCTGCTGTACGCGGCGATGGACGGCTGGCGCCGGCAGATGGTGCAGGAGGGCAAAGCCATGATCGACAAGGCCCTGGAGCTCACCAGGGGACTCCGCAGGGACATTGAGGCGATCCCCGGCCTGCACGTCCTTGAAGATGAACTCGTCCACGCCGAGGCCTCCCACGATCTGGACATCCAGCACATCATGATCGACGTTTCCAGCCTCGGCATCAGCGGGTTCCAGGCCACCGACTGGTTGCGCGAAAACTGCCGCATCGACATGGGCACAACAGACCACCGCCGGACCGAGGCCGTGATCTCGGTGTCAGATGACCAGGAAACTGCGGAACGTCTCCTGGGCGGGCTCCGCGCACTCACCGAAGCCGCCCCGGACCTGCCCCGGCCGCCCGCCGTCGTCATCCCCAGCGAGGAGGACCTCTTCCTGGAAACGGTGATGCTGCCCCGGGATGCGTTCTTCGGGCCGGTGGAAGTCATCCCGTGCGAGGAAGCGCCGGGGCGTATTGCCGCAGAAATGGCCACCCCGTACCCGCCGGGTGTGCCGCTCCTGCTGCCCGGCGAGCGGATCAACAAAGCCGCCATCGACTATCTCAGGAGCGGGGTGGAGGCAGGGATGGTCCTGCCTGATCCCGCCGATCCAACGCTCAAGACCATCAGGGTGGTCCGTGAAGAACCACACCGATCGCAGTAAATCGCAAGGAACGAGGACAGCAGCATGTGCGGTATAGCCGGCGAAATCGCCTTCAACGGTAGACGGGCCTCGCAGGAGGCAGTTCTGGACATCATGGGGGCAATGACGTCGAGGGGACCGGACGGACGGGGAACCTGGGAGGCGGGCTGGGTTGCACTGGGGCATCAGCGGCTCAGCATCATTGACCTTTCCACGGCGGGCGGCCAGCCCATGGTGGACGACGGCGGCCTGGCCATCACCTTCAACGGCTGCATCTACAACTACAAGGAGCTGCGCCGCGAACTCGAACCCGAATTCACCTTCCGGTCCACCAGCGACACCGAGGTGATCCTGAAGGCCTACCGGAAGTGGGGCGACGGCTTTGTCCACCACCTGGTGGGGATGTTCGCGATCGCGCTGTATGACCCGCGGCGGCCGGAAGTCCTGCTGGTCCGGGACCGGCTGGGTATCAAGCCGGTGTACGTTTCCCACCTGCACGGCCGGCTGCGCTTCGCCTCCAGCCTGCCTGCGCTGGTGGCTTCCGGCGGGATCGACACGTCCATCGACGAGGCTGCCCTGCACCATTACCTGAGCTGGCACTCGATCGTTCCGGCCCCGCGGACCATACTGAACGGCGTCCAGAAGCTGCCCGCGGCCACCATCCGCACCATCCGCCCGGACGGGACCTGGCACGACCGCGAGTACTGGAAGCCTTCCTACACGCGGAAGGCGGAGCACTCGGGCTGGTCCGCTGCCGACTGGCAGGACGCCGTCCGCGAGTCGCTCAAAACAGCAGTACGACGGCGGATGGTTGCGGACGTGCCGGTAGGCGTCCTGCTCTCCGGGGGACTGGATTCGAGCCTCCTGGTTGCGTTGCTGGCGGAGGAGGGCCAGCACGGCCTCTCGACGTTCAGCATCGGGTTCGACGGCGCGGGCGGCGATTCCGGGAACGAGTTCGCCTACTCGGACCTGGTGGCCCGGGAGTTCGGCACGCGGCATGAGCAGCTGCACATCAGCACCTCCGAGTTCGCCCCGTCCATTGCCGGGGCAGTGGGGGCGATGTCCGAGCCGATGGCCAGCCATGACGTGACGGCCTTCCACCTGCTGTGCCGGACCGTGACGGAGCACGTGAAGGTGGTGCAGTGCGGCCAGGGCGCCGACGAGGTATTCGGCGGGTACGGGTACCACCAACCGCTTGCTTCTGTAGGCCGGGCCGACGCTTTATCGGCTTTTTCAGCAAGCTTTGTGGACCACAGCCATGAGGAGCTCCTGAAAATCCTGGAGCCCGAGTGGTACTGCGGTACGGATGTAAGCCGCGAGGTCCTGGCCGCCCACCTGCGCGCTCCCGGGGCGGAGACTGCCCTGGACGCGGTGCTCCGGCTGGACACGCACCTGCTGATGGTGGATGACCCGGTTAAGCGGCTGGACAACATGAGCATGGCATGGGGCATCGAAGCGCGCGTCCCGTTCCTGGACCACGAACTGGTGGAACTCGCCGCCGCCTGCCCGCCCGAATTCAAGGCCTCCCAGGGCGGGAAAGGAATTCTGAAGGACCTGGGCCGGCAACTGCTCCCGGAGGCTGTGGTGGACCGGCCCAAGGGATACTTCCCGGTTCCGGCCCTGCGGCACCTGGAAGAACCCTTCATCAGCATGGTCCGCGAAGCGCTGCACGCGCCCGAGGCCAAGCAGCGCGGGCTCTTCCAGCCTGCGTACATCGACGGACTCCTGGCCAACCCCAACATGCAGCGGACCCCGGTGAACAGCAACGTGCTCTGGCAACTGGCACTGCTGGAAATGTGGCTCCAGCACCACGGGGTGGGCTGATCCTTGACCCTGGAAGGCACACACACCTCCCTGTTGCCCTCGCTCCGCCAAGCGGTCGCAGCGGACTTTGCGGCCGCCGTCGGCCAATTGTCCGGGCTGGTCCGGATCCCGGCGATGGCGTGGGACTCCTTCGACCCGGCCGAACTGGACACAGCTGCGCGGCACGTGGCGGCATTGCTTCACGAGGCCGGGATCACCGACGTCGACATCCTCCAGGCACCCCGGCCGGACGGTGCACCGGGGGCACCGGCGGTGGTGGGTCGCAGGCCGGCCCGCAACGGCAAGCCGACACTGCTGCTGTACGCGCATTATGACGTCCAGCCGGCCGGTGACATCGCCCTGTGGGAGAGTCCCCCCTTTGAAGCGGTGGAGCGGGACGGCCGGCTCTGGGGCAGGGGAGTGGCGGACAACAAGGCGGGCGTGATGCTGCACCTGGCCGCTTTCCGGAACGCGCTGCACGTGCTGGGCGATGATCTGGAGCTCGGGGTGACGGTGTTCATCGACGGCGAGGAGGAAGCCGGTTCGCCGCCGCTTCCCCTGCTGCTTCAACAGCACGCGGACCTGCTTCACGCCGACGTCCTGGTGGTGGCCGACTCCGGAAACTGGAAGGTGGGGGTACCGGCGCTGACCACCAGCCTGCGTGGGTTGATCCTGGGCACCATCGAGGTGCAGGTGCTGGACCATGCGCTGCATTCGGGCACGTACGGCGGGCCGCTGCTGGATGCGGTCACCGTGCTGTCCCGGCTGGTTGCCACGCTGCATCACGACGACGGCGGCGTCGCGGTAGAGGGGCTGCTTTCCTCTGATGCACCGGGTCCTTTCCTGTCCGAGGAGGAGTTCCGGGCGGATTCCGGCGTGCGTCCCGAGGTTCCGCTGGCCGGCTCGGGGTCGTTGACGTCGCGGCTGTGGACCAAGCCGGCGCTGGCGGTTATCGGGATGGACGTTCCTTCGGTGGCTCTTTCCTCGGACACTCTGCTGCCGGTGGCCCGGGCTAAGTTCAGCCTCAGCCTGGCGCCGGAGACGGATACGGCCGCCGCGATGGAGGCAGTCCGACGGCATGTGGAGTCACACACTCCCTTCGGCGCCGACGTGACCCTTACGCCCGCCGGCCGAACCGAGGGGTTTGCCGGCGACGCGTCCTCACGGGCCGCCCGGACCATGCTCGGGGCGATGGAGGACACGTGGGGCGTGCCCGCCGTCTGCATGGGGGTGGGCGGCTCGATTCCCGCGGTCAATATCCTGACCAAGCTGTACCCGCGGGCGGAAGTCCTGATCACCGGCGCGGAGGATCCGGATTCCCGGGCGCACGGGGCGAACGAATCGATCCATCTGGGCGATTTCGAAAACGCCATCGTCGCCGAGGCTCTGTTGATTGCCCGGCTTAATTCCCTGGACTGACCCTGCGCGGCGTCAGCGCTGTGGTGAGTCCCGTCGTCGTGCGGAGAATGCGAACAGGGCAGTGGTGGCGACGGTGGCCAGGTAACCGGCGATGACAATCAGGGAGATACCGGCCCAGAAGTAGTTGGTGGTGCTGGTCTCCTGCCAGGGGCTCGGCGCAATCCGGGCCAGCGAATACATCGCCACGGCCGCCGACGCCAGCCCGATCACCACCGGCAGCGACAGCCAGATCCTGGCCGAACCCACGTGCGCGCCGAAACCGTCCCAGGCGTTCCACATTCCCCGCCGGATGATCAGCCAGCCTGCGGGAATCATAAACGCGCCCACCAACAGGAATGCGGCCACCACGTCGGCCGGCCGGTGCCACTGGTTGATCAGCGTGGACACCCCGGAGGCGATGGCGAACGTGCCGCCTACGAAACCGGCCATCGGCCGCCACCGCGGCGATGCCATCAGGAATACGGCAGCGGCAGCGGACGCCGCGAGCGTGGTGTGGCCGGACGGCAGCGAGTTCAGTTCCAGCGTCACCACGCCCTTGTCCGGCCGTGCCGGCAGCAGGTCCTTGAGCACCTGCGTGGCGATGTTCGCGCCGATGCAGGCGGCCACTGCGATGCCGGCTTCGGTCCAGTGCTTGCGGATCACGGTGACAAACAAGACCACGACGGCGGCCATCACCAGTGAGATGGTGGGCAGCAGGTCCAGGAACTTGGTGCTCGCCTTGCCGGCCGGCCCGTGGATCTGCACAGCCTCCACCAGCGCCGACTCGTCGATGAACTGGCCTGTGGTGGTCTGGACAAAGTAGTGGTACGTCGCGATCAAACCGGCGATGCACGCCAGCGTGGCAAGAACGAACAGGAAACCCGAACCCGGAGCGGGCCGGCTGGGTGTCCTGGTGGAGGTCTGCCGCGAGATTGTCACCGGTTAAGGGTGTCACAGAAAGCTGGGAGCTGGCCGCATCCCAACTGGGTAGCGCTAACTGTCGTTTTCGAGCTCCAAAACGACACTTGGCGCTACCTAGTTGGGCAGGCGGGGCGGGACAGCTCCCAGCCGCGGGATGCTGGCCGCGGCAACGAGCACCGCCAGGGCGCCCAGGCCGAAAGGCAGGGCCGTGAGGGTAGCGATACCGCCCACCAGCAGCGGCCCGCCGGCGTCGCCCAGTTCCCGCCCGAGTTCGGCGGACCCCATAGTCCGTCCCATCCGCTCCGGCGGTGTGGTGTCCGCGAGGTGGGCGAACCCGAGTGGGGTAACAGCACCGATGCCCGCGCCGATTACTGCCGCGGCAACGAAGATGGTGACCACGCCCGGGGCGAGCGCCACCAGGCCGACACCCGCAGCGATCAGCAGCAGGCCCGCCGTCGTGCCCCGGTTGTCAGTGATGCGGTGGCTGTCCCGCATCCGGCCCATCCACGGCTGGACCAGTACCGAGCCGGCGGCGAGGACGCTGACGGCTGCAGTGCCGGCCAGGGCGCCGAGCCCGTGCCGGGTGGCCAGCGCGGGAAAGAAGCCGACGGCTGCGCCAAGGGCAGCAGTGGACGCAGCCAGCACCAGCGTGGGCACCAGGAAGCGGCGTTCGCCCACCTGCCGTGCCAGGTCCATCACCGTGTACCGCTGGCGGGGGAGCGGCTCAAGGTGAGGCACCGCAGCCAGGACCCAGACCGCCGTCACCACAGCCAGCACGGAAAGGGCCCCGAACAGCAGGGGGAAGCCGCCGGCGAAGATGAGGCCGGCGCCGAGCAGCGGGCCGATGATGTAGCCCAGGCTCTTCCAGGACCCGTACCTGCCGAAGTACGTGCCGGCTTTTCCGCCGCGTGCCAGCCTGGCCACCATGGAGGACGACGCCGGGGAAAACGCGGACGCCGCCGCGCCCTGGCCCAGCCGGGCCAGCGCCAGCATGAGCGGATCCGCCGCCCACAGGCCGATCAGGGACAGCACAGCAAAGGCGAAGAGCCCGCCGACGATCACGGGCTTGGGGCCAACCCGGTCACTGAGGGCGCCGAAAACGGGTTTGAGGAACACCTCCGAGATGTCGTACAGCGCCAGGAGGATGCCCAGGTTAAGCAGCGTCAGGCCGATGTTGCCACTCTGCGCGCCCAGGCCCGCAGCAATGCTGTGCGCGCCGAACGCCGTGACGAATCCGGCGGCGTAGAGCGGGGCGGAGGATGAGCGGGTGGCAAGGCCGGAAGCGGTCACACCCGCGAGTTTATCCGCTGCAAGGGTCAGGAGAGGGCGGCCGCCAGCTCTTCAATCATCTCGAACTGCTCGCGGACGCCGTCCTCCATGCCGGACTGGGCAATAATGTCGCGCACTTCCTTGCTCCCCGCATCAGTGCGCATGCTGACCAGGGTGGCGCCGCCGTCGGCCACTTCAAAGGTGACAGTGTTCAGCACGGCGCCCTCCTCACTGTCCGGAGCGGTGCCTGGCATCTCCATGATTTCGGTGTGGACGATCCGCTCGTTGGGCACGATCTCCCGGTACGTCCCGTGGAAGGCCACCTCGAATTCACCGTGCGCCACCATCACATACCGCCAGGCACCTCCCACGCGGAAGTCCATGTCTGCCACCGTCATCTCCCCGCGCCTGCCGGGCCACCATCTCCTCACGAGGTCCGGCGTGGTCCAGGCTTTGTAGACGAGGTGCCGGGGCGCGTTCACGGTGCGGGTGATCAGGATTTCCTCATCGCTGGGGAAACTGACGTCCAGGATTCCGGTGTGTGGCATTGCCCTGCTCCTACTCTTGCGTGTCTGACTCTTTGAGGTCCTCCAGCACATCTTCCAGGAGCTCGAAGCGCTCCTCCCAGAGATGCCGGTAGCCGGCCACCCAGTCGTGGATGGGTTTGAGGGCTTGCGGATTAAGCCGGTAGACGCGGTGCCGGCCTTCATCACGTGCGACGACGGCTCCCACCTCGCGCAGGACCCGCAAGTGGCGTGACACGTGCGGCTGTGCCAGGCCGAGCAGGTCCACCAGCTCGTTGACGGGCCGCTCGCCTTCGCTGAGGGCGTCCAGGATCTCCCGGCGGCGGGGCTCGGCCACCGCGTTGAATGCATCTGCCGTTGTTGCCGCCCGCGCCATGAACACATCATATATCCATATGGGTATGAGTGGAAGATCTGTTGGAGCGCGCGTTTCAGCGCTTGCGGTGTTCGGTCTTCCCAAAACCGTGAAGCTGAGTAGTGTGCGGATCAAGGGAACCATGGGCTCACGCGGGGCTTCGAGGGGCACCGCTTCCTCCCGCCGGAGGAGATGCTGTGTTCAACAAAGGAGGACGGCTGTGACCATCATCGACAACGCTGTGTATGTTGACGGGCTGCGCACGCAGGACCCCGGGAGCCTGGACGAAACCTACTTTGTGCTGCGGCAGCGGGAGGGGATGGCCTGGATCGGGCTGTACCGGCCGGACGCCGAGGAACTGCAGTCCGTGGCCGAGGAGTTCGACCTCAGCCCCCTGGCCGTGGAGGACGCCCTCGCCGGGCACCAGCGCGCCAAGCTGGAGCATTACGGCGAATGCGTATTCCTTGTCCTGCGGCCCGCCCGCTACCTGGACGACGTCGAAAAGGTGGACTTCGGCGAGATCCACGTTTTTGTGGGCCAGGACTACGTAGTGACCGTCCGGCACGCCGAATCCCCGGACCTCGCCAAGGTCCGCCGGCGGATGGAATCCATGCCGGAGTTCCTCGCGCTGGGCCCAAACGCCGTGCTCTACGGCATCCTGGACCAGGTGGTGGACGAGTACGAGCCGGTGGCGGCGGGACTCGAGAACGACATCGACGAGATCGAGGACGACCTCTTCGGAGCCGACCCCGACGTTTCCCGCCGAATCTATGAACTGTCCCGCCAGGTGATCACCTTCCAGCGCGCCACCAGCCCCCTGGTTGGCCTCCTGCAGGCACTCACCGCCGGTACTCCGGAGCGGGTGCCCCACCCCGAACTCCAGGACCATTTCCGTGATGTGCTGGACCACGTGCTGCGGCTTAACGAACGCGTAGCCTCCTTCCGGGCGCTGCTGCAGAACGCCCTGGCGGTCAACGCCGCCCTCGTGGCCCAACGGCAGAACGACGAGATGCGCCGGCTCACTGAATCCAGTTTTGCGCAGAGTGAGCAGGTCAAGCGGATCTCGTCCTGGGCGGCGATCCTGTTCGCCCCGACGCTCGTGGGAACCATCTACGGCATGAACTTCCGCTCCATGCCCGAGCTGGACTGGGTGTTCGGCTACCCCTTCGCGCTGGGGTTGATGGTGGCCATGGGACTGGCGCTCTACTGGACGTTCCGCCACAACAAATGGATCTAGCGGCAAACGCCCGCTTGTACAGTGGGTCCATGCCTACTGCTGTGCCCGCCCTTGAAGAACTCCTGGCAGGTGCACACGTGGTGAGCCTGCCCATGCGCGTGAAGTTCCGCGGCATCATGGAACGCGAGTCGCTCCTGCTCCAAGGCCCGGCCGGCTGGGGCGAATTCTGCCCCTTTCCGGAATATGCCGACGCCGAGGCCTCCAACTGGCTGGCCGCCGCCATCGAGGCCGGCTGGCAAGGCTTTCCTGCTCCGCTGCGGCCCATGATCCCGGTCAACGCCACCGTCCCCGCCGTTGCAGCGGAGCGTGTGCCCGAGATACTTGCGCGCTTTGGCCGGGTGGACGCGGTCAAGGTCAAGGTGGCCGAGCAGGGCCAGACGCTCGACGACGATTCAGCCCGCCTCGCCGCGGTCCGCTCCGCATTGCCGGACGCAGCCATCCGCGTGGACGCGAACGGCGGCTGGGACGTCCCCACGGCCATCAAGGCACTCACCCGGCTGGCCGGCGTCGGACTCGAATACGCTGAGCAGCCCGTCCCCACCATCGACGGCCTGGCCGAGGTGCGGCGCGCTTTACAGTCCGCGGGTACTCCAGTGCTGATCGCGGCGGATGAAAGCGTCCGCAAGGAATCCGATCCCCTGAAAGTGGCGCGGGCCGGCGCGGCGGACCTGATTGTGGTCAAGGTGGCGCCGCTCGGGGGAGTGCGGCGCGCTTTGGACATCGTGGCACAGGCCGCGCTGCCCGCCGTCGTCAGTTCTGCGCTGGACACGTCGGTGGGGATCCGGGCGGGCCTTGCGCTCGCGGCAGCGCTGCCCGAGCTGCCCTACGCGTGCGGGCTGGGGACGGTGTCCCTGTTTGAATCGGACGTCACCACGGATCCGTTGGTGGCCGACGACGGCGCCATCCGCCTCCGCGACGTGGCCGCCGACGCCGGGCTGCTTGAGCAGTATGCGGCTTCCGCAGAACGTCGCGACTGGTGGCTGGCCCGGCTCCGTCGCGTCCACGCCCTCCTCGCCCCGTAGCGACGCTCTCTCACTCAACGCGGGGTTTCCCGGGACGCTCTCTCACTTGGTGTGCCTTTCCTGCTGACGCGCCATCACGTTCCTGCAGGTCACCGGCGGTTCACCGGAACTTCACCTCACTGACTACTGAGCGTAGGAACTGGCTGGCAGGGTGGGCGGACCGCATCGATTTTTTGGAAGGCACCCATGTCTGAAACGACTGCCCGCAAGTTCAACCTGCTGCCCATGCTTGGCCACACCAAGGGCAAGCGGAGCCCCGTCACCTGCGCGCTCAAGTGCGACAACGCCTGCGCTGGCGACGTCTGCAACACCAGCTCCAACAGCTACTTCCGCGACATCGCCTCCGCCACCATGTCCCGCCGCGCCGCCCTGGGCTTCGGCGCCGCCGGTGCCCTCGCCGTCGTACTTGGAAGCGCCGTGACGTCCGCCGAACCCGCGAGTGCCGCAGGCCTTTCCAAGGCTGCCAAGGAAGGCTTCGGCAAGTCCAAGCTGCAGTTCACGGCCATTAAGCCGGTGGACAAGGCCGTTGACGCCTTCACCGTTCCCGAGGGATTCACCTGGCAGCCGGTCATCCGCTGGGGCGACCCGCTGTTCGCCGACTCGCCGGACTTCGACCTGAACAACCAGACCGCGGCAGCACAGGCCCGCCAGTTCGGCTACAACAATGACTACACGGACATCGTGGAAATTCCGGACAGCAAGGGCCGCCGCGCCGTGCTGTTCACCAACCACGAATACACCAACGAGAACATCATGGTCCCGGCCGGATACGACGCCAAGGAAACCCGCGCGATCGGCCGCGCCGCCCATGGCCTGGCCGTCGTGGAGCTGGAGCGCAAGAACACCACCAAACCGTGGAGCTACGTCAAGGGTGCACCGCTGAACCGCCGCTACCTCTCCGACACCACCTATGAACTGACCGGCCCCGTTGCCGGTTCCGCGCTCGTCAAGACCGTCGCGGACCCCTCCGGCCGCGCCATCAAGGGCACGTTCGGCAACTGCTCCGGCGGCACCACGCCCTGGGGCACCATCCTTTCCGGCGAGGAGAACTTCAACGGCTACTTCGTCGCCGCCGGCACTTCAGCCAGTGACAAGCGCTACGGCCTCACCGCCAAGCCCACCAACCGCAAGTGGGAGTTGGACGACCCCCGCTTCGATACCCGCAACGCCGGCTACGAGAACGAAACCAACCGGTTCGGCTGGATCGTCGAGGTTGACCCGTTCGACCCCACCTCCACCCCCAAGAAGCGCTCCGCCATGGGCCGGTTCAAGCACGAGGGCGCCAACGTGATCGTGGCCGAATCCGGGCACGTGGTGGCCTACATGGGCGATGACGAGAAGTTCGACTACCTCTACAAGTTCGTCTCCGCAGAGAAGTATCGTGAAGGCGACCGCCGGCACAACATGAACCTGCTGTCCGAGGGCGACCTTTACGTTGCCAAGTTCACCGGCAACTCACCCTCTCCCGAAATCACCGGCACCGGGGCGCTTCCTTCCGACGGCGCGTTCGACGGCACGGGCGAATGGCTGCCCCTGGTGGTGGCCGGAAAGTCCGCCGTCCCGGGCATGTCCGTCGAGGAGGTCCTGGTGTACACCCGCCTGGCTGCGGACAAGGTTGGGCCCACCAAGATGGACCGCTGCGAGGATGTCCAGCCGAGCCTGCACACCGGAAAGGTCTACGTGGTCTGCACCAACAACTCGGACCGCGGCACGGGCACAAAGGAAGGCGCCACCGAGGTCAACCCGCGCACGCAGAACCGCGACGGGCACATCGTGGAAATCACCGAAACCGGCGACCAGACGTCCACTACGTTCAATTGGACCCTCCTGATGGTCTGCGGTGATCCGGCGCAGGGTGACGCCACCTACTTCTCCGGCTACCCGGTGGACAAGGTCTCGCCCATCTCCTGCCCGGACAACGTGGCCTTCGACTCCGTCGGCAACCTCTGGATCTCCACCGACGGCGCCCCCTCCGGCATCGGCTACAACGACGGTCTCTTCAAGGTCACCCTGGACGGCGCCGAGCGTGGCAAGGTGGAACAGTTCCTCTCCGTTCCCCGCGACGCCGAGACCTGCGGCCCGGTCATCCACGACGACGAGCGCACGGTGTTCGTCTCCGTGCAGCACCCGGGCGAGGAAGGCACCTTCGAGGCGCCGAACTCCTACTTCCCGGACTACGTCCCGGCAGGTACGACGCCGGCAGCCGGCCAGGTGCGCGCGCCCCGTCCCGCCGTGGTCCAGGTGTTCCGCGCCTAGGTCCCTCCGCGGCGATTGCGACATCGAACGCTCTCTCACTTGATGCTGGTTTTTCGGACACGCTCTCTCACTTACCGCAGGAATAACTGGAACGCTCTATCACTCTCCTCAGGAGAGTGATAGAGCGTGCCGGCTTATGGCGCATCAAGTGATAGAGCGTTCCGGTTTATGGCGCATCAAGTGATAGAGCGTCGGGGCGTTCGTGCAGGAGGTGATGGCGCGTGGGGCGTATTGGTGCGAAAGGTGATGGGGCGTCGGGGGTGGCAGACTGGTTTGGTGACTTCGCTGAACGAACCTGCCCCCGACGCCTCGCCTGATTCACCCCGTGCTGCTGATTCCTTGACAGCCCTGGCAGCCGCGCGGATCGCCGTCGGGGTACTGCTCGACGGCGGCGTGCAGCACGTGGTGGTTTCGCCTGGTTCCCGGTCCGCCCCCATGGCCTACGCGCTGGCCGAGGCTACCGCGCAGGGCCGGGTGGAACTGCTGGTCCGCATCGACGAGCGTTCTGCCGGATTCACAGCCTTGGGCCTTGCCCTGTCCACCGGCTCGCCCGCGGCCGTCCTCACGACGTCCGGCACCGCCGTCGGAAACCTGCTGCCCGCCGTGATGGAAGCCAACCACGCGGCGGTTCCGCTGATCGTCCTCTCCGCGGATCGGCCGGACGAACTTCGCGGCACCGGTGCCAACCAGACCACCATCCAGCCCGATATTTTCGGTGAACAGGTACGTTTCGCCGTCGACATCCCGGCCGGCACCGATCCGGAGCGGGCCGTCCGGACGGGTCTCTCCGCCGCAACCGGGGCGTTCCCGGATCTCGCCCCCGGGCCGGTCCAGCTCAACCTTGCCTTCCGCGACCCCCTGGTGCCGGAGCCCGCCGACCAACTGCCCGCGGCTACCGAACGGCCGCGCTACCGCATCGGCACCGAGCCGCTCATCATGAATCTTCCGCCCGCCGCCACGGACATGACCGAGCACCGGACGGTGGTTCTGGCCGGACACGACGCCGGTCCGGTGGCCGAGGCCTTTGCCCGCGCCCACGGACTGCCGCTGCTGGCGGAACCGTCCTCGAATGCCCGGTTCGGGCCGAATGCCGTGGGCCCATACCGGCTGCTGCTGGAGCACTTCGGCCCTGGCGCGGCACAGCCCATCGAACGGGTGGTGCTGTTTGGCCGGCCCACGCTGTCCCGGCCGGTCGCTGCCCTCCTTGCCCGCGCCGATGTGCCGTCCGCTTTGTACCAGCCGGTTCCCGTGGCCTGGTACGAACCCGGCCGGCGCACCGAACTGCCCCTCGAAAGCCTCGCCGACCTCGCGGAATTCGCCGGCCGCGGCCCGGCCGACTGGCTGGACACCTGGCTGCTCGCCGGTTCCGCCGCCCAGCACGCGCTGGACCTCGTCCTGGCCGAGAACGCGCCCGCCACCGGCCCGTCCGTGGCGTCCCTCGTTTGGAAGCATGCCCGGGGCCAGCTGATGCTCGGCTCCTCCAACGGCATCCGGGACGCCGACCTGGCCGGCCTGCCCGCCCCTGAACCGGCCGCTACCGTCTATGCCAACCGGGGCCTGGCGGGGATCGACGGCACCATCTCCACCGCCACCGGCATCGCACTGGGCAGCCGGCAGGAAACCACTGTCCTCCTGGGCGATGTCACGTTCCTGCACGATGCCGGGGGCTTGCTGGTGGGACCAGGTGAGGAGCAGCCGCAGCTTCGGATCGTGGTCCTGAACGACTCCGGCGGCGCCATCTTCGACCTGCTGGAACACGGCGCGGTGCGTGAGGCTGGAACGTACGGCGACGCCGTCGAGCGCCTCTTCGCCACCCCGCACTCCGTGGACCTTGCGGCACTTGCTGCGGCGTACGGCGTCGGCCATAGCGCGGTAAGTACGACGGCGGCACTCGCCGAAGCACTCGACCAGCCTGTGGAGGGCCGCAGCCTTATCGAAGTCCGTACGGACCGCGGCGGCCTCCGTGCCCTGCATGCCCGGATCAAGGAAGCTGTTGCCGTAGCCGTGGGGGGAGTACTGGCGCGGTAGTTCCGGCCAGCGCGAATGGCCGCAACTGGGGAACTGCTAGTTGGTTGGGGGCGTGAACTGGCTGGCGCTGAATTCCCCGCCTTGCGGGTCCCGGATCAATGCTTCCCGCGTCCACCCGGTGTCGGCCTGCCCCAGGACCTGGGCGCCGAGCCGCTCGGCATCCGCCACGGTCTGGTCCCGGTCCGCGACCGTGAACGTGACGTGCCAGTGCGGTGGTTTGTCCGGGGCACTGGCCACAATCCAGGCGATCGCGTCCTCGAAGCCGGGTGGAGCAGAAATTCCCGCCTGCCGCGTCCGGATCCCAGGGTCGATTGTTGCCGCAAGATGGTCGCCGTACCCGGGGCTGCGGACCATCAATCCGTAGCCGATATCGTCCACCTCCCAGCCGAAAGCCTCTCCATAGAAGGCTCTGGCTGCATCCGGATTCGGTGTATGGAGATCGCTGAAATTCCACGCGCCCGGCTGGTTTGCCACTTGTGCCCCTAACCGGCGGTTGGCTTCCCAGAGGCGGAACGCGGCGCCTTCTAGGTCGACCAGGGCCGCACTGCGGCCACCTTCTCCGGCGTCCGCCGGAGCTGAGAGGAGGCTGGCACCCGCTGCGACGAGGCGCGGAACGGCAGCGTCGGCGTCGTCGACTGATATATAGGTGTTCCACGCAGTGGTTCCGTCCCCGCCGCTGCCTATGCCTGCGACGTCCTGGCCCCCGAGCTTTGCGATCAGGTACCGGCCCGGTGTGTCCGCCGGCATAACGTCCTCGAATGTCCAGCCAAAGAGTCCGGCGTAGAACCCGGCGGCCGCATCAACGTCGGGCTGCTCCGTGTCGATCCAACACGGGACGCCGTGCGGGTAGGTCCGTCCGGTCATATCGCTCCTGCACGTGATGGGCCTGCAACGCCGGCAGGCCCTTGAAGGGTCAGAGTTGCAGTGCCACCCATTCTCGACTCCTCGCGGGCGCGAAGTAAAGGCTTCCGGGCACGTATGGAAGTTCCCGGGACATGCAAAAATGCCCCGCCGCTGCCGGAGAATTCCGGTAGCGGCAGGGCATCGTCATGGCTAAAGCGGGTGCGCCTATTCCTCGATCTCGATGTGCGTCGGATCCAGGACGCGGCGCAGGAACTCCTTGGTGCGAGCCTGGGTGGGCGCGGAAATGACCTGCTCAGCCACGCCTTCCTCCACCACAACGCCGCCGTCCATAAACACCACACGGTCTGCCACTTCGCGGGCAAAGCCCATCTCGTGGGTCACCACCAGCATGGTCATGCCCTCCTTGGCGAGGTTGCGCATCACGGAGAGGACATCGCCCACGGTTTCGGGGTCAAGGGCGGACGTGGGCTCGTCAAAGAGCATCAGCTCCGGGTCCATGCTGAGCGCGCGGGCAATGGCCACCCGCTGCTGCTGGCCGCCGGAGAGCTGGTCGGGGAAGCGGTCCGCCAGGTGTCCCAGCCCCACGCGTTCAAGGTTGTGCATGGATACCTTGTCCGCCTCGGCCTGCGAACGCTTGAGGACCTTGACCTGGGCGATGGAACAGTTGCGCTTGGCATCCAGGTGCGGGAAAAGGTTGAACTGCTGGAACACCATGCCCACCTTGCGGCGCATCTTGTCGATGTCCACATCGGCGTCGGTGGCTTCAAAGCCGCCCACGTGGATGGCACCCTTGTTGGGCTGCTCCAGCAGGTTCACGCAGCGCAGGAGGGTTGATTTGCCCGAGCCGGAGGGGCCGATCAGGCACACCACTTCGCCCGGCTTCACGTCCAGGCTGATGCCCTTGAGCACTTCGTTGGTGCCGTAGGACTTGCGCAGGTCCTTGATGGACACACCTGCCGCATTGACGGTGCCGGGGTGGCCGGCGGAGGAATTTACGACGTCGTTCATGGCTTCCCTGCCTATCGCTTGGTCCGCGCGGAGCGGCTTTCGAACTTCCGGGCCAGGAGGCTCAGCGGGATGGTGATGATCAGGTAGAAGGCGCCGGCGACCAGGAGCGGCGTGAGACCGGCGCCGAGGCTGGAGATGCCGTCGCGGCCGAATTTGGTCAGCTCATACTGCGATGCGGTCAGGCCCAGCACGTAGATCAGCGAGGAGTCCTTGGTGAGCAGGATGACCTCGTTGGTCAGCGGGGGCAGGACGATCTTGAAGGCCTGCGGAATCACGATAGTCACCATGGCCCGCCACTGCGGCATGCCCAGGGAGCGGGCTGCTTCAAGCTGGCCCTTCGGCACAGCCTGCAGGCCGGCGCGGAGCGTTTCGGCGATGTAGGCGGAGGCCACGATGCCCAGCGAAACCATGACGATGATGGTGACGTTCCACTGAACGCCAAACGCCAGGGGAACGCCGTAACCGAAGGCGATGAAGACCAGCAGTGCCGGGACACCGCGGAAGAACTCGATGTAGCCGGTGGCGATCCAGCGGTACAGCGGAAAGCTGGAAAGCTTCATCAGTGCCAGCAGGAGGCCGCCGGACAGGCCAACAATAAAGCCGAGCACCGTGTAAATCAGGGTGTTCACCAGGCCGGTGGTGAAGATGCCCGGGAACATCGGGCCGATCTTGCCGAAGTTGAAGACGCTGTTGCCGATGGTCTTCCAGTCCGTGGCCAGGATCAGGGCGGCGACGGCCACAATAAAGATTCCTGCCTGGACGTACAGGCTTACTCTGGCGCGTTGACGTGCGGTCATTGCCATGGATGCTCACATTCGTAGTGCGTGGCTGAGGCCCCGGACGTACTGGCTGTACAGCGTGTCCGGGGCCCCGGCTGCGTTATTCTCAGGGCGGCGAAGGCCTCGGTGGAAGGCCGAAGCGCTCGCTACTTGGCGGTCTCGCCGAACCAGGTGGTTTCGAATTTCTTCAGGCTGCCGTCGTCCGTGAGGCGCTTGAGGGTGGCGTTGACCTTGTCCCCCATGGCGGTGTTGCCCTTCTTGTAGGCGATTCCGAGCTTCTCGCCGCTCGCGTAGTTCTCCACGCGCTTCCAGGCGGAGTTGTCCTTGATGGCGTAAGCGAGAACGGACTGGTTGCCCAGGGCGGCGTCGATGGTGCCGGCCTGGATGGCCTGGACCAGGAGGCCGGTGTCCTCGAACTGCTGGGCATCGATCCCCTTGTCCGCCGCGTACTTTGCGCCGGTGGTGGCCTGCTGGACGCCAACTTTCTTGCCCTTGGCGCTGTCAATGTCCTTGATACCGGAGGCCGTGGTTGCCAGGAGGGTGAGGTCGTCATCCAGGTACGGGGTGGAGAAGTCCATGACGGCCTTGCGGGTGTCCGTGATGGAGATCGACGAGATGGACAGGTCGCACTGGGTCAGCGCGGTGCCGGTCTCGATGGCCTCGAACGAGCTGTCCACGATGCTCAGTTCGGCCTTGAGGTCCTTGGCAACTTCCTTGGCGATATCGACGTCGAAGCCCACCGTCTCGCCGTCCTTCTGGAATTCGAACGGCTCGTAGGGGACATCCGAGCAGACCGTGAGCTTGCCGGAGTTGATGAGCTGGACTCCGCCTTCGGACGCTGCCGGGGTAGAGCTTCCGCCGCCGCAGGCCGTGAGGGTGAGGGCGCCGACGGCGAAGAGTGCTGCTGCCTTGGCGGTCATTTTGGCCGTGGCCAGGGACTTGAGCTGCATGTTTCTTACCTTTTGTTGCAGGAGTATGCGGTACTAAATCGGTTCATAGTGTAGCGCCGAATAAGAGATGTGCATCACAGGAAACTTAGTTTCACTATTGGATAACTAAATTACCCCTGTTTTCAAGCCTAGGCGAAGCAGTGATGTCTCAGATACCGGACTCGCTGGCCTAGTTCTGGATTCCCAGGGATTCCAGCATCGGCCGGAACTTCGCCCAGGTCTCGGCGAGTTCGGCCTCGGGCTGGGACCCGTCAACTATTCCGCAGCCGGCATATAGCCGGACAGTGTCCGGACCCTCGATGACCGCGCCGCGCAACGCGATGCCCCATTCACCGTTTCCTGCCGCGTCCAGCCAGCCGACCGGGCCGGCGTACGGCCCGCGGTCCAGGTGCTCCAGCTTACGGATCAGGGCGCCGGCCACCTGTGTCGGTGTCCCGCAGACGGCCGCGGTGGGATGCAGCGCGTTGATCAGGGCCAGGCATGTGGGCACGTGGCCTTCCACCTCAGCCAGTTCGGCTTTTACGTCCGAGGCCAGGTGCCACACGTTGGGAAGTTCGAGGATGAACGGCTCGTCGTGGGCGTTCATGGCTTCGGAGAACGGCGCCAGCTGGGTGGTCAGCGACTGGATGGCGATCTCGTGTTCGTGCCGCTGTTTCTCCGAGCCTGCGAGCACGCGGGTGGCGTAGTCCAGGGGAAGTCCGTCCTCGCCGTGGGCATCGCGGCGGTCCAGGGTTCCGGCGAGCACGCGCGCTTGGGCGGTCCGCCCTTCCACCTGGATCAGCATCTCCGGTGTCGCGCCCACCAGTCCGTCCACGCCGTACGTCCAGCATTCGCGGTACCGCCCGGCAAGCTCCCGCAGCACCTTCGCGGCGTTCACACCGGTGGGCACCGTGGCCACGATGTCGCGCGCGAGCACCAGCTTCTCCAGTGCCCCGGTCCGGATCTCGGCAACCCCCGCGGCGACGGCGGCCTTCCAGTCCTCCTCGCTCAGCGAGCCCGTGTGCAGCGTTGCCCCGGCGGCCAGGGGCAGGGGACGTACGACGGCGCCGCCCGCCGTGGCGGGCACCTTGCCGGGGGTGCCGTCCCCGCCTGAGTCCGCTGCCGCCGTCGTGGTTTCGGCAGTGGAGCTGCTGCCGAGCCAGCGGTCCAGGGCGGTGAGGGCGCCCTCTGGGGTGAGCGGGCCGTCGTCGAACGTTAACTGGGTGAGCCAGGCCTGGCCGTCGCGGACGCCCACCACAATCTCGGGCACAATCAGCCGGGACTCGTGGGCCGAGGTCTTGGAAAAGGCAAAGGAACCGAAGGCGACCGGACCTGTGCCCGGGAGCTCTACTGAGTCGGCGATCTCGGTTTCGAGGACCAGGTGGCGCCACCAGATATCCGCCTCAAGGAAGCGCTCAGGGCCTGTGGCAGTGAAGCGCGTGATCTCGCCGAACCCCACCAGCCCCGCCTCGCGCCGGGTCCAGCACAGGACATCGTCCCGGACCAAAAACGACGGCAGCCCCCCGGCGAATTGTTGGCCATCGAGGGGGACTGTCAAGGTGCGGAACGTGCTCGTCATGATTGCACCACGGTACTCCTTTTTGCTGCCGGGGCCGGTTACAAGGAAGCAGCCGGGCAACAGGCGTCGCTGAACCTTCCCCAGTAGCGCCGCAGGCCAGGCCCCGGTGCGGCGGATTCAGGCTTGGTCCGGACCCGCCTGAACATTTGAGACAATGTCATGGTGAACCGAGCATCCTTGGATAAGCGTCCGGACGAAGTAGCCACGATGTTTGACGACGTCGCACCGAAGTACGACGTCGTCAACGATGTTCTGTCCATGGGGCAGACCCGCCGCTGGCGCAAGGTTGTGGTGGAAGCCATGGAAGTGTCCAAGGGGCAGCGGGTCCTGGATCTGGCGGCCGGCACCGGCACCTCCAGCGAGCCATATGCCGACGCAGGCATAGATGTAGTGGCGTGCGACTTTTCCCTCGGAATGCTCAAGGTAGGCAAGCGCCGCCGCCCGGACATCGACTTCATCGCCGGTGACGCCACCAACCTGCCGTTCGCGGACAACACGTTCGACGCCTCCACCATCTCCTTCGGACTGCGCAACGTTAACGAGCCAAAGAAGGCCCTGCAGGAGATGCTGCGCGTGACCAAGCCCGGCGGCCGGCTGGTCATCGCCGAGTTCTCGCAGCCCGTGGTGCCGCTCTGGCGCACCATGTACACCGAATACCTGATGCGCGCCCTGCCGGCCATCGCAGTAAAGGTCGCCTCCAACCCGGACGCCTACGTGTATCTCGCCGAATCCATCCGCGCCTGGCCCGACCAGGACCACCTCGCGGCCTGGCTGCAGGACGCCGGCTGGGACAACGTCACCTACCGCAACCTCACAGGCGGCATCGTGGCGGTCCACCGCGCCTTCAAGCCTGCCGATTCGTCGCCGGACGGCGGCGCCGCCGCCATCGCCGCGCACAAGGGCCCGGTGGCCAAGCTGCGCCGCAACATCACGCGCTGACCTGTGAAGGTACTGATTGTCGGCGCGGGTCCGGCCGGATCCACTGCCGCGTACTACCTTGCCAAGGCCGGCCTCGAGGTCACGGTTCTGGAAAAGACGAGCTTTCCACGCGAGAAGGTTTGCGGCGACGGCCTGACCCCCCGGGCCGTCCGTGAAATCCAGAAGCTCGGCCTCGCCCACCCGGAAAACGAGGGCTGGCGCCGCAATAAGGGGCTGCGCCTGATCGCGGGCGGCCGCACCATCGAACTCCCATGGCCCGAGGTGTCCGACTTCCCGCAGTACGGCTTGATCCGCACACGCCTGGGCTTTGACGAGGAACTGGCCCGCCACGCCCAGGCCGCCGGCGCCCAGATCCTGGAGCGGCACAGTGTCACCGACACCATCCGCAACGACGACGGCCGGGTCACCGGCGTCCGCGCCGCCCTCCTGGACGAGTCCGGACGCAAGACGGGGGAGACGCACGAGTTCAGTGCCGACGTCGTACTCGCCGCCGACGGCAACTCCACCCGCACAGCCGTCTCCCTCGGCATCCAGAAACGCGACGACCGCCCCCTCGGCGTGGCCGTCCGCACCTACTTCACCAGCCCCCGCACTGACGACGACTGGATGGAAGGCTGGCTGGAGCTCCCCGGCCGCGACGGGAATCTGCTGCCGGGCTACGGCTGGGTGTTCGGCGTGGGAGACGGAACTTCCAACGTGGGCCTGGGCATCCTGAACTCGTCCAAGGAATTCGGCAAGCTCGACTACAAGCAGGTCCTGCGCGAATGGACCGCCGGGATGCCCGCCGAATGGGGCTTCACCCCGGAGAACCAGGTGGGCGACATCCGCGGCGCCGCACTGCCTATGGGCTTCAACCGCACCCCGCACTACTCACCCGGCCTCCTGCTCCTGGGCGACGCCGGCGGTATGGTCTCCCCGTTCAACGGCGAGGGCATCTCCTACGCCATGGAGTCGGCCCGGTTCGCCGCGGAGTTCATCATCGACGCCTCCTCGCGCAGTTCCTCCTCGGCCGGAACGTACGACGCCGACGCACACCTCTCGCGGTACGCGGACTACGTGCGCGGGCAATGGGGGTCGCACTTCACCCTGGGCCGGGCGTTCGCCGCGCTGATCGGCAAGCCGGCGGTCATGAAGCTGGCGCTGCGGACCGGCATGCCCATCCCGGTGCTGATGCGGTTCGTGGTCCGGCTCCTGGCCAACCTCACGGACCCGTCCGCCAAGGGCTTCGAGGACCGGGTGATCCGGGTCCTGGAGTCGCTGGTCCCGGCCACATCGAATACATCCGCCACCCCGTCGGCTTCGAACCAGCGGTATCCGCAACAAAAAGTTAGGGTTAACCCGTGACCAACCCCGCAGACCACAGCTGGACGCACGCCGGACACGGCCTGCCGGACTCCGAACCCAGCCTGAACACCACCGCCATCGCCACCGGCCTACAGTTGCCCGCGGGGTTCGCTGCCATCGCCGGGGATGCCGAGCTGGGACCGGCCATCACCAACAACCTGGCCCGGGTGGAGAAGAAGCTCCGCGAGGCCATTGCCAACTCCGATCCGCTGGCTGACGCAACGTCGCGCCACCTGGTGGAGGCCGGCGGCAAGCGCATCCGGCCGCTCCTGACGCTGCTCTGTGCACACCTCGGTGACGCCTCACTTCCCGCCGTTGTGCAGGCCGCCGTCGTGGTTGAACTGACCCACCTCGCCACCCTCTACCACGACGACGTGATGGACTCGGCTCCGTTCCGCCGCGGCGCTCCGACGGCCCACGAGGTGTGGGGCAACTCGGTGGCTGTCCTCACCGGCGACCTCATCTTTGCGCGCGCTTCGATCCTGGTGTCCGAGCTCGGCTCCCGTGCCCTGGGCATCCAGGCCCGCACCTTCGAGCGGCTCTGCCTGGGCCAGCTTCACGAGACCGTGGGGCCGCGTCCGGACGAGGACCCGGTGGAGCACTACCTCTCGGTCATCGCAGACAAGACCGGTTCCCTGGTTGCTGCTTCCGGGCAGCTCGGTGCCATCTTCGCCGAGGCAGATCCAGCCTACGAATCCGTGCTGGTGGAGTACGGCGAGAAGGTGGGCGTGGCCTTCCAGCTTGCCGACGACGTGATCGACGTGACCGGTATTAAGGTCAAGTCCGGCAAGTCCCCGGGGACGGACCTGCGTGAAGGCGTCCCCACCCTGCCGGTGCTGCTCCTCCGGAAAGCGGCAGCGGATGGCGACCAATCCGCCGTCGAACTCCTGAAACTGATTGACGGCGACCTCACCTCGGACGAAGCCCTCGCCGAGGCGGTAGCGGGTCTGCGCGAGCACCCGGTCACGGCCGAGTCCTGGGTTGTGGCGCGGCAGTGGGCCAATGAGGCCATTGCTGCCTTGGCTCCGCTGCCGGACGGTGTGGTCAAGGAATCGCTGTCCAACTTCGCTGTGGCTGTGGTGGACCGCGCCAGCTAGTTCCTGTTTCTGTGGAAGCCCGGCTCCGTGGACGGCGCCGGGCTTCTTCTTTGCTGCTGTGACTCTGTTGAGCTGTCCCTGGTTAAACGGGATAGCCCCGGTCCGCAGCAACAATACGAGTCATATGTTGCCGTGAACCGAGGCTATCTCTCCGTTCGCATCAGACCCGCTGGAGGCGTTTAGCGGATCCGTGAACAGTCTATGACAGATTTGTCATAAGACGCAAGCCCCTTGTTACTGCCTGTGTCAAAGAATTTTCAGCGCTGGCTTTCCCGCCTTGTTGGGGTGCATTGACGTCCGCTCCCTGCTGTCAGGGCTGAAGCCGCGGCGAGTCCGTGTCGAAGTGCCCTGCGACGGCGAGTTGTCCACATGGCCCTGCATGGAGCTGTCGCCTGCCGCGGGGTTCGAGCGAATTTGATTCCATGGATATCGAAGCCTTTCTCCGTCATCGCGGAGGCGTTGCCCGAACTGCTGCACTCCACAGTGCCGGATTCGCGAGAACGCGTGTGGACCAGGCCCTCGCAGCAGGCCAGGTCGTCCGGGTCCGGCGAGGTGTCTATGGCCTGCCAACGGAAGGCGGCGTTCTCGGTTTGGCCCTGCAGCACAATGCGCTCGTGACCTGCCTGTCCGCTGCCCCTGCTTATCAGCTGTGGACCTTGGAGAAGGCCGGATTGGTCCACTTGAGCCCTGGACACAAGAAGACAGTGCCGGGCACCCTGACCCACGGCCGGATCCTTCATCCTGTCCACCCCTGGCTGCCGGTGGCGGGCCTGGCGGACGTCCTCATCCATGCTCTGCATTGCCTTCCCGTCCTGGAAGCCTTGGTCATGGTTCAATGTGCGGCGCAGCGCGGAGATGTGGCAGTGGATTTCCTGCGGCGCAAACTTCCCGGGAATCGCAACGCACGTGCCCGTGCAGTCCTGGATTACGTGATTCCCCGGGCCGATTCGGTTCTTGAGGTATTGGCCAACTACCACTTCCGGAGGGCCGGCCTGTATGTTCGCCGGCACGTGGAGCTCCAGGGCGTGGGGGAGGTGGACTTCCTGATTGAGGATTGCCTGGTGGTGGAAACCGACGGGGCCACCCACTTGGACCCAAAACAGGTCAAAAAGGACCGCGTACGTAACAACGCCACCGTGGTTGGCGGACGTCTCTGCCTTAGATTCGGCTACGCGGACGTAGTCCACTATCCCGAGCGAATGGTGGCCCAGGTGTTGGCGGTGCTGGAGCTTAGCCGGCAGGGAGCCTTCGGCGGAAGGTGACCGCCGCCGTCGTGGGGCTCTTTGGGCCGCACAACACTTGAACTGGCCTCAACGCCCAGCGTGTCCGTGTCAAAGTGCCCCAGGACCGCCACCGGATAACCAAAAAGCCGCAGAATCTAGTCTTCGTCGTCCTCGAAGGCCCATTCGAACATGTCGAACACGAACTCCGAGAACGTGCCCTCTTCAGACTTCCACTGACCCCGGGCGTTGTTGCGCCGGTACACGATGGGGTCGGGGACACCGAGGTCACCTACCCGGAAGCCCCAGGTGTATTCCTCTTCCTCATCCTCGAGGAACATCAGGAAGCCCTCGTCATCAACTTCGAGCTCGTCCGGATCCCAGAAGTAGTGGTATGCCTCCATCAGGTCCTCGCAGCCGCCGATGGCCAGGTAGAACTCGCGCAGGACCAGGGGAATCTGGAATTGGTGGTCGGCGAGGGCCTTGTCCAGCTCCTCGGGGGACAGGCCGTCCTCTTCCTGCCATTCATCCTCGAGATACTTCGGAACAAGCGCGCGGAACTTCTCGAGGAACATGTCAGTCATGCTCATATCCTAGCTAATCGCGGCCCTGTGATTCGCCGCTGCCGGCCCCTGCCCGGTGCCACCCGCGAACGGCGAGCGGGGCCTGCCAGGACCGCCGCCAGGCCAGGACCCGGAACGTGAACACCAGGGCCGCGATCACGGCTGCAGTCAAAACATTGAACACGCCCAAGACCCAGAGGACAGCGGTCATGGCGGCTCCCAGGAAGGCCGGCAGCGCGTAGATGTCCTTGGGATTAAAAAGCTCCGGAACCTCGTTGGCAACCACGTCCCGCAGCAGACCCCCGCCCACCGCAGACGTCACACCCAGGAGCACCGATGCCACCGGATTCAGGCCCGTGGACAACGCCTTGAGGGTGCCCGTCATACAGAACAAGGCGAGCCCGCCGGCGTCGAACAGGGTGAGCAGTGACGTGTAGCGCTGGACGCTGGAGAACAGGAAATACACCAGAACAGTAGCCAGCAGCGGCGGCACCAGGTAAGCGGGGTTGGTGAAGGCTGCCGGGACCACGCCAAGGATGATGTCGCGGATCACGCCGCCGCCAAGGCCCACCAGGGAAGCCAGCAACAGGGATCCCACAATGTCGATCTGCTTGCGCGCCGCGAGCAGCGAACCCGAGACGGCAAAGAAGAAGACGCCCAGCAGATCCAGCCACACGGGCGCGTTGTCAAAGGCGAATGTCATGGAGCGTCCCGGCGGTTACAAAGAGGGCGGACAGGGCGGCTCCAACGTTACGCTAGCCCCTATGAACAGCCCCATCATGATCGCCTGCGCCCATGGGACGTCCAACACACAAGGCGCCGCGGAGGTCAACGCCCTGCGCGCTGCCATTGCAGCGCTCCGCCCTGGCCTCGACGTCAGGGAAGCCTATGTGGATGTCCAGCAGCCGGACCTGGTGGACGTGGTGGCGGGCCTGCCGGCGGGGGAGTCCGCCGTCGTGGTGCCTTTGTTGCTCAGCGTGGGCTACCACGTGAAGGTGGATATCGCGCGGGCGGTCATGAGTCGGCCGGGGAGCGCGGCGGCCGCTCCGCTGGGGCCGGATCCGCGCCTCGCGGCCCTCCTGGACCAGCGGCTGCGTGAAGCGGGCGTTACGGATAACGACGTGATTGTCCTCGCCGCCGCCGGTTCGTCCAACCCCAAGGCTGCCGTGAGCGTGGAGGAACTGCTGGGCCAGCTTCAGGAGCTGCGGTCCAACCGGATGGTGGCCGCCTATGGCGCCTCGGCCAAACCGTCCGTGTCCGACGCCGTCGCAATGCTTCGCGAGGAACTGGAGGGAGGTGCCGGCGCGGGGGAGTCCGCAGGGGCTGTCGACGTCGGCGGGCGCGTGGTGATTGCGTCCTACCTCCTGGCGCCGGGCTTCTTCCATGACCAGCTCGCCAAGGCGGGGGCCGACGTCGTCACCGAACCCCTGCTGCCGTCACCCGTGCTGGCGGAGATTGCGCTGGAACGGTACGACGCCGCCGTCGCGAAGGCCCGGGAAGCTGCCGCGGCGGCACCCTCCGAAGTGCCTTCCACAGCGCCGGCCAATGCCCCTGAAGCAGCACCTTCCGATGCACAGGAGGGTGGCTTCTTCAAGGCCGTCCGGCGTTTCGTGACGAAATATTTCCCTAGGTGACTCAACGTTTCCGGGCCTTTGTGACGCTCTTCGGACGGGACCTACAGTCGATGCATGACTGATACAGCTCTAGCCGGAGCGTCCGCGGACACCGCCGCCCCGACGCGCCCGGCCCGCCCGTCCCGACCCGCCGCGAAACCGCACGGGCAGTGGAAAGTGGACGGCAAAACGCCCCTGAACGCCAACGAAACCTGGAAACAGGAAGACGATGGCCTTAACGTGCGCGAGCGTATCGAGACCATCTACTCCAAAGAGGGCTTCGACGCGATCCCCGGCCAGGACCTGCACGGCCGGTTCCGCTGGTGGGGCCTCTATACCCAGCGCAAGCCCGGGATCGACGGCGGCAAGACCGCAACCCTTGAGCCGCACGAGCTCGAAGACAAGTACTTTATGCTCCGTGTGAGGATCGACGGCGGTGCACTCACCACGGAGCAGCTGCGCGTCATCGGCCAGATCTCCGTGGACTTCGCCCGTGACTCGGCCGACCTCACGGACCGCCAGAACATCCAGCTGCACTGGATCCGCGTGGAGGACATCCCCGAGATCTGGACCCGCCTGGAAGGTGTTGGCCTGTCCACTACCGAAGCCTGCGGCGACGTCCCGCGTGTCATCCTGGGCTCGCCCGTGGCCGGCATCGCCAAGGACGAGATCATCGATCCCACCCCGCTGATTGAGGAGCTGGGCGAGCGGTTCATCGGCAACCCGCTGCTGTCCAACCTGCCCCGCAAGTACAAGACCGCGATCACCGGCCACCCCAGCCAGGACGTGGTCCACGAGATCAACGACTTCGCCCTCGTAGGCGTGCGCCACCCTGAGCTCGGCATCGGCTACGACCTCTGGGCCGGCGGCGCCCTGTCCACCAACCCGATGCTCGGCAAGCGCCTCGGCGCATTCGTCAAGCCTGAGCAGGCCGCGGATGTGTGGCTCGGCGTCACCAGCATCTTCCGTGACTACGGCTACCGCCGGATGCGCACCAAGGCACGCCTGAAGTTCCTGATGGCCGACTGGGGTCCGGAGAAGTTCCGCCAGATCCTCGAGGACGAATACCTGGGCTACAAGCTGGCCGACGGTCCGGCCGCGCCCAAGCCCACCACCCCCGGCGACCACATCGGCGTGCACGAGCAGAAGGACGGCAAGTTCTTCATCGGCGCCACCCCGCTGGCCGGCCGCCTGTCAGGTGCCGCGCTGGTCAAGCTCGCAGACACCCTCGAGGCCCGCGGCTCGTACCGGCTGCGCACCACCCCGCACCAGAAGCTCGTGGTCCTGGATGTCGAGAAGGACCAGGTGGAGCCCCTTGTGGCCGAGCTGGACTCCCTGGGCCTGTCCGCCCGGCCGTCCGTGTTCCGCCGCGGGACCATCGCCTGCACCGGTATCGAGTACTGCAAGCTGGCCATCGTGGAGACCAAGCACACGGCTGCCACCGCCGTGGCCGAGCTGGAACGCCGCCTGGCCGACCTGGCCGAGTCCGGCGAACTGCCGCACGCATTGTCCCTGCACATCAACGGCTGCCCCAACTCCTGTGCCCGCATCCAGACGGCGGACATCGGCCTCAAGGGCATGATGCTTCCCACGCCCGACGGCGACCCCTCCCCGGGTTTCCAGGTCCACCTGGGCGGCGGGCTGGCTTCCAACGACCGCGAGGAAGCAGGCCTGGGACGCACGGTCCGCGGCCTCAAGGTGTACGTCGACGACCTGCCCGACTACGTGGAGCGCGTAGTCCGCACCTTCGTGGCCCAGCGCGCCGAAGGCCAGACCTTCGCCGAATGGGCGCACGCAGCAGACGAGGAGGCACTCCAGTGAGTAAGCACGCACTCGGACTGGACCCGGTGGTTGCACCTGCCGAGGCAGAAGCGACGGTGGTTGAGCTTGTCGAAACAAAGGCTGCCGAAACCCCCAAGCTCCGCAGCAAGGATGAGCTGAAGGCCCTCGCCGAAGCCGGCGCCGCCGAGCTCGGCTGGGACGCCCCCGCCCGCGACGTTATTGCCTGGGTGGAGCGCAACTTCGACCTGCCCGCAGTGGCCGTCGCCTGCTCCATGGCCGACGCCGTCCTGCCGGCCCTGGTCGCGGACCAGCTGCCCGGCGTCGACGTCCTGTTCCTGGAGACCGGCTACCACTTCCCGGAAACTTACGCCACGCGTGACGAGGTGGCCGCAAACCTCCGCGTCAATGTGGTGGACGTGCTCCCCGAGAACACCGTGGAGCAGCAGGACCGGCTCCTGGGCAAGGACCTCTTCGCCCGCGACGCCGCCCAGTGCTGTGCCCTCCGCAAGGTTGCCCCGCTGCGCCGCACCTTGTCCGGCTACGAGCTCTGGTTCACCGGCGTCCGCCGCGACGAGGCCCCCACCCGGACCAACACCCCGCTGGTCACCTGGGACGAGGCCAACGGCCTGGTCAAGGTCAACCCGGTGGCCGCGTGGACGTTCGACCAGCTGGTCCAGTACTCGGACGACAACCTCCTGCCCGTCAACCCGCTGCTTTCCCAGGGTTACCCCTCCATTGGCTGCCAGCCCTGCACCCGCAAGGTGGCGCCCGGCGACGACCCCCGCGCCGGCCGCTGGGCAGGCACCGACAAGACAGAATGCGGACTACACGTATGAGCACTTACCTATCCGAGGAGACCACCCAGGTGACTGAAGCTGCCGTATCCACGCGCCTCTCCAGCCTGGACACCCTCGAGTCCGAGGCCATTCACATCATCCGCGAGGTTGTTGCCGAGTTCGAGAAGCCGGCCCTGCTGTTCTCCGGCGGCAAGGACTCCGTGGTGATGCTGCACCTGGCCACCAAGGCTTTCTGGCCCGGCAAGGTCCCGTTTCCCGTGCTGCACGTGGACACCGGCCACAACTTCCCCGAGGTCATTGACTTCCGCGACCGTACTGTGGAGCGGCTGGGACTGAAGCTCGTGGTGGGCTCCGTTCAGGAGTTCATCGACCGCGGCGAGCTCGCTGAGCGCGCCGACGGCACCCGCAACCCCCTGCAGACCGTCCCGCTGCTGGACGCTATCCAGTCCAACAAGTTCGACGCCGTCTTCGGCGGCGGCCGCCGCGACGAGGACAAGGCCCGCGCCAAGGAGCGCATCCTGAGCCTGCGCGACGAGTTCGGCCAGTGGGACCCGCGCAACCAGCGCCCCGAGCTGTGGAACCTGTACAACGGCCGCCACACCGTGGGCCAGCACGTCCGTGCCTTCCCCATCAGCAACTGGACCGAGCTGGACATCTGGCGCTACATCGAGCGCGAGAACATCGAGCTGCCCGGCCTGTACTACGCCCACGAGCGCGAGGTCTTCGCCCGCGACGGCATGTGGCGCGCGGTGGGCGAGGTGTCCCAGCCGCTGCCGCACGAGGACGTCATCACCAAGACCGTCCGCTACCGCACCGTGGGGGACATGTCCTGCACCGGCGCCGTGGAGTCCGACGCCTACACCGTGGCCGACGTCGTGGTTGAAGTTGCTGCCTCCACCCTCACCGAACGTGGCGCCACCCGGGCAGATGACCGCATCTCCGAGGCCGCCATGGAAGACCGCAAGAAGGACGGCTATTTCTAATGAGCACGATTTCCGAGATTTCGACAGGCTCAATCAACGAAGGCCTGCCCACCACACTTTTCCGGTTCGCCACCGCAGGATCGGTCGACGACGGCAAGTCCACATTGGTGGGCCGCCTCCTTCACGATTCCAAGGCCATCCTGGCTGACACGCTCGACGCCGTTGCCCGCACCTCGGCGGACCGCGGCTTCGGCGGCGAGAAGGGCGGCATCGACCTCGCCCTGCTGACCGACGGCCTGCGCGCCGAGCGCGAGCAGGGCATCACCATCGACGTCGCCTACCGCTACTTCGCCACGGACCGCCGCAGCTTCATCCTGGCCGACTGCCCCGGGCACGTCCAGTACACCAAGAACACGGTGACCGGCGCGTCCACGGCGGATGCCGTCGTCGTACTCATTGACGCCCGCAAGGGTGTGCTGGAGCAGACCCGCCGGCACCTGTCCGTGCTGCAGCTGCTGCGCGTTGCCCACGTGATTGTGGCGGTCAACAAGATCGACCTGGTGGACTTCAGCGAGTCCGTGTTCCGCGAGATCGAAGCCGACGTGCAGCAGGTGGGCCGCGAGCTGAGCCTCGGCTCGGACGGTATTGCCGACCTGCTGGTGGTTCCGGTTTCCGCCCTTGACGGCGACAACGTGGTGGAGCGCTCCGAGCGCACCCCCTGGTACACGGGCCCGGCGCTGCTCGAAGTGCTCGAGACCCTGCCGGCAGCCGACGAACTCGAAAGCCACCTGGAGAGCTTCCGCTTCCCGGTGCAGCTGGTCATCCGGCCGCAAGGTGCACTGGCTCCTGATGCCGTGGCCGCCGGGCTGGACGCGGAGGCCTTCCGCGACTACCGCGCGTACGCCGGCCAGATCACCGAAGGTTCGGTCAAGGTGGGGGACCAGGTGTCCGTGCTGACCCCGGGCCAGTCGCCGCGCACCACCACCGTCGTGGGCATCGACTTCGCCGGGGCCTCGCTGGAGGAAGCAGCGGCGCCGCAGTCCGTGGCCATCCGCCTGGCGGAGGAGTTCGACGTGGCTCGCGGCGACACCGTCGCCGCTGCAGGCACCGTCCGTGAAGCCTCGGCAGACCTGTACGCCTCGCTGTGCTGGCTCTCCCCGAAGCCGCTCCGCGAAGGCCAGAAGGTGCTGGTCAAGCACGGCACCCGTACCGTTCAGGCCCTGGTCCGCAACGTCAACGGCAAGCTGGACCTGTCCACCTTCAAGCTGGAACCCGCGTCCACGCTGGAGCTGAACGACATCGGCCACGCGCAGCTGCGGCTCGCCGCGCCGCTGCCGCTCGAGAACTACCTGCACCACCGCCGCACCGGCGCGTTCCTGGTGATCGATCCGCTGGACGGCAACACGCTGGCCGCCGGCCTGGTCAAGGACCACCCGGGCGACCACGAGGACGAGCGCTACAGCATCTAAGTTCCGACACTAAACCGCGGCCTGTTCGCGAAACCCCGCCGTCAAGGCCAGGTTTTGCGAACAAGCCGCGGTTTTGCGTCTCCTTCCGGGGAACCGGTTCAAGGCGGTCTTGGGGGCCGGGCGGTAGCCTAAGACTCACGTTAGTCCTCATCCGGCAGTGGGAGGCGGCACATGGAAACCATCAACAGCAAGCTGCTCAACTGGGCATCAATCCTGGATGACCAGACCCGGGAGCAGGCCGTGATGACGGCCGAGTTGCCATTCATTTATCCCCACCTGGCCCTCATGCCCGATGCCCACCTGGGCAAGGGTGCCACCGTGGGCTCGGTGATTCCCACGCTGCACGCGATCATCCCTGCGGCCGTAGGCGTGGACATAGGCTGCGGCATGATTGCCGTCCGGACCCAGTACTCGTTGGCGGACCTCCCGAAGGACCGCAAGAAGCTCCGTGAAGACATCGAACGCGTCATTCCGCTCTCCGCGGGGCACAACAACAGAACTGTGCTGCCCAGCGCCGAGCCGCGGATCGCCGAACTGAAGCAGCTCGCCGCCAAATCCGGGTTCAACCCCGCCCAGTATGTGGCCAAATGGGAGCTGCAGCTGGGGTCCCTGGGCTCGGGCAACCACTTCATCGAAGTCTGCGCCGATGAGGCTGACGCCGTCTGGCTGTTCCTGCATTCCGGTTCACGCGGCATCGGCAACAAGATCGCCCAGCATCACATCGGCGTCGCCCAGCATGTGTCGCGGAAACACCAGATCCGCTTACCCCACCCGGACCTCGCCTACCTGGACGAGGGCACACCGCAGTTCGACCGCTACATGGCAGAGCTGCGCTGGGCCCAGCACTTCGCGCTCCTGAACCGGGAGGAGATGATGGACCGCCTCAGCGCCCGGTTCGGCCACTGGGTGGGCGGCCGGGTGCAGGAACGCGAACGGATCAACTGCCACCACAACTTCACCCAGCAGGAAACCCACTACGGCAGGTCCGTGTGGGTGTCCCGGAAAGGCGCGATCCAAGCCGGCCCCGGCGATCCCGGACTGATTCCCGGATCCATGGGGACGGCGTCGTATGTGGTGGAAGGCCTGGGCAACCCCGCCTCCCTGAACTCCTCACCGCACGGGGCCGGCCGGGAGTACTCACGCAACGCAGCGCGCAGGACCTTCAGCCTGGACGAGCTGAAGAAGGCCATGCGCGGGATCGAGTTCCGGGCTTCGGAAGCCTTCATCGACGAGATTCCGGCCGCCTACAAACCCATCGACCAGGTGATGCAGGACGCCGCAGACCTGGTCAAGGTCCGGCACAAGCTGCGGCAACTGATCAATGTCAAAGGCAACTGAAGCCGCTCAGCCCCCATCCGGCTTCCGCTTCAGCGTGGCCTGGAGAAGGTATGTGGTCTGCCGGCTGCACTGCTTGATCCGCCGGAGATGGGCGGCGGCCAGTTGGGGCAGCGCCACGGCGGGATCGCTGCCAAGGATGTCATGGCGCAGGGCCTGCTCGAGGTCCATGACCAGGCCCGCCAGACGCTCCGCGCCCACCATCTGGCTGGAGGTTTTGAGGCTGAGCACGGCATCCATGGCCCCCTTAACGTCACCGGTGGTCAACGCCTGCCGCAGCTTCTCATTCCGTTCGGGCAGTTGCTCGATGAAGTTCTGCACGAACACTTTCCAGACGCCCTCATCGTCCTCGAGTTCATCGCGCAGCCTCTCCAGCACTGAGGGGTCCAGGAGCGGGGCATAAGCGTCGCCCTCGGTCACAGCAACGCCTCGAGGCCAGTCCCGGCGTTGGGCCCAACCACGTAACACTCATGCCTGCACAGCTCGTTACCCATGACCTGCCCCTATAAGTCAATTCGCTTATGAGCCTCCCCAGCAGGACTTTTATGGACGCTACGTGGCAGGGCGCCGGGAAGCACGAGTAGCGAGTACTCGAATCTTGCGCCCGGGCGGCAGCGCAGGCCCCAAGTGGTGCAGCGCAATGTGACGCTAGATGAACCTTCGTGACCCCCCGTTTCCGCTTCGTTGAACGGGTTTGGGTCACTCCCTATGGTGAAACAATGACTAGTTCCAAGCCCGGGATGACCCGCATCGTGGCAGGCGAAAGCGCTGTTCCCCAGCGCAAGCGTGCCATCGAGGCTGCCCTGGCCATCGGGCTGGTACTGCTGATCGCCCTCGGCGCCGTGGTGGGGTCCACTGTTTCCCGCAATAGCGAGGCCCAGGCAGTTGAACCCGCTCCGGCCGCAGAACTGAAGCTGGGGTACTTCGGCAACGTCACGCACGCTCCCGCCCTGGTTGGCATCAAGCAGGGTTTCCTGGCCGAAGCCCTGGGCAGCACGGCGCTCAGCACCGAGACGTTCAACGCCGGTCCGGCAGCCATTGAAGCGCTCAATGCCGGTGCCATCGATGCCGCCTACATCGGCCCCAACCCGGCCATCAACTCCTTCGTCAAGAGCCAGGGGGAGTCTGTCAGGATCATTGCCGGGGCTGCTGCCGGTGGCGCGCAACTGGTGGTCAAGCCGGAGATTACCTCGGCTGGGGACTTGAAGGGCAAGGCCTTGGCTTCCCCGCAACTGGGCGGCACCCAGGATGTTGCCCTGCGCGCCTGGCTCGCGGCCCAGGGGTACAAAACCAACGTGGACGGCAGCGGCGACGTCGCCCTCAACCCCACCGAAAACGCGCAGACCCTAAAGCTTTTCCAGGACGGAAAGCTCGACGGCGCGTGGTTGCCTGAGCCCTGGGCGTCACGCCTGGTGATCCAGGCCGGAGCGAAGGTGCTGGTGGATGAAAAAGACCTGTGGGACGGCGCAGGCACCGGCAAGCCCGGCGAATTCCCCACCACCGTCCTGATCGTGAACCAGAAATTCGCAGCAGACCACCCGGACACCGTGAAGGCGCTCCTGGCCGGCCATGCGAAGTCGGTTGCCTGGCTGAACGAAGCGCCCGCGGAGCACAAGGCCGCCGTTATCAACTCGGCGCTGCAGGAATCAGCAGGCGCGGCACTGGCGGACGACGTCCTTGCCCGGTCCCTGACCAACATCACCTTCACCCTGGATCCGCTGGCCGGAAGCTACCCACGGCTGCTGCGGGACGGCGTGGAGGCCGGCACCACCAAACAGGCGGACCTCAACGGACTCTTCGACCTCCGCCCCCTGAACGAGGTCGCTGCCGCCACAGGCAGCACCGCCAAGATTTCCGCCGCCGGCCTCGGCCAGAACTGATCCACCCCACCTACCTAAGGACGGCACCATGCCAGTCGTACTGGAAAACCTGGGCAAGCGCTTCGGCGATGGTGCCCCGGTGCTGGACGACGTCAACGCCAACATCGGCCAGGGCGAGTTCGTCGCCCTCCTCGGTGCCTCCGGCTGCGGCAAATCCACCCTGCTGAACATCATCGCCGGACTCGAGGCGCCGACGTCGGGCGCCCTCGAAGTGCCCAGCGACGGTGCCGCGTTTATGTTCCAGGACGCCGCGCTGTTCCCCTGGCTCACGGCCCGGGAGAACATCGAACTGGCGCTCAAGCTGCGCGGCATGGGCAAGGCCGAGCGCAAGGCGAAGGCGCAGGAGCTCCTTGAGCTGGTGCACCTTGGCACCGCGGGGGACAAGCGCCCGCACGAGCTGTCCGGCGGCATGCGGCAGCGCGTGTCCCTGGCCCGGTCCCTGGCACAGGACCGGCAGCTGCTCCTGATGGACGAGCCGTTCGCCGCCCTGGACGCGATCACCCGCGACCTGCTGCACGACGAACTGGAGCGCATCTGGAAGGAAACCGGGCGCACTATCGTCTTCGTGACCCACAACGTCCGCGAGGCCGTCCGGCTGGGCCAGCGCGTGCTGCTGCTGTCCTCCCGCCCCGGCCGCGTCGTCCAGGAATGGGCCGTCACCGAGGAACACCGAACCGATGCCGGGCTTGCCGGCCAGCTGACCGGGGTCATCACCGCCCGGCTGCGTGAGGAGATTCGCCGCCATGCCAAGTAACTCCGTGTCTGATCCGTTGGTTGAGCCTGTCGAAACCCCTCACGTGCATGCCGCTTTGACGAGGACTTCCACCGGCCACGAGGACCTGCGCGAACTTGAGTCCGGCCTTGACTCCCTGCAGTCCGACGCCGACCGTAAACACCGCGTGGACTGGAGCCGTGTACTCCTGCCCATCGCCGCCCTGGTGGTTCTGGTGCTCATCTGGCAGTTCTACGTCTCGCTTGGCGTGAAGCGCCGCGACCTGGTGCCCGGCCCGCTGGACGTGGTGACCCAGATGGGCGTGCTGTGGAACGAGGGCAAGCTTCAGGAATCCGTCTGGACCTCCATGCAGCGCGGCATCATCGGGTTTGTGATCAGCGTTGTCATTGCCACCCCCGTGGGCCTGCTGCTGGCCCAGGTGGCTCCGCTCCGCAGGGCTTTCGGGCCGCTGATTTCCGGCCTGCAGGTGCTGCCTTCGGTGGCCTGGGTGCCGGCAGCCATCATCTGGTTCGGGCTGACCGACGCCACCGTGTACTTCGTGATTTTTATGGGCGCCATCCCCTCCATCATCAACGGGCTCATTTCGGGCGTGGACCAGATTCCGCCGCAGTACCGCCGCGTGGGTACCGTCCTGGGTGCGTCCCGGCTCCAGATGGCGCTGCAGATCATCCTTCCCGCCGCGCTTCCGGGATACCTGAGCGGCCTCAAGCAGGGCTGGGCGTTCTCGTGGCGCTCACTGATGGCCGCGGAAATCATCGCCGTGGGCGGCACCATCGGCTTTGGCCTGGGCTCGCTGCTGGACCAGGGCCGGCAGCTGTCCGACATGTCGGTGGTGATGGCCGCAATCCTGCTGATCCTCGCCGTTGGCATCCTGATCGAGCTGCTGGTGTTCGCACCGATCGAAAAAAGGCTCCTGCGCAGCCGCGGCCTCCTCTCCGGCAGCACCCGCTAAGCCAGCCCCGTTCCAAGCCTCCAGCAAAGCCCGACGGCGACTCCTGCCGTCGGGCTTTCTGCTTTCTCTGGTCCTGCCCTGCCAAAGCGGGGCACTTTGACACGGACACACCGCCAAACCGCCACTGGAACCTCAACCCAAGCGCCAAAGTGCCCCACGACCGCGGCAGCTGCGGAGGCAGACAATGGCAGACTGGCGCCATGACAGCCAGTTTGTATGCCGCGCCAAGTCGCAGCTGCCTGTGGAGCGGCTCTTCGACCTGGCGCGCAGCATCGACGTGCACGTGGAATCCCAGCGTGCGTCGGGGGAGCCGGCGGTGACGTGGCGGGCCAGGCATTTCGGGATCCCGCTGACCATGACCAGCCGGATCACACGCCTGGTTTTCCCCCGCAGCTTCACTGACGAACAGGTCACGGGCCCCTTCAAGTCTTCCCGGCATGTCCACGACTTCGTTGCTACAGCCACCGGGAGCGTTATGGTGGACAAGGTGGAGCTCACCGCCCCGCTGGGTGTGGTGGGCCTCGCCGTCGAACGGCTGTTCCTGGCGCGGTACCTGAAGCGCCTCATCAAGCGCCGGGGCCAATTCCTTGCGGGCGGCGCCGCCGGATTAACTAACCGCTAGGGCTGTGCGAAGGGCGGCGGCCCAATGATCTCGATCCCGCCGTGGGCCTGGCCGGACGCCTGGATTCGGCTGAAGTCCACCGCGCCTGATCCATTGGGGTCATCAGAACCCGAGAGCGGTTCGCTGGCGCCATCATAGAACGCCTGCGCCCCGCCGGGAGTGTGCAGGCACAGCACCTTGGTCCCCTCTTGAAGCACCTTGAACGCATGCGCGACACCGCGGGGTGCGATGACCAGCCCGCCGGCAGCCACGCGGTGCTCGGTCCCGTCGATGTTGACCAGAATCTCCCCCGCCAGGATGTACATGGTTTCGTCAGCGTCTGGATGAGTATGCAGCGGCGTGACCTTGCCGAGGCCCATCTCGTCTTCAAAGAGGAGGAAGGCCCCGGCAGTCTCCTCAGCTCTCGCTTTCCACGTGTGCACACCTCCGCCGAAGAACCAGCGTTTGGCACCTTCGCCCGGCTGCCGGATGACTGCTGTGGCTGGCTGCTTCGTCTCCATGATGCTCGCCTCGATGAGTGGATGGCTTATGGGACGGCTGTCCCATGACAAGACTGGAGTACCATAAAGAGCATGTCAAGAACCTATGCGGAGGTTGGGCGGACGGGGCAGAAGCGGCGGACGCTGGATGCCTTGGTAGCTGCCGCCCGCCAGCTCGTCGCTTCAGGCACCACGCCAACGGTGGACGAAGCGGCTCTGGTGGCCGGGATTGCGCGCAGTACCGCGTACCGGTATTTCCCCGGCCAGCGCGAGCTGCTGGCAGCGGCGCATCCGGAAACGGGCCGAACGTCCCTGTTGCCAGCCTCTCCGCCTGAGGACGTGGCTGACCGTTTGGATGCTGTGGTGAAGGAATTCACCACGATGATCATCCACACCGAATCCCAGCAGCGCACTATGCTGCGGCTTTCGCTTGAGCCCCCTGGAAGCCGGCAGAAGGACCTTCCGCTCCGGCAGGGACGGGCCATTGCCTGGATCAGCGAGGCGCTCTCGCCGCTCCGGGGAAAGATGGACGACAAGGACATCCGCCGGCTGGCCTTGTCGATCCGCAGCGCCATCGGAATCGAGGCGCTGGTGTGGCTGACCGACATCGGCGGCCTCAGCAGGGAAGAAGCGGCCGTGTCGATGCGCTGGACGGCGGCGGGGCTTCTGTCGCACGCACTGCAGCATGGACTGCCGCCCAGGGACTGACTGGCGGACGACGGCGGCGAACCACTATGTGACGCAGCGTTACCTTACGTGAACTGGTGTTGCTCGGCCTTTGTGGGCGATTGTGACGCGGCCCTACCGTTGATTCATGGCAATTCAGGATATCTACCCCACAGCACTGCGCCTCCTTGGCCGCCCCGTGCTGGTGGTGGGCGGCGGCCCCGTTGCTGCACGCCGCGCCAAGGGGCTGCTCGACGCCGGTGCCCGGGTCACCGTCGTGGCTCCGGTTGCCTCCGCCGCACTCCAGGAACTGGCTGGCGCCGGCCTCCTCACCTGGGAAGCGCGCACCTACTCTTCCTCCGACGTCGACGGCGTCTGGTTCGTCCAGACCGCCACCGGTGATTCCGCCGTGGACGCCCAGGTTTCCGCCGACGCCGAGGCGCAGCGCATCTGGTGCGTCAACGCCTCCGACCACGAAGCCTCAGCCGCCTGGACCCCCGCCGTCGCAGAAGTGGACGACGTCAAGATCGCCGTGAACGCCGGGGGAGACCCGCGCCGCGCCATGGCCGTGCGCGACGCCGTCGCCACTGCGCTGGAAACCGGTGACCTTCCGCTGCGTCGCCGCCGGGCCGCCCGTAATGGTTCCGTTGCCCTGGTGGGCGGCGGTCCAGGCGACACCGGCCTCATCACCGTCCGCGGCCGCCGGCTCCTCGGCCAGGCCGACGTTGTGGTGGCAGACCGCCTGGGCCCCCGCGAACTGCTCAACGAACTGGCACCGGACGTCCACGTCATCGAGGTTGGCAAGACCCCCGGCCACCACCCAGTGCCCCAGTCCGAGATCAACCGGATCCTTGTGGAGGAAGCACTCAAGGGCCACCGCGTGGTCCGGCTCAAAGGCGGGGACCCCTACGTCCTGGGCCGCGGCGGCGAGGAAGCCGAATACTGCCGCCAGCACGGCGTCGACGTTGAAGTGGTTTCCGGCGTCACGTCCGCGATCTCCGTCCCCGCCGCAGCCGGCATCCCCGTGACGCACCGCGGCCTCGCCAAGGGCTTCAGCGTGGTCACCGGCCACGAGGAACTGTCCGAAGTTCCGGCCCGCCCTGACCACACCGTGGTGCTGCTCATGGGGGTGGGCCAGCTGCGCGAATCCGCGTCCGCCCTGGGCAAAGCCGGCATGCCGGCGGACACCCCGGTTGGTATCGTGGAGAACGGTTACCTGCCCAACCAGCGCGTCACCATCGGCACCCTCGGTTCCATTGCGGACCAGGCGGAAGCCGCCGGTGTGGCCAACCCGGCAGTCATAGTCATCGGTGACGTGGTGCGCGTGAGCCCGTTCGCGCCGTCGCACTTCAAAACCGCTGATTACGGAACCACCACCCCCAACAGCCCCCGCAAGACCTCCGTTACCACCTAGCCCCCACCCAACTAAGTAGCGCCAAGTGTCGTTTTGAGCCCTCAAAACGACACTTAGCGCAACTTAGTTGGGACGGAACGAAGAAAAGGAACACAGCCGTGTCATCAAGCACCACCGTAGGTTCTGCCGACCGTCCGCTGCGCGTCGCCGTCGTGGGCTCCGGCCCGGCAGGCGTCTACGCCGCGGATATCCTCACCAAGAGCGAGGCCGTCAAGAGCGGCGAGCTGACCGTGAGCATCGACCTCTTTGACCGCTACCCGGCACCCTACGGCCTGATCCGCTATGGCGTGGCCCCGGACCACCCCCGCATCAAGGGCATCGTCAACGCCCTGCACAAGGTCCTGGACCGCGGCGACATCCGCTTCTTCGGCAACGTGGACTACGGCACCGACCTCACCATCGAGGACCTCCGCACCCACTACGACGCCGTCATCTTCGCCACCGGCGCCATCAAGGACGCGGACCTGAACATCCCCGGCATCGAGCTGGACGGCTCCTACGGCGGCGCGGACTTCGTCTCCTGGTACGACGGCCACCCTGACGTTCCCCGTGAATGGCCCCTCGAAGCCAAGGAAATCGCCGTCATCGGCAACGGAAACGTTGCCCTGGACGTGGCGCGCGTCCTGTCCAAGCACGCCGACGACCTGCTGGTCTCGGAAATCCCGGACAATGTCTACGCCGGACTGAAGGCCTCGCCGGTCACCGACGTGCACGTCTTCGGCCGCCGCGGGCCTGCCCAGGTCAAGTTCACCCCGCTGGAGCTGCGCGAGCTGTCCCACTCCAAGGACGTGGACATCATCCTGTACCCGGAGGACTTCGAGTTCGACGAGGAATCGGACCGCCAGATCCAGACGAACAACCAGACCAAGACCATGGTCGGCACGCTCACCAACTGGATCGCCGAGCAGCCCGAGGACGTCTCCGAGCTGAAGGCTTCCCGCCGCCTGCACCTGCACTTCCTGCACAGCCCGGTGGAGATTTACGACGACGCCGAGACGCCCGGCAAGGTGGCCGGCATCAAGTTCGAGCGCACCGAGCTGGATGGCACGGGCAACGCCCGCGGCACCGGGGAGTTCGTGGACTACCCGGTCCAGGCCGTGTACCGGGCCATCGGTTACTTCGGTTCCGCCCTGCCGGAGATCGAGTTCGACCACAAGAAGGGTGTGGTCCCGAACGACGGCGGCCGCGTCCTGGATGCCTCCGGCACCCACGTGCCGGGTATCTACGCCACGGGCTGGATCAAGCGCGGTCCCGTCGGCCTGATCGGCCACACCAAGGGCGACGCCCTGGAGACCGTCACCTACCTGCTGGAAGACCGCGAAAACCTTCCGGTGGCCAGCGTTCCGGCCGAGGACGCCGTGGTGGAACTCCTGGACGCCCGTGGCGTGAAGTTCACCAGCTGGGAAGGCTGGCTGGCACTGGACGCCCACGAACTCGCCCTTGGCGCAGCAGCCACGGAAGCAGGCGGCTCGCACGGTGTTGAGGTCAAGCGTGAGCGCATCAAGGTAGTGCCGCGCGAGGACATGGTGGACATCTCCCGCGACGGTGTAGCCGCGCAGGTCTAGCGCTTTTCGAAGTCAAATCAGTGGGATGGGCATTTCTGCCCATCCCACTTTTTTGGCCAATAAAGTAAATTCATTGGAGAAACACTTGCCGGCCCCGGCCGGCCGCTGCCATTCCGCCTGCCCTTACCTAAGGACCCTCCATGAGCCACCCCAGTTACCCGCCTGCGCCCGAAAACGGCGCGTCAGTTCCGCCCGTTCCGCCTGCTCCGTCCGGTTTCGCCGGGCACTACCAGGGAGGACAGTCCGGCGGCTACCAGCCGGAGCCATACGGGCAGGTTCCTTACGCCGGCGGGCCGGGCAAGTCCTTCGTCACTACCTGGCTTCTGTCCCTCCTGCTCGGCAGCCTGGGCGCGGACCGGTTCTATCTCGGCAAGATTGGCACCGGCGTCGCCAAGCTGCTGACGCTGGGCGGACTGGGTATCTGGGCCATCGTTGACCTGATCATCACGCTGACCGGGAATGCCAGGGACAAGGATGGCCGTCCGCTGGAAGGCTACCCGGAGAACAAAAAGAAGGCGTGGATCATCACAGTAATCCTCTGGCTCGCAAGCATGATTACGGCCATCCTGCTCACTGTCGTGTCCATCAGCATCACAGCTGCAGCCCTCGAGGGCCGGAACGTTCCCGTTCAGCCGCCTCTTCCCCCGGCCTCGCAGTCAGCGCCCGCTCCATCATCCGGAAGCACCACCGATGAAAACTCCCTCGTGGTCACCGTGTCCGAAGGCAACACCGTAAAGATCGGCGTCCTCGATTCCCTGTACACCACCGAGATCCCGGCCATGTCCTACCTGAAACCGGCGAACGGAGGGTTCCTGGTGTTCGAGGTCTCATGGGAGACGCTCACCGGAACCAGCACGGCCGCGCCGATGAACTTCGAGGCGTACGACTCGGAGGGCAACCAGGGCGAACGGATCTATCTTGAGGATGGCCTGGGCGGCCTGCCCACTGAGGAAGTGGGCGTCGGGGATCTCCGCCAGGGGCTCATTGCGTTTGACGTCAAGAAGGGGCCGGTCAAGGTAGTGGTCAGCGATGACTTCGGCGACCAGGCATCCACCTTCACTTTGACCGCGGAGTAGTTAACCCGGCCGGGCTACTTCCCGGCTCCGCCTGCCGCCATCAGCTCCAGCCGCTTGAGCGTCTCGCGGTTGCGCATGGTGATCATCGGATCCCGCAGTGCCTTCGGGACCTTCTTGCCCGGGCCGCGGATAGCGTCCTCGGCCATGGTGACAAGGCACTGGTTGCCCTGGTCCTGCAGGGTGATCATCACTTTGGCCTCGCCCAGCGGCCAGCCGCGCGCCACCAGTTCCAGTGACTTCTCCGGTTCGGCAGCTGTCACGCGAGTGCTGTCGTTGATCACCATCGGCCATGCGCCCACGGAATGGTGGAGGCGTGAGCCGGCCTGCGGCCAGGTGTCATCCACCGCGCGGATCCTTGAGGCACCCACTACCCAGCCGGAGTAGAGCCAGCCGTCGGCAATGACCCGCCAGACATCGGCGGCAGGGGTGTTGAACAGCTGTGACACGGTGGACATGGCGTTCCTTCCTGTAGTGGAGCTACATCCGCCCGAAGCGCGACCGGATGAGGGCGAAAATTCCGTAGGCGATGAATCCGGCCCCGATGGCAACCAGCAGGTAGGGGCCGAAGGGGTGGTCGCGGAGCGCCTTGAGGCTGCCGTCCAATCCCGTGGATTCGTTGGCGTTATGCTTCGCGGCGGCAATCACAAAGAGCAGCCCGGTGAGGCACAGGGCAGCGCCTTTGGCGATATGGCCTGAGATGCCCAGGCTGTCGATAAGCCGTCCGCGCCGGGTGCCGTCGAAGTGGAAGAGTTCCTCCTTGAACCCCCGCCGGATGCCTTTGAAGATGAAGTAGACGCCGATCCCGATGATGGTCAGGCCCAGCGCCACCAGCGCCCACAGCCCCCACGGGGTTCCCATCAGCGAAGCACTGAAATCGCGGGTGCTCTCACTGGAGTCGCCCCGCAGTCCGACGGCGAAACCCGCGAAACTGAGGCCTACACTGCCGTAGGCGATGGCCAGGAAGCCCGAGGAAACCAGCTTGGCCAGCCGCTCCTTGCGGGGAAGGCGGCGGGCCCGGAGCGTGGCTTCACTGGCCTGCCATAAAGCAAGGCCCAGGCACGCAGCCACACAGACCCACATCACGGCCGGTCCCCACGCATTGGCCGCGAGCTGTTCGATGGCGCCCGTGGGCTCGGCCTCTCCGGGCTGGCCGAAGGCCACCGCAATGGCGATGGCCCCAATGATGACGTGCAGCAGCGCCATAACCGCGAACCCGGCCCGGGCCAGGACGTCGAGGGCCGGGTGGTTCGAGGCCTCCTCGACGGCATCCGCTGCCTGGCTGAGGGTGGAGTCGCTGTCCGACATTGCTTATCCGTTCATGGGTCCTTCGGCGCGGATCTTCTCCGCGCCTGGTCCCTCGACGTGGACGGTGCAGCGGACCACCAGCTGCCCGGGGGCGTTCTCCAGTTCCACGAGGGAATCGTTTCCGCTCAGCACGGTGAAGACTTCGGTTCCCGGCACCACTGCCACGCCCTTGGCTTTGGCAGTGTCCCGCGCATTCCCGAACGCTTCGCGCTGAAGCTTCTCCACGTAGCTGCCATCATCTTCACGGGCGGGGTCACCAAAGGCCCAGCCGAACAAACTCCCTGTAGTACCCATGCCCAAGATATTACGCGTTGCGCCTGTACAAGACGGGCTTTCGTAACATTAGTAAGTGTGCTTACCATAGGCGCACCATGACCTTGAGGGGACACGGCAAGAGACGTCCGCAGGCACGGCATCTGTAACCAGTTCAACGTTAGGAATGCACATCATGGCAGGAAATCTTATTGCCCGGTCGGTTCACGACCTGACGGCAGCAGCATGGTTCGGTGGATCCTTGATGGGTGCTATCGGCCTGAACGGTGCGGCAGCGGCGGCCAGGGAGCCGTCAGAGCGGACCCGGCTCTCCAGTGCCGGGTGGATGAAGTGGGCGCCCTTCCAGACGGCTGCGTTCGCCTCCCACCTGGTGGCGGACCTCGCCATCGCCTGGGAGAACAAGGAGCGCATTGCCAAGCAGGACGGTGTAGCGCGGGACACGGTGATCAAGACGGCGGTGACGCTGGCGGGCGCTGCCGTGACGCTGTACTCAGGCATCCTGGGCAAGAAGGTGGAGAAGCTGGCCGATCAGGGCGCTGAGGGTGCCACGGAGCCGCGGCCGGACGCCTCGGACGAACTGAAGGCGGCGCAGCAGCAGCTCAAGGTGCTGCAGTGGGTCATCCCGGCGTTCGCCGGCCTGGTGGTCGTCCTGGGCGCCAAGCATGGCGAGATGCAGCGGCCCAAGAACGTATTCGCGGGCCTGCAGCGCTAACGCAACAAAGACGTACGACGACGGTCCGGCACCCAGGTGCCGGACCGTCGTCGTTATGCCTGGTTACAGGCCAGGGCTAGACCGGCTGGCTGTGCGGGGGAGGCAGGTTCGGATTCATGTCCTCCAGGTTTGGATCCTCTGCCGTCCACACCTGGATGATGGCCCAGGCGACGGCGGCCAGCGGCACCGACAGCACCGCACCGATGATGCCCGCCAGGATAGTGCCGGCCGTCAGTGCCATCAGGATCACCAGCGCGTGGAGCTGCAGCGACTTGCCCATCACGATCGGCTGTAGGAGGTCGCCTTCGAGCTGGTTGACCGCCACCACCACGGCCACCACGATCAGGGCAACCACCGGCCCGTTCGCCACCAGCGCCACTAGAGCGGCCAGGATGCCGGCGACAGTGGCGCCCACCAGCGGGATGAATGCGGTGATGAACACGATGATGGCCAGCGGGAAGGCCAGCGGAACCTGCATGATCAGCAGTGCGGCGCCGATGGCCACCGTGTCCACCAGGGCCACGATGGCGGTGCCGCGCACGTACCCGCCCAGCACCTCGAGGGTCCGGCTGCCCACCCGGCGCAGCTTCGCTTCCCGCTGCCCGCTGAAGGGTCGAAGGAAGAAGTTCCAGATCTTGGCGCCGTCCTTGAGGAAGAAAAACAGGATGACCACCATCAGGCTGGCCCCCGCGATGAATTCGGTGACCACCGACAGGCCGGTGATGGCGCCGGAGCGGACCTGGCTGCTGGTGGCGAACTGCACGATCCCCTCGCGCGCCTGGTTCAGCTGTTCCTGCTCGATGGGAACCGGGCCGGTCAGCAGGAATTGCTCCAGCTCGTCCAGTCCTGAGGAAGCCTGGGCCGCCAGCTCGCCCCACTGGTTGCGGACGGAAAAGTAGATCACGGTGGAAATACCGGCGAGCAAAGCCAGCAGGGCGAAGAAGGCGATGCCGGTGGCCACTCCGCCGGGGAGCCCGCGGCGCCGGAGCATGTTGACGAACGGTCCTATCGCCGCCGCCAGGATCAGCGCGATCAGGACCGGAATGACCAGGAGTTTGATCTGCATCAGCGCGTAGACGGACACCACCGCGACCGTCAGGATCAGCAGGACCTGGGCTGCCCGGGTGCCCACCCTGCCCAGCCCGTCAGTCCAAAGTGCGCTGGGCTGTTTGGCCGGGCGTTTCTTTGGAGCCGCGGCCGGTTCGTGGCCGTTTGGATGTGGCGCCGGTAGCGGCTGCGGGGTATCGGTGCCCGGTACCTGTTCGGTCAGGCGTGCTCGCGCCATGGGGAACTCCTCATTCGTCGGCGGGTACCCTGGTGCGCGTGTAGGAGCACGCCAGGAAGACAACCTTCGTCGAATAGTAAGCCTACTGACCGATTAGGGCCGGGTGAAACCCCGTGACCGCCGCATTTCCCTTCGAAGGAGGAGCCGCTACGCCGCCAGCCATTCCGCGCAGGAGTTGAGGTTCCGGTTTACGGTGGCCACGGACCCGTCCTCATCGCCCTGCTCTATGGCCTCGAGCAGTAGGTCATGCCCCTCGTGCTGCAGCCCGTCGAATCCGGGCCGGAGAAGCTGCTTGAGCATGTCCTCATGGACCACGGCGCCGAAGCTGACGTAGAGCTCATGCAGCAGGGGGTTGCCGGACGCCTGCGCCACCCGCTCATGGAAACCCCAGTCGGCACGCGCCCACGCCGCATAGTCTTGGCTTTTCCAGGCCTGGGCCCGGTCGCTAAGGAGCGCGCGCAGGGCCGCGACGTCGTCGGGCGTGGCATGGCGCGCCGCCAGCCGGGCCGCCTGGGTGTCCAGGCCGAGGCGGACCTCCAGGATGTGGGCCTCCGTGTGGTCCTGGTACATGCGGCGGGCGGCACCGGAGATCTCGCTGGTGGCGCGGACGTAGGTGCCGTCTCCGCGGCGCACTTCCAGCATGCCGCTGTGCGCCAGGGCCTTGATGGCCTCGCGCAGCGTGCCCCGCGAGACGCCCAGATCCGTCATCAGTCCGGTCTCGGAGGGGATGCGCTGGTGCAGGGGCCATTCGCCGGAGTGGATCATGGCGCGAAGCTTTGCCGTGACTTCCTCGGCAAGCGGCGGACGGTGTGAGGTACTGAGGGCCATGGCGTCCTACTTCCGCCCGGCTGCGGGAAATGCGGCCGCGGAAGATTTGGCCGCGGGTGATCCGGCCGTGCGGACGGCAATCGCGCCAGTTGCGCCGCGGGTCATCGCGCTGCCGGTGATCAGGTGCGCCACCACAATCTGGACCAGCGACACGAAAAGCAGTAACGCAAGGGGCAGGATCCAGCCGCCGGTGGCGCTGTGCAGCAGTCCCATGCCGAAGGGGCCGGCGGTGGCGAGCAGGTATCCGCTGGACTGGGCAAGGGTGGAAAGTGCTGTGGTTTCGGCCGTGCTGGCTCCGCTCCGGCTGATCATCACCATCACCAGCGGGAAGATGCCCAGGCCGAACCCCAGCAGGACCGCGGGAACAACGGCCAAGGCCACCGGCAGGACCAGGAGCAGGGCAAGTCCCGCGGCCATGGTGATGCTGACCAGGTAAAACGCCGGGCGCAGCATCCGGGGGCGGGAACCGATGGCAATGAGCAGCATGCCCGCAGGAACGGACACCAGCTGCATCAGCCCGAACATCAGCCCGCTGTCCGAAGCGTTCATGCCCATGGTGGTGAGCATGTACGGGAACCAGCTCAGCAAGGCATAGGCCAACAGGGCCTGGAGCGTGAAGATTGCCGTCAGGAGCAGCCCTTTCCGGGTCCGCAGCAGCGGCCAGGGGGACACATGCCGGGCCGCGGACCGGGTGCTGTTGCGGTGTGCGTGCAAGGCGACGGGGAGGAAGCCGAGGAACGCGGCGACGGCGGTGATTCCAATGGCGCCGACGGCCGCGGACGGCGATCCCAGGGCCTGCGCCAACGGAACCACGGCAACGGCCGTGACGGTGGCCCCGGTGGTCATGGTCACCGTATAGACGGCCGTCATGAGCGAGGTCCGGTGCGCGAAGTGGTCACGGATGAAGGACGGCATGGCCACGTTGCACACTGCCAGCCCGGACATTCCCACCACGCTGCCCAGTACCAGCATTCCGGTGGCGGGGATGCCGCGGAGCAGGAGCCCGCCGGCCAGCAGGGAGAGTGACAGCAGGATGGCCTTCTCCACGCCCAATTTGCCTGTCAGCCATGAGGTACCGGCGCCGGCCAGGGCGAAGCAGAGTGTGGGGATGGAGGGGATGATGGCAGCCACGAGGGGTCCGTAACCCAATACGGTCTGCAGGTCGTGCAGAAGCGCCGATGCCCCGGTGATGCCCGCCCGCAGGTTGAGCCCGATGAGTACCAGAGCTATCACGCCGAACACGACGGCGGAGCGCGGCTTGGTTGCCTCACCTCCAGAAGTGCCCGCGACAGCAGGCGCGGCGGCCCGCACCTGGGCCGAAGCAGTGGCAGGCGCCGAAGCATGTGCGGTGTACGGGATTGCAGCGGAGGGGGGAGTGGCGGGCATCTCCCTAGGCTAAAGGTTAGACGTTTGATGTTTCCAGTTTTGTGGTCAAGCTCTCCCGCCGCTGCCTGCCCGGGCAATAGACTGCCAGCGGGGGCTGGGGCGCCAATCCGTCCAGGCCATGCGTGACGAGTGCGGAAGGACGGCTGTGATGGCTTCCGAGGGAATTGAGATCGAGAAGAAGTACGACGTCGGTGAAGACGCCGCAGTGCCCGCGCTGGAAGAACTGCCGGGCGTGGCCAGCGTCGGGACGCCGCATACTGCCGTCCTGGAGGCCGTCTACTTCGATACGGACAAGCACACGCTCGCCTCCCGCCGCATCACCTTGCGCCGCCGCACCGGTGGGGCCGACGCCGGCTGGCACCTGAAGCTGCCGCCGGAAGCAACCGCTGGAACAGAACCCCAGCACCGCCGCGAGGTGCACGCGCCGCTGGGCCAGCCCGACGTCGTGCCTGAAAGCCTGATGGCGCATGTCCAGGCTCATCTTCGGGGAGCCGACGTGAGGCCCGTAGTGCGGCTTCAGACCCGGCGCACCACCCACGCGCTGTACGCCGGGGACGGGACGCACCTGGCGGACCTGGCAGATGACTGGGTGGAGGCAGCCCGCCTGCGCCCCGGTGACGCGGAAGAACAGCCGCAGACCTGGCGCGAGTGGGAACTCGAACTGGTTCACGGCGGGCCGGAGCTGTTCGAGCCCGCAGAGCCGCTGCTCCTGGCTGCGGGAGCCCGTCCGGCCGGCCACGCATCCAAACTGGCCCGGGCCCTCGGGGGCGAGTCAAAGGCGGGCGCAGCGCTGGAAGGCCAGGCAGCCCCGGTGGAACTGCAGGCCGGAACGAAGGCACCGGCCGCCGCCGTCGTCACCGTCTACGTGACGGAGCAACTGCGCCGGCTCCTCGCCGAGGACGCCGCGGTCAGGCTGGAGGAACCCGAGGGCATCCACAACATGAGGTCCGCCATCCGCCGGCTCCGGTCGGTGCTGGCCGCGTACAAGAAGCTTTACCGGGCCACGCCCGTCCGGCGCTTGCGGGATGAGCTGGACTGGCTCGGCCAGCTGCTGGGCGATCCGCGGGACGCCGAGGTGGTCCTGGCAGGGCTGCGCAGCCAACTGGCAGGGCTTCCGCCGGGCGCCGGCACGGACGCCGTCCGCGAGCACGTGGAGCGCAAGGCCGGAGCGGCATTCGACGCCGGTTACCGCCAGGTACACAAGGCCCTTCAGTCCGAGCGGTATTTTCGGCTGCTGGACAACCTTGAAGACTTCCGCGATAAGCCGCCGGTGAGGGCGGACGAGGCGGCGGCAGGCCGCCGGCTCGCCGTAAAAGCCGTGGACAAGTCCGTGCGCAGGCTGCGGCGCTCGCAGAAGGCCGCCCGCCAGGCCCGGCGCGGCACCGATTACGAAAACGCGCTCCACCAGGTCCGCAAGGAGGCCAAGCGGCTGCGGCACGTGGCCGAGCTGGCGGCGCTGGTGAAGGGCAAACGCGCCGGGAAAGTGGCCAGGGCAGCCCACAAGCAGCAGAAAATCCTCGGCGGCTTCCACGACGCCGTGGTGGCCCGGAAGCTGCTGCAGGACCTGGAAGCGGGCCCTGCCATGGCGGAGGCCGCGGCCGAGGCGATGGCGGTGCTTCGGAAACGCCAGGCCGACGTCATGGACCAGTCCGAGGCCAAGTACCGCAAGGCCCGGAAAAAGTCCCGTGGCCTGCTGCGGCGCGGGGTTCTGTAGGGGCTGCGCAAGGCAACGCGGGGTCAGATAACGCCCTTTCAACCCCAACTATTGGGCGCTGTCTGACTCCGCGTTGCGGCTACTTCCCTGTCTGACCCCCGTTGCGGCTACTTCCCCTGCCGGGCGGACAGCCGGGCCACCGCAAGAGCGAGCCAGAGCTGCACCCGGTCCGTGGTGACCGCGGGGTCGTAACCGGTCAGTTCAGTGATCTGTGCCAGCCGGTACCTGACCGTGTTGCGGTGCAGGGTGAGCTCCTCGGCGACGGCGGCCACGGAGCCGTTGTTGTTCAGGTAGCTTTCCAGCGTGGTCATCAGTTCGGCACCATGGGCGGCGTCGAAGGTCCGCAGCGGATTCAGGGACTCGTGGGCCATGTCCGCCAGCGGCACGTCCTCACTGGCCAGCAGCAGCGACGTCAGGCTCAGCCGCTCCGGCTCGTTGACCGGCAGCCCGTGGCTGGCCGCATCCCGCGCCTCAAAGTAGCTCCAGCGCAGGCCGTTCGGCTTGGTGTACGCGCCGCCGATGCCGATCGTGGCGTGAATCCCCGCCTCCGCCAGGTGGTCGCTCAACTTCCGCGCCAGCGACGGCGCCGCCCCGCCGTCGTCGTTCATCACCAGCATCAGGTCCTTGCCCACGACGGCGGCAACGGACTTCTCCAGTTCCCGCGGCACCGACGTGCTCACCAGGGCCTTGTGATGGGCGGCGGAGACAGCCAGCAGCACCACGTTCTTGCGTGTGCTGTTGATGCCCACCCCGGCCAGGCGGCGCTGCGCCTCGCTGGTCTCCAGCGCCCCGTGGATCACGTCTTCCAGCACCTGCCCGCACAGGGCACGCTCGGCCTGGCGCTGCTTCACCATGTTGTTCAGCTCAACGCTGATCAGGTTCTGGGCGTACCCGATGATGCCCGAGTCCTCAAAGGGCTTGCGGACCCAGAGGGTGCAGGCATCCCGCCGGCCGGTGGGGATGGGGTAGGACGCCCAGGTATCGGCCTGCGGACTGTCTTTGGTGCTGTTGTACAGCTGTGCCGTGAACTGGGTGAGCGCGATGTCCGCGCGGAGCATGCCGCCCAGGTGCTTCAGGAGCTCGGCCAGGCCGCCGCCGGTCAGCAGTGCGCGCGCCAGCACCTGGTGGCCGGCGATCAGCCGTTCCAGTTTCGCGTAATGGTCCGCGGACTGGGCGTCCGCCACCAGCTTGCCGATGGCGATGAAGGGTGTTTCGTAGGGGACTTCCACCACCGGCAGGCCCCAGCGGTTGGCCTCGGCAAGCAGGGCCGGCGGTACTGCTTCATGTGACAGCCCCACGCCGAACCCGATACCCACGGCTCCGGCCCGCTGTACCTGCCGGACAAAACGCCGCTGCTCGGGGGCCGATTTCAGCCGCAAGCCAGTGGTGAGGATGAGCTCGCCGCCATTGATGAAGCGCTGCGGGTCCTCCAGTTCGGTCACAGCCACCCAGTTGATGTCCTCGTGCCAGGTGGTCTCGGCGACCCCCACTTTGGACAGGTTCAGGGATTTGACACCCAGGAGGGCAGCAAGGGAAATGGCCATGAACCAAGGATAAACGGGCGCTAGTCAACCGCACTAAAAAGCGGCAGGAAAGGTGTGCAGGTGGCTATTCACGGCGCAGGGGCGCTGGCATAGGCTCAAGGCAGTCAGATCCATCAGTTTCGACGCCGATGGCCCCCAGGAAAGAGGTTGCACACCGTGGTCCAAACCTTGCAGAACTTCATCAACGGTTCCTTTGTCACGCCCGCCGGCAGCGGCACGCTGGACATCGTGAACCCCACGAACGGTGAAGTGGTGGCGCACTCGCCCATCTCCAACCAGCAGGACGTGGACGCTGCCATGGCTGCAGCCAAGGAAGCCTTCAAGAGCTGGAAGCACGTCACGCCCGGCCAGCGCCAGCTGATGCTGCTCAAGCTCGCCGACGCCGTCGAGGCCAACAGCGACGAACTGGTGGAGGCGCAGCACCGCAACACGGGCCAGGTGCGTTCCCTGATCGCGTCTGAGGAAGTCGCCGCTGGTGCGGACCAGCTGCGCTTCTTCGCCGGAGCAGCCCGCATCCTCGAGGGCAAGTCAGCTGGTGAGTACTTCGAGGGCCACACCTCCTACGTCCGCCGCGAACCCATCGGCGTTGTGGCCCAGGTGGCGCCCTGGAACTACCCGTTCCTGATGGCTATCTGGAAGATCGGCCCCGCGCTCGCAGCCGGCAACACCGTTGTCCTGAAGCCCTCGGACACCACCCCGGAGTCCACCCTGGTCCTGGCCCGTCTCGCCGGTGACATCTTCCCCGCCGGCGTCCTGAACGTGGTGCTGGGCACCGGCCAGACCGGAGCCATGATGGTGGACCACAAGGTTCCCGGCCTGGTGTCCATCACCGGCTCGGTCCGCGCCGGCATCGCCGTCGCCTCCGGTGCCGCGAAGAGCCTCAAGCGCGCCCACTTGGAGCTGGGCGGCAAGGCGCCGGCCATCGTGTTCAAGGACGCCGACATCAAGAAGAGCGCCGCGGCCATCGCCGAATTCGCCTTCTTCAACGCCGGGCAGGACTGCACCGCCATCACCCGGGTCCTGGTGGAGGAATCCGTGCATGACGACGTTGTGGCAGCCATGGTGGAGCACACCAAAACCCTGCACACCGGCTCGCAGAACGACGAAGACAACTACTTCGGCCCGCTGAACAACATCAACCACTTCAAGCAGGTCAGCTCCGTGGTGGAAAACCTTCCAGCGCACTGCCGGATCGAAACCGGCGGACACCAGGCGGGGGATAAGGGCTTCTTCTTCGAGCCCACCATCGTCACCGGTGCGAAGCAGACGGACAGCATCGTCCAGCAGGAAACATTCGGCCCGGTCATCACGGTGCAGAAGTTCAGCACGGAAGAAGAAGCGGTGGAACTGGCCAACGATGTGGACTACGCCCTGGCCTCCAGCGTCTGGACCTCCAACCACGGCACGGCCATGCGGCTCAGCCGCGACCTGGACTTCGGCGCCGTCTGGATCAACACCCACATCCTCCTCACCGCCGAAATGCCGCACGGTGGCTTCAAGCAGTCCGGCTACGGCAAAGACCTCTCCATGTACGGCGTCGAGGACTACACGCGCATCAAGCACGTGATGAGCGCACTGGACGCCTGACGAGTCCGCGCTAACTGCACCACTTCCCCAAACGCTCCCCGCAATTCCTGAAAGGCCCCCCATGACCACCACCGCATCAGACATCACCTTCCGGCTGGAACAGAAGCGCCGCGTCCAGGCCGACTTCCCGGGCCCCAAGTCGCTGGCCCTGGCTGAACGGCGCAAGTCCGTCGTCGCCGCAGGCGTCGCCTCCGGCGTCCCGGTATACGTTGCCGACGCCGACGGCGGCATCATCCACGACGTGGACGGCAACTCCTTCATCGACCTTGGTTCAGGCATCGCAGTGACCAGCGTGGGCGCGTCCGATCCCGCCGTCGTCGGTGCTGTCAAGGAAGCCGTGGAGCACTTCACCCACACCTGCTTTATGGTCACGCCGTACGAAGGCTACGTGGCGGTCGCCGAGCAGCTGAACCGCCTCACCCCGGGCGACCACGAGAAGCGCACCGTCCTGTTCAACTCCGGCGCGGAGGCAGTAGAGAACGCCATCAAGGTGGCCCGCCTCGCCACGGGGCGTGACGCCGTCGTGGCTTTCGACCACGCCTACCACGGCCGGACCAACCTCACCATGGCGCTCACTGCCAAGGCCATGCCGTACAAGACCAACTTCGGCCCGTTCGCGCCCGAGGTCTACCGCATGCCCATGAGCTACCCGTACCGTGAGGAAAACCCGGAGATCACCGGTGCCGAGGCCGCCAAGCGCGCCATCACCATGATCGAAAAGCAGATCGGCGGAGACCAGGTTGCCGCGATCATCATCGAACCCATCCAGGGCGAGGGCGGCTTCATCGTCCCCGCTGAAGGCTTCCTCCCCGCACTGGCAGCCTGGGCCAAGGACAAGGGCATCGTCTTCATCGCCGACGAGGTCCAGTCCGGTTTCTGCCGCACCGGCGAATGGTTCGCCGTCAACCACGAAGGCGTCATCCCGGACATCATGACCCTGGCCAAGGGCATCGCCGGCGGCATGCCGCTCTCCGCCATCACCGGCCGGGCAGACCTGCTCGACGCCGTCCACCCGGGCGGCCTCGGCGGCACCTACGGCGGCAACCCGGTGGCCTGCGCCGCCGCACTCGCCTCCATCGGCACCATGGAGGAGTACGACCTGAACGGCCGTGCCCGCCACATCGAAGCTCTCGCCACTACCCGGCTTCGGGAACTGCAGCAGGAACTGGCAGCCGCGGGAACCGGTGTCATCGGCGATGTCCGCGGCCGCGGTGCAATGCTGGCCATCGAACTGGTCCAGCCCGGCTCCAAGGAACCGAACCCGGAACTTACCAAGGCCGTTGCCGCCGCCTGCCTGAAGGAAGGCGTCATCATCCTGACGTGCGGCACCTACGGCAACGTCATCCGCCTCCTGCCGCCGCTGGTTATCACCGATGACCTGCTGAACGACGGCCTGGAGGTCCTGGCTGCGGCCATCAAGGCCAACGCGTAGCCGCCAACAGAGTTAGCGTCCCCTCGCAACGGCGCGAACAAAACCTGGGCCCCGGAACTACCGTTCCGGGGCCCAGGGGTTTTAAGGCAGCTGTCGGTTGACGTTATCCGGCCCGCCGATAACCACCTGCGCGGGGCTGTGCAGGACGTACCCGTTAAGCCAGGAAAACAACGCCCGGATTTTCTGCTGGAATCCGGACAGGAGCGCCAGGTGCACCAGGAGCCAGGACAGGAAGGCCAGCGGCCCCTGGAGCTGCATGCGCTGCCGGCCGAGTTCAGCCACCGCCGCTCCCCGCCCGATCATGGCCATGTAGCCTTTGTCCAGATAGCGGAACGGCTGCCGGGTGCCGCCGTTGAGGTCTGCGTTGATGTTGCGGGCTGCCCACTTGCCGGCCTGCTGGGCCACTGAGCCGAGCTGCGGCAGCTTGGCTCCCGTGGAGTCGGTGATGTTGGCGGCATCGCCAATGACGTAGACGCCCTCGACGTCGGGAACGGTCAGGTCGGTGCGGACATCGATCCGGCCGCCTTTCCCCTGGGGCAGCCCGGAGCCGGCCAGGAGGTCGCCGCCCTTGAGCCCGCCGGCCCACACCACGATTCCTCCCGGGATGTCCGTCCCGTCAGCCAGCGTCACGCCGCCGTCACGAACTTCTGTGACGCCCACGCCCATGTGCATTTGGACGCCGATTTTTGCCAGGCGCTGCCGGGTGTACTCCTGGGACTTCGCCGAAAACATGGTGAGGACGGTGGGGACCATGTCCACCAGGTGCACGCGGCACCGTGCAGCCAATTCGGGGGAGAAGTACTTGGCCACGACGAATTTGATGTTTTCCGCCAAGGCCCCGGCTGTCTCCACGCCGGTGGGTCCGCCGCCCACCACGACCATCTCCACCGGCGTCCCCGGCTCCCGGTCCGCCCGGTCCAGCAGCCGAATCACGCTGGTTCCCAAACGGGTTGCGTCCGTGACCGAATACAGCGGGAAGGTATGCTCCGCGGCGCCGGGAATGTTGAAGAAATTGGGGACGGCACCAACGGCAACCACCAGGATCTGCGCGCGGAAAGTGTCACCCTCGGCGGTGGTGACAGTGTGGTTTGCGGCGTCGACGGCGGACACCTCGGCCGTCAGGACCCGGACGTTCCTGCGGCGCCGGAAAACCGACCGGATGGGCCGGGCAATGGCTGACACGCCGATCTGGGACGTGGCCACCTGGTACAGCAGCGGCTGGAACTGGTGGTAGTTGTTCGAGTCGATCAGCAGTACCCGGACGCCCTTGCGGCCAAGTTCTTTGGCTGCGGCGATGCCGGCGAATCCTGCCCCGATCACGATGACCTGATATGAGTCCTCCATCCGAGCAACCTACTCCACCGGGCTTCCCCGCAACAGTGGGTCAGGTGGATTTCAGGGAAGCTTTGCTCCTTCGGCGGGCCACGGACGTCTTGCGTGCGGTGCGCAGCATGTCCACGGTCAGGACCAGCAGCGCCAGCCACACCACGCCGAACCCGATCCAGCGGTCCACGGTCATTGCTTCCTTGAACACCAGCAGCGCCAGGATGAACTGCAGCACCGGTGCTGAATACTGGAGCAGCCCGATGCTGGTCATAGGGAGCCGGCGTGCCGCGGCACCGAAGAACACCAGCGGCACCGCGGTGATCACGCCGGAAGCCAGCAGAAGCCAGAAGTGGCCAGGCCCCTGCGTGGTCAGGGTGGCGGTTCCGGCCGACGCCAGGTAAATCATGGTGACGGCAGCAAACGGAGCCAGCACCACGGTTTCAACGCTGAGGCTGGTGACGGCGTCCACCTTCGGACCAACCCGCTTCTTCACGAAACCGTACAGGCCAAAACTGAAGGCGAGCGTCAGTGCAATCCACGGGAGCTTTCCATAGGAATAGGTGAGCACTCCTACGGCGATGAAGCCGATGGCGACGGCCGCCCACTGCAGCGGCCGCAGTTTTTCCTTCAGCACCAGCACGCCAAGCATGACCGAAACCAGCGGATTGATGAAGTATCCCAGCGATGCCTCCACGGCCTGTCCCGTAGTCACCCCGTAGGTGTAGGTCAGCCAGTTGATGGCGATCAGGAAAGCGGCCACGGCAAGCGTGCCAAAAACGGAACGGTCCCGCAGTGCCCGGGACAGGGTGCCCCACGACCGGGTCACCGTGATGAGGAGCGCACAGAACAGCAGCGACCACACCACCCGGTTGGCCACAATTTCGACGGCGCCTGCCGGCATCAGCACAAAGAAGTACAGCGGGAGCAGCCCCCACAGTCCGTAGGCGCCGATGCCAAGCAGGATCCCCGCCGTCGTCTCCTTGTCCACTGCCTTGGGCGCCCCCTTGGTGCGGGCGCCGCCTGCGGGTGCCCCGCTTACTGCTGCTGCAGGAGCCGGCCCTGGCGACGACGTTGGGCTAGCCGGAGCGGGCATGTGGGCGGGGGAGGAGGATCCATCGGGAAAAGGCACAACACCCATAACATCACTTCCAGGACGGGTATTCCGGCAAATAGTCAGTAGGCTTGCTTTTATGACTTACGCCGACCGGCCGGAGACCGCCCCATGAGGCTCCGGCGCAGCAACGCTTCGGGCCGCGGCTACCGCCGGGTGGCGGCGGGCAAGGGTTTCAGTTACCGGGACCTGGACGGCTCCACCCTGCCACCGGGGCCCGTCCGCGAGCGGCTGGAAAGTATCGGAATACCGCCGGCGTGGACGGATGTTTGGATTGCCCCGTTCGAGAACGGACACATCCAGGCCACCGGCGTGGACGCTGTTGGCCGGCGGCAGTACATCTACCACCCGGAATGGCGGGAGCGGAAGGACCGGGTGAAGTTCAACCGGGCGCTTCAGCTGGCCGAATCGCTGCCGGGCGCCCGCCGTCGGGTAACCATGGACCTGCGAAGTGACGGATTTTCGCGTGACCGGGTCCTTGCGGCCGCCTTCCGGATGCTGGACAGCGGGTCGCTGCGGGTGGGGTCCGAGCGGTACACCAACGAGAACGGCAGCCGCGGCCTGGCCACCCTGCTCTGCGCCCACGTGCAGGTGCGCAAGGACCGGATCCTGTTGAGGTTCCCTGCCAAGAGCGGCAAGGACTGGGAGTCGGAAATCCGCGACGCCGACCTTGCCGCCCTGCTGCGGCTGCTCAAGCGGCGGGGACCCAACGCCCGGCTCCTGGCGTACAAGGACGGGCGGCAGTGGCGGCCGGTTACCAGTGCGGACATCAACGCCTACGTGAAGGAGCGGACCGGCTCGGACTTTACCGCCAAGGACTTCCGGACCCTGCGGGGTACGGTGGCGGCGGCTGCCAGCCTTGCCAGGACAGGCCCGCAAAGGACGGCGGCAAAGCGGAAGCGGGCCATCAGCCGGGCGATGGTGGACGCCTCCGAAGTACTGGGGAACACGCCGTCGATCGCGCGCAAAAGCTATGTGGACCCCCGGGTGGTGGACCACTACCACGAGGGCGAAACCATCGACCCCAAGCGGCCGGACTCCGCCGAGGCCGAGCTGCGCGCGCTGCTCTACCGCGAAGGCGATGTGGTTCCGCTGGCCAAAAGCGGATAAGGCCGGCTTTGTGCTCCGCGGCCAGGGGTCCGGGGCCAATTAGAATAAGTGACTGTGCGCTGCTCCTACCTGCGCATCCTCATCGGTCAGAAGGGCTCCGAGTGTCCAACCACGGCGAAACCACCCCCACACGTCCGCTCCGCGTAGCCATCGTGGGCGCCGGGCCGGCAGGAGTCTACGCTGCGGACATCCTCACAAAGTCCAGTGGCGTGAAGGAGGGCGACTTCGAAGTCAGTATCGACCTTTTTGAGGCCTACCCCGCGCCGTACGGCCTGATCCGGTACGGCGTGGCCCCGGACCACCCCCGCATCAAGGGCATCGTTAATGCGCTGCACAAGGTCCTGGACCGCGGCGACATCCGGTTCCTGGGCAACGTCACCTACGGACGGGACCTTACCCTCCACGATTTCCGCGCCTTCTACGACGCCGTCATCTTCTCAACCGGCGCCGTCAAGGATGCGGACCTGGGTATCCCGGGCATCGACCTGCAGGGCTCCTTCGGCGGAGCCGACTTTGTGTCCTGGTACGACGGGCACCCGGACGTGCCGCGGGACTGGCCCCTGGACGCCAAGGAGATTGCCGTCATCGGCAACGGCAATGTGGCGCTGGACGTGGCCCGCATGCTGGTCAAGCATCCGGAGGAGCTGCTCAGCACCGAGATTCCGGACAACGTCTACCAGGGACTGAAGGCTTCGCCGGTGACGGACGTGCACGTGTTTGGCCGCCGCGGCCCGGCCCAAGTGAAGTTCACGCCGCTGGAGCTGCGGGAGCTCAGCCACATGAATGACGTGGACATCGTGCTCTACCCGGAGGACTTCGAGTTCGATGAGGCCTCCGACGAAGCCATCCGCAGCAACAACCAGATCAAGACCATGGTGAACACGCTCACCAACTGGCTCGTTGAGGAGCATACCGAATCGGAGAACCCCTCCTCCCGCCGGCTGCACCTGCACTTCCTGCACAGTCCCGTTGAGATTTACGACGACGGCGGGTCGGGCAAGGTGGCGGGCATCAAGTTTGAGCGCATGCAGCTTGACGGCACGGGCAACGCCAAAGGCACCGGCGAGTTCATCGACTACCCCGTGCAGGCCGTCTACCGCGCCATCGGCTACCACGGCTCGGCCCTGGACGAACTGGAGTACGACGCAAAGCGCGGTGTCATCCCCAATGAGGGCGGCCGTGTGCTGGACGCCGCAGGCCATCCGGTGCCCGGGATCTACGCCACCGGGTGGATCAAGCGCGGCCCGGTGGGCCTGATCGGCCACACCAAGGGCGACGCGCTGGAGACCATCGGCTTCCTCCTCGAGGACCGGCTCACCCTGCCGCCCGCGCAGAACCCCGATCCGCAGGCCATCATCGACCTGCTGGAGGAACGCGGCATCGAATACACCACGTGGGAAGGCTGGAACAAGCTCGATGCCCACGAAGCGGGCCTGGGCGCGGCCTGGACCGGCCCCGAAGGCCTGGACCATGTGGTGCGCGAACGCATCAAGGTGGTGCCGCGCGAGGAGATGATCCGCATCTCCCGCGGCTGACCACCCCGCCGGCAGGCCTAGGTGGGGGAGGAGGGCAGGGTTAGAATTGCCACCACCCCTTGGCCGGCACGGCAGCGCCGTGCCTACAGGCAGCACAGGAGTTCGATGAAGAACCTGATCCAGCCGGAGCCGCTGCAGCGCGGCGCACTGGCCGCCCACGAGCTGCTCGACGGCGGCTCCCTGCACGATGCCTCCAGCGGCCTGCGCAACCTGATCCGCGAATCGTGGCAGCGCTCCGCCGGCTTCAAGGCGGACCCGGACAACCCTGCCGCTCCACTGGCCATGGACCGGGATGAGCTCGAGGATTACCGCAGCCATCACCCCCTGGCCGCCATCATGCCGGTCATCAACAAACTCCTGGTCCAGCCCAGCCACGACAGCGGCCTGCTGGTGGCGGTGGGCGACGAAGTGGGCCGGCTGCTCTGGGTGGAAGGCGATCCGGCGCTGCAGCGCAGGGCAGAGGGCATGATGTTTGTTGCCGGCGCCGACTGGTCCGAGGCCACGGTGGGCACCAGCGCGCCCGGAACCGCCCTTGCCCTGGGTCGGGGCATCCAGATTGCCGGCGCTGAGCATTACCAGCGGGCGGTGCACCCCTGGAGCTGCACGGCGGTGCCCTTCCACGACCCGGATTCCGGTGCCGTCCTCGGCGTCGTGGACATCACGGGCACGGCCACGGCGGTGGCGCCGCATACCCTGTCGCTGGTGGAGGCAACAGTAGCGGCCGCCCAGGCACAGCTGAGGGTGGAGCGCCTTCAGCTTGCCGCGGAGCTTGCGAACAGGCCGGCACGACGCCGGGCCACGGCTTCCGCTTCCCGCGCACCGGGGCAGGGGGTTAAGGAAGGCAGCCTGTACCGGAACAGCCTGCAGCTGCTGGGCCGCGACCAGGCACTGCTCAGCCTGGAAGGAAAAACCATTGTTCTTTCCGCCCGGCACAGCGAGATCCTGGCGCTGCTCAGCACCCACCCCGACGGGCTTTCTGCTGAGGAACTGGGCGTCCTGCTCTATCCCGGTGAGGGTTCCACCATCACCCTGAGGGCTGAAATGGTGCGCCTGCGCAAAGTCCTCCAGCAACTGAGCCCCGATGCCGTTCCCGGTTCCCGGCCCTACAGGCTTCCCGTGGATGTGGTGCCGGACAGCGGCCAGGTGCTGAGCTGCCTGCAACGCGGCGCGCACCGCATCGCCCTGGAAATCTACCGCGGCGCTGTCCTGCCGCGGTCCGAGGCGCCCGGCGTCGTGGAGCTGCGCAACAAGGTCTCGTTGCTCCTGCGAGAGGCAGTCCTCACGGACGGCAGCGCTGAGTCGCTGCTCAAGTACGCCGAACTTCCCGAGGCAAGGGACGACGTCGGGGTCCGCCGCGCCGCCCTGCGCCTCCTGCCCGCCCGCTCACCCAAGCGGGCCGCCGTCGTCGCGGACCTGGAGCGGCTGGAAGCCGAACTGCGCGCCTAACTTGTAATTGGGGCGACGGGACTGGGCCCACGCCTGCAGGGTTCCCTGGCCGAGCTTGCGAGGCTAGGGGGCAGGTGGGGCGCAACCTGACTGCAACCTGCCCGCTCCTACGCTGATTCCAACGGCGGCCGCCAGCAGCAAGAGCCGCCCTCTGCAAAGCAAAGGAGCTAGCAATGACTGTTTACGCCCAGCCCGGTACCGAGGGTTCGAAGGTCACCTTCAAGGACCGCTACGAGAACTGGATCGGCGGCGAATGGGTGGCCCCGGTCAAGGGCCAGTACTTCGAAAACATCACGCCCGTCACCGGCAAAGCCTTCTGCGAGGTAGCCCGCGGGACTGCAGAAGACATCGACCTGGCGCTGGACGCGGCCCACAAGGTTGCACCGTCCTGGGGCAAGACGTCCGTGGCCGAGCGCGCCGCCATCCTGAACAAGATCGCCGACCGGATCGACGAGAACCTGGAAATGCTCGCCGTCGCCGAATCGTGGGACAACGGCAAGCCCATCCGCGAAACCCTCAACGCCGACATCCCGCTGGCCGCCGACCACTTCCGCTACTTCGCCTCCGCCGTCCGTGCCCAGGAGGGCCGGCTCTCCCAGCTCGACGACGACACCACCGCCTACCACTTCCACGAGCCGCTCGGCGTCGTCGGCCAGATCATTCCCTGGAACTTCCCCATCCTGATGGCCGTCTGGAAGCTTGCACCGGCGCTCGCGGCAGGCAACGCCGTGGTGCTCAAGCCCGCCGAGCAGACGCCGAGCTCCATCCTGGTCCTGGTGGAACTCATCGGCGACCTGCTGCCCGCAGGCGTGCTGAACATCGTCAACGGCTTCGGCGTGGAGGCCGGCAAGCCACTGGCATCCAGCCCGAGGATCCGCAAGATTGCCTTTACCGGCGAGACCACCACCGGCCGCCTGATCAGCCAGTACGCGAGCCAGAACCTCATCCCCGTCACGCTGGAACTGGGCGGCAAGAGCCCGAACATCTTCTTCAACGACGTCGCCCAGGACAACGACGCGTTCTATGACAAAGCACAGGAAGGCTTCGCGCTGTTCGCCTTCAACCAGGGCGAAGTCTGCACCTGCCCGTCCCGCGCGCTGGTCCAGGAGGACATCTACGAATCCTTTATGGCCGACGCCGTGGCCAGGGTGGAGAAAATGATCCAGGGCAACCCCTTGGACACCGAAACCCAGGTGGGCGCCCAGGCCTCCAATGACCAGCTCGAGAAAATCCTCTCCTACATCGACATTGGTAAGCAGGAAGGTGCCAAGGTCCTCACCGGCGGCGGCCGCGCCGAACTGCCCGGCGACCTGGCGGGGGGCTACTACGTCCAGCCCACCGTCTTCGAGGGCCACAACAAGATGCGGATTTTCCAGGAGGAGATCTTCGGCCCGGTGGTGGCAGTCACGAAGTTCAGCGACTACAACGACGCCATGGGCCTGGCCAACGACACCCTGTACGGCCTGGGCGCCGGCGTCTGGTCCCGCAACGGCAACATCGCCTACCGCGCTGGCCGGGAAATCCAGGCCGGCCGCGTCTGGGTCAACAACTACCACGCCTACCCGGCGGGCGCCGCGTTCGGCGGCTATAAGTCCTCGGGCATCGGGCGCGAGAACCACGCCATGATGCTGGACCACTACCAGCAGACCAAGAACCTGCTGGTCAGCTACAACGAAAACAAGCTCGGCTTCTTCTAACAACACCACCGCTACAACGACGCAAGGATTTCGCCAATGACGACGACAATGCAAGCAGCAGTAGTAACCGAATTCGGCACCGACCTCCAGATGCAGGACCTGCCCATCCCAAAGCCCGGCCCCGGGGAAGCCCTCGTCAAGGTGCTTACCACGGGTGTGTGCCACACGGATCTGCACGCCGCCGAAGGCGACTGGCCGGTCAAGCCCTCGCCGCCCTTTGTTCCCGGGCACGAAGGAGTGGGTGAAGTGGTGGCACTCGGGGACGGCGTCACCGACCTTGCGGTCGGCGACATGGTGGGCAACGCCTGGCTGTGGTCCGCGTGCGGCGACTGCCAATACTGCCGCACGGGTTGGGAAACCCTGTGCGAGGCACAGAAGAACGGCGGCTACAGCGTCGACGGGTCCTTCGGCGAATATATGCTCGTCGATACCCGCTTCGCCGCCCGCATACCGGCGGGATCCGACCCCGTCGAGGTGGCGCCGGTGCTCTGCGCCGGCGTCACCGTCTACAAGGGCCTGAAGATGACCGAAGCCAGGCCGGGCCAGTGGGTGACCATCTCCGGCATCGGCGGCCTGGGGCATATCGCGGTGCAGTACGCCGTGGCGATGGGCCTGCGGGTTGCTGCGGTTGACATTGCCGACGACAAACTCGCCCTTGCCAAGGCACACGGGGCCGAACTGACGGTCAACGCTTTGCACGAAGACCCCGTGGAAGTGATCCAGCGTGAAACCGGAGGTTGCCATGGAGTCCTGGTTACTGCAGTGCACCCGTCAGCGTTCGGGCAGGCCATTGGAATGGTCCGCCGCGGCGGCACGATTGTGTTCAACGGGCTGCCGCCGGGCGACTTTCCGGCGCCCATCTTCGAGATTGTGCTCAAGGGCCTGACGGTCCGCGGCTCGATCGTGGGAACCCGGCAGGACCTGGAGGAGGCCCTGGACTTTTACGCCCAGGGCAAGATCCATCCCACGGTCTCCGTCCGGGAACTCGCCGAGGTCAACGCGGTTTTTGACGAGATGAAACACGCCAAAATCGACGGCCGCGTGGTCCTGAGGTTTTGATGACCCCGGACAGCATCCATGCTGCAGTGACGCTGCCCGGGGAGGACTTCTCCCGGGTGGCGCTCACGCCGGCGGCCGCCGAGTTGCTGCGTTTGCTGTGGGTTCGGCACGGGCCGCTCATGTTCCACCAGTCCGGCGGGTGCTGCGATGGGTCCTCACCCATGTGCTACCCGGCAGGAGACTTCCTGACCGGTGACTCGGATGTGCTGCTGGGCATATTCGATGTGTCCGAGGGGCTGGAGCCGCAGCCTCTGGAGTTCTGGATGTCCCGGGAGCAGTTCAACTACTGGAGCCACACGCACCTGACCGTTGACGTGGTGCCGGGGCGGGGCAGCGGATTCTCGGTGGAAGCGCCCGAAGGCAAGCGGTTCCTGATCCGGTCCGCACTGATGGATTGGCCGGCATAGTACTTCGGCCCTACAGGCTTGAGGTCCTCCATTTGGAGGGCCTTAAGCGCTTTACGCAGAACATAGTTTGGCAGCTCTGTCGTCTCACCATTCGGAACAATTGGGACCGTCCAGTGGATGGACACTATCGTTGATAGGTCTGTTTCCATCAGAAATCAGGATTGTGATCCCCCTATGAACCTTCTCCGGACCAAATCAATCGAGCAGTCCATCGCTGACGCCGATGAACCCGGACGCAAGCTCAAACGGTCCCTCAGCACGTGGGACCTGATGATCATGGGCGTTGCGGTGGCTGTGGGTGCCGGTATCTTCTCCGTTGGTGCCAAGGCCGCAGCCAACTTCTCCGGCCCTGCCGTGACGTTGTCCTTCGCCATCGCCGCCGTCACCTGCGCCCTTGCCATCATGTGCTACGCCGAGTTCGCCACCGCCATCCCCGTGGCAGGCTCCGCCTACGTGTTCACCTACGCCACAATGGGCGAGCTGCTTGCCTGGATCATCGGCTGGAACCTGATCCTTGAGCTCTTCACGGCCGCAGCGGTGATCGCCAAGTACTGGGGCATCTACCTCAGCAAGGTGTTCGCGCTGATGGGTGCCGACATTCCGCCGGCCATCTCGCTGGGCGGGGTGGAACTCTACTGGGGCGCCTTCCTCATCGTTGCCGTGTTCACCGTACTGCTGGTGCTGGGTACGAAGCTGTCCGCCCGCGTGGGCAACATCTTCACCCTGATCAAGATCGGTGTGGTGCTCTTTGTGATCGTCGTCGGCTTCACGTACGTGAAGTTCGAAAACTACACTCCCTTCATTCCCGCCGCCGAGCCGACCGGAGGTGCCGGCGCCGCGGATGTCCTGAAGCAGTCGTTCTTCGGGTTCCTCACCGGAGCCGCCCCGGCACAGTACGGGACGCTGGGCATCTTCGCCGGCGCTGCACTGGTGTTCTTCGCCTTCATCGGCTTCGATGTTGTGGCCACCTCGGCCGAGGAAGTCAAGAACCCGCAGAAGACCCTGCCGAGAGGCATCTTCGGCGGGCTCGCCGTGGTGACGCTGCTCTACATCCTGGTATCGCTGGCCCTGACCGGCATGGTCTCCTACACGCAGCTGGCCGAGGCCAAGAGCCCCACCCTCACCACAGCCTTCGAAGCCGTGGGTGACACCTCCGCCGCCAAGGTCATTGCCTTCGGTTCCCTGGTTGGCCTGACCACCGTGATCATGGTGCTCCTGATGGGCCTGTCCCGGGTGGTACTGGCGATGAGCCGCGACGGCCTCCTGCCCCGTGCGCTGTCCAAGACCAGTGACAAGCGCTCGACGCCGGTCCGCCTCCAGATCATTTGCGGTGCCGCCGTGGCCTTGGTGGCGGGGCTGACCAACGTGGACCTGCTCGAGGAAATGATCAACATCGGTACGCTGTCCGCCTTTGTGGTGGTGAGCCTGGGCATCCTGGTGCTCCGCAAGAAGCGCCCGGACCTCAAGCCCGCGTTCCGCGTTCCCTTCGGCAAGGTCCTGCCGGTTGTGTCCGCCGTGCTGTGCCTTTACCTGATGACAAACCTTGCCGTGGAGACCTGGATCTTCTTCGCCATCTGGCTGGCGATCGGCCTGGCCATCTACTTCGCCTACGGCCAGCGCCACTCCCGTTTGAACGAGAGGTTTGCCACGGCCAACACCACCGTCAACGGGGGTCCTGTGGAAGCCGGTACTCCGGTGGGGTCCGCCGACGACGAGGACGAGCTGACACGCGCCTGACACTGACGTGCGCCTGGCGCTGACCTGCGCCTGAGCGCTGGTCGTGGCTGACGCCGGAGCCGCAGAACCGCCCGCTGATCCTGGAATCAGCGGGCGGTTCTGCGTTTGCCTGCCGGTCGGAGCGAGAATTGGGGGTGCGGCAGGACGGAGTCTGCAGTTCAATAAAAGTGCACCTGTGGCGGCGGGCCACGGGATGGCTGGAAGGAACGTGGGCGTTGTGCAGATGACGATGGAGCAGGTGGCAGGCGCTTTTTCGAGCCACCGGTTTGAAGAGGCCCTTCCCCAGATCCACGACGATGTTGCCTGGGATCTTGTGGGAGGCGAAGTCCTGGCCGGCAAGCCGGCGGTGGTTGATGTCTGTTCATCCCTCGCCCGGGACCTGCAGGATGTGCAGACCACGTTCGATCACTTCCGGATGGTTTCCGGACCTGCGGCTGTTGTGGTGGACAGCGTTGCCCGGTACCTTTCAGCCGATGGCAGCCTCAGCCGGGTGGCCTCCTGCGATATCTACGACTTTATGGACGGGCGGGTGGTCCGCATCCGCTCCTACAATGTGGAACTGGCTACCGACACAGCCGGTTGAGGCTACGGTGCTGCGTGCCGGCCCACCCAGTCCACCAGCGGCCGCAGCTCATCCCACAAAGCAGCAATCTCCTGGAGGGCGGCAGGAGTGGCCAGCCACGCCGGCTGTCCCAGGTCGGTGGCGGCGGAAAGGGATTTGTGTTTGAGGAGTTCGGCCCTGGCGTGATCCTGCGGGTACCCGCGCGGGACGGTCTTGAGCTTCTCTCCCTCCACCATAAAACCGGCAGCCGCCACGGCTTCGACAATGTGCCGCAGTGATTCGCCCGTTCCTGAAGCGTCCACCGAGTTGCGATACCGGGCCAGCTGGGCCGGGGTGTGGGAGTGGTATCCGCCGCCCACCAGGAGTCCGTCCGCGCTGACCTGAAGGTAGAAGCCCACTCCTTCCTGGACGGACGCAAAGGCGCCTTGGGCGGTTTTGTAGGGCGACTTGTCCTGGGAGAACCTGATGTCCCGGTTTGGCCTGAAGATTTTGCCGGGACCAAATCTGGGCTCCAGCCCGGCCAGCAATGCGAGGAACGGCTCCCGGACCAGCGTCTGGTAGCGGTCCTTGTTCTCCTGCCACCACTCGCGGGTGTTGTTCTCCTGCAGCTCCTGGTAGAACTCGAAGGCGCCGGCGGGGATGCCTTGGAAAGTTGTCATGCGTCGATCCTAGGGACAGCAGCCACCGGCGGCCATGGCGAACAATACCTATGTGGAAAAAGAAAAAACCACCCCGCCACGGAAACCCGTGACGGGGTGGTTTTCAGCAACTCAGAGAGGGGCTGGATCAGCCGATCTTGTTGGCGGCTTCTGCCTCGGAGAGCGGTGCAGCGCCGAGGTTGGCGCGCAGCTTGGCGCCGAGTTCGGCGTCAACGTTGGTCCAGTACTGGATGGCGCGTTCCTTGATGTCGGAGCGCTTGACGCCGCCCACGGCACCGGTGATGGTGTCCAGGAAGCGGGCCTTTGCGGCGTCGTCGTAGACCTCGCGGTACAGCGCGCCGGCCTGGACGAAGTCGCTGTCCTCGGCGTGGAGGGAGTGCGCGGCGAGGGTCAGCTCGCCGTCGTTCTCCCAGCCTCCGGCCGGGTTCTGCGGCTCAAGCGCAGCGGGACCGCCGAAGGTGTTCGGGGCGTAGACCGGAACCGAGGGAGCGTTGAACAGGTAACGTCCGGCGCCGTCCTGGCTGTAGTTGTTGACCTGGTTCTTGGGCTGGTTCACCGGGATCTGGGCGTGGTTGGTGCCCACGCGGTAGCGGTGTGCGTCCGCGTAGGAGAAGATGCGGGCCTGCAGCATCTTGTCCGGGGAAGCGGCGATGCCCGGCACGAAGTTCGACGGCGCGAAGGTGGCCTGTTCGATCTGCGCGAAGTAGTTCTCCGGGTTCCGGTTCAGCTCCATGGTGCCCACCTTGATCAGCGGGTAGTCAGCATGCGGCCAGACCTTGGTCAGGTCGAACGGGTTGAAGCGGTACGTCTTGGCATCCTCGTACGGCATGACCTGGACGTGCAGGTCCCAGGACGGGAAGTTGCCGGCTTCGATGTTCTCGGACAGGTCGCGGATGTAGAAGTCTGCGTCCGAACCGGCCAGGGCTTCAGCCTGCTCGCCGGTCATGGAGTTCACGCCCTGGTTGGACTTGAAGTGGTACTTGACCCAGAACCGCTCGCCCTCGGCGTTGATCCACTGGTACGTGTGTGAGCCGTAGCCCTGCATTTCACGCCAGGAGGCCGGCAGGCCGCGGTCACCCATCAGCCAGGTGACCTGGTGGGCGGACTCGGGGGACAGGGTCCAGAAGTCCCACTGCATGTCGGCGTCGCGCAGGTGCGTGCCGGGAAGGCGCTTCTGGGAGTGGATGAAGTCCGGGAACTTGATGCCGTCGCGGATGAAGAACACCGGGGTGTTGTTGCCCACGAGGTCGTAGTTGCCCTCAGTGGTGTAGAACTTCACGGCGAAACCGCGGGGATCGCGCCAGGTATCCGGGGAGCCGTTCTCGCCCGCAACGGAGGAGAAACGGATCAGCATTTCGGTCTCGGCGCCCGGCTGGAGGAAGGCTGCCTTCGTGTACTTGGACACGTCCTCGGTGGTCTTGAACGTACCGAATGCACCGCCGCCCTTGGCGTGCACTACGCGCTCCGGCACCCGCTCGCGGTTGAACTGGGCGAGCTTTTCCACCAGGTAGTGGTCCGTCAGGATGATGGCACCATCGGCACCAACTGACTTCGAGTGCGCGTCGGACGTAACGGGGGCACCTGACTGGGTTGTTGAAATGGCAGTCATTGTTCTCCTATTTCTGTGTTTCTTCTGAGTGACGATTGGAAGGAAGTTGTTGGGACTGCTGGCAGTCCTGGCAGATGCCCTGGTACATCACGTCGGCGATCTGGATGGTCATCGGCTTAGCGTTTTCATCCCAGTGGGGCGTGAGGCAGGGCGCGTGGCCCACGGCGCAGTCCACGTCCTCAACGCGGCCGCAGCTGATGCAGATGGCGTGGTGGTGGTTGTCGCCGACGCGGGTTTCATACAGCGCGGGGGAGTGCGGCGGCTCGAAGCGGCGCAGCATGTGCAGGTCCGTCAGGTCACCCAGCACCACGTAAACGGACTGGGCTGTCAGCTCGGGGAGCTCGGCACGGGCGGCGGCCAGGATGCTCTCCGCCGGGGAATGGGGGTGGCGTTCGACGGCGGCAAGGACCGCCAGCCGCTGTTTGGTCACCCTGCGGCCGTGGGCGCGCAGGGCGGCAGCCCATGCCTCCTGGCCATCAAAGTGCTCCGTCATGGCTCCATTGAAACACTTATTCTGAGTTTCTCACAATAAGGCTTGGCTAACCTCGCGTGGAGGGTCAGAGGCGCCGGCGACATTAGGGTTGCAGGGTGGGGAAACTGCTTGCTGACATCACGCCGCTCAAGGAGAGCCGTGCCTTCCGCCGGCTCTGGCTCGGCTCGGCCGTATCCGCCGTCGGAAGCCAGCTCACCCTGGTGGCAGTGAGCCTGGAGATCTACCGCCTGACCCAGGACAGCTTCTATGTGGGACTGCTGGCCGTCTTCGCCCTGGTGCCCCTGGTATTCGGCGGGCTCCTGGGTGGATCCATCGCCGACTCCCACGACCGGCGCCGCGTGGCGCTGCTGGCCAGCACGGTCATGTGGCTGACCACTGGCCTGATCGCCCTGCAGTCCTGGCTGCACCTGGGCAACGTTTGGGTCCTCTATCTCCTGGTGGCAGTGCAAAGCGGCGCGCAGGCCATCAACCAGCCCGCCCGCAGCGCCATCCTTCCCATGCTGATCCGCCAGGAACTGCTGCCGGCGGCGAACGCCCTGAGCATGATGTCCTTCGGCCTTGCCCTGACTGCCGGGCCCCTGCTGGCCGGCGTGCTGGTGGCATGGGTGGGATTTGGCTGGACCTACACCATCGACTTCGCCAGCTTCGCCCTGGTGCTGTGGGCCGTCTACCGGCTGCCGCCCCTGCCGCCGTCGGGAAGCCCCGGCAGGCCGGGCATCCGCTCGGTCATCGAGGGGTTCCGGTTCCTGGGCACCCGTCCCAACCTGCGCATGACTTTCGTGATCGACCTGGTTGCCATGATCCTCGCCCAGCCGCGCGCGCTCATGCCGGCTATCGGCGCTGTGATGATCGGCGGCGGCGAAGCTACGGTGGGCATACTCCTTGCCTCAACAGCCGTGGGAGCGTTCCTGGCCGGGCTGTTCTCGGGCCCCCTGGGCGCTGTCCGCTGGCAGGGGAGCGCGGTGGTTTTCTCGGTGATGGGGTGGGGTGCATCCATCGCCGCGTTTGGCTTGGTGGCGGTGCTCGCCGGCCGCTCCCCGGACGGGGAGGTTACCTTCTGGCTGCTTCCGGCTGCACTGTGCTGCGCACTGGCTGGAATCGCCGACTCGATCAGCAGCGTCTTCCGCAACACCATCCTCCAGGCCGCCGCGCCGGACCACCTCCGCGGCCGGCTCCAGGGTGTGTTCATCGTGGTGGTGGCAGGCGGCCCCAGGATCGGCGATCTGCTGGCCGGCGGCGCCACCAAGATGGTGGCCGAGGGGTGGGTCCTGTTGTTCGGCGGGCTGCTGTGCATTATGGGGGCGTGGCTGGCGGCGAGGCTGCAGCCGGGATTCCAGAAATACGACGCGCGGAACCCGGCTCCGTAGAAAGCCGTTTCCATAGATGAGCGAGGAGGAATCGTGCACAAACACTACAACGGACTGAAGACGGCGGTGCTTTTCGGCGTGCTGTGGGCGGTGCTGCTTGGCCTCGGAGCCCTCATTGGCGCCAGCACCCGCAGTTCGGCTCCTATCTGGATTATGGCGCTGGTCGGAGTCGGGACCACGGCGTACGGCTACTGGAACAGCGACAAGATTGCCATCCGGTCCATGCAGGCCTACCCGGTCACGGAAGCGCAGGCGCCGCAGCTGTACCAGATTGTCCGTGAGCTGTCCGTGCGCGCCAACCAGCCGATGCCGCGGATCTACATTTCGCCCACCATGAATCCGAACGCCTTCGCCACCGGCCGGAACCCGCGGAACGCCTCGGTCTGCTGCACCGAAGGAATCCTGCAGCTCCTGGACGCCCGCGAACTCCGCGGCGTCCTGGGGCACGAACTCATGCACGTCTACAACCGCGACATCCTCACCTCGTCCGTGGCCGCCGCCGTCGCGGGCGTTATCACATCGGTGGGCCAGATGCTGCTGTTCTTCGGCGGCGGCGACCGGCGGAACTCGAACCCCCTGGCCATGATCGCCATGGCCCTGCTGGCGCCCTTCGCGGCGTCGCTGATCCAGATGGCCATCTCCCGCACCAGGGAGTACGACGCCGACGAGGACGGTTCCGCGCTCACCGGCGATCCGCTGGCGCTCGCCTCAGCCCTGGCCAAGATCGAGCGCGGCGTCAGCATTGCGCCGCTGCCGCATAATCAGCGGCTGGTCAACGCATCGCACCTGATGATCGCAAATCCGTTCCGCGGCGGCGCCATCAACAAGCTGTTCGCCACGCACCCGCCCATACGGGACCGGATTTCGAGGCTGGAACGGATGGCCGGCAGGCCGCTGCGCTGACCCAGGTTCCTGCGACACGCATAGAGGCTGGCGCTGCCCATATTCCGGGTGCGCCAGCCTCTTTGTGCGGCGGCAGAACTTTGCGCGTCGAAACCGACGGCGGGGGCTGCTAGCTGCGGAAGTTCACAAACTGCAGGTCGGCCTCGTCGAAGTCCTTCAGCAAGGCCATGGTGGCCTGCAGGTCATCACGGGACTTGGACGTAACGCGCAGTTCGTCGCCCTGGATCTGGGACTTGACTGACTTGGGGGCTTCGTCGCGGATCAGCTTGTTGATCTTCTTGGCCAGGTCCTGCGCGATGCCTTCCTTGATGGAAGCCTCGAGGCGGAACTCCTTGCCCGAGGCATACGGCTCACCGGTGTCAAGGGACTTCAGTGAGATGCCGCGGCGGATCAGCTTGGACTGGAGCACGTCCAGTACCGCCAGGACGCGCTCTTCGGAGTTTGCCTTCATGAGGATCTTCTCGCCGCTGAAGTCCACTTCTGCACCGACGCCCTTGAAGTCGTAGCGCTGGGCCAGTTCCTTCTGTGCCTGGTTGAGCGCGTTGGCCACTTCCTGTTTGTCCACTTTGCTTACGACGTCGAACGTTGACTCGCCTGCCATGACTCTCCTTGTGCTGGTGGGGGCCTTGTCCGCGGACAGGGCCGGGATCGCTGCATTCCAGCCTAATACGGATGTCGCTGATGAGGGGGAGCCGTATTTCACAGTTCCCTCTCAGCGGACATCCCGGGGGAACGAAGGAGGCGGCGACAGAGTTGAAGGAGTTGGAACTGCACGAAAGGAACACCATGCACCGCAAAGCTGTCCACTACGTCACACGAACCACATCAGCGGCAGCCGGGGCGGTTGCCACGGCAGCAACCTCGGTGGCGGCAGCGGCGGTGGCAGCGTCCATCATTTTCAGCCCGGTAGCGGATGCGTCCTCACGTCTGGACGGCGTCCGCGAGGACCTGCTCCGGGCGGTGCAGTTGAACCAGATCACCGAAGAGCAGGCCGTGAAGTTCGAGGCGAAGCTGGCCGGCCGGATTCTGGGCGAGGCCTGACAGCAGCCTTAGGGACCGCCTCGAAGGGCGGGAAATCCGCGCCGTTCCGGGCCGCACAGCGCCGATTCGATTCTTCGGCGGAAGTTCTGTAAAGTTGTCTTGCCCGCGGTTACTGGAAGCGGAACGGCCCGGAAACGGACGTCCTGCAGACTGCATCTACGGGTACTTCTTTTGAAGTTCGGCAGATTACCCGAGCGGCCAAAGGGGGCTGACTGTAAATCAGCTGGCAACGCCTACGGGGGTTCGAATCCCTCATCTGCCACCCAAGGAAAAGCCTCCGGAACCACAGGTTCCGGAGGCTTTTTCGTGTTTGCGAGCCGGCCCCCATCAAGGTGGCGCAGCACCGGGCGACCCGCCATCACGTCCTGCACCAAATCGGGCAACCCGCCATCACGTCCTGCACCAAATCGGGCATTCCGCCATCACGTCCTGCACCAAATCGGGCATTCCGCCATCACGTTTGGGGCCAGAGGAGTTATCGAATGCACAAGGCGGCGGCAGCACCGCCGTCGGACTTCATCAGGAAGTGATGGGGCGATGCGGCAGTAGCGGCAGGAGGTGATGGGGGGGATGCGGTAGATGCGGCAGGTGATGGTGGCGCGTTGCAGTGAAATCGGCAAAGCTTAGCCATCGCCCATTTCCCGCGCCTTTGCTGGGAAGCAGGCCCCTCCCTTAAACACGTTTTGTCCTATAAACCCCAGGTTCCCGAGCTGTCCCCAGAGGCGGTAAAACCGTCGTCGACATGACAGTGGCACCGGCGTAGTCTGGCACCATCGGCGCAGGTGCCCGATGCCCTGCGTCGATCAAAGAATCGATAAAGGAGGACAAATGAGTGCCGTACGTGAATTCATGACTACGGACGCGCAGTGTATTAAGGAAAGCCAGTCCCTCGCAGATGCTGCGCGGATGATGCTGGACCTTGACTGCGGATCGTTGCCGATCTGCGGTGACGACGGCAAGTTGAGGGGCATGATCACCGACCGTGACATCGTGCTCAAGTGCGTGGCCGCCGGGCGCGATCCCCGCGAAATGATGGCCCGCGATCTCGCCTCGGGCAAGCCCTACTGGATCGACGCCGACGCGAACGTTGATGAGGCCATCACCATGATGGAGAGCCACCAGGTCCGCCGGCTTCCTGTCATCGCCGACCACAAGTTGGTGGGGATCCTTAGCCAGGGAGATATCGCCCGCAATTACTCCGAACAGCGCGTGGGCGAGCTGGTGGAGCACATCTCCGAACGCAAACGGATGAACGCTTAGCCGGGAAATTTTCATCAACCAACGCCACGGAGGTCCCTCCGTGGCGTTTCTTGATGCCCGGTCCTGGCCTTGTCCGCAGCTCCCCGCCTTGAAGGTTAGGAACTGCGGACAAGCTTATGAATCCTCGTGCGCGGCAGGAATCTTCAGTTCAGCGCAATCAGGAGCATCTGGCTGGTTCCCGGGATGCACGTCTGCAGGATGGCCCGGGGGAAGCCGCCAAACACATTGATGACATCGTTGGTGGTCCCGGGGTTGGGTACCTGCCCGCGAGCCGTCACCGTGTACGTTCCGTAGCCCGGGATGCTCACCGTCTCACCCACGCCGATTCCGGAGAAGCGGGCCCAGCCGCCGCAGAAATCATGTTCGGTGATAAAGAGTGAGTAGCCGTCGTTGGGCGTGAAGTGGATGGGCCCGATGCAGGCATCGACCATGGACTGTCCACCGGCGCCGGCAACATAAATGGTCCGGACGGCTGGAGCGGCCGCAACCGGGGCAGGCGCCGGAGCAGCTGCCGGTGCCGGTGCGGGGGCCGAAGCAGGAGCGGGAGCAGAAACAGCAGCAGGTGCCGGTGCGGCAATGGCCGGACCCGTCAGGACCAGTGTCTGGCCCGGGACGATGATGCTGTACTGGCCCAGGCCGTTCGCGGCAAGCATGGCGTTCATGTCCACCCCGAACCGCCCTGCAATTGCACCGACGGTATCGCCGGGAACCACGGTGTACTGGTTTCCGTCGGGCGCCGCTGCCGGTGCCGGTGCCGGTTCAGGAGCGGGTGCGGGCTCGACGGCGGGCGGCGGCGGTGCTGCCTCCGCCGGCGCTTCCGGGGCAGGCGCGGCAGGCGCAGCAGCAGCGGGTGCCTCGGCTGGTGCTTCTGCCGGTGCCTGGACAGATTCCGCGGAACCGGAACCGGCAGCATCGGCCTGCGTGCCCTGCGCCTGGGAAACAGCCTCGGCAACGGGAGCCGCCGCCGTCGTACCTGCCGGAGCGATGGTGACGGGCGCGGCAAGGGCTCCCACTCCCACCGCCGCCACAACGGCAGCGGTGGCCATCCCCGCCCACAGTTTGTTGCTGATGGTGGAGCGGCCCGCCGTCAGGTCGGAGCGGGGGACGTCGGTGGCGAAACTACGGCTCGGACCGTCGGGGGTAGAGAAGTATGGCTGGTTCATGGGTAGCCCATCGAGGTGCGGTCCGGCCAGGCAGCTGCGGGTGCAGGAAGCGGGGCAGGACGGATCGAGGTGTGACGCACCGGCGGCCCAGCCTTAGGCCAGGCCGCCGCCGGCGCATGATGGAGGCGTCCGCATACCCAGAAAATACGGAGCTCCGCGAGAAGGCACTGCCATCCGGAAGCCACCCGGTGAACAGGCCAGCACATGTTCGGTCCTAGGAATCCCGAGTCTAGGAAGTGCGGCGGGGCGCATGCACCAGTAGGGATTACCCGAATATTTTGGACCGGTACTTGGGAGTGCGGTCCCGGACACTCAAAATCGTTCCTGCGTACTACCTGCTGCTCCGGGCGCGGATGCTACCGGCTCTGCCGGCCCTTCAGCTCCGCAATCTCCCGGCGGAGCATGGCGATTTCCGCAACCAGGTCCGCCAGTTCGGCCCGCACGGGCTCCTCGGCCTCGGCCACCGCTTCGGCGGTGTCCTCCACCCGCTGGACCAGCCAGGACGCAATGGATGCCGTCACCACACCGAGAACCGCGATGCCGCTCATCATGAGGGCTGCTGCCACCACCCGACCGAGAGGCGTTACCGGGTACATATCCCCGTAGCCCACGGTGGTGATGGTGGTAATGGCCCACCACAGGGCATCGCCGAACGTCAGGATCTTCGCGTCCGGCGCAGACTGCTCCACGTCCAGGACGGCGAGGGCGCCCACAAAGACGAGCATGGTTGCCGATCCCGCCACGTACGTAACCACGCGTCCCCGTAGAGTGTCGCCCAGCGTCCGGTGCAGGACGGACAACAGGGTCACCAGCCGCAGCAGGCGAAGTGGGCGGAAGAATGGCAGGGCCACAATCAGCAGCTCATGCAGGTTCCGGACGAACCAGCTGCCCCGGTCAGCGGCGAGCCAGAGGTTGGCCACGTAGTCCACGGCGAAAATACCCCACGTGGTCCACATGACGGCCTCCAGCCAGAAGGCCGCGCTGCCCTCTATGCGGCCGATGACCTGCGACGCATACGCTGCCAGGAAGATCAGTGCCGTCATGGTGAGCGGCCAGTCCGCCAGGTCCCGATAGCGTTGTTGCGTCATGGAGGAAATCCTACGTGGAGGCTTATCAGCCTTGATGTCTGGCTGACCCGAACGTTACCCGCAGGTAACATGAGTGAATGCACTTGCTGTTGCGAACCCTCCTGCTGCTCATCACCTCGTCGCGCCGGCGGCCGCTGACCGTCTGGGACCATTCGTCGCTGCCGCTGCGTGTGCTGCCCACGGACATCGACATCGCCATGCACGTCAACAACGGGATGTACCTGTCCCTGATGGACCTTGGCCGGTTCGACCTGATGGTCCGTTCCGGCGTCTGGAAGCGGATGCGGCGGCGGGGCTGGAGCCCGGTCGTGTCCGCGGAAACCATCTCGTTCCGCAAGTCCCTGCAACTGTGGCAGCACTACACCATCGAAACCAGGATCATCGGGCTGGACGCGAAGGCCATCTACTTTGAGCAGCGTATGGTGGCCGACGGCGAGATTTACGCCCGCGCCTACATCGCCACCCGCCTGGTCCACCAGGGCCGGCCCGTCAGCCAGGAGGAGACCCTGCGCGAGTTTGGCGAGCCCCCCGCCGACCTGGTTCTTCCCGAATGGGTCCATGAGTGGCGGGCCTCCAGCGCGCTGCCCGGGAGCCGGACCCCGGCGCCGCACGCCTGGGCCTAGACGTCCCTGGCCGTCTGCCCGGCGGACTTAGGCGCCCACATCACGCCGTTCGAGTGCGACGGCGGCGAGCGCCACGAGTGCCGCGGCGATGCCCCACAGCCACCCGGCCGCAGCCCAGTCCGCGCCGTTGGCAACGGGAGAGTTGCTGTACGCCCAGTGGTACGGGCTCAGGTCCAGCAGCCACTCCACGTCCTGGCTCTGGCGGCCTACGGCGTTGAACACGTACCCGAGCACCCCCACCGCAGCCCCGGCGAAGATGCCGTGGATCCTGCGGCCGGTGATGGTACCCACGCACAGGGCGGCGGTGCCGCTGAGCATTGCCAGCCCGGCGAACAGGACGGCGGCACCGAACAGGTTGCCCGGCTCGATCCCCAGCCGGGAGGGGCCGTTCAGCAAGGACACCAGGACAAAGACCATGCCAGCCAGGATCAGTACCCGCAACAACAGCGCCAGGGCCCGTTCCAAGACCACCTGGACCCGCCGCACCCCGTGGGCGAGCGTCAGCTCCAGCTGGCCGGACTCCTCGTCGCCGCCGACGGCCGCCGCTCCCCATGCCACGGAGGCGATGGTCATTAGCAGGAAGCCGATCAGGCCGAACAGGGTGGCCTGCGTATAGCCGGGGCCGGTGGCGATCTGGTCATAGTTAAGGGCTTTGGTCATTTCGGCGGGCAGGGCGTTGATCATGTCCTGCATCAGGGCACTGCCGCCAATGGAGGGGTACAGGGGCAGGTAGAGGAACGCTGCGGCCGCCAGTCCAGCGGCCCAGGCGAGCGTGGACCGCCACGTATCAAAGAAGGCCCGGCGGAACAGCGGGAGGGTTGTTTTCACTGTGCTTCCTCCGGCTGGGCGGAATACATCTTCAGCACGGCATCCTCCAGGTCGGGTTCCTCCAGGACCAAGTCGGTCAGCTGCAGGGATCCCAGGATCCGCACCAACGGCTGGATGGGGCCTTCCAGCAGGGCGGACAGCGTGACCGCGCCGTTGGACTCCAGCACCTCCACTTTCCCGACGCCGGGAACACCAGTCAGCAGCGCAACGGCGTCGTGCGCCGTTATTCCGGTAGCGGTGATGCGGACGCGGCGCACTGCACCTTCGCGAAGCCCGCTCACCGATTCCACGGCGATGATGTGTCCGTCCCGGAGGATGGCCACCGTGTCCGCCGTCTGCTGGACCTCGCTCAGCACGTGTGAACTGAGGAAGATAGTCTGGCCCCGGTGCCGGGCTTCCCGGACCATCGCATGGAATTCCTGCTGAACCAGCGGATCCAGGCCGCTGGTGGGCTCGTCGAGGACCAGCAGCTCGGGCTGGTGCATAAAGGCCTGCAGCAGGCCGAGCTTCTGTTTGTTGCCCTTGGAAAGTTTGCGTGTGTGGCGGTCCAGGTCCAGTCCCAGGCGTTCGGCCAGTTCGTTGATCCGGCCGGCAGGAACTGGACCGCTCACCGCCTCATAATGCGCCAGCAGCTTGCGGCCGGTCACCCGGCCCTCAAGGAACAGCTCGCCGGGCAGGTAGCCGATGCGGCGCCGCAGCTCCGGCCCGCCCTTCCGCGGATCCACACCCAGCACCCGCACTTCGCCTGCCGTGGGGCGGATGATGTCGAGGAGGCAGCGCATGGTGGTGGTCTTCCCGGCACCGTTGGGCCCGATCACGCCGAACACCGAGCCAGCTTCCACCGCGAAGTCGATCCCGTGCAGCACCTCGCGGCGGCCAAAACTCTTGGTCAGGGACCGGGCCGAAATCGCGATAGCCATAAGCCCTCCCGTGGACCGCGCCGAACGCTGATGACCCTCAGAATAGGCGCCCGGGTGCAAGCTGTATATGCGCCGGGCACTCTTATTCCCGATGACGCGGGGAGCGAACAAACGGCCCTGGCCAAGACATCCCGGCCACGCACGCGTACGGTTGAAACATGGCTACCGTTGACATCACTGGCGAACAGTTCGCATCAACCATCGAAGGCAACGACATTGTCCTGGTGGATTTTTGGGCAGAATGGTGCGGCCCCTGCAAGCAGTTCGGGCCCACGTACTCCGCCGTTTCCGAGAAGCACCCGGATGTCCTCTTCACCAAGGTGGACACAGAGGCCGAGCAGCAGCTGGCCGCCGAGGCAGGCATCTCGTCCATCCCCACGCTGATGGCATTCCGCGAAAAGGTGCTGGTGTTCTCACAGCCCGGCGCGTTGAACTCCCAGCAGCTGGAACAAGTTGTGGACGCCGTCAAGGCCCTGGACATGGACGAGGTCCACGCCCACGTGGCACGCCAGCGCGAAGAAGCAGCCGCGGCCAGCAAGTCGGCGGGACCGCAGGACGGCTCCCAGATCCCGGATCTTTAAACCTTTTTTAACTGCAACGCGGGGTCACTTCGCGCCCAAAAACTTTGGTTCTTTGGGCGCAAAGTGACCCCGCGTTGTGCGTGAAAGGGGCTACAGGCGTTCCAGCTTGACCGGCTCGGCCAGCAATGCGCTCAGGGACTCGTTCAGGTCCTGGACGGCGATGCCCTTGGAGTGCTTGGCCAGATCCTCCTCCGAGGCCCACTGTTCGGTCAGGACCAGCTTGTCCTCGGTGGCTTCGGTCAGCTCATAGCGGATGCAGCCGGGTTCGTTCACCACCTCGTCAATGGCGATTTCCAGGGCCAGCTTTACACGGTAAAACTCGCCGTCGTTGGGGATGAATGTTGCCTGCAGGTCAATGGGAGAACTCATGGATTTCACAATACCGGCCACCGGCTGCAGCCCCGCTCCTGTTTACGCGGCCCATCCGACTGTTGCACTGCTTCAATCCTTTGATTGCCCGGGGCCGCTTGGTAGCGTGCCCTCATGCGCGCTTACACAGCCGGGGACACTGACGTCCCGTTGCTCGAGGAGACCATCGGCGGGAACTTCGAAAAAATGGTGGCCAGGTTCCCGCTCCACGACGCACTGATCGAGGCCGCTCCGGTGCCCGGTGCGGACGCGAGGCGGTGGAGCTACACCAAAATGAACGACGACGTCGACCGCCTGGCGCGCGCACTGCTCGCCATGGGCGTCGCCAAAGGGGAGCGGGTGGGGATATGGAGTCCGAACTGCGCCGAGTGGACGCTGCTCCAGTACGCAACGGCCAAGGTGGGTGCCATCCTGGTGAACGTCAATCCCGCCTACCGCAGCCACGAGCTGGAGTTCGTGGTCAAGCAGAACGGGATGCGGATGTTGGTCGCCGCGCCCTCGGACCAGAACAGCGACTATGTGGGGATGGCCCGCCATGCGCTCGCAGAGTGCCCGGATCTTCGCGAACTCGTGTTCCTGCCCCCACCCGGTGGGGAAGGGGCCGGCGGGAAAGGGTCCAGCTGGGAGGAGACCGGCGGCGAAGGGTTCGACGGCGCCGTCCCGCTCAGTGATGCGGAACTGACGTACGCCGAGCTGCTTCGGCGGGCGGACGCCGTCGGACATGCCGCGCTGAAGACGCGCATGGCGGAATTGAGCCCGCACGACCCCATCAACCTCCAGTACACCTCGGGGACTACTGGCTTTCCCAAGGGCGCCACGCTGACCCACCACAACATCCTGAACAACGGCTACTCGATCGGGGAGCTGCTGGGCTACACGGAGCACGACCGGGTGGTGATTCCGGTGCCGTTTTATCACTGCTTCGGCATGGTGATCGGCAACCTGAACGCCCTGAGCCACGGTGCCGCCACCATCATCCCGGGCAGGGGCTTCAACCCGGCCGCGGCGCTGGAAGCGGTGCAGGACTTTGGCGGAACGTCGTTGTACGGGGTGCCCACCATGTTCATCGCAGAACTGGCGCTGCCGGACTTCGCCTCCTACGACCTGTCCACGCTCCGCACTGGCGTGATGGCCGGTTCGCTGTGCCCCATCGAGGTGATGAACAGGGTGATCTCGGAGATGAACATGCGCGACGTGGCCATTTGCTACGGGATGACGGAGACCTCGCCGGTGTCCACCATGACCCGCGACGGGGACACCCTGCAGCACCGGACGGAAACCGTGGGCCGGACCATGCCGCACCTGGAAAGCAAGATCGTTGATCCGGGTTCGGATGAGGTCCTGGAAAGGGGACAGATCGGCGAACTGTGCACCCGGGGCTACGCCGTGATGGAGGGGTACTGGAACCAGCCGGACAAGACCGCCGAGGCCATTGATGCCGACGGTTGGATGCATACCGGTGACCTGGCCCGCATGGACGACGACGGCTACGTGGTGGTGGAGGGCCGTATCAAGGACATGGTGATCCGGGGCGGTGAGAACATCTATCCGCGCGAAATCGAGGAGTTCCTTTACACCCACCCGTCCATCCAGGATGTGCAGGTCATTGGAGTGCCGGATGCCAAGTACGGGGAGGAACTGATGGCCTGCATCATCCTCAAGCCGGGTGCTGAACCGCTGGACGCTTCCGCCGTTGCCGAATTTTGCCGCGGGAAGCTGGCGCACTACAAGATTCCCCGCTACGTCGATGTACGGGACAGCTTCCCCATGACGGTGTCCGGGAAGATCCGGAAAGTGGAGATGCGCGAGGAAGCCGTGGCCAGGCTGGGCCTCTAACTCCAACGCGGGGTCAGATCTGGCCCAAAAACCGCGGCTTTTTGGGCCAAAAATGACCCCGCGTTGAATGGATGGACCTATGCCTGTGGATAACTTCAGAAGGTCTTGCTTGTGGGGTGCACACTTGGTGCCATGGTTACCGCCAGGCCACTTCCCGAGACTCTCGCCAAGCTGCCTTTTACGATCTACGAGGCACGCGACCTTGGCGTTGCGCCAAAGCGTTTGCGCGCAAAGGACCTTGTTGGGGCAGGGCGGCTGATTCGGGCCCATGCCGACCGGGAGCTTGAACTGGCTGAACGGGCCCGTGTGCTTTGCACGGCGACCCCGGATGCCTGGGTGTCCCATGAAACAGCTGCCATCCTCTGCGGGCTGGGGCTTCCTCCCTGGCTGGGCAAAGACGCGCGCATCCATCTCAGCAAGCCGCACAGCCTGCCGCGCGTCCGCCGGGCCGGGATCATCGGTCACCGGGTGCATATGATCCCTGGTGAAGTGGTGGAGATTGATGGAATCAGGGTCACCGGGCCAGCAAGGACGTGGCTGGACCTGGCCCATGAGTTGCCGCTCCCATACCTCGTGGCCTTGGGAGACCAGCTGATCCGGATTCCACGCCCTGAACTGGAGTTCCGCAGCGCGCCGTTTGCCTACAAAGAAGGGCTCCGGCTGCTGATACGGCAGCATCCCAACATGAAGGGCGTGGAAAAGGCGCGTCTCGCCCTTGACGAGATGCGGGTAGGGTCTGATTCCTTTCCGGAGACATTCCTTCGGCTTGCGATACTGGATGCGCACCTGCCCGAGCCGGAACTGCAGCTCCGCCTTGATCCCGACGATCCGCGGTCGCCGGCAGCCGACCTTGGGTATCGGAAGTACCGGATCGCTGTGCAGTACGACGGCGAACATCACCGTTCGAGGGAGCAGCAGTCACGCGATAATCGCCGCGATGAATTCTTCATCAACGCCGGTTGGTCCTATTTCAAGCCAAACGCGGACGACCTCGCCGACGGCTTCCTGGATCTCATCGCCAGGATGAAACAAGCACGCCGATCATCGCAAAACCGGTCTTCTCAAACAACGCGGGGTCAGATTTAGCCCAAAAATCGGGGTTTATTGGGCCAAAAGTGACCCCGCGTTGCAGTAATTAAGCGTGACCGCGTTGCAGTAACGAAGGCCGGATCAGTGCCGGCGGTGGTCCTGGATGGTCATCCGCGGGCCGAAGGTGGGTTTCCGGAAGCCCGTGCTCTGGATCATCCGCACCACCCGCTGCCGGTGCCCCTGCCAGGGTGCCAGCAGCCGGAGCATGCCGGCGTCGTCCGTCCGCCGGCCCGTCAGCGCCGCGCCGACGTACGCGGCCAGATGGTAGTCGCCCACCGAGATGGAGTCCGGGCAGCCGTGGGTGCGCTGCACCACCTCGGCCGCCGTCCAGATGCCGATGCCCGGGATGGTCTGCATTTTTGCTGCCGCCTCCAGCGCCGGCAGTGCCGCCAGCCGTTCCAGAGCGACGGCGGAATGCAGCGCCCGCATCACGGTGGCCGAGCGCTGTGGTCCCACGCCCGCCTTGTGCCACTCCCAGCTGGGGATCTGGGCCCACTGTGCTGGGGTGGGCGGCAGCATCAGGGTACCGGGTGCCAGCAGCCCTGCCTGCGGTGCGGGGGAGCCGTAGCGGTGCACCAAGTAGCGGTAGGCCCGGCGGGCCTCGATCACGGTCACTTTTTGCTCCAGGATGATGGGCAAGAGCTGGTCGATCATCCGCCCGGTGGAGGGAAACCGGAGGGCCAGGTTCCGCCGCCGCGCCTCCCGGACCATGTGGGGGAGCGTGGCGTGGAAGGCCGCCGCATCAAAGGCGCTCCAGTCATCCTCCGCGCCCATGAGGCGGGGCACTGAGCCGATGGCGGTGCCTGCGCCCGGGCCCCATGCCTGGACGTCCACCCGGAACTCGAGTTCGGCGCTGCCGGCGGGGCTGAGGCGCACGGTGGCCGGCCCGTCCGGCGTCGTGAAGGCATTCCAGATGACTCCACCCTGGACGCTGAAGGACGGATCACTATTGCCGCGCAGGAGCGGGCCCAAGGTGCGGGCAAGGTCATACGGGCCGCCCGGATACCAGCGGAGAGAGGCGTCCGCGGCGGCGGAAAGCCGCGCGGGTGCCTCTGCAATGGTCATACTGCCATCGTCCCACGGCACACGGACAATGCGCCCGCCGGGGTTCCAGCCGGGCCCTTAATCCACGGCGTGCAAAGGACTAGACTCCCAGGTGTGGCGCGGGGCGTCCGCGCCTTCACTTCGCATTCAAAGGAGCATGCAGTGGCTGGAGTTGTGCATTTCGAGATCCCCGCCGACGACAAGGAACGCGCCAACGGCTTTTACCAAAGCGCATTCGGTTGGAACCTGAGCCCCATGCAGGGGATGGACTACACCATCGCCATCACCACACCATCAGACCAGCAAACAGGGATGCCAAGCGCGCCCGGTGCCATCAACGGTGCCCTGTTCCCGCGCACGGACAACCTCAGGACGCCCATCATCACCATCGACGTCGAGGACATGGACGCCGCCCTCGCGCAGGTGGAATCCGCCGGCGGTTCGGTGGCCCAGGCCAAGGACGCCGTTCCCGGCATGGGTTACTACGCCTACTTCAAGGACACCGAAGGCAACATCATGGGCCTCTGGCAGACGGATTCCTCGGCAGGGAGCTGACTGACGGGGCAGGCGCCCGCGAAAGCGGTAGCTTTGTACTCATGAAGTACGCCCAGTCCGTCCTGGACCTCATCGGCAATACCCCGCTCATCAAGCTCAACCACGTGACGGACGGCATCAAAGCCACCGTCCTGGTCAAACTGGAATACGTGAACCCGGGCGGATCCATCAAGGACCGCATCGCGGCCAAAATGATCGAGGACGCCGAGCGGGACGGCAAGCTCAAGCCCGGAGGCACCATCATCGAACCCACCTCCGGCAACACGGGGGTGGGCCTGGCTCTTGTCGCCCAGCAGAAGGGCTACAAGTGCATTTTTGTGGTGCCGGACAAGGTGGGCGAGGACAAACGGGCCGTCCTGCAGGCCTACGGCGCGGAAGTGGTGGTGACGCCTACGGCCGTTCCGCCGGACAGCCCGCAGAGCTACTACGGTGTCTCGGACCGGCTGGTGCGCGAAACGCCTGGCGCTTACAAACCGGACCAGTTCTCCAACCCGGCAGCGCCGGGAAGCCATTATGAGACCACGGGCCCGGAAATCTGGCGAGATACCGACGGCAAAGTCACGCATTGCGTGATCGGCGCCGGCACCGGCGGCACCATCACCGGCACCGGCCGGTACCTCAAGGAGGTTTCGGCCGGCAGGCCGGAGTCCGACGGCGGACTGGTCCGGATCATCGGCGCTGACCCCGAAGGCTCGGTCTACTCCGGAGGCACCGGACGCCCCTACTTTGTGGAAGGCGTGGGGGAGGACATGTGGCCGGCGAACTACGACAAGTCCGTCCCGGACCAGGTCATCGCCGTCACCGACGCGGACTCGTTTGCCATGACCCGGCGCCTCGCTCGCGAGGAAGGCCTCCTCGTGGGCGGCTCCTCGGGCATGGCTGTAGTAGCCGCGCTGCAGGCGGCGCGGGACCTGTCGGAGAGTGCCGTCGTCGTCGTGATCCTGCCCGACTCCGGGCGCGGCTACCTGGCCAAAATCTTCAACGACCAGTGGATGCGGTCCTACGGTTTCCTCTCCGGCGGCGAGGAAACCTCCGTGGGTGAGGTGATCAAGTCCAAGAACGGCGAACTGCCGGACCTGGTGCACATCCACCCCAACGAATCCGTCCGCGACGTCATCAACATCATGAACGAGTTCGGTGTCAGCCACATCCCGGTCCTGTCCCAGGAGCCGCCCGTGGTCATGGGCGAGGTACTCGGTGCGGTGGATGAGCGCAGCCTCACGGCCAAGCTGTTCCGCGGGGAGGCCAAGCTGACGGACAAGATCGCCGAGCACATGGGCCCCAAGCTGCCCGTCATCGGTTCCCTGGAGACCATCTCTGCCGCGAGGGAGCTGCTCTCGGACGTAGATACGGTGATGGTCACGTTCGTGGGCGCCCCGGTGGGTATCCTTACCCGGCACGACCTCCTGGCCTACCTCAGCAACTGACCTGCACCTCCTACCCTCCCTGCCCGATAAGGAGCACCATGTCCCTCCCGGAAAACCAAGGTTTCAACACCCGCGCCGTCCACGCCGGCCAGCCCTTCGAGCCGCGCACCGGTGCCGTGGTTCCGCCGCTGCACTTCAGCTCCACCTATGCCCAGGACGGAATCGGCGGGCTCCGCGACGGCTACGAGTACGGCCGCGGCGGCAACCCCACCAGAGACGCGCTGCAGGAACAACTCGCGGCTTTGGAGGGCGGCACGCACGCCTACAGCTTCAGTTCCGGACTGGCGGCTGAGGACTCGCTCATCCGCGCCCTGACCCGGCCCGGCGACCACATCGTGCTGGGCAACGACGCCTACGGCGGGACCTACCGGCTCATCAGCCGCGTGCTGGGCGGCTGGGGGATCGGCAACACACCGGTGGACATGGCCAACCTCGACGCCGTCCGCCAGGCCGTCGCCGCCAACAAGACCCGCTTTGTGTGGGTGGAGACGCCGTCCAACCCGCTGATGAAGATCACAGACATCGCCGCGCTCGCAGGGATAGCGCACGACGCCGGGGCCCTCCTGGTCGTGGACAACACCTTCGCGTCGCCGTACCTGCAGACTCCGCTCGCCCTGGGTGCCGACGTGGTGGTCCACTCCACCACCAAGTACATCGGCGGGCATTCGGACGTGGTGGGCGGCGCCGTGGTGGTCAAGGACGCCGAACTGGCTGAGAAGATCGGCTTTGTCCAGTTCGCCGTGGGCGCCGTTTCAGGTCCGATGGATGCCTTCCTCACCACCCGCGGCCTCAAGACCCTGGGCGTGCGGATGGACCGGCACAGCCTCAACGGCCAGGCGGTTGCCGAATGGCTGCTGGAGCGCCCCGAAGTTGAGGCTGTCCTGTACCCGGGGCTGCCGTCCCACCCCGGCCACGAGCTCGCGAAGAAGCAGATGCGCAGCTTCGGCGGCATGGTGTCCGTGCAGTTCAAAGGCGGTGAAGCGGCTGCCCGGAAGGTGGCCGAATCAACCTCGGTGTTCACCCTGGCTGAGTCCCTGGGCGGAATCGAATCGCTGATGAACTACCCGTCAGAAATGACGCACGCGTCTGTCAAGGGCACCGAGCTCGCTGTCCCGGTGAACCTCCTCCGGCTGTCGTGCGGCATAGAGGACGTGGAGGACCTGGTGGCGGACCTCGAGCAGGCGTTCTCGTCCATCCCTTAAGGGCGCTCGTGCTGGCTTTCTTCAAGAAAGTCAGCTAGGGTCCCGATATGGCACTCCGATCTGACTGGTCCCGGCGTAACTGCAGCATGGCCCGTGGCCTGGATATCCTCGGTGATCCCTGGACCATCCTGGTTCTCCGGGAAGTGTTCTTCGGAAACGGGCGCTTCGACGCGATGAAGTCCCGGCTGGAGGTGGCCGACTCCGTGCTCACCAAACGCCTGGCCGGCCTCGTGGAGTCGGGGCTGCTGACCAAAAGGGCGTACGACGACGGCGGCCGCACCAGGGGCGAGTATGTCCTCACGGAGAAGGGCGAAGACGCCCTCCCGGTGCTGAACGCTGTCACCATCTGGTCGGAGAAACACTTGCCCGCCCCGTCCGAGCAGGCCCACATGTACGTCATCCATTCGGGCTGCGGGCAGCGAACCAGCTCCGCCGATACCTGCACCCACTGCGGTGACCGCCTGACCGCGGCCAACACCAGCTGGCACAGCCAGACCAGGACAACATCGCCGGTGGAGCTCGCCACCGCCGGATCCCCGAAGGGAACAGCCGCGTGAGCGACGACAAGCCCACCCACGGAAGCACCACAGCACCGGCCGCCAGCCGGCTCCCTGGCGACGGAAGCGCCAATGCCGCATCCGCCGTCGTCCGCCCGCAGGACAATCCGCCGCGGCGGCGGCGCCTGCACCCGGCCTGGATCGTTGCCGCCGTCGCGTTCCTCGCGCTGGTGGGAGCGGCCGGTTTCCGGGCTGCTCCGGGCGTGCTGATGGTGCCCCTGCAGCAGGAATTCGGGTGGTCCACCACGGTGTTGTCCGGGGCCGTCAGCATCAACCTGGTCCTGTTCGGGCTGACGGCGCCGTTCGCCGCGGCGCTGATGGAGCGCTTTGGCATCCGGGCGGTGACGGCAACGGCGCTGGTGCTGATCGGTGCCGGCAGTGCGCTCACGGTGCTGGTGAACCAGTCATGGCAGATCCTGCTGACGTGGGGCCTGCTGATCGGGCTGGGCACCGGGTCCATGGCGCTGGTGTTCGCTGCGACCATCGCCAATACCTGGTTCGTCAAAAACCGTGGGCTCGTGATCGGTATCCTCACCGCAGGAAGCGCCGCCGGCCAGCTCGTCTTCCTCCCGTTCATCGCCGTGCTCGCCCAGGATCCGGGTTGGCGGCAGGCATCGCTACTCATCGCGGCAGGTGCCCTGGCGGTGGTCCCGCTGGTGCTGAAGTTCCTCAAGAACTCGCCCGCCGACGCCGGTGCGCTGCCATACGGTGCGGAACAGCCCGGTGCAGGAACCCCCAAGGCACCGCCCGTGGACAGCGGTCCCCGCGCCAACGCCGCTATGCGCGCCCTGCAGGTGCTGAAGCGGGCCAGCAAGGTACGCACCTTCTGGGCCCTGGTGGCCGGCTTCGCGATCTGCGGTGCCACCACCAACGGGTTGATCGGCACGCACTTCATCCCCTCCGCCCACGACCACGGGATGGCCGAAACCACCGCCGCGGGGCTGCTCGCCGTCGTCGGGATCTTCGATATTGTGGGCACCATCGCCTCCGGCTGGCTGACCGACCGGTTCAACCCCCGCATCCTGTTGGCTGTCTACTACCAGTTCCGGGGCATCGGCCTGCTGGTGCTGCCCCTGCTGCTGAACGCCGAGGTGCAGCCCAGCATGATCGTTTTCGTGGTGATCTACGGCCTGGACTGGGTGGCCACCGTCCCGCCCACCGCCGCCATCTGCCGGGAAACCTTCGGCGCGGACGGCAGCGTGGTGTTCGGCTGGGTGTTCGCCGCGCACCAGCTCGGGGCCGCCGCCGCGGCCCTGGCCGCCGGCGCCATCCGGGACTCCACCGGACAGTACACCTACGCCTGGTTCGGCGCGGCGGCCATGTGCACCATCGCCGCGGTCATCAGCGCCACCATCCGCAGGCACGCCGCCCCGCGGGAAGAGCCCGTCCCCGTGGCTTAACGCCGCGCCACTAGGCTGGTGCCATGGAACCCCTTGCGCCAGGCGCTGCCCGCAACACGGCCTTGATCACGGGCGCCGGCCGCCTTGCCGGCATCGGTGCCGGAATCGCCCGGCAACTGGCGGCCGAAGGCTGGGACCTGGTCCTGGCCTACTGGCAGGACTACGATGCCCGGATGCCGTGGGGGAGCGAACCGGACGACGTCGTGCGCCTGACCGCCGAGCTGGAGGCGATCGGTGCCCAGGTGCATACCCTGCCGGCCGACCTGGAGGACCCGGCCGCCGCAGAGCAGTTGCTCGCCGAAGCCGTCCGGCTGGCAGGGCCGCTGCAAGGCCTGGTGCTCAGCCACGCCGAGTCCGTTGATTCGGGGATCCTGGACACGAGCCTGGAATCCTTCGAGCGCCACTTTGCCGTTAATACGCGTGCCAGCTGGCAGCTGATTGCCGCCTTCGCCCGGCACGTGACGGACGACGGCGGCGCGATCGTGGCGCTGACCAGTGACCACACAGCGTTCAACCTTCCCTACGGCGCGTCGAAGGGGGCCCTGGACAGGATCGTGATTGCCGCGGCGCGGGAGCTGGGGCCGATGGGTATCTCCGCCAACGTCCTGAACCCCGGGCCCGTGGACACAGGCTGGATGGACGACGAGGTCCGCTCAGCACTGACGGCGCAGCAGCCCACCGGCCGGCTGGGCACCCCCGCGGACGTGGCCGGTACTGTCGCATTCCTGCTCTCACCGGCCGGCCGCTGGGTCTCCGGCCAGCTGATCAAGGCCGACGGCGGTTTCTCGGCCTGACGCCTGCTCGTAGGCAACAGGCCTTCGCAGTCCTACAATCGCGGATATGGACGCCGTTGAGGTAGCCGGACTCAGGATTGCTTACCAGCAGGTGGGCAGCGGGCCGCCGCTGGTCCTCTTCCATGGTGCAGGCGATGACAGCAGGATTTGGCGTCAGCAACTGGAGGACCTCTCCCGGGACTTCACCGTGATCGCCTGGGACGCTCCCGGATGCGGCCAGTCCGATGACCCGGCACCGGACCTCTCGGCCCCGGACCTGGGCCTGCTCGCCGCCGGCTTCGTGGAGCAGGCCGTCCGCGGCAAGGGAAAGCCACATATCCTGGGCCTGTCCTGGGGCTCCATGGTGGCGCTTGAGTTATACAAGGGGTACCCGGACGTCCCTGCGTCATTGCTGCTGGTATCGGCCTATGCAGGCTGGGCAGGGTCGCTGCCGCCGGAGGAAGTAGACCGCCGGATTGCCATGGTGGAAGCGGAAATCGGGGAGCCGCCGGGAAAGTTCGTGCACGAGTGGCTGCCCACCCTCTTCACGCCCGCCGCCAACCCCGCTGCAGTCGCCGAGATTGCCGCCATCATGCTCGATGTCCGCCCGGCAAGCCTGCGGGCACTGCTCAGCGCGAGCGGACGCGCGGACTACCGCCACCTCCTGCCCACGATTACTGTTCCCACCCTCCTGATCTACGGCGAGGAGGACCAGCGCTCACCGCTGCCGGTGGCGCATGAGCTCCACCGGCAGATACCCGGGGCAGAGCTGACGGTGATTCCCGGCGCCGGACATCTGGTGTTCGCCGAAGCACCCGACGCGTTCAATGCCGAGGTCCGCCGCTTCCTGCAGGGTCCCGCATAAACCCCGCACCCAACTGAGTAGCGCTAAGTGTCGTTTTGGCGCTCCAGAACGACACTTAGCGCTACCTAGTTGGGATGCATGGGTCAGCGGAAGGCGCCCAAGCCGGTGATGTGCTGGCCGAGGATCAGGGTGTGCACCTCGTCGGTGCCCTCATAGGTGCGCACCGACTCCAGGTTGGCCGCGTGCCGCAGGGGCGGGTAGTCCAGCGTGATCCCGTTGCCGCCCAGGATGGACCGGGCCTCGCGAGCTACTTTAATGGCCTCGCGGACGTTGTTCAGCTTGCCCAGCGAGATCTGCTCAGGCCGTGGGACACCGGCGTCCTTGAGCCGGCCCAGGTGCAGCGCCAGCAGCGTGCCCTTCTGGATCTCCACCAGCATGTTCACCAGCTTTTCCTGGGTCAGCTGGTACCCGGCCAGCGGCTTGCCGAACTGGAGCCGCTCCTGAGAATACGCCAGTGCCGCCTGGTAGGAATCGCGGGCAGCGCCCATGGCGCCCCAGGCGATGCCGTACCGCGCTTCGTTCAGGCAGGTGAACGGCCCGCCCAGGCCGCGCGCCGCCGGGAGCAGGGCCTCCGGACCCAGCCGGACGTCGTCGAACACCACATCACACTGGATGGACGCACGCATGGACAGCTTCTGCGCGATCGGCGTGGCAGCCACGCCAGGAGTTCCGGCCGGCACCAGGAAGCCGTGCACGCCGTCGTCCGTCATGGCCCACACCACCATGACCCCGGCCACCGAAGCGAGCCCGATCCACCGCTTGGCCCCGTTCAGCACCCAGCCGGCGTCGTCACCGGACCCGTCGCGTCGGGCATACGTGGTCATCGAGGAGGGATCGGAACCGGCGGTGGGCTCGGTCAGCGCAAAGCAGCCGATGACTTCCCCGGCGGCCATCCGGGGGAGCCACTCCTGCTTCTGGTCCTCCGAGCCCCATGTGTGGATGGCGGTCATGGCCAGCGAACCCTGCACCGAGACGAACGTGCGGATTCCGGAGTCCCCGGCTTCCAGTTCCATCGCCGCCAGGCCGTATTCGACGGCGGTCCGGCCGGGGCAGCCGTAGCCCTTCAAGTGCATCCCCAGGACCCCGAGCTCACCCAGTTCCGGTGCGAGCTCGAGGGGAAAGACGGCGTCCTCATACCAGCGCGCGATGTCCGGCCTCATGCGCTGGTCCGTAAAGTCCCGGACCTTCTGCCGGAGGGCAAGTTCGTCCGTGGTCAGAAGGGAGTCAAGGGCAAGGACGTCAGACGGGTCAGGTGTCACGGTTTCCCCACAAAGTAGCTCCGGGTGGCGGGCAGGAACCGGCAGACGACCGCGAGGACCACACCCAGGGCCAGGAGCACCACGCCGCTGACAAAGGCACCGCCGACGCCGAAGATCCGGGTATCGCCGTACGCCGGGTCCCACATCTGTACCGCTGAAACGAAGAAGGCACCGGTCAGCAGCAGCGCACCCACGAGCGGCAGGATGCCCCGGAACCACAGGTTGCGCGCCGACTGCCGGAGCGTATTCCGGAAGAACCAGAAGCAGGCAAAGCCGGTCAGGGCGTAGTAAAAGGCGATGAAGAGGCTGATGGCGCTGATGGAGTCCGAGAGCAGATTTTCGCTGAGGAAGCTCATGGCCACGTAGTAGGCAATGGCCGCGCCGCCCATCACCTGGGTGGAGAAGCCGGGCGTCTGGTTCTTTGGGTGCACCTCGCCGAACTTGGCGGGCAGGGCGCCGTGGACGCCCATGGACAGGGTGCCTCGGGCGGTGGGCAGGATGGTGGTCTGGGTGGAGGACAACACGGAAGCCAGCACCGCGACGACGATCAGCCAGCCCCACGGGCCCAGCACCACGTCCTTCATGGCCAGGAAGACATCGTCCTGGTTCGCCTCGTTGCCGAGCCCGATTCCTTCCGTGCCCACCGTGGCGTACATCATCACCAGGAGCGCAACGGACACGTAGATGGCCACCAGGACGAACGCGGAGATCACTGCCCCACGGCCCGGAGTGGTGGAGGGGTTCTCTGTTTCCTCGTTCACTGCCAGGCACGTGTCCCAGCCCCAATAAATAAACAAGGCCAACAGGGCGCCGTGCACCACGGCGCCCGGGTCCGCGAAAGCACCGGCGGGGTTGAACCACTCAAAATCGAAGGGCTGGATGGTGGTCTCGCCACTGGCTGAACCCCTGATGATTCCCACCACGATGGCCACTGCGAAAATGCCCAGCGATATGTACTGCACATACGTCAGGACACGCTGCACGTGCTCGCCCAGGCGGATGCCGCGGTAATTGACCAGCGTCATCACGGCGATGAACAGCACGCCCGTGGCGGTCACCAGTACTTTGTTTTCGGCCAGCGTGCCGTCACCCACCAGCAGCCACAGGTACTGGCCCGCCACCTGGGCGAGGTTGGCCAGGACGATGATGCCTGCGAGCGCAACACCCCAGCCGCCCAGCCAGCCTGCCCACGGTCCGAAGGCGCGCCGGGACCAGGTGAATGTGGTGCCGCAGTCCGGGATGGCGCTGTTCAGTTCCCGGAAGGCGTAGGCGATGAACAGGACCGGGATAAAACCGATAAGCAGGATCAGGGGAGTGTAGTCCCCGTTCACTGCCACGATCAGTCCCAGGGTGGCGGCCAGTGAATACACCGGCGCGGTGGAGGCCAGGCCCAGCATGACGGAGTCGCCGAGGTCCAGGATGCCGGCCCGGAGTCCCTTGGCCGGGACGCCGGACGCTCCGCCCGGGCCTCCCGCCGTCGTGATCTCTGTGCTCATGCTGCCACCGGGGCCGGAAATGTCAGGGGGCTCATAGGGCGATACCTGCCTTGCTGGAATTGGCCGCGGCCGAGAGCGGGGCCGGGGCGTCAATGGTGTTGGGCACGAACCTGCAGAAATAGTCCGTGACCGGGCCGTCCGATTCGCGGATGCCGCAGCCCACGGATTCGCCGTCCACCACCCACAGGCCAAGGACGGGATGGTTGCCGTCGAAGTCCGGCAGCGGATGGTACTGCTGGTAGCACCAGCCTTCACGGCCGTAGCCGCCGGGCTGCTCAAGGTTGATGCCCTGGGCGTGGATCCGGATGTTGTCGCCTTCGCGGCCGTGCAGGGGCTTGGCCACCCACTCCTTCAAGGGACCGGGCTCGTTCAGGTATGCGGGGAGCAGGTTGGGATGCTCCGGATAGAGGTGCCACAGGGCGGCCAGGAGTGCTTTGTTGGAGAGCAGCATCTTCCAGGCCGGCTCCACCCAGCGGGGGTTGTGGGCGCGTTCGAGCAGGCGGTGGCCGAACGGTTCCTTCATCATCAGCTCCCACGGGTACAGCTTGAAGATGGTGCTGATCATGAAGTTGTCCAGGTCCACAAAGCGGTTCAGGTTGGGGTCCCAGCCGATATCGGACATGTTGATGCCGATGGTGGTCCAGCCGGCCTGGCTGGCGACGTCCCGCATGTAGGCGGCGGTCATCCAGTCCTCGCCGGACTCCTCAACTTCCGAGTGCGCGACGTGCAGGGTGCTCATGCCGGTGCGGAACTGGAACTTTTTCCACTGCCGGATCAACGCTTCGTGGATGCCGTTCCACTGGTCCTTCCCAGGGAAGACGTCCTGCAGCCAGAACCACTGGGCGACGGCGGCCTCAATCAGTCCGGTGGGAGTGTCGGCGTTGTACTCCAGCATTTTGGCCGGGCCGCCCTGCCCGTCGTAGATGAAGTCGAACCGGCCGTAGACGTCCACGTCCGCCGCCTGCAGGGAGGCCGCGGCCAACTCCAGGGCCTGGGGACCGATGCCAATGTCCCCCATGGCCCCGGTGGCCAGGAACCGTGCTGCCTCCAGGCACATTTTGTGCATGTCCTCGGCGGCTACCTCAAGGGTTTCCACCTCGTCAGTGGTGAATTCGTAGTACGCGGACTCGTTCCAGTATTCGATCTTCCGCCCGTCGTCCATGGTGGTGGTGGAGAACACCAGGCCCTGTTCCTCGATCTTCTGCTTCCATCCGGGCCTGGGCTCGCTTAACAACCGCTTCACGCCTAACCCCCCGAGACTTTGCCGCCGCCGCCACTGGTACCGCTCTTCGCGGTAGTGCCGAATCCGCCCCGGCTCACAGTGCCGCCCTGGGTGCTGTACCCCGTGGACGCCTTCGCGCCACTGGGCACCGTCCTGGTGTAGCTGGGGGCGGTGGAGCGGTTCTGCCCCAAGGGCGGGACATAGGCGCCGCGGGAGAAGAAGTACCAGGCGTAGATCCCGCCGCCCCTCCCTGCGGAGCTGTTGCAATTGTTGTCGTCCACGCGCTCGCCGGTTTCATCGTTGAAGCAGACCTGCGCGTATTCGGGGTCGTCCTGGTTGCTTGCCACGACGGCGGTGATGGTTCCGGCGAGCAGTGCCGTGACGCCCAGTCCCACCACCACGGTCCGCCGCTGGGAGCGCTTCTTCCGTGCGGCGGCCTCGTTGAGCTGCTTTTCGCGGTCCCGGGCGAACGGATCCGCCGGGGTGACGGGCTGGTTCAGGAGGTCGGGACGCAGTTCAGGCTTGGGAACCTGCCAGGGGGGAGGTTTGGGCGCCCCGTCCCCGCCGGGAGCATCGCTCGGCTGGCCTGCCGCTTTGCCCGGGCTGGCTCCGGCATCGCTGCCGCCCGCGCCCTTGCCGGCGTCGCGTTGCGGCTCGCGCTCCGGATCTTTGTTCGGGTCCATGGCGTCCCCCTCAGTAGTCCACGTGAATTGGGCACAGCGCTGCACCCCCAATTGCAATCCTCGAATCAGCGTAATCCCTGCCGGCCCCGGCTGCGAGCAGATAGCCCGCAAGAACTCCCCACGGTGGCGGCAGCCACCCCAGACGGCGAAGGGATCCCTACACTGGTGCCATGGAAACCGCCTCAGTACTTGCCGTCTGCCGCGTCCACCAGCTTGTCCCGGACTCTTCGAATGTGGGAGTCACGGCCATCGACAAGCGTGCGGTGGACGGGCCGGTGAAGGTGCACAAGCTGGGCCTCCAGGGCGACATCCAGGCCAACCGTGTTCATCACGGCGGACCGGACCAGGCCATTTACGCCTACTCGCAGGCCGACGCCGATTACTGGACGGCGGAACTGCAACGCGAGCTCCCGCCCGGAATCTTCGGCGAGAACCTCCGGGTGGCCGGGATCGAGCCCACCAACGCCGTGATCGGGGAACGCTGGAAGATCGGCCTGGACGTGGAAGTTGAGGTCACCTCGCCGCGCACGCCCTGCGCCACGTTCCAGCGGCGGATGGGGGAGCCCCAGTTCCTCAAGCGGTTCACCGGCGAAGGACGCGTGGGTGCCTACCTCCGCGTCATCAAGGTAGGCACCATCCGGGCCGGCGACCATATCCACAAGCTGTACGTCCCGAAGCACGGCGTCACGGTGGGCAAGTGGTTCAGCGAGCCGGACCTTGAGTCCATGGAGGCGCTGAAGGATGCCGACGCCGACGGCGGGATCCGTCTTCAGCAGCCCGAGTTCAGGAAGAAGTTCGAGGCGCTGGAGCGGCAGCTGGCGCGGTAGGGTCCTGCAGCAGCAGCTGGACGGTGAGGCATGTGCGCAAGCTCACCGCCCGCCGTCGTGCACTCAATTTCCGCTGCGGCACCTGCGTACCTTACACTTGAAACATCCCCCACTCCGGAAATCCCTTATTCCTGCCCAATTTTTGAGGCAGGACTGGCAAGTGTTGGGGCCCGCAACTGTGATGCGGGCATTTTCATAGGGAGAGCCGGCTAAAGAAAACGCTGTACAGACTGCTGGGATAGCAGCCAAGAGATGCAGCGCGAAGTCCTGCCACGGGATTGCGAAAGCGCCGGACTTCTGTGACCGGCCGGTCAACGTTTGCCCGGCATCCACGGCACACGTACTGCGGCTCCGCTCACCTCGGGTAGTGCCGCCTGGCCCCCTATGGATGAGGAATATTTCCCTATGCCCGAAAATCAAAACGAAACCATCGACGCCCAGAACACCAGCGTCGAGACCGCAGCCGTCGAATTCACCGAGGCCGCTATCCCCGCAGCAGAGCCTGCTGAGCCTGCAGCCGAGACTTCCGCACCGGCAGTTGAAACTCCGGCCGCCGAGGCTCCCGCCGCCAAGGCTGAGGAATCCGAAGAGGACGGCGTACGCTTCGCCGATCTCGGCATCGACGGCCGCGTCCTGGCTGCCCTGCAGGATGTTGGCTACGAGAAGCCCTCACCCATCCAGGCAGCCACCATCCCGCTGCTGCTCGAAGGCCGCGACGTGGTTGGCCTCGCCCAGACCGGCACCGGTAAGACTGCAGCATTCGCAGTACCGGCACTGTCCCGCCTGGCCGAACTCCACGACCTCAACGGCCCGTCCCGCAAGACGCAGGCCCTGGTGCTGGCCCCCACCCGTGAGCTCGCGCTCCAGGTGGCCGAGGCCTTCACCTCCTACGCCAAGCACATTGATGACTTCACCGTGCTGCCCGTGTACGGCGGTTCCGCCTACGGCCCCCAGCTGGCCGGCCTGCGCCGCGGCGCCCAGGTGGTCGTCGGTACCCCCGGCCGCGTGATCGACCACATTTCCAAGGGCTCCCTGGACCTCTCCGAGCTGCAGTACCTGGTGCTGGACGAAGCTGACGAGATGCTCCGCATGGGCTTCGCCGAAGACGTGGAGCAGATCTTCCAGCAGACCCCCTCGGACCGCCAGGTCGCGCTGTTCTCCGCCACCATGCCCAGCCAGATCCGCCGGATGTCCAAGCAGTACCTGAACAACCCGGCCGAGATCTCGGTGAAGTCCAAGACCACCACCGGCGCCAACACCCGCCAGCGGTACCTGCAGGTCATGGGCCCGCACAAGCTGGACGCGATGACCCGCATCCTCGAGGTGGAAGAGTTCGACGGCGTTATCGCCTTCGTGCGCACCAAGATGGCCACCGAGGACCTGGCTGACAAGCTGAAGTCCCGCGGTTTCCAGGCTGCAGCGATCAACGGTGACATTCCGCAGCAGCAGCGTGAACGCACTGTGGACGCGCTGAAGGAAGGCCGCATCGACATCCTCGTTGCTACCGACGTCGCCGCCCGTGGCCTTGACGTGGAACGCATCAGCCACGTGATCAACTACGACATCCCGCACGACACGGAGTCCTACGTCCACCGCATCGGCCGCACCGGCCGTGCAGGCCGTTCCGGCGATGCCATCCTGTTCATGACCCCGCGCGAGAAGTACCTGCTGCGTTCCATTGAGAAGGCCACCCGCCAGCCGGTCGAGCAGATGCACCTGCCGACGGCCGAGACCGTGAACACGCTGCGCCTGGGCAAGTTCGCCGAGCGCATCACGGAGACCCTGGCCTCCGAGGACGTCGCCCCGTTCCGTGACCTCATCGCCTCTTACGAGGAAGAGCACAACGTTCCGGCTTCGGAAATCGCGGCAGCCCTTGCCGTGATGGCGCAGGGCGGGCAGCCGCTGCTGGTCAAGGAACTGCCGGCAGCTCCCGAGTTCCAGAAGCGCGAGCGCTCCAAGGACGGCTTCGGCTCTCGCGGGCCTACCCGCACACTGACCGAAGGCAATGCCACCTACCGGATCGCCGTGGGACGCCGCCAGCGCGTCATGCCCGGTTCCATCGTGGGCGCTATCGCCAACGAAGGCGGCATCTCCTCGGCGCAGATCGGCGGGATCGACATCCGCTCGGACCACTCCCTTGTGGAATTGCCGGCGGACCTCAGCCCCGAGCAGTTGCGTGCCCTGTCCCGCACCCGGATCGGCGGCGAGCTGATCCACCTCGAGCTGGACAACGGCCGCAAGCCTTCCGGTGACCGCGGCGCCTACCAGGGCAGCCGCGGCGGCGACCGGGGCGGCAACTTCAAGGGCAACGGCGGTTTCAAAAAGGAGTTCCGGAAGAACGACGGCGAGCGCGGCTCTGCGGACCGCGGCGGCCGTTCGTACAGCGAGCGTTCGGAGCGCAGCTTTGGTGCCGACAGCGGTTCCAGCCGCGGCCAGGCCAGCGACTCCCGCTTCGGCGGCCACGGCGACGGCTCCCGCAAGCCCCGCCACGGCAACGAGGGCGGCCAGCGCGACTTCAACCGCAAGGGCAAGTGGTAAACCCGTCAGCTTCTAATTGACGGATTTCCCCCGATGGGCCGGCTTTCGAGCCGGCCCATCGGCATTTAACGGGTATGGCAGGATGTGGGACTCGACACATCGGGGCCTTCGAACGGCGACATAGCCTGCCGCAGCCCTGGTCCCGGCGGTTTCCCGCACGCCCGTAGATCCCAGCACTGGCGCGGAAAATGGCGGATATTTCAGGGCGAAATGCAAGTGTTGCACCGCACCGGAACCGCCCCGGAGCCCGATTTGTTGGTGGTGAAATCTTCCGGTAGAGTATTTACTCGTTGCCCCCCTAGCTCAGTGGTAGAGCGCGTTCTTGGTAAGAACGAGGTCACCGGATCGATTCCGGTGGGGGGCTCTGGATGAGGGCCTGTGTCAAGGCGGTTTTGACCGGCTTGGCGCAGGTTTTTCTCATTCGTGGCGGTGTAGCTCAGTTGGTTAGAGCGCACGACTCATAATCGTGAGGTCGGGAGATCGAGCCTCCCCACCGCTACAGGCTAAGCCCCCGGAATCCCCCGAGATTCCGGGGGCTTTCCTGTTTGCAGGCAATCAGGGTTATAGGACAAAACGGGGTTAGCGGCCAAAATGTGTGTACGGCTTGGGCGTGTCATCTGCGTCGTCCGCCCCATCCTTGTTGGATTCCGTTTCCTTCCTCGGCGCTGAAGGCTGTGTCATAGAGGGCTGGACCGATGGGTTCATCGGCGCGACTGGGGTTCTTTCTTTGAGGTTGCGAGTGGCGGGGTTGTACCAGTTGCCAGGGGTCTTGAGGTTGCTCGGTGCGCAGGTAGAGGTACCAGTCGACGGCGCGGGCGGCGTGGTCCGGGGTGAGCCCGCGGTGGGTGCGGAGCAGGTCTTTGAGTCCGGCGTTGATC
>FOEZ01000056.1 GCA_900110595.1 Arthrobacter sp. OV608 | reverse complement strand
CGGCTTCGCTTCCTTCGCCACTCGGCCGGGGTGAGACTGAGGATGTACTCAGGTGTCCCCGTGCGGAATGGATATGAGTCCAGTTGTTCGTTCTGTCGATGGGGTGCAGGCGGACGTGTTCTTTTTCCGTATCAGCGGGGAGCAGTTCCTGGGTCGGCAGGATAACCGTTTGTCCCAGCAGTGGACACTCATCGCCATTTAACGGAGCAGCTGTACGGACCAGCAGTCCTGAAAGTGGAAGAGTCTCCTCTCGTTCATTTCGTCCCTCATCCAAATCATCAGCCCGTCGCTTGTCTTGGATTCCACCATGCCAACGTAGTTCTGAGCGTCATTAGCGCGCAGTGACACGATGTCTCCGGGGGCCAGCCCTGTCCATATCAACAGGGGATGCTTCTCCACTTCGTTTGGTTGCCATTCCCTGACATGCAGGCGGTGTTCTTCCTGCGTTAGACCAGGCTCCTGCGGAGTATCCAGGACACCAGCGGAGTATGACTTCGCGGGATACCACGTTGGGTTTCGCTTGCTCTCGGTCACGGCAGATCGATCTCCCGGGCGGGGCTAAACGGAGTATCAGGGCTGAAGGTGGCTGTGAACGTTGCGAAGTTGACCCTGGTTGCGAGAATGCCGGAGTCAGTAGCCTTTTCAGGGAGAAGAGTGAATCGCCTTCTGAACATGGTCTTTTTTGTCTCCTTAGCTGGTCGTCCTCGTATGCTCAATATCTTTCGGGTTAGAAGACGTCCTGGGCGCCTTCTAACTCCTGAGCCGGTTGGGTTTGTGGCTTTGGTCCACTCCGGCGCTGCTCTTGGTCTTACGCGTGACTGGCAATACTGACTTTCGCGGGATTGCTCGTGGGATTGCTCGTGGGATTGCTTTCTGTGTCGATTGCGTGCCGATCTGTGAGGTGCTTCGGGGCAAAGACGGCCCAGATGATGACGAACACGGCGACAAACAAGGCGGCCGCGATGAAGATGCCATCAAATGTTTCCTCAGGAACGAATCCATCGGTACCGGGCACTAGTACGTTCAACACAATTGCGACGGGTATCGTCCCCGAGACGTACTGGATAATGCTTTGCATGCCAATGGTCACCGCCATGTTGTCCTGGCGCCCGGCGGCCGCGACGAGTGAGTATCCGGTGGTCAAGCAGCTCAGCGTTGCCAGGCCATAGCCGAAAACCCACACCCAGGACATCCAGACCGGGCCGTTAGCGAATGCGAACCCGAGAAAAACACCAATGGAAGCGGTTCCGGAAATGACCAGAACGGTCTTCGGGCCCAGCCGGTTGAGTCCCCATCGAGTCCAGAGGTATCCCAGCGCGGAGCCGGGAATGATCGCGAGCAGCACGAACGTCGAGTCGAGGGCAGACAGGCCGTGGCCGTACCCGGACGACGTCGGGGTCTGCAGCATAGCCGGCAGCGCGATAAAAATGCTCACCCCGACCACGCTCAAGAAGAAGATCCCGGAATATCCGATGATGGCCTGGCGCCGGTCCATATTGCGGAATGACATCAGGGGGTCCTGGCTGCGTCGCTGCTGAGCAGCCCAGATAATAAATGTCACGGCGCTCACGGCAAACGCACCGACCACGAGGGGTGAAGTCCAGCCCAGGGCTGGTCCCTGGCTGATTCCGACCAGCAGCGCAGTGACCCAAATGCCGAGCCCCAGCGAAGCGAACCAGTTCAAGCGACCGTCATGACGGGCAGCAGTGGGCGTTTCAGATGAGACAAGGGCAAGCGCCAGCAGCACCGCGTACAGGGCGAAGGTCACCCAGAAAACGCTTTGCCACGGCAACCCCATGCCAACGACAAACCCGCCGACAACGAGCGCGATCGGCGTGAAGATAGCCATCAAGAGCGAGAGTCCCAATGAAACAACTCGGACTTGGCGCGCCGTAGCACGTGGGCGCAGGAGTCCCCAGCTCAGTGGGAGGGTAACAGCGAAACCCAAGAGGAACCGGCCCGCGACAAGAGGCCAAAACCCATCACCTGTCGCAGCCAAGGCGCATCCGAGCAGAGCCAGGACGGTCAGCGTGATAAGAACCTTGCGATGCCCATAGATGTCACCCATCCGTGCAGTAAGGCCCACAGAGATGGCACTGCCGACCATCATGGCGTTAAGGACCCACCCGATCTCCGACCCCGACAGACCGGACTCAGCCGCCATCACCCCAACCAGCGGAGGAAGGGTGCCCCACTGGATGTCCACGGTTACACCGCCGAGCAAGACCAGTGCAACTAACGAAGTGAACCGACCGGCACGAGCCCCGGCCGATATGGATTGTGTCATCTTTGACCACCTGTGTTTCTGGACCCAGTAATCTCTGGAGTCATCGTTTTTGAGTCAGTGGCGCAAC
>FOEZ01000043.1 GCA_900110595.1 Arthrobacter sp. OV608 | reverse complement strand
TTCTTCTCCAAGATACGAAGGGTTCTGGACGCGGCGGTCAGAGTCCGCAGGTCGCTGGCCCAATCCAGGCAAAGGTCATCGTATCGCATGGCCTTGCACCAAGGGTTCGGGTCAAATCCCAGTTATTGGCGGAGGAGATCACCACCAACGATGAACTCCGCGTCAGTGCTCGGGCGCTATTTTCAGTAGGGTGGATAGGGCCGGCTCGGTGATCTGCTCGGCTTGCTTGAGCTCGGTGGGGCCATGGTCGTCAGAGGCGGTCGTCTCGTCCTTGACACTGCCAGCCGATGTCTTCCTACAGGGGTCCGTGGGCGCGACATGGGCAAAGTGCGACCCCTGTAACCTTGCTGCCCAGCTGGTGCTGGATCCGGGCAACGTACTCGGGAGACTTATCTCCGAGATGTCCGTTACCTTGATGCCTTACCTGCATAGCGCCCGGGCAATGTCGTCGCATATGCCATTCGGGCCAGAGCCCGCACCAAACGAATCTCCTCCGTCGGCTCCCGATCCTCACATCAAGAGATGACACCGGCAAGACGCTCCGGCAACAGATGTCTTGCCCAAGCGAACTACCATGTTTCGCTGGACTGCACCACGCAAAAGGGCTGCTAGGAGGTGAACGCCTGAACGCAGGCCGCCTGCAACCAGGGGGATGTCCCTGTGGCCGCCTGCTGCAAAGCGTATGCACGCCCTCGCTACGGGATTGGAAAGGCTGTTCTGATGGCATTGTCCACGGTGGCGACGACGGCTCGCGTAACCGGCTGGCGTGCGGACCAGGTCTTGAGCACCACCGAGGGCCCCACCAGCCGAGCCCAAGTCCATTCAGGCAGGAGCCGCTCTGCCTCGGCTCGCGTCATTATGGCAACGTTCGCTCCTGCCGCATCGGCGCAGGCCTCTGCATGATGTGTGTAGTTGGCGAATTGCCAGAGCGGCCTGGCACCCACTTCGTGGGCGGCGCTAATTAGAGGGTAGTGAACAGTAGGCAGTTGATTCTTGGCATGCACGAGAACCCGGAGGCCATCGAGTTGCTTCATCGTCCACGTCTCAGCTGTGGACATAGACTCCGCAGGCCTGACGGCGACGCCGAATTCTTCCTCGCCGAGGCTATAGCTCACCAACCCATCCGGCGGCGGCTGATGAACCAAAGCGATGTCCAGCCTGTCTTCTCGGAGCATCCGGAGTTGGGTGTCGCTGTCCGCGTCGGTGAAATTGATCCTCGCTAGAATCACGTGTTTTGATACCGCTGACAGGAGCGTGTCCACCCAGGCGCCCGGAAGCCCGGGGGCCAAGCCCACCTCGACGGTTTCCGCCTCTGGAGCGGCGAGAACGGCTACTTCAGCTGCGCTCTCGGCAAGATCAAGAATTGCCAGTGCGTGCCTGTAGAGTGCCACCCCGGCAGCGGTAGCCGTCACTCCTGTAGGAACCCGTTCGAAGAGCGGTGTTCCGATTTCACGTTCGAACCGACGGATCTGCCGGCTCAGGGCGGGCTGGGAGATCATCAACTCCTCCGCGGCCCGGGTCACCGAGCCTTGACGAAATGTCGTCGAAAAGTAAATCAACTGCCGTATCTCCATGCTCCCCCGCCCCGTTACCCGAAAAGCCAAGCGCCCCCATAACCCTAGGGTATACAGGGGAGGTCGAAACGGCATTGGATTTTGGTCTATCAAACGCATTCAATTGTGAGTCGAGACACTATTAGTGCCTGCGCGTTTCGACCAGAACGCTTGCTTTCACGTAAGGAATACAGTCAATGACGACTTGCCGCACCGGGACTCCCTTGACCGAAACCCGGGGCGTCCATAGCACGAATCCGCATAAGAGTCCCAGGACCATGGAGTGGAGTCGAGCGCGGCTTGCCGCAACCCGTATACCCCGTCCGTATAACAACCTGGATTGCCGTGCCGGGGTTTAACTTCAGATGTTCCGCCGACGGCACCGTCGGCCGCTGGTAGGGGGTAGCTCGACGGAATCTACTCTCGCCATCCTGATCGGCCAATATTTTCAACACTTGAAGACATAAGAGGAGAACAATGACTAATTTAGCGCTCGAGCAGGAAGGCTCGATGCTCGATGCTCGTTTGGACAGACTACCGATAACGAAGCAGCATATCCTTTGGATATCAGTCCTAGGGCTGGTGTTCTTTGTCGAGACCTTCGACAACGTAATGTTCGCCTCCCTGGCACCCGCCATCCGCAATGAGTGGGGCCTCACAATCGGTGAGATCGGTGTACTGGCGTCGTCTGTGTTCATCGGCATGTTCATCGGCGCTGTGGCTGGTGGGCGGCTGTCAGACCGGTTTGGGCGCCGTCCTGCACTGGTAGCCGGATGTTTCGTCTTCGGCCTTGGATCCCTCGGTTCAGCGCTGGCTCCCTCGCCCGAGTGGCTGCTAGCCTTCCGGGTCGTCACTGGTATCGGAATGCAAGCGGCCATAGGCGTGCTCATGGTTATGGTGAGCGAGATGTTCCCAAGTGCGAAGCGCGGGCGGTTCTTCACAGTGCTCACGTTCATTGGATTTGCCGGAGTACCCATCACGACATTTACTGCTCTGACGATCGTTCCGTCCGGGCCGAGCGCCTGGCGTTGGGTTTTTGCCATCGGCGGCGTCGGCATTTTGACCGCTCTCATTGTGCTCCTCTTCGTCCCCGAAACGGTGCGCTGGCAAGTTGCACACAACCGAAATCAGGCAGCGACGCGCACGGTGCTGTCGCTCGAGAAGGCTGCACAAGAGCGGGGAAAAGTATTGACAGAGCCCCAATCTCTGCCGCCGATTCAAACGCGACAGAAACTACGAGAACTATTTCGCGGGAAAGTGCTCCAGCGCCTGATCGTCATGTCTTCAGCGTTCGGAATCTATCTCTTCTGCTTGGTCGGCTTCCAAGCATGGATTCCGACAATCCTCACCTCGCGGGGGATGTCACAGACTGCTGCGTTGCAGTTCGCAAGTATTGTCTCGCTAGCAACGATCGTCGGGCCAATAATCATCTATTTCATCGCCGACAAAATCGAGCGCAAGGTCATTCTATTCGTCGCCTCTGTCATTACAACAAGTGCGATGCTCACCTTCGCGTTCGTCAGTGACTCCACAATGAGCCTCATCGCCGCTTTTGCAGCGAGTATGGCCGCGACCAGCATGACAGTCTCCTTTTATACGTACATCCCCGAAGTTTTCCCCACGGCCCTCAGAGGTGTGGGAGTCGGCGCAGTCAATGGCGCAGCGCGAGTCACTGGTTTTCTTTCGGGAATCTCAGTTGCAGCGATATACACGGCATGGGGTTTTCAGTGGCTGTACGCCATCTTGGCGGGCCTGTTCCTCCTGGCCGGAACGATCATCCTGGTCTTCGGGATCCGAACCACGAACAGGTCACTCGAGGTCGTCAACGAACTCGAGGTCGCCAACGCCTCAGCCGATTCCTTGCGAGCAGATAAACTGGGCACTGAAGAATTGAATGGCATTCGGGACTAAGACTGAGCTTCCCGTGACGCGCCCAGCGCTGTCCCTCCTTGGGGCAAGTGTAACGTCGCTGGCATAGTCCCTCAGCCAATGGGTTGCGTCCCCAGGGGCCGCCTACGCCATTCCCAAAACGACTAGGGCGTGTCTCCTAAAGCTGTCAGCCACATCCTGATTGCTCGGAGATCGTCTCCTCCGCGATAGGTGAGTGCGAGTTTGTCGTAGCGTATTGCCAGGGCCCACCCGTTCGACGACGTTCCGGCCTTTGTAGTCCTCTTTGTCAAAGGCCGGAGGTCTGCCGCCTTTTGATCCACGCGTTTACGATGACCGATTGATTGGATGGCTGTGGGATGACAGCCATAATGGCGTGGTCCGGAAGGTATGTCCGTAGCGCCCTGGACGAATCGAGAGGGGCTACTCGCGGCCGCGCTGCAGGCACACTCCAAGGAATTGGTAGCGCGCCAGGCTGCATGCCAGCGTCTTAGGCGACCCGGCCGAAGCGTTGGAGCAGTGGCTGCGGGCGATAGAGGAGTGCTTCGGCGCCTTCACTGGGCTGCCGGATCACTCATGGCGGCGACTCGGGCGCGGGATCCAGGCAACCCGCCCACCATCCCCTGCGAAATTCTGTTTACCGTCACGGAGCAGTTCTTGGGCGCCGCGCAGAGCAGAGGGCAAGTACGCCTGCCCGGATGAGGCTTCGACCTGTTTCTCGCGGCTTGTTCCAAGGCCTGGATCAGAAGCAACGGAGCTGAAGAGGAGCCGCTGAATCGTAATCGCTGGCTCGTCGCGAGCGGCTACCGGCGAGCCGGGCGAGAAAGCGTAAACGCCTTAGCCCACATAGTTTTTTCACCGGCGTCCTTTACCGCAAGTTCATCAACAAGTTTGACAAGGAGCAAATTATATGGATTCGCCAAGAGTGCTGCCCGCCGACGCTCGCCGTATCGTGGCGCAGGGTGATCTGGGTTATCTTGAGGGTGCTCGCTGGCATCGTGGAGCGCTGTGGTTTTCGGACATGAGCCGCCGCAAGATCTGTCGCCTGTCCCCTGACGGACTGCTCGAGGACGTCGCTGATGTGCCCGGACGGCCGTCAGGTCTGGGTTTTGACCCTGACGGGGTACCGATGGTTGTTTCCATCGAGGATGGCCTGCTGCTGCGTGTGAAAAGTAGCGGGCTGGAGGAACTCGCCGACCTCGCGCCGGTCGCTTTTCATCCCAACGACATGGCCGTGGACCGAGAGGGCCGCGCATACATCGGTCCGCAGGGCTACGCCTTCGGAAGCGATCCTATCGGCGTGGGTTTGGTCATCCGGCATCCCGACGGCCGGATCGACACGGGTGGCGAGGATCTCATATTCCCCAACGGGATCGTGATCTCGGGCGACGGACGCACTCTGGTCGTCGCGGAATCGTTCCGGGCACCACGGGTGAGGCTAACAGCGTTCGATGTGACCGATGATGGGGCCTTGGTGAATCAGCGTGTGTTTGCTGAGTTCGGGTCGCCGGACACAGAGTCCGTTGATGGTATCGGTATCGACAGTGAGGGTGCGGTATGGGCGGCTTTCCCGTGGATCGGTGAATTTCGGCGTGTTCGCGATGGTGGTGAGGTTACCGATGTCATTCGGATCGACCCGGACACGGCCGCATATCCCGATGGCGGCGCCTTCGCCGTGGATGCGGTACTCGGCGGACCGGACATGCGAACCCTCTACCTGCTCATCTCGGATACAAGTCCCGAGCGCCTCGTCAATGGCTTTGATGCCACGGGCCGTATCGAAGCCATCGACGTCGACATCCCAGGAATCCCGGACTAGCGACAGGACCCTTGTGTATCTGCGCAGTTTCCGAGACAACGCAAGGCAGTGATGCGCGGACTGGGCCCGCGACTGCTTCTCGAGCGCCCTGCACAGCTTCCACGACGGCTTCGACGCCTTGTCGATGAAGCCGTCCCAACCGTCAGGAACGCGGCCTCTTCCACGAGACCTTCAACGGATTGATCGAGCTGGACTGGCCGCCCGTACTTGGCGGCGATTCGCTCATCCTGCTGGCAAGGTATATGGCCGTCGAACACTCCGACCTTTGGGTCCTGTTGCGCCCTCAGTTGCCGCCGTTCATGGGTGGCTGGACGGTCCTCGGATGCTTCTTCCTATACCTACCGATCATCATCCAGTTCATAGCGCTGCTGATCGCAGGCGGTGTCCTCCAACTGCTGCTGATGCCCTTCGTCCTCCTGATCCGAAAACTCCGGCGGCGGCCGCCGCCGAACCTGGACGCATCACGGCTCCTGATCAACCCATGGGGTAACCGGATTGGAAAGTGGATGCGCCTCTGGTGGTAAGGGAAGTGCACACGGCAACGAAGTAATTCAGGAAGCTCGCGCGGATGCGGGCGGTCCATTGAGGGGTTGGTGAGGAGTTGGAAATCGCTCCATGGGCCCTCGATGCTTCCGCTGTCGTATCTTTATGCGCGCGGCGAGGCGGCCCACGTTTGCGGCTAGCGGATAAGGATGTCCCCGCCGGTGCAAGGTGTTAATGCGATCTTAACGTCCCATCTGTGATGATTCGGCGGGGGTCAGCCACCGGTAGGCTGCACCATGTAATCTCCGGTCATTTCCCGGCGCAGCCCACGCCCCGTCAGCAGCCATCCTCATCCTGGTCCCCAGCCAGCAAGTTTCGGACATACTCCAACTAACTTGAGACAACGTCACCGTGACAGAGGAACTGGTCACCATCACCCTCGGAACCGTCCAAATCGCACTTACGCCACCGCTCGACGAACCTTGGCAAGAACTCGCAGCCATCCCCACCCATCACCAGACGGCGCCGGACCCCAATTGTCTTGTCTGAGGATACGGAGACGTTGATGTAGCTGTAGTCCCAGTTGAGGTCTGGGAGGGCGCGGAGGAAGGCTTCTTCCGCGACGCCCCGCCGTAGACGTTGCGTTGGCAGCGAACCAGATTTTTCGAATGTTGGCCTCGCCCCAGAGCGCGCAGGCTTGGGACTAGGGCTGCAGGATGCCGATGACGATCAGGCCTTTGGAGCCGTAGTGGGTGGGCGTGAAGGCGCCAAGAGCCTCAGGATCGTGCGGCCCGTAATTGTACCGCTGCGGATGAAGGAGGACCGGACCAGCACTGACCTTGCCGCAGCGGTCTTGAGGGCAGGTTTGGCCCAACTTTGATCTTTGGCCTGGGGTTTAGGCAACGTTCTTAATTCCGGCGTTGCCGATGGAGCTGGCCCTGTGGCGGTCGATGGTTGCAATGGTTTGGGGTTAAGGGGAAGGAGATGAATTCGTTCCCAAGTACTCGCTGGCGACATGTTGACTTCGTATTCAAAGACGGCTATGGTTTTCGTTACGTGACGAGCGTCACGTGAAATTCATTTAGAATCCACCGACCCACTAGATGCTCACAACTCCCCACTAACTCAAGCAGACCAACCGATGGAAATGAGACAGGGAAGAAGCCTTTGCACAGTCCCTCAGACTCCTACATGGAGTTGGCGAGTGCAGTGGGTCCGATGCGGGCGACGGTGGCCTGGCCGCCCCGGGCTGGCCCTTACGTCGCGGACAGTATGCGCAGGTCTCTCAGTCGAGTCCGCAGAGGCTGTTGGGGCTTCAGTTGCGCTCGTGTCACGGCCGATTTACGTAACGGTTTCGCCACCTGCAGGACCATGGGACGTTTCTCTGCCTGCTCTTCGGCGAGGCCAAAACACCGCGTCGAAGACATCCTCCGCGCAGCTTAACAGCAGACACCAATTAGAACAGGAGAAATCATGCCCAGACCCCAAGCGCCGCACGACGTCCTGACTCAGACGGCATCCCGGTCACCCCTATCGGGTCAGAACATCTGCGCCGAAGAAGCACCAGTTCCGCTTCAGGATTTTGGCATTGACGAATACTCTGCGTCCCCTTGGATTGGCCTTCACTACAGGCATGAGTTCATGCTCCACCACAGGCACGAATTGCTCGAGCATCAAGATCTGAGAGACTGACCCCAGAAGATAGTTCCAACCTCTCATGCCCAATGAATTTAAGCCGAAGCTCCAAAATAAGGCGGGGGTGTGCGCATCCGGTGCCAGTACATCCCGTCCGAACGGCCAGGCTGAGACAGTCGATTCGAGGCATCGCGTTGGATGCCGTCACAAACGCACCAGACCTACCGGCCACAGACGAACGGAAAAGTCCATAACTTATGGTGGTGCTGCGTTGGGTCCAGCCTGACCCCGGCCGAAGTCTGACCATGGTGTCCTTCGTTCGATTTGTCAGCTGGACCTGGCGCAACACCGTAGTGTGCCGACCAGACGGATCTGACCTGATAGGAGCTTGGACTAGAAGCCCAGTCACAGACCTGTCGCCCGCCCGGCCCGCTCGCCCTCATCCGTGGCCGCGTCACCAACCAACCGGTTAGTACACCTGAAGTCTCACCTGTGCCACAATCCCCAGACCCTAATTGCCGATGCTTCCCTTTAGGACGACCGATCACATAGGTCCCCGTTGGAGACGTAGCCGCCGGAACCAGACCCCACGTACTCATCACGCTCTCCCGGCCCCGTGACGGGGCAGCCGCAGAGGCCTCCTGTTGGAGGACTACTCGCCGCCTAGGAATAAAGGTGCATGACCAATTTGAAACGAGCCCCAGGAGAGGTGAAGGCACCTTGCATTCCCGGTAGAGGTAGCACTGAAATGTGGTTAATGTTCAGCCGGTAGCGGAGGCCGGCGGGCCGTACTGGGGTGTTACCCATACCTCGAATCCCTCGGATGCTTCAAACAATTGACGGGGGTCATTCGCGTCCGCGGCAATCCAAAGCGCGGAGGAGTCGGGCATCGCATC
>FOEZ01000030.1 GCA_900110595.1 Arthrobacter sp. OV608 | reverse complement strand
CAACTTCATCGAGTACTACAATCACCACAGGCCCCACACCGCACTCAAAGGCGCCTCACCGGTCAGCCGTGTCACCAACCAACCGGGTTAGTACAGCTAGCCTTCGCAGCCGATTCCGTCGCTGTCTCTGTCCAGCCCGTAGATGTCGGAGCCCAGGACGCGCACCGGACCCTGGACGTAGGCTGGTCCATTGCCGCTTCCACCGGCACAGTCAACGTCCGAGGCGATTGGAACGCAGCCTGAATAGTTGGTATCGCATCCCGATGGTGCGGCTGGAGCTGCGGGCGCTACATACTTTGGTGCCGGAGGGGCGGGAGCCGGGGCCGGGGCCGGGGCCGGGGCCGCTTTCGCAGCTGCTGCTGCGGCCGCTGCTTGAGCTGCCGCCGCCTCTTCCGCGGCTTTTGCGTCCGCAGCGGCCTTGGCCGCTGCTTCCGCTGCGGCCGCATCTGCAGCAGCCTTGTCCGCTGCTGCTTTGTCCGCTGCCGCCTTTGCCGCGGCGGCAGCTGCTATCTTTCCGGTCAACTTCTTTGATTCTGACTGTTCAAGCCACATCAGTTTGCCAGCTTCGTCGGCAGTGCAAATATATGTGGCACCGGCAGAAGCCCTTTGGCTCTCCACAGTGCTGCACGGAGTTTTGGCGAGAGGAGTCGGTGTCGAAGACGGTGTGGGGGTAGCGGTAGCTGAGTTGGTGGCCCTGCCGTCGGCGACCGCGGTCAGTGAATTGGATGAAGCACCGCAGCCGCTGAGCAGAAGCAGCGCCGCACCGGCCGCGGCGGCGAGCTTTATGGTCGTTGAGCCTTGCTGCTGGGTGCCTTGCGCGGGAACTGATTTCTTGATCCGGGCATGGAAGAGCCGGGAAATGTGGTGCTTCTTATTCATTTATGCCCCAATTTTGGCGTTGCAGGATGCGAATTGTGAGGCGAGCCTAGCAATCCTGAGCAGGCAGAAGATGGGATAGGCGGAAATCTTGAGGTGATCCTTCGGAGACCTTGATGTGCAGGCTTGATTGTTGCCAGTCAGGGCTCGGCATAGACGCTGACGGGCTTTGCCGCCTGTGCACGAGTTAGGACCGGCTGAGCAGAACCATCGCTTCGTAGTGCGTGGTTTGCGGGAACATGTCCAGGACCCGGGCCTGCCGCGCCGTGAACGAGGGGAGTGCAGCCAGGTCGCGGGCCAGCGACTGGGCATTGCAGCTCGAGTAGACAACATGCTCGACGTCCGACGATTCAAGCCAACCGCACAGCTCTTTGCCGATGCCGCGGCGGGGCGGGTTGACGATGACCAGTTCGGGTGACTGGTCCGCCGCGAGGGCGAAGGCGGTGGCGTCGCCGGCCCGGAAGTCCAGGCCCGGCAGCCCCGCTTCTTCACTGCTGATTTTGGCCGAGACGATGGCTTCGCTGCTCGTTTCGATGCCGGTCACGTCCCTGGACGGGTCCGCGCAGTGTAACGCGAAACCGCCCACGCCGCAGTAGAGGTCCCAGACCGAGGCCGGCGCCAGCTCGTTGACCCACTCGCGCCCCTGCCGGTACAGCGCGGCGGCCATCTCGCTGTTGGTCTGGAAAAAGCTCTGCGGCCGGAGGTGAAGATTAACGTCGTTGACCCGCATCCTGAGCGTTGACTGCTCTGTCAGCAGGATCTCGCGCTCACCCTCCAGCACGGCCTTGTGCTCCGGGAGCAGGTTCACCGAAACCACCTTCACCTGCGGCAGGGCAGCCAGCAGGCCGGGGAGGTTTTTCCGGATGCGCGGCACCAGTTGTTCCGAGCGCAGCACCAGGCGGAGCATGATATCGCCGTGCGGTGATTCGGTGAGGATCAGGTGCTTCAGCTCGCCGCTGCGCCGCGGAAGATCGTACGGCGTCAGGCGGGTTTGGCGGATGAAGTCCGCAAGAACCGGGAAACACGCCCGCAGGCCGGGGGAGCAGACGCCGCATTGGCGCAGGTCCACCCCAAAACCTTCAGCGTCGAGGATCCCGATGGTGGGCCGCTGGGCTGTTCCGCCAATCGCCATCTTGGCCTTGTTGCGGAAGCCGGACTCCCCACCGGGAAGTGCTGGCAGCCATTCCAACGACGTGTGGTCGCCGAGGAGGGTTTGGCAGTGCCTCTGCTTGCCTTCGAGCTGTTCAAGGTAGGGCGTACCCATGTGGGTGCAGGAGCGGCAACGGCCGGCATCGAAGTAGAAACAATGCATGACCCGAAGATTTTACCCGCTGTGCGAAGATGCCTACCTCCCGGCCGGGGGCGTGGAAACGGCGGCTACTCCCCGCGGCGCCCGTACACGCTGATCACGTTGCCCTTGCTGGTCCGGTACTGGTCCTGCAGCTCAAGCCTGGTGGTGGGGTCGCCGTCTTCGAACAGGCGGCGGCCTGTGCCGGCGATGACCGGGTGGGTCATCAGCGTCAGCGAATCCAGCAGCCCGGCGAAGAGCAGCTGCCGGGTCACGGAGATGCTGCCGCACACGGCGATCTCGCCGCCGTCGCGCTCCTTCAGCTTGCCCACGAATTCTTCCAAGGGTGCGTCCATCAGGCGCGAGTTCTGCCATTCCAGCGGTTCCTTCAACGACCGCGAGGCCACAAACTTGTCCACGGAATTGATGAAGGCCGCAAAGTCCTGGTCCGCTGTAGCGGTTGGCCAGTAACCAGCCCATTCCTGGTAGCTGACCCGGCCCAGTACTACCGTGTCCACCGTCTGCATCATTTTGGTCAGGCCCGCACCAAGCTCGTCGTCGAAGCTGTCGAACTGGAACTTGAACGGTTCTGACACCACGCCGTCAACGGAATGGAACAAACCGGCAGTGACTTTTCGCATAAGGACCTCCAGGGTGGCCAACAGTTCGGGCAAGCCGGCAGCGGCGCCGGTCAGGTCCACGGTATTCGCTGGGTCTGCGGCAGGGAAGAGGGCGAAAATATCCGCGCCGTGCTGGGCCGGACGTTAGGTTCGTCACCAGCGCCTGCGTGTTGCCGCGATTCGCGCCTCGGCAGCCCCATACTGGTCTTGAGCGGCTGTAGCCGTGCCCCGGCCAGGCAGGAGGAAGTGCGTGGAAAACCTGAAAAAGATCGTGACCAACCAGTATTTCCCGGCCGCAGCGGTGCTCACCGCAGTGGTCCTTTTTTGGGCCACTGGCCTGCTGGGCGGGCTCTCCCTCCTGAACAACAACCAGCCACCGCTCACCACACTGACCTGGATGCTCTTCGTCTACCTGGCAGCCGTCCTCACGCCACTGGCCGGCGTCGTGGCCGCAGTTGATCTGCTCCGCCGTTGGAAGCGCAACCGCGCAGCCGCCGGCGCATTTGCAGCAGCCGAAGCGATGGAAGCAGAGGCAGTTGACGAGGCCTACGACGTCGCAGCGGAAGCTGTCACCGAGCCGGTACAACAGCAGCCAGTCCCGCAGCACATGGCCGCCCAGCAGCAGCCGGCCCAGCAACAGCCGTCAACCCAGACGCCAAAGCAGCAGAAGCCGATCCAGAAAAAGTCCGGCTCCAAGAAGGCTGCCTGACCGGACCTACCGGGCCAGTTCCACCCTGTTCCGTCCCGCGGCCTTGGCTGCGTACAACGCGGCGTCGGCCGCACCCACCAGCGCGTCGGCGTCAGCCCGGTGCCCGTGGCAATACGACGAGATCCCGGCGCTGAGCCGCAGCTGCCCGGACGGATCGCCGGCATGCACAATGGCCAGGTCCCGTACGGCCGCCAGCGCCCGTTCCATCAGCGCCTTCGCCCCCGTTCCTGACTGCTGAGGCAGCACCAGCAGGAACTCTTCGCCGCCGTAGCGGTACACGCCATCGCTTTTCCTGGCAATGCCCAGCAGCGCCGCGGCCACAGCCCGCAGGGCCAAGTCTCCGGCCTGGTGGCCGTAGAGATCATTGAAGCTCTTGAAATTGTCCACGTCGCACATGGCCAGGCTGTACTGCTCCGCGTACCGCTCGCTGCGCAGGTGCAACTGCTCCAGATCCTCCGACAGCTTGAGCCGGTTGTGCAGCCCGGTCAGCGGATCCGTCCGCGCCTGCCGGGACAGGACCCGGCGGTAGTGTGCCAGGTCCGCGTGCAGGGTGGTGATGCGCCGGGCCACCAGCAGCCGGGCATGGAGCACAAACGGGTCCAGCGGCTTGGTGACGTAGTCGTCCGCGCCGGCCTCCAGCCCCGCGAGCACATCGTCCCGCGAGCCCTGCGAGGTCAGCAGCACCACATACGTGTACAGGTCCTGCTCCCGCGCCCGGATAGCCCGGCACAAAGCCAGCCCGTCCATACCCGGCATCATCCAGTCGGTCACCACCACGTCCGGCTGATGCTCCAGGTACAGCGCCCACGCCTCGTCGCCGTCCCCGGCAGTCAGGCAGTTATGCCCGGAACGTTCGACGGCGGCCCTCGCCACCATCAGCGAGCCCGGGTCGTCATCGGCCACCAGTACTTTCACGGGGTCACCTCCAGCGCCGCGTCCAGTTCCGCGTCCAGCCGGTGCAGCTCCGCCTCAAGGCGCCGGACCAGGGCGTCACCGCCGTCGGCCGTCCCGCCCCGGCCCAGCCCTTCCAGCCCGGCACAGATCCCCGCGACGGCGGCGGCCCCGATATTGGCCGCCGACCCCTTCAGCGCGTGCGCCGCCTGTGCCAAGGCAGGCCCGTCGCCGTCGTCCACGGCCGCTTTCAGGGCGGCCACCCGCTCAGGCAGGCCGCGCCGGAACGCGGCCACCGCCTCGGGCAGCAGGCCCCGCCCGTCGTCCGGTCCCAGCTCCCGCAGGATGGCAATCCGGTCCTGGTCCAGGGCGGCAACGGTTGCCTGGCCCGTCGGCGGTGTCCCTCCGGTCACTGCCAGCGGCTGTCCGGCGAGCCCCTGAACAAGGCGGGTCCCGGTTTCCGGAACCCAGCGGACCAGCGTGGCTTCCAGGGCGGCGGCGTCCACCGGTTTGGCGAGGTAATCGTCCATTCCGGCAGCGAGGCACCGTTCCCGGTCACCGTCCAGCGCGCCGGCGGTCATGGCAATGATGGGCAGCCGCGGATGCGTGGTGTCCCGGCGCCGGATCTGGCGGGTGGCTTCAAACCCGTCCATCACCGGCATGTGGCAGTCCATCAGGACAGCGGCATACCGAAAACCGGCGGTGGCGGTGAGGGCCTCAACACCATTGGAGACCACGTCCACCGCATAACCGAGCCTACTGACGGTGGCACGGGCAACCAGCTGGTTCACCTCGTTGTCCTCCACTACCAGGATCCGGCCGCGTGACGGCCCGTCCGAAGCAGCCGAAACCTGGGATGGGGCGGCGGCCGGAACTGAAGGCTCGTGTGTGGACATCAGCCGGACCAGTCGGTTGTAGAACTCAGAGCTCCGGACGGGCTTCATCAGCCATTCGCGCACGCCGGCGTCGCTGATCTCCGCGGCGTTGACCTGCATCGTGGAGGTGAGCATGATCAGTTCCATTTCCGCGAGCCCGGCATCGGCCTTGATGCGCCGCGCGAGCTCCAGCCCGTCCGTATCCGGCATGCAGAAGTCCAGCACGGCCAGCTGGAAAGGCTCCCCGGCCGCCTCTGCCTCACGGGCCCGGACCAGCGCCGAGGCAGCATCGGGGACGGCCTCGGGCAGCAGCCGCCAGCCCCGCAGCTGCGATTCGAGCACCAGTCTGTTGGTGGCGTTGTCATCCACCACCAGGACCCGCAGGCCGTTGAGGAAGCCGGCCGCGGGAACTGGGTCCGTGGATGGCGGCGCCACCGGCAGGGGCAGCCGGAACCAGAAGGTGCTGCCCTTCCCGGGGATGCTTTCGAGGCCGATGTCGCCGTCCATCGCGTCCGTCAGCCGGCTGCAGATGGCCAGGCCCAGGCCGGTGCCGCCGTACCTGCGGGTCGTGGAGGCGTCGGCCTGTGAGAACGATTGGAAGAGCCTGCCGTGCTGGGAAGGCTCAATGCCGATACCGGTATCGCGGACCTCGAAGTGCACAGTGGCGGTGCTTCCGGCAGCAGCGCCGGGGTTCTGCGTGGTGACCCTGATGGATACCTCGCCGGATGCCGTGAACTTGACCGCGTTGGACGCCAGGTTGAGGAGGATCTGGCGGATCCGGCCGGAGTCGCCCACCAGCCGTGCGGGAACCTCGGGTTCGCAGTAGGCGATCAGCTCCAGGTTCTTGGCCTGCGCAGGTTCGGCGAGGAGCCCGGCCACCTCCTCCACGAGGACGCGCGGATCAAAGGGGCGGACGTCCAGGTCAACCTTGCCGGCCTCCAGCTTGGAGAAGTCCAGGATGTCATTGATCAGGGCCAGTAGTGCCTCGCCTGCGCCCTTCACGCCGTCCGCGTACTGCTTCTGGGTGGGGTCCAGCGGGGTCTCCAGCAACAGTGCGGTCAGGCCCACCACGCCGTTCATCGGCGTCCGGATCTCGTGGCTCATGGTGGCCAGGAACTCCGACTTCAGCCTGCTGGACTCCAGGGCTGCCTCGCGGGCTGCCTCCAGTTCCCTGGTCCGGACCGCCACCTCATCCTCGAGTCCGGTGGTGAGGGTGATGTTCTCCAGGATGATCAGCACCTGCCGCACCATCACGAACACCAGGACGGCGGCACCCACCACCAGCAGGAAGGGATCGAGCTCCGGCAGGTGCGGGCCGGCGAACAGCACCACGGCAACCAGCAGCGGCACATACGGGAGCAGCTCAAGCGCGAGGGTGTAGCCGGTCCGGTCTGACCCGGAATTCTCCTGGTACGGTGCCAGCGGCGCGAGGGCTATCAGGAGGAAGGCGATGATCCAGCCCAGGGCGAGGGGCGAACCCGTGGTGCCGCTGACGCCGTCGAACGTCAACCGCACGTAGATACTGTCCGTCACGGCCAGCACCAGCAGCCCGCCGCCGAAGCAGAACCAGGGCAGCCGCTCACCCGGCTGCCGGCGCATGGCCAGGACCAGCACCAGGGAGGTGATCACCAGGTCCGCCACCGGGTAGCCCATCCCGGTGAGCCGGGCCAGGGGATCGCCCTCTGCGTCGAAGGCGGCGCCCAGCACGACGTACCAGCTGACCACCAGCACGGAGCCGGCAATCACTGCCGCGTCCATCACGGCCCGGTACAGCGCCACATGGTTGCCGCTGCGCCTTTTGAACGAAAAAAGCGCGACGACGGCCGGCACCGAGTAGCCGATGAACAAGGCATCTGCCAGGGAGGGGAAGGGGTACACGTGGTTGTTGGCCAGGCCGTAAAAGGCGTAGAGGGCCATGCCTGCTGCCCAGATGAAGGCGGCGGCCGCCATAAACGTCCAGGCCCTGGCATTGGCGCCGCCGCGCCGGGCGGCCCGCGTGCAGCTCGCCCCCGCCAGCAGGGAAGCCGCCAGGATGGTGAAATCACCGGTGACCAGGGCAGCCGGAGACCCGCTGTTGGCCGCGAAAAAGACGCCAAGCCCGGCCAGACTGATGGCCGTCAGCACTGCCAGCCATGTCGCGGGAAATCTGTTGCTGCGGCCGGTGGGCCGGTGTTGCAGGAGACCAGTCTGAGACACGCGGGAACCCTCCCCATAGGTGCGCCCTGGAACTCCGGAACCGTTGGGAAAACCGGGCACGGGGCCCACCCGAGACCTGGGCGGAGACGCCTTCCCATGATATGCCTCACATCGCCTAAATGGCGGGGGCGCGCGTCCTTTTACCGCCCCTTGAGGGCGTTGAGGGCTTCTTCCGCGTGCTGCAACGCGTACTCCATCCGCATGCCTGGCTCCGGCAGCGAGAAAAGGTACCCCTGAAGGGAGTCACACTCCAGGGCCGTGAGGTAGTCGGCCTGGGCCGCCGTTTCCACGCCTTCGGCCGTGACGGTCAACCCGAGGCTGTGGGCCATGTTGATCATGGAACTGAGGATGGGCAGGCGCTCGCTGCCGGTGCGGACCATGGACACAAAGCTCTTGTCGATTTTCACGGTATCCACTGGCAGGTCCTGCAACCGGCCCAGGGAGGAATAGCCGGTGCCAAAATCGTCCAGGGCAACCCGGGCCCCGGCGTCCCGCAGCCGGCTGAGCTGTTTGATCAGGCTCCAGTCGGCGTCGAAAAAGACGGACTCGGTCACTTCCAGCGCCAGCTGGTAGGCGGCCACTCCGCTGGCATCGGCGAGGCGCAGGACTTCTTCGGCGAAATCCGGGTTCTGCAGCTGGACGCCGGAGACGTTCACGGACAGGGACCGGGATGGGTCCTCGCTCAGCCACGAGGCCAGCTGCACCATGCCGTAGGCCATCACTTCGGCACCGATTTCGTTAATGAGCCCGGTACGTTCGGCCAGCGGGATAAAGACCGACGGCGGCACGCGCTCGCCGTCCCTGTCCCACCGTGCCAGCGCTTCGAACTGCACCACCTGGCCCATCCGGTGCGACACGATGGGCTGGAAGTCCACCGAGATCTCGCCCCGGGATACCGCCATTTGCAGTCCGCTTTCCATGTCGGTCCGCTGGACCAGGGCGGTCATCATGTCCGGGTGGAACCGGAGGAAGCGGTTCTTTCCGGCGGCCTTTGCTGCGTACATGGCAATGTCCGCATGCCGCAGCAGCTCGGAGGCGCCCACGTTGTCCTGCCCCAGGGATGCCAGTCCCAGGCTGAGGCTCGGCCGCAGTACTGTGCCGTTGATAGTGACGGGGACGTGCAGGCAGCGGACGATGCACCCGGCAATGTCGTCGGCGTCCGGGCAGGCGGTCAGCAGTACCACGAATTCATCACCGCCGAGCCGGGCCACCACATCAGCTGTGGGGACGCAGCCGCGGAGCCGGCGCGCCACTTCGATCAGCATGTCGTCCCCTGCCTGGTGCCCCAGGATGTCGTTGACTTCCTTGAAGTCGTCCAGGTCCAGCAGGAGGACGTCCACCGCCTTCAGCCGCGGCTCCTCCAAGGCATCCGCCAGGGCGTCGTTGAACACGGCCCTGTTGGCCAGCCCTGTCAGCGGATCCTGGAAGGCCATGGTCCGCAGTTTTTCGGCCTGCGCAGCAAGGTCCAGCAAGGCCTGTTGCGCCTGTTCCTGCGCCTTTCGCCGGGGGGTGACGTCCCGAAAGCTCCATACCCTGCCCACGATCTGCTCACCCACCCGCTGCGGGCGGGAGTACCGCTCGAACGTGCGGCCGTCCTTGAAATCCAGGACGTCGTGGCTTTCCGCTTCCGGGTTGTCCCGCAGTTCATTGATGCGGCCCATGAAGGCCACCGGATCCGCCAGTTGCGAAACCACCAGGCGCACGATCGGTTCCTCGCTGTCGCCCTCGAGGAGCTCCGGCGGGATGCCCCACATTCTCAGGAACTGGTCGTTGAAACCGGCAACATGGCCCTGGTTGCTGATCACCAGGATGCCGTCCGCAGTGGATTCCAGGGTGGCGGTCAGCAGGGACATCGCCTCCCGCAGATCCTCCTGGGCCGCAGCCCGGTGCGCTGTGCCGCGGACCGAGAGGAGCAGCTGGTGCCCGGTCCCGGCAGCCGGCTGAGCCGCCAGGACGGACCCTGGGAGCAGCGCCACTGCCACTTCCGCCGGAAACTCGGTCCCGTTGCTGTTCACGCAAAAGACCTCCCGCGGCGGCGGGTATCCCCCCGGCTCCGCCAGCAGTTGCTGGAACAGCCGGTCCACCTCGTTATGGAAGCCAGGCGTCAAGAGGGAGCGGTAATTCCGGCCCGCCAATTCTTTCGGCTTGAACCCGAAAAGCCTCTCAGCAGCGGCGTTCGCCACGGTGATGCTGCCGTCGGGAGCCAATGCCAGGAGTGCGTCGGGGCTGGCGTCCAGGACAATGCCGAATGACGGCGTTGCCAGTCCGTTGTTTTGGCTTTGAGAATCAGCCATTACACCACCCCCCTCGCACATCATAAAGTGCCCGCCCCCAAAATCCACGGTCAGCGGAAACCGTTTTTTTCCGGCGTATGGGCTAAGTAGGCAAAATGCGCGGGCCATGGCATGCAAAAGCGCCGCCCTCCGCGGGGGAGGACGGCGCTTTGCGCTTGGTTAGTGTGAGCTGCAGCTATACGCGGCGGCTGCTCCGGTTGGTGACTGCACCGTAGATCAGCAGTACGACAATCGACCCGAGGATGGCCAGCAGCCATGTGCGGATATCGAAGAATTCAGCCAGTCCGCCGCCGAAGATCAGCGAGCCGATCCAGCCGCCCAGGATGGCGCCGACGACGCCGAGGACCATGGTGACTACCCAGCCTCCGCCTTGACGTCCCGGCAGGATGGCCTTGGCAATAGCACCCGCGATCAGGCCCAAAATGAGAAATCCGAGAATACCCATGTTGTCACTCCTTAATCAGTAAGTTGTGCCGTGCCCCCATATCCGGTTCCCTAATTCAATCAGTGTGCTTACTACACTTCAAGACCTTAAATATCACGGGATGACTGTCAGTTTGGCCGGAGCAGGCTGCCCTGACGGTGGAACCGGGGGCGGCAGCAGCGGGAATCCCGTGATTCCCGGGCAGCTGGCGGCTCCTTCGATAGAGTTGACTGTCCCCGGCCAAACCGAAGGAGCTCCGGCATGTCCAGCCAGCAAAACGTCCGGCCACGCGCCATCTTCCTAGACATCGACGGCACCTATGCGGATCATGGGGTGGTCCCTGCTGCCCACGTGGACGCCGTCCAGGAGGTGCGGCGGCGCGGACACCTGGTGTTCGTGTGCACCGGCCGGCCGCTGTCCATGGTCCCGGGGCACATCCTGGACGCAGGGTTCGACGGCGTGATCACCGGTGCTGGTGCCCGGGTGGAGCTGAACGGGGCCGTACTGAAGGACACGCGGTTCAACCAGGACCTGGCAGCACGGATCGTGGACACGCTTGACGCTAACGATGTCGCCTACATCCTTGAAGCGCCCGAAGCGCTGTATGGAAGGACCGGCGTGGACCAGCGCCTGCGGCGGGTGCTGACGCCTGTTTTTGCGGGCAGGCCCCGGCACGACGGCGTCCTGAGCACTGACGTTGATCCGGTGGAAGACATCCTGGGTCCGGTGCAGTACAGCGATGACCTCCGGTCCGTGTCCTACGCCAAGATCTCTTGTTTTGACTCGCCGGTTCCGCTGACCGGCCTGATTGAGGGGCTCGGCCAGGGCGTAGGACTCATCCCCAGTTCGCTCTCGGCACTGGGTGACAGCGCGGGGGAGATCTTTATGGCCGGAACCCACAAAGCGGTAGGCATCCAGGTGGTGGAGAAGCATTTGGGCCTGAAGCGCGAGGACATCGTGGCCATCGGGGACAGCGCCAATGACATCGAGATGCTTGAGTACGCAGGCATTGGCATCGCGGTGGAGGACGGCCACCCCAGGGTGCTGGCCGTCGCCGACAGGGTTACCCTAGGCCCGGCCGGCAATGGTGTGGCGCTTGCCTTTGCCCAGCTCGGCCTCCTGGACTAACCCCTTCGGGGGAACGGGGCGCCGTTGGCAGCCGGCCCGGGAGTGGCAGGCACCGGGGCTGCCTTGCCGGTGCTGGTTCCGAGGCCGCGAACCACCCAGCCCTCCGCCTGCCAGGCCGCGGCATCCAGCACGTTGCGGGCATCAAGCACCGCCCGGCGTCGTACCAGTGCGCCTGCAACTCCGGGCGAGAGCTGCCGGTACTCATCCCACTCGGTGAGGAGGAGCACCAGCTCTGCACCCTGCAGCGCCCGCAGCGTCGACGCCTCGAACCGGAGCCGCGGGTAGCGCCGCCAGGCGTGATTCACGGCCTTGGGGTCGGTCACCGTCACGTGCGCCCCGGCAGCTGCGAGGCGGTCCGCGACGTCCAGTGCGGGGGAGTCGCGGATGTCATCGGTGTCCGGCTTGAAGGACGCGCCCAGCACCGTGACGGAACGCCCGGCGAGGCTTCCGCCGCAGAGTCCGGCAGCGAGGCTCAAGGTCCGGGCGCGCTGGCCGAGGTTGACGCCGTCCACCAGCTGCATCCAGTCCTCCACAGCAGTGACGCCGAGGCTCGCTGCCTGGGAACGGAGGCTGCGGATGTCCTTGGGCAGGCATCCGCCGCCGAAGCCCAGCCCTGCGTGCAGGTACCGGCCGCCGATCCGCGGGTCCATCCCCATCGCCTCGCTCAGCTCCGCCACGTCGGCACCGGCGGCGTCACAAAGTTCGGCCACGGCATTGATAAAGCTGACTTTGGTGGCGAGGTAGGCGTTGGCCGCCGACTTGATGAGTTCCGCGGTGGCGAAGTTGCATACCAGGCGGGGGATCCCGGCGTCGAGCAGCGGCTCATAGACAGCATCCAGGGCGGCGGTGGCCCCCGTGGGTGCGCCCGTCCGGGGGCTGAACGCGGCGGCCCGCCCGCCGTCCACCCCGTAGACCAGCCGGTCCGGCACCAGTGAGTCCTTCACCGCCGTGCCCTGCCGGAGGAACTCCGGATTCCAGGCCAGCAGCACATCGGGCCGCTCGCGCATCACCTCGCGGAGCATGTCCACGGTGCCAACGGGCACAGTGGACTTTCCCACGACGACGGCGCCCGCGGCCACGTGCGGCAGCAGCGCCTCTGCAGCGGAGACAAGGTAGGTGAGGTCGGCGGCGTCGGACGTTTTATGTTGGGGGGTGCCCACGCACAGGAAGTGCACCTGCGCGCCCTTGGCGTCCGCCGCCGTCGTGGAGAAAGTCAGCCGCCCGGTAGTAAGGCCGTCCTGCAGCAGCTCGTCCAGGCCGGGCTCGTGAAAGGGTGCCTGGCCGCGGGACAGCTGGCCAACCTTGCCGGGATCGACGTCAACGCCCACAACGGTGTGGCCCATCGACGCAAGCGTGGCGGCATGAACCGCGCCGAGGTAACCACAGCCGATAACCGAGATCTTCACAGCGTTGCCCCTTTGGCGTTGGTTGGGCGCGGGCCGGTGGGCGCAGGGAACGGGGCCAATGTGCCGCTGATGACTTCTTCGTAGTGCCGGACCAGCTGTCCGCAGAGGGCGGGCCAGGTCCTGTCCTGCACCGACGCATGCGCCGCTGCGGCGAAGGCGCGCCGCTTGGCGTCGTCGCCCATGAGGTCCAGCACGCGGCTGCGCATTCCGGACAGGTCCCCGGGCTCATAGAGCCAGCCGGTCCGCGAGTTCTCCACCAGGTCCAGCGGCCCGCCGCGGCCCGTGGCCACCACCGGCACACCCGACGCCATGGCTTCCTGGATGGTCTGGCAGAACGTTTCGAACTCGCCGGGATGGACAAACAGGTCAAAAGACGCCACGGCGCGGGCCAGGTCTTCGCCGCCCAGGAATCCGGTGAAGACGGCATCCGGAAGGGCCTCTTCCAGGGCCGCCCGCTGCGGACCGTCGCCCACAATCACCAACCTGGTGTGAGGAATGCCGGCCAGGGCGGCGAGGTCCTCCACCTGCTTCTCCACGGCCAGCCGGCCCACGTAGCCGATTATCCGCTCACCGCCGGGAGCCGCCCCGGCCCGCCACCCGTCGTCGCGCTTTTCCGGCGAAAAACGGGCCGTGTCCACGCCGCGCCGCCACATCTGCAACCGGGGGATGCCGCGGCCGCGCAACTGGTTCAGCGCGAACGTGGACGGCACCAGGGTGCGGCTGGCGAGCAGATGGATGTTCTCCACCCGGTTCCAGGCCCAGTTCTCCAGGAACGGGACGCCGTACCGCGCCGCGTAGCTGGGAACCTCTGTCTGGTAGATGGCTACGGTTGGGATCCCCAGTTGATGCGCGGCCTGGGCTGCCCGCCAGCCGAGGACGAACGGAGAGGCCAGATGGACCACGTCCGGTGCGTAGTCGGCAAGGATTCTCTTGACCCGGTACACACCGCCCATGGCGACCCGAACGTTCGTATAGCCGGCCAGCGGCACCGCTGGAAGCCGGTGGATCTCCGCGCCCTTGACATGGTGCGGCGCTTCCGTGTCCTGGGTGGAGGGGGCGATGACCAGGACGTCGTCACCCCGTTCCTCAAGGTGTTCCAGCACCCGCAGGATGGAGTGCGTCACACCGTTCATCAGGGGCAGGAATGATTCAGCAACAATTGCGATCCTCACCCCTCAACGGTGGGCGTGCGGCGTTGCGGGGCGGGGGACCTGATGTGACGCCGGGGGAAAGGTTAGGGAAACATCAGGGCCCGTTGGCCTCAGCGCCACCTTGTCTCCCGCTAAGGAGTCCGGAAAATTTTTCAGGACAAAACGCCTCGTCAGGGCGGGATCCGAAGACGCCCCGATAAAAAAGTACTAAGTAGACTTTCCTTTTGATGCTAAGCATGCTTACTGTAGACGGGCAGTCAGCGCGATGCCTCTAGCAAAGGGGGCGGAGGCCGTGCACTGGGGGAGACCCCGGCGCCGGAACATCCATGCTGGCTTGACCCAGCGCAACGACAAATCCAAGGAGACGTCATGCTCAACAGGGAAAACCTTGAAAGCCTGCTCAACAAGAACGGCAACGTACTCGGTTCCGACGGCGAGAAGATCGGCTCAATCGGGCAGCTCTACGCAGACGATGACACCGGGGAGCCCACATGGGTCACCGTCAAGACCGGTCTCTTCGGCACCTCCCAGTCCTTTGTGCCCGTTGAAGGGTCACACACGCAGGGCGACGACCTGGTGGTTCCGTACAGCAAGGATCACGTCAAGGACGCGCCCCGGGTGGACGTGGACGGACACCTCACCCCTGAGGAAGAGGACCGGCTGTACACCTACTACGAACGCGGCGCCCGGACCTACTCCGATGCCCGCGATTCCGGAACCCGCGGCGACGTGGACCTGCAGGGCGACGCCGACCTCAACGCAGGCACCCCGAACGCGGGTACGGACGGATACGCTGCCAGCGGCACCTCCGGCCGCGGCGCTGTTGGCCACGACACCTCCGGCCCCACCACCGATGACGCCATGACCCGCTCGGAGGAGCAGCTTCATGTTGGCACCGAGCGCGAGGCTGCCGGCCGGGCCCGCCTCCGGAAGTACGTCACCACTGAGAACGTCACGAAGACAGTCCCGGTACAGCGCGAAGAAGTACGCCTGGAGCGCGAGCCCATCACTGATGCCAACCGCGGTGCGGCGCTTAACGGCCCGGACATCAGTGAAGAAGAGCACGAAGTGATCCTGCACGAGGAACGCCCCGTGGTGGAGAAGGAAACCGTCCCGGTGGAGCGGGTCCGCCTCGACAAGGATGTGGTCCAGGATGACGTCACCGTCAACGAGGAAGTCCGCAAGGAGCACATCGACGCTGACGGCGTGGACGGCAACCGCCGCCGCTGACCTTCCGCCGCTGATTTACTGCTGACGCGCCGCTGAACGGACCGGTGCGAGGGCAACCATCCAGCGAACGACGCCGGGAGTCCACTTGGGGGCTCCCGGCGTCGTTGTGCATGCGGAACTTTGTTCTATTGCCGCGGCTGTTTCCCGCTGGTGGCGGTCCAGCCGCGGAATGCCGGTGCAGCAACGCCGGAAACGGCAACTGCACCAGCCAGTACAACGAACATCTTCAGAACTTAATGTCCTTCTCCCATTCGCGGCTCCTGTTTTTCCCGGGTTACGAATTCCGGGCTATGTCCTGCTGGCCGCCAGGTTCCTGGAGAACAGCCAGCCGGCAACAATCATCACGACGCCCAATGCCAGGTGGGTCCAGTTGTCCGCCATGTTCAGCGACAGGAAATTGGCCGCCGAACCAACACCGACAATCAGCCCGAAGATAGCCAGGACGATATACAGTGCGCCTGCTCCCAAGAGGAAGTTGCGGGCGCCGTATTCGGAACGGGACATGGCCAGGCCGGTTGCGCCGATGGCCAGCTGCACAATGTTGAGCAGCATGGATACCTGGAACAAACCGAGGAACATGGCATGCGAAGCCGGTCCAAGGAACATCAGTTCGCTGTATTGCGTGGTGACGCCCGGGATAAAGCCCAGGACACCCACCAGCATCAAAACAATTCCCACGCCCATGCCAACGTTTTGGACGTCTGCCCGCCCAAAGTGAACGCCGTGTGCATGTGGGGATGCGGTAGTCATTCTTTGCCTCCTGCCACTATTGTGGACAGTTCAATTTTACGGCTGCCCCTGGTGAAAAGCGCCGGCGCAGGCCGGTATTGAGCCGGCGCCCTCCGGGTTGCGCCGATGCTGTTGCGCCTGTCGGTCACGGACCGGACAGTGCCGCCGTGACACCATGGAAAACGATGAAACTGCGCGCTGATCAGACCGGAGACCGTGGCCTTCCCATGCCCCTATGGATGCAGGGTGCCCTCGAAACGGCCCAGGCAGCCGTCATCTCCGCACTGGTGGTGATCGCGCCGGTCCTGGCCGTCTGGGCCACCGCCGGATTCCATGACGGCGCGCTGGACTATTTGGCCCGGCTGGCTGGCCAGTCATGGCTGCTGGTCCATGGGGTGCCGCTGGAACTCAAGGCCGCCGGCTCCACAGCCGCCGCCGGCGCAGGCTCCGGGCTGCTCACGCTGATACCGCTTGGCCTTACACTGATTCCCTTCCTGCTCGCCTGGCGGGCGGGCCGCCGGCTGGCACGGGCTTCTTATACCGACCAGCTGTGGCAGGCACTCCTCGGTTCCTGGGTGGTGTACGGGACTTTCGGGGCGGCGACGGGTTTCGTTTGCCGCACGCCCGACGTCGGCATCAATGCCTGGCACGCCATGTTCATCCCGCTCATTCCCTACGCCCTGGGCATGGTGATCGGCGCACGGCGTGAGGCAGGCTCGTGGAGCCGGCTCATCGGCGTCGACGCCGTGGACTGGATTTCCCGCACCAGCCAGCATTCCCGCTGGGCGGGGTCCTACCTCGGTTCCGCCGCGAAAGCCGGATTTGTGGCGGTGCTGTCCGCCTTGGCGCTGGCCGCGTTGCTGCTGGCTGTTGACCTCTTTATCCACTGGAACCTGGTGGTGGCGGTCTATGAAGCGCTCGACGCCGGCGCTGTGGGAGGTGCCGCACTCACCATTGCCCAGCTGGGGTTCCTGCCCAACCTCGTGGTATTTGCCCTCGCATGGGCCTCAGGTTCAGGTTTTTCCATGGGCGTCGGTTCCCAGGTGGGCCCCTTGGGCACTGCCGTGGGTCCGCTCCCGTCCGTCCCGGTGCTGGCCGCCATCCCGGCTGGCCCCCTGGAGTACGCCTTCGCTGCCTTGATCGTCCCGGTCCTCGCCGGTGTCCTGGCCGGCTGGTGGTTCCTGCGCGAAGGCGAAAACCACTTCGACGAGTGGCTCTCCATCAAGGTCCGTGCCCGCTGGTTCACGGCTACGGTTTCCACTCTGGTGCTCGGCGTGCTGTGCGGACTGGCTGCCGGGCTGCTGACCGCCGGGCTGGCGTGGCTGGCGCGCGGCTCGGCCGGGATCGGACGCCTCACCTCGATCGGCCCTGACCCCTTGTGGACGGGAGTCTGGGTGGCCGCCGAAGTTGCCGCCGGCGTCGTCATTGGTTACGCGGCAGGGCCGTGGCTGGAACGTGAGCAGGCGGCGAAGGAAGAGGAAGCCGAGCTGGTCCGCTAGCGGCTGCCCCGCGCGTTCGGCCCCTTAGGGCAGCTGCGAGGGCAGCGACTCCTGCAGCTGTACCCGGCACGCCGACTGCGCTTGCTGCGTCAAGGCCCGCCCGGCGCACGCCTGGTACTCGCGCACGTCCTCGAAGAACAGGGCAGTGACCAGGATCAGCAGCACCATGATCGCCGACACCACCAGGCCGGAGATGGTGCCGATGAGGACAAGCCGGGACTCCTTCAGCCGCGCGGCCCGGACCAGCAGCAGCACGCCGAGGGTGAGGCTGGCCACAGTCAGGATGGCGGTGAGCCAGAGGTAGTTGATGTCCAGCTGATACACAAAAAAGGCGCCGAGTACCGAAACCACGAAGATCCGAAACAGGGTGTGGGTCTTGGCGAGCGAGGCCTTGGCTGCCTCGCTGAGCGGCGGTTTTGTGCGCTGCTGCCCAGCCGGTTGCGGTGTGGAGTTCATGTTTTCCAGCCTACGCGAGGCTGCCCATAAGCTAGAGCCATGCGCATCGTAGTCCTCGTTTCCGGAACCGGGTCCAACCTCCAGGCAGTCATTGACGCAGTTAAGGCAGGGGAACTCGACGTCGAAATCGCTGCGGTGGGGGCCGACCGGCCGGGGACTTTTGGGGTGGAACGCTCCGGCGCTGCAGGCATCCCCACGTTTGTGGTGGACTTCAAGGATTATCAGGACCGGGCGGACTGGAACGCCGCCCTGACCAAGGCCGTAGCTGCTTTTGAGCCGGACGTGGTGGTGTCTTCAGGCTTCATGCGGATTGTGAGCCCGGAGTTCATCGATGCTTTCAACGGCAAGTACCTGAACACCCACCCCGCCCTGCTTCCGGCGTTCCCGGGCGCCCACGGTGTGCGGGATGCGATGGCGTACGGCGTGAAGGTGACCGGCTGCACCGTCCACTGGGCCGACGCCGGCGTGGACACCGGGCCCATCATCGCCCAGGAAGCCGTTGCCGTCGAGGAGTCCGATACCGAGGAAACCCTGCACGAGCGCATCAAGGTAGTGGAGCGCCGGCTGCTGGTGTCTACGCTGGCAAACCTCGCCACGACCCACGCCCACGCCTCCTAAACCCGCCCGACCTCTCAACCCTTCCTCTCCTCCCCAACTAGGTAGTGGGGTTACCCGCAAATCGTGGACAGTTGATCAGGCGGCTTGTGCCGGCTGAAGTTTATTGCTGGTAAGGAACTGTTCGTGTTCTACCGGCGTG
>FOEZ01000032.1 GCA_900110595.1 Arthrobacter sp. OV608 | reverse complement strand
CAACTTCATCGAGTACTACAATCACCACAGGCCCCACACCGCACTCAAAGGCGCCTCACCGGTCAGCCGTGTCACCAACCAACCGGGTTAGTACAGCTAGTTGACCATTACGCCAAGCAATGCAGCGGATGGGAAAGGTCCTCTTGCAGGCACCCGAATTTTTCCCCCAATTCAACTTGATGTGTCTCGTAGCCTCAGTGTTGCGAAATCCAAGGGTTTCGAGGCATTGAGGCTACAAGACACCGAGGTGGGTTCAGAGAAGGAGTCGGCGTCCGCGGGCGGGATCGCCTATCGCATCAGCTGGTCACTTGTCGGACTTGAACACGATCGAGTCGAAGACGGCTCGTGCCTCTCTCGTCAGCTCCGGATTGATGGGTGGGCGGTACTGGGCCACCCAGATCACCGCGCGCTGGCCGTTCAGGTCGACCACCCGGTAGGTTTCGCGTTCATTCTGAGTCGAGTACCAGCGTCCGCATTCGTATGCGGATGATGAGTGGATGCAGAGCCTTTTGCCATCGCAGGCTGTGATCTCCACGTCGCCCTCGACCGAGTGGTCGAACTCGAAGCCGGAGTAGTCGCCCACCATGACCTTGACGGCGGGGGTACTCACGGTGGACTTCTGCGCCGCCATGGCGTCAACGAAGGCCAAAGGCGACGGATCGACCTCGGCGAGGGCGCCCACCCACTCGCAGGCGTCCGTCGGCACATGGTCGACGGGCCACCAAGCCACGTAGACGGCCGCGTCCCCCGGATGATCCGGGTCGTTCTTGCCCAGGGTGTCACCGCTTTCACTCGACCAGCCGTCTGGGACAGTGATCTCGAATGGCGCCGTGTAGCCAGGGGCGAGGACGAGGTATGTGCCGGCGTCGATGGCGCCATTCTCCGGCAGCAGTGGGACCGTGCGAGTGTCGCCACTCTCCGGCGGCGGTGGGACAATGCGAGCCTCCGTAGTGGGAGAACTGGCGGACGGGAGGGAGACGTCGTTGGATTCATACTCGCACCCGCCGAGACATCCAATCAGTGCGATAGCCACCAAATACACCAGATGGCGCGAACGCTGAGCGGCCTTTTCGAGAGGTGTCATGGAGCTCATCGATCCACCAGGCCGCTACAGAGTGCTGTGAGGCCCTGCAGCCGGCTGGCCCCGCGGGCGGCCCCTGATGGGATGCCGTCGCCTCAAGTCTCCTCCGGCACAGAACCCGTGACAATGAAGAGTGGTACGGATATCAGTTTGAACTCATTGCAATCTCCTGCGGCTGAGGGCTTGACGCCATACTTGCATTTTGCAAGTATGGCGTCATGAGCCTTTTCATCACCTGCCCCGTAGAGAATGTTGAGCGCGCCACCGCCTTCTATTCCGCCCTCGGCTGGACCCTCAACGCCAAGATGTCCGACCACAACGTGTCATGCTTCGAGATCGCGCCCGAGCAGTACGTCATGCTCGGCAGCCGCGAGATGTACGCGAGCATCGGCGGCGCCGAGGAGCTGGTCGGCGGACCCGACACCCCCTCGAAAGTCACGGTCTCATTCGACCTCGGCAGCCGCGAGGCGGTCGACGAGCTCACCGAACGCGCCGGCGCCGCCGGCGGGCGGATCGGTGACACCGACGACTACCCCTTCATGTACCAGCGCCAATTCGACGACCCCGACGGCTACCACTACTCGCCGTTTTGGATGAAGCCGGACACCGATCCGACCGCGTGAGCAACCTCGCCGCGGCCCTCGACATCGTCGGAGCGCGGTGGGCCCTGCTCCTCGTGGAGCGGCTGCTCGACGGGCCACAGCGCTACGGCGATCTGCAGCGCGATCTCGGAGTGCCGACCAACATGCTTGCGACCCGCCTGCGCGAGCTCGAGGCTGCCGGCGTCCTGTCCCGCCTGCCCCTCCGGCACAACACCCGGGCCTACGCGCTGACCGATCGCGGGCTCGCCTTGCGCGAGGCGATCGACGCGCTGGCACGCTGGGGCAGCGAGGCACCTTGAGCGAGGTCGGAACCATGGCGCCAACTGCCAGGGAAAGATCCGGCGTGGACGCGTTAGTCTGCTGGGATGGAATCCTGGCACCGGAACCGGCTTAGTGCCGGACAAGCCGAGTTCGTGGAAACCCGGCTCCCGGGCGTTCGATTCCTCAATGATCTTTCGTGGAACCTCGTGGATACCGCTGTGCTTGAAGTGGCGCACGGACAGGGTAGGTACGTCATCAAGGCAGCGGGACCTTCCAACCGTCACATACGGCGTGAACTAGACGCTCATGAGGCCTGGACAGAAGCCTGGGCCCGCCAGGAGCGGGCACCCATACTCGTACACGCCAACCCTTCCTTGAACCTCCTGATAACGGAGTATCTGGAGGGTTACCTGGTGGAGGGAAGCGCAGCTGAATATGAGAGCGGCACTTACCTGCAAGCCGGGCAGCTTCTGCGTGAGTTCCAGGCCCAAACTGTTCGGACTGACTCGCGGTATGAGGCGGCAGCTACGGAGAAAGCGATGGCCTGGCTGGAGACGCCCCACCGCATTGAAGAATCTGTGGCAGGGAAAGTGCGGGGCGTACTCGCCGCATACCGGCCGGAACCGGTGCCGGTGGTGCCGACCCATGGAGACTGGCAGCCACGCAACTGGCTCATGAACGGGGCTGAGTTAAGAGTCATAGACTTCGGCCGGTTTGAATTCAGGCCGGCCATCAGCGATTTCTGCCGCCTGGCTGTGCAGCAATGGCGGACCCGTCCCGAGCTGGAGGCGGCCTTCTTTGAGGGATATGGTTCAGATCCGCGAGGGAGCAGACTCTGGAATATAACGCTGCTGCGTGAAGCCGTCACCACCGCCGCCTGGGCTTTCCAGGTCGGCGACCGCGAGTTCGAGAAACAAGGCCACCGGATGCTTGCTGATGCGCTCGCAAATTACAGAACAGGCTCCTCCCCGATGCTGCCGGCCCAACCCGGTAATTTTGGTTGATGACTTCCATTGGAACCGGCGCCAGCCCCGGGACTGCCTGCGGTACGGCTAGGACGGTGCATAGCGTGGATGAATTTTCGACAGTGATGCCCGGCGATATCCTTGTCTGCCGGACCACTGACCCTGCCTGGACACCGCTATTCGGGCTGGCCGCTGCAATCGTCACGGAAACAGGCGGGATGCTTTCGCACGCCGCTATCGTGGCTCGCGAATACGGCATTCCGGCTGTTTTAGGGGTAGCCGGCGCCCTCCACCTTTTCCCGGCCGGCACCACCATCGTGGTCGACGGAACCCAGGGAACCGTCACCGAAGCGCCGTCAAAGGTTCTGCGATGAGCTCGAACCAGCCCACAATGCTGCTCACCCTCCACTCCATCCGGCTTCTCGGCTTCGCCGACACTGGGGCAGTTGCGCAAAGGTTTGGCCAGGATTCCCAACAAGTCGAATCTCTTCTCATCGAAGCCGGCTCGAAGGGGTGGGCCGCACGCTCCTCGTTCGGAGGCTCGCGGGGGTGGTCCCTGACTGTCGCCGGAAGGACGGAAAACGAGCGGCTACTGGCCGGGGAACTTGAAGCGGCGGATGCACGTGCCGCGGTCACGTCCGTGCACTCGGAGTTTGTGCCCCTGAACACGGATGTCGTCGCGGCCTGCAGCCAGCTTCAGCTCGACCGGCTCTCCCGGGAGAACCAGCAAAATGACGGGATGGACCACCGGACGAATCAAACCTTTACGGACGCCGTGGCATCCTTCCGCGGCCTGGAAGCCCGCCTGGCTGGAGCGTTGCCGCGGTTTAGCGGATATACCCAACGCCTCGAGCAGGCGGTGGCAAACGCAGCCACGGAAACAGCCTGGCTAATCGCCACAGACCGTGATTCCTTTCATCGCATTTGGTTCGAGTTCCACGAGGACCTGATCGCCACTCTCGGCATGCAGCGATAAATACCGCACCCCCGCCGGACCAGAAAGGGCTATTGGGTTCCTCATGCATAAGGAATAGTGCGATAGATCACCGGGGGTAAAAGTGGCGAAGAACAGGTGTTTGCCGAATATTGCAATGGCTGCTTTTCTTGTGGCCGTTCCGGTCACGGGATGCGGCGCCAAAGAGCAACCGGGAGGCGAGAACCTACAAGGATTCAGCTCCATGGATGAGGCTTACACCGCCGTCAATGACGTCCTTGGCTGCGAAGCTGATCCTGTTGGTGATCCAATTGTTCCAATGGGCGATGGCATCAGGCTGGCCTCGGCGCAGAAATTATGCTTTGAAAAGGTCCAGATAGACCTTTTTGCAGATGAGAAAGCATTTCGCGAAACCTACCAGATCTTGTCTGACTCCAACCAAGGCAAAATCCATCTAGTCCATGGGAAGAATTGGATGGTTGTCGACTTCACTGAAATAGCCACCGGCCAACCGTCAACGAGGGACATCGAACGCCTGGTTAAGGAGCTCAATGGCGAGTACGTCATCGTCGGCACTTAGTGGAACCGGACAAGATCAGCTTGAGGAAAGCGACGATCCCGGCGCCTATGAAGCAGCCGACTGGTCAGCGTTGCTTCCGGCCCCAGGCGGCTGAATCTTCAAACCAGCCGAGGGCGGCAACAGACTCAACGTCGGCTGGGGTGCGTACTTCCACCTGGTGGGTGTACTTATCGTGACGAAACGGGATGACATTACGGACGAACGCGGCATGGTGCTCATCCCACATGTCCATGGTCAGAAGCGCTTTGCTCTTCGAGATGGGGGTGAGCCACGTGAACTTACGCGCCGCCCCGTAACTTACCTGGGTTCTTGAAAACTCTTGGACGATGTCGTCACCCAGCCCGGACATCCGCGCTGAAAGCGCATCATAGATCGCCGTGAGCGCGCCGGGGAAAAGCTGCTGTGCATCCACAATCACCATGGTGGCCTACTTGACCTGACGACGGCGGGAGGTTCCGCCGTCGTCCGTTGCCTTTTGTACTTAAGCCTCGATGGTGACCCCGCGCCAGAACGCGATCCGGTCCTCGATTTGCTTTGCCCGCGGCTTCGTTTCCGGGTAGTACCAGGCCGCGTCCACGTTCAGCTTTCCGTCTACTTCGAGCGTGTGATAGCTGGCCCTGCCCTTCCATGGGCAGATGGAGTAGAGGTCGCTGTCCCTGAGATAGTCGGGGTTGACGGCTTCGCGCGGGAAGTAGTGGTTGCCTTCCACCACCACGGTGTCCGTGGATTCGGCGATGACTTTTGCGTTCCAGATAGCCCTGGCCATGTGTTCCCTTCCGTAAGCGCCGCCGCGTTCAAAGGCGGCGCGGGTCGTAGGGATGTCAACGGCATGGCGGACAGGAATGTTCCCGGGCGTCAGCGTCGAAGAACACGTTCGACGGCGGTCCTACCGCGGACTCTTGTCGATGACGCAGAACCTGTTCCCGTCAGGATCAGCGAGCACGATGAAGTCTGGGTCTTCCGGATACAGGTCCCAGTCCACGCGCTGGGCGCCGAGTGCGACCAGCCGTTCCACCTCAGCGCTCTGGTCGTCCGCATACAAATCCAGATGGATCCGGGGATGTTCCTGGACCGGCGTCTCGCTCCGCATCAGTGACAGCTGCGCTCCAGGCCCCGACGCCGGCGCAAGGGTTACCCAGGTCTCGTCACCTTGCTCCCGCGGGACATAGCCCAAGGCTTCGTGCCAGAAATCGGTGGCGGCGGCAATGTCGTTGACGCCGAGGACAATCGTTCCGATAGTCAACATCCGCCCAGCCTAATCCCGGCTGCTGCGGCCCGGCTAGACTCGCTTCCATGGGGGAAAACAATGCTGCCGAGCAGCCGAACACGCCAAAAAGAGTCAAAGTCCGTGCCGCCGTCGTGCCTCTGGCGGGCTTCGCCGCGGTGCTGGCAGGCGGGCTCATCGCCTTCCTGAACAGGGATTACGTGGGCTGGTTCGCGTATGCACCGCTCAGCAGTACGCCGTTCAGTGCCAACGGCGCTGCCCTGATAACCCAAGGAACCCAGATCGGCGTGGCAATAGCCGTGGTGGGGCTGCTCCTGCTCGCCTTCTGGGCAGGGCACCGGATCGGCCGGAGAAGTCCCCGCTAGATATGTCGGAAATTTCCGACATTTACTGATCCTGTGCTTCCTGACGTATTCGGCGCTGTCTCCAACCCGGCCAGGCGCGTCATCCTGGACGAGCTGCGCCAGGGTCCCCGGACAGCGGGCGAACTCACCGGGCTGCTGAACCTCAGCCGTTCCGCAGCGTCCGAACACCTGGCCGTCCTCCGGGAGGCCGGGCTGGTCAGGGAAGAACGGCGCGGCCGCAACCGGCTGTACCACCTCCAGCCGCAAGGCCTCGCTGATATCGGCGGTTGGGTGAAGCACTTCGAGCACTACTGGAACCGGCGCCTCGACGCGCTGGCAGAACTTCTGGACGAGGAGAAACCGTCATGACTGAGAACGCCATTCGGCTCGAGCGCCGCTATCCGCACCCCGCGGAATCCGTGTGGGCCGCACTGACTACGCCGGAACTGCTGGCCCGCTGGTGGGCGCCCGGTGACATGGCGCCGGTCGTCGGCCACCGCTTCACCATGGACATGGGCTCCTGGGGCCAGCAGCAGTGTGAAGTCCTCACCGTGGACCCCGGCACCTCCATCAGCTTCCTCTTCTCAGAAGGCATGCTGGACACCACCATCACCTGGCGGCTCGAGCCGGTGGACGGCGGCACCATCCTCCACCATGAACACGCCGGCTTCCGCCTCGACACCCCCATGGGCAAGCAGGCCATTGAAGGCATGGGCAACGGCTGGCCCGGACTGCTGGAACAGATTGACGGCGTCCTCGCCGGCGTCTCCTGACCTTCTACCGGAGTGCCGATTGGGGACTTACAATGGGCCCTCCACGGCACGCTTGTAACGGCGACACCTGATCCCATCCGAGCGCGAAACCCCGTGTACAAAAGGGAGGCCTGCCTTGGGAACTGAGGACAACAAAGAGCTCGTGCGCCGCTTCTACGCCGAGATCGACGCCGGGAATATCGACGCGATGGATGACCTGGTGGCGGAAGACTATCTCGACCATCACCCGCCGTTTCCTGGACTGCCGGCAGGACGCGAAGGACTGAAGCAGGCCTTCCGCATCTTTCTTTCGGCTACGCCTGGCGTCCACGAGATTGAGGACCAGGTTGCAGAAGGGGACAAGGTGGTGACCAGGCTGACAGCTACCGGGCGGCATGTGGGCGAGCTTCCCGGACCGCTGCCTCCCACCGGCGCCCAGCTGAGGGAGACTGCAGTGGCCATCCATCGGATCCAGAATGGAAAGATCGTGGAGCACTGGTCTGACCGGGACGATCTTGGGCTGATGCAGCAGCTCGGCGTAATCCAACTGCCCGGGGCTTAGCCCCTTGAAACCTTCAGGTGACCGAACGACGGCGGGACCTTCCCGCCGTCGTCCCCTCACGGGAGCAGGCCGCACCTCAGCGGGCCATCACCCCAGCAGGTCGTCCTGATAGCACCAGCGCCAGTCCTCGCCCGGCTCGATGCTGCGCATGACAGGGTGCCCGGTGGCTTGGAAATGCCTTGACGCGTGCGTTCCGGGCGAGGAGTCGCAGCACCCCACTTGCCCGCAAGCCAGGCACATCCGCAGGTGCACAGTAGTGGTTCCTTCCCGAAGGCAGTCAGTGCAGAATGCGTTCCGTGGCGCCTCAAGGGGCCGGGCCTGCTCGAGATGCCCGCATACCCCGCCGGGCCGCGCGATGCCTTCGCCGCCGCCCTCGCCGGACGCATCCACCTCGTCCAGCGCCACGTCCAGCATCGATTCCTCAACATCCAGCCGCTCCAGGACATCGCTGAGGACCTCCTGCGCGTACTCGCCGCCGCGCCGCAGATCCAGCACCTTGGCCCGTTCGGCCTCCAGCATGGCAAGCCGCAACCGGGCATAACGCTCGCTGGGAGTGGCCGTCTCCGCCGACGGCCGGCCCAGCCGTTCCCACGCCGCCAGCCCGCGCTCCTGCGTGCGCCGCTTCAGCATGGCCACCACCTCCGGCGGGTCGTCGTCCGTCCGCAATTCCTGCAGCCGGGTCACGCCGGCAGCGGTGGCGAGCTGCATCAGCGACGCCTTGTTCAATGCATCCTCGCGCTGGTCGGGGCCCTGGACCCGCAACAGCCGGACCAGCGCCGGGAGGGTGAAGCCCTGCAGCGTCAGCGTGCCGCCCACCACCACAAGGGCAGCGAGGATCAGCACTGAACGGTGCTCCAGGTCCTCGGGCAGCACCAGCACCGCGGCGAGGGTGACCACCCCACGCATCCCGGCCCAGGAAACAATCGCCGGGAACTGCCAGGGCGGCGACGGATCGCTGCGCCGCACCGCCGGGATAAGGCGGGGGAGGTAAGTGGCCGGGAACACCCACACCGGCCGGAGCACCAGCACCGCCAGCAGGATCAGCGCGCAGCCCGCCCAGATCCGGCCCGCACCCAGGGAATCGTCCTGGACACCTTCGATGATGGTCCGGACCTGGAGCCCGATCAGCAGGAACACCGAGTTTTCCAGCAGGAACTGCACGGTGTTCCAGTTGCTGCGCTGGCTCAGCCGGGCGGCACCGTTGGGCATGGACGGCGCCTTTGTGCCCATCACCAAGCCAGTAACGACGACGGCGAGCACCCCGGAAGCGTGGATGGCCTCGGCCGGCAGGTACGCCACAAAGGGGGCGGCCAGGGACGTGGAAGTGTTGATCGCGACGTTCCGGATCCGCTTGCGCAGCATGGTCAGGACGTAGGCCGCGGCCAGGCCCACCACCAGACCGCCGCCCACGGCGAGCAGGAAGTCCCCGGCGATCCCGGCCGCGGACACTGACCCGGAGATCGCAGCGATCGCTGCCCGGAGGCAGATCAACGCGGTGGCGTCGTTGACCAGGGATTCGCCTTCCAGGATGGTGACAATCCTGCGCGGCATCCCCACCTTCCGCGCGATGGATGTGGCAGCCACCGCATCCGGCGGCGCCAGCACCGCACCCAGGGCGATCGCTGCGGCCACCGGAATCTCCGGAAACAGCCACCAGACCACCAGTCCCACCGTGATGGTGCCGAAGATGACATAGCCCACCGAGAGCAGGCCGATGGCGCGGCGGTTGGAACCGAAATCGAACAGCGACGTCCGCAGCGCCGCGGCGTACAGCAGCGGCGGCAGCAGGCCCACGAGGACCAGTTCCGGGTTCAGTTCAATGTCCGGAACAAACGGGAGGAAAGAACCGATCACGCCCGCCAGCACCAGCAGCAGCGGCACCGAAATGTTCAGCTTCCGGCCCAGCGCACTTCCGGCGCACACCACCGCAACGAGAACCAGAAGTCCCAGGGCGATCTCCATTCGGCCATTATCTCAGGCCCCGCGAAGGGTGTCCCCGCCGGCGCCCCCTAACGCTCAGGGGAGGGGACGACGGCGGGACGTGCCGCCGTCGTCCGTCCTCCTGGCTGGGAGGCGCCGTTTTGCTTCCTGCCCGCGACTCCTGTAAGGTGTGAGCCGTGTCACCCACCAGTGGCACATGCTGATGATCTGCGGCGGGAGAGTCCTGCCGGTACGTTCTGCAGGCGCCGTAGGAGCAAATCCTCCCCAGGAATCTCTCAGGCCCACGTACCGCCGCGGCAAGGCAACTCTGGAAAGCAGTCCGGGCAACCGGGCTCACCGACGGTGCAAGCGGCGCCCTGCAAAACAGCAGGACAACGCAAAACTCTCAGGTCCAATACAGAGCGGGGAGGAACCCGAATCAACGTGGTGCTTCGGCACCACCTGAATTATGGAGTTCCTCTTATGACGGTTCAATCGTCCCCCGCCACCTTCGCAGACCGCCATATCGGCGCGCGCCGCCAGTCCGACATCGACACCATGCTCAAGGCCGTCGGCTACGACACCCTGGATGGCCTCGTTGACAGCGCAGTCCCGGATTCCATCCGCCAGGACAAGCCGCTCACGCTCGAGAGCGCGCTCAGCGAAGTCGAGGTCCTTGCCGAGCTCCGCAAACTCGCCGGCAAAAACAAGATGGCCGTGCAGATGATCGGCCAGGGCTACTACGACACCGTGACCCCGCCGGTGATCCACCGAAACATCCTCGAGGCCCCCGCCTGGTACACCGCCTACACCCCGTACCAGCCTGAAATCTCGCAGGGCCGGCTTGAGGCGCTGCTTAACTTCCAGACCATGGTGCAGGACCTCACCGCACTTCCCGTGGCCAACGCCTCCCTGCTGGACGAAGCCACCGCCGTGGCAGAGGCCGTGCTGCTGATGCGCCGGGCCAACAAGAACAAGACCGCTAAAGACGGCAAGACCGTCCTGGACGCCGACCTCCTCCCGCAGACCATCGCCATCGTGCTGGGCCGCGCCGAAGCCCTCGGCTTAGAGGTGGAAATCGCCGATCTTACGGCCGGCCTGCCCGACGGCGATATCAATGGCCTGGTCCTCCAGCAGCCCGGCGTTTCCGGCCGCGTCTGGGACCAGACCGCGGTCATCGCCGAGGCCAAGGACCGCGGCGCGCTGGTTACCGTCGCCGCCGATCTGCTGGCCCTCACCCTGATCACGCCTCCGGGCGAGCAGGGGGCGGACATTGCCGTCGGCTCCACGCAGCGCTTCGGCGTGCCGTTGTTCTTTGGGGGACCGCACGCCGCGTACATGGCCGTCCGTGACGGCATGGAGCGCACGCTTCCCGGCCGCATCGTGGGCGTGTCCAAGGACAACGCCGGTGTCCCCGCCTACCGCCTGGCCCTCCAGACCCGCGAGCAGCACATCCGCCGCGAGAAGGCCACCTCCAACATCTGCACCGCGCAGGCGCTGCTGGCCATCGTCTCGTCCTTCTACGCCGTCTACCACGGCCCCGACGGCCTGAAGGCGATCGCCGAAACCGTCCACAACAACGCCCGCGCCCTGGCCACCACGCTGCAGATCGCCGGCCGCGAACTGGTCTCCGGCACCTTCTTCGACACCATCACTGTCCGCGTGCCCGGCAAGGCCGCCAAGGTGATCACCGCCGCCGAAGCCCGCGGCATCAACTTGCGCCTCATCGACGCGGACACAGTTGGCGTGTCCGTCGATGAAACCACGACGCCGGAGGTCCTCTCCGCGGTTGTTGTCGCCTTTGGTGCCGGTCCCGTTGCGTCTGCCGAGGGTTTCGAGCTGCCGGCGTCCGTGCAGCGCACCTCCACCTACCTGCAGCACCCGGTGTTCAACACCCACCGCTCCGAGACCCAGCTGCTGCGTTACATCCGCCGGCTCTCCGACCGGGACCTGGCGCTGGACCGCACCATGATCCCGCTGGGCTCCTGCACCATGAAGCTGAATGCCACCGCAGAGATGGAAGCCATCTCCTGGCCGGAATTCGCCTCCATCCACCCGTTCGCTCCGGACTCCCAGACGGCCGGCTGGCGTGAACTGATCTCCGGCCTGGAAGCCGACCTCGCCGAGATCACCGGTTACGACCAGGTGTCCATCCAGCCCAACGCCGGTTCCCAGGGCGAGCTCGCGGGCCTGCTCGCAATCCGCGGCTACCACCACTCCCGCGGCGATCAGCAGCGCAACGTCTGCCTCATCCCGGCATCGGCGCACGGCACCAACGCCGCCTCCGCCGTCCTGGCCGGCATGAAGGTTGTTGTCGTCGCTACTGCTGCCAACGGCACCATCGACCACGCCGACCTGCAGGCCAAGATCGAGGCCCACAAGGACGTCCTCTCGGCCATCATGATCACCTACCCGTCCACCCACGGTGTGTACGATTCCGACGTCCGCGAGGTTTGCGATGCGATCCACGCGGCCGGCGGCCAGGTGTACGTTGACGGCGCGAACCTGAACGCCCTCGTTGGGTTGGCACAGCCGGGCAAGTTCGGCGGCGACGTGTCCCACCTGAACCTGCACAAGACGTTCTGCATCCCGCACGGCGGCGGCGGACCCGGCGTTGGACCGGTTGCCGCCAAGGCCCACCTGGCACCGTTTATGCCGGGTGATGCGAACAACGCTTCTTCCGAAAACGCCGAGGCTGGGCACGGTGTTGCGATTTCCGCTTCGCGCTTCGGTTCCGCCGGTGTTCTGCCCATTTCCTGGGCGTACGTGAAGCTGATGGGCGGCCAAGGCCTCACCGAGGCCACCAAGTCCGCGCTGCTCGCTGCGAACTACGTTGCCGCCCGCCTGGACGAGCACTTCCCGGTCCTCTACACGGGTGAAAGCGGGCTGGTGGCGCACGAGTGCATCCTCGACCTGCGCGACCTGACGGCCAAGACCGGCGTCACGGCCGAGGACGTGGCCAAGCGCCTCATCGACTTCGGTTTCCATGCACCCACGCTGTCCTTCCCGGTGGCCGGCACCCTGATGGTGGAGCCCACCGAGTCAGAGGACCTCGCGGAGATCGACCGCTTCATCGAAGCCATGATCATCATCCGCCAGGAAATCGACCAGGTGGCCGCCGGCGATTTCTCCGTGGAGAACTCACCGCTGCGCAACGCACCCCACACGGCAGCCGCCGTCGTCTCCTCTGATTGGGATCGTTCCTACCCGCGCGAGCAGGCCGCTTTCCCTGTGGCCTCGCTCCGCCAAGACAAGTATTTCCCGCCGGTAGGCCGCATCGACGGCGCCGCAGGTGACCGCAACCTGGTCTGCTCCTGCCCTCCGCTCTCCGAGTTCGAGGTTTCGACAAGCTCAACCATCGGATTGGAAGGCTAATCCCATGACTGAGAACTACACCGCGCTGTACGAGCAGCACAAGATTGCCGGCGCTTCCTTCACCGACTTCGGCGGCTGGCAGATGCCCCTGAAGTACAGCTCCGAACTGGCCGAACACCACGCCGTGCGCAACGCCGCCGGCCTGTTCGACCTCTCCCACATGGGCGAAGTCTGGGTCACAGGACCCGACGCCGCAGCCTTCCTGGACTACGCGCTGACCGGCAAACTGTCCGCCGTGGCCGTGGGCAAAGCCAAGTACTCGCTGATCTGCCAGGAAGACGGCGGCATCATCGATGACCTCATCACGTACCGCCGCGGGGAGCAGAAGTACCTGGTGGTCCCCAATGCCGGCAACGCTGCGGTGGTTGCCGCGGCCCTGGTCGAGCGTGCTGCCAACTTCGACGTGAGGGTGGAAGACGTGTCCGCCCAGACGTCGCTGATCGCCATCCAGGGACCAAACGCCGAAGCGATCCTGCTGAAGCTGGTCCCCGCCGGGCAGCACTCCCTGGTAACCGAGCTGAAGTACTACGCGGCTGTGGAGGTAGGCATCGCCGTCAACGGTACTGTCCAGGAGCTGCTGCTGGCCCGCACCGGGTATACCGGCGAGGACGGCTTCGAGATCTACATCCCTAATGAGGACGCCGCCGGCCTGTGGGAGGCCCTGCTGGAAGTCGGCTCCGACCAGGGGCTCATCCCCGCCGGCCTGGCGTGCCGGGACTCGCTCCGCCTCGAAGCCGGCATGCCGCTCTACGGCAACGAGCTCTCCCGCGAAGGAAACCCCTACGCCGCCGGACTGGGTGCTGTTGTGTCGCTCAAGAAGGAGTCGGACTTCGTGGGCAGGGCCGTGCTGGCGGAGCTCAAGGAACTGGGCGCCGGGTCCACCTCGGGCCGCAAGCTCGTGGGCCTCAAAGGCCTGGGCCGCCGCGCCGGCCGCAGCCACTACCCGGTCCTCAAGGACGGCACAGTGGTGGGCGAGGTAACCTCAGGCCAGCCAAGCCCCACCCTCGGCTACCCGATCGCCCTGGCCTACGTCGACGTCGAACACTCCACACCAGGCACCGCCCTGGACATCGACCTCCGCGGCAAGGCAGAGCCGTTCCAAGTAGTAGAGCTCCCGTTCTACAAACGCCAGAAGTAACGCTCTTGCGTGACGCCGGGGCTGACATCCTCTGCGTGCTGCTCCTTCGTCGCTTTGACGCACGCTGCCGGATGCCAGCCCCGTCGTCCCCATTGGTACCCCCGACGCTGCATCACTTTTCGCAGGGTTTAACGGAACGCTCTCTCACTTGATGCGGGTTTTAGCCAAACGCTCTCTCACTTGATGTGGGTATTGGGCTGACGCTCTTTCACTTTTCATACACCTACCTAAGGAAATACACATGGCAAAAGTTGTTGCTGAACTTAAATACTCGGCCGAGCACGAGTGGGTTGCTGTTGATGGGTCCGGGCCTACCGGCGTCGGCATTTCCGCTGTGGCTGCCGAAGCCCTGGGCGACATCGTCTACGTGGACCTGCCCGAGGTTGGCTCCACGGTGACCGCGGGGGAGACCTGCGGCGAGGTGGAATCCACCAAGTCGGTCTCAGACCTCTACGCACCCGTCACTGGCGAAGTGGTGGAGATCAACGACGAAGTGGTCTCCGATCCCGCCCTGATCAACAACGATCCGTACGGCGCCGGCTGGCTCTTCAAGGTGGCCGTCACCGAAGAGGGCCCGCTGATGTCCGCTGAAGAGTACGCCGCAGCGAACGGCGGCGAACTGTGAGCGCCACCGGTGCCGCAGGCACCAGCACAGTCGCCTTCGAGCAGGTAGTCTCCCCGTCCCTGGACGCGAACCTGTCCGCCCTGGACCCGGAGATCGCGGCAAAGATCGACGACGAACTCACCCGCCAGCGCGACGGCCTGGAGATGATCGCCTCCGAGAACCACACCGCGGTCGCCGTGATGCAGGCGCAGGGCTCGGTCCTTACCAACAAGTACGCCGAGGGCTACCCGGGCAAGCGCTACTACGGCGGCTGCGAGCACGTGGACGTCATCGAACAGCTCGCCATCGACCGGATCAAGGCGCTCTTCGGCGCGGAGTTCGCCAACGTGCAGCCGCACTCCGGCGCGCAGGCCAACGCCTCGGTGATGCACGCGCTGATCAAGCCGGGCGACACCATCATGGGCCTGAACCTGGCCCACGGCGGCCACCTCACCCACGGCATGAAGATCAACTTCTCCGGCAAGCTCTACAACGTGGTGCCGTACGGCGTCCGCGAAGACACCCACACGGTGGACATGGCCGAGGTGGAGCGCCTGGCCCAGGAGACCAAGCCCGCGCTGATCGTGGCAGGCTGGTCCGCCTACGCCCGGCAGCTGGACTTCGCAGAGTTCCGCCGCATCGCCGACTCCGTCGGCGCCTACCTGATGGTGGACATGGCGCACTTCGCCGGGCTGGTGGCCGCGGGGCTGCACCCGTCGCCGGTGCCGCACGCGCACGTCACCACCTCCACCACACACAAGACCCTCGCCGGTCCGCGCGGCGGCATCATCCTGACCAACGACACCGGCATCGCCAAGAAGATCAACTCGGCGGTGTTCCCGGGCCAGCAGGGCGGCCCGCTGGAGCACGTGATCGCCGGCAAGGCCGTGGCGTTCAAGATCGCCGCGTCCGCCGAGTTCAAGGAACGCCAGGAGCGCGTCCTGGCCGGCGCCCGGATCCTGGCCGGGCGCCTGGTCCAGCCCGACGTCAGCGCCAAGGGCATCAGCGTGGTCTCCGGCGGCACCGATGTGCACCTGGTCCTCGTCGACCTGCGCAACTGCGAACTCGACGGCCAGCAGGCCGAGGACCGGCTGGCAGCCATCGACATCACGGTGAACCGCAACGCCGTCCCGTTCGACCCCCGCCCGCCGATGGTCACCTCCGGCCTGCGGATCGGCACCCCGGCCCTGGCCACCCGCGGCTTCGGCGAGGACGCCTTCCGCGAGGTTGCGGACATCATCGCCGAGGCATTAACAGCCGACGCCGACGAGGACCTTTCCGGCCTGCGTCACCGCGTCGACGCATTGGCATCGGCACATCCGCTCTATCCCGGCGTCGCACCACTTTCCTGAGCCCGGTTACGTCCGCGACGGCGGACCGGACTTTTCACGCGTGCTGCTCCTTCGTCGCTTTGACGCACGCTTTCGAAAAGCCCGGCTCCACCGACGCTCGCGGTTCCGTCGCCTTGGTAACGGACCCTCGGAGGTGGTGGGGCATCCGGCAGCATGCGTCTAAGGGAGAGTCACGTCCGCGCAGCGGGCGTCTTCGCGACTGAGCATGCAGAGGATGTCCCGGCACCTCCACCCCGACCAGAACTTAGTTAGGAAACGCGCATGGCTGTTGGAGTCTTTGACCTCTTTTCGATAGGGATTGGCCCTTCCAGTTCCCATACTGTGGGGCCGATGCGGGCTGCTGCCGTCTTTGCCGAGGAGCTCAAAGGCCTGGGCAAGCTCGCGGACGTGGCCTCCCTGCGGGTGGACCTGTACGGGTCGCTCGCGGCGACCGGCCACGGGCACGGCACCATGACCGCGATCCTGCTGGGGCTGGAGGGTTTCCATCCGGAGCTGATCCTGCCGGACGAGGTGGAGGAACGGCTTGCCGCGATCGCCGACACCGGCACCCTGCAGTTGGCTGGCGCGGTCGCGCTGCCTTACGGGGTGAAGGACATGGTGCTGCGCCCGCTGACCGTCCTGCCCCGGCACACCAACGGCATGACCTTCACCGTGTCCGACGCCGACGGCAACGTCCTGCACACCGCCACATTCTTCTCCGTGGGCGGCGGCTTCATCGTCCGCGAAGGCGAGGAAGACGCGGCGCAGCAGGAACTCGAGGAGTCCAAGAAGGAACTGCCGCTGCCCTTCCGCACTGCCGCCGAACTGCTGGAGCACTGCCGGGAAACCGGTCTGGGCATCAGCGACGTGATGCGCGTCAATGAGGAGGACAGCCGCACTCCCGAAGAGATCCGCGCAGGCCTGCTGCATATCTGGTCGGTGATGGAGGACTGCGTGCAGACCAGCCTGAAGCGCGAAGGCGTGCTGCCCGGGGGACTGAAGGTCCGCCGTCGTGCCCCCGACTGGTACGACAGGCTGAAGAAGGAAAGCTCACGGCCGGACGGCGAAGGCCAGGACCAGGACTTCTATGACCAGAAGTATTGGCAGGAGTGGGTTAACTTGATCGCTTTGGCGGTCAATGAGGAGAACGCCTCCGGCGGCAGGGTAGTTACCGCCCCCACGAACGGTGCGGCCGGAATCATCCCGGCGGTCCTGTTTTACGCGCTGCACTTCGCGCCGGGGATGGAGAACGCCTCGCAGGAGGACCGCGACGACGTGGTGGTTAAGTTCCTGCTCGCTGCCGGCGCCGTCGGGGTGCTCTACAAGGAGCAGGCGTCCATCTCCGGCGCTGAGGTGGGCTGCCAGGGTGAGGTGGGTTCGGCGTCGTCGATGGCGGCGGCGGGCCTGGCGGAGGTGATGGGCGGCACCCCGGCGCAGGTGGAGAACGCGGCGGAGATCGCGATGGAGCACAACCTGGGCCTCACCTGCGATCCGATCGGTGGGCTGGTGCAGGTGCCGTGCATCGAACGGAACGCGATTGCCGCGGCGAAGGCGATCAACGCCGCAAAGATGGCGCTCTGGGGCGACGGCTCCCACCGCGTTTCGCTGGACGAGGTCATTGTCACCATGCGCGAGACCGGCAAGGACATGAGCTCCAAATACAAGGAAACGGCCATGGGCGGCCTCGCCGTCAACGTCGTCGAATGCTGAAGGAAGTACAGAAATGACATTGGCACCTGAGGGCCGGAAGCTTTTGCGCGTTGAACAGCGTAATTCTGCTGTTCCGGTGGAGCGCAAGCCGGAGTGGATCAAGGCCAAGGTCCAGATGGGCCCCGAGTTTGTCGGGCTCAAGAACCTGGTGAAAAAGGAAGGCCTGCACACTGTGTGTGAGGAGGCCGGCTGCCCCAACATTTTTGAGTGCTGGGAGGACAAGGAAGCCACGTTCCTGATCGGCGGGTCCGAGTGCACGCGCCGGTGTGATTTCTGCCAGATCGATACCGGCAAACCGTCCCC
>FOEZ01000029.1 GCA_900110595.1 Arthrobacter sp. OV608 | reverse complement strand
GGCGGTCCTTTGGCTGTCTTCCGATAACGCCAAGTTCATCACAGGCATCTCCCTGCCGGTCGATGCCGGCAACACCGTCAAGAAGGGCTACTGATACAGACGGTTGAGCACGACTCCTTCTTCATCGACGTGCTGGCGCGCCGCTAAGTCCGACCGATCCTTTGACGTGATTTACGCGCGCTCGCCAAGAGCGGGGTGGACGTGTCCCCGCCCCGTCGCGGGAAGACATCCACGACGCGGTCGCCGCCGCGAGCCGGGGCCTCGAGCTATGACGGCTCCTGCCTCGCCTCACCCCCGGATGAACACTGCCATGCGCTCACCGATAAGTACTGCGGTGGCCGCGGGGCCGCGGGTGGGTGCAGTCGGGAGAATGGACGTGTCGGCCACGCGGAGCCCCGTCACGCCGTGAACGCGGCCGTATTGGTCCACGACGGAGTCGGGGTTGTTGGGGGATCCAAACTTCGCGCTGCCGCAAAGATGGATGGCTGTCCCCAGACGGGAGCGCATCCAACTATTGAGTAGTGTGTCGCTCTGAAGGATCGGCTCCGTTAGCTCCGTCAGGTCCTGGAAAATCGGGCTGAAGGCCTTGGACCGCAGCAGGCATACGGCGGTTCGGACGCCCTCGCGCATCCGTCTGAGGTCAGTTTCTGTGGAGAGGTAGTCGAAGTCGATTCGAGGCTGCACTTCAGGGTCTGCTGATGTCAGGGTTATTTGACCGCGTGATGTCGCTGCTTGAAGTGATACGAGGAAGGCAAGGTCTCCTGGGTGAAGGACTTGGGCAGGCTTTTGGGATCCATTCGCTGCATGTGGCTGGCTTCCTGTCAGGATGTAGTCCATGGGTTTGAGAAGGGGGAGTATTTCCAGATCGCCCGGACAGGTTGAACCTCTGGCGGTGAAATTGAGGACACCGGCCATTGATTGTGCCGTGCAGTAGTCGACTAGCGGAACCTTGGATCTCCAGGTAATGGCGAGATTAGGGTGATCGCTGAAGTTTTTGCCGACGCCAGGCAGGTTTTTGATCACCGGTATGTTGAATCTATTCAGTTCGTTTTCGGGGCCTAGCCCGGACAGAAGCAGGATGTGGGGCGTCTTCACGGCGCCGGCAGAGAGAACGACTTCGTTTGCTTCCAGGATGGTGATCGCCCCGGCGCGGAGGACTTCTACGCCTATCGCTTGGCTACCCTTGAACAGCACTCGGCGCACGTACGAGTTTCCCTCCACTGTCAGGTTCTGTCGGTCGCGTACAGGGTTGATGTAAGCCATTCCGGTGTTGATCCGCAGCCCACTGACGCTGTTTGAGGGCATAGGTCCGTAACCGGGTCCATCTTCGCTGTTCTTGTCCCGTTCCGCCGGGAAGCCCAGTTCTTTGACGGCCCGTCCAAAGGCTTTCGTCACGGGGTGGTCTTGCAGCGGGCGGGATACAGTCATTGGACCAGAGCCTCCGTGCATATCGCTCTCACCGTATTGAAGGTCATTCTCCAGTTTTTTGTAAAAGGGCAGGACCTTGTCCCATGCCCATTCCTCACTTCCTCCGGAGGACCAGCGGTCAAAGTCTTGTTTCGGCGCTCGGATGAAGTAGGTTCCGCTGATCGCGGTTGATCCGCCCAGGATGCGGCCCCGGGCGATGGAGTAGGGCAAGTCCGGCGTCAGGTAACCCATGAACGACCAGTTATGGGGATGATCAGGCATGGCTCCTTGCACGGTCCCGGCGTTGAGCAGCTCCGGCGGGAAGTCCTCCGTGCTGGCCGGCACTGGACCTGCTTCGAGCAGCAGCACGGTTCGTCGCGGGTCTTCAGTTAATCGGGCCGCCAAGGGAGCTCCTGCGGCTCCAGCTCCGACCACGATGACGTCGTATCTCATGTGGTGCTCTTGTCTCTGTGCACGTCATCTCCTTGGCGCATCCACTTGGTGCTGTTCGTTTCTCTGGCAGCCTTGCAGGGCGCCTTGGCTGGATGAAGCCAAGCTTGGCCAGAGGTCAGTTGGGGTTTTTCCGGATGTCGGGCAGCAGGCACCGGAGGGAGCGGCCTCTCAGTGCGCTGGACCAGACGCCGGTCCCGTATGCCAAGTCGTCCAGGCGACGCGCGAGGGCAAACCGAAACAGATCGAGTTGGGGGCGGGTGCGGCGGTACTCCCATAACGCGTCCACGACGCAGGCCACCACGAGGGCGCGGCGCAACCTACGGGAGAAAATGCTCGCCGTGATGGCCAGAGGCCACCAGTGGCGGACAAAGAGGGCCATGGTCTGTGTTTGTGCTGCCAGTGCTCCCCGCGCAGTCAGACTGGCAGCAAGGCGGACCGGATGCGAGCTTCTGCCGAGTTTCTTGGAGATCTGCCGCGCAGCAAAGACAGCAATCACTCCTGCTGCCGGAACCGACCACGTGCGCTGGCACACGATGGCGGCGACAACGGCGACAGACCAGGGTGCGAAGACCGCTGGTGCGATTGCTTCCGGGTGCCGGAGAGAAAGGGCGTGAGCCGAGGTTCCGTAGAACGTCTTTCGGGACAGCCATTCTCCTATGGTTTGCCGGTGCTCGTGCCACACTTTTGCCTCGGGTTCGAAGCGGACCCGCCATCCCTGTTCAACCAGGCGCCAAACGAGGTCGACGTCCTCTCCTACACGGCTTCCGGAGGTGAATCCTTCGCCCAGGGCATCGGTTCTGGCCAGCATAAATGCCCCTGGCAGCCACGACACTGGGGACCGGGGCCGGACTGTAGCCGGGAAGATACCCAGATCCAGGGAGGACCGTGCCTCTTCGTACCGTTCGATCCAGTTCATGCCGTTTCCGTCGTCCAAGCCTAATACCCGGGGTCCGGCCAGAGCCACGCTCTGGTCATTAAAGTGCTTTAAGAGGAGTGGAATGGTGTCCGGATTGAGCACAATGTCGGAATCGGCGAAAGCCACGTATCGCGTGGTTACGTGCTTCAGGCCCTCATTGCGAGCCTCTGCCGGGCCACTGTTGGACGGCAGGCGCACCAGGCGTGCGCCGTGTTTTTCTACAACTTCCCGGATTGCCGCAGGGTCAGGGGAACAGTCGTCGACGACGATAACCTTTTGGTGTTCTCCAATGCTCGTCAGCAACCTGGCCAAGGCGATGGGGCGTCCGAAGGCGGGTACGACAACCGTTACCGACGAAAGGTCAAGGCCAGGCAACGATTCGAGCACGGGATCGGCCATCCCGCTCTCCAATAGCCTGTCCACCAACAAGGCAGTAGGAGTGTCTGTCACGACTACCGTCCTGTCCTGAACCATTTTGCTGGCAAGCTCCGTAAGGTAAAGAACCCGTGTCGGGGATCCCCCGACAAGTTCCCTCCCTCTGTCGGCGATCTTCACCCGTCGGTTCAGCCTTACGGTAAAACCAATGGGGAGATCGGATCGCCGCACCGTCACGGTCGGCCACCCACGATATTGACCTCTTCCTGGCCCTCGGCTATGTAACTCGATACGGGTTCCAGCTGAGGTTGGACGCCGTCAGCAGAGCTGTACAGGTGGGCCACTGTGAAGCCCTGCTCCCGCCAGATGAGCTCCCTGGCCTGGACACCATCTACTGCCATCCACAGACCGGACCCGTCAGGCATCACGTCATCAACGTAACCCCGTCGGTAAACTTCCCTATCGCGGCGAACTTCCACGAATTGCCGAGCAAGGGTCGCCCAATCCGCGGAGTCCTGGGGAATGAGGTCGGTGGGCATCCGCTCAGTCGACACGGGGATTCCTTTCTTCAGCAACCAGCAGCATGACAATGGTCGAGGCAATGCAATTTGGGAAGGGGTTTCAGGCGGCCCTGGCTGGAGTCAGACTCGCTGCTGCTGCCCATTGGACGCAAGCATTCCGTTCCGGGCAAGCGCGCCCCCGGCAATTCGGTGTGCAGCGTCATGCACCATCAAATCAAGTATCCGGGCGCCCTCGTAGGCGTTCGCCCCAGTTGGATCGCCCAGAACGCCGGAGGGAGAGACGGCGGCGACGCCGCTGGCAAGCAGCTCCGGCATCAGCTCTTCGAGGGGACGCAACTCGCCTGCTGCGGAACGTTCCATTCGGACCGCTTCCGGGTTGAGGTGAAGCATCAGCGACGTCTCGGTCCTGCCGGCGTGCAGGTCAGCGCCCGGGACAAGACAGGGCAGCCATGCGACGCTGTGCTGCTCTGCTTGTAGCTGGAGCACCGCCTTTGACAGGGCCGGGATATTCCCGCCGTGGGCGTTAACGAAGACGATGCGACAAGCCCAGGTCGACAGCGAGCGGACAAGCTCAACGATCAGCATGTGCAAAACCTCGGATCCGATGGACACGGTACCTGCGAAGGACTGGTGTTCGCCGCTGGAGCCATAGGTCACTGCCGGAGCAACCACTATCTGCCCTTGAACCCGTAGAGCCAATGCATCGGCAACGGCGGCTGCTATCACCGTATCTGTATTAAAGGGCAGGTGGGGACCGTGCTGTTCAATAGACCCGACGGGGACGAGCACCATCGGTCGATGCGGTACTTCGGGCCACGTAAGACCGCCCAGACCGAGCGCGCTGATAGTCACGATCGGGCTGTCGCAGGAACGCCTAACTCCCGGACAAAACCGGGGGGAATAACAAGGTGCTCAGGTCGAAGCTCCTGCACTGAGGGGACGCTGAGTCCAAGAAGGGCAGAGTCGATGCCTCCTCGCAGGATGTCCAGGACGTTTTCCACACCTGCCTGGCCGTTGGCGGAGAGTCCCCACAGGTAGGCGCGTCCGATCATGACGGCACGGGCGCCCAGTGCCACCGCCTTGACGACGTCGCTGCCGCGGCGGATGCCGCCGTCCAAAACGATTTCCACCTGGTCGCCCACAGCGTTGGCGATCGAGGGCAGGACCCGGATCGGGGCCGGTGTGCTGTCCAGATTGTTGCCGCCATGGTTGGACACGGAGATGGCGGTGACACCTGCATCGACGGCGCGCAGAGCGTCATCGACGCGGCAGATGCCCTTCAACATAACTGGGCCGCCCCACTCTGTGACGATCCATGCGATGTCCTCCCACGTCGGCGGCGGTGTTTGCATCCATTCGTAGTACGCGCCGAAGAAGGTGGGACCCTTCTCGCCCACAGGGGCGAGATTGGGTGCGGTCAGGTCGGGCAGGCTGCGGGCGAAGGATGCCAGCCAGCGCGGCCTGAGGGCCACTTCGGGAGCAAGTCTGATGGCGGCCTTGAGGTTGACCTTTTCGGGGATCTCGGGGCTGCCCCAGTCACGTCCCATAGAAAAGGACCAATCGGTGGTGACGATCAGGCCTTTGGTGCCTGCGGCGCGGGCCCGGTCCATGCGGTTGACCATCTGTTCCCGGGTTCCGGTCCAGTACATCTGGTAGAACGTCTTGTCGTTCGCGGCCGTGACTTCCTCCACGGGTTTGGAGGCGAAGGAGCTCAGGCCAACGATGGTTCCGCGGGCGGCCGCTGCCCGGGCCACAGCGACTTCACCGTCGGGGTGGACGGCCTGGACTCCTGTGGGGGAGATCATGACCGGGAGGGAAATCTGCTGGCCCATCACAGTGGTGGCCAGATTGCGTTCTGCGGGATGGCCTACGACATGGGGGGCGAAGCCGAGCTCGCCGAAAGCGGCGGTGTTGTCATCCAGCGTTAGTCCACGTTCCGAGCCGGCGAGCAGGGCGGCATAGACGGATGCCGGGAGGCGTTTTTTGGCCCGGCGCTGTGCCTCGGCCACGGATTCGAACCAGGGGTTCTGTGCCCAGGGATTCTTGAACATAATTGCCTTTCGAAACTGTTGTAGAACTCGCTACGGTTGGAAGCCGGCCAGTGGACTGGCGGCGCAAGCGGACACGGGCGGCGATACGGGGTCCGGCCGTGTGAGGCTGAGCTGAACCATGACCGGCTGTGCGCGCTTCGGGAGGGCTTTGCGTGAATGGTCCTGGCTGGGTTGGGGCAGGCTTCGGTCTCCGGCCAGGGCCGTTTCGCCGTAGCCCTGGACGCACTCAGGGTCAGGGCCGTCCAGCGGAAGACCGGTGAAGAACTTAGCTGCCATGCAGCCGCCGCGGCAGCTGTCGAAGAATGCGCACTTGGTGCACGCCCCTGACGTCTGTGGAGACCTGAGGTCTTTGAAAAGCTCTGATTCCTGCCAGACCTCCTTGAATCCCCCGTCATTCAACACATTGCCGGCCAGGAAGTTGTCGTGGATAGCGAACGGGCAGGCATAGACATCACCCACCGGATCAATCAGGCAAACGACCCGGCCGGCGCCGCACAGATTCAGGCCCGGCAGGCTTTCGCCGAAGGGCGCCAGGTGGAAAAAAGAATCCCCGGTCAGGACGTTGTCTCCGTTGGCGATCAGCCAGTCGTAGATGATGCGCTGCTGTTCGGGCAGCGGGTGCAGTTCGTCCCAAACATCGGCGCCGCGGCCTGAGGGGCGGAGCCGGGTAAGCCGCAGAGTGGCACCGTGTTCATCGGCGATGCGTTTGAATTCATCAAGCTGGCCCACGTTTTGACGGGTAACCACGACCGATACTTTGGCGTCCTTGAAACCGGCTTCGTTGAGGTTTTTCAGGGCGCGGATTGCCGTGGCGTAGGAGCCGGGGCCGCGGACGTAGTCGTTGACTTCCGCGGTGGCCCCGTCGAGTGATATCTGGACGTCCACATAGGGTGTTGACGCTAGAAAGGCCGCTTTTTCCTTGTCGATGCGGATGCCGTTGGTGGAGAATTTCACGCCGACCTGGTGGTCGACTGCGTACTGGAGCAGGTGCCAGAAGTCCGGGCGGACGGTCGGCTCTCCGCCGCCGATGTTGACGTAAAAGACCTGCATGCGCTGCAGTTCATCGATCACGGCTTCGCACTGCTCGGTGGTCAACTCACGCGGATCCCGCCGCCCCGAGGACGACAGGCAGTGAACGCAGGCCAGATTGCAGGCGTAGGTCAATTCCCAGGTGAGGCAGATCGGGGCGTCGAGCCCGAATTCGAACTGGTCCACCAGGGACCCTCCTGATGGGCGTGCCACAGGCGTGCTGACGACGTTAGTCATTGTTCTTTCCTTTGCTGGCGCGGATCATGTCGGTCGCAGCGAGACTGCGCAACGCGCCGACATAGGCGGGCCATTGGCCTTCGGGGACACCTGACTGCACCAGCGCGTCGCGGACTGTTCCGCTGCCTTCCAGGGAACGAATCACCCTGACGAGCTCCGGCTTCTTAAGGAACGTGAGCTTGCGGTTCCCGAAGTGGTAGGCCATCGCCCCGAACGGTTCCGGCCGTAACGCAACAGCCGGTGACAGCATCCACTCCTCATCGAGCATGGTGTCTGTGCTGGTTGGGCTCATTTGTCCGGCCGCCTAGTACACGCCGCACATGCCATCAATAGACACGTCCTCGACGAGATCTTCGATGACAAGGTCGGCCTCTTCGATGGTGCTGGCGCTTTCAATATTGGGGTTCACGTATTCCACAGCTCTTCTCCTATCCGGACTGTCTCGGGAGGTTCCGAAGACGTCACAATAGAATAATGGCACTCAGCGCCAAAAAGATAGGGTGGACAGCAGAAACTGCTAAGTTGTTCTCACGATGACCGCACTCACCAACCGCACCCGGGGCCGTCGGGCCGTAACGGACCATGGGTCTATCGAGCGTGCAGCATTCAGGTTGTTTGAGGCGCAGGGCTTTGATGAGACCACCATGGAACAGATCGCCGAGAGCGTGGGCGTCGGGCGCCGAACGCTATTCCGGTATTTCCCGTCCAAAAACGACATCCCGTGGGGCCAATTCGATCAGAGCCTTCGAGATTTTGCCGAACAGCTGGCGAGCGTACCCGCGGACGTGCCCGTTTTCGAAGCCGTGCACAGGTGTGTCGTGGCTTTTAATGACTACGACAAGGAAGCGCTAGCCCAGCATCGGATCCGAATGAGACTGATTTTGGAGACGCCGACTCTGCAGGCCCATTCAGTGCTTAGATACGCGGCCTGGCGCGGAGTGATCGAAGACTACGTTGCACGACGTCTCGACTTGGGAAGCGAATCTTTGCTACCCCGACTCGCGGGACACATCAGCCTCGCCCTGGCAATCTCGTCCTACGAACAGTGGCTTCTCAAACCTGACAGTGACCTCCCCGGCATCCTCCGGCAGGAACTATACGAACTGCGTTCGTATCTCCAGTAAGTGTTAGGAGGACAGAGCCGTTTTGTGGGTCACTCTGGCCGTCTGTGGATTGTACTGGAGGAGAACGATACCTTCTCCGCCTAAGCAACACAGATTTGACCGGGGCGTATTTGCCAGCGCCAGTACATACCATTCCAATGCACCTCTGATTTTCTCGAAGTACACCCCAACCAGACGACCGAGACACCTTGTTCTGGCTTTCTTTTGAGAGGAGCCTAGGACTCAATCTGACAGGACGACGGTTGGAGGCTGCGGTGGCAGGACAACCGATCGGGTACGTCCGAGTAAGCACTCTTGACCAGAATGAAAAACGCCAGCTCGAAGGCCAGGTTCGGACCGAGTCTTCACGGACAAGGCTTCCGGCCGGGACACTTCCAGACCGGAATTACGGAGTTGCTGCGGTTCGCCCGGGATGGCGACACTGTAGTGGTTCACAGCATGGACCGGCTCGCCCGGAACCTCGATGACCTGCCGGCCCTTGTCCAGGGTCTCACCCGCAAAGGTGTGCGGGTGGAGTTCGCCAAGAAGAGCCTGGTCTTCACGGCGAGGACTCGCCCATGGCCAACCTGATGCTGTCCGTCATGGGTGCCTTCGCCGAATTCGAACGCTCCCTCATCAGGGAACGCCAGCGGGAAGGTATCGCCTTGGCCAAGCAGCGCGGCGCCTACAAAGGACGGAAGAAGACCCTCACACCGAACCAGGCCGCCGAACTCGTCCAACGCGCCGGCACCGGTGTTTGAAAGCACTTGTTGACCGTGACTATGGGATCAGCAGGGAGACCGTCTACCAGTATCTTCGCAAAGCAAAGTTGGAGTGATCCGCTCCCCTGCCTGGCCGTCGATGTGCCCTGGACCGCACAGCCGTTAACTTACAGAATCGCAATTATCGGCTCTCAACCCCACGGGAGTAGAAGTAGCTGCGAGAACTCCCGGTCTATGACTAATTTGGCGTTTTCACAGGTCATGCCCGTCTTGCCGCAATGTATAGTTCGGATGTCAGACGCGCATTTGCTCGGGTGCAGGGCCCCTGCGTTTAGTTGTGATTCCTGAAACCTCGACTTCGATGGCTTCGATTCGACCCACGGCCTCAAAGTCGTTCCCGAGTCGCTTCGGACTTGTGTCCGAAATGAGGAGGTAGAGTGTCCGCATGGCAGGTCCGCCAAGCACCGCGTCCACAGCGAAATTTCCGCCATCTCGATATGTGGCAGTGTCCGCCTCGATCCGGATAACGTCCGTGACTTCACCGCCCTCGCGGACACGCCTGAATTCACCGGCCCAAGGGAATGCGGCCCATACCGCACCTGCACTGTCGACAGCGATTCCATCGACAGTGTCCGATTCGGTCGGTCCAAACTGCGCAAAACACGCTGATTCATCAGCGTGCCGTGTTCCGTTATATCGAACGCGGTTAACCTCGTCTGTGGCGCCCTAAATGACTCCGCGACAATTACCGTCCGCTCATCGCCCGTTATGGCGATGCCGTTGGGAATACAAGATCTTCGCCTCCCATGCCGATGCGGCCGTCGGAATGGCGGATGATCAAGCGAGGACAATGCGGCCCGGGAGTGTCGCCCCTGTGCGGTGCAGATCCCACAGGGAGCTGATCACCAGCCCCCCGCCTGCAGAGTCTCCAATCGCGAAGCATGACTGGGCCCCAACTTCGTCGATCGCGGCGGCAAGGACGCTTCGCGCATCGTCGAGGGCCGCCGGGAACGGATGTTCCGGGGCCAGACGGTACTCCGCCACGAAGACCCGTGCGTCCGTTGCCCGTGACACCTCCGCAGCATAGGCACGATAGCCCTTCGCCGATCCGATGATGTAGCCGCCTCCGGTGGAGCATCACGCCGATCCGTCCGGTGGAGGCGCCAGCGGCCCGGACCCAATAACCGTCGATGCCTCCATACGTGGCGGCGGTGATCGAGGCGTCCTCGGGAATAGGCAGCTGCGCAAGCACCGCCTCATAGCCCTCGCGGCGGTCCTCCAGCGTTCCCCCACCGTTGGCCGGCAGCGCGTGATCCAGCATCGCCTTGGCCCGGTCGAGGGGAGTCGAAACTACCGGCATGGTCTCTGCCATCATCGAACCCTTTCGTCGCGAGCCGCTTGTGCAACCAGATGACTGAGCACCTCCTCGGGAATGGGGTCGGCGTACGCCGGCAGCCAGGGTAGCGCCTTCAGCGCGAGCCGACTCCACGAGCGACTCGACGCGATCACGCTGTCTGGCAGCTACGAGCGGTTCAACCACTGGTCCGGCTCCAACGGGTTGCCGACCTTCAGATGAGAACGCCTTCGCGAGCGCCTCGAGGGGTGGTCAATGGTCTGTATCAGTAGCCCTTCTTGACGGTGTTGCCGGCATCGACCGGCAGGGAGATGCCTGTGATGAACTTGGCGTTATCGGAAGACAGCCAAAGGACCGCCTCAGAGACGTCGTTCGATTCGATCCAGGGCAGGTCCGGCAGCGCGTTGAGGGAGGCGAACGCACCCCGTACTTCGTCGACCCCGGGATTCTCGATGTGCGGAGCGAACTGGTCAAACAGGGCTTGGTTCATGATCATGCGTGTGTTGACGTTGGTCGGGCACACGGCGTTCACCCGGATGTTGTGAGGGCCAAGGTCCTGCGCGAGAACCTTCATGAGCCCGATCACGCCGTGCTTAGAAGCCGAGTAAGCGGCGGTGTTCGGGTAGGCGATGATACCGGCCGTGGAGCTGGTCATGATGATAGAGCCGCCTTGACCCCGCTCAATCATCGACGGCAACGTCGCCCGCGTGGTGTTGAACACCCCAGTGAGGTTGATATCGATGACCTCTCGCCAGTTCTCCTCGGTCACCTCCCAGGACACCGCCCCGGAGCCGACTCCAGCGTTCGCACACACGATGTCGATGTGACCGAATGCCTCGAGGCCCTCATCCACGACCTTCTGCACCTGGGCGAGCTCGCGCACGTCGCCTACTCCGGCCACGATCCGGCCGCCGAGGCCTTCGACGAGCCGTACCGTCTCATCGAGGTCGGCCCGGGTCGCCAAGTCGTACTTGATTGTCTTGACATCTTGAGAACAGATGTCAAGGGCAATGATGTCGGCCCCCTCTTTTGCCAGACGGACGGCGTGCGAGCGGCCTTGGCCGCGAGCAGCCCCCGTAATGAAGGCAACCTTGTTTTCGAGCAATCCCATGTCTCTCCTTTGAGTTTCTTCTCATGATGTGCATCCCGCCCGCGCCGCTGATTACGTTCGTAAGCTCGCCTAACGGGCCTCAATACTTGCGTCTTTGGACTCGTCGCTCGTTGGCGAGACTAACGTGCCATCGGGCTCAACGCCCGGGACGTAAAGCCACCTTGGAAAGCGACGCTCTCTTTGCCCGGCCGTCACCGTTCTAGTCGATAGCAACGGCGGTCGTTTTGTTGACCGCCAGCACACCCTTCTGACGACCGACGGGATATGTCAGTTCTAGATTTATGACCTCTCTTGCGGCCGGTGACTACTTCGCATTTTGCTGTCTCCCCCGAATTAGGACACTTGGAGTAAGAATTGCTTCATCCTCAAGCCTTCAGCCGAGGTGTCACCAGTTGGTATCCTCCATCGAACACGTCCATGACGGATATAAGCCTCTCAAAACCTTCGATATCCCCTTGATAGTCCAGCGAGTTGCTGGCTCGAAGGTCGGCGAGATTAGTAGCCCCGGAGGCGAGGCGTGCAAAGTCGCGTTTGGCGACGCGCACGGTAAGATCGCAGTCAAGGGCATTCGCCACGCGCCGATGAGACATCACGCTGCGTCCAACTGACACTCTGTAAGTCTCTTCGGAGTCATAGATGGACAGGGCGAAGGTGAATTCGAGGTCCTTGGCCTTGGGCCCATTGAGCCGGATCGCCATATAGTCCAGAGACATTTCCGTACTGATCGCGTCGAGTAACTCGTCCGACGAGTAAGACACCCTACCACTCGTTCCGCCTGATGCGTCGGTCAGTTCGGCTGCACCAGCCAGATAAAAGTTTCTCCAGACTCCGCTTTCAGACCTATACGCTAGCTGCTCGAAGACGCTGGCCTGTAGAGCGCGCGCTTCGACATGCGATGGCTCTGCCGCGAGGAGCTGCTTCAGCAGCTCTGCCGCCCAACGGAGATCCTCGCCTTCCAAAGCGGTCTTGGCCTGTTTCAGAATGACTTCAGCACCGCCCAAAGCCTTGACATATCTCAGACCCATTGCCGATGGCGGCAGCGAGTGGAGATTTGCAGGATTGCCATCGAACCACCCGAGGTATCGTTGCCAGACACCTTTGATGTTGTGATTCAAAGCGCCGTACGTTCCGCTGTTGGGTGTGAACTTCGCTAGCGAATCCGGCAGTTCAATCAACTCTGCCGCTTCGATTGCACTATACCCATGGTTTGCTAGCCTCAGTGTTTCGTCGTGGATAAAGCGGTAAAGATCCCGCTGCATCTCAAGGTGACGCACGAGTTTCGGCGTTCCCCACACAGGCCATTGATGAGTGAGGAACATAACGTCTGAACGATCACCGTAGTTGACCAGCGAGTCGTCGATGGCGCGGCTCCATGCCAACGCATCACGAATCTCCGTACCGCGCAGTGTGTAAATATTGTGCATGGCATGATTGACTATTTCGGCCATGCACAGCGCTCGGTGCCTGGGAAGGTAACAGATCATCTCTGCCTTAGCTTCCGTTTCGGGAGTTGAGTCGAATTCGAACGGCACTCCGTCCAGTGTTAATTGCACGCCCTTCTCCTCGATGAGGATCGTGGGCTTGATGATGGAGATGGTGCCCGTGGATGCACCTGCGACCAAACCGGGTCCCACGCTGCCCAGTGGGCCACGCGGCAGCGACAGTCCAGCCTGGAACTCCGCGCGGCGGAACATCGCCGTGCCGGCATACACTGACTCGCTAACGGAGTGCTCCCAGAAGCCCGCCGGAGCCACTAGGGGAACACGCCCACTTTCTACATCGTCGACATCCACCACACCTCGGAGGCCACCGAAATGATCAGAGTGGCTGTGCGAAATAATCACCGCCGTCACGGGCAGGTCGCCGAGATGCTCGCGGGCGAAGGCAAGTGCTGCTGCAGCCGTTTCAACGCTCATCAAGGGATCGATGATGATGAAACCGGTGTCCCCCATGATGACCGTCATATTCGCGGCATCAAATCCCCGCACCTGATAGACACCGTCTGTAACCTCATATAGCCCGTGCTGCTTGTTGAGCTTCGAAACGCGCCACAAGCTCGAATGGACCGTGCTTGGAGCATCTCCCTCGAGGAAGGCAAAGTCATCCGTCCTCCAGACGACTCGACCGTCATCCGCCTTAACGATCAACGGATCTCTGGTGGCGATGAGTCCACGGTCCGCATCAGCGGTTGCATCGTTTTCAGTTGGCCATCCGTCATCCAAGAACGGTGCACTGTCGTTGCGACGTTCGCTGGTTACGCGATTAGTCATAGGGAGGAGTCCAATCTTGTCATCGGCAGTGCGAGGAGCATGATATGCAATCGTACGATCTGCCTTTTAAGGCGAGAACATGAAGCCAGGGAAATTTCGTGGCGGTCAAAATTCGCGTTTTCGACTTGTGCCAGTGCAGCAGCCGCCTGTCGTGGACATTCGTCATCGTTTGCTTCGATCGCCAGGCACGATCGGACGCGGTGTTGCCAGGAAGGCACTGCTTCCCTGCCGGGGTTTCTTTTTATCATCCGCCCCTGGCGCGGTCAAGCGATTTTGGAATCGAATCCACGCAATTTGGTGCCGTATCTATCGGGTTGCGTCGTCCCGTTTTGAGGGTCAACTTCATTGGCGGGGCGGTGTGGGGCGCAGCGATGGGATGAGCGGGAGGTTGGTGGATTTCCCCGCCTTCATGCACGCGTGTCGCGATGAATCACCTTATTGTGGGCGCTCAACAGTTCGTTCACATCTCGCCGCCATAGATTAGATTGCCTATAAACGTCGCTTTCCCGTTCGTGAGCAGGCGGCGAACGGGGCGAGCATCGAGGAACGTAGGCGCTGGGGTAATGGCACGCTCGCCTTGTCGACTCGCTCGGACCTACGGCCCCGCGGTTGCGTAAACATAAAGCAGGCGAGGAGAATTCCGCAGCCACCGCTCGTGCGAGGAGAAGAACGGCCTCATCACGAGATGGTTAGCGAGAAGTTTCGACCCCCAGACGCATATAGCAGGCACTTGACCAGGTCATACCACCCTGGAGGATCCCGAGCTATGGGGTCGGCTTGAATTCGAATGTAAGAAGTCATTGACATCGTACCCAAACTCGCCGTAGCGTGGGCAAGGTCACAGGTGCATAGTGAACCATCGATATGTAAACGCCGACTCCAACTCCACCAGCAATCAGCAACCAGAAAGAGGATCAATGAAGATCCGCAAAGCAGCGAACCTCTTGACGCTCACGGTCACACTTGCCGCCACGGCAGTCTCGGCTGCCGCATGTGCCCCTGGCAAGGATCAGGCGACGGCAAACAGCCTCACCGCGATCTCGTTCCAGACATTCCCGGGGACGATGCAGACTATCCCCGTGAAAGTCGCGCAGGACCAAGGATTTTTCAAGGACAATGGCTTGGAGGTCACCGCCAATGACGGGGCTAATGGCCCGGCAATGCTCGCTGCCCTTGCGGCGGGGCAGGTCGACGTAGCGGGAATTCCGATGTTCGTGGGCACGCAGGCCCTGGTTTCCGGTGTCAAGGCCAAGGCGGTCGTCGGACTCATCGGGGGAGGCGGCACCACCTTGTTTGTCAGCGATCGTGTCGCGGAGTCGGATGCGCCGTATCCCGAGTCGGCCAAAGTCCTCGAAGGAAGGACTGCGGCAATCGCGGCCCCGGGTGGTTTCACGGATCGCCTCTTTAAGCGATACGTCGATGGTGCGGGTGGCCCGATGAAGTACGAGACGATCCCAGGTATCCCACCTCAGATCGCCGCGATGAAGGCCGGGAAGGTTGATGTCGTTCATTTCGATCTGGTAGGAGCGTACGCTGCCGCGAAGCAGGGACTGGGCCGGGTCCTGTGGGACTTCCAGACGACCGGCCCGGAGGACTTGATTGGCGCGAGTACCAGCGAAGCATGGATGTCGGACAAGTTCCTGGAAGAGAAACCCGAAAAGGCAAAGGCCTTCGCCCGGTCGATCGCGCAGGCGTCCGCCTGGATCAAGGATCCGGCGAATAAGGCCGAGGCCGGCAAGTACTTCAGCGGAATCGCTGGAGTGGAGGTAGCAGAGCAGGATCTTGCTCCCATGATCAAGGCCGTAAGCCCAGTGGTGGGCCCGCGCGATGTAGAGGTCTACAACGGCCTCTTCCCTGAAGGGACGCAGCCACTGTCGCCCAGCGCGGTGCTTGCCCCGATGGCGCCGCAGGACGATGCTGCGGCCGAAAAATTGGCAACGGAGAAATGAGTCTGGAATTGGAACCCGCGCGAACAGAAAATCGGAAGATGGACACTCAGACGGTGGAGCCCGGAGCGTCGGGGGCGGCCATCAGCGTGCGCAATCTCTTCCATGCCTTCCCTCACGCCAGCGGTGCCCCGATGCGGGTGGTTAACGACGTGTCGTTCGATATCGCACCGGGCCAGTTCGTCAGCATTGTGGGTCCGAGCGGGTGCGGAAAGACGACTGCGCTGAACGTCATTTCGGGCTTGGAGCAACAGCAATCGGGCACCATCTCGGTGCTGGGCAAGCCACCGGAGGCCGGTCGCCCCGAAATCGCCATGGCATTCGCTCGAGATGCACTGCTCCCTTGGCGGGACGCGACAGACAACGTCGCCCTGTCGCTGGAACTGCAAGGTGTCGAAAAGGCCGAGCGGCGTGCCCGCGCAGCCGAGATGCTCAAGGTCGTCGGGCTCGGTGACTACCTGCACGCCTACAGAGGCCAGTTGTCGCAGGGCATGCGCCAGCGCGTTGCCCTCGCCCGGGCACTGGTCACCCGCCCGCAGCTGCTGCTTTTGGACGAACCGTTCGCCGCCCTGGACTCACAGACCCGCGTGCTCGTCCAGGGGGAGCTGCTTCGCATGCTGGACGCTCAGGAGGGGCCAGTCACGACGGTCATGGTGACCCATGACCTCGCTGAGGCAATTGCCCTGTCCGACGTGATTCTTCTCATGTCACGCCGCCCGGGCACTATCCGTGAAACATATCGGATCGACATACCACGCCCGCGCGACGCGGTGGCCCTGCGGGGCAACAGCCATTTCAACGAGCTGCATGAGAACATCTGGCAGACCCTTGCAGAGGAGGTCCGAGAGGTATGAGTATCAGTACTGCCACGCCGACCAAGCAACTGTCGGCAAAGTCTTTCGGTAATTCCCTTCCGCGTTGGAAGTCACCTCTTGCGATCCGCATTCTGATCATCGCCTTGATCCTGGCGGCATGGGAGCTGAGCGCAAACAACGGATGGGTCGATCCGCTGTTTGCCAGCCGGCCGACGGACGTCGTCCAGGCACTCGGGAACATCCTGCCCACGTCGCAGTTGTGGGCGGACGCCGGCTACACACTCACTGAAGTTGCGATCGGCTACGTGATCGGCATTACCTTGGGGGTGCTCATCGGAGTTATTCTGGGCAGCTCCAGGATTCTGCGCGAGGCGTGCCAGCCCATACTCAACGCTCTCAACTCCGTACCTCGCATCGCGCTTGTGCCGCTTTTCGTCGCCTGGCTCGGCCTTGGGATGGGACCCCGAATCCTCATGGCCGTCACGGTCGTCGTCTTCGTGATGGTGACCACGGTACTCACGGCAATGTCCCAACCGGACCGCGACTCCATGCTGCTGGCCCGCAGTCTTGGAGCTTCCAGACGGGAGCAGCTGGTCAAGTTCGAGCTGCCGCGCGCCGTCCCCGTGGTCATCTCCGGGCTTGAACTGGCACTGATCTATTCCTTCCTCGGCGTCATCGCCGCCGAGATAGTGTCCGGCAGCAATGGTCTCGGTTCGCGGATGACCTATTACGCAAACCTGTTCCAGGCTGACAATTTCTTCGCGGTGCTGGTGGTCCTAACAGCGTTCACCACGCTGCTGACTGCCGCCATCCGACGCATCGAGAAGCGCCTCCTGCACTGGCACAAGTTCGAAGACCGCTGATAACTGAACGACCGAAAGCTTAACGCAAGTACATCTAGCTCCTGACGTTCGTCGCGAGCTGGATGTACTTGCATATTGCACTATCGCCCCAACAGATAGGACTGAAGCCAGTGGCTAATCACATCTCCGACGACATCCGAGCAGGGGGCCCACACGTGCTGTGGCCGACCGAAGATGACGCGACGGCGGATGCGGACAGAGGATTCATCGGAACCATTGATCCGCCAATAATCAAGGCTGCCGACGGCCGGGTTGTTTGGAGAGTGGACGATTATGCTTTTCTGGACGGGACGCCACCAGCGACTGTCAACCCAAGTCTTTGGCGTGTCTCCAAATTGAACAGGCGGCATGGGCTGTATCAAGTGGCAGACGGCATATTTCAGGTGCGCGGATTCGATGCCGCGAATATGACGATTGTGGTAGGAGCCACTGGATTCATCATTATCGACCCACTGATGAGTGTGGAAACAGCTGAGGCTGCCCTTGCCCTCACGCGCTCCCACCTCGGGGACCGCCCGGTGACGGCAGTCATCATTTCACACAGCCACGCCGATCATTTCGGTGGCATTAAAGGCGTTGTTACGGCCGATGAGGTCGCGAGCGGCCAAATCCCCTTAGTGGCCCCGGCGGGCTTCTGGGAGCACGCAGTCGGCGAAAGCTTATATGCAGGCCCAGCTATGTTCCGCCGCGCCGGATACCAAGCCGGTTTTTCTTTGCCGCGTGGCCCTCACGGGGGCGTGGGCACAGGTTTGGGCGCAGGCGCGTCCATGGGGACCATGACTCTCATAGAGCCGACCGTCTTTATTGACGACGTGAGCGAGATGACTCTGGACGGTGTGCCGTTTGAGTTTCATTACACGCCGGACACGGAAGCTAAGGCAGAGATGATCTGCTATCTTCCCCGGCACCGGGCGCTGTGCATGGCCGAGATCGTCAGTCAATCGATGCACAACATCTATACCCTCCGCGGTACGGAAGTGCGTGACGCCCTGGGCTGGAGCCGCGCCATTGACGACGCACTGGCCAGCTTCGGGGATCGCTCGGACGTCATGTTCCTGACACATCAATGGCCGGTGTGGGGAACAGCTAAAGTCGTCCAACACCTCGAGCTGCAGCGTGATCTCTACCGCTATATCCATGATGAAACTCTTAGGCTTGCAAATCACGGCTATGGCCCGCTAGATGCCGCAGAGATGATCGAACTGCCGGACTCGCTGGCAGAGTTCTCCCCCAACCGGGGCACTTACGGCGCATTGAATCAGAACGTCAAAGGCGTCTGGCAACGATACTTAGGCTGGTTTGACGGCAATCCGGCCAACCTGCACTCACTACCGCCGACAGCGGTGGGCCAGAGGTATGTCAACGCTATAGGCGGTCCCGCCGCAGTTCTGGAACAGGCGAAGACTGCTCTCGAGGGCGAGGACCTGCGATGGGCAGCAGAACTGCTAAAGCAACTACTAGCTGCCGACCCTTCGCACTCCGAAGGGCGCGCGCTACAGGCCAGGGTCTTCGAGAGGCTGGGGTACCTGTCTGAAAGCGGCGTCTGGAGGAATTTCTATCTCAGCGGTGCACGTGAACTGGGCGAGGCACCCGCCCGGCAGCGGGCCGCCGCGGGGCACGCCAGGGACGACCTACTTGCCGCTATTAGTACAGAGAAGTCGCTGGACTACATGGCGATTCGCCTCAATGGGCCAAAAGCCCACGACTTCGTCCTTACAATTGCGTTGTCCATCACTGATTCCGGGGAAAGCTTCACAGTGTCGGTCGGCCGCGGCGTGTTGACGTACCGGCGAGTGGCACGTCCCAACGACTGTGATCTGAGCTTGCGCATTGCCAAACTCGACTTCGCCAAACTTGCTTCCGGCGCTACTACCCTGCGGGATCTGCAGGCACAGGCATCGCTCGAACACCAAGGGGACCTGGCCCGTCTGGAAACACTGATGTCACTGATGGATCATTTCAACTGAACGTATTCACGAAGTAGAAACGTAGCAGCCGCCGCGCTGCTGGCTGACGCAGCTCTGGTGGAATCCGCCGCCAGAGCTGCCCGGCTCCGCCGGCCGTACCCCGTGCTTGCCCCTCAGCGCGGCGAGTGGCTTGTCAATTCCATCCTCACGACTCCAGTTTGTACTGTCCCGGGACTTTGGTGACATGGCGGGAATTGACGCAATAAAGAGGACCTCCGGGTGTTGCGTGGAGCCTGTCGAGAGCAACAACAAATACCAGGACGTCCTCGTGTCCCGCTCTAACGCGATTCTGGCCCCTGCCGGGCGCGCCTAAACGCTCGCCCAGGGCGTGGCAAATCATCATTGGCCGTTATGCCGCGCGCCTGACGGTTCAACGTCTCAATGCCTACCGCAGCCCGCTGGGCCAAGCGTTACGTCGAGCACGGTGCTGCTGGCAAGCAGGACCGCCCAGCCGGCCGATGAGCCGTGGTGCTTGCCAGTCGAATAGTTGGGGTGCTGGATGAGAGCTCGGAAACCGAGAAGGCCAGCATGTTGGGTTCGACGCTGGCGGAAATAACATAGGTTGCGGTGAGGCCGACCGGCCCGTCACCGGCATCGGCGGTGACGACAGCGACTCCCCCAGGGTGGTTGCGGAATGCGGCTCTGAATTGATCGGGTGTAATCGTCGCCTCCGCGAGTCGCGTCCCCCTGAGGGAAGGGGACGAACCATGGAGGCATCCCTAACACTGAGAGTGTTCACACTTTCTCCTTTGAAATCTTCGCCTCAGCTTGTCCGGCCGGCTCTCGTCCAGAATTAGAGTTATGAGTGGGCCCGGGTCGACCGGCAGGGGAATACGCGCGGTGCCAAGAATGGTAGGAAAGTACGTCTTATAAACCCCTAGCCGTTGGCTGACAGTATCTGCTGAGCGGTTGGCGTACTTTGCTACTAACGACCCAACGAGGACTTTCAACCGAATCCAGCTTCTTCGATGAAGGAGAGGAAGAGAGAGGCCATTAGGGAATGTTGCGCCAAGATGCCGAGCTCCTTTGGATCGGTCATCTGCCACTCCCAACTGGTGTGCGGGCAATTTCCTGGGGTTCCTATAGGCGAGTGAAAGATTCGCAATGATTGATGGCGAAAGTAGGCTGCGGTGAAATTAACGTCGTACCAAAATTTGCGTGTACCGAACTTCAGCGTTCACGCATTGCGCGGGCTGCTCGAGGACGCAGGCCTCGATTGGCGCGGTGCACTCGCGGAAGCGGACATTGACATCGATGCTGTGAACCGGCCCGGAGGGACCATTCCTGCAAGGAAGGAACTTGCCTTCCAACTCCAATTCGTTGCCCGCACGAGAGATAGGGTTGATCTCTGGATCCAAGCCGCACGAGCTTACACGCTGTCTTCAATGGGTGATCGCGGAATGGCCCTGCTAACGGCACCGACCGTTGAGGCATGGGTAACGCTCGTGTGCACAACAGACGTAGGCTATGGCCTTCATGACATTGAGCCTCTCCGGACGCCGGAGGGCACGCTTACGGGGATTGAGCTCAGCTACCGCAGTGTGCCGGCGGAATTGGTGCCGTGGGCCGTCTACCGCGACTTCTGTTGGATCGTCCGAACCCTTTCGTGGCTGTACGACGAGCCTTTTCCGTTCACGCGGGCAGAATTCCCTCTGGCAGAAATCTCTGCTGAAATTTCGACATACCTGCCCTCCAGCGTCAGCTGCGGCTCCGAGAATTTGCGCATATGGTGGGACCCTGCAGCATCAACACGCGAGCTTCCCTTCGGAAACGCCTTTCAGCATGAAACATGGATCAAATCGGAGAGCCGGATTATTGACGCTCTCAGAGCAAGCGGCGATTGGTCCGCCGCCGTCGCGAAGGCGATAAGGGACGCGCCCCAGTACAACCGCAATCTGGAAAATGTCGCGGCAGCGCTACACACCTCCCCTAGAACCCTCCAACGCAAGCTCGCGCTCACAGGCAGTAACTTCGCCCAGATAAGGGACCAGAGCCTGACCGACCTCGCCTCGGAGATGCTCTCGAAGACAGGGCACTCTGTAGGTCGAATATCCCGAGAGCTGGGATACATAGACCCAGCTAGTTTCACCATCGCCTTCAAGCGGTGGAAGGGGGTGCCGCCGAAGGCGTACAGAGAGGCTGCCCAGTACAAAAAGGCCCACACTCCAGATGAATACTTCCCCAAGCGTCCAGCTTGATCCTGTTGCCGGGGTGCTTACCTCAACTGGTGAGCGTCTGGGTCTGGAAGGCCTTCCGCAGCGCCGGTGCCAGCTCCTCATGGTCAGGTTCGATGACTATGAGGTAAAAGACCCAAGGCCGTGAGTTTTTTCCGAGGGATCTGCCGCCCCAGCTGATTTTCACGGTTCTAACCGGAATTGGTTAGTCCTTCGCGTAATCACAAGGTCCACGGCGCGGCTCCGCCGTCATGAGCGGCCAGCGGGGAATCGGAACGTTCATGTGCGTCACGGACCATGTGGCGTACTTGGTTCACCGGGAGCACGCACGTTTCGCCGACGCCGCTGGCAGGGCCAGCGGCGTCGGCGCGAACGCAGAGGTCACTGTTTGAGATGTTGTGGTCTCATGTCTGTGGCGGAGCCAGAGTCCGATCTCGGGAGAAACTGGCTCGAGCTCCGGACAGCGACCCTTGCCCGATTAGTAATTTCTGGATCAAGCTGTGAACCCGCCGTCCACTGGGAGGGTCACGCCCGTAATCATCCGCGCTTGGTCAGAGCAAAGCCAGACGGCGGCGTTGGCCTGGTCCTCGGGCTCCAGTAAATCGCGCATCGGGAGAGACGCATACATGGCCTCCTTCACCTCCGGCGGTTGGTGTTCAAGTGCGCCTGTGAGCATGGTGGTCGCCGTGGGACCCGGGGCAAGGGCATTCACACGGACACCCTTTTGCCCGTAGTCGATCGCGCCGTTCCTGGTTAGGCCTATGACGCCAAACTTAGAAGCGTTGTACGGGGGGTTGCGGGGGATGCCGATCAGACCGTTACTCGAGGATGTGTTGACGATCGCGCCGCCACCGTTGGCCTCCATGGCGAGGACCTCATACTTCATGCAATAGAAGACGCCGTACAGGTTGATCTTCATAACGCGATCGAAGACTGCGCTATCCATCTCACCGACAGGGGCGAAGCTACCCCCGTCAATGCCTGCGTTATTAAAGGCGAAGTCCAGCGTGCCGTATGTACCTACTGCAAAATCGACTAGCGCCTTGACCTGCTCCTCTTCGCTCACGTCGCACCTGAAGAATTCGGCTTGCCCACCGGCCTCCTTAATGAGGGCAACAGTCTCCTTGCCAGAATCTTCGTTGTAGTCCGAAACAATCACCTTGCCACCGTGATTCGCGAAAGCGATCGCACCTGCGCGACCAATACCAGAACCCGCGCCGGTCACGAGACCGGCCTTTCTCTCCATCAATTGCATGTTGTAGCCCTGCTCTCATTCGTCTTTTCGGTTCAGCACGCGGACCGACCACGCGCGAGTGTGCCCTTTGGTTACAAGCCCGGTTCCACCGCTGGGATGTCGGTTCCCGGTCAGCCACCGCGGCGTACTCCGCCAGTGACCTCTTCCGGCATTACGGTGCCCGGATCCATAGAGATCGTGCGGCTCTGGAGGTACTCATCCACACTCGGAGATGTTCAGCGCCAGTTCGTGCTGACGCTTCTCGATTCCTGTCGCGATGCGACTGAGGTATTCAGCCCGTTCGGCAGGGCTGATCCGGGGCCAAGGGCCCTCGTCGAAAGCCTTGCGGGCAGCGGCGACCGCGTCGTCGATGTCTTCCCGCGATGCGGCGGGGAAACATCCGGCCCGCTCTTCCGACCGTGGGGAGATCACGTCATAGGATCGGTCGGACTTGGCGGCTCGCCAGGTACGGTCGAGGAAGAAGGAGTCGCGCTCAACCGTCTGCATCAGTAGCCCTTCTTGACGGTGTTGCCGGCATCGACCGGCAGGGAGATGCCTGTGATGAACTTGGCGTTATCGGAAGACAGCCAAAGGACCGCC
>FOEZ01000017.1 GCA_900110595.1 Arthrobacter sp. OV608 | reverse complement strand
CCGACGATGGCTTCGTGGCGGAAGTCGATGGGGTCATCGCAGACGGCCTGGCCCTTGAGGTGGTTGGAGATGGCCCAGACCTTCAGGTTGTACTTCTCCAGAACGGCGAGTTTGGAGTCGACGTAGCCGGGTTCGTCCCAGCGCCAGGCGTCCAGGTGGTCCCCGGAGACGGCGATTTCCAGGCCGTCGTAGCCCCAGCCGGACGCCAGGCGCGCGACTTCCTCGAAGGGCAGGTCCGCCCACTGGCCGGTGAACAGGGTATAGGGGCGGGACATGTCAGGCTCCTTCGGTGTGCAGTTGGACGAGGGCACTCTTGGCGGCGGCGGATTCCTCCACGGCGGCCAGGATGCGCTGGACTTCCAGGCCGTCCTCGAACGACGGCGAGGGCGGGGTGCCGCCGTCGATGGCCAGCAGGAGGTCGCGGATCTGGTGCGTGAAGGTGTGCTCCCAGCCGATGATGTGACCCTGGGGCCACCAGGCGTCCAGGTACGGGTGTTCCGGTTCGGTGACCACGATCCGGCGGAAGCCCTGCTCACGCGCAGGCGCCGTGGCGTCCAGGAACTGAAGCTCGTTGAGGTTCTCCAGGTCGAAGCGGAGGGCGCCTTTATCGCCGTAGATTTCGATCTGCAGGGAGTTTTTCCGCCCGGTGGCCACACGGGAGGCCTCCACTGAGGCGATGGCTCCGGAAACGAGGGCCAGGGTTGCCCAGGCGGCGTCGTCCACCGTGACGTCTTCCGGCCCTTGCGCGCCGGGCCGCTGGTGAACAAACGTCTGCAGCCGGCCCGAGACTTCCGTGACCTTGTCGCCGAGCAGGAAGAGGACCTGGTCGATGGCATGGGACGCGATGTCTCCCAGGGCCCCGGAACCGGCGGTCTCCTTCCTCAGCCGCCAGGTCATCGGTGCCGACTCGTCGGCCAGCCAGTCCTGGAGGTAGGCCGCGCGGACCTGCCGGACGTTACCCAGCCTGCCTTCGCTCACCAGTTCCTTCGCGAGGGCCAGGGCCGGGACGCGGCGGTAGTTGAAGCCCACCATCGACTGCACACCCTGTGCCCTGGCGGCCTGGGCGGCAGCGGTGATGGCCTCAGCTTCGGCCAACGTGTTGGCCAGGGGCTTTTCCAACGGGACGTGCTTGCCGGCTTCGAGTGCGGCGATGGCGATTTCGGCGTGCATCCAGCCCGGCGCGCAGATATCGACGATATGGATGTCGTCCCGGTCCAGGACCGTGCGCCAGTCCGTGGCCGTTTCCTTCCAACCGTACCTGGCGGCGGCTTCCGCAACGGCGGCGGCGTCCCTGCCCACCAGGACCTTCTGCTCGATGGCCGGGACATCGAAGTAGCTGGCAACGTTCCGCCACGCGTTCGAGTGTGCCTTGCCCATAAAGGCGTAGCCGATCATTGCCACTCCCAGAGTGGCCTGGTTTGTCTCGTTAGTCATGCGCCTTCTCCCAGCGTCAAGGTTTCGGGGGCCCAGTCCTCGGGGACTGGTTGGGATACCGGCGCGTTGCTGGCAACGTCTACGAAGGTGCCGGATCCCATGGACTCGTTGATGGCCACCATGGCGTCAAGTACGTGGTAGGCCAGTTCTCCGGTGGCGCGGTGGGGGACCCCGGCACGGATGGAACGGGCCATGTCCAGGACGCCCAAGCCTCGGCCGTTCGCCGGGCCGGTGGCCGGGATGGTGGTCCAGTCCTCGTCGCCTGCCCGCCACAGCTTGATGTCGCCGTCGAAGACGTTGGGGTCCGGCAGCGAGATCGTTGCCTCGGTACCGGTGATCTCCACGAATCCCATCCGGACGCGCGGTGACTCGAAGGAGAACACGCCGTGGGAGGACGCGCCGGACTCGAACTGGGCCATGGCGGACACGTGGGTGGGCACCTCCACCGTGAATTCCTCGCCCGCTTTGGGGCCGGAACCGATCACGCGGACGTCCTTGGACTTGGAGCCGACAGCGGCCACCTTGCGGATGGAACCGAAGGCCTGGACCAGGGTGGTGAGGTAGTAGGGACCCATGTCGAACAGGGGCCCGGCGCCGTGCTGGAAGAGGAAGGCCGGGTTGGGGTGCCAGGATTCCGGGCCGGGAGTCTGGAACGTGGTCATGGCCGTCAGCGGGGTGCCGATGTCCCCGCGCTGGATGATCCGCAGAGCCGTCTGCAAACCTGCGCCCAGGAAAGTATCCGGCGCGCAGCCCAACCGGAGCCCCGCGGCGTCAGCGGTCTTGAGCAGGCCCAGGCCGGATTCGCGGTCCAGCGAGAACGGCTTTTCGGTCCAGACGTGCTTGCCGGCGTTGACGGCGGCGGTGGCCACTTCCACGTGGGCGGCCGGGATGGTCAGGTTGACGATGATGTCCACGTCGGGGTGGTTCAGGGCCTTCTCCACCCCGCCCCACTCGGGGATGCCGTACTCCTTGGCCCGCGCCTGGGCCGCTTCCTCGAACAGGTCGGCGATGACGTGCACCTTGAGGTCCGGGAAAACGGTGAGGTTGTCCAGGTACTGTTTGCTGATGTTCCCGGCGCCGATGACGGCAACGCCTACCGGGCCTCTACCGGTGGCGCTCATGCCTTGATTCCTTCGCCTGATGCCATCAGGAACGACAGGCTCTCGTTGATGCCTTCGAAGATGTCGCCGCTGTAGTCGTCAAACTCCACCACGCCGACTTCCAGCGACGCGGCCGCCGCGATGACGTCCAGCACGGCCACTTTGCCCTGGCCGGCCGGAAGCTGGGCCTTGGTGTCGGTGGTCAGGGGACCGTCCTTGATATGAATGAACTTCACGCGGTTTCCGAGCTTGCCCAGGATATCCATCGGGTCCTGCCCGCCCACCGCAACCCAGTACGTGTCCACCTCAAGAACCAGCTCGGGGTCCAGCAGGTCTGCAAAGTACTCCAGCGCAGTGCGGCCCTCGATGATGGACTCCAGCTCCCACTGGTGGTTGTGGTATCCCACCCGGATGCCGTATTTGGCGCCCTTCTTTGCCGCCTCGTTCAGCAGGGCGGCCGTGGCCCGCACGTCTTCGGCGCTCTGCCAGCGTTCGGCCGGGATGTACGGCTCGATGACGGTGGTGATGCCCAGTTCCTTGGCTGCGGCGAAGATCTGGTCCTGGTCCTGGCTCAGCAGCGGCGCGTGGCCGGACGGTGCGCTCAGGCCGTTCTCCCGCAGCGCCGCCCCGAGTTCCTGTGCCGTGGCGACGAAGTTGTACGGCTCCACCTGGGTGAAGCCGATCTCCGCGACTTTCCGGATGGTGCCGGGGAGGTCTTCCTGGATGGCGTTCCGCAAGGTGTAAAGCTGGAGCGAGTAGGACATTGAAGTCTCCTGGTTCTGGGAGGTTCCGGAGCGGCGATGGATCCGGACACGGGAGTGGGCCCGGCCACAATTCTTCGGCTACTGCAACGCTAGGATGACTTTTGCTGTGCGTCAAGCAAAAGTCGCTGGCGTGACATGCAGAAGTGGCCGTGCTATCTATGTCCTATGACCAAGACAGCGGGGAGCAGCGCCGTGCCTGAGCCTGCCCTTGCCCAGGGCGGGGCCGGCGTGCTGTTCCAGCTGCTGCGTGACGGCAAGGCACGCACCCGCGCCGAACTGGCCCTGACCACCGGGCTGGCGCGCTCCACCGTGGCGTCCCGGATCGATGCCCTCATCGCGTCCGGCCTGGTGGGTCCTGCGGGGGAGGCCAACTCCAGCGGCGGCAGGCCGCCGTCGCGCTTTGCCTTCAACCCCGCCGTCCGCGTAGTGCTGGCAGTGGACGTCGGCGCCACCCACGTCATCGTCGCCGTCACGGACCTTCGCGGCGAGGTCCTCGCCGAGCAGCGCCTGGCGCAGGACGTGGCGGACGGACCGGAGGCAGTGCTGGACCGCGTGATGCGGGAAGGCATGCTGCTCGTGGCCGCTGCAGGACGCAGCGCGGATGACGTGGCCGGAGTGGGTATCGGCCTGCCGGGGCCCGTGGAACACGCGACGGGACGGCCGGTCAAGCCGCCCATCATGCCGGGCTGGGACGGGTTCGACGTCGTCGCCTACGTCCAGCGCTCGCTGCCGGTTCCGGTGCTGGTGGACAACGACGTGAACATCATGGCGCTGGGGGAGCGGACCGCACACTGGCCCGAACACGACAACTTCCTGTTCATCAAGGTAGCCACCGGGGTGGGGTCCGGAATCATCAGCAGCGGGACGCTGCAGCGCGGCGCCAACGGCACCGCCGGCGACCTTGGCCATGTGCGGGTCCCGCGCGGCGACGACGTGCTGTGCCGTTGCGGCAATTACGGCTGCCTGGAGGCGCTGGCTTCAGGCCCGGCCCTGGCCGCTGAACTGGACCGGCAGGGTGTGCCGGCCGCCAGGGGCAGTGACGTGCTGCGGCTGGTGGCGCAGGGAAATCTGCAGGCCATCCAGGTCCTTCGCCAGGCCGGACGCGACGTGGGCGACGTCCTGGCCACAGTGGTCAACCTGCTCAACCCGTCAGTCATTGTGATCGGCGGGAGCCTGGGCCAGGCAGGGGAGCACCTCATGGCCGGGGTGCGCGAAGTGGTGTATCGGCGCTCGCTGCCCCTGGCCACAGCCCACCTGAGGATTTCCCTGTCGATGGCCGGAGACAGGGCGGCCATTTTGGGCGCCAGCCAGATGGTCACGCAGCACGTGTTGTCCCCGGCTGCCGTGGAGGCAACCCTTCAGGCAGCGGGTTAGCCTCCCCCGGAATTCCCTGGCTGCGTCTGGCTGCCTCGGGCTGAGGACCGGCAGCCCTAGGCTGAAATCACGCGCACGGGCGACCCTGCAAGCCAGGCCTTGACGTCCTCCAGCGCCCCGCCGTAGAACTGCCGGTAGCTCTCCCGCGTCACGTACCCCAGGTGCGGGGACAGCACAGTGTTGGGAGCAGTGAGGAGGGGGTGGCCTGCCGGGAGGGGTTCGTGGTCGAAGACGTCCACCGCGGCCCCTGCGATCCAGCCTTCGGCCAGCGCCCGGACGAGCGCGTCCTGGTCCACGAGCGGGCCGCGGGCAGTGTTCACCAGGATGCCGTCAGGGCCCAGCAGCCTCAGCTCCGGCTCGCCCACTATGCCTTCCGAACGGGGAGACAGGCGCAGGTGGAGGGTGGCGACGTCGGAATTCCGGAAGAGCTCCTCCTTGGACACCTTCCGCACTCCGGCCTCGGCGGCGGCCTCATCCGTGAGGTTCTGGCTCCATGCGAGCACGTCCATGCCGAAGGCCTGGCCGTAGCCGGCAATCCTGCGGCCGATCTTGCCCAGGCCCACCACGCCGAGCGTTTTGCCCGCAAGTTCGAACCCCACTGTGTGTTGCCACGACCCGACGCGCAGCGAACTGTCTTCGGCGGGGATGTTGCGGGCGATGGCCAGGAGCAGGGCCCACGTGAGTTCCGGTGCGGCGGTGGGGGACCCGGGGGTGCCGCAGACCGTGATGCCGAGGTCGGCAGCGGCGGCCACGTCGATGGACGCGTTGGCCATTCCCGTGGTGACGAGGAGCCGAAGGGCGGGGAGTTTCTCCAGCACCTCACGGGGAAAGGCTGTCCGCTCCCGCATGGCAATGATGATTGTCGCGTCGGCGAGGGCGGACTCCAGTGCATCCGGCGAACTGAACGGCTCGCGGTACGTGGTGACCGCAACGCCGTCGGCCGCAAGGGAGGACCAGTCGGCGAAGCCGTCGGCCACGCCCTGGTAGTCGTCAAGGATGGCAAGCCGGTGCTGCATGTCTGTGTCCTTCGTCCCGGAGTCTGCGGCAGTGATGTTCATCGTATGGCAGGACGGCGCGGCAATAGGGGACTGGCCCGCGTTATGCCCGTGATAGCAATGAGGGTGATGAAAAAAGTTCCAACCCCCACGCCCAGCTGGTGAGCGCCCCTTTCCTGGCCCGGATCCCGCGGACCTGGATCCTGCTGGCCTGTATCGGGCTGCTGGCACTGAACCTGCGGGGCCCGTTCGTGGCCGTTGCCCCTGTGGTGGACGTGATGCAGGCGGACCTTGGGTTCTCGCCGGTGGTGCTGGGCCTGCTCACCAGTATCCCGGTCCTCTGCTTCGCGCTGGCGGCACCCCTGGCCTCACTGGTGGCCCGCGGGTACGGTGCGGAACTTGCCGTGACCTTGACCATCCTGGGAGTGCTCGCCGGCGTCATCATCCGCTCAGCCGGCGGTCCTGCGCTGGTGCTGGCCGGGACTGTGGTGATCGGCCTGGCCATCACTATCGGCAACATCGCCGCTCCCCTCATCATTCGCCGCGACTTTCCGCCGCTGCGGCAGGGCACTGCGATGGGGGTCTACACCGCCGCGCTGAACGTCGGATCCTTCCTGACCTCGATGGTCACGGCGCCGCTGGCCGAACTCGCGGGCTGGCAGCTCGCGCTCGCGTCCACCGCGCTTCTGGCGGTAGCGGCCATCGTGTGCTGGGTGCTCGCCATCGGATTCCGTGCAGCCTTTGTGCCCTCCGCAGCTCCCGTGCCGGACGGGCAGCGGCCGGCGGCTGTGGCCGGTTCGGCGTGGACCACGGCCGGGCTTACTGCAGCATTCGCCGGCCAGGCCTTCTCCTATTACGCCGTCACGGCGTGGCTGCCCAGCTACCTTAACGACGAACTCGGCATGTCCGCTTCGGGTGCGGGCGCAGGCTCCTCCCTGTTCCAGGTGTTCGCCATTGTGGGCGGCCTGGGCGTGCCGTTTGCGGCCAAGTATTTCAGTACGACGACGACGGCGGTCACGTTGGGTGTGTTGTGGACGTCCGTGCCCGCGGGCCTCCTGCTGGTACCCGAGCTCTGGTGGCTGTGGTCCGTTTTCGGCGGCGTGGCCCAGGGCGGGGGAATCACCCTGATCTTCATCGCCATCATCAAGCTGGCCCGGGACCAGGTTGCCGCCGGCCGGATGTCCGCCACCGTCCAGGGGCTGGGCTATTGCTTCGGTGCCGTGGCTCCTCCGCTGGTGGGTTATGTGCACGACGTCTCGGGTTCCTGGACACCGGCCCTGCTGGTCATCCTGGCATCGGTGCTGACGTTCTTCGTCGCGTCCACCCTCTCCGTACGGCGGGTGCCGAAGGGGCGATAGCCGGCCGACCGCCGTCGTCCGCCTTCCCACCCCCACGGACGCTCTCTCACTTAACGCGGCTTAACGGCCGACGCTCTCTCACTTTCTTCTGGAAAGTGAGAGAGCGTCGGCGGATTTCGCACATTAAGTGAGAGATCGTCCGGGGGTGTCGTGGCGGGTAGGGGCCGTTCCGGCGCCGGACTCGCTCAGAGATGCTCCGTCGCCGGGCCGGCCCTCCGGATTTCGGAGGTGCTTGTTGCGAAGGGCGTGCCGGCCCGGCAGACGGAAGTCTATTGCCACTCAGACCGCGGCGAGCTCCTCGACGGTGGCCTTTTCGCGGGTTTCGGTGAGGTAGCGCGCGTAGGCGGGCAGGGTGAGGAAGGACGGGAAGTCGTGGCCGAGGGTGACTTCTTCGAAGATGTCGCGGGCGTCTTCGAAGCGGTCGCCGTCGAAGCGTTCGAGCCGGGCGAATTCTTCGTCGAGCAGCTCCTCGATCCAGTGGTGGGTGATGATTTCGCCGTGGTCGGTGATGGCCCGGGCGTAGATCCATTGCCAGAGCTGGGAGCGGGAGATTTCGGCGGTGGCCGCGTCTTCCATGAGGTTGTGGATGGCCACTGCACCGTTGCCGCGGAGCCAGGATTCGATGTAGCGGATCCCGACTTCGATGTTGTTCCGGATGCCCTGTTCGGTGATGGTGCCCTGGGTGGCGGCCACGTTGATCAGGGCCCGGTCGTCCGGAGTGACGTCCTCGCGGGTGCGGTCCAGCTGGTTGGTCTTTTCGCCCAGGATGGAGTCGAACACCTCGCGGCAGACGGGGACGAGGTCGGGGTGCGCCACCCAGGAGCCGTCGAAGCCGTCGTTGGCCTCCCGGGTTTTGTCCGCACGGACCTTCTCGAACGCGTTGGCATTCGCTTCGGGGTCCTTGCGGTTAGGGACTGCTGCGGCCATGCCGCCGATGGCCATGGCGCCGCGTTTGTGGCAGGCCCGGACAAGTTGTTCGGTGTAGGCGCGCATAAACGGCTGCGTCATGGTTACCTGGCCGCGGTCCGGGAGGACGAAGCGGGGGCCGCGGGTGCGGAAGTTCTTGATCAGGGAGAAGATGTAGTCCCAGCGGCCGGCGTTCAGGCCGGAGGCGTGGTCGCGCAGTTCGTAGAGGATTTCCTCCATTTCAAAGGCTGCGGTGATGGTTTCGATCAGCACGGTGGCGCGGATGGTGCCCTGCGGGATGCCGAGCAGGTCCTGGGCGAGGATGAAGATGTCGTTCCAAAGCCGGGCTTCGAGGTGGTTTTCGATCTTGGGCAGGTAGAAGTACGGGCCTTTGCCCTGGGCCAGGAGGCGGCGGGCGTTGTGGAAGAAGAACAGTCCGAAGTCCACGATCCCGCCGGCGATCGGGGCGCCGTCGATGAGCATGTGCTTCTCAGGCAGGTGCCAGCCGCGGGGGCGGACCACGATGGTGGGCAGTTCGCCGGCGGGGCGGAGTTTGTATTCCTTGCCCTCGGGGCTGGTGAAGTCGATCCGGCGTTCCAGGGCGTCGGTGAGGTTCAGCTGGCCCTTGATCACATTGCGCCAGGTGGGGGTGGAGGAGTCCTCCATGTCGGCGAGCCAGACCTTCGCGCCGGAGTTCAGGGCGTTGATGGTCATCTTCTTGTCCACCGGCCCGGTGATCTCCACGCGCCGGTCCTCCAGGCCCGGGGCCGGGGGAGCGACCCGCCAGGACGGGTCGTTGCGGATGTCCTCGGTCTCCCGCAGGAACCTGGGATCCTGCCCGCCCGCAATGTCAGCACGGCGGGTCCGGCGTGCCTGCAACAGCTCCTGCCGACGCTCAGCAGTAGCCCGGTGCAGCCTGGCAACGAACTCGAGAGCGTCCGGGGTAAGAACCTCGTCCTGCCGGCAAATCGGCTGCGCAGTCAGGGTAATTCCGTTAATAGTGAAGCTGTCAGTAAAGCTGTTCATTGGAGTGACTCCTTGAAAGTCCGCTGATGCCCTATCACTTATGGTCCTCAAAAGCAGGGATTGAGGACCATAAGTGATAGGGCAACGGGAAAGGGGGAAAGACTTAGTGGAACTGGCCCTCTTCGGTCGATCCGACCAAGGCGAGAGTGGACGCGTTCGGGTTGAGCGCGGTGGCGATGGTGTCGAAGTAGCCGGTACCGACTTCGCGCTGGTGCTTGGTTGCGGTGTAGCCGCGGGATTCGGAGGCGAATTCCCTTTCCTGGAGTTCGACGTAGGCGCTCATGCCTTCGCGGGCGTAGCCGTGGGCGAGGTCGAACATCGAGTAGTTCAGGGCGTGGAAGCCGGCCAGGGTGATGAACTGGAAGGTGAAGCCCATGGCGCCGAGTTCACGCTGGAACTTGGCGATGGTGGCGTCGTCCAGGTGCTTGCGCCAGTTGAAGGACGGTGAGCAGTTGTAGGAGAGCATCTGATCCGGGAACTCGGCCTTGACCGCTTCGGCGAATTTGCGGGCCAGTTCCAGGTCCGGGGTGCCGGTTTCCATCCAGATCAGGTCCGAGTAGGGGGCGTAGGCCTTGGCGCGGGCGATGCAGGGTTCGATGCCGTTGCGGACCTTGTAGAAGCCCTCGGCGGTACGCTCACCGGTGATGAATTCCTGGTCGCGCTGGTCCACGTCCGAGGTGATCAGTGTTGCTGCCTCGGCGTCGGTGCGGGCGATGACCACGGAGGGGGTGCCCGCGACGTCGGCCGCCAGGCGGGCGGCGTTCAGGGTGCGGACGTGCTGCTGGGTGGGGATCAGGACCTTGCCGCCGAGGTGGCCGCACTTCTTTTCCGAGGCGAGCTGGTCTTCCCAGTGAACACCCGAGGCGCCGGCCTGGATCATGGATTTCATGAGTTCGTAGGCGTTCAGCGGCCCGCCGAAACCTGCCTCGGCGTCGGCGACGATCGGGACCAGCCAGTCCTCAACGGTCTGGACGCCCTCGGAGAATTCGATCTGGTCGGCCCGGAGTAGGGCGTTGTTGATCCGGCGTACCACGGTGGGGACAGAGTTGGCGGGGTAGAGGGACTGATCCGGGTACGTGTGGCCGGAGTTGTTGGCGTCCGCGGCGACCTGCCAGCCGGAAAGGTAGATGGCCCGGAGTCCGGCTTTGACCTGCTGGACGGCCTGGTTGCCGGTCAGGGCGCCCAGGGCATTGGTGTAGCCGCCGGTCTTGTGCTCTTCGGTGAGCTGCTTCCACAGCTTCTCGGCACCGCGGCGGGCCAGGGTGTGCTCTTCGGAGACGCGGCCGCGGAGGCGGACGACGTCGGAGGCGGAGTAGTCCCGGGTCACACCTTCCCAGCGGGGGTTGGCGGCCCACTCGAGCTCCAGGGCGGCGGCCTGCTGTTCGGGCGTCTGCTGGGTGGGCTCAAATGCTGCAGTCATCGTTGATCTCCTTGATTGAGCTCCGGATGGAGTAGGTGGGAACCGCTTCATTGAGTTTCCCACCGGCTTTCCGGTGCTGTGTTTCTTTCCGTAGCCACTACTTTTCAGCACTTTCAACCTCCTTTCTAGATAGAAAGTGTGGAAAGAAACGCACTTCTTCCCGTATTCTTCAGAAATGCCACCTTCAAGCTGGAACAGGGACGTTTCCCAGCCGCCGTCCACCGCCGCAGCGGAACTGGACGTGATTGCCCTAGGCCGCCGCGTCCGCCATCTGCGCAAACAAGCCGGGCTCACGCTCGATGACCTGAGCGCCGCCGTCGGCACCGCTCCAAGCCAGCTCAGCCTGATTGAAAACGGCAAGCGTGAGCCCAAGTTGACCCTGCTCCAGCACCTTGCGGGGGCACTTAACGTCAGCATCGACCAACTGCTGGGGGCCGAACCTCCCAGCCGCCGAGCGGCCCTGGAAATCGAGCTCGAACGGTACCAGCGCGGGCGGCTTTATGAATCCCTGAACCTGCCCAAAATCCGCATCAGCTCGCGTCTTCCGCTGGATGTGCTCGAGGCCCAGGTGGGGTTGCTGCAGGAGCTCGAACGCAAGATGAACGAGCAGGTGGCTACCCCGGAAGAAGCCCGCAGGGCCAACGGTGAACTGCGGGCGATGATGCGGGAGCGGGGCAACTACTTTCCGGAGTATGAGGCCGAAGCGCAGAAGGTCCTCAAAGAGGTGGGTTACACCACCGGGCCGCTGAGCCAGCACGTGATCGCGGACATCGCCGCGCATCTCGGTTTTACCCTGCATCACGTGGGCGATTTGCCTCATTCAACCCGGTCAGTGACAGATTTGAAGAACCGCAAAATTTATCTGACGCAGAGCCAGCGGCAGGACCACGATCCCCGCTCGGTGCTGCTGCAGGCCCTGGGCCACTACGTCCTCGGCCATGAGACGCCCCGAAACTACGGTGACTTCCTGGCGCAGCGGGTGGCCACCAACTATTTCGCCGCCGCCCTGCTCCTGCCCGAGCAGGCAACGGTGGAATTTTTGCAAAAAGCCAAGACGGCGAAGGAAATCGCGGTCGAGGATATCCGGGACGCGTTCGCCGTCTCCTACGAAACCGCGGCCCACCGCTTCACCAACCTCGCCACCAGGCACCTGGGCATCACCACCCATTTCCAGAAGACGCATCAGAGCGGGATCATCTACAAGGCCTACGAGAACGACGGCGTGAACTTTCCGCAGGATCACACCGGCGCCATCGAGGGGCAGCCGTCCTGTAAGGCCTGGACGTCCCGGGCAGTGTTCGACGTGCCGGATAAGTTCAGCGCTTACAGCCAGTACACGGACACTCCGTCCGGCACGTACTGGTGCACTGCCCGCACTGAACGGTCGCCGAGCGGCGAGTTTTCATTGAGCATCGGTGTTCCTTACCAGCACGTGAAGTGGTTCCGCGGGCGGGAGACGACGGCGCGGGCTACGTCGAACTGTCCGGATCCTACGTGCTGCAAGCGGCCGCCTGAGTCCTTGACGTCCGAATGGGCGGGGAACGCCTGGCCGTCCGCCCGCGCCCACTCGCACCTGCTGGCCGCCATGCCGCCGGGCGCCTTCCCGGGTGTGGACGAAACTGAGGTGTACAGCTTCCTGCAGGCCCACTCCGGGAGTTAAGCGATACGGCGTCCCGCAGGCGTGGCTACTTAACGCTTTCCCCCGCAAGGCGAAACGGGGAGATTACGTCCTCGAAAATAGCAGCGCGAAGGACTGCCCGGGCCTCCAGATAGGCAGCTTGGCTGCCCGACCAGCGTTCCGAATCCCTGAGGAATCGCAGGAAGTCATAGAGGGTTGTTGCCACCAGGACGGCACATTTTTGGTGGACCACAAACAACGCTGCCATCATTTCGAGCAACCATTCAGGATCCATAGCTGTCACTGTGGTCGGACGTCGGCTTGAAAGCGCATAGACCTTATAAAACCCGGTCAGCTGTTCCAGAACCAGCCTAAAATCGTTTTTACCTTCGTGCTCCCGATACCACCGATGGAAATCTGGCAGCACGGAGTCTAATTCGTGCATGATCACGCTACGGGCCACGATGTTGACGCGGCTTCCATCGTCTTTCTTGATCTTTGCCGTGTTCGTGCGTGGCGCCAACCGGCCTTGCTTCCTGGTCACATTGATCCTCACCTTGCTTGTTGCGACGGTCAAATCAAACGCTAATGAGGACGCACTCCGGCTGCCACGAACCGAAGGCCGTATGTGGACAGCTGGCGGAAGCGCAATCCGGGACCTGATTCAAGCGCCCGCTTAGATCTTGGATGTTTGTGGTCAGAGGCGAGAGTGATGGGGCGTCTGCCCGATTGAAGCAGGAAGTGATGGGGCGTTTGCTTACCCGTGGAGCTCCCGGTACGCGGCGGCTGCTCCAGGGTGCAGCGGCAGGCCGGCGGTGTTGATCAGGGATTCCGGGCTGAGGAACTGGACACCCAGGCTGGACTGGGGAATGAGCTCCTCCGCGCGATTGACCAACAGCTCCACAGTCCGCTTTACGGCGGTGTCCGCCAGATCGCTACGGCACAGCAGCAGGTTGGTCACCCCCACCGTCCAGACTGCGGGAAGCCCCTCGTATGCTCCGGCCGGGATGAGCACCCGGTCGTAAAAGGTGCCATACTCCGCACGCAGCACAGGAAGCAGCACGGAGAGATCCAGGAAAGCGAGGCCCACGTCGTGGTGGGCGGCGGCGATGGCGGCGGTGGGCACACCCCCGGACCAGAACAAGGCATCCACCGAACCGTCCCGGAGTGCTGACAGCCCGTCATTGAGTCCCAGGTTCAGGACGGTCACCGCTTCTCCGCGGCTGGCGGCACCACCGGCGGAGACGGAAGTGAGGCGGGCTGCTTTCAGCAGGCGCGGTGTGGTCAGGGATGTTCCGGACCCCGGCTCACCCACAGCCACCGTCCTGCCTGCCAGATCCGAGATGGTGCGAAGACCGCTGGCCTGCCGGACCGCACAGTGGACGTAGTTTTCGTAGACCCGGCCGAGGGCTGCGATTCCCGCCTCGGATGCGATCCTCCCCGCTGCCTTTTCGGCCGCCGAATCAGCAAGGGCGACGGCAAACGTAGCCCGCCCGCCGAGGAGGTGCTCAAGGTTGTCCAGGCTGCCGCCTGTCTGGAGGGCGGTGGCCTGCCGGGCCACCCCGTTGCGTTGCAGCGAGGCGGCAAGCAGGGTAGCGAACTCGAGGTAGAAACCGCCCGGCTCGCCACCAGCCACAACTAAAGAATCCACCCGGTCTTCCGGAGTGCAGGCACCCAGCGCCGGCAGCAGAATCCCCGCCAGTCCGGCGGCCGCACCGGCTTTGAGCACGCTACGCCTCGACATGGAGGTGGTCAGAAGGGCAGCAGGGTCACTCATTCGATGCCGCCTGCCGGTTGGTCTCCCAGCTCTGAGCCGGCCCGCGGGAACTCGAGGCAGGCTCGCAGACCGTGGGGTTGTGCCCCGGATAGCAGGAGACGTCCGCCGTTCGCCACTGCCAGTTTGTCCACGATGGTCATGCCCAGGCCGTTGCCGCTGACCGCCGTGTGCTTTGGCGAGCGCCAAAAACGCTGTGTGGCCACTGACCTTTCATCGGACGAAAGCCCCGGCCCGTCGTCGGACACTTCAATCACCACACTGGCGCCGCGTGCGTGGACAGCAACTGTGACAGTGGCGCGGCCGGCGTACTTGATTGCGTTGTTTAGCAGTTCGCCAACCATCTGGGCCAGGTCGTCCGGGCGGCAGGCAATGAGTGCCGGCACGTGATGCGGGCTCCCGAGCACGATGGAGGCGCCCGCCAGCCGTGCGGCCGGTCCTGCCCGTTCGGCTTCCCCCTGCAGGACGGGAAAGGGGTCAATCGGAGTCCGGTCGGCGGGGGAGGGACCTCCCGACGGGGTGCCGGCCGAGTCCGCGAAGGCCCGGTGCTCCGCCGCGGCAAGTTTCAACACGCCGTCCAGGATCTCCTCCACACGTTCAAGCTCCGTGACCACTGCGGCAGCAGCCGCCCGCTCCTTGGTTGTCTTCAGTTCCAACTGCAGCAGGTCGATCCGCAGCCGCAGTGCTCCCACTGGGTTGCGGAGCTCATGGGAGGTGTCCGCTATGAGCTGGCGTTGGGCTTCGAGGCTGTCGCTGACACTCTGTGCCATGGAGGTGAAGGACCGGCTCAGTTCCCTCAACTCGGGCGGGCCTTCCTCCGGCAGCCGGCCGCTCCGGCCAGTTGTTTCAAGCTCGGCGACGGCGGCATTGAGCCGGTGGACCGGGCGCAGCACCCAGCGGGTCACCCGGGCCGCGGCGATGAGGAGCAGCGCCGCGAGGGCAGCTGCGGCCAGTCCGACGGCGAGCCAGCGTTCGCGCAGTTTCTGGCGGGCAGCGTCCTGGTTGACTTCCAGGACCGCCGCCCCGAGCACTTGGCTGGCACTTCCGAAGGAACGGGAGATCACCGCCGAACCGGTGCCGAAGGGTTGAACCGGCGCCAGCGTGGTGTCACTCAGGTTCAGGCTTGCCCTGGCCAGGGCGTCCCGTACGTCGGCCCGGTCCTCGCTGAGGCCGCCGGAGCGCAGGGTGCCTTGCTGCAGCCGGATCAGGACGCCTTCCCCATAGAGCTCGGAGTACCGGTCCATTTCAGCCTGCAGCTGGGTGGCCTCGCCGCCGTCGGCCCCGGCGTCGAAAGCGACCTGGGCGAGCCGGTTCAGGGAAGCGGCCCGGTTGATTTGAAGCTCCTGGGTAAGTTCCCTGCCGGCCGACGCCAGGATGGTGTTGGACGCGATGAGGACCAGTAGGACGGACAGGACGCTCAGGATCCCGAGGACGCGGAGCCTCACGCAGAATCCGCCTCGATGCGGTAGCCTACGCCCCGGACGTTGATGATGAAGCCCGGAAGTCCAAGCTTGGCGCGGAGGCCGGTCAGATGAACATCCAGGGCACGGGAGGAGGCGACGAACGCATCACCCCACAGCGAGTCCAGGATCTGCTCCCGCGTCACCACTGAACCTGCATGGCTGGCCAGGAGTGCGAGCAGGTCGAATTCCGTGGCCGTCAGGGAAAGGTCTTCCTTGGCAAGGACAGCCACCCGGCGTTCGAGGTCCACTTCCAGGTCGCCCAGCGTGATGAGGCGCTGCCTGGTGTCCTGCGACCTGGCCGCCCGGCGGGTCACAGCCTCAATGCGGGCGAGCAGCTCCACCAGCTTGACTGGTTTGACCAGGTAGTCGTCCGCTCCGGAGCGCAGGCCCAGAACGACGCTGCGTTCGTCGTCGCGCGCGGTCAGAATCAGGATGGGAACATCGGTGACCTGCCGCAGCTTGCGCAGGACTTCCAGCCCGTCCATGTCCGGGAGTCCCAGGTCCAGCAAGATAACTCCGAACCGCCGGTGCCCGAGGAGCGCGTCCGCGCCGCGGGACACCCTGCTGGAGGTGTGCCCGGCAGAAACCACCGCCGCTTCGAGGGCGGATGCCATGGCGTCGTCATCCTCGACGATGAGCACATCCATAGCCAGTTCCTGTTCCCTTTCGAGCGGCACGATGTCGCGGCTCCCCGGACGACTGTCCCGCACCACTCTGCCTGCCCTTGGCAGATTACCCCTTCCACCGGTTCTCCGCCGCGCGCGCAGGAGCCATCCGGCACCACGGCAAAAGGAACGAATACCTAAGGAAGTGTTAGGAATTCCGTTTTCGCTTGGGCTGTGCCGTGGCTCACGCATAGCTTGGATGAGGTCCTCAGGCTTTGCGAGGGGACGAACAACCTCAAGGAGGAACCATGAGCAACGCTGCCATGGACAGCACAAAAATCAGGCCGGAGCGGACAGCGGGGACCGCGCAGCCAAGGAAGGTTCAGCGATGAGCAGCCAGCAAACCGCAACAGTCAGTGAATCGGCACAGACCCGGCGCGCCGTGGGCAACATTCTGAAGGGCTCCGCCGGCAACCTGGTGGAGTGGTACGACCTCTACGTCTACACAGTCTTCGCCGCCTACTTCCAGGCGCACTTCTTCAACTCCAAGGATGAACTCCAGGCCGGCCTTGAAGCCATGGCCGTTTTCTCAACGTCCTTCCTCATGCGCCCCATCGGCGCCTGGTTCTTCGGCCGGTACGCGGACCGCAAGGGCCGCAAGGCAGCATTGACGCTCAGCGTGACCATGATGTCTGCCGGTTCATTCGCCATCGCCATCCTTCCCACGCAGGATGTAATCGGGCTCTGGGCGATGATCCTGCTGGTCCTCATCCGGGTGATCCAGGGGTTCTCCGTAGGCGGCGAGTACGGCACCAGCGCCACGTACATGTCAGAGGCCGCCACCAGCAAGCGCCGCGGATTCTTCTCCAGCTTCCAGTACGTCACCCTGGTGGGCGGCCAGATGCTGGCGCTGCTGGTCCTGGTGATCCTGCAGAACGCCATACCCAAGGGCGATCTCACCGAGTGGGGCTGGCGCATCCCGTTCGCCATCGGCGGCGTCGCCGCGCTGGTGGTCCTGTGGCTGCGGCGCTCCATGGAAGAAACTGTCTCGGCCGAGCAGATCCAGGCTGCCAAGGCCCCGGCAGCGGGGGGAGCTCAGCCGGGCACCATGAAACTGCTGTTCACCCAGTACTGGAAGCCGCTGCTGATCTGCATCGGCGTTACCCTGGGCGGCACCGTGGCGTTCTACACCTACACCAACTTCATCCTGAAGTTCATGAACGATACCTCCGGCATCGCCAAGACCGACACCTCCGTGATCAACTTCTGGGCGCTGTTCATCTTTATGCTGCTGCAGCCGGTCTACGGCATCATCTCGGACAAGGTAGGCCGCAAGCCGCTGCTGCTGTGGTTCGGCATCACCGGAGTCCTGTTCACCTGGCCGCTGCTCTCCACCCTTGCAGGCACCAAGGATCCGTTCACCGCGTTCCTGCTCATGATGGGCGGCCTGCTGATCGTGGGCGGTTACACCTCCATCAACGCCCTGGTGAAAGCCGAACTCTTCCCGGCCTCCATCCGCGCCCTCGGCGTGGGCCTGGGCTACGCCATCGCCAACTCGCTGTTCGGCGGCACAGTCCCGCTGATCGGCGCGGCCTTCCAGAAAGCCGGGCGGGAGGACCTGTTCTTCACCTACGTCACCGTGGCCATCGCAGTGTCCCTGCTGGTGTACATCTTTGCCCTGAAGAACAAAAAGGCCACGCACCTGGACCGCGAACAGGGTCACGCCTGGGACCAGGCGCCCACGGGCAGCGGCAAGGACAAGGACTCCCTCGGCGTGTGACGCCGGGAGAAGGAACAAAGACGGAAAACAAAGGAGGGTACGACGGCGGGTGGACACCCGCCGTCGTACGCCCACCACTGCAGGACGCTCTATCAGTTCCTGCAGGAAATACCCGAACGCTCTATCACTCTCTTCAGGAAAGTGATAGAGCGTTCCGGGTTTCCCCGCGTTAAGTGAGAGAGCGTCCTATGGGGGACATCGCGGGGGCGCGAGACCTAAATGAGTGCAAAGCGTGACCCTACCGGCATGGTCCGCTGCCGTCGTCGCTGTTTCACTGGGATCAGGCGGATTACTGCCGCGTGATGCCGGGGGAGGCAACAGCCGTGAAGCATTTCCAGCGCGCAATGGCGTTCGGCGCCGTACTGGCCATGGCGGCGTGTGCTGCACCGGCGCCGCCGCAGTTGCTCACGGCAGACGGCGTGCAGCGTGCCGCGGTGGACAGCGCGGCCTTCAGGGATGAGCTGGCCAGTTTCCGGAATTCCGCCTTCACGCTGGGGGATGCCCTGCTGGCCAGCGGGGGAGAGGGCAACGTGGTTGCGTCGCCCGGCAGCCTGCTGATTGCCCTCGCCATGCTTCGCGCGGGCGCAACCGGGGAGGCCGCCGCGGAGATTGATGCCGTGCTCGGGCTCCCCGCTGCCGGCCGGGACGAGGCCATGAACGCGTTGCTCGCCTCGTTGGAGGAGTACGACGGCGACCCGGGCTCAGTGGACGAGGAAAACCCGCCCGCCAAGCCCCTGATGCACACGGCGAACGGGTTGTTTGTGGACCGGAGCACTCCTACCGGGGAGGACTACCTGAAGACCTTGGCGAAGCACTACGGCACCGGCGTGTACCCCGTGGACTTTCCTGACGAGGCCGCCACCAAGCCGGCCATGGACGCCTGGGTCAACAGGAATACGGGCGGCCGGATCGAGAAGGCGCCCGCCAAGTACGACACCAGGAACACCTTCAGCCTCCTGAACGCCGTGTATTTTGCCGGCGCCTGGGAGACCCCCTTTGCTGCTGAGGCTACGTCCGATGCCCCGTTTGCCACGGCGCAGGGAACCGCCAGCGTGCCCATGATGCACGGCTCGCAGTACATGGCGTACGCCGAGGGTGCCGGCTGGCAGGCGGTGGACCTGCCGTATGGCGAGGGGTTTGTGATGCGGCTGGTTCTTCCCGCGAGGGGTTCCGACGGCGGTGCTGCCGCCATCAAGGCGGACCTGTTGGCCGCGGTGGCAGATGCCCTGGAAGCCGCAGATCCCGTGATGGTCGACATTGCGCTGCCCACTTGGGACCACAAGAGCAGCTTTGATTTACGGGAAGTGTTCGAGCACATGGGCCTGCGCAAAACCTTGGAAACCATCACGGATTTTGATGCAATCCAGCCGGGCATGGTGCTCACCCAGGCTGCGCAGGACGCGAACATTACCGTCGCGGAAAAGGGAACGGTGGCCGCGGCCGTCACCCAGATCAACGGCATGGCCACGAGTGCCCCGGCCGAGCCCGAAAGGTCCATCACCTTCGACCGGCCGTTCCACTACCAGATCGTGCACACGGACACCGGGCTGCCGCTGTTTATGGGAAAGGTCACCGACCCGCGCTGAAAGGCGCTTGGCGGCCGGCCCAGGCAGCTTAGCGGCGGGACTTTTCCACTGCGCGGCGGACGATCGCGCCGTACGCCGCGAACAGCCGCGGCAGCACCACGTACACGGCCGCCGGGACAACCACCAGCGTGAGGGCCAGGGCACGGAGGACGGGGTGCCAGCTTTCCGTCAGCGGTGCGCTCAACAGCATGCCCACGGCGACGAGGGGAAAGATGGCCAGCCACGTGATGACTGCCCGTACGTGGATGGACGGGGAGGGGACAGCAACTGGGACGGACGCGGGAGCGGCTGCTGTAGTGACGGCGGCGGGAGCGGCGGGATTGTTCACGGGAATCTCCAACTAGACGGTTGCTTTTGCTGGAATTGACAGTAGACCCCTGCCGGGCAAAGTGCAACTACCTAGTTGGAGTCGCGTAGAATGTCGTTATGGCCTGGGACACTGAACGCACCAAAGCGCTGCTGCTGGCTGCTGCCACCGAGGAATTCAGCGAAAAAGGGTTGGCCGGTGCCAGGGTGGACCGCATCGCGGCCGCCGCCGGCGTGAACAAGGAACGCATCTACCAGTACTTCGGCAAGAAGGACGATCTCTTTGACGCCGTCCTGGCCGCGGAACTGGTCCGGGTGATGACCGAAGTCCCCATCGAGGGGCATGGCGCTGCGGCCGTGGGAGAGTACGCCGCGAAGCTCTTTGACCGTCACACCAAGGACAGTGCCCTTGCGCGGCTGCTGTTCTGGGAAGGTCTGGAGCGCGGCCGCAACACAGTGGACCGTGCCACCCGGGCAGACCATTGTGCCGCCAAGGTGGACCAGATGCTTCGCGTCCTGCCGGGCATCGACCGGACCGACGCTGCCGACCTTGTTATCACCATCGTGACGCTTTGCGACGGCTGGCCGGTGCTGCCGCAGATCGACGAACTGCTCGCCGGCACCGCACCGGACCGGCTGGAACGCCGTCGGGCCTTCATCGCCCGGACTGCCACGCACATCGCCGAAGCCCTCCTGGACGAGGCTCCGGTGGCGGCAGCCCGGCAATAGGGCAAGCAGCAGGGCAAGGGGGGATGCTAGCGCGGGCCGCCCTGCCACAGGGCATCAAACGGCGCACCCGAGGCCACGCGGTTCCGGATCCCGGCGGTAACAAACGCCTTCGCTGTCCGTGCCGCCTCCAGCGGCGCCGCGCCCTTGGCCAGTTCGGCGGTGACCGCGGCAGCAAGGGAGCACCCTGCGCCGGACACCGCCACCTCGCCCACCTTCCCGGCGCGCAGCACCTCCAGGGTCTCGCCGTCGTAGAAAACGTCGACGGCGTCCGGGCCTTCCAGCCGCACCCCGCCCTTGGCGAGCACTGCTGCACCGCTGAGCTCGTGGATACGCACGGCTGCTGCCTTCAGGGACTCCACGTCCGTGATCTCCAGGCCGGAGAGGGATTCCGCCTCGAAGTGGTTGGGCGTCACGAAGGTGGCCAGCGGAAGGATCTGCGACTTCAGCGCCTGGTCGGTGTCCAGGGCGTGTCCCGGCTCCTGGCCCTTGCAGATCAGCACCGGGTCCAGCACCACGTTGCGGAACCCGCCCCCGTCCAATGCGCCTGCCACAGTGCTGATGGTGGCCGGGCTGCCCAGCATCCCGATTTTCACCGTGTCCAGGACGGACGGCGCGCCCGACGACGGGCCGTACGCTGCCGTCGTTGCCTCCAGCTGGTCGGCGATCACCTGCTGGTCCACCGGCACGAAGCGGTGGTTCCAGCTGTCGTTCGGGTTGAAGGACACGATGCAGGTCAGGTTGGCAATGCCAAAGACCCCCAGCTCCTGGAAGGTCTTCAGGTCGGCCTGCGCGCCGGCACCGCCGGTGGCTTCGGATCCCGCGATCGTCAGGACGACGGCGGGAGCTGCTGCGGGGGACTGGACATCGGTGGAAACGGAAGTCATGGCACCATCCTGCCATCCGCCGTCGACCGTCCGCTTTGTGTGCCTGAACAGTGCCCAAGGCAGCACCGGTTCAATGGGACAATGGGGCGGACAGTGCTAATACAGCCGGCCGCCCCGCATTCTTTCCGGGCCCCGAGCGAACCACTACGAACGGAACCCCCATGCCCTCAGCCCCAGGCCAGAACGCCGCGCCCCAAACCACTCACGCCGGCAGCGGCGCCAGGTTCGCTTCCATCGGTTCCCCCTACTTCGCGATCATGCTGGCGGTGATGGCCGTGGTGCTGATCCTGTCCAACATCGGTGCTTCAAAGGGTGTGGCGATCGGCCCCATCATCACTGACGGTGGCTTCTTCCTGTTCCCGCTGGCGTACATCCTGGGCGACGTCATCAGCGAGGTCTACGGCTTCAGGGTGGCCCGCAAAGCCATCTTCACCACCTTCGCGCTGTCCGTGTTCGCATCCCTCTGCTACTGGGTGATCATCGCGCTGCCCGGCTTCGACGACGAGTACGGAATGTCCAAGCAGGCCGCGCTGGAAGGCGCCCTGGGCCCCGTTCCCCAGATTGTGGTCGCCTCGCTGCTGGCGTTCCTCGCCGGGCAGACCATCAACTCCTGGATCCTGGTGAAGATGAAGGCCCGCTCCGGGGAGAAGTCCTTGTGGGCACGGCTGATGGGCTCCTCAGGTGCGGGCGAGTTCGTGGACACCCTGATCTTCTGCAGTATTGCCGCGTCCGTCATCGGCATCACCGACTTCGGAACTTTTGTGAACTACGTGGTGGTGGGCTTCGTGTACAAGACCCTGGTGGAGTTCATTTTTGTGCCGGTCACGTCCCTGGTGATCGGCTGGGTCAAGAAGCGCGAACCGAGCTACGGCGCGTAGTTAACCCTTGAGGGTGGCGTCGAGCAGCGCCCGCAGCTCCCGGAAGTGACGTTCCGTGGCCTCGGCGTGGAAGGCCGAGGTGTCCGCCATGGAATAGCCGTGGGAGGCTCCGGGGTAGATCTCGTTCGAGGCCTCAAGGCCCGCTGACTCGAGTGCCTCGCCCAGTCGGGCAACGGCGTCGGGAGCCATACTTGGGTCGTGGTCGGCGTGGCCGAACACAAACCGGGCGCGGGCCCGGACAAGTCCGAGGTGGGGGCTGTCCGGAGCGTCGGTGGCCAGTCCGCCGCCATGGAAGCCGGCGCAGGCTGCCACCACATCAGGCCGTGCGGTTGCGGTGCGGACAGCAAGCCTGGCTCCCATGCAGTAGCCGAAGGCGCCGATCGGGCCCGGCGCGACGCCGTCGAGCCCGCCGAGCGCCTTGACCCACGCGTCCACGTCAGCCACGGCCTTGTCCGCAGTCAGCCGCCCCACCCGCGGGAAGGCGGCTTTGCCGGCGGTTTCCCTGCCTTCCGGCGTGGTCATGTCAGTGGTGGGAGCGAGCTCGGCTGCCTTGCCTTCACGGTAGAAGACGTTCGGCGCCAGGACAATGTAGCCCCAATCGGCCACCCTCTGGGCCATGTCCTGGATCCGGGGGCGCAGGCCGAGGGCGTCCATGTAGAGGATGACGCCGGGAAAGGGACCGGTGCCGGTGGAGGGACGGGCCACAAGGGCCTCGGCGGTGCCAGCTGCGGCGGGAATTTCGATGGGCATGGGGTCAGGATATCGGAACAGGCGCAGGCATTGGCTCAGGAGTAATACCGGCCCAGGGTTTCGGCCTTGAACTCGAAGAAGGTGCCGGATTCGATGGCCAGCCGGGCGTCATCCACCATTTTCACCACGAACCGCTCGTTGTGGATGGAGATCAGGGTGGCGGAGAGCATCTCCTTGGCCTTGAACAGGTGGTGGATGTAGGCCCGCGAGTAATGCGTGCAGGTGTAGCAGTCGCAGCCGTCCTGGAGCGGGCCGAAATCGCGCTTGTACTTTGCGCCGGAAAGGTTGAAGCGGCCCTGCGGGGTGTAGAACGCCGAGTTCCGGGCCACGCGGGTGGGGGAGACGCAGTCGAAGGTGTCGGCGCCGTTTTCGATGGCCGTGAAGATGTCGTCCGGCTCGGAGATGCCCAGCAGGTGGCGCGGTTTGTCCTCGGGAAGTTCCTCGTTGCACCAGCGGACAATCGTGCCCAGGTTCTCCTTTTCCAGGGCCCCGCCGATGCCGAAACCGTCGAACGGCATGGCGCCGAGGTCCCGGCAGGCCTTCCGGCGCAGGTCCTCGTACTGGGCGCCCTGGATCACGCCGAACAGGGCCTGGTACGGCTTCCCCGCCCGCGAATCCGTCAGCCGGAAGTGCTCCGCGATGCACCGCTCCGCCCACAGCCGCGTGCGCTCCAGCGATTCCTCCTGGTAGCCCCGGGAATTCTGCAGGGTGGTCAACTCGTCAAAGGCAAACATGATGTCCGCGCCGATCTGGTGCTGGACCTGCATGGAGATTTCGGGGGAGAAGCGGTGCCGGTCCCCGTTCAAGTGCGATTTGAACCAGACGCCGTCGTCGTCGATGTGGGCCAGTCGCTCCTTGCCGGGGGCCACGGCGTCATCGGGCCCGGACGCGTCAACGGATTTCATGTCGATGACCTTCTTGAACCCCGAGCCCAGGCTCATCACCTGGAATCCGCCCGAGTCCGTGAACGTGGGCCCGGACCAGTTCATAAAGGCACCCAGGCCGCCGGCCTCATCGAGGATGTCCGCGCCCGGCTGCAGGTACAGGTGGTAGGCGTTGGCCAGCAGGGCCTGCGCGCCAAGGCCCGCCATGGATTCGGGCAGCACGGCCTTCACCGTGGCTTTTGTCCCCACGGCGATGAACGCGGGTGTGCGGATTTCCCCATGGGGCGTGGTGATGGTGCCGGTGCGCCCCAGGAATTCACCGCCGTTGTCCGCAACCTGGGCGGCGGATGCAGGGCACGCCTCCGAAAGGCGGGAGCCCACCCGGAAGCCGAACTCGGACTGCCGGGACAACGCGCCGTGCAGTGCGGTTTCCCGGGCGGGGGCAGCCGCCGGGGCAGAAGGGGACGAAGCGGAAGCAGGGTTGGCTGGCACCGTACCAGTGTGCCAGCAATTGGGACTGTTCCCTCAGCTGACCGGTTCCGCCGTGGGGTAGTTCTCGGCCCGCCACGAGTCCCAGGACGCGCGGATCGCCTCAAGCCGGCCAGCGCCGAGGCCGTAGGTGGAGATAATGACCAGCGAGCCGCCGTCGGGCCGGACATCCTCGATCTTTGGCTGGTCGGCCACGATCAGCAGGCCGTCGCCGTGCTCCGCGTAGCTGTGGACTGTGAGCCCCACCTGGTGGTTGCTCCGGTACCAGACCTTCCCGGAGATCTCCTCGCCGGTGGGCAAGGTCAGCGTGTACTCAGCGCCCGGGGCGGGAACGTCCGAGAGGCCGAGTTTTTCAGTGGCGGAAACCGAACCGCCGGGCACCTGCAGGAACAGTGTGTGGCGTTTCCCGTGCGGGTGCCGTTCGAGCGCAAAGCGGAGTTGCTCCAGGAACGTCAGCCAGCCCTGGGTGATGTCTTCGTCCCAGGCGGCCCATTCCGAGTTGTGGTCCAGCGCCGCGCGGGTGATGCTGACCCGGGTCCCGTTGGGCTCGGGGTGGAGCTCGAAGACGTCGCCGCCGTGGACCGTGAAGCTCGTGTGGTCCGGTGCTTCCTCTTCGTCCCCCGAAAAGTAGATCTGTTTGATCTCGGCGTCCAGGTCCTCGGCCTGCCAGCCGTGCCATTGGGCCACTTTGGACGGTTCGCGCAGCATCGTCCAGACCTGCGGCGCGTCAGCATTGATCAAAACGCTCAGATTGTTAGTCATAGCCCCGAATGTACAACTCCGGCCCCGCGCCGGGTAGGGGTTATTTTGTTGGCTGTGGACTTCAGGCCCGGACTGCCTCAAGTTCGTTGCTGATGCGGCGTTCAAGCTCGCCCGCCCCGATGGTTTCCGAGCCCCCGTGCGCCCGCAGGAACAAGAGGGATTCGAGCCGCAGCAGCCGCCATTCGCGCTCTGCCTCGTGGTTGGAGTTATCGATGGACCGGAAGATTTCCTTGTCGTACAGGTTGGGCTCGTTGAGCGAGCGCTGCCGCACCTTGGCGGCCATCCGGGCCTTGAAGGGGTCCGTTTCCTGGTTTTCCGGGGTGCGGAGCAGCTTTTCGTAGACCTCGGCCCGCGCTTCCTGGCCGTTCTGCCGGCAGATGTAGCTGGAGAGCGCCAGGGAGGCTTCCACGGAGGCCCACCGGCCGGGGTTCCCGTCATAGGGCAGCACGTTGAGCAGGTCCGCGACGGCCAGGGAACCGTCCGAGTCCTTGAGGGTGATGAAGAGTTCGTGGGCGAGGTCGCTAATGTCTTTCAGGCAGCTGCCGGACTTGAAGTTAACCCCCTTCGCCAGCCGGTCGGCCAGCAGCAGCACACCTTCCGCGTCCGGGTGGGCTTCGGCCGCGGCTTCCACCACAGACTCCGGCGTACCCTTCGGCGCCGGGATCAGGGCAAGTTCCTCCTCGCCGGGGCCGGTGACCGCCGGCGGGACAGCAGGCAAGGGTGGCACGACGACGGCGGGAGCAGCAGGTGCCGCAGCCGCCTCTCCGCCGGGCTGCTCCAGCCCGGCCTCCTTAGCGGGTCCCGTTTCCCCGGCGGCGCCAACGGCCCCGGCAGTGCCCGCCATTCCGGAGGGGGTGGCCTGCAGCGGAAGCTGCGTGACTCCGTCGAACGCTCCGTCCACCACAGTCACCGAGGTGCCCACGGCGATGCGCAAGGTGCCTCCGCCGGACAGGCTGGCGAGGACCAGCGCGGGCGCGCCGAAATCGTCCTGCTCAAGCTCAACCTGGCGGATTTCCGCTGTCCGCTCACCGTCCGGCAGCAGGATGTGGCTGCCGGTGGTCAGAGATCCAGCCTGCTGTTCGCTGTAGTTCCGGGCGGCTGGTGTTTCGGTCATGGGAGTCCTTAAGTTCTCTTGCGGTCCGCCCTACAGTCTACAAAGGAGGGCGCCGGAAGTCGGGGACGCCGGGTGCTGCCGAGGGTGTCAGAACCCTACGCCCGCGAAGGCAAGCGCCTGCCGGATCAGGCCGCCGCGCCCGCCGCTGAACTCCATCTGTACGCCGGGGCTCAGGACTTCCTCGGGGGTCATCCAGGTCAGCTCCAGGGCGTCCTGGCGCGGTTCGCATTCGCCCGTTACAGGGATGACGTAGGCCAGGGACACGGCGTGTTGCCGCTCATCGGTGAAGCCGGTCTGGGACGGGGCAGGGAAGTACTCCGCCACCGTGAAAGGGACGGGGCTGATGGGCAGCTGCGGAAACGCCAGCGGGCCAAGATCCTTTTCCATGTGCCGGAGAAGGGCTGCCCGGATGGTTTCGCGGTAGATGACGCGCCCGGACACCAGCGAACGGACCATGGTGCCGTCCTCGTCGGCCTGGAGCAGGGTTCCCACTTCGTTGACGAAACCCAGCGGATCGAGCCGGACCGGCACAGCCTCCACGTACACCATGGGCAGCCGCCCGCGCGCCTCAAAAAGGTCTTCTTCGGAGAGCCAGCCGGGATTCGGGTCAGGTGTGCGCACGTTCATGCTTAAGTTCTACCCCATGGGACGGCGCCCGGAGACCCACACCGCCCCCGGCACGTGGTCCGCGCCGAACCCGGCGTCCGGGTTGGCCACGTGGAGGGTGCTGCCAAAGGCCTCCTCCGTCACGGTTGCCTCAAACCCCGCGGAGGCGAGGCGTGCCCGCAATGGTTCCAGGCCGCCGTCGTACTCAAAACCCAGGCCGGACCGGGGCGTGCCCGCGGCCGGACGCACCAGAAGCACCCCTCCGTTTTTGGCCGTGAAGTCGGCGGTTTCGTCAGCGTCAGGCACCGGGCGGGGACGGGCGCCAATATGCTGCAGGGTCCGTGTTGCCGAGGCTGTGTCCTCCGTAAACCAGACCCCGACGACGGCCAGGGCCGGGTCAGCGTCGGCGCACTGGGCCGTGTGGACGGCTTTGTCGGCCAGGAAAGTGAATCCGTCCGGTGCTGTGATCCGGCAGGTTTCGCCGTGGCCCGCCGTGATGATTTCCGCGGGGGTGGTTCCAGCATCCCGGGCCGAGAGGTTGGTGCGACGGGCGAACTCCGCAAGGTCACCCACCTCCACTGCGAATGCGGTGGTTCCGTCCTCGGCTGCTCCGTCCGGAACGGCGTGGAGGGCAAGGCGGCCCGAACCGGCGTCGAACACCTGCCACCCGGGCTCATTTTCGGTGCGGACCATGCCCAACTCGGTGAGCAGCAGCTCCCAGACATCGGTCCTGGACGTGAAATGGAGCGGTCGGACACGCAGCATGGTCTTTCCTTTTGTTCGGTGAAGCGGGCGTAAGGCCATGGTGCCACGGCCGGTGTCTGCCGGGGAGGGGTTGTGCCGTCGCGGGTCACAGGCAGAATAGGGCCATGGCTGTTGAACTCGAGGAACTGCTGGTGCCGGACGCCGCCGCGTGGCGCGGCTGGCTGGAGGAAAACCACAAGACCAGCCGTGGTGTGTGGCTGGTCCTGCATAAAAAGGGCGGGCAGGTCACGGCGCTGGACTATGCGGCGGCGCTGGATGAGGCGCTGTGCTTCGGCTGGATCGACGGCCAGGGCAAGAGCCGGGACAGCGAAACATCACTGCAGCGGATGACGCCGCGTGGTCCCAAAAGCCCGTGGTCTGCCCGGAATGTCGGCCATGTGGCCCGGCTGGACGCCGAGGGCCGGATGACAGACGCCGGCTGGGCAGCCGTGAATGCCGCCAAGGCGGACGGCCGCTGGGACAAGGCGTATGACGGGCAGGCCACGGCCGAGGTTCCGGCGGATCTGGCCGCCGCCATCGCTGCCGTTCCGGCCGCCCAGGCGATGTTCGATGTCCTCACCAAAACCAACCGTTTCGCCTTGATCTACCGGACCAACTCTGTCAAGCAGGCCGCCACCCGCGAACGGAAAATTGCCGGATTCGTGGAGATGCTGGCCCGCGGCGAGACGCCATACCCGCAGAAGAAGCGGCCGGCCGAGATGTAACAGTAATTGGGTCCTGGCGTGTGAACGCGTAGGGTTGATGGTTCACTTGCGCTGATGCCGCCTCCTCATCCGGGGGCGGCATTTGTGTGTTCGGCGACGGAACGATACCCATGATCCGCAAACCCTTCAAAATTTTCACCCGCATTTTCCCGGGCCGCCCCTTGTGGTGGGCAACCGCGGCGGCCGCTGCCGCCCTGGTGGTGGTCCTCTCCCTGTTCCTGTCCGGCAACGCCGGTTCCGGGGCAGGCGCCAAGGCCGGCCATGTCCTTGGCAGTGTCGCAGCTGCCCAGGCCGCTGCCCGGGAGCAGACGGGTGCCTACGCCTCGCTGTGGCTGAACGGTAACGACCGGACGCTGGCGGAGCGCGGGAAGGACATACCTGCGGAGGGCGCGGAGGATGTGCGCAGCATCGAGTGCGGCAGCGGCTGGCTGGCCGGGGTACGGATGGACGGCCAGGTTTTCCTGCGCAGCAGCGCAGCCGACGCCGTGCGGCAGGATCCGGAAGCCGTGCAGCTTCCAGCGTGCATCAGTTCCGAGGCGCGGGACGCCCTGCTCGCGGACCTGGGTGAGGAGCGGACGTGGCCTGCGGCCGATGCGGCGCAACTGCAGGCTCCTGCCGGGAACCCCGGGTACCGCCCGGCCTACCACCTCACCCCCAAGCAGCGGTGGATGAACGATCCGCAACGCCCGTTCTTCCTGGACGGCCAGTGGCATTACTACTACCTCTACAACGCCGACTACCCGGAAGGGAACGGCACCGAGTGGTTCCATGCCACCAGCGCGGACCTGGTGCACTGGAAGAACGAAGGCGTGGCCATCCCCAAGTTCCGTAACGGCTTGGGGGACATTGAAACCGGGTCAGCCGTCGTGGACACCGAGGGTACCGCCGGCTTCGGCAAGGGTGCGGTGGTGGCGATTCTTACCCAGCAGCACGACGGCGTCCAGCGCCAGTCCCTGTTCTACTCCACGGACAACGGGTCCAGCTTCACCAGCTACGACGGGAATCCCGTGATGGAGAATCCCGGTGCGCAGCACTGGCGCGATCCCCGGGTTGTGCGCGACGAAGCCAACAACCAGTGGCTCATGCTGCTCGCCGAGGGCCAGAAGATCGGCTTCTACACATCGCAGGACCTGAAGCAGTGGAACTACGTTTCGGACTTCGACCGGGAAAACCTGGGCATCCTCGAGTGCCCGGACTTCTTCCAAATGGACATCGACGGTGATCCATCCCGGCGCACTTGGGTGCTGGCTGCCAGTGCCAACGGCGCCGCGGAAGGTCGGACCACCGGGCTGGCGTACTGGACGGGCAGCTGGGACGGCAAGGGATTCACGGCCGACGGTGACCACCAATGGCTCGACGCCGGATCGGACTTCTACGCCGCCGTCACCTGGGACGACCCGCGGCTGACCGACGGGCAGCGCAAGTTCTCCCGGCACGCGATCGGGTGGATGAACAACTGGGCCTACGCCCGCGAGCTGCCTACCAAGGACTGGTTCGGCGCGGCGTCAGTGGTGCGGGACATCCGTCTGGAGTCCGACGGCGGGCGGCCGGCTTTGGTGTCCACGCCCACCCCCGCCCTCAAATCCTTGGAGGGTGCCCCGACACCGATTCCGGCGGGAATGCTCCGGGACGAGCCTGGCGAGGCCCTGTCCGTTCCGGCCGGCGGAGCGTTCAAGGTGGATGTTGAACTGGCGAAGCCGGAATCGGCGAAAGGCGAAGCCCGTGTGCTCCTGCAAAGCGGCGGCAGGACCTATGCCACCGTTGGCTACGACTTTGCGACCGGCAAAGCTTTTGTTGCCAGGGACGGCGACGACGTTGCCGGCGCCCCGCGCCCTGACGCAGGCAGCGATAAGGCCGCGGGGCGCAACACGTACAGCCAGATCCAGGCGTCAGATGGCGGCCCGGGAAGTGGAACCGTCCGCCTGACGGCCTACGTGGACAGGTCCTCGGTGGAAGTGTTTGTGGATGGCGGCAGGCAGAGCCTTACCTCGCTCGTCTTCCCGCCGTCGGGCACCAAAGAGGTGCGCGTCACGGCGGCGGGCGGTCCCGTGAGCGTCAACAGCGGCACAGTTACGCCGCTCGCGGGAATCCGCTGAGGCGCAGCCCGGTCAGGGTTCGATGGGAAACGCCACGCCTTCGCCCACCACCCGAAGGCACAGCTCCATCCCGGGCCGTGCGATGGAGGCGTTCCAGTGCCGGATGGTGATGATCTCGCCCCCGCCCGGGTACCGGTGGTCTGCACCGCCGGCAAGCTCGGGCGGAAGCGCCAGCTTCAGCCGCACCGTGGTTTCCGGGCCGAAGTAGTCCGTGTCCACCACAACGCCGCGGATGGGGCTGTCCTCGGCAATCCGGATCTGTTCGGGCCGGAGCATCAGCTGCACCCGGCCCTGGGCAGGCGGCCGGCGGACAGGGATGCCGCCCAGGGAACACGTGGCCAGCGAACCTTCCATCCAGGCATCGAGGATGACGGCGTCTCCCAGGAACTCTGCGGTGGCGCGGTCGGCCGGGCGGGTGTACACCACAAAGGGGTTGCCGGTCTGGGCAAGTTTCCCGCCGCGCATCACCGCCACCTGATCGGCGAAGGACAGGGCCTCCGCCTGGTCGTGGGTTACCAGGATGGTGGTGACGCCCGTTTCGGCCAGGACCTGGGCCACAGCCCTGCGGGTGGCTACCCGGAGGCCTGCATCAAGGGCGGAAAACGGCTCATCGAGGAGCATCAGTTCGGGTTCGCGTGCCAGCGCGCGGGCAAGGGCCACCCGCTGCTGCTGCCCGCCGGAAAGCTGGTGCGGGCGGCGCTTCGCCATGTCAGGATCCAGGGACACCATCTCCAGCAGTTCACCCACCCTGCCGGCGACGCCGCGGCGGCCTCCGGGGCGCTTTGCCGGATCCAGTCCGAACGCCACGTTCTGGGCCACTGTCAGGTGCGGGAAGAGCGCTCCGTCCTGCGCCACATAGCCGATCTTCCGCTTATGCGCCGGCACCCAGACACCATCGCCGGCCACCGTGCTGCCGTTCAGCGCGATGCTGCCAGCCAACGGTTGCTCGAAGCCCGCTATCAGCCGCAGGAGCGTGGTTTTGCCCGATCCGGAGGGACCAACGATTGCCGTGGTTCCCCCCTTGGCCACTAAAAGGTTCACCCCCCGCAGGACGTCCTGCGAGCCGAAGTTCTTGGTGACACCGGCGATCTCCAGGTGTGTGTTGGTGCTGGCTGCCACGGACGGGGCGATCCTTGGCTCCGGCAGCCGTGAGGTGGATTGTGCTGTCACTGTCCGGCCACTTTCTTGGACTGTTGGAAAAGGAGGTACGTCATGGGTGCCGAGAGCAGGATCATCAGCAGCGCATAGGGCGCTGCTCCCGCGTAGTCGATCTCGCTGCTCTTGCTCCAGAACTCGGTGGCCAGGGTGCGCGTCCCGTTGGGGGACAGCAGCAGCGTGGCGGTGAGCTCGTTGGTGATGGCAAGGAAAACCAGGGCGGCGCCGCCGGCAGCGGCAGGTGCGGTCAACCGCAGGGTGACCCGAAGGAACGCGGCCAGCGGCGGCTTGCCCAGGGACTGCGCAGCCTCGTCCAGCTCCTTGGGTGCCTGGGCGAGCCCTGCCCGCAGGCTGACCAGGGCGCGCGGGAGGAACAACAGCACGTAGGCCGCCACCAGTACGCCGGCGGTCTGGTAGATGCCCGGAACCACGCGGATGCTGACGGTGACAAAGGCCAGGCCCACCACAATGCCAGGCATTGAGCTGGTGACGTAGTTGGAGAGCTCCAGGGACTTGCTGAACCAGCTGGGGTGGCGGACTGCGAGGTAAGCCATCGGAAACCCCACAACCGTGGTGGCGGCCGCGCCGGCAAGCCCGTAGGCCAGGGTTGTGGTGAGGGCGGGCAGGAACTCCGCAGCCGCCCATACGGGCGCGCCTCCCAGGGCAGTCCAGCGCAGGACGAAGAACAGGGGAAGCCCCACGGCGAGCAGGGTCAGCGCCAGCAGGAAGGCCTGGGCGGGAAGCTGGTATCCGCGCAGCGGTAACCGCAGTGCCTTGGCCTGCGCACCGGGTCCCACCCGGGCGTACCTGGCCGAGCCGCGGCTGCGGACTTCGGCCAGCAGCAGGAGCAGGCAAAAGAACACCAGGACGCTGGCCAGCATGTTGCCCGCGGCGCCGTTGAACGTGGACTGGTACTGCACCATGATCGCGGTGGTAAAGGTATCGAAGCGGATCATGGCGAATGCCCCGTACTCAGCCAGCAGGTGCAGCCCCACCAGCAGGGCGCCGCCGGTCATGGCGATGCGGAGCTGGGGGAGTACCACCCGGAAGAACGTGGCCCAGTTGCCCAGGCCCAGCGCCGCCGCCGACTGCTCGATGGCGGGGTCCAGCCGGCTCAGGGACGCGGCAGCGGGAATGTACACCAGGGGAAAGTAGGAGAGCGTCGCAATGAGTACGCCGGAGCCCAAGCCGCCCAGGGACGGCACCGCCGAGACCCAGCCGTAGCTGTTGACGAAGGCCGGGATTGCCAGCGGGGCGGCCAGGAGCACAGCCCAGATCCGGTGCCCGCGCAGCGTTGTGCGTTCCACCAGCCACGCGCCGGCCACCCCCAGGAGGAGGCACAGCGGCACCGTAATGACGGTGAGCAGCAGCGTGTTGAGCAGCAGTTCGAGCACCCTGGGCCGGAAAATCAGGCCGACGCCGGTGTCCCACCCGGTTGCCGCGGTCATGTACGCCACGTACCCCAGGGGCACCAGGGAGAAGAAGGCGATCAGTACGGCCAGGACGGACACCGCTGAAACGCCGAAAGGCGGGCGGGGCTGCTTGCCCCGGCCCGCCGTCGTCGTGCCCTTCCCTGACGGGGGAGCCGATAGATCGGTGCTCACGGTATTAGAGGAGTCCGGCCTTGGTCATCAGATCGGTGACCTTCGTGGAGTTCAGCTTGGCTGCATCAACCGCGGGGGCCTGCAGGTCCTTGATGGGAACCAGTTTGTCGTTGGCGGCAACCTCCGACGCGATGGCGTATTCGAAGGAGGTGCCGTTCTTCAGGACTTCCTGGCCCTTCTTGCCGGTGATGAACTTCAGGAACTGCTGCGCAGCTTCAGCGTTCTTGGAGGACTTCAGCACGCCGCCGCCGGAGACGGACAGGAAGGCGCCCGGGTCCTGGTTCTTGAAGTAGTACGGAGCGACGTTCTGCGAGTTCTCGCCGGTCTTGGCCTGGTCACCGTAGTAGTAGTAGTGGTAGATGAGGGCTGCATCCACTTCACCGGCGTTGACTGCCTTCATGGCCGTGCTGTTGCCCTTGTAGGCCTTGAAGTTCTCCTTCATGCCCTTGAGCCATTCCTCAGTGGCGGCCTCGCCCTTGAGTTCGAGCAGTGCCGAAACGATGGCCTGGAAGTCGGCGCCGGTGGGCGAAGCAGCCCACTTGCCCTTCCACTCCGGGTTGGCCAGGTCAAGCATGGACTTGGGGAGCTTGTCCTCGGTGAGCTTGTTCTTGTCGTACACCAGGACGGTGGAGCGGGCGGCGATGCCGGTCCACTTGCCGGTGGAGGGAACGAACTCTGCGGGGACCTGCTTGAGGGTTTCTTTGTCAACGTCGGCAAAGAGGCCAGCGTTTTCGACCTGCGTCATGGCGGGGGAGTTCTCAGTGAGGAACACATCCGCCGGCGACGCGGCGCCTTCCTGGATGATCTGGTTGGACAGCTCAGTGTCCGAACCCTGGCGCATGGTGACCTTGATGCCGGTCTCGGCCGTGAAGGCGTCGATCCATTCCTTGGTCAGGCTCTCATGCTGGGCGTTGTATACGGTGATGCCGCCCGACTCTGCTGCTTCGGATGTTCCATTGGCTGCGGGGGTACCACTGCCGCCACAGGCGGACAGGCCGAGGGCGGCGCTGGCGGCGATTGCGATGCCAGCCAGGGCGCGGTTGCGGATCTTCATTAAGGAGCTGCTTTCTGGGGAAAAGTCTCGGGGAACGAAGCCCCCATGGGCTTTCGGAGAAGATGCCCACGCAAGGAACTGTAGGGTAGGCAAACCTAAGAATATAGCCGGAAGCGGCTATTTGTGACGAGGCTCTCAAAAATTACGTGACTATGGCGTGACTTAATTCCTGATCCTTGACTCCAGGGACGCGGCCGCTTCCAACGTCATCCATGCCTGGAGCTGGGTGGAAAGTTCCACGGCGTTTCCGGGCGGGTACAACTGGTCCGCCGGCTGGTCCGCCTGCATCGAAAAAATGCTTGCAGCATGTCCGGGGCTGCCGGCCTCGATGCTCTCCACAGGGCGCCGTCCGGTCCAAAAAGCAGCTGCCGTATTCCTGACCAGCCCGGACGCTGCTTCCCGCGTACCCGCAGGGAGCCGGCTGTCCGCAGCAGCCAGCGCCAGGTACCGGCACAGGATCCCGGTGAAGAGCCCGCCGTCGCCCGTTCCTTCACAGCGAAGGACCGGCCCGGCCCCGCCTGATTCACCTGCCGGAACAGTCAGGCGGCGCTCCACCGCCGCCACCAGTGCAGCCGCCCTGGCAAGGTTCGCCTCACCGCCCAGCTCAAGGAGTGCGCCCAGGACAGGGCCTTGGTTGTAGGTGTAGACGGCCCGCTCGATCACCACATTCCCGTCCGGGCCCAGCCGGGCGCCGTCAAGGTACAGGCCCTGCTCCTCGTCCAAGAGGGTCGCATTTAGCCAGTCCAACAGCCGTTGCGCCTTCGCCGGCTGCCCCGTGCGGGCATAGAAGAGGGCAACTGGTGCGGTGGCCGGCGTGTTCTTGAAATCGCGTTTCTTGCTCCAATAGGAACCGCCGCCCAGGTCATCAGTGCACGCCGCATCGAACTGGAGGGTGAGGGTCCTGCGGACGGCCTCGTTGCGCCGCCGCCCCGGCCGGCGCGTCTCCTCCGCGAGTGTGTCCAGCCGAAGGGTGGCCAGGGCAAGCCAGGCCATGTCGTCGTAGTAGTTGTTGACGAACGTCAGGGCGTTGCGCAGCCGGATCCCGGTCATCAGCCGGGAGGCGAGCCTTCCGGCGCTGGGATGCTCCGGGCCGTTGAACCTTGCGGCAGGGGTGGCGGCGTTGTCCAGTTCCCGGCGGCCCGCATCCACCAGGCAGTCAACGTAGTGGGCCTGCCACCAGTAGTGCCAGGGCTGGAGCAGTTTGCCCTTGATGTCGTCGCGCCAGCCGGGAACGGGCCACTGGACGGCGCCAAGATGTGTGCCCGGCAAGAAGAACAGCCTCCTGCCAAAGAGTGCGGTGACTGACAGTGCGGCCTCGTTGGCCCTTTCGTGCCAGTCAACGGGAGTGGAAGCATCCGCGGAAGTCATGGCATCCACCCTAGCCGCGCCCACGGCAGGGCCGGGCAACGCCGGATGGTGCGTGGGCGGGGTGATTTCAGTTAACATTCACTAACTAACGCTTCGTGGACTTCGGCCGGAGCGCGCGCACATCAAGGAGGATGTATGGACGTCACAGGCAGCGTTGCGCTGATCACGGGAGGTGCCTCGGGTCTGGGCGCAGCTACTGCCCGCAGGCTGTTCGGCGCCGGAGCCTCGGTGGTTCTTGTTGACCTTCCATCCTCTGCCGGTGAAGCGTTTGCCGCGGAGCTGAACGGCGGAACAGCAGACAGCGGCGAAACGGATCAGTCCGCCGTCTTTGTCCCCGCGGACGTCACCAACGAAACGCAGGTGCAGGCCGCCGTCGACGCCGCCCAGGAGCTGGGCCCGCTCCGCATCGTGGTGAACTGCGCCGGCATTGCCACCCCGGGCAAGGTGTTGGGCCGGGATGGCGTGCTTCCGCTGGAGGCGTTCAACCGGGTGATCCAGGTCAACCTCCTGGGTACGTTCAACGTGCTGCGGCTGGCAGCGGCAGCCATGGTGTCCACCGAGCCCGTCACCTCGGAGCTGGGTGGACCCGAACGCGGCGTCATCATCAATACCGCCTCGGTAGCAGCTTTTGAAGGGCAGATCGGGCAACCCGCCTACGCGGCCTCCAAAGGTGCCGTGGCGGCGATGACCTTGCCTGTTGCACGGGAGCTGGCGCGCTCGCTGGTGCGGGTGGTCACCATCGCGCCGGGGATTTTCGAAACACCCATGATGGCGGGCCTGCCGCAGGAAGCCCAGGATTCGTTGGGCGCCCAGGTGCCGCACCCCTCGCGGCTGGGCAAGCCTGCCGAGTACGCGAACCTCGTGGCGCATATCGTGGACAACGCGATGCTGAACGGCGAGACCATCCGGCTGGACGGCGCCATCCGGATGGGACCGAAATGACCCTTCCTAAAACTGACGCGTTGCCGTCGGCGGATTTTTTCGCCGTCGAATCCCTGCTGAACCAGGCGGAGCGGGACAAGCTGGCTGAATTGCGGGAGTTCCTGGCCGCGGAGATCGCTCCCTATGCCGGCGACTGGTGGAACAAGGCTGAATTTCCGGCGCACATCCTGCCCAAACTCGCGGCCCTGCAGCTGAGCACCCCTGCGCAGCGGGGATACAGCCACCTGTTCGCCGGCCTGGTGATCGCCGAGATGACGCGGGTGGACACGTCCATTGCCACGTTTTTCCTGGTCCATCACGATCTCTTCGTTGAGTCGCTGTACGCCTTCGGCAGCCCAGGCCAGAAGCGGCGGCTGCTGGACGACGCCGCAAACCTGCGGATCACCGGCGCGTTCGCCCTCACCGAACCGAACCATGGTTCTGATGTGGCAGGCGGCATGGAGACGCGCGCCCGGCGGATTTCTTCCGCAACAGGCAGGGCCGACGACGGCGGAGACACCTGGGTGCTGAACGGTGCCAAGCGGTGGATCGGCAACGGGACGTTCTGCGACTACATGCTGGTGTGGGCGCGCGACGAGGCGGACGGTTCGGTGCGGGGCTTCATTGTTGATGCCACCCTGCCGGGGGTTACCCGGACGCGGATCGAAAACAAGATCGCGCTGCGGACCGTGCAGAATGCGGACATCGTCTTCGACGACGTGCGGGTAGCTGAGGCGGACCGCTTCGCCGCCATCAGCAGTTTCGATGACACCAACGAACTGCTGCGCGGCTCGCGAATCATGGTGGCCTGGCAGACGGTGGGCCAGCAGCTGGCGGCCTTCGACGTCGCCCGGCAGTACGCCGTGGAGCGCCAACAATTCGGCCGCCCGCTGGCACAGTTCCAGCTGGTCCAGCAGCAATTGGTGACCATGCTGGGCAACGCCGTGGCCAGCATGGGCATGATGGCCGGGCTTGCAAGGCTGCAGGAGGCCGGCGCCGCGGACATGCCGCAGGTGGCGCTCGCCAAGTCCTACCTGAGCGCGCGGATGCGTGAGACCGTGGCCCTGGGGAGGTCAATCCTGGGCGGAAACGGGATTGTCACCGATTACCGGATGGCGAAGATCTTCTCGGACGCGGAGGCCATCTACACGTACGAAGGATCGTTCGAGATCAACACCTTGATCGTGGGGCGGGCCATTACCGGACTTTCGGCGATCGTCTGACGTTCCAGTGGTTGAGCAAGTCGGATTTCGACAGGCTCAATCACCGGGATTCCGGCGGGTTCACTCACCGGGATTCCGGCAGGTTCACTCACTGGGGTACGGCTGCATCTCGCCGGCCTCCACGCGCACGTCCAGCGAGTTGTTCTTCACCGGCATGGGGCAGGTTCCATAGGGCGTAAAAGCGCTGGGGTAGTTGATGGCCCGGTTGAAATCGAGGACCACGGATGGGTTTCCGGCCGCATCGTGCCGTGGCCGGGGCATGGTGAGCTTGCGCCAGTCGTCGGTGGTTTCGCCGTTGGTTTCGTCGTGGAACGTGACAGTCAGGGCCCCGAGCTTTTCCTCCTCCGCCTGCAGCCGCATTTCGTGCGGACTTCCCGGCACACGGAACACCACCTCGCCCACTGTCCGGTGGATGCCGTCCACCAGCGGGTTGGCAGTGGCGATCGGAATGTTTACCGGCTCCGGATAGGGCTCGAACCGGCCAGTAATTTCCCAGTCCGGGTTGTACGGGTAGGTGGGAACGCCCTGGAATTCGGTGAAAACAGGGGATTCCGAGTCCCTGGTCCGGATGGCGTAGCGGCCGCCCCGCATGGCCAGCTCAACCACCACCCGGGCGCCGTCCTTACCACCGAACTGGACCCACATCAGTGATTCTTCGTCGGCGAGGGACGCCGTTATGGTCCCAGCCACCGATTGCCCTGACTCCACCAGCGTCAAACCGTCCGCGGGCACTGCGGTGAGTGACGCCGTCGTACCGTCCGTGGACCAGAGGCCGGGCACCAGGTCGACGGCGGCCGGAGAGTCTTCAAGCCACTGGAAGGACGTGAGGGTCAGCCAGCCGTGGCGGGCGGCCAGGGCCTTGTCCCGGTTGTCGCGGAAGCGCTGCCAGCGCTCGGCCTTGGCGGCTGGAATGGTGTTCATGGTTCCCTTCGGAGGTTCGTTATGCCCCGGCTACAACGGCACTGTACCGGCTTTCGTTCCGTAGAACGCGGCTCCTGGATGCCAACCCCGAGGCCGTCCGCACTGTTGAATAGTGGCGTGGATATCCTGGGAACAATAAGCACTGACTGGCTCAAAGCCCTGACCTGGATCGCTGCCCTGGTGTGCGGGGCGGCGATGCTTGCCTGGCGGCGGCGCCGGCCGGACCAGGCGCTGCTGGCAGCCTTGCTGGTGTTTATCGCCGCGAGCGTGGGCGCCGGAATTTACGTCCTGAACCACGTGGGTGACCAGCGGTGGGGCAGCACCGGGCAGGAAGTCCGCCCGCCCAACCTGACGGAGGCCCCGGTGGTGGGGGACTTCCTGAAGCCGCTGCAAGGGGCCCTCGGGGACATGGCGGACGGCGTCAACGGCTTTATGGACTTCCAGTCCGCGCTTCCGGTGGCTCTCGACTTTTTCGCCGCGGCCGGCTGGGCCTTTGCAGCGTGCGTGCCGGTGGGCCTGCTGGTCCTGGCAGCCAGCATGCGGGCGGTCAGGCGGCGTAATGCCGAACTTGCCGCCTATGGCAGCGAAGTGGCGGGTCTGCGGGCGGAACTTGAGCGCGTGAAGCGGCACGTAGGTTACCTTCCCGAATGACATTATCTGAGACGGATTCCCCGGTGACGCCGCGCTGCGGGTAGCATCTTTAGCTAGTAACGTGGCTCACAGTATCCAGCGCAGTGTACGAGCCCGGTCCGAAACCCTCGAAAGATAGCTTCCATGGCTCACACTGCAGCACATCCCGAATCAGACCTTGCCTCCGAACTGAGGGCAGACGTCCGCCGTGTCTCCACCCTGCTGGGCGAATCCCTGGTCCGCCAGCACGGGCCTGAGCTCCTGGACCTGGTGGAGCAGGTCCGCCTCCTCACCAAGGAATCCAAAGAAGCCGCCCGCGGCGGCGCCGATGCCACCGGCCCCTGGAGCGCGCACGACGTCGTGGCACAGGTCCGCGAACTCCTCGGCTCCCTGCCCATCGAGCAGGCCACGGACCTGGTGCGTGCCTTCGCCTTCTACTTCCACCTCGCCAACGCCGCCGAGCAGGTGCACCGGGTGCGGGGCCTGCGGACCCGCGCGGAGAAGGACGGCTGGCTGGCCAAGACCGTCAACGAGATCGCCGCCCAGGCCGGCCCCAGCGTCCTTCAGGAAGTAGTGAACGGGCTTGATGTGCGGCCCATCTTCACCGCCCACCCCACCGAGGCCTCCCGCCGTTCCGTGCTGGACAAGATCCGCAAGCTTTCCGACGTCCTGGCCCAGCCCACGGCCGAAGGCACCACGGCCCGCCGCCGCCAGGACCGCCAGCTGGCCGAAATCATCGACCAGATGTGGCAGACCGATGAACTCCGCCAGGTCCGGCCCACCCCGGTGGACGAGGCCCGCAACGCCATCTACTACCTGGGCGGCATCCTCACCGACGCCATGCCCGAAATGCTGGCCGAATTTTCCGAACTGCTGGGCGAGCACGGCGTCAGCCTGGCGTCCAAGGAAGCCCCCATCCGGTTTGGCTCCTGGATCGGCGGCGACCGCGACGGCAACCCCAACGTCACCGCGGCAGTGACCCGGGAAATCCTGCAGATCCAGAACCAGCACGCAGTCCGGATCAGCATCGCCATGATCGACGAACTGATCTCCATCCTCTCCAACTCCACCACCCTCGCCGGGGCGGACCAGCAACTGTTTGAGTCCATCGACGCGGACCTGAAGAAGCTGCCGGGCCTGGACCGCCGGGTTCTTGAGCTGAACGCGCAGGAGCCTTACCGGCTGAAGCTCACCTGCATCAAGGCCAAACTCATCAACACCGGCAAACGCGTCGCCGCAGACTCCAACCACGAGCACGGCCGGGACTACAACGGCACCGACGAACTCCTGGCGGACCTCGAACTACTGGAACTCTCGCTCCGCAACCACTCGGCGTCGCTCGCCGCGGACGGTGCCCTGGCCCGCGTCCGCCGCGCCATCGCCTCCTTCGGCCTGCACCTGGCCACCCTGGACATCCGCGAACACGCCGACCACCACCACGACGCCGTGGGCCAGCTGATGGACCGGATCGGCGGCCCCGGCCTCCGCTACGCCGAACTGAGCCGTGAGGAACGCTTCGAGGTGCTCGGTTCCGAGCTCGCCTCCCGCCGTCCGCTGTCCGGCCACCCCATCAAGCTCGACGGCGCCGCTGACGGCACGTACGACGTCTTCCGTGAGATCCGCCGGGCCCTGCGCACCTACGGTCCGGACGTCATCGAGACGTACATCATCTCCATGACCCGCGGCGCGGACGACGTCCTCGCCGCCGCCGTCCTGGCGCGCGAAGCCGGCCTGGTGAACCTCTTCGGCGAAAAGCCCCACGCGAAGATCGGGTTCGCGCCGCTGCTGGAAACGGTGGAGGAGCTCCGCGCCTCGGCCGAGATCGTGGACCGGCTGCTGTCCGATCCGTCCTACCGCGAACTGGTGCGGCTGCGCGGGGACGTCCAGGAGATCATGCTGGGCTACTCGGACTCCAACAAGGAATCCGGCGTGATGACCAGCCAGTGGGAGATCCACAAGACCCAGCGCAAGCTGCGGGACGTGGCTGCCAAGCACGGCGTCCGCGTGCGCCTGTTCCACGGCCGCGGCGGATCCGTGGGCCGCGGCGGCGGACCCACCTACGACGCCATCCTGGCCCAGCCCAACGGCGTCCTGGAAGGCGAGATCAAGTTCACCGAGCAGGGCGAAGTCATCTCGGACAAGTACTCGCTGCCAGAACTGGCCCGCGAAAACCTCGAGCTGTCCCTCGCCGCCGTGCTCCAGGGCTCGGCCCTGCACCGCGATCCGCGGACCTCTGCGGACCAGCGCGAACGGTACGGGCACGTCATGGAAACCATCTCCGATGCCGCCTTTGACCGGTACCGGAAATTGATCGACGATCCGGACCTGCCCGCGTACTTTATGTCCTCCACCCCTGTGGAGCAGCTGGGATCGCTGAACATCGGCTCCCGCCCCTCAAAGCGCCCGGATTCCGGTGCGGGCCTCGGCGGCCTGCGCGCCATCCCGTGGGTGTTCGGCTGGACCCAGTCCCGCCAGATCGTGCCGGGCTGGTTCGGCGTCGGCTCAGGGCTCAAGGCTGCCCGCGAGGCCGGCAACACCGCCCAACTGGTGGACATGTGGGAGAACTGGCATTTCTTCCGGTCGGTGCTCTCAAACGTGGAGATGACGCTCGCCAAGACGGACATGGACATTGCCGGATACTACGTGTCCACGCTCGTCCCGGAAGACCTGCACCACATCTTCCGGGCCATCCGGGAGGAGTACGAGCTGACCGTGGCGGAGGTCCAGAACCTCACCGGCGAGCGGCTGCTCCTGGACGCCCAGCCCACGCTCAAGCGCTCCCTCGAGATCCGCGACCAGTACCTGGATCCGATCAGCTACCTGCAGGTGGAACTGCTGCGCCGCGTGCGCGCCGAAAGCGGCACCATCAGCGAAGGCGAGATCGATGAACGTCTCCAGCGGGCCATGCTGATTACTGTCAATGGCGTGGCAGCAGGCCTCCGCAACACCGGGTAACCAGCAACGCTCTCTCACTTGATGCGGCTTTTTCCTTAACGCCCTCTCACTCTGAAGAGAGCGTTAAGAATTTCCCGACATTAAGTGAGAGAGGGTCTGGGTAGGGTTGAAGGCATGCCTTCGTTCCAAACCCGCCTGAAGATCACCGGGCTGCGCCCCGGCAACCCGCCCGAAGCCGTGATGGACGCAGCGGTGGAGGCGCTGGGAACACGGCACCACGTGGAGTCCAACCAGCTGCAGATTGCCGGCGGCGTCCCGCAGCTGAACCTGCGCTTCCTCGTGGAGGCGACCGAATACAGCGGCGAGAACCGCCAGGCGGTCGAATCGGCAGCCATGATGCGCGACGCCGTCGAACGCGTTGCGCTGACAGGTTCCCTCACGGTCCTGCGGCGCAGCCGCGGCCGCTGGATGCCGCTCTAGACTCCGTTACGGCAGGGGCGGCTCGGGTTCTTCGACGACGGGGGACCGGTTGCCGCGGCGCCGCGTAACAATAATTCCGACGACGACGCCGATCACCAGCCCCAGCCCCACCCCGATCAGGGAGCTGGCCCAGAACGGCAGGCCGGTGGCCGATCCGGTGAAGTAGCCCAGGCCCACCAGCCAGCATGCCCAGAACACGGCGCCGAGTCCGGCGCACAGGCTGAAGCCGCGGACGGAAACGTTGGCGATCCCCGCGGCAGCCGAGGTGGCCAGCCGTCCGCCGGGAATGAACCTGGCTCCGATAATGGCGCCGTAGGTGGAAGATCGCCCGGCCTTGGCCAGGGCTTCGTGGATCCCGGAATGGACGCGGCGGCCCCATCTCCAGCGGTCAAGGACGTGGCTCAGCCGGCGCCGGAACAGCTGGAACACCACCATGTCGCCCAGCCAGGACGCCAGGGCGGACAGTGCGACCACCAGGAACACGTTGGCCCGGCCGTCCGCGGACAGCGCTCCGCCGGTGATCACCACCATCTCGGACGGGATGGGCGGGAAGATGGCATCGCCCAGCACGACGGGGATGATCCAGAAATAGATGGCCGCCCCCCAGCTGTCAGCGCTGCCAAAGTCCATGGCCACAAGGTATCGCAGATTGGTCCTGCCGGGACCACAGGTTTACCGCAGCCGTGCGTCCACTGGGCCTTTCCGCAGGTCAGGCGCCCGCGGCCTCGCTGAGCTGCAGGCCGCTGCGGTACTCCACCGGTTTCCCGGACATCGGGTCCACAAACCGGATGCCCCGGGCCAGGAGCTGCAGGGGTTTGGTGTAGTCGTCCGGAGCTTTGTCCAGCAGGTCCGGGTAGAAGGCATCGTTGATGATGCCCAGCCCGAGCGAAGCCATGTGCACCCGCAGCTGGTGGGTCTTGCCGGTGTGCGGCTCCAGCCGGTACAGCGCACGGCGGGGGTTATCAACCGGCCCGGCAGCGGCGGTGCCGGTGCCGGGCGCTGCAGGGCCGCCGTCGAACGTTGCCAGCTGCTCAATCCGCGTCTCCGCGTTGGGCTCGCCCTCGATCACTTCGGCGAGCAGGTAGCTGCGCGACTTGGTCATCCGGTTGCGCACCACCACGGGAAATTCGATCCCCGGGTACCCCTCCGCAGGCTCGGCTGCGGACACGCACTCGTATTCCTTCTGGACCTGGCGCTTCTCAAAAAGCACCTGGTACTTGCCCCGGGTGTCCGGGTTGGTGGAGAACAGCAGCACGCCTGCGGTCATACGGTCCAGCCGGTGCATGGGAATCAGGTCCGGAAGAGTCAGCTGGTTGCGCAGCCGCACCAGGGCGGATTCCTGGATGTAGGTCCCGCCGGGAGTGGTGGGCAGGAAGTGCGGCTTGTCCACCACCAGGAGGTGTTCGTCCTGGTGCAGGATGGACAGCTCCACGGGGATGCGGGTCTCCGGCGGCAGGGTCCGGTAGTACCAGATGAAGGTGTGGTCCGTCAGGGGAGTACCCCGGTCCAGGGGAACGCCGCCCTCGCCAACGATCTCGCCGGCGTCGAACCTGTCTTCGATGCCCTGCGGATCGATGTGGCCCCAGCGGTGCATCATGTAGTCCATCGCGGTGTCCCAGGGCCCCTCACCGGGCAGGCGCAGGCGGGTTGCGTTCACGCCTTCGCGTACGGGGAGGGGGGATTGCATCACCGGACAATTCTACGTGGCGCGGCCGAATCATCGATTCAGCAACCGATGATAAAAAAGTTCTTGACAAAAAAAGTTGTCGGTTGGCAGACTTGAAGCATGTTGGACATAGCAGTCATCGAGGACCCCGCAGCGGCGGAAGCTTCCCTGGATCCCGTCCGGACGCGGATCCTGCACGAGCTGTCGCATCCGGGCTCGGCCACGCAGATCGCGGTGAAGGTGGGGCTGCCCCGGCAGAAGGTCAACTACCACCTCAAGGCGCTTGAGCGGCACGGCCTGGTGGAGCTGGTGGAGGAACGGCGCAAAGGCAATGTGACCGAGCGGGTGCTCCAGGCCAGCGCGGCCTCCTACCTGATATCACCGCAAGCCCTGTCCTCGGTATCGCCGGATCCGCACCGGTTTTCGGACCGCTTCTCAGCCTTCTGGCTGCTGGCACTTGCCGGCCGGATGGTCCAGGAGGTGGGCAGGCTGATCGCCGGCGCCGCCGCTGCCCGGCAAAAGCTGGCCACCTTCGCCATCGACGGCGAGATTACCTTCCGGACCGCCGCTGACCGTGCCGCCTTCGCCGAGGAGCTGGGCGTGGCGGTCACGCGCCTGGTGGACAAGTATCACGACGGCGGTGCCGGGGCGTCCGGCGGCAGGCGGCACCGGCTGGTGGTGGCGCTGCACCCGGTCCTCAAGGCAACAACTCTCAAAACAACCAAGGAAACGCCGGAAAGCCCGGAAATCCCTACAGCAAAGGAGCAGGACAATGACTGACAAGCGCGAATTCGAGATCGTCTATGACACCGAACTGCCGGGCACGCCGGAGCGGGTATGGGAGGCCGTGACTGCAGGGACTCCGGCCTGGATGTTCCCCACGGACCAGTGGCCGGACGTCAAAACCGTCGAGGAGTACCCGAGCCATCTCGTGTCCAGGATGGATGGCCCGGACGGCTGGTTCAACCAGCTCGAGCACGTCCTGGAGCCGCTCGAGGGCGGCCGGGCAAGCCTGCACTACGTCCACAGCGGGATCTTCGCGGACAACTGGGACGGGCAGTACGACGGCGCCTCCCGGCACACCGAGTTCTACCTCCACACGTTGGGCCAGTACCTGCAGTATTTTGACGGCCGTCCCGTGATCTTCACCGATATCCAGGCGCCCGCCGCGTCGCAGAACCCGGACGGCTTTGCGCAGCTGCGCCGGGCCCTGGGCGTGGAATCCTCCGCCGCGGGGTCGCAGGTGGAGCTGGAGCTCGACGGCGTGGGCCGGCTGAGCGGCGAAGTGGACTTCTCCAACGAGCATTTCCTGGGGATCCGCACCTCGGACGCGCTCTACCGGTTCTTCGGCCGCAACACCTTTGGTGCGCCGGTGGGAATGACCGTCCACGATTTCAGCGGGGCCGGTGACACCGAAACCACCGCTAAGGCCTGGGGCAACTTCCTGGAGAAGGTGTACGCCTAAAGGGGTTCTGAAGGGGCAGCGGCGGGCCCTGTAGGGCGGCGATCCGCGAACTACAAATCGGTAGGGTGAAATGCCTGGTGCGGTGGATAGATTCCCCGCGTCAGGCATTTTTAGTGCGGCAAGTGGTGGCGCGCGTCAAAAGCGGCGGCGTCAGGCGGCCCAGCCGCGGGCCACTGCGTCCAGGGCCGCCGTGTAGGCGGCGGCCCAGTCGGCGCCGGGTGGGCCAACCTGCGCGAGTTCCAGGCTCACGAGGCCGTGCACCTGGCCCCAGATGGCGAAGGCCACTTCTTCCACAGGTTCAGCCCGCAGGGCGCCCGACGCCTGGGCGGAAGCCACCGCTTCGATCAGCGGGTCCATGGCACCGGCGGAAACTTCCGGGCTGGGCTGGCAATCCACGTACGCGGCCAGTGCCCCGCCGAACATCAGCCGGTAGAGCGCCCGGTGCTCCAGGGCCCACGCCCGGTAGGCAACGCCGAGGCCCTGCAGCCCCGCCGGGGCCGCAGCCACTTGGGAGTCCCGGAAGGACTGGAATCCGTGGTCCACCACGGCGGTGAGGAGCTGGGATTTCCCGCCGAACAGCGAGTAGACGGCGGTGGTGGACGTCCGTGCGGCTGCGGCCACATCGCGCAGCGTCACCTTGGCGGGCCCGTCACGGTCCACCAGTTCAGCGGTGACAGCGAGCAGTTCCTGCCGCAGGGAATCGTTATGAATCACAGGTCTTGCCATAGGTTCCATTGTTTCATAACCTTGTTTCGTAACGTCGTTACAAAACAAGGTTATGAACAAGCCCAAGGAGCCTGCCATGGCGCAGAGTGTTTTTCCAGGTCGGTACACCGCCGATCCAGGCCGGGACTCAGTGACGGTCTTCCTGATCGGTATGCGGGCCAACCGGTGGTGGAAGCTGGGAACAATCGGCAAGGTGGCGGGCGCCATGCCCCGCATGCTCCAGCATCTGGCCGCGGATCCGGCGTCCGGGATGCTGGGTTACCAGCAATGGTTTGGCCGGACCACCATGCTGCTCAGCTACTGGGAAAGCCCGGAACATCTGCGGAAGTTCGCCGCGGACCGGGAGTCCCCGCATCTGGAGCCGTGGCGCCGGTTTATGAAGGAGACGGCCGGCAGCGGCGACGTGGGCGTCTGGCATGAGACCTACCAGGTGCCTGCTGCAGGGATCGAGGTCATCTACAACGGAATGCCCCTTTTTGGGCTGGCCAAGGCCACCGCCCATGTTCCTGTCGGGGCCGGGACCAATACCGCCAAGCAGCGGATGGGCCGGTTCGGTCGGCAGCCGGCACCCGTCAAGCAATAGCCACGGTGGGGGCGCTCTTGAGGCTGCGCCGGAGCTGGGGAGCGGCGTCCAGCCGGTCCTGGGCTGACCGCAGGGCCAGGACCGCCGTTTCCAGCTTCCCAGGCGGAAGCGTGAACGGTACCCGCAGGTAGCGCTCGAAGGCGCCCCCGATCCCGAACCGCGGCCCGGCGGCCAGCCGGATGCCAAAGTCGGGGGCGATCACCGTCAGGGCGGTGCTGATGGGGGCGGGAAGCCTGCACCAGGCAGACAGTCCGCCCGAGGGGTAGAGCGTTTCCCACTCGGGCAGGTGTCCGGCAAGGAGCTCCAGCAGGGCTGCCCGGTTCTCCCGGAGGGCGGCGAGCCGTGCCGGCAATGGTTCGTCCATGGCCCGGACCAGGTGGGCCGCCGCCAGTTGTTCCATCACCGGCCCGCCGAGGTCCAGGGAAGTCCGCGCCGCCGCGAACCTCTGGATCATGTCCCGCGAGGCCCTGATCCATCCCGTGCGCAGGCCGCCCCAGTGCGACTTGCTGAGTGTTCCGATGGTGACCACCGCCGGACTGAAAGCCGCAACGGGCGTGGTGGCTGCGCCGTCGAGATTCAGCTCCCGCAGGGTCTCATCCACTACCAGGGTGGTCCCGGCGGCCGCGGCAGCTTTCACCAGCTGGCGGCGCTGGAGGTCCGGCATCAGCTGGCCGGTGGGGTTGTGGAAATCGGGCACCACATACGCCAGCCTGGGCCGCTGCTGCGCCAGCGCCGCCTGGAGTCCGGGCATGTCCCAGGCAACCGTGGCCCTTCCCTCGCGTTTGCCGGCGACGGGCGCTGCGAAGGCTACCGGAACGGCGCGGCACCCCGCCGCGCGGATGGCATCCAGCGCGTTCGGATAGCTCGGGTGTTCCACCAGCACCCGGTCATGCCGGCCTGCCAGCGCGCGAAGCACTATGTTCAGGGCGTGCTGCGCTCCGGAGGTCACCAGGACCTGGTCCGCGGCAGTAGGGACACCGGCGGCCGTGTAACGTGCTGCCACCGCTTCCCGCAGGGGCAGTAGGCCCATCGCGTCATAGCCGAAGCCCGGGAGCAGGGCGGGCAGCTCTGTCAGCGCTGCCGCGAACGCCCGGTGGACCAGCTCGCCGCTGGCCGGCAAGGATGAATATGCCAGGTCGATCAGTCCCGGCGGTGCTGCCAGGCCGGGTGCGGCGAGTCCCGGCGCCAGTCCGGCGGCAGCAAGTCCGCCTGAATCGGGAGTATTCGGCAGGGGCCCCCTGGACATTGTGGTGCCGGCCGTCGCCGCGCGCGGAATCCTGGTCCGGCTCCTGCTGCCCTGCCCACTGCTGAGGAATCCCTGGTCGCGGAGCAGGCCGTAGGCCGCCGTGACGGTGGTCCGGCTGACGGCCAGGGCTTCGGCGAGGGCGCGCTCGCTGGGCAGCGCCGTATCCAGCGCCACTCGTCCATCCAGCACCAGAAGGCGTACGACGTCGGCCAGCTCGCGGTAGGCGGGCGCGGCGCCGAGGTTCCACGCGCCCAAGAGGCGGGCAAGAGCGGAGGCGGTCAGGGAAGACATCAGGCCAGTATCTCAAACTGGCTATGTATTTCAAGGCCAGTTGCTTGGCAGAGTTGAGGGCATGTTGACCCGCAGACTCCTCCAGCTCTTTATCGGCCTCGCCATGTACGGCATTTCCCTTGCCATGTTCATCCGCGCCGGCCTTGGCCTCGACCCGTGGGACGTCTTCCACCAGGGCGTGGCGGGCAGGACGGGTCTTAGCATCGGGGCGGTGGTCATCATCGTGAGCTTCCTGGTGCTGCTGCTGTGGATTCCACTGCGCCAGTGGCCGGGGTTCGGCACGCTGTGCAACGCGATTCTGGTGGGTGTCTTTGCAGACATCGGGCTCGCGGTGATTCCCGCCTTCTCCCACCTGGGCGGCCAGATCGGTATGCTCGCAGGCGCCGTCCTGCTCAATGCAATCGCCTCCGCCTGCTACATCGGCGCGCGGTTCGGTCCCGGTGCCCGTGACGGCCTGATGACCGGGCTGGCCCGGCGGACGGGCTGGTCGGTGAGGGTGTCCCGCACCTTGATCGAAGTTGTGGTTCTCGCCGCCGGCTGGTTCCTCGGTGGCTCGGTGGGGGTGGGCACTGTTGTGTACGCCCTTGCCATCGGTCCGCTGGTCCAGTTCCTCCTGCCGGTGTTTATGGTTCCCGCGGCTTTGCCCGCGGACGCCGACACACAGGAGCGCAAGCCCGCTGCCGCCGGCGCTGCTTCGACTGCGCAGAGCGGGGCTTAGCCTGACAGCGGCTGGCAGCGCGGGCAGAAATAGATATCCCGTTCTTCCTCGCCGTTGGGTTTGCCGAGGGTGCCGCGCCGCACGGGGGTCCCGCATTTGAGGCAGGGCCGGTGCTCCCGGCCGTAGACCCAGTAGCCCGGCCGCCCCGCCATCCTGCCCACCGGCATCCCTTTGGGATTGAGGATGGTGACGCGCCGGCCGGGACCGAGGTTGACCTCGAGCAGTTGCTTCGCATCGGTCATCAGGGTCCGGACGTCCTCGACGGCGGATACAGGTGACGCCGGATGCACTCCGGACAGGAAACACGTTTCGCAGCGGTAGATGTTGCCTATGCCGGCGAGGTTGCGCTGGTCCAGCAGCGCCACTCCGATGGGGACGTCCGGAGCTGCCCGGACCCGGCGCTCTGCTTCGTCGAGGTCCCAGTCCGGGCCCAGCAGGTCCGGGCCGAGAAAACCGACAATGGAGTCTTCGTCTGCGGTGGCCACCACTTCGACGATCCCCAGCGAGAATCCGACGGCGTCCGCCACCGGGGTGCGCAGCACGCACCTGGCGGTGTAGCCCGGTTTCCGCCACTTGCCGCCGGGCGGGTAGACCTGCCAGGCGCCCTCCATCTTCAGGTGTGAATGGATAGTGAGCTTTTTGTCCTCCGGGCTTACCACCCGCATCAGCAGATGCTTGCCGCGGGGGACTACCTCGGCCACAGTCCAGCCGGCGAGGTTCAGGGTGGCGAAGCGGGGTACCCGGAAGTCAGAACTGATGAGCTTTTGCCCTGCCAGGGCCTGATGCAGCTGGTTGGCGGCACGCCAGACAGAATCCCCCTCAGGCACGGATCCTCAGCCCTTTGGGTGTGGAGTAGGCCCCGGCCGCGCTGAGCGCGGCTGCAACCGGAGTATCCAGGATGTCGTGTCCGTTGACTTTCTCCATTATCAGCTTGTCGACTGCGCCGCGGGTCACCACCCCCACCAGTGCCGCGCCGGCCGCGGCCAGGATGTTCTCGTCGTCGCTGAAGGCGAGCAGGGTTTTGCCGCCCCGTTCCACGTAGAGGACCAGCGCCCCGTCCACCAGCACCACCAGGGCGCCGGCCTTGCGTCCGGGACGGTGGCCGGTTCCGGCTTCGTCATGCTGGGCGGGCCATGGGAGTGCAGCACCGTAGGGGTTGGCAGGATCGGTGGCGGCCAGGGCGAGGGCAACAGGTTCCGGCTTGGCGAGCTGGGTGTCCTCCGAATACGAACGCAGCCGGTCCACGGTTGCGGGAACAGCGAACTGCGCCGCGCCGAGGTGTTCGATGAAGTAGCCGCGGCGGCACCGGCCGGCCTCCTCCAGCCGGGCAAGGACCTTGTACATCAGGCCGAATCCGCCCAGGATCTGTTCCGCCATCACTGAACCGCGGGTCACCACGCCGTAGCGGTCCAGCAGGAGCTCTGCGGTGGCGCGGGCGTGGATGGTGGCGTCCAGTTCGGGCTGCGGAAGGGCTGACCAGCGGCCCGCCGCCATGGGAGGGGTGGCTGTTGCCGTTGAGGACGCGGCATAGCGGCCGCTGCCCAGGCCGGCGGAACCCATTAGCCCGGTGCCGTGTGAACGCCCCAGCCGGCTGAGACGGGGGGCCCGGGCGCGGGGTGCGCGGGCCACCTGCCGATGGGCGGTGTGGCCCCCGGCGATCAGTGCCCGCACCGGTGCGAAGGTGTCGCCGGTGATGCGGCCCGCCCATGCCAGATCCCACAGGGCGGTGACCACTTCCTGGTCGGTCAGGACGGAGTCCATGCCGCCGGCCACGTCTGTCAGCTGCCGGAAGAAGTAGCCGCCGCCGTTATTGCGCAGGTGCTCCAGGAGCCGCAGCTGGGCGTCCCCGGGTTCGTAGTCGATGGCCGGGTTCAGGGTCAGTTCCGCCGAGTCGGCCAGGTGCAGGCTGATCCAGCCGTCGTTGCCCGGCAAGGCTCCTGCCCCGGACCAGAGCACCTCGCCGGCGGCCATGAGCTCGTCGAGCATGGCGGGCTGGTAGTTGGATACCCGGCTGGCCAGGACCAGCGGCTCCCAGGCCGAGGCCGGAACCGGAACCCCGGAGAGCTGGTCGATGGCCGTGACGATGCCGTCCAGTCCCCGCAACGACGGCTGACCGCGGCCTCCGCCCGGGGTCCGGACGTGCTGCCAGGCCGGAAGGAACCGGCCGTAGGCGGACGCGTCCACCGGTTCCACCTCGGCGCGCAATGCTGCCAGGGACCGCCGCCGCAGCTTGCGGAGCACCTCAGCATCACACCACTCGCTGACGGGGGTGCGATTTTGTGCCTCGGGGTGTTGCGTCTCGGGGTGCTGCCCATCAGCGGCTGGTGCATCCAGGGCGGCCGGTACGTCGGGTGCCGCAGATCCACCGCCGTGGGGCCGGAATTCGCCTTCCACCACCCGGCCGTCGGCGGCAAGGCGTTTCAGGGCAGTGCTGACCACGGCCACACCCAGGCCCAATCGGGCTGCCGCTTCGTCCGCCGTAAAAGGTCCGTGCGTCCGGGCGTACCGGGAGACGAGGTCGCCCAAAGGATCCGCCACGGGTTCAATGAACGCGAGCGGAACCCCCATGGGCAGGGGCACGCCGATGGCATCCCGGAGGCGGGCGGCGTCCTCCACCGCGGCGAACCGTTCCACGCCGCCGATGTTCACCTTGATGGCGCGGTTGGCGCGCTGCAGGGCGACCAGGTGGGTGGTGGCTGTTTCCGTGCTGGCGTGGGCTGTGTCGGTTGGGGCAGGCTCGGTTTCGGCAGGCTCAACCACCGCGGCCGGTTCCAGCCGGGCGGCAGCTTCCTCCGGCGCCAGCGGTCCGAGGAGCCGCAGCAGGTCCGCCACACCTTCGAGCCCGCGGGCCCGGCGGTCCGGCGCCAGGCGCTGCAACTCCCGCTCGGTGGCGTCGATAACCTTCGCGTCCAACAACTCCCGCAGTTCGACGCGGCCCAGCAGTTCGTTCAGGAGTGTGGAGTCCAGGGCCAGTGCCGCAGCCCGCCGCTCCGCGAGCGGCGAATCGCCCTCGTACAGGAACTGGGCAACGTATCCGAACAGGAGTGACTTTGCGAACGGTGACGGCTGGGTGGTGGTGGTCTGCACGATCCGCAGCTCGCGCCGCTCCACGGACGCCGCGATGTCTTTGAGCGCGGGAAGATCGTAGACATCCTGCAGGCATTCCCGCACCGTTTCCAGGACGATGGGGAAGGTAGGGTACTTCCGGGCCACATCCAGCAGCTGGGCGGACCGCTGCCGCTGCTGCCACAGCGGTTGCCGCTTGCCGGGAGTCTGCCGCGGCAGTAACAGGGCCCGCGCAGCACATTCACGGAAGCGCGAAGCGAAAAGTGCGCTGCCGCCAACTTCCGCGGTGACGATCTGTTCCAGTTCCTCGGGATCGAACAGGAACAGCTCGGCGCCGGGCGGCTCGTCCTCCATCATGGGCACCCGCAGCACGATCCCGTCGTCGGCTGCCATGGCCGAGCCGTCCAGGCCATATCGCTGGTGCAGCCGCTGGCCCACCGCCAGCGCCCACGGCGCATGGACGGGCATGCCGAAGGGACTGTGCAGGATCACCCGCCAGTCGCCCAGTTCGTCGTGGAACCGCTCCACCACCAGGGTGGTGTCGTTGGGGACCACGTCCGTGGCCTGTTTCTGTTCGCCCAAGTACTGGATGAGGTTGTTGGCGGCGAAGTCGTCCAGGCCGCTGGCCTTGCAGCGTTCGGTGGCGGGCCCGACGTCGGACGCTGACAGTTCGCGGACGAAGGCGCCCAGGGCGCGGCCGAGGTCCACGGGGCGGCCGAGGGAGTCGCCCTTCCAGAAGGGCAGCTTTCCGGGCTGGCCGAACGCGGGGGAGACCAGGACGCGGTCGTGCGTGATGTCCTCGATTTTCCAGCTGGTGGCACCGAGCGCGAAGATGTCGCCAACGCGGGATTCGTACACCATCTCCTCATCCAGTTCCCCTACCCGCCGGCCGCCTTTGGGCGCAGGGGCGGGTTTGCCGTCCGTTGAGGGGGAGGCTGTTCCCTCCACCTCGGTGCCGATGATGTAGACGCCGAAGAGGCCGCGGTCCGGGATGGTGCCGCCGGACGTGACCGCCAGGCGCTGGGCCCCTGGCCTGCCTTCGATGGTGCCGGCGTTGCGGTCCCAGATGATCCTCGGGCGCAGCTCGGCAAACTCATCGGACGGGTAGCGGCCGGCCAGCAGGTCCAGTGTTGCTTCGAACGCGGACCTCGGAAGGGACGCAAAGGGGGCTGACCGGCGGACGGTGGCAAACCATTCTTCAACGTCGATGCTGCCCAGCGCCGTGGCGGCCACGGTTTGTTGGGCAAGGATGTCCAGGGGGTTGGCGGGGATGCTGAGGCGCTCGATCTTTCCGCTCAGCATCCGTTCCACGGTGATGGCCGTATGCACCAAGTCTGCCCGGTGTTTCGGGAAGAGGACGCCTTGGGAAACCTCGCCCACCTGGTGGCCGGCCCGGCCCACCCGCTGCAGTCCGCTGGCCACGGAAGGCGGCGATTCCACCTGCACCACCAGGTCCACGGCACCCATGTCGATGCCCAGTTCCAGGGATGACGTGGCCACCACGCAGCGCAGCCGGCCGGACTTGAGGTCGTCCTCGATCAGCGCCCGCTGGTCCTTGGAGACGGAACCATGGTGGGCGCGCGCCAGTACGGGGTCCGCCCCGGCCGAGCTTCCTGCCTGCGCCATCATGAGCGCCGGTGCGGCCGTGGACGCGGGAACGCCGGCCTGCTGTGGCTCGGGATCGTCCCAGCCGCCCCCGGCCGATACCAGTTGCCGTTCTGCGTAGATCTCGTTGAGCCGTGCCGTGAGCCGTTCCGACAGGCGGCGGGAGTTGGCAAAAACGATGGTGGACTGGTTGGCCAGCACCAGGTCGACAATTTTTTCCTCCACATGCGGCCAGATGGACGCCTGCGGCTGCAGTCCGGACGCGGGGCCGGAATCGAAGGCGCCGGCGGCACCCTGGAGGTCGGACATGTCCTCGACAGGGACGGAAACGGTGAGGTCCCAGTTCTTCTTCGCCGGCGGGGCAACGATTTCCACCGGTGCGGTCCCGGCCAGGAACTGGGCCACCAGTTCCCGCGGCTCAACAGTGGCGGAGAGCCCGATCCGCTGTGCCGGTTTGGGCAACAGGGCATCCAGCCGTTCCAGTGAGACGGCCAGGTGCGCGCCGCGCTTGGTTCCGGCCACGGCGTGGACCTCATCGATGATGATGGTGTCCACTTCGGTGAGGGTTTCGCGGGCCCGCGACGTGAGCATCAGGAACAGCGATTCCGGCGTGGTGATCAGGATGTCCGGCGGGTTACTCAGCAACGCGCGCCGGTCCGCCGTGGTGGTGTCGCCGGAACGGACGCCCACGGTGATCAGCGGGGCGGGCAGTCCGAGCCGCTTGGCGGTCTGGGTGATGCCGATGAGCGGCGAACGAAGGTTCCGCTCAACGTCCACGCCGAGTGCTTTCAAGGGTGAGATGTACAGGACACGGGTCTTGCGTTTTGGCGCCCGGGGACGCCGTCCCTTTGCCGGTGCCTCGGGTGCCGGTACGGGGCTTTCCGGCACAGCGGAACCAGACACCAGGAGCCGGTCCAGAGCCCAGAGGAACGCGGCCAGGGTTTTGCCGGAGCCAGTGGGCGCGACTACCAGCGCATGCGAGCCGGAGGAGATGGCCTGCCACGCACCGTCCTGGGCAGGGGTTGGCTCCGAAAAGGCGCCAAGGAACCACTCCCGGGTGGGCCTGCTGAACTGCGCCATGGGCGTACCGGAGGCTGAGGCGCCGCCCGGCCTGGAGCCCTGTTCCTGCTGCATGCTCCCATCATGCCCTAACCCACTGACAGCCCACCCGGCTTCTGCCCTGCCCGGATCATGCGGCTGTCCCTGAGGTGCGCGGCTGCTCAAGCCTTCCCTGCAGGGGGAAGGTTCCGGGTGGCCGGGCCCTCCAGGAGCTCTCCCTCATTGCTGAAGCGGGAGCCGTGGAGCGGGCAGTCCCACGTCCGTTCGCTGTCGTTCCAGTGCACAATGCCGCCCAGGTGGGTGCAGACAGCGGACAGCTTGCAGGTGGTTCCGTCCACGGTGGAGACGGCAACCGGGCGGGTGCCCTCACGGTACACCTGCCCTTGGCCCTCGTCCGGGACCACCGGGGCGGGAGCCGGGGGCAGCTGGTCCTTGTCCTTTTTGAGGACCTTCCCACCTTCCGTTTTCAGTCCTTCGGCGGCAAGCTGCCCCCAGCCGGAGGCCAGCTTGGCTGCCACCCCGGCGTTGAGGGAAACCGCCGAGAGTGCTCCGGACGGTGACGTGATCCGGTGGTGGATGGTGTTGGCCCACGGCACATGCCCGCCGAGGATGTCGGCAGCAATCCCCAAAGATGCCGCCACGGCGTTGGTCATGCCCCACTTGTTGTAGCCGGTGCCGAAGTACACGTGGCCTTTGCCCCGCGGCAGTTTGCCAAAGAAAGGCATCAGGTTCACGGCCATGTAGTCCTGCGCCGACCACGTGTGCGTCACCTGCGAGCCGGGATGCTGCTGCGCGGCCCAGTCCAGGAGGCTCCCGAGGTGGTGTTTTTCCGATCTCGCCCGCCCTACGTGGTGCCCGTGCCCGCCCACCAGCAGCAGCCTGCGGCCGTCCCTCTCGTAGTCCCGCAACGAGTGGGTTGGCTGTTCCACCGAGATGTACATTCCCGGGGGCGGCGCCTGGTCCTCCTGCAGCTGCACTGCTGCCGCGTAGGAGCGGCTGGGCTTGAGCTTGGCGAAGTACAGCCCGCGGTCCAGCACGGGAATCCCGTGGCCAGCACCACTTCGTTGGCCGTGACGGTCCCATGGTCGGTGTGGACGGTGGCCGGGCGGCCGCCAGTGACGTCCTGCAGCCGGACGCCGCCCACCACTGACCCGCCGCGGCCGCGGATGTCCGCCACCAGCGCGTCCAGCACGTCGACGGGGTGGATCTGCGCCTGGTCCGCGAGGCGGATGGCGCCGTGCACCGGGAACGGCAGGCCGGCGTCGCGCACGTATTCCATGTCCAGGCCCGCTGTCGTGGCGGCGCTGACTTCCTCGCGGAGTTTTTCCGTCCCCTGCGCGGACGCCGCGTAAGTGTAGGCATCCCGGATCTGGTAGGGGACGTTCTGCTCATCGAGGTACCGCAGGAGCCAGGCCTGGCCCTCCCGGTTGCCGTCCACGTACGCCTGCACCTGCTTTTGCGAGTACTGGCGGGACAGTTGGGACAGGAAAGTGCCCTGCAGCAGGGTGACCTTGGCCGTGGTGTTCCCGGTAGTCACGGCACCGGGAAACCGTGCTTCCAACACCAGGACGTTCTGCCCGGAACGAGCCAGCAGGAGGGCGGTCACAAGGCCGGTCAGTCCGGCCCCTGCCACCACGGTGTCGTAACTGCTTCCCGGCTCGAACGGATCCGATGCGAATGCATCCCGGCCGTCCAACCAAATCGACGTCATCCCTGTTCAGCCTGCCTTTGGTCCGGGCCCTGGCGGGCCTTTTGTGATGGGTCTGTTACCGGCCCTGATCTATCCGTGGCGTAGGTGATAAGTATACTTATGATGTCGGTGTTTAAGTCTATGGTCAGGCGCAACCCGGCAGCCATGATGTAAACGGAAACGACAAAACAGCAGGAGTGATCATGACAAGTATGAGTTCGAACGGTCGCACCGTGGGCCGTACTAATATCCAGAAAGCGACCCTTGCGGTGGGCGCAGTGTTCCTCCTGGTGGGCATCCTGGGGTTCATCCCGGGCATCACCAGCAACTACGAATCCCTGGGTTTCGCCGGCCATGACTCTGAAGCCCTGCTGCTGGGCATTTTCCAGGTGTCGATTCTTCATAACATCGTCCACCTGCTGTTTGGGGTCGCCGGGATCGCCTTGGCCCGGAATGCTGCACAGTCGAGGAACTACCTGATCGTTGGTGGCGCCATCTACCTGGTTCTCTGGCTTTACGGCCTGCTGATCGGACATGACACGCCGGCGAACTTCGTCCCGCTGAACACCGCCGACAACTGGCTGCACTTTGTCCTGGGCGTCGGCATGATCGGGCTGGGCGTGGCGCTGTCCCGCGGCACCGCGCGTGCCGGCCGAACCACCACGGCCCACTAGGCAGACCTCCACTAGGAAGACCTCCACTAGGAAGACCCGCGAACCAAACCAGGCTGAAGGCGGTCCGGCACATGCCGGACCGCCTTCAGTTCTCTGTGCTGAGGGCTCTTGCCTTTTGTTTCGGGGACCTAAGCCGGCTGGAACGCTCCGATGGTGAGCAGCGTAATCTCCGCGTTGCTGCAGGCCCTGGTGGGCTGGGGCAGGAAGAGCGACGCCGTATCTTCCGGCGGATAGATCCGGTAGCCGGCGGCGTCCACCATGGCGCAATCGGGATAGTTGCCGGCCTGGGTGTAGCGCAGGACGGCCGAGCCTGTCTGGCCGGGTGCCACCAGGACGTCGGTGGGTGCGGTGGCTTCGTCGCGGATGGCCGGCGCACCGATGGGGGCGCCTGCTGCGTCGGCGGTCAGGGATACGCCGGCAAAACCCCGGAGCAGGCAGGGTTCGGAACCGGTGTTGGTGAGGTTGAGCTTCATGTAGACGCTGCCCGCAGCCCCGCCGCCGGACGCGTCCGTGGCTGCAGAGAGCCCGGCGGCCTTGCAGAGCGCCGGTCCTGCGGGGGGAGCGGTAGCCGGAGCGGTTGTGGACGGCGGGTCCGACGGCGTCCCGGACGGGGTGGGCGACGCGGATGTCGCGCCGGGGCTGGCAGAGCTGGTGCCCGGAGTGGGGGTCGTTGATGATTGCGGCTGGCTGGGGCCGCACCCGCTGAGCAGCAGTGCGGCGGCCGCTGCCGCCGTCGTGATGGCAAGCCCGTGTGAAATTCGCTGAGACCTCATGGCACCACCTTCGCGGCAGTGGTGGGCCGCGTCAACGATGCGGCGAGGTGGCGCGGCAATTTGATGCCCGGATCGTGATGATCCGGGCACCAACGCCCTTGCCTTACTTGGCGGCCGGGTCGGCGGAGGTCTTGCTCCTGGCGCCGCTGCGGAAGAATGCAACGCCGCCGAGAACCAGGCCGCCGATGCCCGCGGCCAGGCCCGCCCAGCTCCGGGCATCGGCCCCGCTGTCCGTCACCAGGGCTTCCGCGGTGGAGGCGGCGCTGGAGTGCGAATCCGAGGCAGTGGCGGCTTCGCTGTGTCCTGCGCCCGCTGCCGGGGTGACCGTAATCGAGGGCGCCGGCGCCTTCAGGGCGTGCGGGTCCTGGCCGTCTTTCGCGATCTCCGACCAGTCCGTCTGCCCGGTTTCGCAGCTTTGGAGGGTGGGGAAGTACAGCGTGCTGCCGGCAGCGTCAGGGAGCTTCACGGAGAGCACCAGGGCATCCCGGAGCTCGTGGGCCAGGGGCGCTTTGGCGGTGTAGACAATCTGGCTGGTCCGCTTGGTAATGGAGGTGCCGTCGGGCAGCTTCTTCGGCTCGGCGAGTTGTTCGGTGACCTTTTCCACGGTCCAGTTGGGATTGACCGTGGGCTGGGCATCGTTGAGTTCCTGCGGCAGCGTGATGGCCACCTTGGTGGTGCTTGAGGTGTCGCAGCCGTGCGGGATTCCGAAGGTGAGCAGGGCGTACGAGTTGGCATCGGTCTTGTCCGGCGTCACGCCGACGTGGGCCGAGGCACCGCCAGCTACGGCGAGCAGCAGGGCTGCAGCGCCTCCGGTGGCGGCGGCTGTCTGCAAGGTGCGGCGAAGTGCTGAGGTGTTCATGGTGTTGCCTTTCCGGCGCGCGCCGTCCCGTCAGGAACAGGAATAGGAGCATGGCGCGCAAAAGTATGGGGTGCCGCCGCCGGGAGTGCGGGGCGGTTCTAGCGGGAAAGTACGACGCCGGGCGGCGGACCGCGCCGGCTGTCTTGCCGCAGGTTCCGCCAGGGTGGCCGTGGCGCAGCAGCGGTGGGAAAGGAAGCGAAAGCCGGTGGAACGGCGTCGGGCGCTATCGCACGGGGGAGGGCCGCCAGGGGCCGCAGCCAGGCCGCGAGTGCCCACAGGGCCTCCTCGCCCTTTGCCAGCAGGAGCGCGCAAACGAGCGTTGCCACGGCGTGTGCGGCAAGCATCAGGGGCCCGGACGCAGGTTCCGCGGCATGGGCGTGGCCCAACGCCGCGGGAAGTACATCCGCGCCGGCGAGGTGTCCGGCGTGAAGGGCGGGTGCTCCCGCCGCCGCGGCGCCCGGAGTACCAAAGGCAGTAAACACTTCGTGCAGGCCCAGCTGTCCGCCGCCCAGCAGTCCGGCCATGGCTGGAAACCCCAACCTCAGGCGCGTGGCAGCGGTGCTGCCGAGCGTGGTCAGTGCCAGCACCGCCAGCAGGATGGCCGGGGCCGGCAGTTCCCCGCCGCCGGCAAGGTGGGCGCCTGAGGCAAGCGCCAGGATGACAGTGGCCATCGCGGACGTACGGAGGAAGTGGAAGGGCGCGCGCGGGCGCTGTGTTCGCACGGATCATCCCTTCCGGTGCCGGAACCAGGCGCGGGCAGGCGGCGCCGGTCAGATATCGTTCAGATTCTACCGGTGATTCGGTGTCCGGCTGATGGTGGATGGGGCACGCGGTCCGGGAACAGCATCTGGCTGCAACCTAAGGCGGCCGGCCCGCTCAGGCTCAGGCCAGCAGTTCGGCGAGGACCTCTGCTGCGGTGTGGTGCCGGAGCAGCGGCGCCGACTGGCCGGCCCACAGGGACATCAGGTCCGTGTTTCCCCGGGCGGCGGCCTGCGGACGGAACCGCCCCGTCAGCCAGTTCTGCACCGGGAAAGGGGCCACTTCGCCGGATTCTTCAAGCTCAGCAATGATCCGGTTGGGAATGCCACGGGCCAGCCGGCCGCTGAGGGCGCGGGTCAACACAGTGTGGGCAGCGGCGGGGCCGTGCAGGACCTCCCGGTAGGCGGGCACGGCGGCGGATTCACGGGTGGCCAGGAAAGCCGTTCCCACCTGCACGGCATCAGCGCCCAGTGCCATGGCGGCAGCGAAACCGCGGCGGTCCGCAATGCCGCCCGCCGCGATGACCGGAACGGACACGGCGTCGGCCACCTGCGGGACCAGGGCAAACGTACCCACCAGCGATTCTTCGGCGGGCTTCAGGAAGGACACCCGGTGGCCGCCGGCCTCCATCCCGGTGGCCACCACCGCATCAACGCCTCCTGCCTCCAGCGCCACCGCCTCGGCGACGGTGGTAGCGGTGCCCACCACCTTGATGCCGCGGCGGTGCGCCTCCTCCACGACGTCGGCGCCAGGAACACCAAAGACAAAACTGACGACGGCGGGACGCGCCTCGAGTGCGGCCTCCACCTGCTCGCCGTGATCCGGCATGTACCGGTCCGGCATCTCAGGGTAGGGAAGGCCGAGCTCGTCAAAGTAGGGTTTCAGCGTGGCGGTGTAGCGTTCGAAATCCTCGGTCGGGAGGGCGTCGATTTCGCTCCCGGTGGGCACCCAAAGATTCAAGGCGAACGGCTTGGCTGTCGCCTCGCGAAGTTGGGCTGCGGTCTTATGGATGGCAGCGGCGTCGTACCCGTAGAGCCCGAACGAACCCAGCCCGCCGCCCTCGCTCACTGCGGCGGTGAGCGCCACTGAGGAGACACCGCCGAAGGGGCCAAGCACCACCGGAACGTCGATGCCCAGGAGGCTGGTGAAGCGGTTGGAACTCTCGGCTGGGTGATGCGCGGTCATGGCAGCTCCTGGTGGTTCTACTGAGGCGTTGGACCCAGTCTTGCAGCTTGCGGCATTGCGCCCAAGCCCGTCAGGAGGCGGTGACTGCCAGCTCGTAGCCGTCGGAGATGTGGAAAAGGCGGCGGCCTCCCACGGGGGTTCTGACCCACACCACGTCTCCGTCGGCAGTGCGGTCATCCACCAGGCCTGCGTAGGCTGCCCGGCCGTTCCTGCTCAGTTCCACGGGGTCGCCCACTCGTACGTCTTCCCAGAGGCCGGGACCTTTGACGCGATTCGTCATCGAAGCCACGCTGCTTTCTTTGGTTGAGGATTTGGGGAACGGATGATGCCGGCCCTCCTCCATCAAAACGGGCCGGCAGGGCGGTATTCAATGGAGGACTGGCCACGCAGGACGGCGCAGGTTTGTGCACCGCACCAACACGTTGTCGGCGGGATGTGCCGGGGCAGGGAGGTGTACCGGGCGATCGGGGCGAGGCTAGACTGCAGGCGTAGATGCCCGCCCGACCTGAGGAGTAGTTATGGAATACACCGGAAGCCAGTCGGAAAAGGTTGTTCCCGCTGGTGAACTTGGCCGCAGCCATATCGGCCAGACCATCAGCTTCCAGCCCAACGAATTCACGGTGGTTTTTGGCAAGCTTGCCGGAATCGCCCGCACCGAGGCCATGGTTTACCTGTCCCTGACTGGGGTGGGAAACGGCACGCACCTGAAGGACGAATACGACCTGCCGCTCAACCATGACGTGTATGTGCCGGTGGACGTTATCTCCAACGCCGAGTCCACCATCAAGGACCTGTTCGGCAAGGTCCAGGAGAACCTGCGCGGGGCAACCCACAAGGGCGACGACAAGACGGACCGGCTCTAGCAGCAGTCATTCCCGGGGGAGCCCCGGCGGCAGCGCCGCCGGGGCTTTCTGCTTAGTGCCTCTGATCTTGATTGTCCCGTCAGGCCTACGCCGGCGCAGGACCCGTGGAGGCGCGGATGGTCAGGTGCGTAGGCATAACCGCCAGCTGGCGGCTGGAGCGGCCGGGAACAGGATTCAGCTGGGAAAGAAGCATGGAGACAGCCACCCGCCCTGCCTGTTCGATGGGGCTGGCGATGGTGGTTAGCGGCGGGTTGCAGAAATCAGCGCCGAAAATGTCATCCGACCCAACGATGCTCATGTCCTCAGGCACGCGGATTCCGCGCTCGCGAAGCCTTTGGAGCATTCCAATCGCCAGGAGGTCGTTGAATACGATGCATGCCGTGGCGCCGGTTCGTGCCGCCGCATCCGCCGCCGCCGCGCCCGATGTTGTCTTGGGAGTAAATGGGCCGATGTGATGGACTTCCAGGCCGCGTTTGGATGACTCCTCCTCGAAGACATTCCAGCGTGCCCGGTTGGACCAGGAGGTGGGCGGACCGCTGACGTAGCAAACGCGGTGATGACCCAACGAAGCCAAGTGCTCCAGGGCCTGTACAACGGCGGACGGGGTGTCAATAACAACTGTGGGAGTGCTGGCTGATGCCCGGTTGATGGTTACCACCGGCTGGATCCCGGAAACCTCGGCCAGTTGCGTGTCCGTCAAACGGGAGGCCGCGAGGATGAAGCCGTCTGCGGACCGTCGCATCTTGTGCAGTGCCTCAAGTTCCATCTCGCTGGACTCTTCTGTGTCCACAAGGAGCTGTGTGTATCCCGCGGCCTTGAGTTGGTGCTGGGTGCCGCGAATGATGTCGAAGTAGAACGGGTTGGTAATGTCCGGCACGAGGACGGCGACGGCGTTGGTGCGGCCCGAGCTGAGGCCCTGCGCCTGTGAGCTGGGCACGTAGTTCAGCTGTGCTGCTGCTGCTTCAATCCGTTCCCGGGTATGGCGGTTCACCCGTTCCGGCTTGGAGAGCGCGCGGGAAACCGTTGATGTGGCTACTCCTGCCAGCAGGGCGACGTCGCGGATGGTTGGCATGCGTTCCGGAACCGCGCTCCCTTCTCTCGGCTCGCCCCCTGATCCGGGTGTCACCATGGCCATTCCTTTCGCGCCGGGCAGCCGGCCGATGAAACTAGAGATCGACGTCCATAGGGAGGACGTGACTTCATCAAAACATCTTTTGGCAACTTTTGGCAACCGCTTGCCGCAACTGTTGCCCTCTTCCTAGACTGAATTTCGAATCGCCTGCAGGGATGTCCGCCACTAGACGTTGTGGCCATGCGGGTTTCCAAAGAGGAGAAAACAATGAGGTTTAGATCATCTTCCGGGCTCGCGGCAATCGTTACGGCTGCGGCATTGGCTTTGACCGGTTGCGGCGGCGGCTCAGGGTCCACTGACAGCTCCACCAGCGCCGACGGAAAAGTGGACGGAACGGGCAAAACCCTGAACGTCCTGGTGAACGTTCTGAGCCAGTATCCGGAACAGCAGAAGCAGTGGCAGGCCGACATCGCGGCAAAATTCAAGGCTGAAACCGGAGCCGACGTAAAGTTTGAAACTTTCGCCTCCGCCAACGATGAGCTCACCCGTATCCAGACCTCGGTTGTCTCGGGGCAGGGCCCGGACGTCTACAGCCTCGGTACCACCTTCACTCCTACCGCCTATGCCACGAAAGCTTTCGTCACCCTTTCGGACGATGACTGGAAGAAGGTGGGTGGCAAGGACCGCTTCAATCCCGCCACGCTGGGTATCTCCGGCCCCGATGCGGACCACCAGGCCGGCATTCCCTTCGTCAGCCGCCCGTTCGTCATGGCCTACAACAAGGACCTTCTGGCAGCCGCCGGAATCGACAAGCCCGCCACCAGCTGGGATGAGCTCGCGGAGCAGGCAAAGAAGATGACCAAAGACGGCACCTTCGGCATCGCCACCGGCTACAAGGACAACTTCGACCCCTGGAAGTTCATCTGGGCGATGTCCGTCCAGGCCGGCAACCCCTTAGTGGACGGCAACAAGTTCAAGTTGGACGATCCCACAGTCAAGAAGGCCTACCAGACGTACTTTGGCTGGCTCACAGAAGACAAAGTGGTTGACCCCGCATCAGTAGGCTGGAGCAACAGCAATGCCGTGGCAGCCTTTGCCAGCGGCAAGGCGGGCTACCTCATGATGACCACTTCCAGCTCGATACCAACGCTGGATAAATCGGAGATCGCCGGAAAATACGAGTACGCCCTGATGCCGACCATCGCGCCGGGCGAGACGAAGTCCAAGTCCGACGGTGATGCCGCAAGCATCCTCTCGGGGGACAACATCGTGGTGGCCGATTACTCAAAGCAGAAGGACCTCGCCTTCGCCTACATTAAGCTGATCACCTCCAAAGATGAACAGCTGAACTACCAGAAAATTTTCGGCGACCTGCCCGCGAACGCTGAGGCCCTGGCCAGCCTGACCGACCCCAAGCTCAAGCCGCTCGCTGACGCTGCCGCCAAGTCCAAGGCAACCCCCTTCACCGGCGCTTGGGGCGACATGCAGCTCGGCCTCCTCAACGTCACCGTGCAGTCCGTTCCGGACCTTGCCGCAGGCAAGGTGGACGAGGCGGCCCTCGAATCGAGGATCAAGGACTCCCAGAGCAAGGGCCAGGCTTCCCTGGACCGGGCCTCCAAGGGATAACTTCTGATGTCAACCGACGCCTCCAACGAAGTCCGGCTTGCGGCGGAGTCCGCCGCAAGCCGGGCGGCACACTCTGCCGCTGATGCTTCCAGCCAAGAGCCCAGCGGGCCGAGCAGCCCGCGCCGCAAGGGCCTGAGCGAACGTAACCGGCCGCTCTGGATGCTTATCCCCGGCGGGGTGCTGATGATCATTATCATCGTCGTGCCCCTCCTGCTGGGCATCTTCATGTCCACCCTCAACCTGGACCAGTACACGCTGCGGAAATGGGTCTCCGCGCCGTTCATCGGAGTCGAAAACTTCGTTGAGGCAATGACCAGTTCTCCGCTTCTGCACTCTGTCTGGCTGAGTGTCAGCTACTCACTGCTCGCTATGGTGGTGACGCTGCCGCTTGGCATCGCTGCCGCCGTAGCAACCCAGAACGCCTTCAAAGGACGCGCCGTCATCAGGTCAATCTTCCTGATTCCGTATGTCCTGCCTTCCTTCGTAGTGGCCACGGTATGGCGCACCATGCTCCAGCCGGACGGCATCGTGGACAAGGCCCTCGGAACGGTGGGGATTGACGTCGGCCTGTGGCTGAACGGACCACAGACGTTCTGGACGCTGGTGCTGGTGCAGATCTGGGCATCGTGGCCGTTCATCTACTTGCTGGCGCTCTCAGGACTGCAGGCTGTGGACCATGAGGTGCACGAGGCTTCGGCACTTGATGGCGCCCTGTGGTGGAACAAGCTCAGGTACGTGGTGTTCCCGTACCTGAAGGGCCCACTGTCGCTCGCCTTTCTGATTGGCATGCTGCACCACATCAACAACTTCACGCTTCCCTTTGTCCTGTTCGGTGTCCCGGCGCCGGCTGATGTGGAAGTCCTTCCCATCCTCACCTACGTCACCAGTTTCCAGAGCTTCCGGTTCGGGCTGAGCGCGGCGATGGCCTTTATCTCCCTGGTATTGATCGCCATCCCGCTGTTCGTCTACCTCCGGGCCGTCAAGCTCGACGACGCCGAGTCACCTGGAGCCAAGAAATGAGCACCTCCACTGCCACCCGGCGGAGTCCGGGCACCACGGACATTCCGCGTCCAGGTTCAAAGCGCCAGCACGAAGTCCTGCGGTTGCTCCCGGGCCCCTTGCTCACGATCATCCTCTTGTTCCTCGGAGCCTTGGTGCTGATCCCCGTGCTTTACATCTTCCTGGCATCGGTGAACTCGGATATCGGCGTGGCGAACGGCGAATTCTGGCCCTCCAGCTTCAGCCTCGATAACTATTCGAAGATCTGGACCAGCGTGGGACTGGCAACAGGACTTGCCAACAGCGTGCTGGTTGCAGGAGCAACAGCGGTTGTCTCGGCAGCTTTGTCGGTTTCGACCGCATTCGTCCTGGTCCGATACAGCTTCCGGGGCCGCCTGACCATCCTCCGCGGGCTTCTTGCACTCCAGTCAGTGCCGGGCACCCTGATGGTGCTTCCCGTGTTCGTGCTGTTCTCCTCGGCCTCAACATATTTGGGCATTCAGGTCATCGGAACCCAGTGGGGACTGTTCGTCACGTACCTGACGTTCGCCATGCCGTTCTCCACGTGGGTCATGGTCACCTACCTGCGCGGGCTTCCCAAGGAACTTGAGGAAGCGGCCAAGATCGACGGCGCCAGCAATCTCGGTGTCCTGTTCAAGATCATCCTGCCCCTGAGTTGGCCCGGGATTGTGGTTTCCGGAATTTTCGCTTTCCTGCTCGGCTGGAACGATGTCCTGTTCGCATCCGTGATGACCAGGCCGGAAAGCCAGACGGCCGCCGTAGCACTCCAGATCTTCGGTGCGTCACAGGAGGGCGGCGCCATCCCGTTCTATGGCCAGATGATGGCGGCGGCACTCGTATGCGCCGCTCCAGTGGTCATTCTCTACCTGATTTTCCAGCGTTATCTAGTTGGCGGGCTCACCGCCGGAGGAGTTAAGTAAGCATGGTTTCAGCCCCCCAGGCCTCCTGGGCCCTGTCCGGATTCGGCGATGAAATTGACGACGACCCCGCTGTCCAGATCGCGGTGCTGCAGGCGCTCGGTGCCAACCACATCGAGGTTCGAAGCGCATGGGGCACGAACATCGTGGACCTCAGCGATGAGCAGTTGCAGTCCCTGGCGTCACTATTGGCCGCGAAGGACATGAAAGTGTCTGCGATCGCCTCTCCAATTGGGAAAGTGGATGTCAGCCTGCCAGTAGAGCACGAAGTGGATCGCCTGCACCGTGCCGTCAAGGCCGCAAAGGTCCTGGGCGCAAAGTACATCCGCATCTTCTCCTTCTACTACGGTGAAACCGTCCCGGTCGAAAGCATCCGCGAGGCCGTGATCGAGCGCATGCGTGCGCTCGCTGCTGTCGCCGAGGAGGCAGGTGTGGTCCTGCTGCACGAGAACGAGAAGGATATTTTCGGGGATGTCCCGGACCGCGTGCTGGACATCATTGAAAGCGTAAATTCACCGGCGCTGAAGGTGGCATGGGATGCAGCCAACTTCGTGCAGGTAGGCGTCAAACCGTTTGATGAGGCCTATGAAAAGCTGCGCCCGCACCTGGAGTACCTGCAGGTCAAGGATGCCCTTTTCTCCAACGGACATGTCGTCCCGGCAGGGGAAGGCGACGGCGACGTGCTGCGCACGGTGGAAGCACTCAAAGCGGACGGTTTCGACGGCTTCGCTTCCTTGGAACCCCACCTTGCCGGCGCCCACGGCCTGGGCGGATTCTCCGGCCCCACAGCATTTGGCATTGCTGCCCGCGCCTTCGCAAAAGTCACATCAGAAGCAGGAGTCCAGACGGTATGAGTGAGACATTGAAGGTCGCAATCACCGGTTGCGGCGTCATCGGACGAACCCACGCAGCAGCCCTGCAGGAGTTTCCCGAAGCCAGCATCGTGGCGCTCGTGGACGCGGTCCCCGACGCCGCCGAGTCCCTTGCTGACTTCATCCAAAAGAGCGGCCGTCCGAGGCCTTCTGTGCACGCCACCCTCGAGGAGGCCTTCGCCGCAACCGGGATCGACCTAGTGGCGTTGGCCACCCCCAGCGGACTGCACATCCAGCAGGGCCTTGAGGTCCTCGCCGCCGGCAAGCACGTGGTTATCGAAAAGCCCTTGGACGTGGACCTGAACCGGGCCCAGGAAATCGAGGCGGCCGCCAATGAGGCCGCACGGCGTGGCATCGTCGCCTCCGTGATCAGCCAGCACCGGTTCGACCAATCCAGCGTTGCTGTTGCCGATGCTGTTGCCAAGGGACGATTCGGCCGTCTGACCTCGGCCATCGCTTCAGTGGCGTGGTGGCGCAGCCAGGGTTACTACGATTCCGGTGACTGGCGCGGTACCTGGTCAATGGACGGCGGCGGGGCCTTGATGAACCAGGGCGTCCACACGGTTGACCTGCTGCTGTGGTTCATGGGCCGGCCGGTGGAGATCCACGCCCACACAGCACGCCTGGCGCACGAACGTATCGAGGTGGAGGACACCGCCGTAGCCACCGTAACTTTCGAGAACGGCGGCCTGGCCGTGCTGCACGCCACGACGGCGGCCTACCCAGGCCTGACCGTCCGGGTCCAGCTGATGGGCTCGGAAGGGTCCGCGGTGGTGGACAATGACCAGCTTCACTACTTTCATACCAAGGATGCCGGCGGAGCGTCCGCCGACATGGGGCTGCAGGGCGGGGGAAACCAGGCCCAGGAAGAACTGGCAAAGTATCCGGCCGAAGAATACGAGGCCAAGGATCCCACCGTGTATCCCGCGGGGCACGTACGCCAGTACCGCGACATTATCGCTGCCATCACCGAAGGCAGGCAGCCCGGCGTCACCGTGAGCGACGCCGTCAATGCCCTCGCAACGGTACGCGCCGTCTACGTGTCAGCGACGCTTAACCAGGCGGTACTTTTCGACGACGTCCTGGCCGGCAAGTACAACGACCTCGAAGTCCGCACGGGCAATACTTCGACAGAAAGCGCCTGAAGCCATGAAATTTTCAGTGTTCACCGCGTCCACGCCTGACTGGACTCCCGAAGAAGCCGTAAACCATCTTGCGGCCCAGGGCTGGGACGGCATCGAATGGCGCATCACCGACCAGGCTGAGACGGCCGAACCCGGTTTCTGGGCCGGCAACAAGGCGACCATTCCGCTGTCCGGCCTTGAAGACAACCTGCAAAGAGTAGCCACCATCACCCGGGAAGCAGGCCTCCAGATGTCCGGCATCGGAGGATACGCCCGGTGTGACAACCACAACGACGTCGAACGGATGCTCGGGGCTACCGCAGCCTTGGGCGCGGGCCAGGTCCGCGTCACCACCCTTCCGTTGGGAACGGCGGAATGGGGAGGCGAACAGCCCAGCGGTATTCCTTACCCCGACTTGTTCGAAGCCGCCCGGCGGGACTTCGAATGGGTGGCGGAACGGGCGGCCCACCATGGCGTGAAAGCACTGGTGGAACTGCATCATCGGACCATTACGGCGTCCGCTTCCTCTGCCCGGCGCCTGCTGGAGGGCCTGGATCCCCGGCACGTGGGGGTCATTCACGACCTTGGCAACCTGCTGATCGAGGGCCAGGAAGACTATCTCCCCGCTTTCGAACTGCTGGGAGAGTACCTGGCGCATATCCATGTCAAAAACGCCGTATGGGTCCGCGCCGACGAGACGGATGAGTCCGGTGCGGTCGTTTTCCGCAACGAGTGGGCACCCCTGCAGTCAGGGCAGGGGAGCGTGCTGGAATACTTCAAGGCGTTGGCGGCCCATGGCTACGACGGCTGGGTTACGGTGGAAGACTTCTCTACGGAACTTCCTTTGGCCGAACGCACTGCCGGCAACCTTGACTACCTGCGCCGCACGGCTGCCCTCGCCGGCCTCACCGCAAGTGCCGGGGCCCGGTAAGGCCATGGCACCTTCAATAGCAGCACATCCCGACCGGCTCCTGCCGGCAGAGCCGGCAGTCCGGGAGATCGCCCGTTCCCTGTACAGCCGGGTAGCGGGCCTGCCGATCATCTCGCCGCATGGACATGTAGATGCCGGGGTCATCGAGCAGAACCTGCCGTTTCCCGATCCTGCCGCCCTCCTGGTCACCCCCGACCACTACGTGACCCGTCTGATCCACGCAGGCGGTGTTCCCATGGACCGGTTGGGCCTTGGTGCTTCACCGGCCGGCTCCCGTGAGGTCTGGCGCAACTTCTGTGCCGCATGGCCCGCCTTCGAGGGCACGGCTTCCGGGTATTGGATCCGCCAGGAGTTCGAGCATGTGTTCGGTCTGCACGAAGAGCCCACGGCGGAGAACGCCGACAGGCTCTACGACGCGCTCGCATCCAAGCTTGAAGAGCCTGGATTCCGGCCGCGGCAACTGTTCAAGGAGTTCAACATAGAGGTGCTCGCCACCACGGACGATCCCCTGGACTCGCTGGACAGCCATGCCGCTCTGCAGGCAGACCCCGCATTTCCGGGCCGGGTGCTGCCCACCTTTCGGCCGGACCAGTACCTCAACATGGCCCACCCGGCCTGGCAGGGCAACGTGGAACGGCTCATTGCTGTGGCCGGCGGGGGTGCTTCCGGTTACGCGGGATATATCCGGGCGCTCGAGGCACGCAGGCGACACTTTGTTGAGCGCGGAGCAGTTTCAGCGGACCACGGCGTGTTCACTCCCGCCACCCTCAAACTGGACGACGCCGAGGCGGAGCGGCTTTTCGAGCGGGGCAGGGCCGGCCAGGCGGGCCCGAAGGAGCGGGATGCCTTCGAGGCCCACATGATTTATCAAATGGCCCGGATGTCCGTAGAGGACGGGCTGGTCATGACCATCCACCCGGGCTCGTACCGAAACCACCACGGCCCTACATTTGACGCCTTTGGCGCCGATACGGGCCATGACATTCCATTCGCCGTGAACTACACCGAGGCCATCCGTCCGCTGTTGCAGGACTTTGGCACGGCCAAGGACTTCCACCTCGTGCTGTTCACGCTGGACGAAACCGTCTTCTCGCGTGAGCTGGCACCGCTTGCTGGTTTCTACCCTTCCGTGTACATCGGTGCCCCGTGGTGGTTCCTTGACGCACCCGACGCAATGCTGCGTTTCCGTTCCGCGGTGACGGAAACGGCTGGTTTCTCCCGGTCCTCAGGATTCATTGATGACACGCGCGCCTTCTGTTCCATACCAGCCCGGCACGATACGTCCCGGCGAATTGAGGCTTCCTTCCTGGCCCGGCTGGTGGCCGAGCACCGGATCAGCGAAGAGCGCGCCCATGAGCTGATTGTGGACATCGTCGATGCATCGCCACGGCGGGTGTTCAAACTGTGAATGGTGTCCCCCCTGTGCTGGACCGCAGCCTGAAACCGCTGCCCAAGGCACCGGTACGTATCGTGCATCTTGGCCTGGGTGCCTTTCACCGGTCCCACCAGGCCTGGTACACGCAGCATTCATCCGACGCCGCGGGCTGGGGGATAGCTGCCTTCACCGGCCGCCGCCCTGATGCCGCCCAAGCACTATCCGGCCAGGATTGCCTCTATACCCTGATAGAACGGTCAGCCGGAGGGGACAGCTTCGAAGTCATCGGCAGCATCGTCGAGGCGGTGGACGGAGCCAACATCAGCCGCCTGTCCGAACTGGTCTCGGCCAGGGAGACGGCCATCGTCACCATGACCATCACGGAGGCCGCCTACGGGCTGGCCGCAGATGGTACCTTCGACGCCGATGCTCCCGCCGCGGCCGGCGACCTCCGTGAGTTGGCAGCGGCAGCAGCCGGGGGAACCGGGACACCCTCAACCCCACTGGGACGGCTGGTGCTGGCGCTCGCAGGCCGGAAGGACGCAGACGCTGGGCCGCTCGCCGTCGTGAGCTGTGACAACCTGTCGGCCAACGGGGACGTGGCGCGCCGCGCTGTCCTGGGTATGGCCGCCGCCTGGGGTCAGGAGCTGACTGACTGGATCGCGGGCAATGTCAGCTTTGTCAGCACCTCGGTGGACCGGATCACCCCGGGGACCAGGCACGCGGACATCGAGGAAGTGGCGGAGCGCTGCCAATACCGGGACAGCTCACCTGTCGTGGCCGAACCCTTCCGGAACTGGGTGCTCAGCGGGGACTTCCCGGCCGGCAGGCCGCGCTGGGAGGAAGCCGGCGCCGTCGTTGTTGATGACATTGAGCCCTACGAAAACCGCAAACTGTGGCTGCTGAACGGGTCCCACTCGATCCTGGCGTATGCCGGGCAGCTCCGCGGCCACACCACCGTTGCCGAGGCGTTGGCCGACCCGCTCTGCCGCAAAGCCGTAGAGGAATTCTGGGACGAGGCAGCCAGGCAACTGCAGGGGGAGGGCCTGGAGATCCCGCAGTACCGGCGGGCACTGCTGGAGCGCTTCGGTAATGCCCGGATAGCCCACCGCCTTGCCCAGATCGCGGCGGACGGAACCACGAAGCTTCGCATGCGGGCAGTTCCCGTCCTCTTAGGCGAACGGTCCGACGGCCGGACCGGCAGAAGCAGTGCGCGGATGCTGGCCGCCTGGATCGATTACCTAGGTTTCGCCCAGGACTTCCAGGACCCGCTCAGTGCGGAGATCCGCGGGGCGAACAGACTGGACGGCATTGAGAGGGTCCAGGCGCTGCTCCGGCTGGTCAGCGCGAATCTTGCCGACGACCCGCAGATTGTTTCCCTTGTCCACGGGCTCTGCGGAACCCTCGCCGGCACCGCGTCGTCCATCGATGCCCCCACACATATTTGAACCCGGAAGGAACACCCAAATCCTATGAAAATCGTTGCTGCTGACGTCTTTGTGACCAGTCCCTCCCGGAATTTCGTGACGCTCCGGATCACTACCGAGGATGGTGTGACCGGTATTGGTGATGCCACCCTGAACGGCCGTGAGCTCGCTGTTGCCGCGTACTTGAAGGAGCACGTTGCGCAGCTGCTGATCGGGAAGGACCCGCACCGGATCGAGGACACCTGGCAGTTCCTGTACCGCTCCTCGTACTGGCGCCGGGGCCCGGTGACGATGGCCGCGATCGCGGCGGTGGACATGGCGTTGTGGGACATCAAGGGCAAGATGGCGGGCATGCCGGTGTACCAGTTGCTGGGCGGGGCATCGCGGAACGGGCTGCGCGCTTACGGCCACGCCTCGGGGGCGGACCTTCCGTCTTTGTTTGATTCGGTCCGGGAGCACCTGGAGCTTGGGTACAAGTCCATCCGGATCCAGACCGCCGTGCCCGGGATCAAGGCGGTCTACGGGGTGGCGGCTCAGGCGCAGGCCTCGGGGGAGCGGTATGACTACGAACCTGCCGGGCGGGGTGCGTTCCCGGTGGAGGAGGACTGGGACACCCGGGCTTACCTGCGCCACCTGCCGACCGTGTTTGAGGCGGTCCGGAACGAGTTCGGCCCGGAAATCCCGCTGTTGCACGACGGGCACCACCGGATGACCCCCATCCAGGCCGCCAAGCTGGGCAAGGCGCTGGAGCCGTATGACCTGTTCTGGCTGGAGGACTGCACCCCGGCCGAGAACCAGGAAGGCCTGCGCCTGGTCCGCCAGCACACCACCACCCCGCTGGCGATCGGGGAAATCTTCAACACGGTGTACGACTACCAGACCCTGATCAAGGAACAGCTGATCGACTACGTCCGGGCCGCCTCCACCCACTTTGGCGGGATCAGCCCGTTGAAGAAGGTGATGGATTTCGCCGCTCAGTACCAGATCAAGTCCGGCTTCCACGGCCCCACGGACATTTCCCCGGTGGGCTTCGCCGCGCAGCTGCACGTGGGCCTGGCCATCCATAACTACGGCATCCAGGAATACATGCAGCACTCGGACAAGACCAACGAGGTCTTCGAACAGTCCATGACGTTTGTGGACGGCTACCTGCACCCGGGCGATAACCCCGGCATCGGCGTCGAGTTCAACGAAGAAGCCGCGGCCGCCTACCCCTACCAGCAGGCCTACCTGCCCTACAACCGCCTCATCGACGGAACGGTCCACGACTGGTGAACACCCCCCAACCCGACACAGGCAAGCCCAAGCTCCGCATCATCGTGATGGGCGTGTCCGGCTGCGGCAAGACCACCATCGGCGACCTCGTCGCCCGTGAACTCGGCGTCCCGTTCCTGGACGGCGATTCCCTCCATCCCGTGGAGAACGTCGCCAAGATGGCCGCCGGCACGCCCCTGACGGACGAGGACCGCTGGCCCTGGCTCACCACTGTGGGCACCGCGCTGGCCAACGCGGCCGACGGCGGCCTGGTCCTGGCGTGCTCCGCGCTGCGCCGCAGCTACCGTGATGCCATCCGGGCGCAGGCGCCGGACACCATCTTCCTGCACCTGCACGGCAGCAAAGAGGTTTTGCGGGCACGCACCGAAGGGCGGACCGGGCACTTTATGCCGCCCGCCCTCTTGGAGTCCCAGCTCGCCACGCTGGAACCGCTCGGCGCTGACGAAGCCGGGGTGGTCGTCGACATCGCCTCTCCCGTGCAGCAGGTGGTGCGGGAGGCACTCGCCGGGATTGCCGCCGTCGGACGTCCTGCTGACGTTGCCGGCACTGCCGGTGCCACAGGCACCCGCCCGCGGCAGTTCGCCGTCGACCTCAAGGCTGCGCCGTTTAATCTTGACGGCGACGCTGTGGCCTGGGTGGAGTCCACCCTTGCCGGGATGAGCCTTGAGGAGAAGATCGGCCAGCTGTTCATCAACCACAACAACGACTACTCCCCGGAGTACCTCGACGGCGTGCTGGAGAACTTCCACGTGGGCGGCATGCGCTACCGGCCCGGGCCCTCGGCCGCGGTGCAGGAGCACATCCGCTATGCGCAGTCCAAGACCCGCGTTCCGCTGCTGGTGGCTTCCAACCCGGAAATGGGAGGAGCCGGAAGCTGCGACGACGGGACGTTTGTGTCCACGCACCTGCAGGCCGGCTCGCATCTGGACAAGGGCATAGCCCGCCAGATGGGACAGGTGGCCGGGGTGGAAACTGCGGCGCTGGGCTGCAACTGGGCCTTCGCCCCGATCGTCGACATCCACTACAACTGGCGGAACACGGTCATCTCCACCCGGTCCTTCGGCAACACCCCGGAGATCGTGGTGGAGCGGGCCAAGGAGTACTTCGACGGCATCAGCGAGTCGCCCACGGTGTGCGCCATGAAGCACTTCCCGGGCGACGGCGTGGACGAGCGCGACCAGCACGTGGTCACCTCCTACAACACCTTCAGCTATAAAGAGTGGAACCGCACCTACGGGCACGTTTACCGCGAGATGATCGGCCACGGCGTGCAGTCCATCATGGTGGGGCACATCGGGGCGCCGGAACTGTCCCGGCATTTCCGGCCCGGCCTGGCGGATGCTGACATCCGTCCAGCGACGCTTGCGCCTGAGTTGCTGCAGGACCTGCTCCGCGGCGAACTCGGCTTCAACGGCCTGGTGCTGACGGACGCCTCGCTGATGGTGGGCCTCACGCAGGCCATGAAGCGCAAGGACCTGGTGCCGGCCACTATCGCCGCAGGCTGCGACATGTTCCTGTTCTTCCGCAACCCCGCGGAGGATTTCCAGTACATGCTGGACGGCTTCAAATCCGGTGTGATCACAGAACAGCGCCTGCACGATGCGTTGCGAAGGATCCTTGGGCTGAAGGCTTCCCTGGGGCTGCATCGGAAGCCCGTTTCCGAGCTCGTGCCCCCTGTGGAGGCGCTGGACGTGATTGGCAGCGAAGCGCACCGCGCCATAGCGGCGGACATCGCAGACAAGACCGTCACCCTGGTCAAGGACACAGCCAACAACCTGCCCATCACGCCTAAAACGCATCCGCGGATCCGGCTCTATGGCATTTCCGGCGGTGCCGACTTCACCCGGGCTGACCCGCTCGCCTACCTGGACACGGTCAAGGAAGAGCTCGAGGCCGCCGGCTTTGAGGTGCATGTCTTCAAGACAGCAGAGCAGCGGGAAGCAGCGGGGGAGACCGGGATGAACTTCATGAGGGTCCTGTCCGAGGAAGCCACCGGCGATTACGCGGACAGGTACGATGCCGCGTTGGTATTCGCCAATGTGAAGGGCTTTGCCCAGGAGGCGGCCATCCGGATCAAGTGGTCCTCGCCCATGGCCGCGGAAATCCCGTGGTACGTCACCGAGGTGCCCGCGGTGTTTGTCTCGCTCAACCAGCCCAACCACCTGATTGACGTCCCCATGGTCAAGACCGCGATCCACGCCCACGCCGGATCCCGGGAAGCCATCCGGGCCACCATCGACAAGATCCAGGGCAAGTCCCGGTTCCAGGGCACGTACAACGACAACGTGTTCTGCGGCTCGTTCGACACCCGGCTGTAGGCGGAATTCCTTCCACCAGGCATAACAATGGCGGCCAGCGAATCTCGCTGGCCGCCATTGTTATGCGCTTGTGGTTCAGATCCACTGTGGGGCAGCCGGGACCGCACCGTTGGCGCCGGAGCCTTCCACTGTCACACCGCCTGAGCCTCTGCCCGCTGCCCACTGGACGACGGCGGCCAGCGGCCCGGTGATGATCGTCGGGTTCGCTGCACTTGTGTCGCCGAACGCCACGGCAGTGCCCTCCATCCGGACCACCAGCCCGGTATCGGTGCCGCGGGTGTGCCAGGCGCCCGTGATGTCCCCGAGGAGCCGTTCCAGGACGGGCACCGGGATGTCACTGAAAGTGGCACCGTTGTCCAGGTCGACCGCGTGGAGCCAGACCTCGCGGGTGCGCATCCAGACAGTTTCCTCTGCCGGAACAACCCGGCCCTGGGCGGTTTTGACCAAGTGGCGCCACGCGTCAGCGGGCAGGTCGCGCCATTCGACGTTCAGGTGCACGGCGGAGTGGTCGAAGAGATGCCGCAAGGCGATCGGGGAGAGGGTGGCGCCGAACTCGATCTCGTGGTTGCGCGCCTCAGGTGAGGAGTACATCGGGGTCTCCACACCGGTGGCCGCCCATTCGACCAGCCTCGCTATCGCGCGGGCGTTGTAGCCCACGTGTGCCACAACGTGCCGGCGGGTCCAGCCGGGAAGGAGGCTGCCGCCGTCGAGCTCCGCGTCGGAAAGCTCGTTGAGCTTGCGGGCGAAGAACGCCGTGCCCCGGCGCGCCTGCAGCAGGGACTGCAGGAGCACCGGGTCGGTGGCCTGGTCGTGGCGGGCAGCCATCAGGCTTCCTTGATAACGCGGTTCTTCAGCTGGCCCAGGCCCTCGATGGTCGTCACCAGGACCTGGCCCTCCTGCAGGTACCGCTTGGGGTCCTGGGCGTGGCCCACGCCGCCCGGGGTGCCGGTGGCGATCACGTCGCCCGGGTTCAGCGTGATGATGGTGGAGATGTAGGAGACGAGGAACTCCGGGGTGAACACCACGTCCGAGGTGGGGGTGGACTGCTGGACGTCACCGTCCACGGCGGAGGTCATCAGCGGGCCGGGGGTGAACTCGTCCTTAGTGACCAGGGCGGGGCCGAATGGGGTGGACTTCTCCCAGGTCTTGCCCTGCAGCCACTGGATGGTGCGGAACTGGTAATCACGCATGGACACGTCGTTCAGGACGGCATAACCGGCGATGTGGTCCGCGGCGTCCGCCTCGGCGATGCGGCGGCCGGTCTTGCCGATGACGACGGCGAGTTCGGCTTCCCAGTCCACGGTGTCCGATTCCTGCGGCACGGCCAGGTCGTCGTTGGGGCCGATCAGGGATTCGGCGTACTTGGCGAACAGGGTGGGGTACTCCGGGACTTCCCGGCCCATCTCCTTGATGTGGTTGCGGTAGTTGTGGCCCACGCAGATGATCTTGCCGGGGGAAGGCACGACGGCGGCAAGGTCGGCGCCGTCAAGGGCATGCGTTGTGCCGCTGGCCGCCGCGGCGATGGCTTCCCAGGCTGGATCCTGCAGCAGGGCGCCGACATCGGCGAACCCGGGAATCTCGGTGAGGGTGTCGCCGTCCTGGCGCACCGCCGTCGTGCGTGTTTCGCTGCCGTTGGCGAGGCGGAGGGTAAGGAGTTTCATTACTTGGTGCGTCCTTCGATGTAGGTGCGGTTGAAGCTCAGGCGCTCGAAAATCGGGGCGTCGCTGAAGCGGAAAAGATCAAACTCGGTATCGGCGTGCAGTGACCAGGCAGCCCAGGACGGAACCACGAACAGGTCGCCCTTGGCCAGTTGCTTCGTTTCGCCGTTCAGGACCACCGAGCCGGTGCCTTCGAAGACCTGCCAGACGCTGGAGCCCACCTCATGGACTGTGTCCGTGGCGGCACCGGCGCGGAGGCGGTGGAACTCGGCCCGGATGGTGGGCATCACGTCCCCGCCGGTGGTGGGGTTGGTGAACCGGACGGCTGCGTGGCCCTGCGAGACGGTGGCCGGGTGGCCCTCGTCCTCCAACAGCAGTTGCTCGCGGAGGGCTGCGTCCGTGTACTTCCACCGGTACGCTGCGATCGGGGAGCTGGTGGTGTCATCCAGGCCGGAGAGCGGGCGCAGGCCGGGGTGGGCCCAGAGCCGCTCGGAGCGGGAGATGTCCGGGGTGGCCTCGTCGGTGACGCGTTCGGTGCCGAACTCGAAGAAGCCGGCGTCGGCGTAATGCACGAAAGGGATGTCCAGGCCGTCAATCCAGGCCATCGGCTCATCGGTGTCGTTGTGGTGGCCGTGGAAGTTCCAGCCCGGGGTGAGCAGGAAGTCGCCGCGGGACATCCGCACCGGGTCACCGTTCACCACGGTCCACACGCCTTCACCCTCCACCACGAAGCGGAATGCGTTCTGGGAGTGGCGGTGCTCCGGCGCTGTTTCCCGGCCGCCCAGGTACTGGATGGCCGCCCACAACGTGGGGGTTGCGTACGGAGTGCCGGCCAGGCCGGGGTTGGCCAGGGCAATGGCCCGCCGTTCCCCGCCGCGGCCTACGGGAACCAGGTCCCCGGCACGGGCAGCCAGCGGGTACAGGTCGTTCCAGCGCCACACGTGCGGGACGGCTTTGGGGCTCGGGACCATCGGCATCAGGTCACCGATCTCTGTCCACAGCGGAATCAGGTTCTCCTTATCGAAGTCCTGGTACAGCTGCTCCAGCTGCGCAGCCTCCTCCGTGGTGGGCTCCGGCAGGGCGTGGCTGGCGGCCACTGATTCATGAGTCACGTTTTCGGCGCTGATGGACACGAAAGGCCTCCTCGATAGGTCCGAACAGTTTTGGCGTAGTTCGACCCTACGGAGGAAGTGCATGTGATAACGAGCATATTCTGCTCTACAGAATTAGGGCGAAGGCGACTAATCTGGCTCAGCCGGGTTGGCTGCGATGTCGATCTCCAGCTGCCTGCAGGTCTCGCGCAGGGCGGCGACCAGTCCGCCGTCGAACACTGCGCGGAACCGTGTGGCAGGGGTGGCGACGCTGATCGCCCCCACCACATTGCCGTGCCGGTTGTGCAGCGCCATGCCCAACGCGCTCACGCCATCTTCAGTGCCTTCAAAATTGGCGGCAAAGCCGTTGCTGCGGACCGAATCCAGCTCCCGCAGGAAGGCCGGAAAATCCTCCTCCGCGATGGTGTCGCCGCTGATCTCGGCATTGTTGCTGCGGAACAGCTGCTGGATCATGGGCGGATCAAGCTCCGCAAGAATCGCCTTGCCGCCGGAGGTTTTGTTGGCAGGCAGCACCGTCCCCTGCCGGTCGCCGACCCGGAGCACATTGCTTCCCTCGACGGTGGCGAGGAACCGCACCTTGGTGCCCACCCGCACCATGAGATTCACGGTCTCGTTCAACTGCGCCGAGAGCAGCTCCATGTGCGGCTGGGCCAGCGAACGCAGCAGCCGCGTCCAGCTCAGTCCTGCCGGACCCACCCCCATGGCAGGGCCCGGAACATAGCGCCGGGTTTCATCCTGCACCGCAAAGCCCCGGTAGACCAGCATGGCCAGGAGCCGGTGGGCCGTGGACGGCGCAACCCCCAGTTCCACGGCTGCATCCTTCAGCCGCAGGGTTCCGCCGTCGCGCAGGAGTTGTAGCAGCTGAAGCGCGTTGTCCACTGCCTCGATGGAGTACGTGGGACGCTTCTGTACCGGCTTTTTCTGGGCAGGCTTCCGCCCTGGCCTTGCGCCGGGAGAAGGGGCGGAGCTTTTCTGCACATCAGAATTGTATTGTGGTTCATCTCCAGTGGCCATGACAGTAGTGGGATGAATCACACACTTCCCGCTGCAGCGACGCAACGGTCAACGCCGGGGGCTCCCGGCCCATCGTCCGCTGACAGGCAAGCCCGGTTCCCCAAGGCATCCGTCCTGGCCGTCCTGGTCTGTTGGCTGCTGGTGGTCTTTGATGGCTATGACCTCATTGTCTACGGCACGGTCCAGTCCTCCCTGATTTCGGAAACCGGTTGGGGCCTCACCAAGGCCACGGCCGGAACCATCGGGTCGATGGCGTTCCTGGGCATGATGATCGGCGCGATCTTCGCCGGCCGGATGGCCGACTCGTGGGGCCGCCGCCGCACCATCCTTGGCTGCGCCGTGGTCTTTTCCGTCTTCACCGTCTTTTGCGCCTTCGCCCCCAACGCCGCCATCTTCGGCGTCCTGCGGCTGCTCGCCGGAATCGGGCTCGGCGGGCTGGTGCCCTCCGCGAACGCCCTCGTGGCCGAACTGGTCCCCACCAAATGGCGGTCCACCATTGCCACCCTGATGATGTCCGGTGTCCCGATTGGCGGCTCGATCGCCGCCCTCGTGGGTATCCAGCTGATCCCGGCCTTCGGCTGGCAGTCCATGTTCCTGGTGGCCGTGCTGGCACTCGTGATCGTGGTGCCGCTCGGACTGAAATTCCTTCCGGAAACGCTGGGTTCGGAACAGGACACCCGGAACGTCAAGGTCGCGGCCGACACCAAGGCCGGCACCAAGCCCGGCGCAGGGTTCTCCTCGCTGCTCCGCGCCCCGTACCTCGGCATCAGCATGCTCTTCGCGGTTGCCACCATCGCCACACTATTCGCCTGGTACGGCCTGGGCACCTGGCTGCCCAACCTAATGCAGCTGGCGGGCTACAACCTGGGCTCGGCGCTGACCTTCGCGCTGGCACTGAACCTCGGCGCGGTGGCCGGTTCGGTCATCACGGCCTGGGCCGGCACGCGTTTTGGCCCCGTACCCACCGCTATCGCCGCTGCCGCCGTGGCAGCCGGTGCGTTGGTGGTCCTGGTGACGGGACCTCCAGTAACGGTGGTGTACCTCATGCTGGTGCTCGCCGGCGTCGGAACCCACGGCACACAGTGCCTCATCATCGCCGCCGTTGCCAACCACTATCCTGCCCACCTGCGCGGCACCGCGCTGGGCTGGGCGCTGGGCACGGGCCGGATCGGCGCCGTCGCCGCACCGCAGGCCGGAGGCCTGCTGCTGGCCGCGGGGCTGGGAGTCAACTCGAACTTCCTCGCGTTCGCCGGCGCTGCCGCCATCGCAGCTGTGCTGCTGACCGCCGTCGGCCTTCACCTGAAATCCAAAAACCCAACAACCACAGGAGCAAGTAATGTCTGAGCACGCCACGTCCACCGATGTCCTGGTGATCGGAGGGGGCATGGCCGGACTGGCCGGAGCCCTCGCACTGCGCGAGAACGGCGCCAACGTGACCCTCGTTGAAAGGGCGCCCGAATTCGGCGAGGTGGGTGCGGGCCTGCAGATGGCCCCCAATGCCTCCCGCGTGCTGAAGCGCTGGGGCCTGCTGGAAAAGGCGCTGGAAATCGGCGTGCAGCCCAAGCACCTGGTGTTCCGTGACGCCGTCACCGGCGAGGAACTTACCCGCCAGACGCTCGGCGGGGAGTTCGCGGAGCGCTACGGCGCACCCTACGTGGTGATCCACCGCAGCGACCTGCACCGCGTCCTGCTCGAAGGCTGTGAAGCCGCCGGGGTCAAGCTCGTCAACGACGTCATGGTCGAAAGCGTGGAAACCGTCAATGGCCGCGGCGTGGCACACACCGCCGCCGGCGTGGACTACGAGGCGGACGTGGTGATCGGGGCTGACGGACTCAAGTCCACCCTCCGCCCGCTCGTGGCCATCGACGAGCCTGTTTCGTCCGCCTACGTGGCCTACCGCGGCACCGTTCCCATCACCGAAAACACACCCAAAGCGGACCTCGAGGACGTTATTGTCTACCTCGGCCCGGACTGCCACCTGGTGCAGTACCCGCTGCGCAAGGGCGAACTGCTCAACACCGTGGCCGTCTTCAAGTCCGCGTCCTTTGAACGCGGCGAAGAGCAGTACGGCGGAGTGGATGAGCTCGAGGCTGCGTACAAGGACTGCGTTCCCGCGGTCCAGGAGGCGCTGAAGAACCTGGCCACCGGCATCCGCTGGCCCATGTACGACCGCGACCCCATCGAAAACTGGGTGGCCGGCCGGATGGTGCTGATGGGCGACGCCGCGCACCCCATGCTGCAATACCTGGCCCAGGGTGCCTGCCAGGCCCTGGAGGACGCTGCCGTGCTGCAGGACTCTTCGATCGGGACTGTGTTCACTGCCGACGGGATCAAGCCCGAGGCATGGGACGAGGCCATCCGGGCGTTCAACGGCGTCCGCGCCGGCCGCACTGCCCGCGTCCAGCGCACCGCCCGTGTATGGGGCGAGTCGTGGCACGTTTCAGGCCTCGCCCGGACCTTGCGGAACCTGCTGTTCAAGAGCCGCAAGGACAACAACTTCCAGTACAACGACTGGCTGTACGGGCAGGACGGCGACGGCGTCCCCGTCGTTACACCGAAGCGGATTACCGAAAGCGTGTCCGCGTAGCTAGTTACCTCAATAACGGCAGCGGACGACGGCGGGTGGCTCCCGCCGTCGTCCGCTGCTGTTTGTCAGGGCAACGCTGAGTCCGCGCGGCTGCTGCGCGCGGGCTTCGCTCAGTACGCCTTCACGCGCTGTTCGACGATGAGGTGGATCAGGGCGAAGACGCCGACCTGGTCAATGGCGGCGAATGCTGCATCAAGGGCGGCCGGAATGTCCTTGTCCTCGGTGACCGTGATCCCAAAACCGCCGAAGGCCTTGGCCATCAGAGCGAAGTCGGGGTTCTGCAGCTGGGTGCCGGAGACGCGTTGCGGATAGTGCCGCTCCTGGTGGGTGCGGATGGTGCCGTATTCCTGGTTGTCCATGACCACCACCAGGGGAGTGGCGCCGTACTGGGCCGCGGTGGCCAGCTCCTGGCCGTTCATCAGGAACTCACCGTCCCCGGCGATGGTGACCACCCGGCGTGCCGGGTCTGCCAGCGATGCCGCAATGGCCGACGGCACGGAGTACCCCATGGAGCCGTTGCGGGCGCTGATCATGGACGCATATCGGCGGGTGGGAAAGTAGCGGTGGGCCCAGTTGGTGTGTTCGCCTGCGCCGAAGGTCACCATGGCATCCTCGGGCAGCCTGGGCACAAGGTTCGCCATCAGGGTGTCCATTTTGGCCTGTCCCGCTGACGGTGCGGCTGGGGGCAGCGCGGCGAAGTGCTCCTGTTCGCCCCGCATCCGCTCCGTCCACGCCTTCCACTCTTCCTTCACCGGCAGGTCAATGACGGCCAGGTCCTGCACAAAGGCCTCCGGCTTGGAGAGGATCTGCCGGGACACCGGACCCGAACGCCCGCGGAGCGACGGGTCCACGGTCACCAGGAAGTTCTTTTTGTTCCAGTCCTGGCGGCAGACGAACCCGTCCGTGATGACATCCCCCGGCACCGTCCCCACAAAAACCAGCAGGTCCGTTTCCTCCAGCAGGTCATAGGTGGGGCGGGGCCGGCCGTAGCCGATGGGGCCTACGTAGGACGGCGAATCGAAGGACACCGTTCCCTGCGTCCGCCACTCGGCCGCTGCCGGGATCTGGTGGCGCTCCAGCCAGCCGGTCAGCTGGTCCGCAGCTTCCTGGGTCCAGTCATTGCCGCCGGTGACGAACAACGGCTTGCGCGATTCCGCCAGTGCAGCTCGCAGGGCCGTGGCATCCGTGCTGCTCATGCCGCCGGCGGCCACGGGAATCGCTGGATGCAGCGCGGGGTCGATCTGCTGGCGGATGATGTCCTCCGGCAGGCCCACCACCACCGGGCCGGGCCGCCCGCTCATGGCAGCGAACATCGCCTCCGCCACGATCTCGGACGCCCGTTCGGCATGGTCAAGCACCATCACGCGCTTGGCACCGGTATCAAACCAGGCCTTGATGTCGAACTCCTGGAAGGCCTCCCGGTCCCGGTGCGCGAACGGGATCAGGCCCACAAACAACAGCATGGGAGTGGAGTCCTGCCACGCGGTGTGCAGACCCACGTGCGCGTTGGCAGCGCCCGGCCCCCGCGTCACCATGGCCACGCCTGGGCGCTGGTTCATCTTGCCGTCAGCCTCGGCCATATAGGCGGCACCGCCTTCATGCCGGCAGACAATGGTTTCAACATCCGAGGCATGCAGGCCGTCCAGCACGTCCAGGAAGCTCTCGCCCGGCACCACGTACGTTCGTTCCACGCCATGGGCGATGAGCGAATCAACAATAACGTGCCCCGCGGACTTGGTTGCCGGTGGTGCCTCCGCTGGATTTGCCTGCGGGTTGTGCTGCCGGGAAGGCTCGACGGCGGCGGGCCGGGTGGGTGATGCGGTCAGGATTGCTGCGGGTTCCGTTGTCATGGTCTTTCTTTGTTGTTCGGGTTTATGTATGGCCTGTGGGTGGAGCCTTCCGGCTTACCTGAAAGTCTCGGCGGGTGGGTTGGCGATGACGGGGGAGAGGCCGGTGTGGCCTTCGCGGGTTTCGGCGATTTCGTGGATGCGTTTGCGGCAGGCGTACCA
>FOEZ01000016.1 GCA_900110595.1 Arthrobacter sp. OV608 | reverse complement strand
CCGTTGAAGTAAAACAAAAACGAACACAACCAAGAAACCACGGGAAAACGCGGAAACCAGGCTGCAAAAATTTGAAACCAGCTGTAAAAACCAGACCACCCACAGGGGCGGGCAGCCCAGCAAATCCAACCAATTCATAAAACAATTGGTATCAACAAACTTGGCACACTATTGAGTTCTCAAACAACAGACACACCCGGCACCACCACAACAACAACCAGTCATGGATCGCTCCGGAGCAACTTTTCAAACTTACCGGCTGGCTTCCTACTTGTCAAACCGGCGCCCGCAACCCTGATCGCCGTGAGGCTTGAGTTTCGGTTTTTCCGGCTGACTCTGTGGACCAGCGCGGAAATAAACTCTACCACCACTCTGCCGGGATAGCCAACCGGGTAGCCAACCGGCCTCCCCCCGATACCAGGCAGCCCAGATCCGGCCACGAAAAAGCCCGGAATCACAAGGATCCCGGGCCATTCGTCAACACTTGGAACCAAGGGTCAGCCAGCGGCTGATGTACCCGGCTTGAAGTAGGCAGCACCAAGCGGCGGCAAGGTGACGCTCAGGGTGGCCGGCTGCCCGTCCTGCCCTTCCCCGGCGGCCTTCAGTTCTCCGTTGTTGAGCACCCCGGATCCGCCGTAAGTGGTGGAGTCGGTGTTGAGCACCTCGGTCCAGACACCTGCCTCCGGCACTCCCAGCGTGTAGCCGGCATGCGGCGCGCCAGAGAAGTTGATGGCGCACACCAGGGGGTTGCCCTCCTTGTCCCACCGGATGAATGAGAGAACGTTGCGGTCCGCGTCTCCCCCATTGATCCACTGGAAGCCGCCCGGTTCGTTGTCGCGGGTGTAGAGCGCGGGAGTGGAGGCGTAGAGCTCGTTGAGGTCCTTGGTCAGCAGCTGGATTCCCTTATGGGCCGGAATGTCCGCAAGCCACCAGTCGAGGCCGTGCTGTTCTGACCATTCGGCTTCCTGGCCGAATTCCGTGCCCATAAAGATGAGCTGCTTGCCCGGGTGGGCCCACTGGTACGCCAGGAAAGCACGCAGGTTGGCCAGCTGCTGCCAGCGGTCACCGGGCATCTTCCGGAGCATGGAGCCCTTGCCGTGCACTACCTCGTCGTGGCTGATGGGCAGCAGGAAGTTCTCGGTGAAGGCATACACCAGGGAGAACGTGACCGTGCCGTGGTGCCATTTGCGGTTGACCGGATCCTCGGAGGCGTACTTGAGGGAATCGTGCATCCAGCCCATGTTCCACTTCAGGCCGAAGCCCAGCCCGCCGTGGCTGGTGGGGGCAGTGACGCCCGGGAATGCAGTGGATTCCTCTGCAATCATGACGGCGCCGGGGTGCGTCTTGTACACCGTGGCGTTGACTTCCTGCAGGAAGGAAATGGCCTCCAGGTTCTCCCGGCCGCCGAAGCGGTTGGGCCGCCACTGGCCCTCCTCGCGGGAGTAATCCAGATAAAGCATGGACGCTACGGCATCCACCCGCAGGCCGTCGATGTGGAACTCTTCCAGCCAGTACAGGGCATTGGCCACAAGGAAGTTGCGCACCTCTGTCCGGCCGAAGTCGAAGATCAACGTGCCCCAGTCCGGGTGCTCACCCAAGGCCGGATCGGAGTGCTCATAGAGGGGCTCGCCGTCGAACTGGGCCAGGGCCCATGCGTCCTTGGGGAAGTGTGCCGGCACCCAGTCCAGCAGGACACCGATTCCGGCCTGGTGGAGCGCGTCCACCAGATACCGGAACTCGTCCGGGTGGCCGAACCGGGAGGTGGGGGCGAAGTACGACGTGACCTGGTAGCCCCAGGAACCTCCGAAGGGATGCTCCGCCACGGGCATGAATTCCACATGGGTGAAGCCAAGCCACTTAACGTAGTCCACCAGCTCTTTGGCCAGTTCCTTGTAGCCGAGCCCCAGCCGCCAGGAACCAAGGTGCACTTCGTAGACGCTCATGGCCGAGTTGTGCGGATCCCGCTGGGCCCGGGCTTCCATCCACGCGTCGTCCTTGAAGGCGTACGCGGGCTCCACAACACGGGAGGCGGTCAGCGGCGGGACCTCGGTTCCGAACGCGAGCGGGTCCGCCTTTTCCACCCAGTGGCCGGACCGGGTGCGGATCTCGAACTTGTAGCATGCACCGGCTGTGACGCCGGGAACGAAGATTTCCCAGACACCGGATGAGCCCAGGGAGCGGAGCGAATTCTCGCGGCCGTCCCAGCCGTTGAAGTCACCCTTGATCCGCACAGCCTGCGCGTTGGGTGCCCAAACGGCAAAGGAGACACCGTCCACGTCGCCCAGCGAGGACTTGTAGTGCTGGACATGGGCACCAAGCACCTGCCAGAGCTTCTCATGCCTGCCCTCGCCGATAAGGTGCAGGTCAACTTCACCCACGGTGGGCAGGTAGCGGTACGGCTCGTCCACGATGACGGGTTCGGCCCCCGCATACGTGACGGCAAGGCGGTAGTCCGGGACGTGGCCTTGCTGCAGGGGCTCCATCACGGCCACCCATACACCGTGGGCTTCATGCTCCATGGGAACCTCGCCCGCGGCCGTGATCACGGTGACGGACTCGGCCAGATGCTTCACGGTGCGGATGGTGACGTGGCCGTAGTCATCCAGGTGCGCCCCAAGGACGGAATGGGGGGCGTGGTGTTCGCCGTTCGCGATCTTGCCCAAGGTGCCTGCATCCACATGCAGCGGCACCCCGGGATGGTCGGTTCGTGCTGAGCCTGTCATTTCGTTACCTTCCGATGCTGCCCCGGCCTGTTGACCGGCGCCGTTACCGCTGAGGAGCCGCCTGGCGGCGTTCACGGGGATCGCCAGCCAGTCGGGCCTGTTACGCATTTCATAAACTACTTCGTACAGTGCCTTGTCCAGCCACAATGCCACAAAGAGGGGCGCGTCCTTGTCCACAGTGCCCGGCGTGACCTCCGCGTAGCCGGCAAGGAAGGCATCGGCGCAATCGTCAACCCAGGAGGCCGGCACCTGCGCGCCTTCCTGCTCGCGGCGGGCGGCCCCTGCCGCGTAGTCGAAGGACCGGAGCATTCCCACCACGTCGCGGAGGGGGACGTCGGGAACGTTGCGCTCGGCGATGGGACGCAGCGGTTCGCCTTCGAAGTCGAGGATGGCCCACCGCGGCGCCGCCCCCGCCTGCCCCGGAACCTGAAGGATCTGGCCGAGGTGGAGGTCCCCGTGGATCCGCTGCAGCGGACCGGCAGGGACGCCGTCGAGCCCCTTCAGCAAGGTGTCCAATGCCGTGCCAAAGGGCCCGACGGCGGAGGCCGCTTCAGCCCAGGCCTGCCGGACGCGCTGGGCTACTGCAGGCGCAATCACCTTGCCCGGTTCAGCCTCTTCGGATTGTCCGAGGGCTTCGGCGAGCCGGCGGTGGACGGTTGCGGTGGCGGCTCCGAGAGCGCGCGCCTCTGCCTTAAAGTCCGTTCCGGACCGCGCTGCGTCAACAGCGAGGCGCCAGGCATCGAGCCCGCCGGCCAGAAACTCGTGCGCCACGGCCAACTCCCCTTCCGCGTGCCGGGAACCCGCAGCAGTGCCGTCAGGGGAAGAAAGGCCGTGTGCCAACCACTCGCCGCGCACCCAGCCGAGAGTGGCTGGAACTTCAGCTGTACCCGCGGAAGTGAGGGCGGCGCCCACTTCGACTTCCGGGTTGGTCCCTGCCGAGAGGACACGGAAGAACTTCACGATGGCGGCTGATTCGCCGTCGTCCACGATCACCGAACTGTTGGACTGCTCTCCGGACAGCACTTTGACCACGCCGCGCGCCGTGGGCAGCCTGGGCCCTCCCGGGGTACGGAACCCGGCGGCGGTGCCGCTGGGCGCCTTCTCCCCGCCGCGCATGAGTTCGAGCCAGGCCCCCACAAAGTCGGGATCATGCACTGCGTCGTAGACCCATGGCCTCGAAGGGTCAGTGCCGGCGGCCTCGCCGATCAATGCCCGCTCCATGCCCGCCGCCGGTGCCGGCCGGAAACTCAAGGGGACCTGCACCACGTCGGTGCGCCGGCCGCCGTCGGCTCCCTTGGTGGTGACTTTCAGGAGGAACACCGCCAGCGCGGCGTGGCCGGAGGGATCCTCCAGTCCCAGGCTGCCTGCCTGGGCTACCTCGAAACCGGGGGTTTTGACGGGAAACCAGCGTTGCCTCGGAAGCCATTCCTGAAGCAGCGCGGTCAGGGCGGGGGTAAGGATGGGCTGGTTCATGTCAGTTCTCAATCGAGAGGATCGGCATTGCCTGCGTATAGGGGGACGAAGGATTGGACGCTGCCGAGCGGACCCGCAGCCAGAAAAAATCGTGGCTGCCCAGGGTCAGCGTCAGCGTCCCGTCCTCGTTGATGCCAGGAAATGGCTGGCCGCCGAACACATCCCGAAGGCCGCGGCCGGCGTAATCGGGAATGCGCAGCCTGGCGGCCACTGGATGCTGCGAGAGGTTGAAGGCACACAGGACGGTTTCACCGTCCACCCCGGCGGAGTTGCCGTCCGGCAGCTCCCGAAGGTACGCCAGTACGGCGTCGTGGTCTGCCTCAACGTGCTTGAAGGAACCGAGGCCGAAGGAGGGATGGTTCTTGCGGACGCTGAGGATCTGGCGGGTCCAGCGGAGCAGGGAACCCGAGTGCGCAGCCTCGGCCTCGACGTTGGCCATGTTGTAGTTATAGACCAGGGACTGGATGACCGGCAGGTAAAGCTTGCCGGGGTCCGCGTGGGAGAAGCCTGCGTTGCGGTCGGGGTTCCACTGCATGGGGGTGCGGACGGCGTCCCGGTCTTCGAGCCAGATGTTGTCCCCCATCCCGATCTCGTCCCCGTAATAGAGGAACGGGCTGCCGGGCAACGAGAGCAGCAGCGCGTTGATCAGCTCGATCTCTGCCCGGGAGTTGTCCAGCAGGGGCGCCAGCCGGCGGCGGATGCCGATGTTGGCCCGCATCCGGGGGTCCGGCGCATACCAGCCCAGCATGGCGGCCCGCTCGTCCGCGGTGACCATCTCAAGGGTCAGCTCGTCATGGTTCCGCAGGAAGGTTCCCCACTGCGCGCCCTCGGGGATATCGGGGGTGTCCTGCATCGTCTCGATGATGGGCGCGGCCTTTTGGTCCCGGAGCGCGTAGTACAGGCGCGGCATGATCGGGAAGTGGAAGGCCATGTGGCATTCGGGCTCCTCTTCCGTGCCGAAGTACTCCACCACCTCGTTCGGCGGCTGGTTGGCCTCGGCGATGATGACGCGCCCGGGGTAGCTCTCGTCCACCATGGCCCGGAGCCTGCGGAGGAATTCGTGGGTGGCGGGCAGGTTCTCGCAGTTGGTGCCCTCCTCCTCAAAGAGATACGGGATGGCGTCGGCACGGAACCCGTCGATGCCCTGGTCCAGCCAGAACCGCACCACGTCGAACAGGGCCTCGATCACCTTGGGGTTCTCGAAGTTCAGATCGGGCTGGTGGCTGAAGAACCGGTGCCAGAAAAACTGCCGCCGGATGGGGTCGAACGTCCAGTTCGATTCCTCGGTGTCCACAAAAATGATGCGGGCGTCCTGGTATTTCTCGTCCGTGTCACTCCACACATAGAAGTCGCCGTACGGGCCGTCGGGGTCCTTCCGCGATTCCTGGAACCACGGATGCTGGTCCGAGGTGTGGTTCAGGGGCAGGTCGATGATGACCCGCACGCCCCTGGCGTGCGCTTCCGCCACCAGCCGCTTGAAATCGGTGATGGTGCCGAACTCGTCCAGCACAGAGTTGTAGTCGGAGATGTCGTACCCGCCGTCACGCAGCGGCGACTGGAAGAACGGGGGCAGCCAGAGGCAGTCCACGCCCAGCCACTGCAGGTAGTCGAGCCTGTCGATGAGGCCCGAGAAATCTCCCGAGCCGTCACCGTTGGCATCCGCAAAAGCTCTGACGAGGACCTCGTAGAAAACGGCCTTCCGGTACCACAGAGGATCGTGCTGCAGGCCCGGCGCGTTCAGTTCGAAAGTGCTCTTCGGCGTGAAATGCCGGCCCGAACTTTGCGGATTAAAACTCACTGATGCGCTCTCCTGACACTCAGGATGTGTGCGGGCTCAACGTGCGGGTCGAGGCGGACGTAGTTGAACTCGCCCCATTCCCAGCTTTCCCCGGATATGAGGTCGTCCACATAGAAGCCGCCATTGGCAGTGCGGTCTTGCGGGTCCAGCTCCAGGGCCGCGAGGTCCAGGGAAACGCTGCCCTCCTTGGTGACGTGCGGATCGAGGTTCACCACCACGATGATGGTGTCCTTGGATCCGTCAGGGAGCGTCTTGTGCTTTGAGTACGCAACGGTGGAATCGTCCGTTGTGTAATGCACGGTCAGGTTCTGCAGGTCCTGCAGCGCAGGGTGCGCGTGACGGAGCTCGTTCAACCGGGTGATGTACGGTGCCAGGGTCCGCCCGGAGTGGGCCGCCGCATCCCAGTCACGTGCTTTGTATTCGAACTTTTCGTTGTCGATGTACTCTTCGGCTCCTGGCCGGGCAACGTGCTCATAAAGTTCGTAGCCGGCGTAGACGCCCCACAAGGGGCTTGCCGTGGATGCCAGCGCAGCCCGGATCTTGAAGGCTGCGGGGCCGCCGAACTGGAGGTATTCGGTGAGGATGTCCGGGGTGTTGACAAAGAAGTTGGGCCGGAAGAAGGCCGGGGACTCATGGCTGACCTCGGTGAAGTAGTCCTCGATCTCCTTCTTGGTGTTCCGCCAGGTGAAGTAGGTGTAGGACTGCTGGAACCCGGCCCGGCCCAGCGCGTGCATCATGGCGGGGCGGGTGAAGGCTTCCGCGAGGAAGACAACGCCCGGAACCTCTTTATTCACCTCCGCGATGAGCCATTCCCAGAACCACACCGGTTTGGTGTGCGGGTTATCGACGCGGAATATTTTTACGCCGTGGCTGACCCACAGCAGGACAATACGCAGAATTTCGTTTGAGAGCCCCTCCGGGTCATTATCGAAATTCAGCGGGTAAATGTCCTGGTACTTCTTGGGCGGGTTTTCCGCATAAGCAATGCTGCCGTCCACGCGTGTGGTGAACCATTCGGGGTTCGACTGGACCCAGGGGTGGTCCGGCGCCGCCTGCAGCGCCAGGTCCAGGGCAACTTCCAGGCCCAGTTCGTTGGCCCGGGCCACAAAAGCGTCGAAGTCCTCGAACGTGCCAAGGTCCGGATGGATGGCGTCGTGGCCGCCTTCCTTGGCGCCAATGGCCCACGGCGACCCGGGATCGTTGGGGCCGGCGATCAGCGTGTTGTTGGGACCCTTGCGGTGCTGGACGCCGATGGGGTGGATGGGCGGCATGTACAGGACGTCGAAGCCCATGGCGGCGACGGCGTCGAGGCGCTTTGCGGCGGTGCGGAAGTTGCCGGAGGTCCAGGTACCCGTTTCGTGGTTGCGGACGGCTCCCTCGGAACGTGGGAAGAACTCGTACCAGGCGCCGCGGCCGGCGAGGTCGCGCTCCACCAGCAGCGGGAACTGCTCGGAGACTGTCACCAGTTCGCGGATGGGCTCGCGGCGCACGATGTCCGCCACGCCGTCGCTGAACCCGGCGGCGAGGCGCTCTTCGGGGCTGAGCGACCTGTCTGCCAGCCGGTCGGCGACCCAGCGCAATGTTGCCCGGTCCGCCTCGCTGCGGGAGGCGTCGTCGGACGCTTCACCCAGCAGCGCCGCGCCCTCGGCGAGCATCAGCTCCACGTCGATTCCGGCAGCCACCTTCACCTCGGCGTTGTGGTGCCAGGTGCCGTAGCGGTCGTGCCAGGCTTCGATGACAAAGGACCAGTCGCCAACGTCCGACGGCGTGAGGACGCCTTCCCAGCGGTCCGTTCCCATGCCGCGTTCCCCGCGCGGCGGTGCGAGCCTCACCCGCTGGCGCTCGTTGCCTTGGGGATCCAGGAGCACGGCGCTGACGCCGAGCATGTCATGCCCCTCGCGGAAGGCGGTGGCTCCAACGACTATCCCCTCACCCGGCAGGGCCTTGGCAGGGAATCTTCCACCTTCAACCACCGGCTGCACGGCGGTGATGGGAAAACGTCCAAACCGCAGGCCGTCAGTGATGCGGCCCTTCGGCTTATTGTCTAATGCGGCACTGGTTCCTGAGTTAGTCGTCACACGCTCGACGTTAGCGAGAAATGGCCGGGAATGCTAAGCCTTGCGCACTAATTTTGTTGCGCCCCGTGTCATTTACTTCATGCCGCCGGTCATTTACCCAAAAGAAACCTGATGCTGGTTCCGGCTGCCCATGTTGTCCGTTAGTGTGACGCAGGTGAAGGCAATCCGCAGATTTACGGTCCGTACAGTGCTCCCCGAGCCCATCCGCCCGCTGGCCCGGCTGGCCAGCAATTTGCGCTGGTCCTGGCACCGCCCCACCCGCGAACTCTTCGCCGGGCTGAACCCCCGGCTGTGGACTGAGAGCGGCGAGGATCCGGTCGGTTTCCTGGGCCTGGTGAGCCGCGAAGAGCTGCAGCAGCTGGCTGCGGACCAGTCCGTGGTGGAACGCGTCCGGGCCGCCGAGGAGGACCTCGACCGCTACCTCGAGGAGCCGCGCTGGTACCAGAGCCTGGGGCCCGATGCGCCGGCCGCGATTGCTTACTTCTCCCCCGAATTCGGCATCACTGAGGTCCTTCCGCAGTACTCAGGCGGCCTGGGCATCCTGGCCGGGGACCACCTGAAGGCCGCCTCGGACCTGGGCGTGCCCCTGATCGGCGTTGGCCTGCTGTACCAGGCCGGGTACTTCAAGCAGTCCCTCTCCCGGGATGCCTGGCAGCAGGAAACCTACCCGGTCCTGGATCCTGACGGACTCCCGCTCACGCTGCTGCGCGAGCCTTCCCCGGACGGCAACGGCCGCCCCCTGCAGGTCTCGCTGCCCCTTCCCAACAACCGGCGCCTGCTGGCACACATCTGGCGGGCCGACGTCGGCCGTGTCCCGCTGCTGCTCCTGGATTCCAACGTCCCGGGCAACGACGAGGCGGCCCGCAGCATCACCGACCGCCTGTACGGCGGCGGCGGGGACCACCGGCTGCAGCAGGAACTGCTGCTGGGCATGGGCGGGGTCAAGGCACTGCGTGCCTTCCAGAAGCTCACCGGATCGGTGGCCCCGGAGGTTTTCCACACCAACGAGGGCCACGCCGGCTTCCTTGGCATCGAACGCATCCAGGAACTGATGGCCGGGGACGAGGCACTTACCTTCGACGAGGCATTGGCTGCCGGCCGTGCCTCCACCGTTTTCACCACCCACACGCCGGTGCCCGCGGGCATCGACCGGTTTGAAATCGCACAGATCCACCACTTCTTCCAGGCTGGCCTGGCACCATCTGTGCCCGTGGACCGGATCCTGGAGCTGGGCCGGGAAAACTACGCCGACGGCAACGCGTCAGTGTTCAACATGGCCGTGATGGGCCTGCGGCTGGCGCAGCGTGCCAACGGCGTGGCCAAGCTGCACGGCGAAGTGTCCCGCGGCATGTTCTCTGCCCTGTGGCCGGGATTCGACCACTCCGAAGTACCCATCACGTCTGTCACCAACGGCGTGCACGTGCCCACGTGGGTGGACAGCCGGATTTCCAAGCTCGCCCGGGACCAGTTCGGCAGCGAAGCGGAAGCCAACGGCCGGTGGGACCTGGCCTACAACGTCAGCGATGCCGACGTGTGGGCACTGCGCCGCGAGATGCGCGCAGCCCTGGTGGAGGATGTCCGCAAGCGGCTGCGCGCCGCCTGGAAGAAACGCGGCGCCGCCGACGCCGAGCTGGGCTGGACGGACAACGTCCTGGACCCGGACGTGCTCACCATAGGGTTCGCCCGCCGTGTTCCGACGTACAAGCGCCTCACGCTGATGCTGCGCGAGCCCGAAAGGCTCAAGGCACTGCTGCTGCACAAGGAACACCCCATCCAGCTGGTCATCGCCGGCAAATCCCATCCCGCTGACGACGCGGGCAAAAAGATGATCCAGGACCTGGTCCGCTTCACGGATGATCCCGAGGTCCGCCACCGCATCGCGTTCCTGCCGAACTACGACATCGCGATGGCGCGCACCCTCTTCCCGGGGTGCGACGTGTGGTTGAACAACCCGCTCCGTCCGCTTGAGGCCTGCGGAACCTCGGGCATGAAGGCCGCCCTGAACGGTTCGTTAAACCTCTCCGTCCTGGACGGCTGGTGGGATGAGATGTACGACGGCGAAAACGGCTGGGCGATCCCCACCGCCAATAACGGCGCATCTCCGGAGGAACGCGACGATATCGAGGCCGCAGCCCTGTACGAACTCCTGGAAACCCAGGTGGCCCCGCGCTTCTACGGCAGCACGGTGTCCGAAAGCGCAGGCGCCGCAGGGCCGTCCACAGCGTCGGGCGCCGAGAAGGTGCCCACGCACTGGGTGTCCATGATCAAGCACACGCTCTCGCACCTCGGACCGAAGGTCTCGGCCGAGCGAATGCTGCGCGACTACGTGAACATCCTCTACCGCCCGGCGGCTGAGGCGGGACGCAGCGCCGGAGCGAACTCGTACTCGCAGGCCCGCAACCTCGCAGCCTGGACGGCCAACGTCCGCTCCGCCTGGCCGCACGTGCATGTTGAGCATGTGGACTCGGTGGGGGTTTCCGAGGACCCGCAGATCGGCGACACTCTCCAGGTCAATGCCTACGTGGCCCTGAACAGCCTCACCCCCGAGGACGTCAGCGTGGAAGTGGCCTACGGCCGGGCCGAGGAAAGCGACACCTTGGCAGAGATCACCGTGATGGAACTCAAGGTCCAGGAAGACCTGGGCAGCGGCCGGCACCTGTTCAGCGGTTCCCTGGTGATCGACCGTTCCGGGTCCTTCGGTTACACCGTCAGAGTGCTGCCGCGGCATGACGCACTGGCGTCCAAGGCTGAGCTGGGACTGATCGTCAACGCGTAACGGCTGACGCCGGACGCGCGGCAGGAGAAACGCAGCAGGAGGAACCCATGAACGACCGTACCGTGGCAGACCTGATAGTTGACCGGCTCGAAACATGGGGCGTCAGCCGCGTGTTCGGCTACAGCGGGGACGGGATCAACGGATTTATGGGCGCCTTGCGCCGGGCCGAAGGCCGCGTTGAATTCGTGCAGGCACGGCACGAGGAAACCGCGGCCTTTATGGCCGTGGGCCACGCCAAGTACACCGGCGGGGTGGGCGTGGTGACCTCCACCCAGGGACCTGGCGCCGTTCACCTGCTGAACGGCCTGTACGACGCAAAGCTCGACGGCGTGCCCGTGGTGGCGATCGTGGGCCAGCAGAGCCGCACCGTGCTGGGCTCGGCGTACATGCAGGAAATTGAACTCACCGTTCTGTTCAAGGACGTTGCAGCCCAGTTCGTGCAACAGGTCAACGCTCCTGAGCAGCTGCCCATGGTCCTGGACCGTGCGTTCCGGACGGCAAAGGCCACCTCGTCGCCCTGCGTGGTGATCCTGCCGCATGACATCCAGTCCGCGCCCGCGCCCGAGCTGGAGCAGGAGCACGGCGTGGTGGTCACCGCACCGTCCTGGAGCACCTCGGCCAAGACCCCGCGTACGGAAGACCTTGATGCCGCCGCTGCGATCCTCAACGGCGCCACGAAGGTGGCGCTCCTTGTTGGCCAGGGCGCACGCCACGCCGGGGCGGACGTGGTGGCTGTCGCAGAACAGCTTGGCGCCGGGATCGCCACCAGCCTGCTGGGCAAGCCGTACGTGGACGAAACCCTGCCCTTTGCCGTGGGCACGATGGGACATTTGGGCAGCACGGCAAGTGCCCACCTGCTGGGAAACTGCGATGCCCTGCTCATTGTGGGTTCGAACGATCCCTGGACCGAGTTTTATCCCCCGCCCGGCGCCGCCCGTGCCGTCCAGATCGACATCGACGAGCGGAAGATCGGCAACCGCTACCCTGTCGAAGTCGGCCTGGCGGGCGACGCCGCGGCCGCACTGCAGGCGCTCAGTTCACGGCTGACAGCGCGTCCCCGCGGACAGTGGCGCGACGACGTCGAACAGGAAGTGGTCCGCTGGCGGGCGTTGGCGAAGGAACGTGCAGCTGTCCCGGCCAGCCCGGTGAACCCGGAGCGGGTGGTGCGGGAGCTGAACGGCCGGCTGCCGGCCAACGCGCAGTTAAGTATCGACGTCGGCAGTTGCGTTTACTGGTATGCCCGCCAGCTGGTCCTTCCGCCAGGCGTTCCCGCGCACCTTTCGGGCACGCTGGCCAGCATGGGCTGCTCCATCCCGTACGGCATTGCCGCGAAGCTTGCGCACCCGGACCGGCCGCTGGTGGCGCTGGCCGGGGACGGCGCCATGCAGATGGCCGGGATCGCCGAACTGGTAACCGTGGCGCACCGCTGGCGGCAGTGGCAGGACCCGCGCTTCATTGTGTGCGTCTTCAATAACCGGGAGCTCACCGAAGTCACCTGGGAGCAACGCGAGTCCGAGGGCGAACCCAGGTTCAAGGACAGCCAGGAGCTCCCGGACTTTCCGTTCGCGGGCTACGCCGAACTGCTGGGTTTCACGGGTATCCGGGTGGAGGACCCGGAGCTTCTTGGGGACGCCTGGGAGCGGGCGTTCGCAGCGGACCGGCCGGTGGTGATCGAGGTCCTGACCGACCCCGAGGTTCCCCTCCTCCCACCCTTCCCGGGTGGCAAGGAGAAGGCCGAAAGCATGCGCAAGGCCCTGGCCGAAGAGGACGGCGGCGGCCGGGCACTGCGCCTGCTGGACACCTACACCGGACAGGAAGAGCGCGGCCAGGGCGGGGCTGGCTAAAAACAGGGCTGGGTTTAGCAACCGGATCCGTTAACAGCGAGGCAAAAGAGCAGGCTGGGTTTACAGCAGGACGGCGGTGACGGCCAGGTCCTTTCCGGCGTAGCGCTCGGCGTCCTGGAGGACCTCGCACATGACCCCGAAGGACCGGTCCGCGCGGAACGGGGCAGCCACCTGCCAGAGGACCGTGACCGGCGGATTGCCGTTCTCCGTGATGCTGTCCGCGAAGTCGTGGAGTGAATCGTTGAGGGCATCCAGGTTCACGCCGTAGTGTTCCGGGAAGTTCAGGACCTCGCCGAAGGTTTCCAGGACTGCTCTTTTGCTGTCGGCTGCGGGGACCACCAGGCTGCGGCGTCCGGCGTCTGCCACCTGCTCCTTTAGTTCTTCCAAGGTCCAGGTGTCGCCGGAGTAGATCTTCATGGCTGTGTTCAGCTGCCTTCCGCTATGAATCGAAATGTCTCGTAGTGATCATCGGTGTAGTACTTCTCCCCGCCATTGCCGGCCACTATGCGCCGGGCTCCCCTGTCTGATTCTCCGGGCGTGGGCACCGTATATTCGCGGTAGTAGCCCCTGTCCCTCCGCGGGAGGATGCGTTCAAAATTTCCGAACGCCTGGTTGTCCTGGCTGTACCGGAAGGGGCCCCCGGACCGGATGAGGCCGAGCGTGCTCCGGGCTTCGGCGGGAAGGGCGGACTCGCGCACCTCCGGCAGTCCTGACGGGTTGTCCGGGACGGCTGCAGGGGGCGCAGCGGCGCCCCCTGAGCCGGGCGCAGCAGCAGAGGATGCAGGCGGCACCGGCGCCGCGCTCGAGGTGCCCTCCGCCGTCGTACCTTGCGTGAGCTGGCCCAGGACTCCGGTGCCGCCGAACGCCAGGAGCGCCAGCACAACAAGTGCGGCCAGCAGCAAGGACAGGATGTTGCGGTTGCGCATGGATTCTCCGGCGGCTACGTACGGTAGATGTTGATGGAGTTGGCCTCGACGAGGTCCTTCTCCCCGGGGGAAACCCTGATGCCCTGCCGGAGCTCGTGCAGCGGCGATGTGGTCAGCCGAAGCTCGAACTGGCCGTGGTCGGCGCCTTCTGCAGCGACACGGGGCAGGGTGATCTGCACGTCCGAGGTATTGCCGTTCACTACCACCAGGCCGGCCAGGGTGCCGTCATCGGAGCCGAGCAGGAGCTGCACCACGCGGTGCTGGGGATCGTTCCAGCGTTCCATGGACATGGGCTGGCCGGTGTGGTCGAACCAGTGGAGATAGGACTGTCCGTCCTGCACCGGGAAGTCATGCGGCTGGGCGGCCAGGAACTCTTTCCGCAGGCGGATGTACCGCTTGGTGCTGCGGAGCATCTCGTGGGATTCGGGCGTCGCAGTCCAGTCGAGCCAGGCGATGGCGTTGTCCTGGCAGTAGGCGTTGTTGTTTCCCTGCTGGGTCCGGGCCAGCTCGTCCCCGGCGGTGATCATGGGGACGCCGAGGGAAACCATCAACGAAGCCATCAGGTTCCGGCGCGACTGCGCACGCGCGGCGAGGATGGCGCCGTCCTCCGTAGGGCCTTCAAAACCGTGGTTGTAGCTGCGGTTGTCGCCGTGCCCGTCCCGGTTCTGCTCGCCGTTGGCCTCGTTGTGCTTCCTGTCATAGGAGACAAGATCGTTCATGGTGAAGCCATCGTGGGAGGTGATGTAGTTCAGCGAGGCCAGGCGGGAACGGCCGGATGCGGCAAAGAGGCCGGCAGAGCCTGAGAGGACATCCGCGAGCCTGGACACCGAACCGCCCTGGCCGCCGGACTCAAGGGAAGCCCGGTCCGCCAGCCAGAAGGAGCGCACGGCGTCGCGGAAGTGGTCGTTCCAGTCTGCCCAGCCCGCCGGGAACCGCCCGGTCTGCCAGCCGCCGTAGCCCACATCCCACGGTTCGGCGATGAGTTTCACATCTGACAGGACGGGATCCGCTGCAATGTCTTCCAGGAACTGGTGTTTGGGATCGAACTCGTTGGCGGCATTCCGGCAGAGCGTCACCGCCAGGTCAAACCGGAAGCCGTCGATGTGGAACTCATCCACCCAGTACCGCAACGAGTCCAGGACCAGCTGCACCACCTGGGGCCGGGAAAAGTCCAGGCTGTTGCCGCAGCCGGTGGTGTCCACGTACCTGCCGTTCCCGTCGGTGCGGTAGTAGGTCTCCTCCCCCAGGCCCCGGAAGTTCAGCGTCTGGCCACCGGCACCGCCCTCGGCGGTGTGGTTGTACACCACGTCCAGGATGACTTCCAGCCCGGCGGTGTGCAGCGCCTTGACCATGCCCTTGAACTCGTCCTGGACCGCCTGCGGGCCGGCTTCCTGCGCCGCCCTGGTGGCGTAGCCAGGGTGCGGGGCGAAAAAGGCCGCGGTGTTATAACCCCAGTAGTTGGTCAGGCCCAGGTCCTGCAAATGCGGTTCATCCAGATGGAAGTGCACGGGCAGCAGTTGGACCGACGTGATACCCAGGCTCTTGAAGTGCTCAATGATGGCCGGGTGGGCCAGGCCCGCGTAGGTGCCGCGGAGTTCCTCAGGCACGTCCGGGTGGAGCATGCTCTGCCCGCGGACATGGGCCTCATAGACAATGGTGTCCCGCCACGGCAGCTTCAGCCGCGCGTCCAATCCCCAGTCGAAGTCGGCGGCGGTCCGCACGCTCGCCAGGAAACCCTCTGACTGGTCCACGGCGCGGCCGTAAGGGTCCAGCAGCAGCGGCTGCCCGCCGTCGTCGTCCATGCCGCCTGCCGGCACAGCCAGCGGCAGGGACTCACCGGCGGCCGCCCTCCGGAAGCCATACCTGGAGCCGTATGGCAGGTTGTCCACCATCCCGTGATGGACGTCCTGGCTCACGTTGGGAAGCGCCTGGACACGCCAGTCGCCGCCGGGAGCCTTGTAGACAATCTCCAGGTTTCGGACGCCGGGGGCATAACAGGCAACGTTGGCCTGAGCAGAGGGCCCCTTGCCGTTGCCGGCTGAGCCCGCACGGGCTGTGGCTCCGCGCGGGACACTGACACCAAGTGGAAGAGCCGTTGAGGCATCCGTGGCGGAAGCGGCAGTATCAAAGAGCGGCATGACCATCACCTAAATTTTAGCCGCCACTGACCTGCTATTTTGCCGCGCGCTGGCGGGACACTTCATACAGGGAGATGCCAACGGCCATCGACGCGTTCAGGGATTCCATCGCGGAGTCGATCGGAATCGACACAATCTGGTCGCAGTTTTCGCGGACCAGGCGGCTGAGGCCCTTGCCTTCGGAGCCCACCACGATGCACACCGGTTCGGTGGCGAGGGTCAGGTCCGGCAGTGAGACGTCGCCGTCGCCGTCCAGGCCCAGGACAAAGATGCCCATGTTCTTGAACTGCTTCAGCGCGTTGTTCAGGTTGGACGCGCGGGCCACCGGGACACGCACGGCCGCGCCGGCGCTGGTTTTCCAGGCGGAAGCGGTGACGCCCACCGAGCGGCGTTCGGGGACGATGACGCCGTGGCCGCTGAAGGCGGAAACGGAGCGGATGATGGCGCCCAGGTTGCGGGGGTCGGTAATGCCGTCGAGGGCGACGAAGAGCGGCGCGTTGGCGACGTGGCCCTTCTTCCACTTCGTCACGGTGTCCTCGGCGAGCTCGTAGGCGTCCTGGTACTCGTACGGCGGGATCTGGAGCACCAGGCCCTGGTGGACGGCGTCGTCGGTCATCCGGTCCAGCTCGGGCTTGCCGGTTTCCATCAACGGGATGCCGCGCTCGGCGGCAATCTTCAGGGATTCCTTGACCCGGTCATCCATTTCGATGCGGATGGCAACGTGCAGCGCCTTGGCGGGGATGCCGGCCCGGAGCGCTTCCACCACGGAGTTCCGACCGGTGACCACTTCTTCGGTGGCGCGTCCCTTGGGGCCGGACTTGGCCGCACCGGCGCTGCGGGCACCGGTGCTGCGCTTGGCGGCAGACCGCTCGGAGAGCTGCTTGGCCTTGTGCGCCTTGTGGTACGGGCGGTCCTCTGCCTTGGGCGTGGGGCCCTTGCCTTCGAGGGCCTTGCGGCCATGGCCACCGGTTCCGATGGTTGGGCCCTTCTTCGCTTTAACCGATCGGCGACCATTGTTGGCCATTGTGTTCCACCCTTGATTGTGCTGACTGAGTCTGCCTACCAGTCTACTGACCGAAGAAAAATCGAACGATCCGTGGTGTGGGGGTGCCCGGCGCGGGGTTTGGCGTCAGTCCCGCTTCAGGCTCCACGTTGCGCCGTCCGGCCCGTCCTCCACCACAACGCCGGCCTGGTTGAGTGTGTCCCGGATGGCGTCGGATGCTGCCCAGTTCTTTTCGGCCCTGGCCGCTGCCCGGGCGTCCAGCTGTGCCTGCACGAGGACGTCGAGGGCCGCGGCTTCCTTGCTGTTGCCGGCGTCTGAACCGGCCACTGCGTTGAGGCCGAGGACGTCGGTCATCACTGCCACCGTGTGCATTGCGAGGCGGGCCACGTCATCGTTGCCTTCGGCAAGGGCCGTGTTGCCGGCGCGCACCGTTTCGTGAAGTGCTGCCAGCGCACGCGGAACGTTGAGGTCGTCGTCCATCGCGGCGGAGAACGCGCTGAGGGTGTCCAGGGAGGAGCCGTTCGTGCCGGCAATAGAACCGAAGTCCGCACCGAACTTGGCGGCGGCTTTGGCGATGAACCCGTCAATGCGTTCGACGGCGGCCGCGGCTTCCTGCAGCGAGGTGGGACGGTAGTCCAGGATGGAGCGGTAGTGCGCCTGGCCAAGGTAGTACCGGACCACCCGGGGCGGGGCCAGTTCCAGCATCTCCGCGGGGCTGACGGTGTTCCCGATGGATTTGGACATCTTCTCGCCCTCATACGTGACCATGCCGTTGTGCATCCAGAAGTTGGCGAACGCGTGGCCTGCCGCCTGGGACTGGGCCAGTTCGTTTTCATGGTGCGGGAACCGCAGGTCCAGGCCGCCGCCGTGGATATCGAACTCGGTGCCGAGGTATTTGGTGACCATGGCCGAGCATTCCAGGTGCCAGCCTGGCCGGCCTGCTCCCCAGGGGGAAGCCCAGCTTGCCGTAGCCGGCTCACCGGCTTTGGAACCCTTCCACAGCGCGAAGTCCCGGGGATCACGCTTGCCCCGCGGGTCGGCGTCGGGAGCTGCCTGCATGTCGTCAATGTTCTGCCGGGTGAGGGAACCGTATTTGCTCCAAGACCGGACATCAAAGTAGACATCCCCGGAATCGTCCAGCGCCGGGTAGGCGTGGCCGCGGTCGATCAGTTGCTGGATGAGCGCATGCATTTCCGGGATGTGGCCGGTGGCGCGGGGTTCGTAGGTGGGCCGGGAGACGCCCAAGGCGTCGTAGGCCTTCAGGAACTCCTGCTCGTAGCGGTAAGCGAGGGCCCACCACTCTTCGCCGGGCATTTCCCCGGGCTCAGGCGTGAAACCCGGCGCGAAGGACGCTTCGGACTTGGCAAGGATCTTGTCGTCGATGTCCGTGACGTTCCGGACCACCGTGACCCGGAGGCCGCGGTATTGCAGCCAGCGGGTGAGCTGGTCGAACGCAATGGCGGAGCGGATGTGGCCAACATGGGGCATGCCCTGCACCGTGGCCCCGCAGTAGTAGAGGCTGGCCTTGCCCTCGACGAGGGGGACGAAGTTCCGGACTTCGGCGGAGGCAGTGTCATAGAAGCGCAGGGTCACCGCTCCAGATTAGCCGATGGCGCCGGGCTGGCTTGGATACACCAGTGCAGTGGCCACAGCGCTGATGCCTTCGCCGCGGCCGGCGAACCCCAGCCCGTCGCTGGTGGTGGCGGTAACGCTGACGGGCGCGCCGGCCGCCTCGCTCAGAACGCGTTGTGATTCCTCCCGCCGGGGGCCGAACTTGGGCCGGTTGGCCACGAACTGGACCGCAACATTGCCGATCTCAAAACCGGCTGCGCGCACAATCCGGGCGGCTTCCGCGAGCAGCGTTACCCCGGACGCGCCGGCGAACTCAGGGCGGCTGGTTCCGAAGTGCGTTCCGAGGTCGCCGATGCCTGCTGCCGAAAAAAGGGCGTCAGCGGCCGCGTGGGCCACCGGGTCACCGTCGGAGTGCCCGGCCAGGCCACGCTCCCCCTCCCAGAAGAGGCCGCCAAGCCAGAGCGGACGGGGCGCGTCCTCGGCTGCGTAGGCATGGACGTCGAGGCCGATGCCGGTGCGGGGAAGAATCGCTGTGATGTCCATGTCCTAGCCCTCCACCCACCGGGCGCCCAGGGGCCCTTCCAACAGTCCCTCGGCAATGATCAGGTCCAGCGGGGTGGTGATCTTCAGTGACTGGCTGGAACCGCGGACGGCGTGGACGGGCATACCCAGCATTTCCACGAGCATGGCGTCATCGGTCACGGCAGCGGACTGCTGCTGGTCCAGGGTGCGGGCGGCCTCATGCGCTTTCAGGAGGGTGGCGAGCTGGAAGCCCTGGGGCGTCTGCACGGCGCGCAGTTCCTCCCGCGGCGCGGTGCCGGTCACGATCTCCGGCGCCAGGGCGCTGTCCTCCCCGGTGGTCGCCGCAACGGTTTTGACGGTATCCACCACGGCGACGGCGGGAATCACTGCGGCGGCGCCGGCCGCCAGGGCGTCAGCCACCCGGTGGAAGACGGATTCGGGGGTCAGCGCACGGGCGGCGTCGTGGACCAGGACCGCCTCGATCCCGTCCATCAGGGCGGCAATGCCAGCCCGGACGGAGTCGGCGCGGGTGGCGCCGCCGTCGACAATCGAAAGGAGGGGGCCGCCGTCGGCCAGTTCCTCCCTGAAGTCCTCGCACAGCTGCCGCAGGGCGGTGTCCGCGGCCGGCAGCGCAATGCACACCTGGCTGCTGACGCCGGAAGCAACAATCCCCCGCAGGGCATGCATCAGAATGGGTTCGCCGCCCAGGGGCACGGCTGCTTTGGGCATGCCGTAGCCAAGCCGCTGCCCGGAGCCGGCGGCCACCAGGATCACGGCGGTGACAAGGCGCGTGGGAGTTTCACTCATGCCGACTAGCCTACGTCGCTGCGGCCCGCCCCGCCCGGACCTGAATCCGGGCAAAAAGAAGCCCCGGCGGCACTTGGGTGCCACCGGGGTTCAATTCTTAGGAAGCCAGGACCTCGTCGAGAACGCTTGCAGCCTTCTCCTCGTCGGTCTTTTCAGCCAGCGCCAGTTCTGAAATCAGAATCTGCCGGGCTTTGGCCAGCATTCGCTTCTCGCCTGCGGAAAGGCCCCGGTCGTGATCGCGGCGCCACAGGTCGCGGACGACCTCTGCAACCTTGATGACGTCACCGGAAGCAAGCTTCTCCAGATTTGCCTTGTACCTGCGTGACCAGTTGGTGGGCTCTTCGGTGAACTCGGCGCGAAGCACATCAAACACGTGCTCCAGGCCTTCCTTGCCCACTACGTCCCGAACCCCAACAAGATCAACATTCTCTGCTGGAACTTCAATGGTCAGATCACCCTGAGCCACCTTGAGCTTGAGATACATTTTCTCTTCGCCCTTGATGGTGCGCATCTTGATTTCTTCAATCTTCGCAGCACCGTGGTGAGGGTAAACTACTGTCTCGCCGACCTCAAATACCATGTGGACATTTCCCCTTTCCCGCAGACCAGTTTATCACGATTCAGGCATATGACCGGCCGGCAAAAGGGCCCCGAACCGCGAAAATCCGCGGAAAAACAGCACAATCGACCCCCTCCACCCCCTTGACGAAAGCGGATAATAGTGCATCGCGCGCGCTCTGCCAAGGGTGATGTGACGGCCCTCGAATCCGCGTTTGACCGCCTTTGCGGCTAGGCTATGGGCTGAATAATCTTTCAAAACCCTCGAGGAGTACGTGACGTGCGTTTCACTGCGATGAACCGGGCCCACCGCGCCAAACTGGCACTGACCGGGGCCGCCATTGGCGTCGGCCTGCTGACGGCAGGCTGCGGATACATCACACCCCAGCAGACAAACCATCAGTACTCCGCGTCGGACGGCATCCGCGCCGACCTCGGCCCGCTCCAGCTGCGCAACATCCTCATCGTTTCTTCCGGCAAGGATGAGCCCGGGCGTGTGATTGGTGCCGTCTACAACTCATCCTCCAAGGATGTAACGCTGAAGCTGAACGGAGCTGAGGGCTCGCAGACGGAAGTTCCGGTCAAAGCCAACTCCTACACGCTGCTGAATGAGAACTCGGATGAGGCCATCCTGAGTACGTCCGGCGGGGCCCCCGGTTCACTGGTGGACATCAAGGTCACCGAAGACGGCACGAACGTCAGCAACACCGTCAAGGTTCCTGTACTGGATGCAACGCTCCCGGAGTACAAGGAATACCTGCCCGCCGGCAGCACTCCCTCACCGAGCACCTCGGCTACCCCGTCCTCGACGGCTTCCGGAAGCGCAACGCCCTCGCCGTCAGCCGGCGGAGCCGGCCACTAGGGCCGGACCAGTCAACAAAGACTTATCAAGCACAGGGAAAGGGAGGGGCCGGCCGGCCCCTCCCTTTCCTGTGCTTCTAATTTTGGTGAGCCCTTGGTGCTACGGCTCGAACTTGTAGCCAAGTCCGCGGACGGTCACCAGGTACCGCGGCGCTGAGGGGTCGGGTTCAATCTTGCCGCGCAGCCGCTTGACGTGGACGTCGAGGGTCTTGGTGTCGCCCACGTAGTCGGAGCCCCAGACGCGGTCTATGAGCTGCCCCCGCGTGAGCACACGGCCCGAATTGCGCAGCAGCATCTCCAGGAGTTCGAACTCCTTCAGCGGGAGCAGCACCTGTTCCCCGCCCACGCTGACCACGTGGCGTTCGATGTCCATCCGCACCGGACCGGCCTGGACCGTAGAGGAAATCAGTTCCTCCGGTTCGCCCTGGCGGCGCAGGACAGCCCTGACCCTGGCCACCAGTTCGCGGGAGGAGTAGGGCTTGGTGACGTAGTCATCCGCGCCCAGTTCCAGGCCCACTACCTTGTCGATTTCGGCGTCCTTGGCCGTCAGCATGATCACCGGGACACTGGAGCGCTGGCGCAACTGGCGGCAGACCTCCGTGCCGGACAGCCCGGGAAGCTGCAGGTCCAGCAGGACGAGGTCTGCACCGTTCCGGTCAAATTCGGTGATGGCGTCAAGGCCGTTGTCCACCACTTCCACCTCGAATCCCTCTTTGCCCAGCAAATAGGACAAGGGATCGCTGAACGATTCCTCGTCCTCCACAATCAAGATCCTGCTCAAGCGTTGGCTCCTCGTTCTTTTGCGCCGGCGGCGCGTGGTACCTGGGTGACAGTTGGCTTAAGGGATCCCTGCCCGGCCGCGCTGTTCGCCGCCGGCTGCGGGAGCTCCTCCTCGGCGTCCTGGCCCTCCATCTCGGGGAGGCGCAGGGTGAAGGTGGAACCTTGGCCGGGCTGGGACCAGAGGGTCACTTCCCCGCCGTGGTTGGAGGCGACGTGCTTTACGATGCTCAGTCCCAGGCCGGTGCCGCCGGTGTGGCGGGACCGGGCTGCGTCAACGCGGTAGAAACGCTCGAAGACGCGTTCCTGGTCCTCGGCGCTGAGTCCCTCGCCCTGGTCCGTTACCGAGATTGAGACCAGCCCGTCCCTGGACCGCACACCGATGCCCACTCTGGTGTTCGGCGGGGAGTAGCGGATGGCGTTGTCGATCAGGTTGCGCAGCGCGGTCACCAGCAGGTCCTGGTCACCGAAGACCATACCCTCGGTCCGGCCGCCCACAACGATGCGGATGTTCTTGCTTTCGGCCGGGAGCTGGGAGCGGTCCACGGCTTCGGCGATCACCGCGTTGACGTCAACGGGGCCGCCCTCCTGGGTAACGCTGGCGCCCTGCAGCCGGGAGAGCTCGATGATGTCCTGCACCAGGGCAGCGAGCCGGCCGGACTCCTTGTGCATGCGCTTGGCAAAACGGCGCACTGCCTCTTCGTCATCGGCCGAGGACTCCAGGGCTTCCGCGAGCAGGGAAATAGCGCCTACCGGCGTCTTCAGTTCGTGGGAGACGTTGGCCACGAAGTCGTTGCGGATCTCCTCGGTGCGCGTGATTTCCGTGCGGTCATCTGCCAGCAGGAGGATGTATTCCTCACCGAGCATGGCTGCACGTACCTGGACAACAATGGTCCCCTGCCCCAGGGGTCCCCGTGGCAGCTCCAGTTGCTTCTCCAGGATGACGCCGTCGCGCCGCACCCCTGCGGTCATGTCCAGCAGTTCCTTGTGAACCACAGTGTGCCCGCGGACCAGTCCGTAGGCATAGGCGGCGGGGCTGGCGCGGACCACGCCGTCAACATCGTCCACCACCACAAAGGCGCGCCCGACGACGGCCAGCACCTCGGCTGCACCGGCTGGCAGGGCGAGTTCGTCGGAATCAATATCCAGCAACCGGCGCTGCTTTTCACTGACCCTGTAGGCAAGCACTCCGAACGTACCGAGCGCCAGGCCAACGAGGCCGGCGACCAGACCGATGAGCATAGGATCCACAGCTCCACCTTATGCGCTGGCAGGCGGCCATCAGCACGTCCCGGGCTGCTGCGCCAACGGTTCAACTAACGTTCATCTTCAAAGGCTTAACCGTTTACCGGATACTGGCAGAGTAACGAGTTGGACTGCCGAACGGCGACATGAATTCCTGCTGTCCGGGTGCGGGCGGGACGGGAGTTCCAAGGAAAGGACGCCTACGTGCGTAAGGTTTTTCAGGAAGAGCTCACCCAGGTTGGTGACCAGCTGGTGGAGATCTCCCGGCTGGTCAGCGAAGCGATGGCGAAGGCCACCACCTCGTTCCAGGTGGCAGACGTGGATCTTGCCCAGGATGTGATCGCGGCGGATGCCCGCATCGACTTCCTGCAGAACAGCCTTGATGAGCGGGCCATCGACATCCTGGCGCTGCAGGGTCCTGTCGCCAGTGACCTGCGGATGATCGTGGGATCCCTGCGGATGAGCGCGTCACTGGAGCGCATGGGTGACCTCGCCCGGCACATCGCCCAGCTGGCCCGCCTCCGGTTCCCCTCAATCGTTATTCCCGAATCCATGACGGCAACGTTCAAGAGCATGGCAGACCTGGACCAGGAGATTGCGGACAAACTCACCGTTCTGCTGGAGACCCGCGACCTTGAGGTGGCCCGGGACATCCTGAAGGCCAACACCGCCATAAACGATCTGCACCTGAGCGTCTTTAAAGCCATCGCGGCTCCTGAATGGGCCGAGAGCCCGGCCACCACCGTGGACGTTGCACTGGCCAGCCGGTACTTCGAGCGCTTCGCGGACCATGGAGTCTCCGTTGCCCAGAAGGTCACCTACCTGGTGACCGGGGCCTGGCAGCCGAACGGCATCGAACACAGCTGACGGTCCGGACTTTGGAGCAAACGACGGCGGGCCGGTCACCAAAAGTGACCGGCCCGCCGTCGTCGTTTTACCTTATTTTTTGCCCTGGTTGGCGACGGCGAGGATGGCCTCTTCCGCAGCCTCGGGATCGAGGTAGGTGCCGCCGCGCTTAATCGGCTGGAAGTCTTCGTCCAGGTCGTAGACCAGCGGGATGCCGGTGGGGATGTTCAGGCCCGCGATGGCTTCGTCGCTGATGCCGTCCAGGTGCTTGACCAGTGCGCGCAGCGAGTTGCCGTGGGCAGTCACCAGCACGGTCTTGCCGGCCTTCAGGTCTTCCTTGATGTCCGATTCCCAGTACGGCAGCAGGCGGACCAGGACGTCCTTCAGGCATTCGGTGCGCGGCAGGGCGTCGCCGAGGTCGGCGTAGCGGGGGTCGCGGGCCTGGGAGAACTCGGAGTTGTCGTCCAGGGGCGGCGGCGGGGTGTCGTAGGAACGGCGCCACTCCATGAACTGCTCTTCGCCGTACTCGGCCAGGGTCTGGGCCTTGTCCTTGCCCTGCAGTGCACCATAGTGGCGTTCGTTCAGGCGCCAGTCGCGCTTGACCGGGATCCAGCCGCGGTCAGCCTTGTCCAGGGCGATATTGGCGGTGTTGATGGCGCGCTTCAACAGGGAGGTGTAAAGGATGTCCGGGAGTACATCGTTCTCAACCAGGAGCTCCCCGCCCCGTGCTGCTTCCGTGCGGCCCTGGTCGTTGAGGTCTACGTCCACCCAGCCGGTGAACAGGTTCTTGGCGTTCCATTCGCTGTGGCCGTGGCGCAGCAGAATCAGCTTGTAAGTCATGATTTTCATCCTAGCCGAGCGCCGCTGCCGCCCGCCCAGCGTTACAGCCGGCGCCGCTCCAGCGTTACGAACGGGCCGGCAGCGGACGATATGCCCGCAAACGATAAGGTGGGCCGGTGGTGCAAAAAGCTGAACGGGTGGCCGCCCCGCAGATAACCGGCAGGAACCCGAATGGCCGGCAGGGCCGGCCGGTGGGCAACGTCACCCGGGGCACCACCAACCCCAACCGCATGCGCCGGCTGGACCGCTGGTTGACCGGGCCGCAGGCCTGGCGGCTCCGCTCCGCCCCAAACCCCTTGGTGGTGGACCTGGGATACGGTGCCACGCCGGCCACCGCCGTCGAACTTTTTGAGCGGCTCTCCGCCATCCGGCCCGACGTCCAGGTCTGCGGGATAGAAATCGAGCCCGAAAGGGTCCGTGCCGCCTTGCCGCTGCAACGGCCCGGGCTGAGCTTCCAGGTGGGCGGTTTCGAAATTCCAGTACCGGGCCGGCCTGTGCTGGTGCGCGCCTTTAATGTGCTGCGGCAGTACGAGGAAGCGGATGTGGCCGGGATCTGGCGGCTCGTGCAGGACCGATTGTCCGGGGACGGCCTGTTCATCGACGGCACCTGCGACGAGATCGGGCGGCGGGTCACGTGGGTGGCGCTTGACGCCCACCGGCCGCTGTCACTGAGCTTCTCCGTCCGGTTCGGCAGTTTTGCCATGCCCTCCGAGATCGCCGAGCGGCTGCCCAAAGCCCTGATCCACCGCAATGTCCCTGGGGAACCGGTTCACGCCCTGATGCAGGCCATGGACCGGGCATGGCTGGAATCGGCCCCGCTTGCTTCGTTCGGCAACCGGCAGCGCTGGCAATCGATGTGCCGCCTTCTGCGCGATGCCGGGTGGCCGGTGCAGGACGGGCCGGCACGCTGGCGGCTGGGCGAACTGACCGTGGATTGGGAAGCAGTAGCCCCGCGCAGCTAGATCAATCGCCGGAGTCCCCGCGCAGGTAGATCAAACACGGGAGTCCAGGTGGCCGGCGGGGATTACCAGGGCCCGTAGGGGCCCGTGTTGCGGGTGCCGCCGCGGCCGGCATCCTTGACTGCGGGGCGGACGTCGGCGAGGTAGACGGAAGCTGCCACCACTGCCGCGAGCCCGAACAGGCCCAGGGTGCCAAAGAATCCGCCGTTGCCACCGTTGTTGAGCATTGAGAAAACGGAGATAGCGCCGACCAGCGCGGCACCTCCGGTCAGGGCCAGCCAAAAAGTCTTGGTCCGCTTGCCGGTGGCTTCAAAGGCGTTGGCCCTGTGCCTTGCGCAGTCGACAACCGCCCACAACTCCAGCCCGAATGCCACAAAGGCAAGGATGAAATACACGGCCCGCTCTACAGGCTGGATAATCAGTTCACCGTCCACAAGCCCAGCCTAGCCGCCCAGCGCGTCCAGCGCCTGTTTCAGGTCGGCCCAGAGGTCCTCGACGTTTTCGATGCCGACGCTGAGGCGTACCAGGTTTTCGGGAACGCTGGCCGGTTCGGCGGTGTGCCGGCGGCGGCGTTCGATGAGGGATTCAACCCCGCCCAGTGAGGTCGCCGGAAGCCACAATTCCAAGGCCCGCACCAGCGCGTCCGCGGCATCGGCGCCGGTGAGCCCTCCCACCGGTGCCACCTGGATGCAGATGATCGAGCCGAACCCCTTCATCTGGGCCTTCGCGCGTTCGTGTCCGGGATCGGCGGGAAGTCCCGGGAACCGGAGGGATTCAATCAGTGGATGGGCAGCCAGCCGATCAGCCAGGACCAGTGCAGAGGCCTGGGACCGTTCAATCCTCAAAGCGAGGGTCCGCAGCCCGCGCAATGCAAGCCAGGCTTCGAACGGGCCCGCGATCCCGCCGTGGATGATCCGGTGGTGAAGCAGTGCGGAGCGGATATCGGGGTTGGAGGTCACCAGGGCGCCGAGGACGACGTCGGAATGGCCGGCCAGGTACTTGGTCACCGAATGCAGGACGACGTCCGATCCCAGCAGCAGGGGCTGCTGGACCAAGGGAGTGGAAAAGGTGTTGTCCGTGACCACGATTGCTCCGGCGGCGTGCGCGGCTTCGGCGAGGGCAGGTACGTCCGCGATGCCCAGCATCGGGTTCGTGGGGCTTTCCAGCCAGAGCATGGCAGCCCGGCGTGTGGCCGGACCGCGGGGCGAGAGCGCTTCCTTGACGGCCTCCGTGTCCGCAATGTCAACGGTCCGGAGTTCGATGAAGCCCTTCTGGGCTAGCTCGGCGGCCATCACCAGGGAACCGGAATAACTGTGCGAGGGCATCACGAGCACTCCCCCGGCCGGGATGAGGGAAAGCGCCGAGCTGACGGCGGCCAGGCCGGACGCGTAGAGGAGGCCGGGCAGTTCCGAGCCTTCGAGCTGTCCGAGCGCCTCTTCAAAGGGATCCCAGGTGGGGTTGGAGTACCGGCCGTAGCCGCGGTCCCCGTCGGCAAGCGGACCGCTGCCAAAGTATGTGGAGGACAGGACGATGGGCGGGTTGACCGGCTGGTCCCGGTCCCTTGGGGGACGTCCGGCGGCGACCACTACCGTCTCAGCTGCCAGGGACGCCGCTTGCTGTTCGGAAAGGCTCATGGAGAAAAGCGTACTGTTCGCCGGCGGGAGCCTTGAAAGCCGTCTCCGGCCCTGTCCACATGGCACCGGCCTCAAACTGCGATTGACGGTGCGGATCGGTAGGCTTGTCCAGTGAGCAAACAACGCGCGGGTCTTTTCATCGCATTTGAGGGCGGGGACGGCGCCGGCAAGTCCACCCAGGCAGCCCGGCTTGCGGACACCCTTGAATCTCGCGGGCTCACCGTTTTGCGCACCCGGGAGCCCGGCGGAACGCCGATAGGTGAGAAACTGCGGTCCCTGGTCCTGGACCACGGCCAGGGGCACATCGATGCCCACACCGAAGCACTGATTTTTGCCGCCTCCCGTGCAGCGCATGCAACCCAGGTGATCCGGCCTGCCCTGGAACGCGGCGAGGTGGTGTTGACGGACCGCTATATCGATTCCTCGGTTGCCTATCAGGGCGGCGGGCGGAACCTCGGCAAGGACGCCGTACGGTCCATTAACGCGTGGGCTACCTCCGGCCTGGAGCCCCATCTCACAGTGCTGCTTGATGTGGACCCGGAGGTTGGCCGCCGCCGCAGGACCGCGGGCGAGGCTGCGGAAGACCGGCTGGAATCCGAAGCTGACGAGTTCCACCTGCGGATCCGGGACGCCTTCCTGGAACTGGCCGCCAGCCGCGCCGGTTCCTACCTGGTGCTTCCTGCGCATCTTCCCGTGGATGACCTGGCCGCGCAGATCCTGCAGCGCGTGGACGCCCTGCTGGCCGCGGCGAAGGTGGACAGCGCATGACGGTCTGGGACGACCTGCAGGGCCAGGCCGCCGTCGTCGAACAATTGCGCCAGGCCGCCAGCGGAGCAAACCTGACGCATGCATGGCTTTTCACCGGCCCGCCGGGCTCCGGCCGTTCGAACGCGGCCAAAGCATTCGCTGCGGCCCTGAACTGCGACCAGGAGGACGTCACCCGTCGCGGCTGCGGGCAGTGCCCGGCGTGCCTGACCATCCTGGGCGAAACCCACTCGGACGTCACGTTCGTCCGGACTGAAAAGGTGACCATCACCATTGATGAGGCGCGTGAGCTGGTGGCTACGGCGGGCAACCGGCCATCTGCCGGCCGCTGGCGGATCATTGTGGTGGAGGACGCGGACCGGATGGCCGAACGGACCACGAACGTCCTGCTGAAAGCCATCGAGGAGCCAACCCCGCGGACGGTGTGGATGCTGTGCGCACCGTCCCCCGCCGATGTCCTGGTGACCATCCGTTCGCGGTGCCGCAGCGTGGCTTTGCGTCTTCCGCCCGCCGCCGATGTGGCCGCCCTGCTGGTGAAGCGCGACGGCGTCGAGCCCGCTTTGGCGGAACGTGCAGCGCGCGCGGCCCAAAGCCATGTGGGCATCGCCCGGCGGTTGGCCCGGGACCCCGCGGCGCGGGAGCGGCGGCTCGAGACGGTGCGGTTCCCACTGGGACTGCGCGGGGTCACTGCTGCGGTGATGATGGCGGAAAAGCTGGTCAAGATCGCAACGGCCGAGGCCACAAGTTCCAATGAGGAACGCGACGCGGCCGAGAGGGCCGCCCTGCTGGCCACACTTGGAGCACCGGAATCGGGCACGCTGCCGCCGGCCATGCGGAGCCAGGTGAAGCAGCTTGAGGAGGACCAGAAGCGCCGTGCCAAGCGGTCCGTCACCGACTCGCTGGACCGCACCCTCACGGACCTGCTGTCTTTCTACCGGGATGTGATGATTATCCAGCTCGGGAATGCTGTGGAGCTCGTAAACGTTGAGCTGAGGAGTGAATTGGAGGAGTTTGCCAGCCGCTCCACTCCAGAAGCCACACTTGCCCGGATGGATGCCATCAACAAAGCCCGTGAACGCATCACCACCACCAACGTAGCCCCGCTGTTGACCATTGAGTCCATGGCAGCCAGCCTGATCTAACCCTTCCAAGGAGACCCGATGACTGCCCGCCCCCTGCCCGCACGCCCCGCATCCTGGGTGATTGCGGCACGTGCCGCCGGGGCCATGGCCCTTGCCATGATTCTGGCCAGCTGCAGCCTCCTGAACGGCGGTGACCGCAACCAGGAAGCAGCTACGGCAAAAGCCGACCCCTCGATTGTGGCGTCCGCTCCGGCCGGGCTTGAGGAGTTCTATTCACAGGAAGTGGTGTGGGAGCCGTGCGAAAACGGCTTCCAGTGCGCCAAGGTGGAAGTGCCCATGGACTACGGCAATCCCGGCGGCGACACCATCGAACTCGCGGCATTGCGGTCCCCCAGTACGGGCAACAGAACAGGCAGCCTGCTCGTCAATCCTGGCGGACCGGGGGCGTCCGGGTACGACTTCGTCAAGGATGCCGCAGGCACACACTTTTCCCAGACGGTACGCGACGCCTACGACCTGGTGGGCTTCGACCCCCGGGGCGTGAAACGCTCGGCCCCCGTGACCTGCATGACGGATGCCGAACGCGATGCTGCCCGGGCCAAGATCTACAACCTGGACACGGACGCCGGCCTGCAGGAAGTGCTGTCAGACAACAAAGCTATTGCCGCCAAGTGCTCCGAGCAGACCGGGGCCGTCCTGGCCCATATCGACACCGTGAGTTCGGCCAAGGACCTGGACATCCTCCGCGCCGTGGTTAATGACTCGAAGCTGAACTACCTCGGATACTCCTACGGCACGTTCCTGGGGTCCACTTATGCCTCGCTTTTCCCGGACAACGTGGGCCGCATGGTGCTGGACGGTGCGCTTGATCCGTCCATCAGCAACGAGGAACTCACCCGGGGCCAGGCGCGCGCCTTTGAAAAGTCCATTCGGGCTTATGTCCAGAGCTGCCTGAAGCAGGACGGGTGCCCTCTGAGCGGAAACGCCGATTCCGGCGTGCAGCAGATCCGCGACCTCATCAACGCTGTCCAGCAAACGCCGCGCACGGCCAAGGATGGCCGGGTGGTCAACGCCACGATGTTCGTCAGCGGCCTGATTACCCCGCTGTACAACGATCAGAGCTGGCCTGCACTGACGCAGGCCCTGGACGCTGCCATGGCAGGGGACGTTAGCCTGATGCTTCGGCTGGCTGACCTGGGTGCGGACCGTGCGTCCAACGGCACGTACACCTCCAACTCAACGTTCGCGTTCAACGCCATCAACTGCCTGGACTATCCCATGGAGTCGGATACCGCAGCCATGCGGGCTGAACAGGAGCGGCTGATGCAGGACTCCCCCACTTTTGGGTACTTTTTCGCCTATGGCGGCACCAACTGCGCTGACTGGCCGTACAAGAACCTCCGCACCCCCGCACCCGTGGAATACACCGGTGATGCCCCCATCGTGGTGATTGGTACTACGGGCGACCCCGCCACCCCCGTGGAGTGGGCCGCCTCGCTCCGCAAGCAGTTAGGCAACGCCTCCCTGCTGACCTGGACAGGCGAAGGCCACACAGCTTACGGCCGGTCCAACAGCTGCCTTGAGGACCCGGTGGACCGCTACCTGGTGAGCGGTCAAGTGCCCGCCGACAACACGGTGTGCTGAAGGCCTCAGCCGGATAGCCCCGGCCATTTTGACCCGGGCGCGGGGACTCTATTACAGTTGACTCTTGCATGAAGGGCCCGGTTCTTCCGGGCGGTTATGCGGTGCTTCCTTAGCTCAGTCGGTAGAGCGTTTCACTCGTAATGAAAAGGTCATCAGTTCGATTCTGATAGGAAGCTCGGGATAAACCCCGGACAGCCCCTGGATTTAGGGGTTTCCGGGGTTTTTCGCTGGTTAAGCGACGTCACCCCGTTTGCGCCTCCAGGCATTGCGGCCACAGATCTCAGGGTTAGCGGCCGAAGGCGTCGTGGAGCCGAACGTCAGAGGGCGCGCCTGGTCTTCCGTGCCCCTGGGCTACTCGAAGAGCTCCACGCGCGGTTCGCCCTGGACGCCGCTGCGCTGCATGGCGTCCCTGAGGTCCCCCCTGCCAAAAAACGCCCTGGCGGTGTCCACGCTGTCGAAATGATGGATGACGAGGACGTTGTTAGGATCATCAACCATCTGGTGTACCGATTCCTGGGTCACCCCGCCGGCCTTCTGCATGTCGCCAACGGAATCGTAGACCTTGCGCCAGGAGTCGTAGTCGGCGACGCGGTGAAGGATGATTGCAACGGTCATGGTGCTTCTCCTTTGAAGCGTGCCGCGCTGTTCAGACCGGCCCGGGGGCAGTGAGCGTCAGGGCATGGTCTTCGACGGCGCGGACACAATTATCTGCAGCGGCACAGGATTGGGCCGCCACTGGCCGTCTTACTCCCGCCCTCACAGACTGTCAACAGGCGCCGGCCGCCGCTGAATGTTCCCAGTGTCGGCAGTCCGCGAACTCCTCCCTTCCCCGCTTCTGCGGCAGGCTCAGCATGCGCCCCGGGCCAGCCTTCCACGGGCATTGATCTTATGGACTCCCGGTTTATTCGGGGGTAGGCTGACCTCCACGCGGCCTGAGGGCAGGCCAGGTTCAACTGCGCCGGCGAGGCCGCACTTGAAGCACATCGGGGGGAAGATGATGGTTCTCGTGTCCGACTTGGGACGCCAATTTCCTACGAATGGGCACAGTGCCACTGAGCCCATCAACCCGCAGGCCCCCGACGAAGCCTCAGGTACGGCTGGAGGGAAGGCCACCATCGAATACGCCCGTGAAGGAGTGGTGCGCATTACGGTGCCTCCGGGCAGCCGGATCACGGCAGAGGACGGGACTTTGATCCGGGACCGTTTCTTGACGCTGACTGCCGGTGCCGGTGCCGGTGTCCTGCTGCAGGTCACCGGGGTGGAATCCGTGAGCAAGGAGGCCGTTCGGATCATCATTGAAGCTGTCACCGTTACAGCGTTTGCAACGCTGGGCACCACCGAGGTGGACCGGGTCATCGCCCATGGGCGGAGGGGACTACCGGCGCCGCGGTGCCCCATACGGTATTTCTCCGATGAACAGCAAGCCTTGGCGTGGCTGGCCCCGCAGGCGCCGGGCGGTTCCTGAATCAATTCTTGTATTGTGGCGGCGGGAAGTGACGAGGGAGCCATTCCTCAGGTTCGGGGCCCCGGGCGGCGTTGACCAAGCACCCCTTTAGAACTTCCCGAACCGTGCCCGGGCCATGGAGTATGCGCCGTAGCAGATCAGTCCTGCCGCAATTGCGGCGAGGAGGAATACGCCATACGGCTGCGAACCCAGTGTCTTCACGCCGCCGTCCAGGCCCGAGGATTTCGAAGGATCCGCCGTTGCCGCTGCAGCGATGATCAGGACACCCACCACCCCAAGGACAACGCCTTTTGCGGTGTAGCCGATGGTCCCGATCCATTTGACCGCCGAACGGCCGTTTCCCGGGTCCTGCAGGTCTTTCATGAACTTCCTCGTGACACCGCGGTAGGCGTAATAGGCGCCGGCAACGATGATCGCCAGACCGGCGGCAATCAGCAGCACCACGCCGGCGGGTGCACCCATTAGCCTGGCCGTAAAATCACTCGCGGACTGGCCGGAATTCTTGCTTCCGCCGGATGCGAAGACAGCGAAGGTGAAGGCCAGGAAGGCGAAGACCACTGCTTTTCCAACGGCTGCCCCCGCCGTTTTCAGTTTCTTCTTCGACTCGCTTTCGGTACGGGCCACATAGAACGCTTCGCTGACCATCCAGACCGCCAGTGCCCCACATGCCACCAGACCCGCCCAGAGCAGCACGGGCCCGCCCGGCTTGGAGGCGATCGATGCTATCGCACCGGATTGGTCGGCCTCCCCGCCCTGGCCCCGGTCGACCTGGAGGGCAATGACGCCGATCAGGATGTGCACCAGTCCGATGAAGACATAGCCCGTTCGAGCCAGGATCCGCAGGGCCGGGCTTCGGCTGGCCGACGCAGCTTCGGATACCGCCCGGTTAGCTTTCCCCGAGACACTGCCCATGACCGGCCTTTCCCGATATGCACCTGTAATCCAATCGTGCGCCCGGCAGCCCAGCCCGCTACACGGGGGAATAGTTCAGTGTAGATCTCTGCTGGCTGTCCCGACAGACATACGAGTTGACTCGTAAAAAACCTCCGCGGTGGCCATTACGTTGCCTCATTGAAAAACCTCCGGGTGGTAGGGGTTGTCGGAGGCTTGGTCTGGGCGTGATTGTTGCGGATGGGACTGACCATGAGTGAACGCAAGGCAGTGACGAAGCACCTCGCGTTGCGCTACCGCTCAGCGGACCGGACGGTGAAGAGCCAGATCCTCACGGAGTTGGTGGGTCTGACCGGCTGGCACCGTGACCATGCCCGGGCCGCCCTGCGGCAGGCACTGGAGCCGCCCCGGCCGCGGGCGGTGCATCCGGGAAGGAAGCCTGTGTATCCAGCATCCCTTCAACCGTCCCTGGTGATGTGCTGGTCCGTGCTTCGGGGCCCGGCCGGGAAGCTGCTTGCGGCCGCGACCGGCTACCTCGTCCCGATGCTGCGCGCAGAGCGGGTCTTAAACATCACTGACGCAGAGGCGGAGTTGTTGGTACATATGAGCGCCGCAACGATCGACCGCAGGCTGGCCCATGAGCGAGAGAAGATGCGGCTGCACGGGCGCTCCCACACCAAGCCAGGGTCACTACTAAAGGCTCAGATCCCTATCCGGACGTGGGCCGAGTGGGACGACGCGGCACCCGGGTTCGTGGAGATCGACCTGGTCGGCCACGAAGGCGGAAACAACCGTGGCGAGTTCTGCTTCACCCTCACCGTCACGGACATCGCTACGGGCTGGACGGTGAACCGGTCCGTGCGTAACAAAGCGCAGAGGTGGGTGTTCGAGGCGCTTCAACAGGCCACCGCGGCGTTCCCTTTCCCTGTCGTGGGCATCGATTCGGATAACGGCAGTGAGTTCATCAATAACGAGCTTTATCGGTACTGCCTGGAGAAGAAGATCACCTTCACCCGGTCCCGGCCGGGAAACAAGAACGACGGTGCGCACGTGGAACAAAAGAATTGGTCCCGCGTCCGCGAACTCGTCGGCTACCACCGCTACGACACCCTCAGGGAGCTGGAACTGCTGAACCAGATCTGGGAACTGGACCGGATCTTCTCGAACTACCTACTGCCGCAGCAAAAGCTCGTCTCCAAAACCCGCTACGGGGCCAAAGTGATCAAGAAACACGACCGGCCCACGACCCCGCACAAACGTGCCGTCGAACACCCCACAATGCGCCAGCGACCAATCATCGCCATGAACGCCCAGTTCAAGAAGATCCACGTCATGGCACTCTCCCGCCAGATCTACGCCCTCACCGCAGAACTCGAAACCATATCCCGACACAAAGCCGGCACGGCCACAACCACTGACCAAGCCCATCAAGTCCCTGCCTTCCCGGAGGTTTTTCAATGAGGCAACGAAGGCGAGCCCCCGGAGGTATTGCAATGAGGCAACAGGCATACAGGGCCGGATAGGCGTCCCCCGCCACTGCCGGGATGCTGAAAGCAGACTCGGGAGAAATCCCGAGGGAGGAAGGCACGCTGGAGTCTTCCATGCGGGCCTCCCGCCGACGTGGCACCACTGGTTGCAAGTGCGGGCCCCGCCGGAAAGTACCCGGCAGGTATGCGGCCGGCAGGCTTGCGTCGTAGGCTGAACCTCGCGGGCGACGGAAAGGAGCCAGACGTGGCCGGGACGGCATTAAACGAGAGTGCATTGAACGAGGCGGCGTTGACCGGTGCGGTGGCCGAGGTGATGGCTGAACTGGCTGCCCTTGAGGACCCGCGGGCGCGGGAGGTTAACGAAAGGCACGGTGACGATCACGGTGTAAACCTCAGCAAGCTCCGCGCCGTGGCAAAGCGGCTCAAGACGCAACCGGAACTCGCCCGTGAGCTGTGGGCCACGGGTGACACGGCAGCGCGTTTGCTGGCACTCCTCATCTGCCGCCCCAAGGCGTTCGGGCGCGACGAGCTGGACGCCATGCTGCGGGAGGCCCGCACACCCAAAGTGCATGACTGGTTTGTGAACTATGTGATGAAGAAAAGCGCCCACGCAGAAGAACTTCGCGCCGCATGGTTGGCTGACCACGATCCGGTGGTTGCCAGCGCCGGCTGGGCTCTGACCAGTGACCGCGTGGCGAAGCAGCCTGACGGCCTTGACCTCACCAGGCTGCTCGACGTCATCGAAGCTGACATGAAGGATGCCCCGGAGCGGCTGCAGTGGGCGATGAACACCTGCCTGGCCACTATCGGCATTCAGCACGCCGAACACCGCGGCAGGGCTGTCGAAATCGGCGAGCGGCTGGAAGTCCTCAAGGACTACCCCACTCCCCCTGGCTGCACTTCGCCCTTCGCGCCAACCTGGATTGCCGAAATGGTGCGGCGCCAGCAGAACGTCTAGGAACAGTCGCCATCTGCAGGCCTTGGCCCCGTTACAGGCCTGTCAGCCAGGAGCAACACCGGCCCCTAAGATGGCGAGCATGGATGACGAGGCCCTGGCAGAGATTGCCAATGAGCTCTATGCCAAGCCGCTCGACGACTTTATCGGCGCCCGCGCAGCCGCGGCGAAGGAAGCCGCCGGCCGGGACAAAGAATTGGGGGCGGCTGTGCGCGGGCTCCCCAAGCCGTCGGTTGCCGCCTGGGCCGTGAACATGCTGGCCCTGCACGAACCGGACGTCCTCGCCGGGCTGACGGATCTCGGCAGCCGCATGCGTGAGGCGCAGGCCTCACTGGACGCCACGGCACTGCGTGAGCTGGGACGTGAGCGCCGCACCGTGCTGGCCGCCGCCGTGGACACCGCCCGTGCGGTGGCGCAGGAGCAGGGCCGGACCATCAGCGAGGCCATGGCAACGGACGTCGAAGAAACCTTGCGCGCCCTGACCGCCGATGCCGGAGCGGCCGCCGCTGTCCAAAGCGGCCGCCTGCTCAAGACGCTCTCGGCGGACGGCGTAAACGCCGTGGACCTTGACGGTTTGGTGGCAGTCCCCGCTGCCCTCCCCGCGGCGCCCCGGTCGGTTCCTGCTCCGGCTGGGGCGGTACCGGACAGGCCGCGGAAGGAGGGTACGACGACGGCGGGCGCCTCCCGTCCGAAGCCGGACAAGCCGCGGCTCGAGGCAGTCCGGCAAACACCGCGGCCAAAGTCACCGCCCGCGCTCGAGAAAGCAAAAGCCGCGCTGGCCGAAGCGGAGGCCGCCCAAGCGGAGACGGCTCAGCTTGCCCGGGACCTGCAGGACCGGGCGGACGGGGCGCGCACCGAGATGGCTGAACTCCTCCAGGAAACAGCCGAACTCCGGACGCGCCTCAGGGCGGCTGAGGACCGGCTCGAGCAGTTGCGCAGAAGCCTCGCCGCCACTGCTGCCGAGGCAAAGCAGGCGGTGCGGGCTGCGGACAAGGCAGAGCGGACTGCCATGCTGGCGCAGGAGCGGGTCCTGCGGCTGGGCAGCACGGACACGCCGTCCTGATTCCGAAGAATGTCAGACCCGGGTTGCACACTGGATTTATGGAAAACCAACCCGTACAGGAATTTCACGTCACCTACTTCGACGCCGACTGCGGCCGTGCCCGGGCTGAAGTCTTTAACACCCTGGCTGAAGCAGAACGCTTCGCCAGCCGGCACTGCCACGGCGAGGACAGCTGGGCTGTTGTGGACGCCGTTCCCGTGCAGCAGGTCCGCATCGCCGCCTGAGCCTGCCAACTCCCCAGGGAAGCCCAGGACTCGTGCAGCCGCTTAACGCAAGCAACCCGCGCTGCCCGGGCAAAAATGCCAGGCAACGCGGGTTGTACGCCCGGCTGGAATTAGGCGAAGTCGGAAACTGCCGGGTCCGGGCCGATCCGGCCTTCGCCCTTGGCGGTGCGGTCCAGTGCATTGATGGCTTCGACGTCGTCCGCGTCCAGGGAGACATCCAGCGCTGCGAAGTTTTCACGGATGCGGGACTCGGTGACGGACTTCGGGATCACCACGTTGCCGATGGCAAGGTGCCAGGCGATAACAACCTGGGCAGGCGTGGCTCCGTGCTTGGCAGCAATCGCGGCCACTGCCGGATCCTCCAGGAGCTCGCCGCCCTGGCCCAGCGGGGACCAGGCCTGGGTCAGGATCCCCTTGGAAGCGCCGAATTCGCGCAGTTCCCGCTGGCTGAAGTAGGGGTGCAGCTCGATCTGGTGGATGGCCGGGACCACACCGGTTTCGTCGATGAGCCGCTGCAGGCCCTCAACGGTGAAGTTTGAGACACCAATGGACTTCACCCGGCCGCGCTTCTGCAGCTCAATCAGCGCCTTCCAGGTGTCCACGTACTTGTCCTGCTTGGGCTGCATCCAGTGGATCAGGTACAGGTCCAGAGTCTTGAGGCCCAGCCGGTCCATGGACTCCTCGAACGCGGCGAGGGTGGACTCGTAGCCTTGGTCCGCGTTCCACAGCTTGGTGGTGATAAAAATCTGCTCAGGTGACAGGCCGGAGCCGGCGATGGCCCGGCCAACACCGGACTCATTGCCGTAAATCTTGGCGGTATCGATGTGGCGGAAGCCCGCTTCGAAGGCCTGGCGGACCACCTTTTCCGCCACTCCGTCCTCAACCTGCCATACGCCGTAGCCGAGCTGGGGAATCTGGTTACCGTCGTTGAACGTCAGTGTGGGTGAAGAAGTCATTCTTTTATCCTGCCAAACCACAACGGCCCGGCCGGCGAAATACCGCAGAGTAAGCCAGACGCTTAACCGGGAATATCTTCCCGCCCGGTGGCGGCATCGGAACCGGAACCTTCCTCGGCAAGGTGCCTCTCGGCGTCGGCCACCTGCTGGAATACTGCCTCGGCGCGGCGACGTACGGACGCTGCGCCTACCGGAATGGGGCCAACGGCGAGCCTGAGCATGGCGGCAGCTTCGGAGGTGGTGGCCAGGGAATTGCCGGCTTTGGACAGCGCCCGGTGGACGCCTGCGAGCCGGACCGGGATGTCCAGTCCTTCGCTGGGCGAGCGCTGCTGCGCTTCCATGCAGACAGCTCTGACCCGTTCCAGCAGCGCGGCGAGCTCATTGGCGATCTCCACGAGCTCGCCATAGAGCTGGTCATCCTCCACGCCTTCGAGAACCTGGTGGAAGCGGTCCAGCCCCCTCTGGAAACGGTCGTGGGCGCGCCGCCACAACCCCTTCCCCAATTCCACGTCGTCCTTGCGCCCCTGCCTGGCGGCGCTGAAAAAGCCCAATGAACCTAGAGGTACTGTCCGGGACCGTGGTCCGGGTCGTTCGGCTGGCCGGGGCGGCCTGGAGCGGCAGGCCGGGGGCCGGCGGGGGCACGCTGCGGCTCGCCGTTTTCCCCGATCACCACACCGGGCGCGATCACCGTGCCAGGCGGGAGCTGCCGGAGCTGCAGCTGCGCCGCGGCGTGCTCGCGGGCGGCGTGCTGTGCTGCAATGGCTGTCTGGATGCCGTGGAACAGCCCCTCGAGCCAGCCCACCAGCTGGGCCTGCGCTATCCGCAGTTCAGCGTCGGAGGGGGTTACGTCGTCAGAGAACGGCAGGCTGATCCGGTCGAGTTCCTCCACCAGTTCAGGCGCCAGCCCGTCCTCGAGCTCCTTGATGGAGCGCTCGTGGATTTCGGCGAGCCTTCCCCGTGCTGCGTCGTCCAGCGGGGCGGACTTCACCTCCTCCAGGAGCTGCCTGATCATGGTGCCGATCCGCATCACCTTGGCCGGTTCATCAACCAGGTCCTGCAGGTTGCTGCCTTTGGGTTTGCTGCCGTTTTCCGGCACTGCCGGCGCAGGCGCCGGCTGGCCGTCATCGATGGTGGTGCCCTCTACCGGGAGGTCCTCAGGTGCCTGAGTGTCGTTCGGATCGCTCATGCGTTCATACTCTCATGAGCGATCCGCCCGGGGTCCACTCCATGAACTCCGCTGACACGCTGTCCGCTATGGGCTCAATCATCCGTTGCGCGGCCCAATCAGCAGCACCGGCCCTGCGGATTGGAGTCCTGCCGGTCCGTCCGGTCCCGCCAGAACTCCCGCTCGCTCAGCGGCGGCGTGTTGTGCCCTGAGGCCTGGTGGTGCTCCAGGTACTTGGTGTAGGCGTCCGCCCCCAGGACACCGCCGAGGTAGCGCGCGAACCCGCGGAAGCCGCGGGTGACGGCAGCCAGTCCGGTGCTCATCAGTGGTGTCCTGCCCGCTCGAACCTCAGCTCGGCCGGGACCTTGTCCCATTCAGCCATCAGCTCCCGCTCGGCGGGTGTGGGAATCAGCCCGGCGGGGGCAAAGACGCGCGAAGGCCTGGCAGGATCCTCGTTGTCCTTCACGGCTGTCCCGTGCGCCCGGCTGCGGAACGCATTCACGGTGGCGAGCAACGCCGTCGCGATCACGATGATGCTGAGCACCACAAAGATGACTGACAGCCAGCCCTGGATAGCGGTATTGCGCACCACAGCTTCCATGGCTGCCACGGATTTAGCCGTGCCAAATTCGGTCTTCCCGTCCGCGAGCGCCTTACTGAAGGCGGCGTTGTTGGCGAAGTACCCCACCGCCGGGGTGGGCGAGAAGATCTTCTGGTAGCTGGCGGTAATGGTGACCACCGCTGCGAAGGCCAGCGGCAAGGCCACGATCCAGAGGTACTTGAAGGTGCCCTGCTTGGCCACGATGGCCAGGCAAACAGCCAGGGCGATGGCGGCCAGTAGCTGGTTGGCGATGCCGAACAGCGGGAACAGCGTGTTGATGCCGCCCAGCGGATCAGTGACGCCCATCAGCAGCACCGCACCCCAGGCACCCACCATGACCGCCGTGCAGAGCCAGGCGCCGGGCCGCCAGGACGCTTCCTTGAACTTGGGAACGAAGTTGCCGATGGAATCCTGGAGCATGAACCGGGCAACGCGGGTTCCGGCGTCAACAGCGGTGAGGATGAAGAGGGCTTCAAACATGATGGCGAAGTGGTACCAGAAGGCCATCATGGCCGTGCCGCCGATGAACTGCTGCATGATGTGGGCGAGTCCCACGGCCAGTGTGGGTGCGCCGCCGGTACGGGAGACGATGCTTTCCTCGCCCACGTTCGCGGCGGTCTCCGAGAGCAGGTTCGGGCTGAGGTTGACGCCGGACAGGCCGAGGCTGTTGACCCATGTGGCGGCCGTTTCGACGGTTCCGCCGGTCAGGGCCGCGGGCGAGTTCATGGCGAAGTAGAGGCCGCGGTCAATCGAGATTGCTGCCAGGAGGGCCATGATGGCGACGAAGGACTCCATCAGCATGCCGCCATAACCGATGAAGCGGGTCTGCCGTTCCTTTTCCACCAGCTTGGGTGTGGTGCCCGAGGAGATCAGCGCATGGAAGCCGGACAGGGCTCCGCAGGCGATGGTCACGAACAGGAACGGGAACAGCGCGCCGGGGAACACTGGGCCGTTCTCCCTGCTGGCGAATTCGCTGAACGCCGGAACGGTGATCTCCGGGCGGACCACAATGATGGCCAGCGCGAGCATCACGATCACGCCGATCTTCATGAACGTGGACAGGTAGTCCCGGGGGGCCAGAAGCAGCCAGACCGGCAGGATCGCCGCGATGAAGCCGTAAACAATGAGGCCCCAGGCGATGGTCACCCGGTCCAGGGTGAAGATGTCCACGCCCCACTGGGTCTGAGCCACCATGCCGCCGCCGATGATGGCCGCCATCAGCAGGACAAACCCGATCAGCGAAACTTCCATCACCTTGCCGGGCCGCAGGAACCGGAGGTAGACGCCCATAAACAGGGCGATGGGGATGGTCATGCCAACGGAGAAGACGCCCCACGGGCTTTCGGCCAGGGCGTTGACCACCACCAGGGCGAGGATGGCCACGATGATGACCATGATGAGCAGGGTGGCCACCAGGGCAGCGGTGCCGCCGATGACGCCGAGTTCCTCGCGCGCCATCTGTCCCAGCGAGCGCCCGCCGCGCCGCATCGAGAAGAACATCACCAGGTAGTCCTGCACTGCGCCTGCAAGCACGACGCCGATGATGATCCAGATAGTGCCGGGCAGGTAGCCCATCTGGGCGGCAAGGACCGGGCCCACCAGGGGGCCTGCCCCGGCGATGGCGGCAAAGTGGTGGCCGAACAGGACGTTCCGGTCCGTGCGCACGTAGTCCTTGCCGTCCGCCTTGTATTCAGCGGGGGTGGCCCGGCGGTCATCAGGCCTGGTGATGTAACGCTCAATGACCTTGGAGTAGAAGCGGTAGCCGATCAGGTACGTACAAACAGAAGCAAAAACGAACCAGATGGCGTTGACTGTCTCGCCGCGGATGATCGCGAGCATAAACCAGGCCACGCCGCCCAGCAGGGCAATCGCTGCCCAGAGGGCAACTTTTCCGGGCGTCCATTTCTTCTCTTCCGCCTCGCGGACAGTCTCGTCAATTGCCGACGGCGGTAGTGAGGTGTCGGTGGCGACCGCACCTTCCCCCCGGGTTGCGCTCCGTCGATGATCCGGTGTTCCGGCCATTTCTCCTCCTTGAGATTCGTCCCCATCTGCTGACAGGCACCCTACCAACGGGGAGCTTGGACCGGACTGTGTTTTGCCGTGATCAGGACCAGCCTGCGCCGAACGGCAGGCACCCGGCGACGAGCGTCGGGCCGCACCGCCGTCGAAGGTGGTGCCGGTCCCTTGCACGGCTGCCCGGAGGGCAGCTCCTCACCCCACGGTAAGCCTGCCGGCGCCAATCAGAAAGACCCCGCGGGATCAAAGACCCTGCTCAGATGCACGGGGGTCCCTCTCAGGTACCCAGCGTGCGCCGTGACGCCGGCAATCGCGCACGGGTGAAGAGCCAGGCCAGAAGGCCGCCGGCCAGGGGCACCGCAAAGACGAGCGCCAGCAGGTGCAGCCAGGGCACCTCGACAGCGGTGCGCAGCTCGGTGGAACCTGCAACGAGCACCGCCGGCAGGGTCCCGGCGATGCCGCCGAGCAGGGTTCCCAGCCCAGCGGTCAGCAGCGCCTGGGAACCGGCAAGGCTCTTCCGCAGGCGGGGCGAGGCACCGATGCCGGCGAGCGTTACATGGTCCGCGCGCGCATCCGCCAGGGAAAGGCCTGTGGTGATGCCTGCGGCGCTGAAGGTAATCACCGCGCTGATGGCCACGATGGACCAGGTCATCCATGAGTCGCCCTGGGTGATGCCCGGTTCGGCCCAGAATCCGACGGCGGGCTGCTGGTACACGGCGGCGACGGCCCCGGCTGCAGCGTCCCTCTCACCGGCCGAGGGAAAGCTGGTGAGCTGGACCAGGAGCTCGGCTGGCTCGGGATGCAGGTCCAGTCGCCGGGCCGTCTCCGGCGAAATGACTCCGTAGTAAGGAAGGGCCTGGGCAGGTTCAACCACAATGGCGGGAAGCGTGCTGCTGGTGACCGTCTCATGCATGCGGGAAGGGTCGGCCGGATCCTGGGCCTGCGTGCGCACGTCCTGGCCCTCGAGCACCACCGTCCCGTCCCGAACGAAGACAGGGTTGGTCACCACCATGCCACCGTCGGCCAGCACGGCCAGTGCCTCAGGTCCGGCCTCGGCGCCGAGGACGGCACTGATCTCGTCCGCGCCACCCACCAGGATGGAACCCTGGGCGCCCGGCGACTGGGCCATCGATCCCCGGCACCGCCAGTCATTGGGGTCCGCCACCCTCCGCTCCGGTGTCATCGGACACTCGTTGCCGGCTGGCGTGGCCAGCACGTACTGCAGGCAATTGGAGGTGGCAGTGCGTGCCGGCCCCGACAGATCCGTGCCATTGCCAAAAGCGCAGTTGTGAACGTACCCCGGCGCACTGATCGTCCTGGTCCAGGCAACGTTGCCGGTGGCACCTTCCACGGCGGAAGCGAGTTCAGCCGGATCGACGACGACCGCCGGCTGGGTGCTTCCGTCCGGCAGGAGGGGCTGCTCCAGGGACAGCGGCAGGAAGGCCTGGTTTTCCAGCGCGGTCCATGAATGGTTCTCCCGCATCATTGCCTGCTGGCTGGCCGCAAGGACCAGCGCGGCGCTGGCCAGCGTGGCGGCGGCGAGGACGGCCCCTACAGCCGGCACCGTGCGGCCCCGGTTCCTGGCCGAATCACGGGCAGCCATCCGCAAGGACAACGGCAGCGCACCCGTCCGCGCGGTCAGCAGGCCTACGAGGTATCCGGCCAGGAGCACCAGCGCGGCGACGGCCAGCACGGCGCCCCCAATCAGCAGGGAGGTGACCACCGGCAGTTGCCCGGCCCTCCGGTCCGGATCCCCGGCCGACTCTCCCAGAAGCCAGCCCGCCGCCAGCAGTGCGCCAGCCAAAAGCAGCAGCACGGCGCCGGCTATGGTGGTTCGCTTCGCACTACCGGCGGGTGCCCGCCCCGACTTGAGCGCGCCCAGGGCCGCCTGCCTCGCCACCTGGTTGGCCGGGGCCATGGCTGCGAGCAGGCAGCACACCAGTCCCAGGACCATGGCCACTACCGTCAGCAGGACGTCGGGGTGGACGCCGGCAAAGCGGGCCGAACCCATGGAGCGGACCCAGTAAACCACTGCTGCCCCGGACCCGAGCCCCAGGGCGGCCCCGGCGAGAACGGCGATGCTGCCAAGCCAGAGCCCGGCCGATGTCACCACGGAGCGGACGGTGGGGGTGTCGGCTCCGGATGCTGCCAGCAAAGCCAGCTCCCGGACCTGCCTTTTAGCGCCGACGGCGAAGGCAGCCCCCGCCAGGAGGCCCACCTCCAGGAGCGCCAGGACAGCGACCAGGCCGAACGTTGTGTACAGCGCCACAGCTCCCGACGACGATGGTGGCGGCGGGACGCCGTCGACATTGCGCTCGGCCAGGGACGGCGGATTGAGCACCACACTGCGGGAGAGCACGCTGACACCCTGCCGGTTTGCCGCGAGGATCTGCGGCCAGGTCACCGGTTCGGAGCCAACCAGGTAGTAGGACATCGAGTGCGGGGATTGCGGCCCCTCGTTCAGGACTGCCTCCGGCACCTGCTCCTGCCGGAGGAAAATGACGGAGTTCCGGTCAGAGGCATCCGCATCGCGGACGGTTCCCACGGGGACGAAGGTACCGGCCGACGTCGTAAATTCCTCGCCGAATCCCAGGCTGAACCGCTCAAGCAGCCCCGGGGACACCAGGGCCTCGCCGGCGGCTTGCGGAGCCCTGCCCTCAAGCAGCGTGAATTTCCCGGCGAAGGCAGGATGCAGCGCGTCCACCACCCTGCCCTGCAGTGACACCAGCGCCGACCCGACCCCGGTTGTCAGGTTGAGCTGCCGGAGCGGCAACACCTCATAGCCCGGCGGAAGAAGGTCCCGGGGATTGGCCGGTTTGAAGTCCGGATCGTAGACGCCGGTGCTGGAAACCACCATGGCGTCGTTGAGCGGGTCCTGGACGGAGTGGGCGTTGGGAGCAGGAAGGGTGCTGAACCGGGCCTGCGTTCCGCCGAGCTCGAACCGGACAATTTCTTCGGGCGTTTTTTGGCTGCTCTGGAACAACGTGGCAGCCCCGGTCATGCCTGCAACAGGAAGCATGATCAGCAGGATGATGAGCAGCGACCGCCCCTTGTGCCTCCTGATGTCCCGGCGGGCAACCCGCAGGGCCACGCGGAAACTGCTTCGTCGCCCAGTCCTCGTGGGAGCGAGATCAAGCATCAGAGCCCTGCCTGGGCCAGGAGCATGGCGGGATCGTGCATGGCCGCTGCCTGGTCCACGATCCTGCCGTCGCGCAGGAACACCACCCGGTCTGCCCAGGCTGCATGCCGGGCCTCGTGGGTCACCAGCATCACGGCGGCCCCGGCATCAGCGCGGGCGCGCAAAACTTCCATCACCCCCTGGCCCGTGGTGGAGTCAAGTGCCCCGGTGGGCTCGTCGGCGAGGATCAGCCGCCGCTGTCCCACCACGGCCCGCGCGATGGCCACCCGCTGCTGCTGCCCGCCGGACATCTGGTCCATAAAGCGGTCCGCGAGTTCCGGTATTCCCACCTGCCGCAGGGCATCCAGTGCCTGCCGGCGGGCCCTTTTCCAGGCTGTGCCGTCCAGTTCCAGCGGCAGCGCCACATTCTCGGCCGCCGTGAGGGTGGGCACCAGGTTGAAGTCCTGGAAGACATAGCCCACGGCACGGCGGCGAAGGCGCGCCAGTTCGTTCAGCCCCAGTCCCGCCAGCGGGGTGGATTCCACAAAGACACCGCCCGACGTCGGGCGGTCCAGTCCCCCGGCCAGCGCCAGGAGGGACGACTTGCCGGACCCTGACGGCCCCATCACCGCGACAAACTCGCCCGCCTTGATGGTGAGCTCCACATCGCGGAGGGCGGCGACCGCCGTCGCGCCTTCCCCGAACGTCCTGCTGACCTTCGCGAGTTCCAGGACCTGCTGCGGTCCCTGGACGCTCACCGGCGGCTGTCCGCGTTGAGCGGGGCGGCGTCTTCCGTGACCCCGTTGGACGTTTTGCGTGCCTGGCCCGGCCCGGCGGACTGCGCCTGCTGGACCATCCTGGCCTCACAGAGGTCCAGCCAGCGGACCTCCGCTTCGGTCTGGAAGATCAGGGAATCAAGGACCAGCAACCAGGCAGTATCGCCGGCGCGCTGGTTGGCGGTGGTGTCCCGGCGTGCCTTGGTGTAGTCCTGCAGCGCCCGCATGGACGCGGCACGCTGGGCCTGGATGATGGCCTGGACATCCACACCGGGCAACGTCACGGCGAGCGCAAGCTTGATGGCGAGCTCGTTCCGGGGCGGGTTGTTCCGCTCCACCGGCGCCGCGAACCAGTTATTCACCTCAGCTTTGCCCGCGTCGGTGATGCTGTAGACCACGTGGCCGTCGCCGTCGTCGCCTTCCTTGGTGACCAGGGCGTCGCGTTCCAGCCGGTCCAGCGTGGTGTACACCTGCCCGATGTTCAGTGGCCAGGTGGCACCGGTGCGGCTTTCGAACTCGACCCGCAGCTGGTAGCCGTAGCGCGGCTGGTCCTGCAGCAGGGCGAGGAGGCTGTGGCGGATGGACATGGTGCTCCTTGGTCTGGGCGGCAGTTCGCACGGTCCCCCAATGACCCGTGCATACCGCGTATAGGCACGAGCCTAACCGACTAGTTTCGTTTGGGCAATACTCAGTATCTAAACCTAGGGCCCGGACCCCGCCTGCCTAGAGCAGCAGGAGGATTTTGCCTACGTGATCGCCGCTGTCGAAATAGGCGTGGGCGGCCTGGACCTGCTCCAGCGGGAAGGTTTTGGCCACCAGCGGGCGGATCCGTCCGTCAGTGATCATGGGCCAGACGGCGTCGCGGACGGCGTTCATAATGGCACCTTTTTCCTCGACAGGCCGGGGCCGGAGTGCCGTGGCCACCACGGCGGCGCGCTTCTTCAGCAGCTGGCCCAGGTCCAGTTCACCCTTCGTGCCGCCCTGCAGGCCGATCACCACCAGCCGCCCATAGTCGGCGAGCGCGTCCACGTTTTGGGCGAGGTACTTGGCGCCGACGACGTCGAGGATCACGTCCGCACCGCGCCCGCCGTTCTGTTCACGCAGGCTCGCAGGAAAATCCTCCTCGGCGTAATTGATGGCGATGTCCGCGCCCAGGAAAGCCTTTGCCGTTCCCACTTTTTCGTCCGAACCTGCCGTTGTTGCCACCTTGGCGCCCAGCGCCTTGGCCAGCTGGATGGCCATGGTGCCGATCCCGCCGGTGGCGCCGTGGATCAGGACGGTTTCTCCGGGTTGGAGCTGGGCGGTCATCACCAGGTTGGAGTAGACCGTGGCGGCCACCTCCGGCAGGGACGCGGCCGTCACCAGGTCCACGCCGTCCGGAACCCTCAGGACCTGCTCGGCAGGAACGGCCACCTGCTGGGCGTAGCCGCCGCCGGCCAGCAGCGCCACCACCTTGTCACCGAGGGAAAAGGGTTTGCTGACGCCAGTGCCGAACCCGGCTATCCGGCCGGATACCTCAAGGCCGGGAATTTCCGAAGCACCGGGCGGCGGCGGGTAGAAGCCCCTGCGCTGCTGCACGTCCGCCCGGTTCAGGCCGGCGGCGACGACGTCGATCAGCACCTCCCCCGGCCCGGGGACCGGAGCCTCCGTTTCACGGACCTCCAGGACCTCCGGGCCGCCCGGTTCCGAAATGTGGACGGCTTTCATGGAACACTCCCGTTTCTGACTGAATACTCGCTGCAACCAGTGTGCACCGGACACCTTCTTCGCCTCTGTTTTGTTGCAGGCAAGTGCCTATGAAACACTACTAGTCGAGGAAGGTTGTCCGAGCGGCCGAAGGAGCTAGTCTTGAAAACTAGTGTGCGGTAACCCCGTACCAAGAGTTCGAATCTCTTACCTTCCGCGATTGGGACCCCTGTCCGCCAGCATGCTGGCGGACAGGGGTCCTTCGTTTTTCCCCCGCGAAGCCTGGTGCGGGGCGAACCATTGCCACTGTCAGACCCTGCGCATAGCCTCGTGGTGTCCCGTCCGGAATTTGACGATCCCTCCGGACCGGCCATCAGAGCACCTACCTCACCAGGAGATCCTTATGCCCAGTCCTGACATCAAACCCGGTTCCCCCTGCTGGATTGACCTGATCACCTCGGACGCCACAAAAGCCCGGGAGTTCTATGGCGGACTCTTCGACTGGGAGTTCCAGTCTGGCGACCAGGAACTTTACGGCGGCTACATCACCGCGTCACGGAACGGAAAGATGGTGGCCGGGATCATGCAGAAGCAGGAGGACCAGGCCGGCTTCCCGGACATGTGGTCCACGTACCTGTGCACTGACGATGCCGCAGCCACTGCAGCTTCGGTGGCCGCAAACGGCGGCCAGGTCCACATGGAGCCCATGGACGTCCCTGCGCAGGGAATCATGGCCATGTTCGGCGACCCCAGCGGGGCGTCCGTTGGTGCGTGGCAGCGCCGCGAGATGCGCGGTTATGAAGTCGCGGGAGAACCCGGGGCGCCCGCCTGGCACGAGCTGCACACCAAGGATTACCAGGGCGCTGTGACGTTCTATGAAAAAGCCTTCGGCTGGCAGACGAGCGTTATGAGTGATGCTCCCGAGTTCCGGTACACCACCCTGGGCTCGGGCGAAACGGCGCAGGCCGGAATCATGGATGCTTCCGGATACCTGCCCGGCGAGGTTCCTTCCCACTGGCAGGTGTACTTCGCCGTTGAGGACACCGACGCCACGGTTGAGCGCGCGCTGGCCATGGGCGGCACTCTCCTTGACGGACCGGCGGACAGCGACTTCGGCCGGGTGGCGCAACTTGCCGATCCCACAGGCGGCATGTTCAAGGTGATCTCCAGCCCCTCCGCCTGACACACCGCCCCAAAAATACCGGCCGGAGCTTACGTTAAGCTACCGGCCGGTATTCTTTTGTGCGATGGCCAGCACTTGCTGTTCCGGCCGTCAACCCAAGCACTGACAGCTTCCGCCGTGCATATCTGGACAAAAGCTCCGGGTTTTAGGGGAGCACCACGGTTTCCGAATATGCGGACGAGTCGCCCTTGATGGCCGTGCTGCTGCAGCCGTCCACACTCACCGGGATATCGCCGGCAATGGTTACCCGGTTCAGCGTGCGGGGCTGGCGGTCGTAGTTGTCCGGGGCGTAATGCTGGGTGATCCGGTTATCAAACAGCACCAGCTGGTCCGGCTCCCAGTTCACCCGCACCACGTTCTCCGGACGCGTGATGTAGGCCTGGAGGATGCGGAGGATGTCCTTGGACTCGGTGTTGGACAGCCCCACGATCCGCAGGCGCTGGGCGAAACCGCCGATGAACAGCCCTCGCTCCCCCGTCAGCGGGTGTACGCGCACCACCGGGTGGGCGGTTTCAAAGTGGATCCGGGTGAACTCCTTGCGCCTCTCGTCCGCGTTGGCGTGCTCCAGGTTCTTCGGAACGGAGTAGTCGTAGTCGTTGGTGTGGATGGCCCAGAGGGTGTCGGCGAAGTTCCGCAGCTCGTCGGGCATGTCCTGGTAAGCCCCGGCCGAGGACGCGATCAGGGTTTCCCCGCCGTATGCCGGCAAGGTGATGCTGCGCAGGGTGGAGGCCTGCGGAGGGTTCACCACAAACGTGACGTCCGTGTGCCAGTTGTTCGCGCTGCCGTTCTCGCTGTCGACGGGCAGGACCGCCGGCTTGCCGTCCACCGACGCTACGGTGGGGTGTGCCTTGGTGAGCGGGCCGAAGCGGCTGGCGAAGCGGACCTGGTCCTCGTCCGTGCCGATGTTGGCCTCGCGGAACACCAGCGCCTTATGCGTGTTTAGAGCTTCGCGAATCTGGGCGATCGTGTCGCCACTAAGCTCGGCGCTGAGGTCCAGGCCGCGGATTTCGGCACCGATGCGGGCGCCCAGTTTGGTGAATTCGAGTTTGGTTTCGGTGATGACGGTCATGGTGGTTCCTTGCCTTTCAGTGCGGTTGGTTCAGTTGATTGGGTTGGCGGTCAGTTGCCGGAGCCGACGGCGGTGCGCCAGCGGGAGAAGTGCCGTTCCAGTGCCACGAGCAGGACGTTTACCAGCAGCCCGAGCACGGAGACCGTAAGGATGCCGGCGTACATGTCCGGGATCAGGAAGCTCATTTGGGAATTGACGATCAGGTAGCCCAGGCCCGCTTTGGCGCCGACCATCTCCGCGGCGATGAGCACCAGGATGGATGACGTGCCGGCCATCCTGATGCCGGTGAAGATCGTTGGCACGGCGGAGGGCAGGATCACCTTCTGGAAGAGTCGGAAGCTGCCCAGCCCCAGGGACCTGGCTGCCCGGATCAGCAGCGGGTCCACTGTCCGGACACCGGCGATGGTGTTCAGCAGTACCGGGAAGAACGCGGCGTAGGCCACGATGGTGATCTTGGATTCCTCGCCGATGCCCAGCAGCAGGGTGAACACCGGGAGCAGTGCCAGGGTTGCGGTGTTGCGGAAGAGCTCCAGGAGCGGGTTCAGGAACGAGTTCAGCCAGCCGTACCAGGCGATCAGGAGTCCCAAGAGCACGGCGGACACCACTGCGATGGTGAAGCCGGACACCGAGCGGGTCAGGCTTGCCTGGAGGTGGCTTTGCAGCTGCCCGGTCTCCACCAGCCGGGCGCCGGCGGCCAGGACTTCGTGCAGCGGCGGAAGGAACACCCTGGTGGCCGGGGCGGCCAGGAAAGTAGGGCCGAATTCCCACAAGGCGAGGAACAGCACCACGGCGAGGGACTTCCAGCCCGCCCGTGCGGCGAGGTTTGCCAGGGCAGTGAACCGTCCTGCCGGCGTCGTACGCTGCTCGGGTGTGCCGGGTGATGGTTCCGCAGGGCGGGAAGGGTCGACGGCGGCTGCCGCCGTGTGCGGTGGGGTCAGCAGTGCGCTCATCAGGCAGCGCTCCTTTCAGCGGGCTCTTCGTCGGGTGCGGTGCCGTCCGGAAGGATCTTCCGGTGGCCGGAGTCCTGGGCCAGGCGGACCTCGTCGTGCAGGAGGGACCAGACCTGGTGGCGGTGTTCCATAAAGGCCGGGTGGGAGCGGATGTCCCCGTCGCCGTCCCGGTCCGGGATGTTGATGTCGACAATTTCCTTGAGCCGGCCCGGACGGGCACTGAGCACTGCGACCCGCTGGCCAAGGTAGACAGCCTCGTCGATGCCGTGCGTAATGAAAACAATGGTTTTGCCCGTGGCTTTCCAGATCCGCAGGAGCTCGTCCTGGAGCTGTTCGCGGGTCTGGGCGTCCAGGGCTGCGAAGGGTTCGTCCATCAGGAGGATGTCCGGCTCATAGGCGAGGCTTCGGGCGATGGCCACGCGCTGCTTCATACCGCCGGACAGTTCGTGCGGATACCGGTCCTCGAACCCGGCCAGGCCCACGAGGTCCAGGAATTCACTCGCTTTGGCGGCCCGCTCCTTCCTGGACAGCCCGGTATTCTCCAGCCCTATGGAGACGTTGGCCGATGCCGTGCGCCAGGGAAACAGGGCGTACTGCTGGAAAACGACGGCGCGGTCCTGGCCGGGGCCCGTCACAGGCTTGCCGTCCACCAGCACGGTTCCGGACGTGGGGCTGGAGAGCCCGGCGAGCAGGTCCAGGAGGGTTGTTTTGCCGGAACCGCTGGGGCCCACCAGGGTAAGGAATTCGCCTGCGGCAACGTCAAGGCTGAGATCGGACAGTGCTGTCACGACGGACGGTTCCGCCGGCCGCCGGCCTGCCTTGCCCTTTCCCCTGCCCTGGCCCTTGGCCTGGCGGACGGCAAACTCCTTGGTCACGTGTTGGAGGCTGATCTTGGGAGTCATCTTTATCCTTTGGAAGTTGCTGCCGGCGCGGAGGTTTCCAGCAGGTTGAACTCGTTGGTGTAGAGCTTTGCGGTGTCCAGGGAGCCGTTGATGATCCCGGCGGACTTCAGGTAGTCCTCCCACCGGGTGAAGTCCTGGTCCTGGATCCGTCCGCCGGGTGAGGCCACACCCACGCTCTTCCAGTACTTCAATGCTTCGGTGCTCTCATTCCGGCCGCGCTTGGCGATGATCTCTTCGAACTTGGCGATCACCTGCTCCCGCGGGGTGGTGCGCTCCCATTCGATGGCCTTGGCCACGCCCGTCACTACCGTGCGGCTGGTTTCGGGGTTCTTCGCGATGAAGTCCTTGCGCAGGACGTACTGTCCGGCGTCGAACGGTCCCCCAATGACCCCGACGTCGGTGAACAGGGCCCGGATGCCGCCCTCGGCGAGCGCACGGTCCTGGAGCACACCGCCCAGGGTGCCCACGTCCACCTGCTTCTTGCGCAGCGCCACCTCGGTTTCGTTCGGCGGCACCACAACGAGTTGCACCTGCTTGATCTCCTCGGGCGTGAGCCCGCTGTTCTTCAGGTAGGTGGTGATGACCGCTTCGTGGTGGGCGCCGAGGGTGTTGACGGCGATCTTCTTGCCGATCAGGTCCCTGGGGGTTTTGATCGGGCTTCCTTCCTCCACGTAATACCCCGTGAAGGTGTCTTTGTCCTCGCCGTAGTAGTTGATGACCGCCTGGACCGGGGCGCCGGCCTCGATCAGCTTGATCACAGCACCGGTGAAAGCTCCGCCAATATCCGTCTGGTCGGTGGCGACGGACTGGATGCTTTGGGGCCCGCTGGTGGTGTTGCTGACCCATTCGAGCTTGACGTCGCCCAGGTAGCCGAGGTCTTCGGCCACCTCGATGAGCGCAACGCTGTTGGGCGAGCCCTGGTAGCGGACCTTCTGTGTTTCCTGGCCGCTTTGTGCCCCCGGCTGGGCAGTGGCGGGGCCGCCGCATCCGGACAGCGCCAGCATGATCGCCGAGGCGGCAGCGATGGCTGCTGCCACGCCTGCGGCGGGGCGGGGCCGTTTGGGGAAGAGTCCGATTTTCATGGCGCTGTACTTTCTTCTGTTCATTGGAGACCGGCTGGGTTGGGGACCGGTGCAGTTGGAGAGCCTGGCCGGGCTGGCCGTGGGGACAACTAGAACAGGAAAGAATCCGGGGCAGAAGGGGCTGGTTAACCGCAGGAAATAAGTGGAAATTGCAGGACGTGCCGCGTCACGGGACGTTCCATGCGGTTGCCTGCTGACACATTGGGACACGCAAGGCCGCATGCCGAAATACCGGCTCATGCCCCGTAAGACATCCGGGCCACGGAAGGTCACGTACGGCCATATGCTGTCCTGCGGCGACTTCAGGGCGCAACGAACAGTGCGTACGGGCGGCCGGACCCGTGCTGCACGAGAGCCGCGGCGCAAGTCACAGCGGCCGCAACGCGGGCAAGGCCGGCCAAAATGGTCAGAATATTTCTGCCCGTAGTGCCACAGTGTTACAGATCCACGTCCTCACGCAGCCCCAGGTTTTTGTCCAGCTATGCAGCCTTGGGAGGCCTCGGACCCTGATCTATCTGCCCAAAAACTCCAGGGTCAGGAGCTGAGGATGGCGCCGGCGATTTCGTCGGCGTCGCGGAGGGTCCGCTGGCCGCTGCGGTAGTTCGGCCCGCCGGGCTGGAAGGCCTCGGCGGCAATAGCGGTCCCCCACTGGACCGAGGAGAGCTGCAGTCCCAGCACGTACAGCCCCTCCGTCACGGAACCGTTGGCTGCCAGGGGGCGGTAGGGATGCGGCACCACATCCAGCCCGGTGGACTGCACGGGGGCGCCCTCCACGGTCATCATGAGGCGCGGACGCACCAGCCCGTCCGCCAGCAGCTGCTCCAGGACGGGCGAATCATTGGCGGAGATCCTGTTTCCGGGCGCCAGTGCCTCCACCATGGTCTTTGCCGTCACCGGGCCATCATGGACCCAGGGCGAGAAGGCGGTGAAGGTACGGTTGCGGCGGTCCACCGCGAACTTGGGGTCGGGCCCCACGAAGCTCACCACCCCAGCCCTCGCCAGTGCGGCAAGCTGCTCGGCGCGCAGGGCGGGCGGCCCGCTGGCCAGGCCCTCCACGAACGATTCGAACCAGCCACGAAGTCCCGCAACCCAGGATTCGTCGGTGATGCCGCCGTCGGCCACTGCTGTCTTCAGGACAGCGCGCCCGTGGTGGAGTGCCCCAATGGCCATCTTCACGGGGTCGTCCTCGCCGAGCGCGGACCTGCGGGCATCGTCCAGCAGGTAGTCCACGACGGCGGCATCCAGTTCGGCGCGCGAAGCAAACGAGCGTCCGGCCAGGGGGGCGGCGAGCGCCGGCAGGTCCAGCCGGTGCCGGGGGCCCACGTGGACAGCCAAGACGCTCTCCACGCTGTCCTCCCAGTTAACCGCGCTGTGGGCGTGCGGATGGAGGGCCTCGTCCAGTGCGGCGAGGAAAGCCGCGGAGTCAGGTACGGCGTTGGGCTGCGAGCGCACCAGGGTGGAGTAGTACGCCCAGAGCGCATCCCGGTGCAGGAGCGGCCAGAGGTCATGGTCGAAGGCCGGGCGGATCCCAGCGGTGCGGAAGCGTTCCAGCGCCGCCTCCGTGAAGTACCGCAGCGTGACCGACTCCGGGTAGTAGCCGTTCAGGGCCGCTTTGGCACGATAGGGGGTTCCGCGCCGGGAGGCTGCAATGATGTGCGGTTCCTGGCCCGAGGGCTCGTAGCGGAGCCCCGTCCCGTTGCTGAGGAATTTTCCGCCCCGGCCCTCGGTCAGCTGGACCATGGTGTCGAAGAAGTTCAGGCCCATACCCCTGACCAGCGCGGGTTCGCCGGCAGGAATCCGGGACCAGTCCACGTCCGCAGGAACCGCCGGCGGCAGGTACTGCAGTCCCAATTGCTCCGCCGCAGCCTGCAGCTCCCGCTGTTCGGGGTTGAGCCGGGACGGGATGTGGCCCAGGGCAAGCACTACGGAGCCGGTGTGCAGGGTCGTTCCGGTGGCCAGGACGACGTCGAACGTTCCGTCCCCCGAGGAGCGCACCGACAAGGCGGTCGTTTCGTGGAAGTCGATGCTGACGCCGTCGGGCAGGTTGCCGGTCAGCTCCTCCACAATGCCGCGGAGGTATCGGCCGTAGAGCGCACGGCTGGGGAAATCGCTGGCCTCCAGGACGGCCAGTTCTGCGAGCTCTTCCTCGCTGAGCGAGGGAGAGGGGTTGCGCCGCTGCCGGGCCCGCCACTGTTCGAAGGTGGTGCCGGCGAGGGGCCGCGCCAAGTCAGGGTCCTCGGGGATCAGGGTGGGATAGAACGACTGTGTGTTCATCAGGAACAGCCGGGACTGCTGCGGCTGCCACACGTGCCCGGGGCCTGCGGGATAGGGATCGACCACATCGATGTGGAGACGCACCGGGCCGGAACCGGCCTGCGCCGCGCAACGGGCCAGCAGGCGTTCCAGGACGCTGGTGCCCCGCGGACCTGCCCCGATGATGGCGGTCCGGATGCTTTGCGTTATTTCCACGGCATCCAGCGTACGGGCTGGAAAGAAACTATGCGCCCGGCGCTTGACTTGCCAGCCGTCTGCCGATGTTGTTTGGATGGGGCGCATGACCACCACTGCAGCTGATCCAGCGCCCGCCCCCGGTTTCGGCAACTCATCCGGCACCGATCCCCAAGGCATCGCGCCCGAGCCCACAGACGAGAACGTCTGGCTTGAGGACATCTACGGCGAGGAACAGCTTGCCTGGGTAAAGGAGCAGAACTCCCGCACGGAGGACCTGCTGGAAGACGCCGACTATGTGCAGCTGGAGGGCAGCATCCTGGAGGTGCTTGACTCCACCGACCGGATCGCCATGGTGGGCAAGCGCGGCGACTGGTACTACAACTTCTGGAAGGACCAGCAGAACCCCAAGGGACTCTGGCGCCGCACCACATGGGAGAGCTACTGCACCGATGCCCCGGAATGGGACGTCCTGCTGGACGTCGACGCCCTCTCCGCTGCTGAAGGCGAAGAATGGGTCTTCCACGGCGCCACCTTCCTCCGTCCGGCCGACGGTGAACCGTACCGGCATGCGCTGCTGGCTTTGTCCCCGGACGGCGGCGACGCCAACCGGTACCGGGAATTCGACGTCGAAACGCGGACCTTCGTGGACCCGGCGCAGGGCGGCTTTGACCTGCCGACGGCGAAGGGCCACGTTTCGTGGCTGGATGCGGACACGCTGCTGGTCGCCTCCACCGCTGATGGACTTCCGAGGACGGCTTCCTCCTACGCCCGGACCGCCGTCACCCTCAAGCGCGGCGACTCCCTGCCTGATGCTCCCCGCCTCTTCGAGGTGCCCGAGAACCACATGATGGCCGTGGTGGCGCACGACTCGACACCTGGCTTCGAACGGACCTTCGCCGTTGACTACATCGATTTCTACAACCGCAGCAACGCCGTGCTGCTGGATGGCTCCTGGGTGGTGATCGATGTTCCCACCGACGTCAATGTCAGCGCCCACCGTGAGTGGCTGCTGTTCCGGCCCCAGCAGGACTGGTCGCTCGACGGCGTCACGTATCCGGCCGGTTCGCTCCTCGCTGCGCCGTTTGAGGACTACCTGGCGGGCTCACGCGACGTTTCCGTGTTGTTCACCCCCGACGCCAACACATCCCTGCAGTCCTGGAGCTGGACCCGGAGTTTCCTGCTGCTGAACCTCCTGAAGGACGTCTCCTCCGAGATCCGGGTGCTTGATCCGTCCCGGCCCGGCGCATCCCCTGAGGCGGCCTGGGAGTCTTCGCTGCTTGACGCCTGCCCGCCGCTGCATGACGTCAACGCCTACGCCGTGGACGACGAAGACGAGGCCGACGGCGGTGCGGGCAACGACTTCTGGCTCGTCGCCACGGGCTTCACTACCCCCAGCACGCTGATGCGGGGCACCCTGGAGCGCGCGTCTGTCGGGAACGGTGGAGTGGTGAGCCGGCACGCCGTGGTGAAGACGTCGCCGTCGTTCTTTGCCGACGAGAACTATGAAGTGCAGCAGCACTTCGCCGTGTCCGACGACGGCACCCGGGTTCCCTACTTCCAGGTGGCCTCGCGGGAGCTGGCACTGGACGGGCAGAACCCGACGCAGCTGTCCGGCTACGGCGGTTTCGAGGTCTCCCGCACTCCCGCCTACAGCGGCACCGTGGGCAGGGCCTGGCTGGAACGCCGGACGTCCCTGTCCGCCGGCACCAACGGGGATGCGCCTCACTCCCGGGGCGGTGTGTATGTGGTGGCGAACATCCGCGGCGGCGGCGAATACGGGCCCTCCTGGCACCGGGCGGCCCTGCAGGAAAACCGGCACAAGGCGTACCAGGACTTCGCGGCCGTAGCCCGGCACCTCATCTCGCGCGGCGTCACCTCACCGGAACGGCTGGGCTGCGTGGGCGGATCCAACGGCGGCCTGCTGGTGGGAAACATGCTGACCCAATACCCGGAATTGTTCGGGGCTGTCTCCTGCGGCGTGCCGCTGCTGGATATGCGCCGCTACACCAGGCTTTCCGCGGGCCACTCCTGGATCGCCGAGTACGGCGACCCGGATGTCCCGGAGCAGTGGGAGTACATCCGCACCTTTTCTCCGTACCACCTGCTCAAAGACGGGGTGGAGTACCCGGAGACGTTTATCTGGACGGCTACCTCGGACGACAGGGTGGGCCCGGTGCAGGCGCGGAAGATGGCTGCCAGGATGCTGGCCATGGGCATCCCCAACGTCTGGTTCCACGAAGCCCTCGAGGGCGGTCACGCCGGAGCGTCGGACAACCGGCAGGCCGCCGCCCTGCAAGCCCGAAGCCACCATTTCCTCTGGAAGGCGCTGGCCGGCGGGGCCTCGTAGCCTTGGCACTGGCGGTGCGCCGGGCTGCGGCCGGCGATGTGGAGCAGCTGGCGGAGGTCCACGTCCGCTGCTGGCAGGAGACCTACCGCGGAATGCTGTCTGAGGAATTCCTTGCCTCGGTGGATCCTGCAGACCGGCTGCGGCTCTGGCACCATCTGCTGGGAGCCGACCGGCCGGCAGACGCTTGGGTGGCAACCGATGCCGGCGCCTTGGTGGGTTTTTCGGGCGTCCGCCGGGAGCGGGGAGCTTCTTCGCACGGGTTCGCGCCGCCGTCGTCCGGGGACCTGGAACTCTGGGGGCTGTACCTGCTGGAGTCGCACCAGGGGCTGGGCCTGGGACGGCGGCTCCTCGAGGCAGCGCTGGACGGCGAGGCGGCGAGCCTGTGGGTGGCGGCGGACAATGCGCAGGCCATCGGTTTTTACGGGCACTTCGGTTTTGCCCCCGACGGGGCCGCCGACGTGATCCCGGAATGGGAAAACCTGCGTGAAATCCGGATGGTACGGCCCGGGCAGCCTGTATTTCGCCCGTGAGATTATCCTTGGCCTGCTGCTCGGGAGTTCCTGGCGGCCCGTTTTGCGCTGGATGGCCGGATCTGCGTATCCTTGGTGGGCTAGGAATAGCAATTGGAGACGTGCCAGAGCGGCCGAATGGGCTTCACTGCTAATGAAGTGTGGGGCACAACTCCACCGGGGGTTCAAATCCCCCCGTCTCCGCGTTTGGCCCCGGTCCTGGACCGGGGCCTTTTGCGTTTCCCCTGGACCGCAAGGCGGGCCGTTGTCTTCCTCCCGTCCGGGGTACGGACACCAGAAGTTCCGCAGGCCGGGGCGGTGAGAGGATGGGCAGATGGCAGCAAGCAACACTGTGGACAGCGCGCCCGGCACCGCCCAGGCATGGAGTCCCCGCCTGGCACTGCTGGTGGCCGCCACGTTTTTTATGGAGTTCCTCGACGGCACCGTCCTCACCACGGCCATCCCGAACATTGCCGCCGACTTCCACGTGCCGGCCGCGGATGTGAACATCACCATGACGGCCTACCTGCTGACGGTTGCCATGGGCATACCGTTCAGCGGCTGGCTGGCGGAACGGCTCGGCGCGCGCCGCGTTTTCTGCCTGGCCATCGCCATGTTCACCCTTGCTTCGCTGGCGTGTTCACTGAGCCAGGACCTCACCCTGCTGACCCTCAGCCGGGTTGCGCAGGGGTTCGGCGGCGCCATGATGGTTCCGGTGGGCACCCTCCTTGTCCTGCGCGGCACGCCCAAAGCCGACCTGCTCCGCGCTACGGCATTCCTGGTGTGGCCCGGGCTGCTGGCACCTGTTCTTGCCCCTCTGGTGGGTGGGGCCTTGACCACGTATCTGTCCTGGCACTGGATCTTCCTGATCAACCTTCCGCTGGGTGTTGCTGCTTTCATCGCGGCCCTGCGGCTGGTCCCGTCAGTGGCAGGTGACCGGGACCGGCGGCTGGACTGGCTCGGGCTGCTCCTCACCACGCTGGGCGTGGGTGCCGTGGTAGTGGGACTCGAACTGGTGAGCACCCACCCTGAAGCCGCCTGGGCGGCCTTGAGTGCCGGATTGGGCCTGATATTCCTTACCTGCGCAGTCCTGTGGATGCGCCGGGCCCCTCATCCGCTCTTTGATCTCGGGGTGTTCCGCACCCGTACGTTCCGGGCTATGGCCACCGGCGGTTTTGCCTACCGCTTGACCATCAGCTCAGTTCCCTTCCTCCTGCCGCTGATGTTCCAGGCAGGTTTCGGCTGGTCCCCGCTGCATGCCGGGGCCATGGTGGCGGCCGTTTTTATCGGCAACATCGGCATCAAGCCGGCCACAACACCGCTGATCCGGCGCTTCGGTTTCCGGGCCATGCTGGTGTTCGCATCTCTCGCTTCAGGGGCCACCTTCGCCCTCTGCGCCCTGCTGACCCCGGACACGCCGCAGCCCCTGACGTTCGCCCTGCTGGTCTGCAGCGGCGCCTTCCGCTCCATCGGCTTCTCCGCCTATGCCTCCGTGCAGTACGCGGATATCGCGCCGGCGCAGCTGACGTCCGCGAACTCGGTGTCCGCCACCCTGGTGCAGCTCGCCACCGGTTCAGGCATTGCAGTGGGCGCCCTGCTGATCCGTGTGTTCGACGGGCTCAGCACCTTCCCTGACGACTCCGCCGGGCCCTTCCGCGGGGCATTCCTCGCCATGACGGTGCTGATGCTCGCAAGCACCGCAGACAGCCTCTTCCTGCCGCGCCACGCTGGGGCGGAAGTCAGCCAGCGCAAGGCGCAGCGGGTCTGAACAGGCGGTTAACAACAGGCGGGTAATAACAGCCGGCCCTTACCCGGCCCCGGCACATCAGCCCTTGGGTCAACCCGCCTGGGCCAGCACGAGCGGAAGGACAGCTCCCGCACCCGCTTGCCGAAGGGCGCGGCCGGCGACCGTCAAGGTCCACCGACTGTCCGCCAGGTCATCAATCAGCATCACGGCCTGGCCGTTGAGGCCGCCGAGCGCAGCCTCAAGCTCGGGCCCCGGCACTAAACGGTCCCAGACGCCCGCCAGTCTGTAGGCGCTGTTGCCGCCGCGGCCCCCAGTGGGACCGCCGTGTGCCAACTCCAGCGCCCCGAGGTAGGGGATCCGCCCGATCTCTGAAATTCCCCGGGCCAGGGATTCCACGAGTTGCGGCTTGCTCCGGGAGGGAATACTGACGATGGCAGCCGGCCTGCCAACGCCACTCCATCCCGGCGTGCGGCTGTCCCCGGCGCCCCACTCTTTCAGGACCTGCACACAGGCCTGAAGCATGCCCGGATCCACCGGCCGGTCCTCAGCTCCCGCGGCAAATAGCTCCCGCAGTGCGCCGCCCCAGCCGAGGTCGGTCAGCCTTGCCAGGACACGGCCTTCCGCGAGCCCCTCCCCCGGCTTGAGCTTTCCCTTGACCGGAACGCCCAGCCGGTCCATACCGCTGGGCCACTGCAAGCGGGCCTCCAGGACGCCGCCTGCGCGGCTGAGCGTCTGGCTGGCTGCCTCCGTAGCAGCCTCCGCGATCTCTGCCGGAAACCACCGGCCGGCGCAGTTGTCGCACCGGCCACAAGGGGCAGCGGTTTCGTCATCGAGGACGGAGGTGATGTATTCCATCCGGCACCCTGCGGTGTCCTGATAGATGACCATGGAGTCCTGCTCGTCCACACGCGCCTCGGCGATCCGCCGGTACCGCTCGGCGTCATAGACCCAGGGCTGCCCGGTGGCCCGCCACCCGCCGCCCACCCGTTCCACGGCGCCGTCAACGGACAGGACCTTGAGCAGCAGTTCCAGCGGAGTACGCCGGAGGTCCACGCGTGCCTCCAGGGCAACCGTGGAGAGCGCCGTTCCGGCGTCACCCAAGGCGGTGAGGACTGCCGCGGCCTTTTCTTCGGACGGCATGGAAGCAGTGGCAAAGTACTGCCAGATGTCCCGGTCCTCCGCGCCCGGCAGCAGCAGGACGTCGGCGTTGGCGGCACCTCGTCCCGCGCGGCCCACCTGCTGGTAGTACGCCACCGGGGACGACGGCGCCCCGAGGTGGACCACAAAACCCAGGTCCGGTTTGTCGAAGCCCATCCCCAGGGCCGAGGTGGCCACCAGGGCTTTGACCTGGTTGTCCTTCAGCAGCTGCTCGGCACGCTCCCTGTCCGCCGGGTCCGTCCGGCCGGTATAGGCCAGCACGTGGTGGCCGGCTTCGGCGAGGAGCCGCGCGGTGTCCTCGGCCGCGGACACGGTAAGGGTATAGATAATGCCGCTGCCGGGAAGATCAGCCAGGTGGGTCAGCAGCCAGCCCAGGCGTTGCTTCGAGTCCGGCAAGGACAGGACACCCATCCGCAGGGAGTCACGTCCCAGGGAACCGCGGATGGTGAGCACCCCGTCCCCCAGCTGCTCCTCGATGTCATGGACCACCCGTGAGTTGGCCGTGGCCGTGGTGGCGAGCACCGGAACGGAATCCGGTAGTTGGGTGATCAGGTCCGCGATGCGGCGGTAGTCAGGGCGGAAGTCGTGGCCCCAGTCGGAAATGCAGTGCGCTTCATCGATCACCAGCAGGCCCGTGCGCCGGATCAGCTCCGGCAGCTGGGTTTCGCGGAAAGAGGGGTTGGTGAGCCGTTCCGGGGAGACCAGCAGGACGTCCACCTGGTCTGTGGCGAGCTGTTCACGAACACTGTCCCACTCCAGCTGGTTGGCGGAGTTGATGGCAACGGCACGCACTCCGGCGCGGGCGGCGGCGGCCACCTGGTCCCGCATCAGTGCCAGGAGCGGCGAGACAATAAGCGTGGGCCCGGCTCCGCGGCGGCGCAGCAGTAGGGACGCCACAAAGTAGACGGCCGATTTGCCCCAGCCGGTGCGTTGGACCACCAAAGCCCTCCGGGCGCCGTCCACCAGCGCCTCGATGGCCTCGAACTGTCCCTCATGGAAGGCAGCTTCCGGATGCCCCACGAGCTCGCGGAGGACCGCCAGTGCTTCGCCGGAGGTTGAGGAAGCAGAAACGGGGGCCCCGGACGGTGCAGCGCCCGGCAAGCCGTCAAAATCCGGGGCAGGCTCTGAAGTTGCTGTTGCGTACTGGTTATCGACCATTGATTCAGTATCCCAGCCGCCCCTGACACCCGGCGCCGGGCAGGGGCGCTATGTGGAAATACGGGGCTGCGGCACCTCTAAGAGCCAGCGTCACGTACCGCGGCTCGACCGGCCCTCCACAGGGACCTCCACCGTCCACGTAAGATAAAGCCCGTGACTAGCGAACAGACAGCGACTTTTGACCTCTCGGCATCCTTCAAGGCGTACGACGTCCGCGGCATCGTGGGCGAGTCGATCACGGCCGAAATCGTCGAAGCCGTGGGGGCCGCGTTTGTGGACATCCTGCAGCTCCAGGGACAGACCATCCTGGTGGGCGGCGACATGCGCCCTTCGTCCCCCGAGTTCAGCAAGGCGTTCGCCAATGGTGCAGCAGCCCGCGGCGCCGACGTCGAACTCCTGGACCTGATCTCCACCGATGAGCTCTACTTCGCCTGCGGTTTCTACAACCGTGCCGGTGCCACCTTCACAGCCAGCCACAACCCCGCCGGCTACAACGGCATCAAGATGTCCAAAGCCGGGGCCGTGCCCATCTCCTCCGAAACCGGCCTCAAGGACATCCAGGCGCTCGCCGAGCAGTACCTCAACACCGGCTCCATCCCCGCCGTTGAACAGCGCGGCCAGATCAGCGTCCGCGACGTCCTCAAGGACTATGCCGAGTACCTGCGCAAGCTGGTGGACCTGTCCGGCTCACGCCCCCTGAAAGTAGTGGTGGACGCAGGCAACGGCATGGCCGGCCTGACCACCCCGGCAGTCCTGGGCGACGCCCTGCTCCCCAAGCTGCCCCTGGACATCGTTCCCCTGTACTTCGAGCTTGATGGCTCCTTCCCCAATCACCCCGCCAATCCGCTGGAGCCGGAGAACCTCCGCGACCTGCAGGCAGCAGTGGTGCGTCACGGCGCAGATATCGGCCTGGCCTTCGACGGCGACGCCGACCGCTGCTTCGTCATCGACGAGAAGGGCGAGCCCGTCTCGCCGTCGGCCATTACGGGAATGGTGGCCCGGCGCGAAATTGCCCGCGCCAAGGCCCTGGGCGAAACAACCCCCACCATCATCCACAACCTCCTCACCTCCCGCGCTGTGGCGGAACTGGTGGAGCACGACGGCGGCCGGCCAGTCCGCACGCGCGTCGGCCATTCCTTCATCAAGGCAGTCATGGCAGAGGAAGGGGCGGTGTTCGGCGGAGAGCACTCAGCCCACTTCTACTTCCGTGACTTCTGGAATGCGGACACGGGCATGCTGGCCGCGATGCACGTCCTGGCAGCCCTCGGCGAGCAGGACGGGCCGTTGTCTGAGCTGGGCCGCGAGTACGAACCGTACGTCTCATCCGGTGAAATCAACTCCGAAGTCGAAGACAAGGCGGCAGCCGTGGAGCGGGTACGGCTCGCATTCGAGGGCGAAGACCTCACCATCGACACAATGGACGGCAGCACGTTCACGGCCAACGACGGCAGCTACTGGTTCAACCTGCGTCCGTCCAATACCGAACCGTTCCTCCGGCTCAACGTCGAGGCCACCGACCGCTCCACGATGGAGCGGATCCGCGACCACGTCCTCTCGATCGTCCGGGCCTAGCCGCCGCATGGCCGAGGACAACGGACTGGAGGCCGCACCAGGTACCGGAGGGCAGGCATCCTGGCGCGACTCCGTCCCGGAAAGCACTGCTACGGACCTTGAGAACCTCTTGGGTACGGGTATCAGCGCCGCCCAGGAGCAGCTCCAGCGCAACGGGGGCTTCCTGCCCTTCGCCCTGACGGTGCAGACCGACGGCGAAGTCCGCATGGTTGCCGTCTCGCCCGCGGACGCTGAAGAGGGTTCTGACGGCGACTTCGACGCCGACGGCATGATCAGCGACCTCACCGCGCTGCTGCGGCAGAACCGGGAAGATTTCCGGGCTGCTGCGGTGGTCTGCGACATCCTCCTGGTGGAGGAAGAGTCAGACGCCATCCATGTTGCCACCGAGCACCGCGACGGCCAGGTCTTTGCCGCCGTACTGCCGTACTCTCCCGATGCCGGGAACCGGACGTGGGAGTTCGGCGAACTTGCGGCAGACGCCAGCGAGCCCACCATTTGGGTGGACTAGACCGGGACGTGGCCCATGAAAATCAACGCTTTTGCCGACGTGAGCCTGCGGGCCCTCATGGTGCTGGCCGCCGCTCCCCGCGGCACCCTGCTCACCACACAAAACGTTGCCGACAGTGTGGGGACGCCCTATAACCACGTCAGCAAGGCGATGGCAAAGCTTCGGAACCTCGGGCTGATCGAGGTGGAGCGGGGCCGGACCGGCGGTTCCCGGCTGAGCCATGCCGGACGGATTGCAACGGTGGGACAGATACTCCGGCAACTCGATACCCGGACGGATGCCGCCGAGTGCGTGGCTCCGGGCGGCGATTGCCCGCTGATCAATGAGTGCAAGCTCCGCTCCGCCCTGTCGCGGGCCCGCGAAGCCTTCTACCGCGAGCTCGACAACGTGGTGATCGCGGACCTTCCCGTGTCCCGGCAAATGGACCCCGTCTTCGAAATGATCGGCCTCCGCCCCGGGCTGTAAGCCGCGGGTCCACAGGCTGCCGCGACCCGGAATCTCCCATATTTCGCGACCCACCCGAGTGATTTGATTGCAACTTCTACAGGGTGTAGAACTTGGGATATGAATACACGCATTTTGAATGCTGGTATTCGCTAAGGCCGGACGAAGGCCCCGGCCGCTACCTCAGGAGTTCCTATGCTCTCGGACAAATCCCGCCCTGTCATCGAGGCCACGCTGCCGCTCGTTGGTTCCCGCATCGGCGCCATCACGCCCAAGTTCTACCAGCGGCTCTTCGCCGCGCACCCCGAACTCCTGGATGGGGTTTTCAGCCGCTCCAACCAGCGCTCGGGCAACCAGCAGCAGGCGCTGGCGGGCAGCATCGCGGCCTTCGCCACGCACCTCGTCAACAACCCGGGAACCCTCCCCGAGACGGTCCTGTCCCGCATCGCCCACAGGCACGCTTCACTGGGCATTACGGAGCCGCAGTACCAGGTGGTCTACGAGCACCTGTTCGCGGCCATCGCCGACGACCTGGCGGAGGTCATCACGCCCGAGATCGCAGAAGCCTGGACGGAGGTGTACTGGCTGATGGCAGACGCATTGATCAAGCTTGAGAAGGCGCTGTATGCAGGCCAGGCCAACGACAAGATGTGGATGCCTTGGCGGGTGGCGGCGAAAACTCCCGCTGGTGCCGGGTCCATGACATTCACTCTTGAACCGGCAGACGAAACCCCGGTGACGCCGGCCCTTCCGGGCCAGTACATCAGCGTCAAGGTGGTCCTGCCGGAAGGCCTCCGCCAGGTGCGCCAGTACTCCTTGTCCGGAGAGGCCGGCACCAGCCGCAGCTTCACCACCAAACTGGACGACGGCGGCGAAGTCTCACCAGTACTGCACAACAACGTACAGGTTGGCGACATCCTGGAGATTTCCAACCCCTACGGTGAAATCACCCTCAAGGACGGGGAAGGTCCGGTGGTGCTCGCTTCGGCCGGTATCGGCTGCACCCCCACCGCCTCGATCCTGCGCTCACTGGCAGAGGCCGGCTCCGACCGGCAGGTACTGGTGCTCCATGCGGAAAGCTCGCTGGAGAACTGGGCGCTGCGCAGCCAGATGACGGACGACGTCGAGCGCCTGGACGGAGCCGAGTTGCAGCTGTGGCTGGAACAGCCTGAGGCGGGCGCGCGGGAAGGCTTTATGTCGCTGCGTGAGGTTGACCTGCCGGCCAACGCATCCCTGTACCTGTGCGGCCCGCTGCCCTTTATGAAGAACATCCGCAACGAAGCCATCAATGCGGGCATTCCGGCCACCCAGATCCACTACGAGGTGTTCGGCCCGGACATCTGGCTGGCCGGCTGAGTCCCCACCGCCTCCCTAGCTGGGCCCACGCTACCGAGGGGCCCCAATCGAGCTTGCGAGATTGGGGAGGTAGCGGGGACGACGGCGGCCCCGCACCTTTGCTGGAAAGGTGCGGGGCCGCCGTCGATCTTAAGACGCCGTTGTACTTAAGAGGTTCAGCCCAGGCGGGACTTCAGGCTCGTAAGCTCCGACTGGAGGGCATCCGGCAGGGAGCTGCCGAAGTTCGCGAACCATTCCTCGATGGAGGCAAGTTCGGCAGCCCATTCGGTGGGGTCCACCTTGACGGCTTCCTCCACTTGGGCGGGGGTCATGTCCAGGCCTTCGAGGTCGATGGAGTCACCGGTGGGGACGAAGCCGATGGGTGTCTCCACGGCGTCAGCCTTGCCCTCGAGGCGCTCGATGGCCCACTTCAGGACGCGGGCGTTGTCGCCGAATCCGGGCCAGGCAAAGCCGCCCTCGGAGTTCCGGCGGAACCAGTTGACCAGGAAGATCTTGGGCAGCCGCTCGGGGTTGGCCTTGGCGGACAGGTTGACCCAGTGGTTCAGGTAGTCGCCTGCGTCGTAGCCGATGAAGGGCAGCATGGCCATCGGGTCGCGACGGACCACACCCACGGCACCGGCTGCGGCGGCAGTGGTTTCCGAGGACAGGGTGGCACCCATGAAGATGCCGTTGGACCAGCTGCGTGCCTCGGTGACCAGCGGGATGGTGGTCTTGCGCCGGCCGCCGAACAGGATGGCGGACAGCTCAACCCCGTTGGGGCTGTGGTACTCCTCGGCCAGCATGTCGATCTGGTCGATCGGGGTGCAGAAACGTGAGTTCGGGTGCGCTGCGGGCTTGTCCGAATCCGACGTCCAGGAGTTGCCCTGCCAGTCGGTCAGGTGCGCGGGCACTTCTTCCGTCATGCCCTCCCACCAGACACCGCCGTCGTCGGTCAGTGCCACGTTGGTGAAGATGCTGTTGCCCTTGGCGATGGCACGCATGGCGTTGGGGTTGGTGCCCCAGCCGGTTCCGGGAGCGACGCCGAAGAGGCCTGCTTCGGGGTTGACGGCACGGAGCTCACCTTCCTTGCCGAACCGCATCCAGGTGATGTCGTCACCCAGGGTTTCGACTTTCCAGCCCTTGATGGTGGGGTCGAGCAGGGCAAGGTTGGTCTTGCCGCAGGCGGACGGGAAGGCAGCGGAAACGTAGTACGTCTTCTGTTCCGGCGAGGTGAGCTTGAGGATGAGCATGTGCTCGGCCAGCCAGCCCTCGTCGCGTGCCATGACGGAAGCGATGCGCAGGGCGTAGCACTTCTTGCCCAGGAGAGCGTTGCCGCCGTAGCCCGAGCCGAAGGACCAGATGGACCGCTCCTCGGGGAAGTGGACAATCCACTTGTCCGGGTTGCAGGGCCACGGGACGTCGGCCTGGCCGGCTTCCAGCGGCGCACCCAGGGAGTGCAGGGCGGGAACGAAGAATGCGTTCGTTTCGGTGATGCGGTTCAGGACGTCGGTGCCGATGCGCGCCATGATCCGCATCGAGGCGACAACGTAGGCGCTGTCCGTGATCTCCACGCCGAACTTGGGGTCTTCCGCGTCAAGGTGGCCCATCACGAAGGGAATGACATACATGGTCCGGCCGCGCATGGAACCGGCGAACAGGCCGCGGAGCTTTTCCTTCATCTGTGCCGGGGGCATCCAGTTGTTGGTGAAGCCGGCGTCGTGCTCCTTCTCGGAGCAGATGAAGGTCTGTTCCTCCACACGCGCCACGTCCGCGGGATCGGAGAAGGCGGCAAAGGAGTTGGGGAAGAGGTCCTGGTTGAGCCGGGTCAGCGTTCCGGCGGCCACCAGTTCATCGGTGAGCCGGGTGTTCTCCTCTTCGGAGCCGTCCACCCAGTAGATACGGTCCGGCTGCGTAAGCTCAGCAACCTCCTCGACCCATGCCAGCAGACCGGCATGTGTAGTGGGTGCGTTATCAAGCAGCGGCTTCTGCGCCAGATCGCCCATTGCGGTTCCCTTCCTCGGGTTCATCGGTGTGTGCTAAATGCTATGGTCCGGACCACTGGAGTTTTTTGGACGTATGCTGACGTTTTGGGGCTCTTGAAAAGCACTTCCGCGCGAAATCAAGGAATTTGAGGCGGATTTGGAGTAATTAAGTGACGAAGGTCACCTATACCGGTCTAGTCGCGGAGATTACACGCGCTCCGATTTGGCATCGCGGCCAACCCTCGCGTAAAGTAATTCGAGGTTCAGGGAGAGCGGTTCTTCTCCAGGAACACGAGATGCGCCCATAGCTCAGCTGGATAGAGCGTCTGTCTACGGAACAGAAGGTCAGGGGTTCGAATCCCTTTGGGCGCACAGATAAAAGGTCCGCACCGGTTCGCCGGTGCGGACCTTTTGCTTTGCGCCGGCGCTCCCCTCTGCCTGCACGCGGCCTCGACGCTGCCCCGACGCGGCCTGTATTGTCGGATCCCCGGCGTAGGCTTTCCCCATGATGCCCGAGGCAGTACTGCGTGAGTTCGATGTTGTGGTGATCGGCGCCGGCGCCGTGGGGGAAAACGTGGCGGACCGGGTGGTCCAGGGTGGCCTCACAGCGGTAGTAGTGGAGGCGGAACTGGTGGGCGGCGAGTGCTCCTACTGGGCCTGCATGCCGTCAAAGGCCTTGCTCCGTCCCGGCACAGCGCTCCATGGGGCCCAGACGTTACCGGGGGCCAAGGAAGCCGTCACCCGCACCCTCGATGCTGCAGCCGTTCTCAAATACCGGGATTACATGACGTCCAATTGGCAGGATGACGGCCAGGTGAAGTGGTTGGACGATACGGGCATTGAGCTCATCCGCGGCCACGCCTGGCTCACGGCGCCCAAATCAGTAGAGGTGGCCGGACTGGACGGCAACTCCTACGAACTCCAGGCACGTCATGCGGTGGTGCTGGCCACCGGCTCCGCACCCAACACTCCCCCCATCAAGGGACTTCAGGACGTGCAGGTGTGGGGAACCCGGGAAGCTACCTCCGCCAAGGATGTTCCGGGCCGCCTCGTAGTGCTCGGCGGCGGCGTCGCGGGCACGGAACTGGCGCAGGCCTTTGCCCGGCTCGGTTCCACGGTGACGCTGGTGGCGCGCAGCGGGCTGCTGAAGAACTTCCCGGCGGAGGCTGCGAGCCTTGTAGCAGCAGGGCTGCGTGCGGACGGCGTGGAGATCCGGCTCAACACCTCCACAGACAGCATCAGCGAGAACGACGACGGCACCTTCAGGCTGCAATTCGCCGACGGTTCCAGCGTGGCAGCGGACCAGGTCCTGGTGGCCACAGGCCGCCATCCGGCCCTGGAAGGGCTGGGGCTGGAGAGTGTGGGCTTTGAGCCTGACGAAGCCGGCCACCTGAAGCTCACCACTGATAATTCCGGACTGGTCGACGGGGCTCCCGGAGCCGAACCGTGGCTCTATGCCGTGGGTGATGCTGCCGGCAAGAACCTGTACACCCACCAGGGCAAGTACGAGGCAAGGGCCACCGGAGACGCCATCGCCGCTCGCGCCAAGGGGGAATTGTCCGGCGCCGCCGCGGACTGGAGCCGCTTCGCCCAGACCGCCAACGAGCACGCCGTACCCGGCGTTGTCTTCACCGACCCCGAACTCGCTGCCGTGGGCCGCACCCTGGAAGCTGCGCAGAAGGACGGCTACAACGCTTCCTCGGTGGAACTTCCCATCCAGGTGGCCGGATCCTCACTGCATTCCGAAAACTATGAGGGCTGGGCCCAGCTGGTCATTGACGAGGACCGGAAGGTCCTGCTCGGAGCCACCTTCGCCGGGCCGGATGTAGCGGAGCTCCTGCACGCGGCAACCATCGCGGTGGTGGGCGGGGTGCCGCTGGACCGGCTGTGGCATGCCGTTCCTTCCTACCCCACCGTCAGCGAGGTCTGGCTGCGCCTGCTGGAAAAGTACGGGCTTTGAGCTATTTGAACTGACCGGTCAGTTTAGATACACTGGATGGAGCAACCGTCTGTGAAAGGCTCTCCTTGCTCTCAGCTCAACAGCTCCATGTCCGCGGCCGCCGCGACCCCCTGCTTCCGGATACATCGCTCCATGTCCAAAGGGGCGAACTGATCCTCGTTTCCGGGGAACGGCAGGACCAGCGCACCGCCCTGGCACTGGTACTCAGCGGACGGATGAAACCCACCGGCGGCAGCATCAGCTGGGACGGAAACGGCGGAACCAGGCGTGTGCGGATGGCCAGCGCTCTTGTCGATGCCCCCGGCGTCAATGAGCCCGAGCGCCACCTCAGCGTGCGTGACCTGGTGACCGAGGACCTGGCACTGATTCCCCGGCGTTACCGGGGCGCCCTGCTCAGCAACCCGTGGCTCAAAGTGAACAGCTTCGAGGACATCGCGGACCTGTGGATCGAGCAGCTGGACCCCTTGCGCAGGCTGGAACTCCTGACGGCCCTGGCGCTGGCCAACCCGCACACTGACCTGCTCGTGGTCGACTCCCCCGACCGGCACACCGCAGACACCGCCAATTGGCTCCCTCGCCTTGAGCAGCTGGCGTCCGACGCCGGGAGGCCGCTGGCCGTTGTGGCCACCGTAGCCGCCCTGCCGCCGTCGTGGTCCGGCTCTTTCGCCAGCATCGGCAACGCGGAAACCCACGCAGAAGCGCTGCGGGAGGAAACCGTGGCGCCCGCAGAACAGAACAACACAAGCCCTGCAGTGCCGCAGGGCCACGTGGTTGCCCGGGACATTGAATTCGAGATCGAGGATGCCAAGTGACTGTACTGCGGCTGGCCCGCTCAGAACTGAAGCGGATGACCGGGGGGCTGCTGCCCAAGCTGACCATCCTCGCCCTCACCATGGTTCCCCTGCTGTACGGCGCCGTATACCTCTACGCCAACTGGGATCCTTACGGCAACCTGGACCAGATCGACGCGGCCCTGGTGGTGGAGGACGCCGGCGCCACCGCCAGCGACGGCACCGGACTCCAGGCCGGCACGAAGGTGGCCGACAGCCTCGTGGAGGGCAATGTTTTCCATTGGATCCCGGTGTCCAGCGGGCAGGAGGCCGATGCGGGAGTCAGCAGCGGCAAGTACGCCTTCGCGCTGAAAATTCCGGAGGACTTTTCCGCCCACCTCGTGTCCCCCGGCAGCTTTGATTCCGCCAGCCAGGCCATGCTGAACGTCACCACCAACGATGCCAACAACTACCTGCTGAGCACCATCGTGGACAAGCTGACCACCTCCGTGCACAGCACTGTTGCCGCAGACGTTGGCGAAGAGACCGCCAACCAGCTGCTCACCGGCTTTGGCACCATCCACACCCAGATGGTCAAAGCGGCAGACGGCGCAGGCCAGGTTGCCAACGGCGTAGCTGCCCTCCGGGACGGAACCGCCACCCTGCACGAGGGAACCACAAGCCTGGCCAGCGGGGCCGACGAGCTCTACGCGGGCCAGCTCAAGCTGCGCGACGGAGCCAACCAGCTGACCGACGGCGCAGGCCAGCTGAGCAGCGGGTTGTCCGTCCTCAAGGACAAGACGGCAACGTTGCCCAGCGACACGCAGACGCTGGCAGCCGGTGCCGCGCAGGTGGCCGCCGGAAACGCGCAGCTGAATACCAAGGTCCAGGACGTCGCAACGCAGCTGGAGGCAGCTGACCAAGGCCTCCGCACCCGCGTGGTGGAGTCAAACAACAGACTCATTGCCTCCGGCGTACTCACCCAGGCCCAGGCGGACAGCATCCTGGCCGATTTCGACGCCGTGGCTGCCTCGAACCCTGTAACGGCCGCAAAGGCAAAGGTCCAAACGGACGCTGCCCAGATCCAGCAACTGGCGGACGGTTCCGAGGCCGTCAGCGTGGGCGCGGCCCAGCTTGCCGCAGCCACCCCGGCATTGAAGGAAGCCATAGGGCAGGCCTCAGGGGGCGCCGACCAGCTCCACACCGGGGCGGCAGCGCTGGCCACCGGCGAGCAGGCGGCCGTGGACGGCGCCGCCGCCTTGGACCAGGGGGCCCACAAGGTGGACGACGGCGCGGCACAGCTCGAACAGGGGGCGGGCACAGCCGCTGACGGCTCGAGGACCCTGGCGGACGAAATCGGCAAGGGTGCGGGGCAGGTTCCCAACCCTGACGATGAACAGAAGAGCAACCTGTCCCGGGTGATCGCGGATCCGGTGGCCGTCAGCAACGTGTCGCAGGCGAAGGCAGGATCCTACGGCGCCGGGCTGGCCCCCTTCTTCCTCACCCTTGCCCTGTGGATCGGCGTCTTTATGCTGGTCCAGGCCATGCGGCCCCTCACCCAGCGGGCGCTGGCCTCCAACGCCGGGTCGTGGAAGATCGCCCTGGGCGGCTGGCTGCCCTTCTTCGCGGTCTCCGTTGTGCAGGCCACCCTCCTCACCCTGGTGGTTAACCTCGCACTGGGCCTGCATGCCGCACACCCGGTCCTGATGTGGCTCTTTATGCTGGCGGCGGCCATGGCCTTCAGCGCGATCATCCAGGGAATCGTGGCGCTGCTTGGTTCCCCCGGAAAACTGGTGGTCCTGATCCTGCTGGTGCTGCAGCTGGTTTCCTCGGGCGGCACGTTCCCTTGGCAGACAACTCCGCAGCCACTGCACGTGGTGCATGAGATCCTGCCCATGGGCTATGTGGTGACGGGGATGCGGCACCTGATCTATGGTGCCGACCTGTCGATGATCCTCCCCACCGTCCTGGGGCTGCTGGGTTACACGGCATTGGGCCTGGCCATGTCCACGCTTGCAGTCCGAAAGGGCAAGCTCTGGACACTGAAGACGCTCCAACCGGAGATCGCGGTATGACTTCCATGCAGCCGGAGTCGGCGGCCCGGGAGGAAGCCGAACCGGGAGCTGCGAAAAAACTGCGTCCCGCCCGGACCACAGCCACCCGGCAGAAGCTCTTCGACGCCTCGATGGAACTGATCGGTGAGCGCGGGGCGGCGGGTGTGACCGTTGATGAAATTGCCGCAGCGGCAGGCGTTTCCAAGGGAACGGTCTACTACAACTTCGGCAGCAAATCGGACCTCATCGCCCAGCTCCTGCGGCACGGCGTCGATATCCTCAAAGGCCGCCTGCTGGGCGCGCCGGAAGAGGCGGATACAGCGGCTGGCGATCCCCTGCTGGCCATGGAAGCCATGATTGGCCAGGCCATGGATTTCATGGCGGAATACCCTTCCTTCGCCCGCCTGTGGGTCAGCGAAAACTGGCGGACGCCCAGCGAATGGCAGGGAACCTTCACCCTCCTGCGCGCTGAACTCCTGCAGGTCATCGGCGAGGCAGTGGAAAGGGTGGCCAGGGTCTACCCGGTGGATCCATCAGTCTCGCGCGGCAGCCTGGAGACAGCCATCTTTGGCGCCTGCTTTGTGGTGGGGCTGGACCGGCAGACGTACAACCCGGAACGGACCCGTGACCAAAGCGTTGCGGCAATCATGGCCATCATGCGCGGCTACGTGCTGAGGGAGACCCCGCCTCGGGGATGATGGTGCATATGCGTCATATGGGGAACAGCGGAAAGTTTGCGGTCATCTGTGGCCTCGTGGCTGCGGGGCTCCTGGTCCTGACAGGCATGACGCTGGCCGAGCCTGTTTTCCTGGCATTCCTTGGAATGCTGGCCCTGGCCTACCTTGCCTGCATCATGGAGGTCCTCCGGCGGCGGCGGTATGTGATGCTGGCGATCGCCGGCCTGTCCACGAGCCTGGCTCTTGCGGGGTCGCTAGCTTTCCTGAGCACGTGGGGGCTGGCGTTCACCGATGAATCTTCGATTTTTGGTACCCCGCTTCCCACGGACGACCCCGACAACTACTTCTTCCTGGCCGCCCTCTCGCTGTTGACGGCCCTTGCCGCACTGTTCCTCGGCGCGGCGTGGCCGGGACGCCATCGTCCGCCCGGGCGGGCTGCTTCCGCACGGGCCTCCTCCCGGCCCGCAATCGGTGCGCGCGCACAGGCGCCTGCCCGGCGCCAGGGCGCGGCAGGAACAGCGCCGCCACGCACCTCCTCTGCGGGACGCACCCCTGTGCGGCAGCCGACGTCGTCCGCCCGGCAGGTGCCCCAGCGACAAAGCGCCGCAAAGCAGAGTTCCACGCGGCAGAGTTCCACTCGGCTGGGCGCGGGCGGTCAGGGTGCTGGTGGTCAGGGTGCTGGTGGTCAGAGTGCGGCGCGGCAGGGATCTGTGCCGCAGCCGGTGCGGCGTCCTGCCCCGAAGAAGTAACCGTCCTCAGTGCGCCCGCGGCACCTTGAATTTTGTGATCCGCGCGTCCTGGCCGTCCAGCTCCGCCCACGATTTCTCGGTTTCGAGGACGGTGAGCGCGCTGGTGGGGAACCTTGTGGCGGCGTCCATGTAGGCGTCGTGATCGGAGTCGCGTGAGGCCAGGTGCATGGCAAGGTCCTGCACGCCAGGCAGGTGTGCGATCAGCATCAGTGTGGTGACAGTGTCCGGTACATGATTGACCACGGTGAGCATTCGGAGCGCAGAAGCCGCATACAGTCCGTCCTCGAGTTTGGGCGTGGGCGCCTTGTCCCCCAGCTCGGAGCATACCCAGGTGCAGGTTTGCCGGGTGCGGAGGGCGCTGGAGCACAGGATGAAGTCGGGAACGATGTTGTGCTTGAGCAGCCAGCGCCCGGCCAGAGGTGCCTCACGATGGCCCCGTTCTTCCAGGGGGCGCTCGTGGTCAGCAACCCCGCCCGGCCAGTCCGCCTTTGCATGGCGCATAATCACAAGGCGTCGAAGATGGTGCTCACTCATGGCCCAAGCCTATAGCCCGCAAAACCAGCCCCGGCCCATCCAAACAAGCGTCACGCCAAGCACGCATTTGGCAGCCAAGGCGAGCAAGATCCGCGCCGCATCAGGCCTCAGCCAAGATCAAGCCCACAAAAGCATGCTCGTGGTGACACGCGACCAGCCTTAAACCAGCCGCGGAGGCCAAATGCTCGGAGAGCCTGGGTAAATGCCAAAGGCGGCACATCCCGAAAGCGCCGTTGTCGCTGGGCCCACGCCGCCCGGGTTCCCTGGCCGAGCTTGCGAGGCGAGGGAGGCGGTGGGGCGGAACGAGCGCAGGCGCCGAAGGATCGTGCCGCGAAAGCGAAAGCGCCCTCCACAGAGGGAGAGCGCCTCCGTGCCGCTAGAGGCTAGATCGAGTATTCCGGAGCGGCCCAGACAACAACCTCGGGGTGCTCGTAGAACCGGTAGCCCTGGCCGCGGACGGTGCGCACGGTGTTGGCGAGCCGGCCAAGCTTGGAGCGGAGGCGGCGGATGTGGACGTCGATGGTGCGCTCGTTGGGCACTTCTTCGGCGTTGCGCCACAGGCCTTCAAGCAGCTCGTCGCGGCCCACGGTACGGGTGCCGTTCTCCACGAGGTAGTTCAGGAGCTCGAACTCTTTGAAGGTCAGGTTCAGGGATTCGCCGTCGAGGTGCACTTCGCGGCGGGCAAGGTCGATCAGGACGCCGGAGGGGCGCGGTTCCTGCGGCTGCTGCGGCCGGGGGGTTTCGGTGCGCTGCCGGGTGTTGACGGTGGGGTCACCGAAGGTGGAACGGACGACGTCGAGCGCTGAGCCGGGCGTTCCGGCGGGGGCCACTGCAACCGCGGCGTAGCTCTCGGCACCGGATACCAGGGACTGGGCGTAGGCGCGGATCTCCTGGGCGAGCTTGGCGATGGAGGTACCTGCGGCGGCAGCGGTTTCCTCGTCGATGCCCATGTAGAGGACGAAGCCGCGGGCAACATTGTCGTTGGCGACCGGACGGACCGTGTTGGGTCCGGCCACGACGGGCGTGGGAGCGGTCACCGGCGCGGACTCGGCCGGGGTTACTGCGCGGAGCTGGCCGTAAGAGTTGGGGTTGTAGCCCTGGGGTGCGTAGCCAGAGGCGGGGAAGCTGCTTCCGGGAGCTGAGGGTGCGAGCGATGGGCGCGGCGCGAAGCCGGGGCGGAGGCCGGAGGGCTGGCCGGCCTTGGCGGCGTTACGGACAGAAATGTGGACGTATCCGGATGCAACTGACATGGATGCTTACCTCAATGTGAATGGCCGTCATCACGGCTCGAATGCTGGGTTCCCCGCACTGAAAACTGGGGAGGGACGCCCGACGCTGGGCTGGGGGGCGAATGCCTGGAGAACTTCGAGGGGTGGGAAGGTCAGGCGTACATTCGACAACAGCGCATGTCGGCAGCAGCGGATGTGCTGGGCCAATAGTCTGCGGCTGCAGGTGCTGTTGAGTTCTTGTTCACAATGAGAGTGTGCAGCGTAACAATGCTAACTTGCAAGTAACAATGGACCGATCAGTCCGCATTATGAGACAAAATCCGCCTTTGTGGTGTAGATCACGATTCTGGCGTGCTGGCAGAACGTCATTCATTATCCAGCTCCGAGTCCCCTAGCTGCCGTTTTAAGGAACTTAATTCGGGTCGGCGTCCGCTTTGCCCCCTTTTGTTCAAGTGCATGTGGAATACCAAAATCGGCAGGCCGGCGATGGTTCTTGTCCAGCGGCGCGCCGTCCCCGCGAAGAAAATTTGTCCGATCTTTCCAGGGACGACCCGGGAATACCTCCAAAGAAGAGTTTCAAAGTCTCTGCCCGCCCCACTCACTGTCCTGCCGCAGCATCACTTCCACATCCAGGTGGCTAGGCTGGGATTCACAGCCGGGACACAGGAATCCCAAAGCCCCGGCTCAACGAGTGATCGGAGAGTTGTCCCATGGCCACACCGCACTCCATGACAAACAACCTTCCCCAGCTCTCCCACCCCGACGGATCCCCCATCCGCGCGCTGGTGGTCGATGACGAGCCGAGCCTCTCAGAACTCATGAGCATGGGCCTGCGCATGGCCGGCTGGTCTGTTGCTGTGGCAGCGGACGGGCCGGAAGCAGTGAAGCTTGCCAAGGACTTCCGCCCGGACGTCCTGGTCCTGGACGTTATGCTGCCCGGATTCGACGGCGTTGAGCTGCTGGGAAGGATCCGCACCTTCGCTCCCGAGGTCCCGGCACTGTTCCTGACGGCCAAGGACGCAGTGCAGGACCGGATCGTGGGCCTGGCAGCCGGCGGAGACGATTACGTCACCAAGCCGTTCAGCATGGAGGAAGTCCTCCTGCGGCTGCACCGCCTGGTCCAGCGTTCCGGGGTGGCCGCCATGGATACGGCTGAGCTGGTGGTGGGCGACCTCGTCCTGAACGTCGACACCCGCGAGGTGAGCCGGGCGGGCGAGGAACTCCAGCTCACGGCCACCCAATTCGAATTGCTCCGTTACCTGATGGAAAACCCCAAGCGGGTCATCAGCAAGGCGCAGATCCTGGACCGGGTCTGGGATTACGACTTCGGTGGCCAGGCCAACATCGTGGAGCTGTACATCTCCTACCTGCGCAAGAAGGTGGATGCGGTGCATCCGCCCATGATCCACACGGTGCGCGGGGCCGGATACGTCATCAAGCCAGCGGAGTAGGCGCCATGGCCTTACAACAGGCTGCGTCCCAGCGGCGGAGCTGGCTGAAGCCGAACACCTGGCACCTGCGCACCCGCCTCATCCTCCTTGCCATGACACTGCTGATCTCCATTTGCGGCGCGGTGGGTGTGGTCAGCTACGCCTCCATGGACGCGTTCCTCACCCGCCAGCTTGATGACCAGCTCAGCCAGGCGGCGGAGCGGTCGAACGATCCGGGCCGGCCTCCCATGGGCGGCTTCAAAGGCCGGGATCCACTGGACGCGCGCGGCCAGAGTGTGGGCACCCTGAACGCCCGCATCCTCAACGGACAAGTCAACAGCGCCGGGTTCCTGGCCTCGGACACCACCCGCTCGCCACTGTCCGCCGAGGACAAGCAGGCCCTGCTGGCTTTGGCCACAGATGCACAGCCGGTGGACCGTTCCCTCTCCAACGGCGACTACCGGATGACAGCCGCGAAGACGGACTTCGGCGACGTGTTGGTGACCGGGCTCCCCCTCGCTGGCAAGGAAAGTACGCTCGCTTCCCTCGTCTGGACCTTTGTGTTCGTATCCCTGGGCGGCCTGCTGCTCATCGGCCTGACAGGAACAGTGCTGATCCGGCGCACTATGAAGCCCCTCGAGCAGCTGTCAGAGGTGGCCACGCGCGTTTCGCAGCTGCCGCTGGACGCCGGCGAGGTGGCACTCGCGGTGCGCGTGCCGCCGTCGAACTCCAATCCGGGAACAGAAGTGGGCAGAGTGGGCCACGCGCTCAACCTCATGCTGGACAACGTGGCCAACGCGCTGCAGGCGCGGCAGAAGAGCGAAACCAAGGTGCGGCAGTTTGTGGCTGATGCCTCGCACGAGCTGCGCACTCCCCTCACGGCCATCCGCGGTTACACAGAGTTGATGCGGATGACCGAGAACTTCACCCCCGACGGCGAAAAGTCGCTGGCGCGCGTGCAGAGCCAGTCTGAGCGCATGACCGCCCTGGTGGAAGACCTGCTGCTGCTGGCCCGGCTCGATGAGGGCCAGCCGCTCAAGCTCAGCGAGGTGGACCTCACGCAGCTGGTGATCGAGGGCGTCAGCGACGAAAAGGTGATGGCCCCCGGCCACAACTGGCGGCTGGAGCTTCCCGAGGAGCCCGTGGTGGTCAACGGCGACGCCTCTCAGCTGCGCCAGGTCCTGATGAACCTGCTCTCCAACGCACGCAAACACACTCCCGCCGGAACCACTGTGGTCACCGGGGTGCGCACGTCCTCGCAGGGTGCGGCGGTAGTAACGGTATCGGACGACGGCGGCGGGATCCCGGCAGAGTTCGTGGACCACGTCTTCTCGCGCTTCGCCCGCGCAGACGCGGCCCGGAAGGGCGCGTCCGGCCAGTCCGGTGCCGCCGTTGCCGAAGGCACCAGCGGGCTGGGCCTGTCCATCGTGGAATCCATCGTCGAGGCCCACGGCGGCAGGGTAACGGTGACGTCACAGCCAGGGCGGACCCAGTTCGCCCTGCACCTCCCCCTTCATTCGCTTTCGTAGCAAAGCGACGCGCCGCCGTCGTGATCTCTGTTACCAAAATGTGACTTAAGCGTCGGACTCCTGTACCGTCGATTGGGTGAGGTTCCTGATCGGGAACCCATATCCGGATGACGCCAAGCTCTGCCGCTTCCCGGATTCCGCTTGAGCAACGGCAGAGGCGGGGGACCCACCGTCCCGGGCAATGAGTGCCCTTGGGGTTAAGCACGCACGTGTATTTTCCGTGCGGCCGGATGCCCTCATCCGAACCCGACAGCTAACTCCGCAGGTGTGAGAGGCGATTCATCATGTCCAAATTCCTGGTTAAACCGCGCCCGAAATCCGGGTCTGCACCCCACGCCGGACGCAAAGCCGGCAAGTTTCCCTTCATCGGCAAGCGCGCCGCTGTCTTCGCCGCATCCGCTGCACTCCTGGTAGGAGTCGGGGCGGCCGGACAGGCTACCGAGTCAAGCATCAGGGTTGCCGCCACCGAAACCCAGGCCGCCGAGGCCCAGTCCAACCTCAGCATCGAAAAGAGCGAAATCCGGGCCAACCCGGCACCGGCCCCCGCTGCTGAGGAGATTGCGGTGGCCCCGCAGGCGGCAGAGCCCGCACCGGCACCCGCTGCCGAACCGGCACCAGCGCCCGCAGCCGAAGCGGCACCGGCACCGGCTCCCGAGCCGGCCGCGGCTCCTGCTGCCGCTCCTGAGCCGGCCCCCGCACCTGAGCCTGCCCCCGCCGTCGCGGTCAACGACCCCGCCGGCGCCCAGGCTTACGCCGCCGGGCAGCTTGCCAGCTACGGCTGGGCGCCGGACCAGATGCAGTGCCTGGTAACCCTGTGGGACAAGGAATCCGACTGGACCACCACGGCTACAAACGCCAGCAGCGGCGCGTACGGCATCGTCCAGTCCCTGCCTGCTGAAAAGATGGCCAGCGCCGGTCCGGACTACCTGACGAACTACCGTACGCAGATCAACTGGGGCCTGAACTACATCCAGGAGCGCTACCAGTCCCCGTGTGGTGCGCTGAATTTCCACCTCTCCCACAACTGGTACTGAGTCCACAACTGGTACCGAGCACTCGGTGATCAATGCCCCATGGCGCGCGCCGTATCCGTGGGAGTGGCAAAAGGCCCGGCATACTGTGACCCATGAAGTTCACCACCACCATCCAAGGCAGCGGAAACAAGACCGGCATCGAAGTTCCCGATGAGGTCCTCGCGGCCTTGGACGCGGGCAAACGGCCGCCTGTAGTGGTGACCATCAACGGCAGGAGCTACCGCAGCAGCATCGCGGTGATGGGTGGCCAGAACCTCATGTCGCTCAGCGCAGCCAACCGCGAATTCGTTGGCGTTTCGGCTGGGGACACAGTTGACGTGGTCATCGAGCTCGACACCCAACCCCGCGTGGTTGAAGTCCCCGAGGACCTTGCCGCTGCGCTGGCGGCGGAACCGGCTGCCCTGCAGTTTTACGCCACGCTGAGCTACAGCGCCCAGCGACGGTACGTGGAGCCGCTGGCCGACGCCAAGACGCCAGAAACGCGGTCGCGGCGTATCGCCAAGGTGGTAGCCGATCTTAAAGCCGGAAAGAAATGACTGTCCGGCCCGCCTCGTCCTGACTCGTCCGGACGGTGACAGCACTGTAATCCGGAATGTGCAGGACGCCTGCGGGCAGCGGGCCGGTGTTGGGTCCCACGGCCACCGTTCGGATCCCGGCGGCCACCCCTGCGGCGATTCCCGCTGGAGCGTCCTCGAACACCACGGCGTCCGCTGGGTCCACGCCAAGGTTGGCTGCGGCCTTCAGGTATCCCTCCGGATCGGGCTTGCCGCGGGTCACCCGTTCAGCTGTGACTGCTACGGCCGGCATGGGCAGGCCGGCTGCTTCCATTCGGATGCCAGCCAGGACGACGTCGGCGGACGTGACCAGGGCGACGGCGTCCGCCGGCAGGGCTGACAGCAACCGGGCAGCACCGGGCAGGGCCACAATCCCTTCGGTCCGGACCCGTTCCATCGCCCCGAGTTCGGCCGTCAGTGCCGGCACGTCAGCACCCGCAGGAGCAAACCGGGTGACAGTATCGCGTGCCTGGACACCGTGCGAGGTGCGGAGAATCTCCTCCAAGTCCAGCCCGTAGCGCGCGGCGAATTCACCCCAGACCTGCTCCACCACCGCAGTGGAATCCACCAAGGTGCCGTCCATGTCAAAGAGCACGGCGCGGCACGTCAGGTTCCGGGTTCCAGTAGGGATGGAGGTTCCGGCAGGGGTGGAGGCAGTCATGGTCCCCATTCTGCCGGTAGATCTCAGCTTTCGCGGCCCGGGATGTACTGGACCGCCCACTTGTTGCCATCGGGATCGGCAAAGTACACGAAGTGGCCCCATTCCTGCACGTCCACGTCGCTGACGTCCACTCCGTTGTCCTTCAGGTGCTTGTGGGCCGCGTGGATATCGTTGACCACCAGTTGGAGGTTCGACCCGGAGCCGGGAGGCGCGTCCGTAAGCCCTTCCCCAATGCAGATCGAGCAGGCCGAGCCGCGGGGGGTCAGCTGGACAAAGCGGATGGAGTCCGAGGGACGCTCATCAAAGTCCGGGTTGAACCCCACCTTGTTGACGTAGAAATCCTTGGCGCGGTCCACGTCCGATACAGGGACAAACACAAGTTCCAGTTTCCAGTCCATCCGCACAGGCTAGCGGCGCGAGGGGGAATGGAAAAGGGTTGTGGGCTAGCCTGCGATGCCGTACAGGCGGTCGCCTGCATCCCCGAGCCCGGGAACGATGTAGGACTTCTCGTTGAGCTTTTCGTCGATGGAGGCCAGGACGATGGTGACGTTCGCGCCTGAGAGTTCCTCTTCCAGCTTGGCCAGGCCTTCCGGGGCGGCCAGCAGGCATATGCAGGTCACGTCGGAGGCGCCTCGCTTGAAGAGGAACTTGATGGCTTCGCGGAGGGTCCCGCCGGTGGCGAGCATGGGGTCCAGGACAAAGATCTGCCGGTCCGTGAGGTCTTCCGGGAGGCGTTCGGCGTAGGTAATGATGTCCAGGGTTTCCTCGTCGCGGGCCATGCCCAGGAAGCCCACCTCGGCAGTGGGGACAAGCTTGGTCATTCCCTCGAGCATGCCCAAGCCGGCGCGCAGGATAGGCACCACCAGCGGGGTGGGCTTGGTGAACGCGGTTCCCACGGTGGTGCTGACCGGCGTTTCGATGGTGACCGGTTCGGTGCGGACCTCACGGGTGGCCTCGTAGGCGAGCAGCGTCACCAACTCCTCCGTCAGCTGCCGGAAGACCGGGGACGGAGTGTTTTTGTCCCGCAGGACGGTGAGCTTATGGGCGACCAGGGGGTGGTCCACAACGAGAGTGCGCATGGGTCAAAACTACCACCCGGTAGTTGCGCACATCCCCTGGCCTCAGCCCCGTGCGCCTGTCTATGGGGGGCCGCCGTCGCTCCTTCCTGGAGTGCCGCCGTCGTGCGTTGCCGCAGTGCCGGCGCCCTGCTGCTCCTCGCCGGAATGGTCCTCGCGGATGACCGGATGCTCGAACGTGGGGGCAGGCCCGGCATGCTCGCGCTTCCGGATCAGATGGAACAGCCGGTGGGCAAGGATCACCATGCACACCCAGGCGAGCCCCAGGGACCACCCGGCCATCACGTCCGTGAGCCAGTGATGCCCCAAAAAGACGCGGCTCAGGCCCATGGCGATGATGAAGATCACTCCGGCGGTGATGGCTGTAATCCTGGCCCAGAGGATCTGGAACTGCAGGCACATGATGTAGACCAGCACCCCGATCACCACAGTGGTATTCAACGTGTGGCCGCTGGGGAAGGACGGCGTTGACTCGTAAGGCGGAACTGCTTCCGAATGGTCCGGGCGGGTCCTGCCTACCAGGCGCTTGCCGAACGTGGTGGCCGTGGTGGAGACGAGCGCTGCCCCGCCCACCAGGACGATGGGTCGCCAGGTCCGGCTCAGGAAGGTCAGCCAAGCCGTGAGAATACTGGCGAGGATCGGCATTCCGATTCCGCCGCCCACGTTGGTGAAGCCGGTGGCGAAGGCATCGAGTTCCGGGTTCCGCAGGGTTTGCGAGTATTCCAGGGCAGGAATATCCAGGCTGGCCAAGCCTTCGTCATCCACCACATTCGCATAGACCTCGGCTCCGAGCAGGGCCAATGTGAGCACCAGGGCCCCGCCGATGATCAGGGTCAGCCACAGTGCCGCATACGGCTTGATCCACATGTCCACACGGTCTCGGACGGTGCTCATTATGCCTCCCGGCGGATGTACGTCACGGGCTCCGGATATCCTTTGAAACTATCATTGAGCCATGGTCTCCGCAGAGAAGAATCACGATGTGTGGATGGGTTTTGCCCTGGCGGAGGCCCGCGGTGCCCTGGTGACTGAGGATGTGCCGATCGGCGCCGTGGTGATAGGGCCCGACGGCGCTGTGCTGGGTTCGGGACGGAACCAGCGGGAGGAGCTGGGAGACCCCACCGCCCACGCAGAGGTGGTGGCCATCCGGGAGGCCGCTGCACGGTTGCGGGAGCTGTCCATGGCCGACGGCGGGAGCGGAGACGGCTGGCGGCTGGCGGACTGCACCCTGGTGGTGACGCTGGAACCGTGCGCCATGTGCGCCGGCGCGATTGTCCTGGCCCGGATCCCCCGCGTGGTTTTTGGGGCGTGGGACGAGAAGGCCGGCGCCGCTGGTTCGGTGTTTGACGTCCTCCGCGAACGCCGGCTCAATCACTGGGTTGAGGTGTACGCGGGGGTGCGCGAGGCCGAATGCGGCGGGCTGCTGCGGGACTTTTTCCTGGAGCACCGAACGCGGATTTAGGGTGCTTTGTTTCAAGCCCCGATTTTTCAGGCTGCCCGGGCGAAGCCGAAGTGTTGCTCCGCCAACCGGACCAGGTGCTCCGGAACGTCCGCTTCCTCCCAGTGCCTGCCCCGACCCAGAAATACGGCTGTTCCGCGTACAAGGTGGCCGTCCACACCGCACTCGCTCAGCAGCTGGGTTGCGCGGAGGTTGGGAAGCAGGCCCGACGCGTGACCCTCCGCGTTCACGTAGACGTGCCAGTCTCCCCGGATGATGCCCTCCGCGGGCCCGCCAACCAGCTGTTCCAGGTCGCGCGGAAGGTCTTCCAGGCGCTCCAGCCGCAGGGGGTCCGTACTGTTCGCCGGAATGATCAATGCTGTGTAATTTGCCGTGTTCACGATGGTTTCTCCACCTGAATTAACAGCTGTGAGCGATCGGATGTTCCCGCTGCATCGGCGGCACCTAGGGCTCTGTGTCCCTTGTTTCTGAGCCTTCCATGGTGGTGACTGCCTCCAGCACAAGCCGGGCCGGCCGCTCCCATCCGGGCAGCCTGTCCCTTGTCTCCAGGGCTGAAGCCCGCCACGCTTCCCTGGTGCCGCCGTCCTGCAGCCAGTCCCGCAGCACTCCCGCCAGGAGGGCCGGATTTCCGGGAGCATCATTGGCCTGGAAGCTCACGGCCGTTCCCGGCAGCCGCCCGTTTTTCCCGGCGCCAGGCGCGGCAAAGCTCAGAGCCTCCACAGCGCCGGTTCCTGCCCGTACCACCGCGGGGATTCCGTGTGCCAGCGATTCCGTGACCACCATGCCGAATGCCTCAGCATTTGAAACCAGGACGCTGAGGTCTGCACGGTTCCATTCTTCTTCGAGTGCCGGGCCCTTCCGTTCACCGGTTATCCGCACCCGGCTCTCCAGCCCATGAGCGGCGACGGCTGCACGCACATGTCCGGCGTATTCCGGGTCTGCCTCGTCCGAACCCGCCAGTGATGCGGTCCATTCGAGCTCCCTAATTTGGGCCAGGGCTTCGACCACCAGCACCTGGTCCTTGTTCGGCAACAGCGCGGCCACGGTAATGATGTGCGGCGGAACCGAGCCTTCCGCCAACGGCGCGCTGTCAGTCCCGGGCAGGGCGACGCGGAGTCCCCGCACGTGGTGGCGCTTTTCGAGGATGTCCGCGGCCCAACTGCTGGTGCAGATGACTCCCGAAGCCGCGCGAAGCGACCGGGCCTCAAGATCGAAGTTTGCCGGCGCCGGCATATGCACCAGTACCCAGGTTTCCCGTCCGGCTTTGGCGGCAGACTCCAGCGAATCAGGTGCACCCATGGCGATCAGTCCGTCGACAATTACCACGGCTGCCCCGGGCACCTCGCCAGGTTCCCCTGCGCCAAGCATGGTGCCCAGCCGCCGTCGTTCCTTTGCGCTGGATTGCGGCCAGGAGCCTTCCACTGGGAGCACTTCCACTTCGGCACCCAAAGCCCGCATCCCCGCTACCAGCCGGGCGTTGTAGACGTTGCCGCCCGAGTTATGGCGGATGTTGGCGGGCACGAGCAGCCGAAGCGAGCGCATGGGTTCAGGCGGCGCGAAGGTCCAGCGAGTAGGTTGCCCAGGCGTCGGGGTTCTCCCGTAAGGTGACGTCGATTCCGGCGAGCTGGCCGCCGTCGTCGTCTTCCTTCAGCTTTTCCGCCACGGACTGCGCGATGTATCCCGCCAGGGCCTCGGTGGTGCTGAGCTTGCCTTCGAAGTCAGGGTGCTCGTCCAGGTTCCGGTAGTTCAGCCCGGCCAGCACCTCCTCGATGATGGTGCCTGCGGCGCCGATGTCCAGGACAATGGCGTTTTCGTTGAGAGTACGACGCCGGAAAGCCACCTCCGCGACAAACGTTGCCCCATGGAGGGCCTGGGCAGGACCAAAAGCCTCCCGGGGAAGGCTGTGGGCGATCATAAAATGGCGGCGGACGGTCAGGCTGAACATGGGCTACCTCTGGTCTTCGGCGGATGCTTCGCGGATGGGGTTATCGGGCTTGGCTTCCAGGGAGTTTTCGTCCTGGGGGTACTCGATGACGTGGCACAGTGCGTCCAGCGTGCCGTCTGCCAGTTCCTGCACCACGCCGGGCAGTTCGGAGAACGGTGAAGATCCGGTCAGGAACGCATCGAACACCGGATCGGCTAGGAGTGATACTGCCAGGTCCAAGCGGTCGGCGTTGGTCCTGCGATGCCGCCGCGCCCGCGCCACTGCTCCTACCTGGCTGGCCCTGATGGACAGGCGGCGGGCGTGGAAGTCTTCTCCCAGCGGGAGGGTGACCTCGCGGTTGGCGTACCAGGACATCTCGATGACGTCGCCTTCATCACCCACCAGCTGCAGGCTGCGCTCCAGCCCTTCCTGGGAAGCGGAACAGTGAAAAACGATGTCGCAATCGGCAAGGGCATCGTCCGGGTGGACGAACTCCACACCCACGGTGTCTGCAAGCTGCTTCCGCCCCGGGTCCAGGTCCACGAGTTGCAGGCGCTGCAACGGAAAGCTCCGCAGCAGGGCAGCAACCATGCCGCCTACCAGGCCGGCACCGACGACGGCGACGCGGTCACCCAGGCGCGGACCGGCCTCCCACAGGGCATTAACGGCTGTTTCCACTGTTCCGGTGAGGACCGCGCGCGGGGACGGTACGTCATCCGGAATTTTGGTGAGCGCAGCCAACTCCACTACGTACAGGTCCTGATGCGGGTTCAGGCAGAACACGCGCTGGCCGATCCACTCCGCCGGCCCTTCCTCCACCACGCCTACGGACAGGTAGCCGAACTTCACAGGACCGGGGAAGTGCCCCTCCTGATGCGGGGCGCGCATCTCTTCTGCGACCCGGGGCGGGACCGAGCCGTGGTGGACCACCATCTCCGTGCCTTTGCTGATTCCCGAGTACAAGGTACGAACCAGGGCCTCACCTGCTCCGGGTGCCGGCAACTCCTCGGGCCGGAGCTCACCGTGCTCCCGGGCCGTTGTCCAGTAAGCCGTTGCATGTCTTGGCGCGCGTGAATTAGTCATCTTGCTGATGAATCTAGCTGCCTTGGTGCGTTGGGGAAAGTTGAGGCAGCAATGATTGCCGCGTTGCTGCTTCCTAACCGCAGACACTCTGTACGCTCGGTGGGCCCGCCCTCGCGGGATCCTCGATTCGGACGGCGCTTTCGGGTCCGGCCCCATTCGATCCCGGCATACTCGACCCGCACGTTCCTGTTTCCCCAGGCACACCGAGCGCACGCGCAGGGTTCCAAGGCGCTCTCGACTCGGACGACCTTTGTCCCCGACACACTCGCCCGGGTCACATTCGATGGCACTCCATCTCCGCAGCCTCAAGCATTACGAAGCCCTCCACGACGGTTCACGTGACGCCAGCGTTTGCATCATGCGCCATCTCCGGGAAGAAATCTTCCGGGATCGGGTCTTTGGTGGTGTCTGCCGATAGGAACCAGTCCGCGAAGGTCTCTTCGGGAATCTCGTTTCGCCAAGATTCAGCGGCAGCTGAGTAGTCCGGCGGTGGCCATTTCTCCAACGGGTCGCGGGATGGTGGGCACAGATCTGACGGGTCATCGGGCGGTTCCCATCGGTCGAGGAGGGCATCGAAGGCGCGGATGCTTTCCGGCACGGCGACATCTGGCCAGTGGGGTGGTTCCCAGTCCTGGTGTTCGCTTTTGTAGTGCCTGCCGGTGGGTGAGGTCCAGCCGGGTGGTTCGGTTTTACTGGCCGGGGTGGGTTTCCAGCCGCTCGTGTGGCGCAGCTTGTGGTGTTTCGGGCAGGGCTGTCCCAGGTTAGAAATCCCCGTACTGCCGCCTATATCCCAGGCGAGAATATGGTCCGCCTCATTGTCCAGAGATGGGTTGTTGCAGCCGGGGAACGGGCATTTGCCGTCCCGCAGCCGAAGCCATTGCCGCATCGCCTTGCTCACCCGGTAGTTCGTGCGGCCGATCTCCAGCGGCGCCCCATCCCGCGGGTCCACCAGGACACGGTAGAACGAGGCCGCACCGTCGGCGACGAGCCTGCGTGCCATCGAAGGCGGGATGGGTCCGTGTCCGTCCAGCATTGCTGGCTCATCAGTTGAGCCCATGAGAGAGAAGACCGGCACGGTGACCAGCACTTGTGCCCGGATCCCCGACAACGGGCCCGGCGCTGTTCCTGCACCGCCTCCATCACCGGCAAATTCATCGCCACCGGGCGCACCGGCCAGGTTGTTCCCGGGCTTGAGTTCAGCGCCTGCACTGTCCGTCTCGTCGTTCCCGGCACTGGTGTGGCCGCCGGTACTGTCAGCACCGTTGCTGCCACTGCCGGCCCTGCTGGCAATGCTGTCATCGCCAGCCCCATGGTCCTCGCCGGCACTGATTTCAGGGCCAGTCTTGGGGTCGTCGCCGGTACTGGGGCTGGTTTCACTGCCGGTGCTGTTGTCGCCGCCGGTACTGTCAGCAACACTGCCAACTGTGGTGCCGGTGTTCAGGAGCGATTCGGTGAAGGTGTCGGCTTTAATCTCGGGCAGGGTGCGGGGCTCGGTGGGGCCTTGCTTGCCGCGGGCGATGGCGGTGAGCCTGTTGCAGATTGCTGAGGCGTGGTCTGCTGGAAGGAGTGCGGCGACCCAGGCCATCCCGTCGTTGTCCGGCCAGTACTCCACCCGCCGGTCCGCCAGGGACTTGGCGTGGCGTTTTTCCAGGCTTTCGGGGTGGTGGCGTTCCCGCCAGGTCCTGGCCCTGGCCTTGAACCGGTACGCCGGCATTTCCCCGATCGGGCACCCGCGGGCCGCGCCCGGGGCATCCGGGTCCAGGAAATGGGCCTCCAACGCCGCCGCAGCAGCAGGGTCCAGGCAGGAGGTCTGCTCCACCATGGTCCGGGCATGGGCCCAGGACATCGTCCCGGCCTGCAACGCCGCCAACGCCCGCGGCAACGACGTGGTCAACGCGTGGGAGTCAGCCAGCAGGGCGCCGGCGGCCCGGTCGCCGATCGCCAGCGCGCACCCGACCTCAGCCACCAGGCTCCGGTCCTGCGCCGACGCCTCATAAGGAGACGACGCCGGACCATTCAACGCCTTCGTCCCCTCAGCCACCACTGTCACGGCCAGTGCCTTGACCGCCGCGATTTTCGCTTCCGACCGACCCACCGCCGCCAAAACATCCAACGCCCCATCCACCAACCGCTGCAACGGATCATCGGGGCCGTCGGCGCCACAGGAAACAGAACCGGACGCGTCCCGACCGGCCCCCGCACTGTCCTGGCCAGTCAGCACAGCCACAAACGCAGCGACCGAAGCATCAACCGCTTCCTCAGCCTCCACCACCGCCGGGTTCGTTTCCATACCTCCATCATCCTGCGGGGGTATGACAAAACCGGGCGCCTCGGAGAGCGCAGCGAGCGCACCAGCGACCTCCTCCACCTGCACCACCGCCGGGACTGTTTCCATACCGCCATCATCCTGCGGGGGTATGACAAAACCGGGCGCCTCGGAGAGCGCAGCGAGCGCACCAGCGACCTCCTCCACCTGCACCACCGCCGGGTCCGTTTCCATAGCCCCATCATCGTGAGGGGGTCTGACAAAACCGGGCGCCTTCCAACGCGCAGCCACGGCACCAGCGACCTCCTCCACCTGCACCACCGCCGGGTCCGTTTCCATACCGCCATCCTCGCGAGGGGGTCTGACAAAACAGCGCCCGTTGCGGCAGTCCCCCACAAATTCTTCAGGCTTTTTTTGAAGCTCCTCCCCAACTCGCCTGCTAGACATCGCCTCCCCGCGCTGCGTGCCCGTGCTTAGCAAGGTCAGGCAGCAGGAAGGGCGGACGAGCAAGACGGAAAGCGGGGCAAAGGGCCTCTTCCGTCAGCCCGTTTTGGGGTTGGGCGCCTCGCTCCGGTACCCTATTGAGGTTGGTGACGTGTCCGAGCGGCCGAAGGTGCAACACTCGAAATGTTGTTTGGTGTAAAAGCCAACGTGGGTTCAAATCCCACCGTCACCGCCAATATGAAAGGCCCTGCTTCCCTTGAAACAAAGGGAAGCAGGGCCTTTTTGCTGTTCGTTCCAATGCACGTGGGCCATCTGAGTAGTGGAGCGCAAGCGGCCGCGGCAGCACCGCCGTCGGGCTTCATCAGGAAGTGGAGCGATGGGCCAAAAGCGGGAAGAGCTGATCACCCATTGGGGTTCAAAAGCCAGCTCCGAAGCAGCAGGCCACGCTGAATTTCAAAACCTTAGCCGCCACGGATTTTCCGCGCGGTCACTGGGAAGCACGTCCCTCCCGTACACGCGTTTTGTCCTATATCCCGGCGTCTTTGAGCCGGCGCAGGGCAGCCAGCGCTAAGGTGCCGTTGTGGAGCACGGGCTGGCGTGGTAGTTTTCCCGTGATCGTGATCTATCAACAGGAGGTGAGTCCCATGAACGCAGTATCCGCATTGGGCGCTCCCCTGGAGTCCACGATCGCGCGACACAGATAGTCGCCGCCGGGAGCGCCACCACAGGCAATTCGCGAAAGGCGACTCCCATGAACACAACATCTTCTTCCCCTCTGCACTCCGCCCCGACGCCGGCTTCTGGCCCGTCCAATGCCGACCAGGATCGGCAGCAGCCTGACCCCACAAAACGGGCACACTCAACGAGCCGGGCCCTCGTCCTTGGCGGCGGCGGATCGACAGGCAACGCCTGGCTGATCGGCGTCATGGCCGGCCTGTTCGATAGCGGGCTGGACGTCACCACAGCCGATCTGACTATTGGAACTTCAGCCGGCTCCACGGCCGCAGCCCAGATAGCTGGTGCGTCGCCGTCTGAGCTCTTTGCCGCCATCCTTGCCGCTGCGCCGCCAAAACCGCCTGTTCCGGCTGGATCCGTCCCGGAACGCGGTGCCACCAGGCCTGTGACCGACCACCTGGAGAGGATCAACAACATCATCGCCTCCTCTGAGAATGCGGCTGACATGCGCCGGAAGATGGGTGCGGCAGCACTGGGCATGGAGGCGGCGTCGGACGGTTCCTGGCAAGCACAGTGGCGCAGCATCGTCGCCGCGCGGCTGGACAGTCAGGGGTGGCCGCAACGAAGGGTGCTCATCACCGCGGTCGATGCCAAGACCGGCGAACCGGCGGTCTTCGACCGCCACAGCGGAATCGACCTTGTGGACGCCATCGCCGCCAGCTGTTCCAGTGGCCTTCCCTACAGGATCGGAGATATCCCCTACATCGACGGCGGCTACCGGTCCAACGCAGAAAATGCCGATCTGGCAGCCGGATACCAAAGGGTGCTGGTGCTCTCACCTTTCGGCGGAAAATCACTGGTCCCGAAGCACTGGGACGTGCACCTCGCAGCCCAGGTCGCCGAGTTACGGGCGCATGGCAGCAGGGTCGAGACGATCTTCCCGGACAGCAAAGATGAGCACATGTTCGGCGCGAATGCGATGAATCCCTCGCTCCGTCCGCCCGCTGCACAAGCCGGTTACCAGCAAGGTGAGGCCCTTGCCGGGCAGCTGGCGGACTTCTGGCGCTGAGCTCCGGTCCACGCGCTGAAGCTCCCAGCGGCGCCGCCAGCCAAGCCGCGGCCGGCATAAGGGAAGAGCAGGCTTCCCGGCTTGGACAGCGGTCCGAAAAAGGGCCACCGAATTGGGGTAGCCTCACAAATTCTGCGGGATCATGGCTGGATACCATGGGCTGACCGGACAGAGCCGTCCGGTGGCCGATCGACGCAGAAGGAACCCATGACCGCGGTTACGGTGGACCACATCCTTTCGGATCTCCCGCTGGGGTTCGCGAGCCTTATCCTCCGCCCGGCGAACGGTTCTCCCATCGAACGTTTCCTGATCGCTGACGCTGAGGATGAAATGCCCGACGGCGTTGGCGCGTTTGTCCTCTTGATTGGGGTCCGCGGGCGGTCGGCTTTGCCCGCGTTGCGGCGGCTCCTGCAGAACCCGCCGCCGGTGGTCGCCGTCAAGGGAACGCGCGAGGAGCTCGCCGAGGCTGAGGAGCTGCTGCGCGACGCAGGCACCGGCCTGCTCCTGGTGAACCCGGCTGCCGACTGGGACCGTCTGCTCTCCATCGCGAAGGACCGGATCCAGCCGCGCAGCTATCAGAGCGAAGTCCTGACGCTCCTGGAAGAAGACCTCTTCGCGATCGCCCAGACCACGGCCAGGCTCACCTCGAGCCACGTGGTCATCGAGGACGCCGCCAACAAGGTCTTGGCGTACTCCACCGTCTCGAACGACATCGACGAGCTTCGCAAGGCCTCCATCCTGGCCCGCCGGGGTCCCCGGAAATACGAACTGTTGTTGAAGGACCTGGGCGCCTACCGTGAACTGCACGGAACACGGCTCCCGGTGCGCGTACCGGCAAGGCCCCAGGACGGGCTGCGGGAACGGGTGGCCATCACGCTCTTCGCCGGGGACCGGATCATGGGCTACATCTGGCTGCAGGAGACCGGCGACGGCTTCGGCCCCGATGTTGACCATGTGCTGAAAGGTTCAGCCGCCCGGACCTCAACTGAGCTGATCCGCTACCGCAACCAACAGTCGGTGCACATGCGCGAAGACCGGATTGCGCGGATACTTTCCGGCCCGGCGGAGGCGGCAGCCAGTGCGCACAGCGAGAAGATCCCCGCAGAACGCCCGGCGGCGCTGATCCTGATTGGGATATCCGATGCGGAAGCCCAGGCCGACGACGCCGCCCTGAAGCACGGCGAGCTTGCCAACCTGGCGTCCATCCACGCGGCCGCCTACAAAGCCTCGGCAATTGTGGGTCAGTTCAAAGGCGATACCGCAGTAATTGTCCCAGGCCTGCAGTCCGCAGCAGCCGAACCGGGACTCCGGGCACTGGCCGAGTCGATCGTCCGCGATGCACGCAAACACCTGGGCATCACCCCGTTTGCGGCGGTGGGTCCCGTGGTCCCTGACCTTTTGTCCATCCACTCCATCACCCGCATCGCCGAGGCGCTGTTGAGGTGCGTCGGCGGGGGAACCCAAACATCCGTGGCCACAGTGGACGACTTTGAGGCAGAGATCCTTTTCCAGGAGGCAGTGCAGAATTTTGCGTCCTCGACCTTCCGCCACCGCACCCTCTCGGCGCTGCTTCGGGACGACCCTGAACTGGCCGAAACCCTGCGGACGTACTTCGAAGCCTCGCTTGACGTTGCCGAATGCGCCCAACGGATGAAACTGCACAAGAACACCGTCTACTACCGGATCAGCAAGGCCTCCAGGGTGACCGGCCTGGACTTTGGAAACCCCCGGGATTCGCTGGTGGCCTTGCTCCATATCCAGGAATGGGCCGGAACATCCTCACAACAATCAGGCAGGAAATGACTACAGCACTTGAGGCGCCGCCACTAGGCCCCCTTCTGGACGACCTCGTCCAAAGCCACCGCCCGGGGCGGGAGACCGGTTCCGTCCCGGCAAACATTCCGTTCCTGGCCGACGTTCCTTTCGACACCTTCGGAATAGCCGTTGCCACCACGTCCGGCCAGCTCTTCAGCTCCGGTGACGCTGGGGTCCCCTTCTCCATCCAGAGCATCTCCAAAGTGTTTACGCTGGCCATGGCACTCCAGGGCGACACGAGCGGAACCCTGTGGACCCGCGTCCTGCGTGAGCCCTCCGGTACCGCGTTCAACTCCCTTGTCCAACTGGAGGTGGAACACGGAATCCCGCGCAACCCCTTCATCAACGCCGGCGCACTGGTGGTCACGGACCACCTCATGGAAGGAACGGCCGACGCCGCCACGCGGCTTTTGCGGTTCCTCACCACAGAGGCCGGCAGCAGCGGGCCGTACATCGATGAGGCGGCAGCGTCCAGTGAGCTGTCCGGCAGCAGCCGGAACCTGGCACTTGCGCACTTCCTGAAGGATTTCGGCAACCTGAGGCAGCCGGCGGAATCAGTGGTGGAGAACTACGTCCGCCAATGCTCCATCATGATGACCTGCGTCGAACTCGCCAAGGCCGGGCTCTTCCTGGCCCGGGAGGGCCAGGGAACGCTCGGACGTGTCCTGTCCGCCAGCGATGCCAAACGCATCGGCTCCATCATGCTGACCTGCGGCATGTACGACGCCGCCGGAGAGTTCGCGTACCGGGTGGGCCTTCCCGGTAAGAGCGGTGTGGGCGGTGGCATCCTGGTCATCGTTCCGGGTGAGTGCGCCATCTGCGTCTGGAGCCCCAGGCTGGATGCCAAGGGCAATTCCCTTGCCGGGACTGCTGCCCTTGCCGATCTTTCCGACCGCACCGGCTGGTCCGTCTTCTGACGCTGCCGCTGCCGAAGAATCCACAAATTTCCCCCACCCCAGTTAGATCTCCCCAGATCGAAAGGATCACCCATGTCCAACAACCCCAATGACGAGGTTGCAGTACACGAGATAGACGGTGGGCATGCGCATGCCTCCGAGAGCTCCCTTCACGCGGAGGATAAGGGCTATCACAAGAATTTGAAGCCGCGGCAGATCCAGATGA
>FOEZ01000046.1 GCA_900110595.1 Arthrobacter sp. OV608 | reverse complement strand
ACCTGTTCGACTACGTTACCGACCTTGAGCTTTTCCGCACTGACACGATCCCCGCCTTCGAAGCAGAACTCGCAAAGCACGGCAAAACATACCGCCGGCCCTCTGTTCCCGAAATCATCACCGAGTCAACGGCAGTCTAAACCGTGATTTCCATAATGGTAGGCGCCGATCGAGACTGAGCTGGAAGCTGCTGTAGGGCGACGGATCGCTATCAATACCGAGGGTGTTTCGGCGGCATTGTTGTCGGACCCTGATCTCGATCCACGCCTGGCACGACCGATCCTGATTGCTCCACGAACGCTGTCCCTGGCCGCGCACTTCATCAAGGAGGAATACCAGGGCAACAAGTGGCGCCACGTCCCCGGAAGTCAGGTCACATACACCGGTGTTGAAGCGCAGGCAACTGTATAGACAGCTCGACGTTCGGTGTCACAGCACGACAAGATCGCAATGCGGAGAACGCGCAGAATGCCAAAGGAGGCGCACTATGACTCTGGAAGTCAACAATGTTAACGCGAGCCCCGACATCGAGGCCGGGTCGGAACGACTGCACCTGCAGCGATTGGCTGACCTGCACGCCATCCAGCAGCTTGCGGCGATCTACCCTATCCTTGTCGACAGCCAAGATCTGGATGGGCTGATATGTCTTTTCGCACAAGATGGCATTTTCTTGCGTGCCGGGGCTGTGCATTCAGGTCGCGACGAGCTTCGTCAGTTCTACGGCCAGATCATGAACACGTACTCCCTGACCGTCCACACGGTGCATCAGCACGTGGTTGACCTGGCGTTGGGTGCAAACACAGCGGTCGGCGTGCAGATGGGTCATGGTGAGGTTGCGGTCGACGGGCAGCGGATGCTCGCCTCATTCCGTTACGACGACGAGTACTGCCGAGTTGATGGCAGGTGGTTGTTCGCGCGTCGGCAGATGCGATACCAGTACTTCACCTCCCACGAAGAGCTGGGGCTGAGCATGGCTGGTCGCCAGCGGGTTCGCGTTCCGGGTGCTGCTCCGCGTGAGGCAGAGATTCCAGAAGAGCTGCCGTCTTACCGAGCCGCGCAGGCTGCTCGCGACGAGGAAGTTCGATAATGCCAGAGCCCGCGACGACAGCTCAGACGCCCTTCGACCGCGCCAACGCGATACGGCAGCGGGCACTCGTTGTACTGAATCAGGACGTTGGTTACAGCGTGAATAGGTGAAGACCTCTTAGGTTGGTGGTTACGACACACAGCCAACGACTAAGCGGTCTTCATGTTCCACCGTAGTGCCCGTCTGACCCCGACCGGTAGACGGATCCTCGTCGAACGCGTCCTGAGCGGTCGGCCGATTGCCCATGTAGCCAAGGAAAGGCGTGCTACCTGCTCTCGATCCCCTACTGGGGTTATCTGACCTGCAAGCCGGCATCTCGATCGGAGCAAGCGTTCACGAGGTCGCTCAAGTGGCCGCGGCCGGCGGCATTGTTTCCGCCTCAGCGGCCAGGAACTTCTTTAAACCCCACAAGATGCCCGCGGCGGCGGCCCGCGGAACGATTGCGTAGATTGCCGACGTTTGCTCCGATCACGACGGCGATCAGGAGCGCAGACAGCCCGGGACAAGCCCGACTATGAGAATGGTTACGAGTCCAGCGGCGAGGAGTATTGCCCGGTCAAGCCCATGCTTGCGCACCCGGCGTCGCGTTGTGAATTTGCATGGGTCCACTCTGAATGCCGAGACCGCGCTCCCCGGTAGACCCAACCCCGTTGGCCGGGGCGTAGAGTCAACGTATGCCCCTTCACTGGCGGACAATCCTCCAACTCATCCCGTCTGGCTAGTTTGGATAGCTATTTGCCGCTAGCATCATGAGTGTGCTGGGAACCAATTCAAAAACAGCTCTGACAAGCCGCGATATTGCAAACTTGAGCGGCGTATCGCAAAGCACAGTGTCGCGTGTGCTGAGCGGGCATCCAAACGTGTCGGCGAAGACCCGCAAGAGGGTTACCGAGGTCCTCCGTGAAACAGGTTTCGTACCTAACGCAAGTGCCCGCGCTATGCGTACCCAGCGCTCACGGTCTATTGGACTCGTCGTCAGCACCCCAGTAAACCTCTATGCGATGGAAGTAATGAGAGAGGTGCACGAGCACGTCGCCCGTCACCGTTTACGGCTGAGTGTATGGCTGGCCGACACGGATGGTAACGCGCCGGATGCCCTGCAGGCTCTGCGGGAGCGGTCAGTCGATGGACTTATCTACACTTCGGCGGTCGATCAGATGCCCGAGCTTGAGGCCGACATTAGTGCTGGCGCGCCTATCGTGCTTATGGGACGCACCATCCGCGGAATACCAACGGACACGGTGGCCGGAGCAAACGTGCAAGGCGGACGCCGGGTAGCAGAGTACCTTCTGGAGAACGGTCGTCGTGATGTAGCGCTGGTGGGCGGTCGCGCATTCAGCCCAGGACGCGAGATCGAGCAAGGATTCCGGCAACGCCTGGAGAGCCTAGGTTCCCCATTGGCTGATAATCGCATCATCTACGGCGACCTATCATACGGGTCCGGCGAGCATGCGCTTGAGCAGTTGTGGAATGGCAAAAAGAAGCCCGACGCCATCTTTTGCGTCAATGACCTTGTCGCCTACGGTGCCCTCGACGCTGCTCGCAAGATGAAAATCCGAATTCCTGAAGACCTTTGGGTTGTCGGGTACAACAACATCACGATGTCGGAGTGGGCCGCTTACGACCTCACCACGGTTCAGTTGCCAATCGCACCTATGGCCGAAATCAGCGTGGAGTTGCTCCTGCGACGGATCGACGGGGAACAGACGCCCACCCCAAAGCGACGACGAGTCGAGGGTGCACTCCTTGTTCGAGGGTCGACAGCCCACGCACCTGCAGCGCCATCGACGAAATGACACACGGGATTTCGGACTTCTCTAGGAGCCGAATTTTTCTCCACCCGAGCCGCCAGTTACTCTTCGTTTGCACTCTACGCCGGTTGCAGGCTCAGCAATTGACTGATCTTGCTCTCTGGATCCAGGTGTGTAAAACGCTCCACTAAGGCTCGTGCAGCCGATGAGCCAATGACCGGACTGGTAAGCGCGACGAATTTGCTCTCCAGCGCCTTCCACTCCGCAGGTAGCTCGGCGTCGGGCGTGGGCTCGAAGACATCGACTTCGGCTTCGAGCCGATCTCCGTTCAGGAGAGTGATGGCGACTTTCGTCGGCGCGGTCATCGCCCTGTCACTCTCCAGAAGAACCGCAACCTTCTGGCGCAGGGCGATCAGACGCGGATCGTGCACGCTTTCGTCTGAAAACGCCTCCGGGCCGGTGCCTAGACCAGCGAGAGCAACGCTGGCCGCATGTCGCTGGCTGAACTTGCCCTCGAGCCCCGTGGCGGGGTCACTGATGCAACAAATATCAGCCACCTTCTCCGAGACGTACAACTGCACGTCGGCGATATCGCCCTCGGTGAAGGCATTTTGCGCACGGAGCTTGGCGATACCGTCGATCGAAGAATGGGTGCCGTGACAGCTTGCGTGCCGCTTGAACAGGACCGACTCGATCGCCAATCGATCGCCCATTACTCCCTGCGGGCGAGACGGGTCGAAGGTGGTGCTGTGCGTCCAGGCGAAGCCTTGCCGTCCCTCGATTCCGTCGGACGGCGCGGTGAATCCCTTGGACGCTAGTTGCGCGGCCAGAAGGCCGTTCGATGCAGCCTTCGCGGCATTAAGGTGTTTGCCCATCGATCCGAATACGCGCCTCAAGCCCGAAGCTTGGGTGGCCGCCAGAGTATAGGTTCGCTCGATGCCGTCAATGTCGAGATTGAGGAGACGTGCGCTGGCACCGGCGGCACCGAACGTCCCGTAAACGCCGGTGCCATGGAAGCCGTTCTCGTAGGCCGAAGGACCCATTGCGAGTGCGATGCGAGCCTGTCCTTGCAGGCCGGCCACGATCGCTTCAACAACCTGTGCGGTTGTTGCATCCACCATCTCGCCGAGCGCTACCGTTGCCGAAACAATTGCGGCTGACGGGTGGCCGTCAGTCCACAAACTCGAGTCATCGAAGTCCAGAGCATGAGCAGCAATCGCATTTGCCAGTGCTGCGTCGCGCGGGGAACTGCGAAGGTGCGTCCCGATGATAGTTGCCACCGGTCGAGAGCCGCTATCCGTGGCTATGGCCTGTGCTATTCGCCCAGTCGGCTCGACGGAGCCCGCGATCACCACTCCGAGCCAATCGAGCAGCACATGCTTTGCTCTCGTCAGCGCATGCGGTGGAAGGTCTGCGTGACGGATTGCAGCAATTTCGGTCGCTACCTGAGTGGTGAATCCTTCAGGGGATATCTCGGTTACTGGCATAACTGGAGTCGATCAAAGCTAGGTGACATAGTCAAGCCCACGAGGGATCGTATGCAAAAATTGTCTGCTGGCGGGGAAAGCGAAGAAAATAGCGCGCGAAGGTTTCGCATTCAAGGCTGTCATGGTATCGTATTCAGAAATGGTTGGGTGTGCTTGTGGCTGTCGGGGGTTTCCTCGGTGCCGCCTGCGATTGTGCGAATTCGAGGTGGAGTTTTGTCAGCGAAGGCGGAAGAGAAGTTGAGCGTGCCATCGGAAGCGGTGGATGTTCGTGTCGATAAGTGGTCGACGCCGGTTTTGAATGATGAGAATCGGTTGAAGTTGGCGACGTTTGCTACCAACATGCGTGGGAGTGTGACGCTTGCCAATGTCGAGGGCAAGGTCCTGGGCAGTTGGGAGGAGAGCCTTCGGTTGGCGCAGCATGCTGACCGGATCGGGTTTGATGCGGTGATCCCGGTGCAGCGGTGGCGTGGATTTGATGGTCAGTTCAATTTGTCGGCCCGTTCTTTTGAGCCGTTCACGTGGGCGACGGCGTTGCTGGCGCGGACGCAGCGGATCCAGGCGTTTGCCACGGTGCAGGTTCCGTTGATCCACCCGGTGATGGCGGCCAAGATGGCGGTGACGGCAGATCATGTGTCGGGGGGCCGGTTCGGGATCAACGTTGTGGCGGGGTGGTTCCCGGAGGAGTTCGCCATGTTCGGCCTCACCCAGCGTGAGCACGATGCCCGGTACGCTTACGCTGATGAGTGGACGACGCTGCTGAAGCGGTTGTGGACCGGTGATGCTCCGGCGGATTTCAATGGTGAGTATATTAAGGCTGTTGACGCGTTCTCTGACCCGCACCCGTTGCAGGACCCGTATCCGGTGATTATGAATGCGGGCACCAGCGGCCCTGGCCGCGACTTCGCCGCCACCCACAGCGACCTCATCTTCGCGTCGCTGCAGAACATGGCGACCGCGCGGCGTCAGATCGCGGAGATCAAGCAGCAGGCGTTGGCTTCCCATGGCCGTGAGGTGCGGGTCTTTGGGCGGGTGCACATTGTGTGTCGCCCGACTGAGCAGGACGCTCAGGACTACTTCCGGTTTGTGCACCGCGACAACGCTGATGTTGCCGCGATCGAGAAGCTGTTTGACAAGAGCACCGCGAACTCAAAGAGCTTGGAAGTTGATCCCGAAGAACACGGGCAGATGATCGAGCGGCTCGCCGCCGGCCGCGGCGCGATGACTCTGATCGGCACCCCCGAGCAGGTTGTTGAATCGCTGCTGGAGTTGACCAACGCCGGACTCGACGGGGTTGCGATCTCCTGGGTCAATTACGATGAGGGACTCCAGCAGATGGAAGACGAGATTCTGCCCCTCATGGTCCAAGCCGGCCTCCGCAGTTAGTGTCATGAGCCGTTCCAGCCTGCAGCACTGCTGCGCGGGGACTTGGGGAACGCTCTGCACCCGCGTGCGCCGCGGGCAGCCATATCTACGCTCAATGGAGAGAGGAACACCCACATGCCGATGAGCGACATAATAAAGAAGCCGGGGTCGGCCGCCGCTCGCTTGCGTGAACTGATCGCGGGTGATGGGCTGGTTCATATTCCCGGGGTTCATGACCCCTTTTCGGCGCGGGTAGCCCAGGATCTGGGATTTGGCGCGGTGACCATCGGCGGCGGGGTTACCGTATCGGTCGCGTACCATGCGATTCCGGATATGACGATGATCTCCACCCGCGACATCATCGATGTGGCCCGGGGCATCACACGGGCAATTGACATTCCGCTTATCGTCGATTTCGACGACGGGGG
>FOEZ01000049.1 GCA_900110595.1 Arthrobacter sp. OV608 | reverse complement strand
AACGCCCGGTCCCATTCCGAACCCGGAAGCTAAGACCCACAGCGCCGATGGTACTGCACCCGGGAGGGTGTGGGAGAGTAGGTCACCGCCGGACAACCATTAGGTCGAGGCCCCAACCATCACGGTTGGGGCCTCCCACATTTAACACAACAAACGCCACTGCCGGGACGGGCATCACGGCAGAAACCAGGCGTGGGGGCCACCCTGGCCCGCCTAGACTTACCGTCATGGCCTCCAGCTCCCGCGAATCCCGCATCCGAAGAGCAACTATCCTCGACGTTGCGGCAGCCGCGGGGGTTTCACGCCAGACCGTGACCCGCGCAATGAACGATATGCCAGGGATCAGCCCGGCCACACGGGAACGCGTCCAGCAACTCGCAGCCGAGCTCGGATACAGCCCCAGCCGCTTCGCGAAGGGCCTGGTGCAGGGAGCCCGGATCTCCCTGGGGCTTGCCATCCCGGACCTCACTAATCCGTACTTCCCCGCTTTCGCTTCCAGCGTGGTGGAAGAAGCCACCCAGCGCGGCTGGAATGTGGTGGTTGATGATTTTGGCCACGGCAGCGGGAGCGGCTTGGATGCAGTAGCCCGGCTGGCGCCCCAAGTGGATGCACTGATCGGATACCTCGGGGCCTGCTCCAGCGATGCTCAGGCCATGATGGGCAGGCGCCCCGTGGTGGTGCTTGACTACCCCGCGGGACAGGCGGCGGGCGGCATCTCCTTCGACTACTCCTATGGCGCGGGGCTGGCACTCCAGCGCTTCATGTCCGAAGGCCGCCGGCGGATTGGCTACCTTGATTCAGACCAGGAGGGTACTGCCACCACCCGTGGCGCTGCCGTTGCGGCTGCGGCGGCCGCGGCCGGCATTGAACTCATCGTCGGCCAGTGCCTCGATTCCGCCCCCGCCGCCCGCGAAGCCCTCCGCGCATTGCTTGAAGAAGACGGCGGGATCGACGGGCTCCTGGTGTTCAATGACCTGATGGCAGCGGGGGCCATGAAAGGCCTGCACGACGCCGGGAGGGCCGTTCCAGAGGACTGTGCGGTGATCGGGATGGACGGTATACCCTTGGGCGAACTCTTGACGCCGGAGCTGACCACGCTGGCACTGGACTTGAGGGCGGTGGGGCGGTCCGCCGTCGACCTCGTCGATAATCTCCTCAGCGGGGCCATCAAAGCGTCGAGTGATGAGGCGAGCTTGATTCTCAAACATCAGCTGGTGCTTCGGCAATCTGCCTGAGCCCTACTCAAAGCTGGCAACAACCGGTAGGCTGAACCCAACGACGTGAACGTTCACGCAAACACTTCACCCAGCGCCCTGCCGCCCCGGAAAACCCATGAAGCAAGGAAGCCCATGTCAGTTCACTCCCCTTCCGTTACCGCCGGCAACTCCCTTGGAAGCCCCATGGGGCAGCCCCGCAATCTGGAGGTTGGTGCCGAAGCCACCGCGGATCTGGCTTCCTTCCAACCGGGCAAAGGAACCCTTCCGGCACGGGCCTACCTGCACAGCGACGCTCCCCGGTTGTCACTGAATGGGGAGTGGCAGTTCCGGCTTAGCCCCGGAATCCGGGTGGCTCCGGAAGATGGCTGGCAGCTCGGGGATGACCTGGAGGGCTTTGCCGGCCTGCCCGTGCCGTCCAGCTGGCCAATGCATGGGCACGGCGCTCCTGCGTACACGAACGTGCAGTTTCCGTTCGCTGTGGAGCCGCCGCACGTCCCGGAGACCAACCCCATCGGCGACCATGTTGTGGTCTTCGAGGCCGGCCCCGAATTCCTTCCGCACGCACTGCTGCGTTTCGACGGCATCGAATCTGCAGGAACGGTATGGCTGAACGGCGTGGAACTCGGCACTACCCGCGGAAGCCGGCTGGCTCACGAATTCGATGTGACCGGAATCCTCAAACAGGGCAGGAACATCCTGGCCGTGCGGGTGGCGCAGTTCTCGGCCGCCAGCTATGTGGAGGACCAGGACATGTGGTGGCTGCCCGGTATTTTCCGTGACGTCACGCTCCAGGCCCGGCCCGTGGACGGCATCGACGATGCTTTTGTCCACGCCGGCTACGATCACCGCACCGGCGAAGGCAACCTCAAAGTGGAGGCGAGCCGGGGCGGACAGGCGATTGACGCCGTCGTCCGCGTTCCCGAGCTGAACCTGGAACTGCAGGCCGGCACGGAGGTGCGGATCCACGCCGTCGAACCCTGGTCCGCCGAAGTACCGCGGCTCTATGAGGCAACCATCAGCGCCCCTGGTGAGACCGTAACGCTGCAGGTCGGCTTCCGCAGCATTGCCATCGAAGACGCTCAGTTCAAGGTCAACGGGCGGCGGATCCTGCTGCGCGGCGTCAACCGCCATGAGCACCACCCCCGCCTTGGCCGGGTGGTGCCGCAGGACGTTGTGGAGGCCGAACTGCGGCTGATGAAGCAGCACAATATCAATGCAATCCGGACGTCCCATTACCCGCCGCACCCCGACTTCCTGGCCCTCGCAGACCGGCTCGGCTTTTACGTGGTGCTGGAGTGCGATCTCGAGACCCACGGCTTTGAGAGCGCAGGCTGGGCGCAGAACCCGAGCGATGACCCGCAGTGGGAAGAGGCCCTGGTTGACCGGATGCGCCGCACGGTGGAACGGGACAAGAACCATCCGGCGGTGATCATGTGGTCGCTCGGCAACGAGGCCGGCACAGGCAGGAACCTCGCGGCGATGTCGCGCTGGGCCAAGGACCGGGATCCGTCCCGCCCCCTCCACTACGAGGGCGACTGGTCCTCTGAACACGTGGACGTCTACTCCCGCATGTACGCCAGCCAGGCGGAAACGGCCCTGATCGGACAAGGAATTGAGCCGCCCCTGGACGATGCCGCGCTGGATGCCCGACGCCGGTCCATGCCTTTTGTGCTCTGCGAATATGTGCACGCCATGGGTAACGGCCCCGGCGGCATGACGGAGTACCAGGAGCTTTTCGAGAAGTATCCGCGCCTGATGGGCGGCTTCGTGTGGGAGTGGCTCGAACACGGCATCACCATCACGTCCCCGGACGGACGCCAGCACTATGGCTATGGCGGCGACTTCGGTGAGGAAGTCCACGACGGCAACTTTGTCACCGATGGCCTGGTGGACGCCGACCGTAACCCGAGGCCGGGCCTGCTCGACTTCAAGAAGGTCGTGGAGCCCCTGCGCATCACGGTGGCGGAGGACTGGTCCGGCTTCACCGTCCGCAACGGCCAGGACTTCGCGGACACCTCCGCGTTCAGCTTCCGGTACAAGGTAGAGGCCGACGGCGGCACGCACGACGTCGGGACCGTGGAGGTTGCGCCGGTGTCGCCTCAGAATGAGGCAACTGTGCCGCTTCCGGCTTTGGCGTCGGGGATGAAGGACCGCACTGCAGTCCTGACCGTGAGCGCGGTCCTCGCCGCTGAAACGGCCTGGGCTCCCGCCGGGCACGAAGTTGCGTGGGGGCAATTCGTCCACGCAGGCGCTTCTCCTGAAGGGCCTGCGCAGGTTGAGCCGCTCCGCGTCAAGGACGCCGAACTTGAGCTAGGGCCAGTGCTCTTCAGCCGGATCACCGGAATGCCCACGTCCATTGGCGGTATACCCGTGGAGAAGCTCTCCCTGACGTTGTGGTGGCCACCCACGGACAACGACCTGGGCAGGGAATGGGGCGGCGTTGACGAGCGCCCGCTCGCCACGCAGTGGAAGGACGCCAGGCTGAACCTGCTCCATGCCCGGCTGCTCGGAATCACTTCGGAGGCCGGTCCTGAAGGTGGGGAAGCGCTGACGGTGCGCACGCGCGTGAGCGCAGCCGATAAGCAGTACGGCGTGTTTGTGGACTACACCTGGACCAGCGACGGCGATGCCGTCGCGCTCCGGACGCAGGTCCGGCCCGACGGCGCCTGGCTTAACGGGGGCTTTGAGGTCGAATGGGCTCGGATCGGACTCGAACTCGTCCTGGCTGATCCGGCCGCGTCCGTGACTTGGTTTGGCAAAGGACCGCACCAGAGCTACCCGGACACGGGGCAGGGGGCACGGACCGGGTGGTTCACACTGCCCGCGGCGGAGATGGATGTTGACTACGTTCGCCCGCAGGAGTCGGGGGCCCGCTCCGGCGTTCGCTCGGCCGCAGTCCAGCTCAGCGAGAGGACGCTCGAGATTCATGGTGAACCCTTTGCCCTTACTGTCCGGCCCTATAGCCAGGAGGCTTTGGATGCGGCGGCGCACCGGCCGGACCTGAAGCCCGATGGCCGGACCTACCTCTACCTTGACCATGCGCTCCGAGGAGTGGGAACTGCTGCCTGCGGCCCAGGCGTCCTGGAGCAGTACCGCCTTAAGCCCCGGGAAGCCGACTTCACGCTGGTGCTCACGGTGCGCTAACAGGCTGGCGGAGTGCAATGTGAGGCAGTGCATATTGCCCGGAGGCACCCCACTGGACGCCTATTCCGTATTGAACCCCCGAAATTCCTTGCCGTTTCGGGGTTTTTGGGGGTGTGGGGTGGGGTTGGTGGTGGATTTGCGGGGTGGGGTGTGGGCGTGTATTGTTTTCTGAGTCGCCGCCGCTGATGCGGAAAGATTGCGGCCAATCCCCTGACAAACAGCCTGAAAATGGTTCGCCTGCTGGCGCGCCGGATATTGGGTAGGGGCGGTTGAGGGAGGCGCGGATCGCGGAAACGCTGATTTGCAAAGCTTCTTGAGATCGGGTAAGTTTGAAAAGTTGCTCCGGAGCGATCCATGACTGGAATATGTTGTGGTGGTGCCGGGTGTGTCTGTTGTTTGAGAACTCAATAGTGTGCCAAGTTTGTTGATACCAATTGTTTTATGAATTGGTTGAATTGACTGGATCGGTCCGCCCCTGTGGATGGGTCTGGTTTTTACAGCTGGTTTCAAATTTTTGCAGTCGGGTTTCCGCGTTTTCCCGTGGTGCCTGGTTGTGTTCGTTTTTGTTTTACTTCAACGG
>FOEZ01000024.1 GCA_900110595.1 Arthrobacter sp. OV608 | reverse complement strand
TCATCCACGACCTTCTGCACCTGGGCGAGCTCGCGCACGTCGCCTACTCCGGCCACGATCCGGCCGCCGAGGCCTTCGACGAGCCGTACCGTCTCGTCGAGGTCGGCCCGGGTCGCCAAGTCGTACTTGATTGTTGTGACATCTTGAGCACAGATGTCAAGGGCAATGATGTCGGCCCCCTCTTTTGCCAGACGGACGGCGTGCGAGCGGCCCTGGCCACGAGCAGCCCCCGTAATGAAGGCAACCTTGTTCTCGAGCAATCCCATGTCTCTCCTTTGAGTTTCTTCTCATGACCCGCGTCACGCCCGCGCCGCTGATTACGTACGCAATCTCGCGGAACGGCTTTCAATCGTTTCGTATTCTGGAATCGTAGTCAGAAATGGTGCAAATATGCAAGGAAGTGGCGATGGCATCGCTGTCAATAGTCGCCCCTTATATTTTCTCCATCACTGCAGCCCTTACAGAAGCCGGGCGCGGACGAGTAAACGGGCATCACTTTTTAGAAATCACCCATGGTCACGGTGAGCCCATTCGTCACCATCGTGATAACGGCTCGACCACGAAGATCGGTTACGGTGTCGTTAGCGTACCGGACCGGGCTGCCGTTTTCCTGTTCCGGCCCCACGATGAATCGTTGGAAGCCACCTGCCTTGCGCGGTGTCCAATCTGCATGCTAAACCCGCCAGATTGGTACAGAGTCCGTATGGGTAAATAGTCGGCGTCCCACCCCATCAAGGTGAAGCCACAGGATTGAACCGTCTTTGGTCACGGTATCAACTCGGCCAGTTAATTCAGTCGCGTTGTCCTCAACGAGTAAAACCTGTTCTCCTGGGGCCAGTATTGTCCAGTCCCGAATGTACTCAGCATTACTAGGGGGCAAGAACGTTCCACCTTGACTCTCTGGTTTGCGGCCTGTACGCAGCAGGGGCCGGCCTCGCGCCATGTTTCCTCCATGTGGTGTCTTAAAGCATTCCGGCGACTACCGACCTTTCGTCTCGACCTCGGGGTGGGCAGGTAGGTCTCGGTCTAGCTCGTGTAGGGGTCGCTTATGCCGATGTATTGGGTGGTGGTGTATTCGGCGATGCCTTCGGTGCCGCCTTCGCGGCCGAGGCCTGATTGCTTGACTCCGCCGAAGGGTGCCGCGGCATTGGAGATGACACCGGCGTTGAACCCGACCATGCCGAATTCGATCTGTTCGGCCACACGCAGGAGGCGGTTGAAGTCGCGGCTGTAGAGGTAGGAGGCGAGCCCGTATTCGGAGGCGTTGGCCAGGCGGATGGCGTCCTCCTCCGCGGCGAAGGTGGTGACGGGGGCGACGGGCCCGAAGATTTCCTGGCCCAGGATCTCCGCGTTGTTGGGCACGTTGGCCAGGACTGTGGGCTGGTAGAAGTAGCCGGGCCCGTCCACGGGTGCGCCGCCGGTGACCGCTACCGCTCCGGCGTCGACGGCGGCAGTCACCAGGGCGTGGACGTCGTCTCGGGCTCCGCCGTCGATGAGCGGACCGACCTGGGTGTTGGGTTCGGTGCCGCGGCCGGTGGTCAGGGCGCTCATTGCTTTGGCGAACTTTTGAGTGAATTCCTGCGCGACGGTTTCGTGGACGAGGAAGCGGTTGGCGGCGGTGCAGGCTTCGCCCATGTTCCGCATCTTGGCGGCCATGGCCCCTTCGACGGCTTTGTCGAGGTCGGCGTCCTCGAAGACGATGAAGGGTGCATTGCCGCCGAGTTCCATTGAGGTGCGGAGGACGTTCTGGGCAGCGTCGGCCATCAGGCGTTTGCCGACCGGGGTGGAGCCGGTGAAGGAGACCTTCCGGAGCCGGGAGTCCTTCAGGAGCGGCCCGGAGATCCCGGAGGCGGAGGAGGAGGCGACGACGTTGAGGACACCGGCGGGCAGGCCGGCGTCGAGCATGGTCTGGGCGAAGTACTGCGCCGTGAGGGGTGTGAGTTTGGCGGGTTTGAGCACCATCGTGCACCCGGCGGCGACGGCGGGGGCTACTTTGCGGGTGGCCATGGCCAGGGGGAAGTTCCAGGGGGTGATGAGCAGGCAGGGTCCGACGGGTTTGTGCTGGACCAGGATCTTGTTTTTGCCCTCTGGGGTGGTGAGGTAGCGGCCGTAGTCGCGGACGGTTTCTTCGGAGAACCAGCGCAGGAACTCGGCCCCGTAGGTAACCTCGCCGCGGGCCTCGGCCAGAGGCTTGCCCATTTCCAGGGTCATCAACAGGGCGAAGTCCTCGGCACGTTCGATGACCAATTCAAAGGCCCGGCGCAGGATCTCGGCGCGAACCCGGGGCGCTGTCCGCGCCCAGGACACCTGCGCGACGTCGGCCGCATCCAGGGCGGCAACAGCGTCATCGCTGGTAGCGGAGGCGAGGGTAGCGAGGACCTCCCCGGTGGCGGGATCGTGCACGTCAAACGTGCCGCCGTCGGATGCCTCCCGCCACTCACCGTTGATGAGCAGGCCGGTCGGCACGGAAGCGAGCAGGGACGCCTCGCGCTGAGGGGAGACGGCAGCAGTTATCGCCGCAGATGTAGCAGTCATAAAAAGTCCTAACTAAGGCGAAATCAGTAGCTGGCGGGCGAGTCGCCGTTAGCGGGATGGATGTACTGGTTGGCGAGGGCCTCGGAGCCGCGGGCGAGGAGGGCGACGTCGGCGCCGATGAGGATGAAGTTGGCGCCGTTGTCGAGGTAATGGCGGGCGGTGTCGGGGTTGAAGGCGTTGACGCCGGCCGGTTTACCGGCGGCTGTGGCTTCGGCGAGGCAGTGTTCGACGGCGGCGCGCACCTCGGGGTGTTCCTGCTGTCCCAGCAGGCCCATGGAGGCGGCGAGGTCGGAAGGTCCCACGAAGATGGCGTCCACGCCGTCCACCTTCAGGATGTCCGCCACCGACTCCACTGCCGCCGTCGATTCGATCTGGACGGTGACGCTGATCGTCTCGTTGGCACGGTTGAGGTAGTCCGGGACCCGGTTCCAACGGGCGGCGCGGGCCAGCGCCGAGCCCACGCCCCTGACGCCTTCGGGCGGGTAACGGGTTGCCGCCACCGCAGCTTCAGCTTCGGATACGGAGTTGACCATGGGGATGAGCAGGTTCTGCACGCCCAGGTCCAGGTACTGCTTGATGACCACTGTGTCGTTCACGGGCGGCCGGACCACGACCTGGACGGGGTAGCCGTGGACGGCCTGGAGTTGGGCGAGGATGGATTCGAGGCCGTTGGGGCTGTGTTCGGCGTCGACCAGGAGCCAGTCCAGTCCGGATCCGGCACAGAGTTCGGCGATCAGCGGGCTGCCGGAGCAGACCCACATCCCGGCCAGTGGGCGCCTGGCCTCAGCCAGGGCGTCGCGAAAGGTGTCTTCTATTCGAAGCGGCATGTGACACTCCCCAAGGGTCCGTAATCTGCGTGGACGGTATCGCCTTTGTACACCCAGAGCGGGCGGGTGAAGGACCCGGCGAGGATGATGTCGCCGGCCTTGAGTGGGTCGCCGTGGGCGGCGATCTTGTTGGCGAGCCAGTGCACTCCGTTGGCGGGGTGGTTCAGGACGCCGGCGGCGACGCCGGTTTCCTCCACGGTCTGGTTTTTGTACAGGATCGCCGAAACCCAGCGCAGGTCCACGGCGTCGGGCTTGACCGGGCGGCCGCCGATCACCATGGCGCCCATGGCTGCGTTGTCCGAGATGGTGTCCACGATGGTCCGGCCCTCCATCTCAATCCGTGAATCGAGGATTTCGAGGGCCGGGACCACGTAGTCGGTGGCTTTGAGGACGTCGAAGATGGTGACACCGGGTCCCTTTAAACCGTCCTTCAACACGAACGCCAGTTCCACCTCAACCCGGGGGTGGGTGTAGCGGTCCCACTCGACCGAGCAGCCGGTCTCCAAAACCATGTCGTCAAAGATCGCGCCGTAGTCCGGTTCGGTGATGCCGGTGGCGTCCTGCATGGCCTTGGACGTGAGGCCGATCTTGCGGCCCACCAGGGTCCGGCCGGCTTCCTCGTTCCGGCGCCGCCACAGTTGCTGCACCGCGTACGAGTCCTCCACCGTCATGTGCGGGTAGCGGGCCGTCAGCCGGGGAACAGGGGTGCGGGTGCGGCCGGCTTCCACCAGTTCGTCCGCGATGGCCTCAATCGTCTTGGCATCCAGCATGCATGGGCTCCTCAATGGTGGGACACGTCAGTTCTTGGAAGGGCGGCCGGCCCCGGCGTTGCGCTACGAAACCGGCCGCCCGGTCTTGTTAGACCTGGACGCCGAGCTTGAAGCCTTCAGCCCCTGCTGCTTCGGTGGGCCGGGTGTAGGAGAAGCCGTCGGCGCCGACGGTGACGGCCATTTCGGACTTTTCCTCGCGTTCGATGACGGGCTGGGGGTTGCCGTCCAGGTCCAGGACGAGGGAGGCTTCGGTGTACCAGGAGGGGACGACGGGGTTGCCCCACCAGTCGCGGCGCTGGTTGTCGTGGACGTCCCAGGTGATGGTGGGGTTGTCGGGGTCGCCGGTGTAGTAGTCCTGGGTGTAGATCTCGATGCGGTGGCCGTCCGGGTCCAGGATGTAGAGGTAGAACGCGTTGGATACGCCGTGCCGGCCGGGGCCGCGTTCGATCCGGTCGCTGATGCGCAGGGCGCCCATCTTGTCGCAGATCTGGATGATGTTGTGCTTTTCGTGGGTGGCGAACGCGACGTGGTGCATGCGGGGTCCGTTGCCGCCGGTCAGGGCGGTGTCGTGGACGGTCTGTTTGCGGTGCATCCAGGCGGCGTAGGTGACGCCGTCGGAGTCCTTGATGTCTTCGGAGACGCGGAAGCCGAGGTCTTCGAGGTAGGCGCGGCCGCGGGGGACGTCGGGGGTGACCTGGTTGAAGTGGTCCAGGCGGACCAGTTCCCCGGCGGAGTAGAGGTCGTAGCGTTGGGTGAGGCGCTCCACGTGCTGCACGTCGTAGAAGAATTCGTAGGGGAAGCCCAGCGGGTCCTCGACGCGGACAGAGTCACCGACGCCTTTGGTGAAGCCTTCCTTGCGGCGCTCCACCCGGCAGCCGAGCTCGCGGTAGTAGGCTTCGGCGGCGTCCACTTCGGCGGGGGACTTCACGCGGTAGGCGAAGGCGGCGACGGCGGCGATGGGTCCCTTGCGCAGCACCAGGTTGTGGTGGATGAACTCCTCGAGGGAGCGCAGGTAGATGGCGTTTTCGTCTTCTTCGGTGACGTGCAGTCCGAGGACGTCGACGTAGAACTCGCGGGATTTGGCGAGGTCGGTGACCACGATGTCCATGTAGGCGCAGCGGACGATGTCCGGTGCCGGGACAGTGGGGGTGGGAACGAAGTTGGTCATGACGGTCTCTCTTCTTTGAGCACGTGAGGGAAAAGGTTAGCTGTCGCTGGTTGCTGCAGCGTCTTCGACGTTGCCGAACTTGGGGGAGTGGGCCTCGTTCAGGGTGATCTGCACCGACTGCTGGGTGGTGTAGAAGTCGACTGAACGGTAGCCGCCCTCGCGTCCGAGGCCGGAGGCCTTAACGCCGCCGAACGGGGTGCGCAGGTCGCGGACGTTGTTTGAGTTCAGCCACACCATGCCGGATTCGATGGCGTGTGCGAAGTTGTGGGCGCGCTTCAGGTTCGTCGTCCAGACGTAGGCGGCGAGGCCGTACTTGGTGTTGTTCGCGAGCTCGAGGGCCTCTTCATCGGTATCGAACGGGGTGATCGCCACGACGGGGCCGAAGATTTCCTCCTGGAAGATCCGGGCATCAGGGGCGACGTCGGCGAACACCGTGGGTGCAACGTAGTTGCCCGTGGGGAAGCCTTCGGCGCGGCCGCCGCCGGCCAGGAGCCGGCCTTCGGACTTGCCGATCTCGATGTAGCTCATGACCTTATCGAAGTGGTTGGGGTGCACGAGCGAGCCGACCTCGGTGGCGGGATCGCTGGGGAGGCCGACCTTGATGTTCTTGGCGCGTTCGGCGAAGCGGGCGACGAAGTCGTCGTAGATGTCGCGCTGCACGAGCACGCGGGACCCGGCGGTGCAACGCTCACCGTTCAGGCTGAAGACACCGAAGACCGTGGCGTCGAGGGCGGCCTCGATGTCGGCGTCGGCAAAGACGATCGCCGGGCTCTTGCCGCCGAGCTCGAGTGAGAGGCTCTTGAACTGGGGGGCGGCAGCGGTTGAGATCGTGGCACCTGTTGAACTGTCGCCGGTGAAGGAGACGATCGGCACGTCGGGGTGCTTCACGAGGTAGTCGCCCGCGACGCCGCCGGATCCGAAGACCAGGTTGAAGACGCCGTCGGGCAGGCCTGCCTCGCGGAAGATTTCGGGCCACAGCACCGCGGAGAGCGGGGTGTAGCTGGCCGGCTTCATGACGACAGTGTTACCGGTCGCAATGGCCGGGGCGAGCTTCCAGGACTCCTGCATGAACGGGACGTTCCACGGAGTGATGAGGGCGGCGACGCCGATCGGCTTGCGGTTCACGTAGTTGATCTGGCGGCCGGGCACCTTGAACGCGTTGTCCTCCTGCCCGACGATGAGGTCGGCGAAGAACCGGAAGTTCTCAGCTGCGCGGCGGGCCTGACCCTTGGCCTGGGTGATGGGAAGGCCGGAGTCGTAGCTCTCCAGAAGGGCGAGTTCGTCGTCGCGCGATTCGACGATGTCGGCGATCTTGTGCAGCACGCGTGAGCGTTCGCGGGGAAGCATCTTCGACCACGGGCCCTCCTTGAACGCCCGCTTAGCGGCAGCGACGGCGAGGTCGACGTCTTCCGGCTGGGCTGAGGCGACCGTGGCGTAGTTCTCGTTGGAGACCGGCTCCTGCACATCGAAGGTCTTGCCGCCCAGGGAGTCAACAAACTTGCCGTCGATGAAGTGCTGCAGATGCGTGGGCAGATTTTCCGGAATATGGTGCTGAGTGGTTTCGACTGAGGTCGTCATCGTTGAAGTCCTTACTGTGGTTGAGAGCAATGCGGGGTCACTTTTGGCCCTTCGGAGGCCTAATATTGGGCGTTTAGTGACCCCGCGTTGCGTTCGGAGGGGGATGCTTGGGCGAGGTAGGCGTCCAGGGTGGCGGAGCGGTGCAGGCGGGCTGCCTTTTCGATCGAGTCGGCGTCGGCTCCGGTTTCGATCAGCTTCAGGAGTGCCTCGTGCTCGTCCACGGAATCGTGGGCGCGGCCGGGGACGAAGCGGAAGGTGGAGGACCTTAGTGCTGCCAGCCGGTTCCAGCCGCGGTGCACGAGGTCCAGGATGTGCGGGTTGGGGCAGTGCTCGAACAGGACGCTGTGGAAGTCCTGGTTGAGCCGGGTGAAGCGGACCGGGTCAAAGTGCTCCAGGCATTCGCGCATCTCCTTACAGGTCCGCCACCAGGCGGGCGAACGGGAAGAGCAGGTCTTCGGTGGTGTCGTCCTGGACCAGTTGCCCGTTGTGCCAGGTGCGGATCCGCAAGCCTGCGGGGTCGACGGCGTCTGCCGGGATCAGTGCCGGGCCCACGGGTGTAAACCCGTCGCCGCCCTTGGACCGGAGGTTCGAGCCTTTGTCCGCCCAGCGCAGGTCGTACACGCCCAGGTCGTTGCTGGCCGTGACGGCGGCGACATGGCCCCATGCGTCATCGATCCCGACGCGGCGGGCCGCCTTGCCGATGACCAGGGCAATCTCGCCCCCGTAGCCGAGGAGCTCGCAGCCCGCGGGACGTTCGACGGCGTTCCCGGTCAGGGAAAGCGACGACGACGGCTTGAGAAAGTACGACGGCTGGGCCGGAGTGCGGCCCCGCTGCGCAGCACGGCTGGGGTAGTTGATGTGCACCGCAATCACCTTCCGTGCCGCTGCGAGGGTGTCCCCGTTGACCTGCTCCAAAACTACCTCCTCATCAGGTACGAAATCGTATATGAAATCATGGGGGACGCTAATTGGTTTCGTCAACCCACCCTTAGCGCCACAAATTGACCCCTTGTTATTGGCATCACGGTCGCGTACAGTTTCGACCTAAATCCCAATGTTTCGCATATAGAAGCATTGGTTCTATTATCGAACACGCTTATGCCAAGGCCCACAGTGAAGTGAGGAAAGCCCGTGCAGTTTCACCACCACGGTTACGTGTCCGGGGACCCCCGGATCCAGCCCGCCGCCGGCGTCGGCATCAATCGCCCTCAGGAACTCCCGGACGAAGTGGATGTGCTGATTGTCGGTACGGGCCCCGCAGGCATGCTCGCAGCGGCGCAACTGTCCCAGTTCCCTGGCATCACCACTCGGATCGTCGAGCGCCGACCGGGGCGGCTCGCAATTGGCCAGGCCGACGGTATCCAGGCCCGGAGTGTCGAAACTTTCCAGGCCTTCGGCTTCGCCGACCGGATCGTTGCCGAGGCTTACGCGATCACCGAGATGGCTTTCTGGAAGCCGGATGTCAACGATTCGACGCGCATCGTGCGCACTGCCCGGACTCCGGATGATCCCGCCGGTATCAGCGAGTTCCCGCACCTGATCGTCAATCAGGCCCGCGTGCTGGATTACTTTGCTGAATTTATGGCTAAGTCACCGGCACGCATGGCTCCGGACTACGGCTACGAGTTCCAGGGGCTGGAGGTTGTCCAGGGCGAGGAGTACCCCGTCACCGTGACGTTAATCCATACGTCGGGCCCTAATGACGGGCAGGAGAAGATTGTCCGGGCCAAGTATGTGGTGGGTGCTGACGGTGCACGCAGCAAGGTGCGCCAGGCAATTGGCTGCACTCTCGCGGGCGATGCCGCCAACCACGCGTGGGGCGTCATGGATGCTCTCGCTGTTACTGACTTTCCCGACATCCGCACCAAGTGCGCCATCCAGTCAGGTTCGGGCGGCAGCATCCTGCTGATTCCGCGTGAGGGTGGCCACCTGTTCCGTATGTACGTCGATCTGGGTGAAGTGGACCGTGATGACAAGGGAGCGGTGCGGAACACCAGCATCGAGCAGATCATCGCCAAGGCCAACGAGATCCTCCACCCCTACACCCTGGACGTGCGGAATGTAGCGTGGCACAGCGTCTACGAGGTGGGGCACCGGCTCACGGACAGGTTCGACGACGTCCTGCCGGAGGATCGCGGCACGCGGACCCCGCGGGTGTTTATCACCGGCGACGCCTGCCACACGCACAGCGCCAAGGCCGGCCAGGGCATGAACGTCTCCATGCAGGATGGGTTCAACATCGCCTGGAAGCTGGGGCATGTGCTTGAGGGCCGCAGCCCGGAGAGCCTGCTGTCCACCTACTCGGCCGAGCGGCAGGTGGTGGCGAAGAACCTCATCGACTTCGACAAGGAATGGTCCACCATGATGGCCAAGAAGCCCGAGGAGTTCGAAAACCCTTCGGACCTCGAGGATTTCTACGTGCGCACTGCCGAGTTCCCGGCCGGATTCATGACCGAATACGCGCCGTCCATGCTGGTGGCGCCCGCCAAGCACCAGGCGCTGGCCGCGGGCTTCCCGGTGGGCAAGCGTTTCAAATCGGCACCCGTGGTGCGCGTGGGCGACACCAACCCCATCCATCTCGGCCACCACGCCACGGCCGACGGGCGGTGGCGCATCTACGTCTTTGCCGACGCCGCGTCGGCCGCAGGAGCGCATTCAGGGGTGGCGGACTTCGCCGAGTGGATCGCGAACTCGCCGGACTCGCCGCTGGCCGCCACGCCGTCGGGCGCCGATCCTGACGCCTGGTTCGACCTGAAGGTGATTTACCAGCAACCGCACACGGCCGTGGACATCGGAAAGGTTCCCGCAGTCTTCAAGCCCCAGGTGGGCCCCTTCAAGCTGACGGACTACGAGAAGGTGTACGCCACCGATCCCGCTGCTGACATTTTTGACCAGCGCGGCCTGGACCGCGGCGGCATGGTGGTGGTGGTCCGCCCGGACCAGTACGTGGCCAATGTCCTGCCGCTCACGGCCACGGCGGAACTGGGGGAGTTCTTCTCCGCCCTGCTGAAACCGCAGCAGGCCTCGGGTCAGCCGCTGACGGTCTGAGCTGTCCCGTACTCCGCGGCCGCATCATCAGTCCCGGTGGAGATCGCACACAACTGACTTTGAACTGAGCCCCGAAAGGCGGGTGTGCCGGCGAACACCGGCACACGGCTACCAGCCCACCATCCCGGTCCCAGGCTCACAAGGCCATACGGACTCATCATCCCGGCGCGGCCTCACAAGGCCATACGGACTCAACGCTCGATCCCTAAGGTTCCCCTTGGGGCTATATCGCTTACATCTCTGGAGAATCATGAGCACGTCCACCCACAGTTCGAAGGCGAACCAACGTCGCGTCGCCTTCGCTACCGTCATCGGCACGACCGTTGAATGGTACGACTTCTTCATCTATGCCACAGCCGCCGGCCTGGTGTTTGCCCAGCTGTTCTTCCAACCAGCCGGCGAATCCATCGGTCTGCTGCTGTCTTTCGCCTCCGTCGGCATCAGCTTCCTCTTCCGGCCCCTCGGCGCCTTCCTCGCCGGTCACTATGGGGATAAAATCGGCCGCCGCGCCATGCTAGTGATGACCTTGGTCCTCATGGGCGCCGCAACCATGCTGATCGGCTTCCTTCCAACGTACGCGACGGCAGGTGTTATTGCCCCGGTCATGCTGCTGCTGTTGCGGATCCTGCAGGGCATCTCCGCGGGTGGTGAATGGGGAGGGGCAGTCCTGATGGCAGTTGAGCACGCCGCCAACGACCGCCGCGGACGGGCAGGGGCCTTCCCCCAAATTGGCGTCCCGCTGGGACTGCTGCTGGCCACCGGCGTCACAGCGCTCATGACCGGTGTAATCTCCCCGGGCGCAGCCTTCCTCGAATGGGGATGGCGCGTGCCCTTCCTGCTGAGCATCGTCCTCATCGTCGTCGGCTACTTCGTACGCCGCGCGGTGGACGAATCCCCCGTCTTCCAGGAAATCGCCGCAGCGAAAAAGCAGCCTAAAACACCGATCGTGGAACTGTTTCGCCGTCACGGACTGCTCGTGATCATCGCTGCCCTGATCTTCGCAGGCAACAACGCCGCAGGCTACATGGCAACCGGCGGCTTCATCCCCAGCTACGCCTCCGGCCCCGCTGTCCGCCACGAACGCACCGACGTGCTCCTCGCCGTCACCTACGGCGCCGTCATCTGGCTCGTCTTCACCTACCTCGCCGGGTACCTCGCGGACAAGATCGGCCGCAAAAACACCTACTTCATAGGCTTCGGCGCCCAGCTCCTGGCCTGCTTCCCGCTCTTCTGGCTGATCAACACAGGGTCACTGCCGATGCTCTACCTGGCCATGACCATCTTCACGGTAGGTCTGGGACTGTCATACGGCCAGCAGGCAGCCCTGTACTCAGAAATGTTTCCAGCCTCAGTACGCTTCTCCGGCGTCTCCATCTCCTACGCCCTGGGTGCGATCCTTGGCGGCGCCTTTGCCCCCACCATCGCCACAGCCCTGGTGCAGGCAACCGGCGGAACAGACGCCGTTTCCTGGTATCTCGTAGGGATGACGCTTGTCTCCCTTGTGGCCGTCTCACTCGTGAAGGACCGCTCCGGCATCGACCTTTCCATCCACAACCAGGCCGAACAGGAAATCGGGGCGTTCGTCTTTGACAAACGTACCCCCGCCACCGCTAATGAGGCCCTGCGGACCAACTAATAAACGCTGGGCGTTCAACGGAAACGGATCTCCAACGGGTCGGCTCGCTGGTGCATTTCGTCAGACACCTAGCCCTGCAAATTGCAGAGATCAGAGAGGATCAGGCAATGAAAATACCAACCAGAAATATGCGCCGGCCGAGGGCGCTAACGAGGACAGTCACGGCTTTCTCACTCGCTACGGTAATGGTGGCGGGTGGAGCCGCCTTGGCAACCGCGGCCGAGTCCGGCGGCCGCGCGGCCGGCGCAGCACTCACTCCGGCCGCAGACTGTGCCGCACTTGGTGCACTCACTCTCGCCGACGTTCAGGTCACTGCAGCCACAGAGGTTGCGGCGACTGCCAGCGTGCCGGGCTACTGCCGGATCCTTGGCACCGAAGTGGGAACCGAACACGACCTTGAGGTCAGGCTTCCGGACGAGTGGCTGAATCGATACGTTCAGAACGGGGGCGGCGGATTCGACGGCAGAATCCCGAGTATCCCCGATTCACAGCTGAGTCTGGGCGCCGTGGCCGCTGCGAACAATGGCGGTCACCGCGACCCGTCAGGGGCTGCCCTCCTCGGCAACCCCGAAGCGCAAGCCCGGTACGCACACACCGCGATCGAGACGACTGCGCGCTTCAGCAAGGAACTCGCCGCACGGTACTACGGGGCCGTGCCGGTCAAAGCGCGGGCCTACGGGAACGCGTTCGGGCACGCGAACGGCACCTTCAACCAGGGGCGCGGCGCGACACCCCTGAATGCCCGGACCGCCGAGCCGTCATACTCCTACTACGTGGGATGCTCCAACGGCGGCCGGGGAGCACTGAACGCTGCGGCAAAGTACTCTGACGAGTTCGACGGAGTTATCGCCGGCGCACCCACGCAGAATCTCGACGGTCAGATCGCTGCTTGGACCCGGATGGCAAAGCTTCAGCTTCCTTCGGCCGAGGAGGTCGCTGCGATCGAGGCCGTGATCGTGGCCAAGTACGACGCGCTCGATGGCCTGAAGGACGGCATCGTGTCAAACATGGAGGCTGTCGACTTCAATCCGTCCACCGATATCCCCGCCGAGATTGGCCTTACGGCCGCCGAAACGGAAGCCGTGGCAGCCGTGATGAGCGATGTCGTCGCTTTCGGGGAAACCATCTATTCGCGCTACAGCGTCCCCGGTGCAGGTGACCGCTACGGGCTTGGTGTCGGCCACATGCGGAATCTCGTCCTCAACGATCCAACATGGGATCAGTCGACGTTCGATATCCTGACATACTTGCCAACGATCCAGCAGGCAATCGGGGCTCTGGGCTCCAACGCGTCAGCGCAGGGACTTGCCGACTTCATGGATGAGGGAAAGAAGGTGATGGTCTGGCACGGGACCGCGGACCCTCTACTCTCAGAGAACGACACCGTGCGCAAGTGGAATGAAGTCCGAGAGGCGGCCGGCGACTCCATCGCTGACGATAACTCCCGCCTCTACCTGGCACCTGGCGTCGCCCACTGCCGGGGAGGCGCAGGGGCTGACAACTTCGATCTCCTGCCCGCCATGATCGATTGGGTTGAAGGGGACCTCCCGCCTGGAAAGATCATAGCGAGCAAGATCGATCCGGCGAGTGGCGGCACCCTCTTCACCCGGCCGCTGTGTGAGTACCCCACATACCCGCGGTACTCAGGCGTAGGCGACACGAATGATGCCGCCAGCTTTGATTGCGTCGAGAACACACCCTGACACCGTGAAACCTGTCGCCAGACTTCCTGGCGACAAGAATGCAACAGGGGCCGGGGCCATCCGCTTCGGCCCCTGTTGTCTGCGCACACAGCAGGGCAAGCCGTTGATCGTCCTACGCGGACGAAACTGGTAGTCTCACCGCCGGCTGACAAAACCCTCAGCGCTGAGTGAAGGCCTAGCCTCTGCACTTACTAAACGCCGGCAACGGATCCGTCAAAATAGCCCTGTGTGTCGGATATGGGTGTTAGCTGGAGTTTTTGACATTTCCCAAACTCGGATCGCGGAGTAGGTTGAGAGGCACCACGCGGAAATGGGGTGAGCTTCGGCATCGATCCGGCATTTGTATTCCAGGTCGGCCGTATCACTGCTACCGTAAAGGCCACGAGAGCGGGAGGAGTGCCAATTTCCGGACAACAGCGGACCTAGCAATCTGAAAGACCCGCCATTCCTGCAGGGCTTCTTCCTTTGCGTCAGGGGCGGGAATTCGACCAAGTATTCTCTACCAAAACAAAAGAAGGAGATTCTCGTGTTGCTTTGGATAGCCATCATCATCGCAGTTCTCTGGCTTCTAGGCCTGCTCACCAATATCGGCGGCGGCCTCATTCACATACTTCTGGTTATTGCCGTCGTGGTCCTGGTCTTCCACTTCATTCAAGGCAGAACCCGGGCCTAAACCACGTAATCATTCGAGCACAATGCGTGCTTAAGCGGCGACCCGCTCCGGGCCTGCTCCGGAGCGGGCCTATGCGCTCGCCCCCATTAGGGCAGAGCCACTGTCAGCGGACACCAAGGTCGCTGTCGATATACGAACCCGGGCGATTCTCAGTGCCATGCTGGCAACTGCAGCCACCATCCAGCTGCAGCCGAACGGTCACTGGACTCGATGCTTCGAGCCGGAGGTCAACATGCTCCTTCCCGTTGCTGCTAAGGCGGAGAATTGATTCTTGGTCGATGCTATGGGTCATGGAATTACCTTTGCTGATGCGGGAGAGTGGATGCGCGCCGGATGGTACGGGCCAGGAAGGCCCGTACCGTCCGGGCGGGTTGCTACTTTCGGTGAACGGCTACGTTCTGTCCCCGGTCTACCTGCCGGTGTGACGATGCCCCGCCAGCTGCGGATCTAGGCCTTGACGTATCCGTTCGGATTCAGCACGAATTTCGTTGCCGAACCGGCGTCGAATTCGGCGTAACCGCGCGGTGCATCCTCAAGCGGGATGGCTGTGGCGTTTACTGCCTTGGCGATCTGGACCTTGTCATGCAGGATCGCCATCATCAGCTGGCGGTTGTACGACATGACGGGGCACTGTCCGGTGGTAAACGACAGGGACTTTGCCCATCCTGTGCCCAGGGACAGCGACAGGGAGCCGTGCTTTGCTGCCTCGTCAATTCCGCCGGGATCGCCGGTGACGTACAGGCCGGGGATACCAAGGGCCCCGCCTGCAGCGGTGATGTCCATGAGCGAGTTCAGCACGGTGGCGGGGGCCTCGTGGGAGGCGTCCTTGCCGTGACCGCGGGCTTCGAACCCTACGGCGTCGACACCGCAGTCCACTTCGGGGACGCCAAGGATCTGCTCGATCTGGTCCTTCGGATCGCCCTTGGTGACGTTCACCGTTTCGCAGCCGAAGGAGCGGGCCTGGGCCAGGCGGTCTTCGTTCATGTCACCCACAATCACGACGGCGGCACCGAGCAGCTGCGCGCCGACGGCGGCCGCGAGGCCCACCGGGCCGGCACCGGCAATGTAGACGGTGGATCCGACGCCCACTCCGGCGGTGACGGCGCCGTGAAAGCCTGTGGGGAAGATATCGGAAAGCATGGTCAGGTCCATGATCTTTTCCAGGGCCTGGTCGCGATCCGGGAACCTGAGCAGGTTCCAGTCAGCATAGGGGACCAGCACGTATTCGGCCTGGCCACCCACCCAGCCGCCCATGTCCACGTAACCATAGGCGCTGCCCGGGCGGTCAGGGTTGACGTTCAGGCAGATGCCCGTCTTGCGCTCCTTGCAGTTCCGGCAACGGCCGCAGGAGATGTTGAAAGGCACGGAGACAATGTCTCCCACCTTGATGAACTCCACATCCGGACCGACCTCTACCACTTCGCCGGTGATTTCATGGCCAAGGACGAGGTCCTTAGGGGCTGTGGTCCGGCCCCTGACCATGTGCTGGTCCGAGCCGCAGATATTGGTGGTTACCGTGCGCAGGATCGCGCCGTGGGGTACTTTCCGGCCCACGTTGGCTGGATTGACGCCGGGCCCATCTTTGAGTTCGAACGTCGGGTAGTCGGTGTTGATAATTTCGACGACACCCGGTTCTTTGTAGGCGACGGCTTTGTTTCCTGACATGGACACTCCTTTGTGTAGGGGTATTTGGTGCCGGGCCTTCCTTTCGGATGGCCTTGCACTGGTCCGGCAACGTTGCAGGCGTTGCCCCAGGGCCCGTGAAGGATGCTTCGATGAGGATACCTCCCCAGGTTTCAGGCCACCGAAGCACCCTTCACGGGCACGGGACAGCTCTTCCTTCGCGAGGGCGAAGGCCGTCAGTGGGATGCCGTGCCCAGTGGAACAGCATCCCAACGCTGCCTGCCCGGCGCTGAGTCGGACAAGCATGACTCTGATGGTCGAAGAGCTTGTACTGAGATTAGGGTCACAGGGCCTGCAATAAAAGCGCAAGATTTTGAAGATAACCATGCAGGTTAGATGCATAATTGGTCGCCGGCTTGTAACGGCCAGGTTGTCCATTGACCCAGAGGTTAGATTCCTCGGAACTAGATTCCATGGAAACAATTGGGTAGACTCTCTTATATGGGCAAGGGCACCGAAACCTCGTCCCTTTACCCTCTTTTCAGCGAACTGACCCGATTGGAAACTGAGCTGTGGGACGGACTCGATAACAGCCTGCGCAAGGAGCATGGCCTCCCGATGAGCAGGTTTGAACCAATGGCCGTCGTCGATCGCCTGGGTGCATGCCGGGTCTTCGATATTGCCTCGGCTCTTGCGATTACCGTCGGAGGCACGAGCAAGCTCATTGACCGGATTGAAAAGGCCGGACATTGCCGTCGGAGAGATAACCCACTCGATCGCAGGTCCTCCCTCATCGAGCTCACGGCCGACGGTCGAGTGCTGCTGCAACGGGCCAGGAAGACTGTTGAAGCGGAGCTGGATCTGCGGCTGAAGCCGGTACTTAGCCGGCAGCAAACAGATGACCTCATGGAACTGCTGGGCCGGCTGCGAAATGCCAGTCGGTTGGCGGCGGCAGAGCCACCGAACTGACGCGCTTGCGGCAACCCGAGGTCATCGTCTATTCGCCGCTAGCCAGCGGTGTACCGCAACCCACTAAGACGTGAAGGAAGCAAGCGAAATGACTGAAGAACTCCGTGGACGCATGGACCGTTTCGTCGAATTCATCAATTCAGCCGACGAAAAGATTGGTGACGAAATCATCTCTCCGTCGGCAACGTTCCATGTGCCGTTCCTGCCGGAGCCGGTGCAGGGTCCAGGCGGCTACCTCAAAATCATCGGGATAATGCGACAGGCTTTTCCCGACGTCCAGTGGTCACTGGAGGAAACCATTATTGAAGGAAACACAGTAGCCGCACGGTTCATCCTTCGTGGCACGCACCAGGGGGACTTCCTCGGCGTACCTGCAACAGGAAAACCGATCCAAACGCAGGCAATGAACATCTATCGATTCACAGATGGCCAAATCAGTGAAGAGCACGGTCTCCCGGACCTCTTCGGGCTGATGATGCAAATCCGCCCGATCGGCGCCTAAATATCCCGGCCGGGGCTTGGCGAGAGAATCCCCGTCCAGCTTCCGTGCGCCTGCGTGCTTGCCAATGCGGGGAAAGGAAAAGCTTAAGGGACTGGGCCCGGTGATTACCGAACCCAGTCCCTTCAGCTCCAGCTCGCAGGGGAGCTGGTCATATCGTGGTGTGTTATTTCTTTCCGGGAAGGAACATTGCCTTTTCCAGCGGTGTCACGGTGAGTGATTTGAGCTGGGCGGTACCGCCTTCGGCGAAGAGGGCCATCTTGTCGGCTCCCTGGTTGGGGAATACCTGATCGGTAATTGTTTTCAGGCCGTTCTGGGCGAACACCTCCACGGAGGAGTGATCGAGGTAAATCCGCATGGTGACGTTGCCGTTCTTGTCCAGCGTGACGGCGGCGTCCTCGACGGATGCGAAGGCCGGGTGGAAAGCGGTGTTGCCGGATTTCGTGCGGTCAACGAACATCTGGCCGGTCGGGGCATCGTAGCCGATGATGGTGGCCGACTGTCCGTCGCCGAGGACGGTGATGCCGGATTTTGTTGCGGTACCGGGGGCGAAGGTGATGTCCACCTGCTGCACCTGGCCCGCCGACTGTGCAGGCAGCGGGTGAGTGCCTGTTGAAATCGGGCCGCCCAACTTGTCGTTGTAGCTGGCTTTCCCTGCCAGTTTTTCCACTTGCTTCACGGCGCTTTGGGTGAGGCGGGGTCCGTCAGGGGTTTGGGTGAGTTTCACTTCGCGGGGAAGGGCCATGGCGCTGCGCCAGGGGCTGGTTGGGATGTTGTTGGCGTAGTCCCAGTTGTTCATCCAGCCCAGCATGATCCGCTTGTCCTCGGGCATGTTGCCGAAGGATACGGCGGCGTAGTAGTCCCGTCCGTAATCCAGCCAGTCATAGGACTCCAGCCGGGACGCCGCCGGCGCGGGGCTTGCTGTGAATTCATCCGCGAGGATGTGCCCCCAGCCGAACCTGTTGTTGTCGACGACCTTGATTTGTGCCTGCTGGCCAACGAATTCCTTGACGTTCCAGGATGCCCAGTCCAGGGTTTCGCTGTCGTTGCCGGTGGCCGTACGTACCACCTTGCCGTTGACTACCAGGTTCACCGTTTCTTCATCGGACCTGGGAACAGCGGCGGTGTCGGTGAGCATGACGTGGTCAAGGGTCAGGTGTCCCCACCCGCCGGTAGCTTGGTCAACGACACGCAGCTGGGCGTTTTCGCCGGCGAATTCGGAGACGTCCCAGCCTTTCCAGTTCAGCAATCCGCCGTTGTCGCCGGCCAGGGAGCGGACCACGTTGCCATTGATGAGCAGCTGGACTGCGAGGGTCTGTCCGGAGTCGGCGGAGCGGTTGCCGCCGCCGACCAACATGCTCATGAAATTCTTCGTGATGGGGAACTGGGGTGATGTCAGGGTGCCTTGGCGGTCATCACCGGGTACGGTGCCGGTTTCGAATGTGTTGATCCGTTTGGCGCCAATGTAGTAGTCCCCACCGCTGGTGGCTGGCTGGAAATTGGGCGTCAGGTCTCCTGTGCCCGTCCAGCCGGCATTGGCCAGCGTCGTCCCCTCGGGAACCTCGAAGCCATCAAACTTGAGCTCGCCGTCGGGCGGGTTATTGTCCAGCTTGTCCGACACATGGGGGTGCTTGCCTCCGCCCACGAGGAAGTTCAAGTAGTCGTTGGTCACGGTGAATGTGGGTGACTGCATGGAACCGAGGGGCCAGTCGCCATCGTTGAAGGAGTTGATCAGCCCGCTGCCGCCGAATCCGGTCACGGGGCTCTGACCGGGCAGGGAACCTGTCGCGGCGGCGTCACCGAAGGGGCCATTTTTCCAGTTGCCCGGTTCGTTGTTCACCGTCCAGCCGTTGTAGGTTCCGTCGTTGAATCCGGCCAGGACTGTTCCGGCCGGTGCGGCAGTGGCTGGTTTGGTGGTTTCGGAGGTGAACGTGGTGCCGTCGAAGTTGCCCACGAAGTACTGGCCGGCAGAACCTCCAGCAACGCCGCCGGGGTTGATGTTGACGATCATGACCCATTTGATGTTGTTCGGGTCGCCGCCAACAGCCAAGGGGAACAGGTCGGGGCACTCCCACTGCCCGCCGGTGGCGTTGGCTGGCCCGAAGTCGCTCAGGGCGGTCCAGTCCTTAAGATTGTCGGACTTGTACAGGACAACCTTGTGCTCCTGCGATTCCACCGCGGTCATGACCCAGTAGCCTCCGCCGGCCGGGTTCTCGTACCAGAAAACCTTCGGGTCGCGGAAGTTGGCTGAGTTCCGATTCAGGACGGGATTGCCGTCGTACTTGGTCCAGGTCTGGCCGTCGTCCAAACTGTAGGCCAGGGACTGGGCCTGCAGGCCGCGGTGTGGGGACGGTTCCTTGTAGGCACTGGTGTAGATCGCGATCAGGGGCGGGTTTTCCGCGGTGCCCAGTCCGGACGTGTTGTTTTTGTCGACAACGATGCTGCCGGAGAAGACATCTTCCTGGGCATCGGTGGAGATGGCCAGCGGCTGCTCTTCCCAGTGGACGAGGTCCTTGGACGTGGCGTGGCCCCAGGACATGTTCCCCCAGGTGTTCCCGGAGGGGTTGTGCTGGTAGTACATGTGGTAGACGCCCTTGTGGAATACGAGCCCGTTGGGATCGTTCATCCAGTTCTTTTCCGGCGTGAAATGGATGGCCGGGCGGTGCAGCTCATCTCCGAGTTCGACGGCGGACGCGGGCATGGCACCAGCCAATGCAGTGGCGAGCGAGAGGCTGGCCAGTGTCAGTGCAGAGACGCAGCGCACGCTCCGCATTGTGGATTGTTTCATGTTGCTTGTGTCGCCCTTCATTGGACGTGTCTAGCCAGTAGACAACGTTGTCAGTCAGTGCGATGGACTCTAAAAGATGTCTATCGGACAAGTCAACGGTCATTTTTGTGGCCGATTTCTTGTGCCCGAATACGCTGCTGGGCAAGGGAACGACGACTGGCCCCGCGTCCGCAGGACGGGGGCTGAGACGTGCGAAGGGGCGGTCCTTGAAGGAAAAGCCTTCGGGGACGCCTACCCTAGGGCCGCTGTTTGCAGCTGGGCTATAGGACCGGGTTGAGCCAGGTCAGCTCCGAGCCGTCACCTTCGATGTGACGGGCCAGTTCCTCGTTGAACTTGGCTCCATAGTCGGCGGTGATGTGTTCCTGGAACGCGGCTTCATCCCGGTATACCTCGAAGACGAAGTATTCCCGGGGATTCTCTTCGCGGGTGTAGGGAAGAAACAATTCGTTGCCTGGTTCGTTGCGGACGTGCCGGGTCAATTCGACCATCATTTCGGCAACGCGGGCCTCACTGCCGGCTTTGACGGTGAACTCGGCATACAAGGTTTTGGTCATGATCTCTCTCTTCAGGTTGGTTTGGCAGAGGCGAAGTTCTTTGGGAAGGGGTTCATGCCGGCGGGCGGATTTCGCCGGAGCCTCTTTGGATGAGTTCGGACGGGACGATGTAGGTCCGGGGAGCTTGCTCGTCGCCGTCGATCCTGGCCAGAAGCCGTTCGGCGGACTTGACGCCAATCCGCTCCGGGTGTTGAGCGATGACAGTGATCCCGGGGTCCATCATGTCGGCAAGAGTGAAGTCGTCAAAACCAACAAGTGCCACACGCTTATGTACGCCAAGCTCCTTCATCGCGCGCATCGTTCCGAAAGTGACGAGGTTCTGGCTCGAGAAGATTGCCGTGGGAGGATCCTCGGAATTCAACAGTTCAAGGGCCGCCCGCCTCGCTGCTTCCTCATCATGAAGATCGTCGATGACGGGTAGTGCGGAGGTGGGAATACCTGCCCCGCCGACCTCCTCGAGGAAGCCCCGCCTGCGCTCCCGCGCGGTCTGGATGTCTGTGCGGTCGCCCAGGTAGGCCAACTTGGTGTGTCCGTGCCTCAGCAGATGTGAGGCCGCTTTGCCCGCGCCCACTGCGTTGTCCGTGACCACTGCATCAGCCTCCACCCCTACCGGCTCCCGGTCAATAAAGACCATTGGCAGGTTTCTGGAGTGCTCCGGGATCATGTAAGCCTGGTTTTTTGCGATCGGTGTCAGGACAAGGCCGTCGACCCGCCTCCCGAGGAAAGCAGCGATGATGGCCTGCTCCCGTTTAGGGTCGTCGTCGAGGCTGGCGGCGAAAACGGCTATTCCCCGGGCGCCAAGCGCATCCTCCAGGGCCCGGTGTATCTCGCCGCTGAACGGGTTGGAAACACTGGGCAGAAGGAGGCCTACCGACAGGGTCCTCCTGCCCGCCCGGCGGAGGCTGCCGGCTGTGACGTCCAGCTGGTAGTTGAGCTGCGCGATGGCATCGAGCACCTTTTGCCGCGTGGCCTCAGATACCCCCGCCTCGTCATTGATCACTCGTGAAACGGTTTTGATTCCGACACCCGCAAGCGCCGCCACGTGGCGCATGGTGGGCCGGGTGGGGGATAGGGGTGGCTGGTAACGATCAGACATCGTTGTCAAGAAAGTCGCTCCTTCTCGTTCTCTTCCTATTGACTCTATCGTGTGATCCTGCTTACCTCGTCTATGACATCGTTGTCGAGGTCAGTTACGGCCTCAAACACCAGGAGATTCAATGTTGAGTTCCAAAGCACCCCGTTCAATGGCCACCCGCCTGTTCGCGGCAGGAGCGGTCCTGACGTTGGGAGCGGTCAGCCTTTCTGCCTGTGGCGGCAGTTCCAGTGGCCCCTCAGCCAGCGGAGGCTCCGGGGATGAGAAGGTCGGCGTCTCCCTGATAGTGAAGACCACCACCAACCCGTTCTTCGTTTCCATGCAGGACGGTGCAAAGAAGGCCGCCGAAACAGACGGGGTTGACCTGAAGCTGGCCGCCGGCAAGGCCGACGGCGATGAGGAAACGCAGATCCAGGCGATCGAAAACGCCATCTCCAAGGGCGACAAGGGCATCCTCATCACACCCAACGGCCCCTCGGTGGTTGACGCTCTGAAGAAGGCGAAGGACGCAGGCCTGTTTGTCATCGCTTTGGACACTCCGCCGGACCCGGCCGATGCCGCCGATATCACGTTCGCGACGGACAACTTTGCCGCCGGCGAGCTGATCGGCAAGTGGACCGCGAGCCAGCTCGGCGGCAAGAAGGCCACCATCGCGCTGCTGGACCTCTTCGACGACAAGATCGTCTCAGTGGACTACAACCGGGACCAGGGCTTCCTGACCGGGCTGGGCATCGACACCGCTGACAAGAAGAAGAACGGCGATGAAGCCAAGACCGGCAAGTACACCGGCGGCAAGGGCGGCGAGTACGAAATCGTGGGCAGCCAGGCCTCCGGGGGCAACGAGGACGGCGGCCGCACAGCGATGGAAACCCTTCTCGCCAAAAACCCGAACGTCAACGTTGTTTACACCATCAACGAACCTGCCGCTGCTGGAGCCTTCGAGGCGTTGAAGTCCGCCGGCAAAGAGAAGGACGTGCTCGTGGTCTCCGTTGATGGCGGCTGCACCGGCGTGAACAACGTTAAGTCCGGGGTCATCGGCGCCACTGCCCAGCAGTACCCGATCAAGATGGCCGAACTTGGCGTGAAGGCCATCGTGGATCTGGCCAAGACCGGTAACAAGCCTGCCAACTCGGCGGGCCTGGACTTCTACAACACCGGCGTCGAACTTGTCACCGATAAGCCGGCCGACGGCATCAAGAGCATCACCACCACAGCAGCTTCCGATATCTGCTGGGGAAAGTAGAACCCCGCAGCCATGCGCCCGGGGAGGCCGCGCTCCGCTCCGGCCTCCCCGGAGCACCAATTCCGCGATAGCTACGCGCCAGCAAACCATTATCGAAGATCAGGACCCAACGTGACCCAGCAACAGACCGCCGGCCCGCCAAGCGCCGGGCATGCAGACCTGGCGGAGGAATTCCTTGACCGCCAGACCCCGCTCAGCCGGATACGCAACATCCTCCACCGCTACCCAGCACTCAGCCCGGCCCTCGTACTTCTCATTGCGGTGGTGGTGTTCGGCCTGCTCAATGACAGGTTCCTGCGGGTTGAAAACCTCTCGCTGATCACCCAGCAGGTGTCCGTCGTCGGCACCCTGGCCATCGCCCAGACACTCATCATCCTCACGGCCGGGATTGACCTGTCCGTCGGAGCCGTGATGATCCTGTCCTCCATGGTCGTGGCCCAGCTCGCCGTCAACAACGGACTCCCCGCTCCCGTTGCCCTGCTCGCAGGCCTGATCGTGGGACTCGCCGCCGGAGCCGTGAACGGATTCCTGGTCACCAGGTTCCGGCTCCCTCCGTTCATCGTCACCCTCGGCACCCTGAATATCTTCATCGCCCTGACGCTGCTTTACTCCAACGGAGCAACAGTGCGTGGCTCGGCAATGCCGGGCCTGCTGACCTGGACCGGAACCACATTCCCGGTGGGCGGCGTCAGGATCTCCACCGGGGTCGTCGTGATGCTCCTGCTCTACATCGCCATCGCCTTCATCCTCGGCAAGACCGCCTGGGGCCGGCACGTCTACGCCGTGGGCGATGACAAGGAAGCCGCCCGCCTGGCCGGCATTGCCGTGAATAAAGTCCTCATGAGCGTCTACCTCGCCGCCGGCGCTGTCCTGGCCATCGGCGCCTGGATCCAGATCGGCCGCACCAACGCAGCCAGCCCCAACGCCGGCGTGGACCTGAACCTTGACTCCATCACCGCCGTCGTCATCGGCGGAACCAGCCTCTTCGGCGGCCGCGGCTCCGTCTGGGGCACACTCCTCGGCGCCCTGATCGTCGGCGTCTTCCGCAACGGACTCTCCCTCGCAGGCCTGGACGTTCTGTACCAGACCCTCGCCGTAGGCGTCCTGATCATCCTCGCTGTGTCCATCGACCAGTGGATCCGAAAGGTCAAGTCATGACCATGACAGAACCAGCAGCTTCGCACACCGCCACCCGCGAGCCAATCCTGAAGGCCAGGAACCTCGTCAAGACCTTCGGCCGCGTCGTCGGCCTGGACGGAGTCAGCCTCGACCTGTACCCGGGCGAAGTCCTGGCAATCATCGGCGACAACGGCGCGGGCAAATCAACCCTGATCAAATGCCTCACCGGAGCAGAGGTCCCGGATTCCGGCGAGCTCTTTGTCTCAGGCAAACCGGTGCATTTCAAGCGGCCCCAGGATGCCCGTGCCCACGGCATTGAGACGGTGTACCAGAACCTTGCGGTGTCGCCGGCGCTCGATGTGGCGTCAAACCTGTTCCTAGGTCGTGAAGAGCGGATCCCCGGTCCGGTGGGCAAGCTCTTCCGCGTACTGGACACCAAAGGAATGCGCCGCAAAGCCAAGGAAGAGCTGACCCGGCTCGGCATCTCCACCCTCCAGGACGTCACTGTCCCCGTGGAGAACCTGTCCGGCGGCCAGCGCCAGGCCGTGGCGGTCGCCCGTGCCGCAGCATTCGGTTCAAAGGTTGTTGTGCTGGATGAGCCGACGGCGGCACTGGGCGTGCGCGAATCCAACCAGGTCCTGCAGCTGGTCCGGGACCTCCGGGACCGCGGCCTGCCGGTCATCCTGATCAGTCACAACATGCCCCACGTGTTCGACGTGGCAGACCGCATCCACATCCAGCGCCTCGGCAAGTGTGCGGCCACCATCACTCCTCAATCCCACAACATGACCGATGCAGTGGCAATCATGACCGGCGCAGCCACCGCCTGATCAACTGCTTGCCCCGACGTCAGTCCGCGGACCAGGCCACCGGTCCGCGGACTGACGTCGCTTGAACAGCCCCACCCCATCAGCTCCCCACGAGAGACAGACCATGGATTACCTCACAACAGCCCGGCAGGACATTCACCCGACACTTGACGTCACTGTCGTAGGCGAAGCGCTGATCGACGTGGTCACAACCTCAAACGGCCAGGTGGAACATCCGGGCGGCTCACCGGCCAACGTCGCTTACGGACTCGGCCGCCTCGGCGTCACCACGGGTCTGCTGACGGCCATCGCCCCGGACTCCCGGGGGACCGCCATCGAAAAACATCTCCACAGCGCAGGAGTCACACTCCTGCCCGGTTCGAAATCCCTCACCCGGACACCGTCGGCAACAGCAACCCTCGCTTCGGACGGCTCTGCCACGTACGAGTTCGATATCTCCTGGGACCTGGCCACCACGCCGCCCGCGTACTTCCCCAAAATCCTGCACACGGGATCCATCGCGACCTTCCTTAGCCCAGGCGCCGGCGCCGTAAAAGCCCTGTTGGAACAGGCACACCGGCACTGCATGATCACCTACGACCCCAACATCCGGCCCGCCCTCCTCGGCAGCCACGCCGAAGCGAAAGCCATCTTCGAAGAGCTCGTTGCCCTCACCGACGTCGTCAAACTCAGCGACGAGGACGCGCACTGGCTGTACCCCGGGAAACGCCTGGACGAAACCGCTGCACACATCCTCGGACTGGGCACCCGGTTAACCGTCATTACTAAAGGCGCTGAAGGTTCGCAATTCACCACAGCCGCCGCCACCATCAGCATCCCCGCCGTGAAAACGACAGTTGCAGACACCATCGGCGCCGGAGACTCCTACATGTCCGCCCTGATCCTGGGCTTCCTCACCCGGGGAACCGAAGGGTTCGCGCCGGCTGTCCTGGAGCAGCTTGGACACACCGCAGCAGCCGCCGCGGCCATCACCGTGCAGCGCCCGGGAGCGAATCCGCCCACCCTTGAGGAACTCAACGCCGCACTCGAAGCCAATGCCCCCGCCCAATACGCGGGTGCGTGAAGCACGTCATCAACAAGGGGCTGGTCCTGCCACTATTTTCGGGGGGGCCTTAGACCCTGAGCTGAAGCCGGTCTTTGGCTTGGCTGGAGTGAGCCTGCTTTTGCCCGCCGGCGCTGGAGACCGGCTTCACGCGCCGGAACGCGGCGAGGATGGCCCGGCCCACCACTGCGATGCCAATGATCGTGGTGATGGCGCGCAGGGTGTCCCAGCCCGCCGTCGACGTCACCAGTGAGTACAGCAGGAAGCTGCTGAGGTTGGTGCCCAGCGGCGCGCCGGGCAGGTAGGAGATGCCGGTGCCGGCGCCCACTGCGAACGGCCAGAACCATAGGTTGGTCAGCAGGCCGAACAGGTACGACGCCACCACGCCGTAGCCGCACAGCATCCACAGTTCGGCCTTGCCCCGCACCCGGCGGGGGAGCAGGCCGGCACCCGCGCCCACCCATGCGCAGGCGAAGATCTGGAACGGCGTCCATGGCCCAATCCCGCCCCACAGCACACTCGAAACCGCGATGGTGGCGGCGCCGAGGAGCATACCGAAGCGGGCACCGAATGCCCGCCCGGCCAGGATCAGCAGGATAAAGACCGCCTCCACGCCCCCGACGCCGGTACTCGCCACCCGCACCGCGGAACCTACCGCGGCCAGGACGCCGAGCAATGCCACGGTATGTGCCGAGCTCACCGAACCGTCGAGGGAGAGCACGATGGCCACGACGGCGAGGGGTGCGATGGCCAGCGCCGCGTAGGGGAGTGCTGCGGCGGCATCCTGCGGAAGCGCTGCGGCGAGCAGCGGCCAACAGAAGGCACCGAGGGCCAGAAGGTTGGCAGCGCCGAGGACTGCCAACTCGAGGGGCCGCGGCATCCGGATGCGGCGAGGCTTCGCGGCGGTGTGAGAGTCGGCTGGTTCTTCACTGAACTTTGGTGCGGGGATCTGTGGTGCTGTTGCGGGTTGTACAGTGACGGCATCAGCCGGGGCGGCTTCCGTCTCCAAGGAGGGCGCGACGCCGTCCCTCATCGGGAGGATCCGGGCCCCAAGGCCTTGGGCAAAGTTGAGGTCGTGCGTGGCGATCAGGACGGCAGTGCCCTCGTCCGCCGCGGCGCGGAGTGCTGCCGAGACTGCTGCGCGCGCCGCGGGATCGAGGCCGCGGGTGGGCTCGTCGATCAAGAGCACTTGGGGATCGTCCATAGTCTGCAGCGCGATGGCAAGGATCCTGCGTTCTCCGGCGGAAAGGTCGCGGGGATGCTCGTCCCCGATGGGAATCGTGACGTCTCCGCGGAGACGGGCCAGTCGTGCAGCCGCGGAACCGGGCGCGGGCCGGCTTCCGCCTTTTCGCCGGGCCTGGCGCCGCTCTGCGGCGCGGAGCTCGCCCGCGACAGTATCCCTGGTGAAGAGGTCGTCCGAGGCGTCCGGCACCAGGGCGACCCGACCGCCGTCGTACGTAGTGGATCCGCCCGTACTTTCGCCTAGCGCGAGTGCCACCAAGAGGGAAGACTTCCCGGCCCCGTTGGGCCCCACCAGGGCCACCACTTCACCGCGGTGCAGGGTCAGGGATGCGTCGCCCACCAGCGGCTTGCCCTTGCGGTGCACCGCGAGGTTGGTCGCGGTCAGCACGGGAGGAACGTCCATCGGCTCTGCCGGTGGTTCGCGGAGCTCAACAGGGTGTGAAGGGGAGGGCGCGGCACCCGGGACCAGGGCGCCGTCGTTGATGGTCCACCAGGAATCGGCAACGGGAACGAGCGCTTCCGCCCGGTGCTCGGCGACAATGACGCAGACACCGGCGTCGCGGGCGAGGGCATGAAGTACCGAGATGACGCGTGCGCGGGCTGAAGTATCAAGATCGGCCAGGGGCTCATCCACCAGCAGCAGCGCCGGATGGTCCACCACTGCGGCGGCAATCGCGACGAGTGTTGCCTCCCCCGCCGAGAGGGTGCTGAGATTCCGGTCCAGCAGCGCCGACACGCCAATCTGCTCGGCGACTTCCTGCACCCGGGCCTTGGTGGCAGTGGATGGCATGCCACGCAGCTCAAGGGCGAGGGAGATTTCGTCCCGGACCCGGGTGCTGGCAAAAGCCGCGCGGGGATTCTGCAGGACGACGCCGATGTGGCGGGCAGTATCGCGCGGTGGAGTGGCGGCGCGGTCCGATCCGGCGGCGCGAACGGTGCCGGAAAGTTCGCCACCGTCGACGTGGGAGAGGAGACCGGCGATACCCCGCAGGATGGTGGATTTGCCGGAGCCGGTGGGCCCGGTAATGGCGGTAAGTGAGCCCCTGGCAGGGGTAAATCCGGCCACGCGGACGGCCGCGTCTCCGATCCGGAACTCTGCGTCCCGGATGAAAAGTGGAGCTTCGAAAACGTTGCCAGGCTGCTGTACCGCCCGGCTCCCGAAGCCCCGCAGTTCCAGAGCCGCAGCCACCCTGCTGGCATGCTCAAGCGTGCGCTCGAGCACGGGCACCAGGGCACGGGGGCCAAAACGCTCGCCCCGCAAACGAAACGCCAGGCGCACGGAGGTCACGGCGTCGGCCAGCGCGGGGAGAGCCGCCCATGCCACCACAAGCATCCGGGCTATGCCCTGCATGGGGCCCCGGCGGGCCAGGAACACGAAGCCGCGGGCCACGTCCACCCAGGCGTTGAGCAGGCCAAATCCGATGAACATCCCGGCGATGGGCAGGGCGGACAGGACCGCCGCCCACAGCCCGGGCCCGGAGACAGGACCGAGGAAGACCACATGGGCGTACGGGGCCGGCAGCCGCAGGGCCGGCAGGTCCAGCAGGATGGGCGAGCCAATGCCGGCGCCGTTGAAGAGGACGCGGTAGATGACCCGCGCCGCGATGAACACGACGGCCAGAGCAATGCCGGCGCGGAGCGGCGCGGGTCGAAAGGTCATGCCTTGGGGGCGGCCGGTTCGCCGTCGACTGTGTAGAGCAGTTCCAGGCTCTCTCCGGGGTTCACCTTCAGGGTGGCAAGGCCTTCCTGGGCGTAGGCCCACTCACCGGAGGCCGGCTTGGTCCAGAGGGACCAGTACGCGAAGGCGGCGGGCATGCCCTTGCATTCTTCCCGGTACGTGCCGCCCTTGTGGGTGATGTCGAAGTCCGCGGCGGGGACACCGTTCACGCGGCACACCAGTTCGTTGGGGTACTGCTCAGTGCCCACTGTTTTGATGTCGGCCTCTTCGAGCACCTTGGACGCGGGGGTGGCGGCGTCCACGGGCACGCACACGGACTTGTCGGCGGCGGCCTGCTTCAGGGAGCCGGAATCGACGATAACCTTCACGCCGGTGCAGGGTCCGTCGGAGGCGCTGGGGGAGGAGGCTGCCGAGGAAGCCGGTTCGGAGGCAGCGGGCTGGGTGGCCGGCGCGGAGCAGGCGGCGAGGGAAAACAGGAGACCGGCGGCGGCGAGCGAGCTCGCGGCGGCGGTACGCATCTTAGTCAAAGTCACCTGTCAAGGGTAGGACGTTGCTTGGCCTAATCCGGATGCGATCGCGTTGTGTGACGTCAGGTCACTGTTTGCCGTCGTCATTCGGCTATGCCTAGGGAGAAACGCCCTAGGCTCCAGCCGCATATACGCGAATCCAGTCCACCCGCATCTCGCCAGCGCCGTCAGGAGTGCCGTCCGGGAACCAGTCCAATTGCAGTGTCTGGTGCATCGACGCTGGAGGCTGATGGGTTGGGTCGTAGTCCTCAAACCACTTAACTCCATCGATGTAGCCGACCGTCCCGCTCGGAGACCAGTCAACCGCGTAGTTGTGGAACTGGCTGACGTCCAGAATCTTTGTCCCCGATGTTTGCGAATTTGAACATCCGTAGTGGTGGAAGAATTTGATTAAGCTCCAGTCACCAGTCGTCTCCGCGTAGTCAACTTCGCCCTCGCAGGGCCAATTCTCGCTATCCGGCCACAGAATGGACACCAGGTGGTATTCATTGTCACCGGAGCCCGCCGCGCGGATTTCCCACCGGCCGTACTTCTGGTTTGCGAATTTGGCGCCGATACCGGCAGTGGTGCCATCCGGAGTTCCATTGATAACCATCTTGGAACCGTCCACCGTAACCTGCTGTGGACTGCGGATACCGTTGCCCGCATGCCCTGGGCTGTTGTAAACAGTCCACTTGGTGGCATCGGGTGCACCTGTGTAATTGAACTCGTCGCCAGTTACAGGTGTGCCCCAGCCATGGGCCACCGCAGCCTCCGTGGAGGTCACTGTGTCAGCTGCGGTGGTAATTACCAGCCGTGGACGCAGGGCGGCATTCGAGGATTCCTTGGACTTGAAGCCGATCCACTTCTGCGCGTTGCTTTCCAGCTTGAAGTTCGCCTCGCCACCCGTTGCGCCAACGCCCTTCGTAACGTCCCACTCAACCCAGGAGTTGGCAGCGAACCTGCCGGCCTTCCCCAGCCAAGTCGCGCGCGCCGGTGCGGTATTCCAGGTTACTCCCCGCTCGGTCCAACCGCCGGAGGTAGTAAAAACATCCACGAACTGAGTGGACGTTGTTGAGGTCTCCGAATAGGCCCGCAGTTTAGCCGAAACAACATGTTGGCCGGCGGGAACTTGGACATCGAACCGTAGGAGTGCGTTCCGCCAAATATTGGTGCGGCCTTCGGTTGATAAACGGATGCTGGTCCCGAAGTTGGTGGTCGCCTTGTCCGCCTGAACGTAGGTGTCCATTGTCGGAGAGATGGTCGCTGCTGCGGCGTTTGCCGATGGTGGGGTAAATAGTGCGAACACAGCCAGAACGGATGATGCGACCGCCACGTATTTACGCCAGGACTTGCCCTTGGCCCTTATCAGGCCTGGAAATTTTGTTGGACGCGCACTGCGGCTTGTCCCGTGGATTGGCAATTCCTGAGTTATTAAGCCGGCGGATGTAGCCTTCATGTTAATCGGCTGTTTCTGTTGGGGAATTTAAGTTTTTGCTGGGTAAAGCAAGCGTCGACCCCAGAAATAACGACGGCTAAATGCCAGCTATGCCAAAGCGTAGACCCGAAACGAAAGTAGGCGCAACGAAGTAATGTACCTCTTTCCGGGCACGCTCGATACCCTAATACCTAAGTATTGAACGGTGCGGTAACCCCTATACCCAAGAAGTGAAACGGCGACACCACCCGGAGGTTCACTCCCATGATCCGAGCCGGCGTCGTCTCTCTCTTGGGAGGAGCTGATGGACGTCGGCCCGTGCGGGATCGTCCCGGTCAATGGAAATCATCGGCTCAAATCTACCGGCTGAAGCCGCGGAATTCTCAACCCTGTGCCGGGAAATCAGAGGGTCTGGACCCGCGGCAGCGGCCGGATTTATGGTGAAAAGGTGGCGGCTGCCTGACTGGCAGGATGGCCAGTGCTGCCGGTCCGCTGTTGCGGCCGTCCGTCACGAGGAGGAAGCAGATGGAACATGTTGAAGAGACAGTCGACGTGGCAGTACCGGTGCGGACCGCGTACAACCAGTGGACCCAGTTCGAGTCCTTTCCGCAGTTTATGTCCGGTGTGGAATCCGTAACCCAGCTGACTGACACAACCAACCACTGGGTCACCAAGGTGGGTGGTGTCCGGCGGGAATTCGATACCGAAATTGTCGACCAGGAGCCGGACGACCGGATCGCCTGGCGCAGCACCGACGGCAAGTCCCATGCCGGCATCATCAGGTTTACGCCGCTGGATCCCAATCACACGAAGGTCAGGGTCCATTTCGAATGGGCGCCGGAAACCCTGACTGAAAAGGCAGGTGCGGCACTGAAGATCGACGAGATGCAGGTGAAGGCCGACATGCGGAAGTTTAAGGACTTCATCGAATCGCGCGGCACGGAAACCGGCGGCTGGCGCGGCGAAGTCCAGGACAGCGGCCCCAGCGGGCAGTTCTAGCAGTGCCCGTGCGGCCGGCTTGGAAGGCGACCACTGACAAACAGAAAGCGGACGACGGCGGGAGGTTCCCGCCGTCGTCCGCTCCCCTTTGCAACGCGGGGTCACTTCCGGCCCAAAATGCAGCGATTATTGGGCCGGAAATGACCCCGCGTCGGTTTTTCTCAGGGTGAGGGGGCGTTAGGGGTCATCGCCCGACGAGGCCCAGATGCAGATCGTTGTAGCGGTTCCCCTGCACGCCGATCCGGGCGGCGACTGCGTTGAGGTCGGCCACGTCATCGGCGGACAGCGCGACGGCCGTGGCCGCGGCGTTCTCCTCGAGGCGCTCCCGACGGCGGGTCCCGGGGATCGGCACAATCCACGGTTGCTGCGCCAGGAGCCAGGCCAGTGCAATCTGCCCGGGCGTGGTGTTTTTGGCTGCCGCGAGTCCGGCCACGTGATCCACCAAGGCCTGGTTGGCGGCGCGGTTCTCAGGTGTGAAGCGCGGGATGGTGCCGCGGACGTCACCTTCGGAGAATTGTGTGGCCGTATCCACGGTTCCGGTGAGGAAGCCCTTGCCGAGCGGGCTGAAGGGCACAAAACCGATGCCCAGTTCTGCCAGGGCAGGCAGTACTTCCGGCTCCGGGTCCCGCGTCCACAGCGAGTACTCGCTCTGCACCGCTGTCACCGGAAAGACGGCGTGGGCGGCACGGATGGTCGCAGCGGAGGCCTCCGACAGCCCGAAATGACGCACCTTTCCGGCCTGGACGAGCTCGCCCACGGCTCCGGCCACCTCTTCGATGGGCACATTGGGGTCCACGCGGTGCTGGTAGAAGAGGTCGAGCGTGTCCACCCGCAGCCGGCGCAGCGACTCGTCGGCCACGCGTTTGATCCGTTCGGGTGAACTGTCCAGCCCCACGGACTTCCCGTTCTCGATCCGCCAGCCGAACTTGGTGGCGATGACCACCTCGTCCCGGACCGGGGCGAGTGCCTCGCCGACCAGTTCCTCGTTGACGAAGGGGCCGTACACCTCGGCGGTATCGAAGAAGTTGATGCCGATCTCCACAGCATCGCGGAGCACACCGATCATCGCCTGGCGGTCCCCGGGGTTGGGGCCGTAGCTCTGCGACATTCCCATGCAGCCAAGGCCGATCGCTGAAACCTGCAGGCCCTGCCCAAGTGTCCGCGTATGCATCATGTCTCCCTTGCTGATAATCGTTCGCCCGACGCCGATGTGCCGGGCTTTTCCTCCAGTCAACGCCTTCCCGGACGCGTAAGGGAGTCCCTGCTGAAACGGGTTCTGGCAGGACCTCCCTTAAGCGGGCGGTAACATCATCAGCAAGCCACCAGAGCGGCATCCGCTGCCTGCCGGGTTGGCGTTATTGGGTCGGAAAGGGGAGCAGTGCGCGCAACGGTCAAGGACGTCGCGCGCCGCGCCGGTGTTTCACCCAAGACGGTGTCTAACGTCATGAACGGCATCGTTCCGGTGAGTGAAGCCACCCGGCTGAAAGTGGAGCAGGCCATCCTCGATCTGGATTACGTGCCCAACCTCTCCGCCCGGGGGTTGCGCAATGGACGATCCGGTGTCATTGCGTTGGCTTTGCCTGACCTTGCCACGCCCTACTCGGCAGAAATTGCCCACAACATCGTCGAGGTAGCGCATGAACAGGGCTGGGTGGTGCAGATCGAGGAAACCGGCTCCGACCCCCAGCGCGAACACGAACTTATGGTGCGCGCCCGCACCAACCTCATCGACGGGCTGATCCTCAATCCTGTGGTGCTCGATGAGAGCGCCGTGCAGGTGGGGGTTGCCCTTCCGCCGGTGGTCCTGCTCGGCGAGGTCACGCAGAAGCTCGCCGACCGCGTGTTCGTGGACAGCTTCGCGGCGGCACGGGACATGACGTTGGCCCTGGCGAAGCCCGGGCGCCGCCGAATTGCCATCCTCGGAACCACCCAGGGCAGGGGATCGGCCGCGGCGATCCAGAGAACCCAGGGTTACGAAGAAGCGTTGCGGATCCTCGGTGTTGATCGGGACGAATCGCTGCTGATTCCCTGCGAAAAATGGACGCCGGAAACTGCCGCCGAAGCATTGACTGCCTACCTGGCCTCGCATCCGCTTCCGGAGGCTTTGTTCTGTTTCACCGATTCCATGGCCATCGGCGCACTGAGCGTGCTCTGGAAGAAGGGCCTGCGGATTCCGGCGGACATTGCCGTGGCGGGCTTTGATGACATTGCTGACGGCCGTTATGCCGTTCCGTCCCTAACAACCGTTTCCTTTGACAAGCGCGCTGTCGCCACGGAAGCCCTGCGCCTCCTGACGGAGCGGATGGCGGACAGGGGCCATGAACAGCGCTTGGCTCCCATTGACTACACGATTGTGGAACGGGACAGCAGCGGCGGCTGAAACGGGAGCCTGCAATCAAGTTGTTTGCGCTAACAATTTTTCCTTGCAGGTGTCATTACATCGATGTAATGTGAGACCCGCGTCACTCCCCGGAGGCCCTGGCCTAGGAACGTGATGCGCCGGAACCGGAGTTTTGAGCAATAAGAAGTGACCTTTCAGCGGACCCATCCAAAGGAGTGATTGGTGAAGCAGTTTGAAGTATTTCCCGGGAAGCAGTTGTCCCGGAGACAGTTACTGACGGGAACCGCGGCCTTTGGCAGCCTCCTGGCAGCAGGCGCACTGACAGGGTGCGGCGGAAACGCCCAGGCCGCCGGTGTCCGGGATATCGGCTTCTGGCATCTGCTGTCCGGTGGCGACGGCATCAAGATGCAGGCCATGATCAACGGCGCCAACCAGGCCAACCCGGGGTTCAAGGTGAATCCCACGGTGCTGGCCTGGGGGCCCCCGTATTACACAAAATTGGCCATGGCCTCAGCAGGTGGACGTCCGCCTGAGGTAGCAATCATGCATGCCAGCCGCGTCCCCGGTTACGCGCCGGGTGGACTGATCGATCCGTGGGACCTCTCCTTGCTGGCAGAGCACGGAGTTACCGGTGCAGACTTCGCCCCGCGCATCTGGGAGAAGAGCCAGCAGGACGGCAAAGTGTTCTCCATCGCCCTGGATTCGCACCCGTTCGTGATGTTCTACAACACGGACGTGGCCAGCAAAGCAGGGGTCCTGGCCGGCAACGGACAACTGGAGGACGTGGCTTCCCCGCAGGAGTTCATGGACCTGGCCAGGGAAATGCAGAAGGTCACCAAAGCCCATGGACTGTCCTTTGGCTACCTGGGCAGCGGATCCCAGATGTGGCGGCTCTTCTACACGCTTTACAAACAGCACGGCGCGGACATCACCCTCACGCCGGGCCAGCCGATGAAGGTCGACCGGGACGCAGCCATTGAGTCCCTGGAGTTCATGGCATCGCTTTTTGATGACACCATCGCGGCCAAGAGCGGCGACATCAGCACCGGCATCGCGGAATTCGCCCGCGGCGACTCGGGGATGCTCTTCAGTGGGGTCTGGGAACTGCCCACCCTCAAGAAGGCAGGCCTGCCGGTGGACGCCGCGACCATTCCCACGCTCTACGGCACGCCGGCCGCCTACGCAGACTCGCATTCCTTTGTCCTTCCGCGGCAACTGAACGTGGACGAAGCGAAGCGCCGCGATGTCTACAAGTTCGTCAGCGACGTCCTCAAGGGATCACTCTCCTGGGCTGAAGCAGGCCACATCCCGGCGTACCAGCCCGTGGTCCGGTCGCAGGCCTACAAGGACCTCACACCGCAGGTGCACTACGCCAATGCAGCCGACGTGATTGCCTATGATCCCGAATCCTGGTTCAGCGGATCAGGTTCTGACTGGCAGACCTACTTCGCGGAGAACGTGCAGAACGTCCTCCTGGGCCGCGACAAGGCAGCTGCGGGTTGGGACGCCTTCGAAGAGCGGACCAACCACCTTCTTTCCATGCCCAACCCGGTCTAACCGCCCGAGCGACAAAGGAGTCCTTCATGAGTTCTTCACTAGCAGCCCGGCGGAAACCCGGGAGCCTCACCAGAAGCAACCGCAGCGGTTGGGGGTTCGCCGCCCCCTTCCTGGTCTTCTTCCTTGTGTTCCTTGTCTGGCCCCTTCTTTATGGCCTCTACATGAGCCTCACCGGCAAGTCCCTGACCGGAGCCAATGACAGCCTGATCGGCTTCGCCAACTACGCCGAAGCCCTGGCCGACGCCGGCATGTGGCGCTCACTCGGCAACACCCTCTACTTCACGGTCATCAGCACGGTCCCGCTGGTACTGGTGGCCCTGGTGATGGCGGCACTGCTCAACGTCGGGCTTCCGGCGCAGTGGCTGTGGCGGCTCTCCTACTTCGCCCCCTACCTGCTCGCGTCCACCGTGGTCTCCCTCTTCTTCACCTGGATGTACAACCCGCAGCTAGGCCTCATCAACGATGCCCTGTCCAAGATCGGCATCCCCAAAGTCGCCTGGCTCAACGACCCCAACGTGGCCATGTGGGCGATCGTGATCGCCACGCTGTGGTGGACAGTGGGGTTCAACTTCCTGCTGTACCTGGCCGCGATGCAGAACATCCCGCACCAGCACTATGAGGCGGCATCCCTGGATGGCGCCGGAGCCTGGCGGCAGTTCTTCTCCATCACCCTGCCGCAATTGACCCCCACCACCGTGATGATCGTGCTCCTCCAGATCCTGGCCTCGCTGAAGATCTTCGACCAGGTGTACCAGATGACAGCCGGCGGCCCCGGAGGATCAACCCGGCCCGTGGTGCAGTACATCTTCGAAACCGGGTTTACCGGCTACCGGCTGGGCTATTCGGCAGCCATCTCCTACATCTTCTTCGGACTGATCGTGCTCGTCTCGGTCATGCAGTTCGCCATCACCCGCCGCAGGAGTGCATAACCATGGCCATTCAGACCCTCGACCGCCCGAAGTCACGCACCAGCACCAGCCAGGAAATCCGCCAACCCCGCAAGAAGATGACCGCTGGCAAGATCGCCGCCGTGGTGGTGGCCGCGCTGATCGCAGTCCTCTGGCTGGTTCCCTTCGCCTGGGCCACCGCCACCGCTTTCAAGACCGAGACGGATGCCGCAGCGCCGAAGATCAGCTGGGTGCCGCCGTCGGGCTTTACTCCTGAAGCGTTCGTGAAGGTTTTCCAGGACGGCAACATCCCGCTCTGGACGTGGAATTCGCTGTACACGTCGGCAGCCATCACGGCCATCACGCTGGTGATCTCGACACTGGTGGCCTATGCGCTGTCCCGGATCGACTTCAAGGGCAAGAAGGTGCTGATGACGGTGATCATCGCCTCCATCATCGTCCCGCCGCCGGTCCTGATTATTCCGCTCTTCTACCAGATGCTCGCCCTGCACATGATCGACACCTCATGGGCCATCATCCTGCCGCAGGTCATCCACCCGGCCATGGTGTTTGTGCTCAAGAAGTTCTTCGACCAGATTCCGCGCGAACTTGAAGAAGCCGCGGTGATGGACGGCGCCAGCCGCATGCGGATCTTCACCCAAATTATCCTGCCGTTGTCCCGGCCCATCCTGGCCGCCGTCGCCATCTTTGTGTTCATCGGCGCCTGGAACAACTTCCTGTGGCCCTTCATCGCCACCAACGACGGCTCGCTCCTCACCCTTCCGGTGGGCCTGCAGACCATCAAGAGCGCCTACGGCATCCAGTACGCGCAGAACATGGCGTCCGCCCTGCTCGCGGCGCTGCCGCTGATCCTGGTGTTCCTGTTCTTCCAGCGCCAGATCATCAAGGGCGTTGCGACGACGGGCCTCGCCGGGACCTGATCGGGCACCTTCCGCCTAGCAAACCCAACGCTTTCAAACAGACCTCCCACAACCAAGGAGTAACTCCAACATGTCCCGCGCACGGATCACCCTCGACCGCGACTTCACCATCGGCGAAGTTCCCCGCCGCCTCTTTGGCTCCTTCGTGGAGCACATGGGCCGCTGCGTCTACACCGGCATCTACGAGCCGGGCCACCCTGAAGCGGATGAGAACGGCTTCCGCCTCGACGTCCTCAAGCTCGTCAAAGAACTTGGCGCCACGGTTGTCCGCTATCCCGGCGGCAACTTCGTCTCCGGCTACAACTGGGAAGACGGCATCGGCCCGCGCGGGGACCGTCCCCGCCGGCTGGACGGTGCCTGGCACACCGTGGAGACCAACGCGTTCGGCCTGCACGAATTCGTGGACTGGTCCCGCCTGGCCGGCACGGAAATCATGGAAGCCATCAACCTGGGCACCAGGGGAGTGGACGCGGCCCGCGAGATCGTCGAATACGCCAACCACCCCGGCGGCAGCTACTGGTCCGATCTCCGCGCCAAAAACGGCCACAAGGATCCGTTCAACATCAAGCTCTGGTGCCTGGGCAACGAAATGGACGGGCCCTGGCAGATCGGCCACAAGACCGCCGAGGAATACGGCCGCCTGGCGCAGGAAGCCGCCAAAGCCATGCGCTTCGTGGACCCGGACATCGAACTGGTGGCCTGCGGAAGCTCCAACTCCGGCATGCCCACGTTCGGCGCGTGGGAGCAGACGGTCCTCACCCACGCGTATGACGAGGTGGACTACGTCTCCCTCCACGCCTACTACCAGGAGCACGACGGTGACGCCGGCAGCTTCCTCGCCAGCGCCGTGGACATGGACTATTTCATCGAATCAGTCATCGCCACTGCCGACGCCGTCCGGGCGAAGGGGAAGCACAAGAAGCACATCAACCTTTCCTTCGACGAGTGGAACGTCTGGTACCAGCGCGGCCTGGATACGCAGGACCAGCCCCACAACGTGGCCAAAGCGGGCTGGCGCGAGCACCCCCGGGTCATCGAGGACAAATACAACGTGACCGATGCCGTGGTGGTGGGAACCCTGCTGAACTCGCTGCTCCGGCACGGCGACCGCGTCAAGATCGCCAACCAGGCGCAGCTGGTCAACGTCATCGCTCCGATCTTCAGCGAGGAAAACGGGCCGGCGTGGCGGCAGACCATTTTCCACCCGTTCGCCCGGATGGCAGAGCTGGCCAAGGGCCAGATCCTCCGCTTGTCCGTTGACTCGGACAAGTACGAAAATGCCCGTTTCGGCGGCACCGATCTGGTGGATGTCAGTGCCACCTGGGACGAGGAAACAGGCCGCCTGGCGCTGTTCTTCGCTAACCGGGGCCTTGAGGAAGCGGCGGACATTGAAGTAGCGCTTCGCGGGTTTGATGCGCGCCAGGTTGTCCGCGCTGAGGTCCTGGAAATCCCTGAAGACGGCGACCGTTTCACCATCAACACCCAAAGCAGGCCGGACCAGGTGGGGCTCAAGCCGCTGGAAGGAGCCAAGGCGAGCGGCTCCGAACTCCGGGCAACTCTCCCCGCCCTGTCCTGGGCAGTGATCGAGCTGGACGTGGCAAAGGACTGACCGCGCACGTACAGCGGTAGCAGCCAGGAAGCGGACGACGGCGGGAGGTTCCCGCCGTCGTCCGGCCGCCATTGCAACGCGGGGTCACTTCCGGCCCAAAATGCAGCGATTATTGGGCCGAAAGTGACCCCGCGTCGGTTTTCCGGGGTGGGCCATTAGCGGATGTCGCCCGCCATTGCATGCCGGAAGCTAAGCAGCCACCTCCGACGGCACGACGCTGCAGTCCGCCGTCGTGCCTGCGAGCCGGGGTGCCCAGCCGTCCATTCCCTGCAGGTAGTCCCTGGCCGTGTAGTTGCCCGCCTCAGTCCCGGGCAACTGCGGACGGTCGGCAGTCACCTGCGCGCCGGGGCCGCGGTTGTTGTACTCGTGGAACCGCGCCTCGCGCCAGGAGAAGCCGCTCATGTCCGTCCACGGCGTGCCGGAGATGTGGGCACCAAGCCAGGAATCCCGGATCAGGACCTGGGCAACAGCTTTAGGGTCGCCGCTGGGGTGCCACGGCCTGCCGAGGTGGACAGTGTTTGCGGCGGCATCGGAGACGAGCCGGCAATGGTCAAAGAGGTAGCCGTACTTGAGGGACAGGTCCAGGCTGCCTGCTGTCACATAGCCGTTGTTCGTGCTCGAGGCGCGGTCCAAAGACTTGATCTCGCAGCCGCTGAAGACAGCGGTTCCGCGGCCGAAGATGAAGTCCACGTCCCCTTCCACATAGCAGTCCTCGAAGTAGAACCGGGCCTGGACGCCCGCCGCCGGGGAGTTGACCAGCAGGGTGTCCTGGTTGCCCAGCATCCTGACGTTGGACAGCACCGAACGGTCCGCAGTGATGTGCAGCGCCACGGCCTGGCGGTCCTTCATTCCAATGTTGGCGGCCTCGTCGAAGTCGTTGCTGAATGTCAGGTTCCGGGCCACGAAGTCCGGCCCGTCAATCCGCACGGACGCGCTGCCAGACGTGCCGAAGTTGCCGCTGCCGTCCGGCTTGGGCGTGCCGGACGCGTTGTTGTAGACGATCACTACATCCTCCGGCAAGGCGCCCTGGCCGATGAACGAGATCCGGGGTTTGTCGGATGGCACCCGCACGGCTTCCCGGTAGGTGCCGGGCTGGATCCTGATGACGGTCCGCTGGAGGCTTCCCGAGGGGACGGAGTCGACGGCAGACTGAACGGTCGCGAACGTCCTGCCCGGTCCGACGTCGAACGTCACCGGTACATCCACGGGCCGCTCGGCGGGCCAGTACATGCCCAGCAGGGGATCGGCGCCGGCGTCGATATTCAGGAAGTAGCCCGGCGGGACGATCTCCTTGGACTGCAGTTCGCGGGCCACGAGGCGGGCCACCGCCAGCGCTCCGGCGGCCTGGAAGTGCGTGTTGTCCTCCGACCCTGCCGGATACTGCGGGTGCTCGCCGGGAGCCAGGTGCAGGAAGTGCTGCTTGGTCCCCTCGGGGCCCAGCTGCTGCCACAGCTCCTTCGAGGAAACCGTCAGGTCCACCAGCGGAGTGCCGGACGCCGCGGCGAGTTCCCGCACGGCCTGCGGGTACGCGCCATGGGAGTCCTGGGCGTTGCCGGAGGAATCGAAGCGGCGGCGTTCCACCGAGGTCACCAGGACGGGCTTGCCCCCGCGTGCCCTGGCACCCTCGATGTACCGGCCCAGGTACTCCTTGAAGGAGGTGTCGGGGAGCGTTCCACGGTTGGGGTCCGTGACCTTCTCATCGTTGTGGCCGAAGGAGATCAGCAGGTAGTCGCCAGGCTGCATCAGTGCCAGCACCCGGTCCAGCAGCCCTGCATCGGCGAAGCTCTTGGAGGAGGCGCCGGACCAGGCGTAGTCAAAGACGGTGGCCTGCGGCCCCAGCAGGAGCGGCAGGGCCTGTCCCCATCCGGCGCGGGGGCGTTCGGACTGCTGGTAGGCCGACGACGTCGAGTCCCCGACGACGAAAATGACCGGCTTGGTGCGTGGCTTGGTGGGCTCCGGCTCTGCTTGGGGGAAGGCGCTGGCTATGCCCGTTCCCGAGAGGGCCATGGTTCCTGCGGTGAGCGCCAGGGTGGCCAGAACGCTGCGGCGGCTGGGCAGGATGGCGGCCATCAGAGGTTTCCGCCGGCAGTGAAGATGGGGCCGGTGGAGTTCTTGAGCAGCGCCGGGACGGCCTGGGCCGGGTGGACCTGGGTCCGGTGGAGTGGTGTCCAGGAGGTGTCCTCGGCCAGCTGGTCCGCGGGCGCGGCAGCGGCGTTGTACTCGGCGCGAAGATCGGTGATTTTGCCGTTGACGGCGTTCGCGATGGTGGTGATTGCGGTTCCCTTGAAGCGCCGGATGAGGTCCGCGGCGTCGGTTCCGGCCGGAAGCGTGAAGGCGTTTGCCTCGGCGTAGAGGTGGGAGTCGAATCCGGCCCCGAGGGCGTACTCGAAGGGGACGGTGCTGTCCTCGTTGACCTTGAACTGGTTGTTGTACACGTCCACCTGGCCGAACCGGACGCGCGGGGCGCGCTGGCCGACGTTTTCGAAGACGTTGTGGTGGATGGTGACACGCAGCTTGCCGGGGTCCCCGCGGTTGGCCGAGTCGGTGGAGCCGATCAGGAGGAGCTTGTCGTGGTCGGAGAACCGGTTGTAGGACATGGTCACAAGATCCGAGCCGTTGGTGACGTCCACGGCGCCGTCGTGCACCTGGTAGGGGCGGCCGAAGTACAGCGGCTGGTTGCTGTCCAGGTTGGGGGCGTCAGTGAATTCGGAGTGGTCGATCCAGACGTGGGTGGCTTTGTTGATGACCTGGAGCAGGTCGTACTCGCTGTTCCAGTTGCCCTCGGCGCCGTCGGTGGGGTCCCAGGCCGGGAAGCAGTCCGCGGCGTCCCGCACAGTGAGGTTGCGGACGATCACGTTGGTGGCGCCGTTGACGCGGAGCGCGGCGCCGGTGATGCTGCTCTCCGGGGTGGCGCCCACGATGGTGGTGTTGCTGGGGATGTCCCACCGGATGGTCTTGGCCTGGTTTGCTGCGGCGAGGCGTCTGGCGCTTTCCTGCGGGCCGGCGGGCTCCTCGGTGCGGCCGTAGGTTGCGGGGTCGAAGTCCTGAAGGTACTGCTCCAGCCGGAAGCCGGTGCCTGCGGCGTAGTCTTCGCAGGTCAGCGGCTTCCCGTCCGCGGCGGTGTTGGCGTCGATGGTTCCGTGGACGCGGACGATCTTGGGCTGGGTGCCGGCGGTTGCGAAGGCGGCCAGCAGTTCGGCCTTGGTGGAGACGTCATAAACGTTGTCGTCTGCCGCCGCTGAGCCTCCCGTGGTTCCGGCTCCTTCGGATGCCCAGCCGTCGCCTGCGGAAAGTACCTGGCGCTCCAGCGGGGTTTGGGCGGTCTGGGCGACAGGGTCCGCCACCGGGTTGGGGGATGCTCCGGCAGGAGCCGAAATGGCCAGTGCCCCTGCTACGGCAATGGCTGCGGACATGGATAAGCGGGTACTGCGTTTTCGCATGTTCTCTCTTCCGTCTTTGGAACGAACTGCGCTTCGGCCGGGTCCACTGTGACGCCGGTCATTTGTGAGCGCTGACAAGGACACTAGCGAGAAAGCGGTTTCTCAGCAATACGTGTCTCAGCGATTCCGGACTTAATCTGCATGCAAAAGGGGAATTGGTCCCTCCCGGTTTACCTGCCAGCAATCAGGATGTCCGCCTTCGTTCTCCTGCCACCAGCAGTCTTTTCACGCACCCTTTTGCCCGGCACACCCCCTGCCGGGCGAACATCCCCGAGGTACCAGGAGTACTCCGTGTTCGTGAAAAGCACCCTCGCTGCCGTCGCCGTGTTTGCCTCCCTGGCCGGCACCGCAGTGGCACCTGCCCAGGCCGAGGCACCTCAGCCGGCTCCCGTCGTCGTCGGCCAGCCGGTGGCCCAGGCGCATGCGCACAACGACTATGAGCATGACCGTCCCTTGTTCGAAGCGCTGGAGCACGGCTTCACGAGCGTTGAAGCGGACGTGTGGCTGGTGGACGGTGAGCTGCGCGTGGCCCACGATCTGGAAGATGCCAAGCAGGGCGTCACGCTCGAAAGCCTCTATCTCGACCCGCTGCAGGACCTGGTCCGCAGCCAGCCGGGCCACGGCGTCTACCCGCACTGGGACGGCAGCCTGCAGTTGCTGATCGACATCAAAAGCGAGGGCGAGGCCACCTATGCGGCCATTGAGCAGGAACTGGCCGAGCACCGAGACATTTTGAGCCGCTACACCAGCGGCAACGTCAAGACCGGCCCGGTCACCGCCGTCATCAGCGGCAACCGTCCGCTGGCCACCATGCAGGCGCAGGACAAGCGCTTCAGCTTCTACGACGGCCGCTCCGCGGACCTCACTTCGGGCATGCCCGCCGGGCTCATGCCGCTGGTCAGCGACAACTGGACCAAGCTCTTCGCCTGGCAGGGCGTCGGGCCCATGCCCGAAGCGGAGCGCACCAAGCTGCACGCCTACGTGGCCGAGGCGCACGTCAACGGCTACCGCGTCCGGTTCTGGGCCACCCCGGACATGCCCGGCGCAGCCCGGGACGCCCTGTGGACCGAACTCGCCGATGCCGGCGTGGACCACATCAACACTGACGACCTCGCCGGTTTGCAGCAGTTCCTCACCGCCCGCGCGGCCTGAGCCCTTCCCGAGACAGGAATATTTCCGATGCCTTCACGCACCATGAAAATTACGACGGCGGCGCTCACCCTGGCGCTTGGCCTCCTTGCGTCCCAGCCCGCCACAGCCGCCGACAGCACCGGCGAGGCCTTCACCTTCGGCGTCATCGGCGACATCCCCTACGGTGCCGCCGAAATCGCCAAGTTCCCGTCCCGGATCCAGGACATCAACGCTGACAGGGACCTGAAGTTCGTCACCCACGTGGGCGACATCAAGAATGGCTCATCGGTCTGCTCCGACGAATACTTCGCCAACATCCGGGCCGAGTTCGACACCTTCGAGCACCCGCTGGTCTACACCCCCGGCGACAACGAATGGGTGGACTGCCACCGCACCAACAACGGCGCCTACAACCCGCTGGAGCGGCTGGACAAGCTGCGGGAAGTGTTCTTCAACGAGCCAGGCAAGACGCTGGGCGCCACCATGCCCGTCAAGACCCAGGAGAGCCTCGGGCTGCCGGAGAATGTCCGCTTTACCCAGAACCGGGTGGCCTTCTCCGTGGTGGACATCCAGGGCAGCAACAACTCCCTGCAACCGTGGACCGGGCTGGGCGAAACCACTGCCACCGCGGAGCAGCTGGCTGAGGTGCAGCACCGGACGGACGCCGTCATCGCCCAGATCCACGAGACGTTCGCAGATGCTGAGCGCCGCAACGACCGGGCCGTGGTGCTGATGACCCAGGCCGACATGTTCGATCCGTCGCTGCTTGCCGCGGCAACCGCCAACCCGGAAACGGTCTCCGGGTTCCGTGAAGTCGTCAGAACCATCATTGAGGAGACCAACGGCTTCGACGCCCCGGTGTACCTCATCAACGGCGACAGCCACGTCTTCGCCGAGAACCAGCCGCTGGCCGAGGGCTCTCCCTGGCTCGCGGTGTACGGCCAGCCCGCCGCGGACAACCTGCAGCGCATCACCGTGGACGGCTCCGCCAACGCCACGAACTATGTGCGGTTTACGGTGGCCGGCAACAGCACCGGCGGCGAGGTCCTGAGCTGGGAGAGGGTCCCCTTCAGCGAGTAGGCACCAAAGCGAAACGGACGACGGCGGGAGGTCCCCGCCGTCGTCCGTTTCCTTTTGCCCGGGTCTAGAACTCGGTGGTCCCGCGCATTTTCCGGGGGCGGCCGTCCGGGTCTATCAGGAAGCGGTTGACGGGATTCGCCCAGATGCGCTGGAGCCGCGGCACTCCTTGCGGATGGTGCCGCCGCACTTGCCCCCGGGGGCGCTCCGAACCGCGTCCGGTTTTGTGCCACTGGTCCAGGGCGTCGGCTGTGGCGTTCCACAGGCCGAGCCCGGCTGCCGGATCGTTGAGCCGGGGGTCATTCCGGTCCAGGCCCAGGTGTTCGGCCCAGAGCTGGCGGCGGAGGGCGTGGGCCAACGAGCGGGAAGCGTCAGAACCGGCGCTGGTGTCGATCACTGCGCAGGTAAGTTCGCTGTCCGTGGTCCAGGAGCGGCGGTTGAAGTTGTCCGACCCGATGGTGAACCAGGTGTCATCGATGATGCAGATCTTGGCGTGGACATAGATGGGAGTCCCGGCTTTGTTCTCCAGGTTGAAGACGCCGAACCGGTCCGGGGCAACGCGGCGCATCCTTTCGATGGCCCGCAACTGCCCCACCCGCTTGGGCGGCCCTCCTAGGCGGCCGTCCGAGTCCGGGTAGCGGGGGACCACGGCGATCACGTTCAACTCCCGGTTCTGTTCGAGGGCCGCAGCGATTCCGGCGGCCACCTCGGAGGACCACAGGTACTGGTCCTCGATGTAGATCAGCGAGCGGGCCTGCGCGAAGGCCTTGGTGTAGGCGCGGGCAACGCTCCGCTCACCGCCGGGGGCGAACGGGAACGGCGGGTGCTTCACGCCGTAGGTGCGCAGCAGCTGCACGGCGTGGGGGCCGGCCGGCGGCGGTGGCGGCGCTGTCTCCGGCAGGGGTTCTGGGTGCCGCGGCATGTCGGCCAGGCGCTGCAGCAGCATCCGGTACGGTGTGCGCCGGTCCAGGGGATGGGGGTCATTCCATCTTTCGGCGAACAGCTCCAGCACATCCGCCACCACCGGCCCGCGCAGTTCCATTGCGGCATCGTGCCACGGGGGCTGTTTTCCGTACCGGGGATCCATGTCCACGGCCTGCGGGTCTCCTGCGTGATCGGCGTCGTCCCGGCGGCCGTGCGAGAGGTCGATCCCACCTACGAACGCCACGTCCTTTGAGGCGTCGTCGCGGCGGCGGATGACCACCAGTTTCTGGTGATGGCAGCCGAAGAGGCGCACCCGCTGATCCAACAGGACTTCACCGCCGGCGTCATTGATCTGGCGGCTGAGGAGCTCGTTGGACCGGTTGCTCATCGGGGCCGAGATGCGCTCGCCATGGGATCTCCAGATCAGCCCGCGCACCTCCACCCCCGCTTCCGCCAACTGCGCCAGCAGCTCACCGATCGTGGGTCCGTCCGCGGTGAGCCGCTCGTCGCCGTCACCACGCCAGTCCGTAAACCACACACGGTCTCCGGCCTGCAGGGCCGTCAGCTCCTCATGCAGCCGGGCGAAATAGGTGGCCCCGTGAATCAGGGGCCGCACCAGGTTTCCCTCGGACCAGGACTGCGATCCGGCGTCTCCGGCGTGCACTCCGGTGGCAGTGTTCCCCCGCTCAGCGCCACTCAAGAACCAGGTACCAGGATTACTGTCCACTCGATGTTCCCTTCGGGCCTGAGGCCTGCGTTGGTGTTCAACCTCTTCAGTAGCCTACGACGGCGTAGAGCAATGTCATCGGGTTGGACTCGTGTGCAGGCGCCATCTACCAAAGCCGGGCCCGTAAAATGGCGCCATGGTGACAACAGTTCCGCGGCCTGCGGGATGAAGACCGCTGGCGGCCGGCTGCTGGCAGGACTGGAACTTGACCGCGCCGCCGCCCAACCCCTGCACCAGCAGTTGTACGCCCAACTTCGCACCCAGATCCTGGCAGGTTCGTTGCCGAGCGGGACCCGCCTGCCCTCCACCCGCACACTCGTCGCGGATTTGGGAGTCTCGCGGATCACTATTGTGTCGGCGTTCGAGCAGCTCACCGCCGAGGGCTTCCTGCGCTCCCGCGCGGGAGACGGCACGTATGTGGACACCTTGTGGAGCGATACTGCCCCGCAGAGGCCGATGCCCCGGCCGCCATTGTCCGAACGTGGCGCCGCCACGTCTTCGCGGGGAACCAGCCTGTTCACCGAGGCTCCACACTCGTGGGCGCCGGCAGAGATTGAATCGTTCGTTGCCAGCCAGGTGGCGTCCTCGGCGTTCCCCGCGGCTACCTGGAAGCGTCTGCTGGGGCGCCATGCCGGACGCACCGACCCGCTCGCCATCGGCTACGGCGACCCGCACGGTTTCCGGCCTCTCCGGGAAGCAATTGCGGACTATGTGAACGACGTCAGGGGCCTCGGGTGCACAGCAGACCAGATTGTGGTCACCTCTGGTGCGCAGCAGGCGTTCAACGTGCTGGCAGTGCTGCTGCTCGACGCCGGCGATCCCGTCGTCGTCGAGGACCCTGGGCACATCTCGGGCCGGCTCGCCTTCCAGTCCCAGGGCTGCCCTCTCCGAGGAGTCCCGGTGGACGACGAGGGAGCTGTCCTCCCGGTCGAGCCAGACGGCATGGCCCCGGCCCGTCTGGCCTGTCTGACTCCGGCCAGGCAGCATCCGCTCGGCATGACCATGAGCCTGGCACGCAGGGCGGAGTGGATCACGTGGGCCCAGCGAAACGGGAGCTGGGTGGTCGAGGACGACTGCGACAGCGAGCTGCGCTACCGCGGGAAGCTTCTGCCGACACTGTTCGGCCTCGACCTGAGCCGGCAGGTAATCACCGTGGGATCCTTCAGCAAGGTGCTCGCACCATCGATCCGCCTTGGGTACTGCGTGCTTCCAGAGGATCTGGTGGAACCGTTCGCCTCCGCCTCTTCGATCATCGGACGGCCGCCTGCGATGGTGCTCCAGGCGGCACTCACGGACTTTCTGGCCGAGGGGCACCTGCACGCCCATCTTCGCCGCACCCGGCGGCTATATGCGGCACGACAGGACGCCTTGCTCGAGGCGCTGGACCAACAGTTGAGCCACCGGGTTTCAGCCGCTCCGGTCGACGCCGGCCTGCACCTCATGGGTTGGCTGCGTGAACCTGCCGACGATATCGAGGTGGCGCGGGGACTGGCCGCAGGCGGGGTGTACACCTACCCGCTCGGCGAGTATCGCCTCACCCGGCAGCTTCCGGCTGCGCTGCTGATCGGATTCGCCGGCACCTCCGAGGAGCACATGCCGCGGGCTGTGGGCAGGATGGCCGCCGCCTGGGACAGGTGGGAGAGAGCCGCTGCGGGTTCCTGAATGGACTTAAACGATGGGTTCATAATGGATCTTTTTAGTTGTCCATTACGCGCGTACAAATGAGGAGTGACATTCGCCACCACCCCTGACATTCCTCCGAGGAGCCTATGATGCCCCCTGCCGACGCCCGATTCCAGGCGCTCCTGAAACCATGCCTCAACGACGAGGAAATGGAGTCCATGCCCCGCCTCACCGACGAGCTGGCCCGCACGCTGATAGACCGGATCGATCGCGCCCCGCTGTTCGCCCACGCCTACGCCCTGCTGGGCAACCTGACCTACGGCGGATACGGGCCCGACGACGTGCTCGATTTCGCAGATCGGCATGGCTTGAAGGGCGTCTGCATCCACCTCCTCGACGGCGAGGAGCGAAGCCTGGGCCGGATGAGCGACGACAGGCTCCACCAGTTCGCTGACCGTGCACGCCGCCTGGGCCTTGCCATCCATCTTGAGATCAGCACTACACTGCGCCGGGACGTGGACGAGGTGGTCCTTATTGCCGGTGTCCTCGGCGTCGAGAATATCCGTGTCTACTCACGTTTCGAGGGCACGCTGTCCGAGGTTTTGACCCTTATCGAGAGCGACCTGAACCGGCTTGCGGCGCTCGCAGACGAGCACGATCTGCACTTCTCCTTTGAGCAGCACGAGGAACTTCGCTCCACCGAAATTGCAGAGCTGCTGCGCCGGGTCTCCCATCCGCGGCTGCACGCCATGTTCGATTTCGGGAACATGATTAATGCCTGTGAGCGCCCCATGGCCGCCCTCGCCGCGCTCGCGCCGCACATCCGGCAGGCACACCTCAAAGGGGTGCACGTACTGCCTGAGGGGGACGGATTCGGACACCGCGGCGTGCTGCAGGGAAGCGCTGAGGACGACTTGCCCAATGCACGCATGCTCTTCGAACTCCTGATGCTCGGTGGGGACCAGCCCCAGGTCATCGCCCTGGCCCTCGAACAGGAGAATCTCTACTACGCTCCCGCCTTCCGGCATGCCGGTGAGGGGGAGAACCCGTTTATCCCGTACCGGGACCTGAGCACTACCGGCATCCCGGACGGCTGGACCCGGGATTCACTGCTGGCTGCAGAACCGTTCTGGGCCGACAACCAAGTGGCCTATGTGAAGGGCCTGCTCTCCTCGCTGCGCGACATCGCCGTCGCACAGCTCGACACCACAACCTCCCTGGCAGGTGCACGATGACTACGACAGCCAACACTCCCGAGAAGACGGCCAGCGGTATCAACTGGAGCAAATGGATCCGCTTCGCCCTGCTCGTCATGGCTGGCGGCACGATTTACAAGCTCGCCAACCTCAAGGATGCATTCTACGTCCCGATGCAGGAAGCCATGGGGCTCAGTCACACTGAGATCGGCACCCTACTGAGCGTCAACTCGATGGTTGCCACAGCGCTCTTTATCGTCGGCGGCTACCTCGCCGACCGGTTCTCCACCCGGATCCTCATCCCGCTCGGTCTGGTGGGCACAGGTGCTCTCGGGTTGTTCCTCAGCACCTTCCCGGGCTTCAACACACTTCTTCTGCTGTTCGCGCTGCTGGCCGTGTGTTCAGACTGCCTGGTGTGGCCAGCGCTGCTGAAGAGCATCCGCCAGCTCGGTGGTTCAAAGGAACAAGGGCGGCTCTTTGGCCTGCTCGAGGGCGGCCGGGGCGTGGTGGACACTGTCGTCGCATTCTCTGCGCTGGGAATCTTCGTACTGCTTGGATCCGGAACAGGCGGATTCCGTGCAGCCATCGCCTTCTACGCCATCATCGACGTTGTGGTCGGCGTACTGCTGTTCCTGCTCCTTCGCAGCCAGCCGAGTGAAAGCCCTGCCCCGGCAAAGCAGAAGGCAGGCCTTGCCGAGATCTGGCGCGCGGCCAAGCTGCCGCAGCTCTGGTGGGTAAGCTTCACCGTATTCATGGTCTACGTCGTGTACTGCGGACTCACCTACTTCATCCCCTACCTGACGTACGTTTACGGGCTCCCCGTCGCACTGGTGGGCGCCTACGGAATCATCAACCAGTACGGCCTGAAGATCCTCGGCGGCCCCATCGGCGGCGTCCTCGCTGACAAGGTGTTCAAGGGTGCGAGCCGGTACCTCCGCCTGACCTTCCTGGGCCTGATCCCCGTGGTGGCGGTGCTGCTGCTCCTCCCGGCCGATCCGCGCAGCCAGATCCCGGCCATGATCGTGACCCTGCTGTTCTCCCTGATCGTCTTCACCATGCGCGGCGTGTTCTGGGCGCCGATGGACGAGGTGGGGATTCCTGAAGAGACCAGCGGCACCGCATTCGGTATCGCGTGCCTGGTGGGCTACGCACCCGGAATGTTCGCCTTCATCGTTTACGGTGCCATCCTCGACGCGAACCCGGGAGCCGGCGGCTACCACATCGTATTCATAGTGCTCGCGGCGCTCGCCCTCGTGGGAGCGGCCGTCTCCAGCGGGCTGGTGCGGGCCGCGCGGGCCCGGCGCGCACTGGTCGAGGTTTGACCCTCACCTCTACGAGGGGCTGAAAGAAGCGGACGACGGCGGGACCTCCCGCCGTCGTCCGCTTCACTTGGGTCAATTGTCCAGCAGTGCACCGCTCGCCCAGCGCCGGACTGACAGCTTCTCCGCCGCGTCGAATTCCAGCAATGCCACGCGGCAGAGTTCTTCCACATTCTCGGTCCATGCTGCCGCCAATTCCTCCGGTGTCGCCTGATCGTGGAGTTGGAAGTTGGCGTAAGCGAGACCCTGCAGGACAAAACTGACCGCACTACGGGAGACCGGTTGGCCTGCATTGACACAGTCATCCCGCACCTGCCGGGACAGTTCCGTGCGGTTGAGCGGCGGATGCTCCCGCAACCGCTCCGCCATGGCCTCAAAGATCTGCCGAAACTGGGCTTCCGAGAGCGCCGGCACATCCGTCACCCGAGTGACCCGCTCCTCGACACCCGGCTGCGCATCGGCTGGCAGGGGAAGGTCCTCATTGGAGAACCGCTTCGAGTCCCAGACCCAGCCGCCCTGTGCCGCTGAATACTCGACGTTCTTGCCGATCTGGGAAACCCATGTCCCAAACTTTCCGAAGCCACCCCAGTCCGTCTTCAAAGAAGGATCGGCAGTGAGCGCCCGGTGGGCCACCATGGCGCCAACAACCGGTCCGGGTGCCGTGCGGACAAACTCCGCTACCTCACGGATCGCGGGGGAGTGGGCTTTGGTCTTTGCCTTGGTTGCGGCAGGTGCCTGGGGTTGCTGCACGGAAGCTGCTGCCCGGACGGGTTCAGAGGTTGTGCCGTTGAGGATCGAGACAAAATCGTGGGACTCCACCACGTGGTCTGCCATCTCCCTGTAGGCGAAGGCCACCGCCCCGGCCGCGATGACCGTGGTCATCCTGTCGGCAGCGCGGAACCGCTGGATCAGGGATGTGAAGTCGGCATCGGCGGAGGCGATAAAGAATTCCTCGATTCCACCGCCACCGGAGAGTGCGTCCATGGCGTCGAGCACCAGGTTGATGTCCGTGCTGCTCTTGCCCCGCTGGGTGAGGGAGGGGCAGTCGATGACGCGGAATCCGGCGCGGGTCCAATACGTGCGGTACTTCGAATACACCATGGGGTTCAGGTAGCAGTTGCGGATCAGGAAGCGCCGGGCACCCTCACCGGGACCTCCTGCAGACAAGGCATCAGCCCAATGTTTGGGGTCTTCCGCAAACCGCTTCGCCGCCTGTGGATCCAAAGCCTGAAGGCCGGTGAAGACGTTGTCGAAATCAACAAACATCGCCGCGCGGATGCCAGGTCGGCGGGAAGGTGTGAGTGCCGCATTCATTGGGCCAGTGTGCCAGCAAGCGTGCCCGCCCGCTTCCCCCTTCGAGCGCGACACGCGAGCGCACGGCGGCTGGAGGTCCCGTCGCCGTCCGCTCTAGTTGTACTGGGGGCCTGGCTGTTCGCAACTGAAGGTCACGCCATCCAACTTGGGTAGGTGTCAGTTTCCAGCCGGCCGGTGAGGACGAAAAATTCCTTCAGCAGGCCTAGAGAGCAGAAAATGACGTCTCCGCAACTCTTCCCTTTTTTCGAATTAGATTCTACCGTCGGCCACATTCCTTGGAAAAAAAATCAAAAATGCTTCCTGGTCAAATTGAAAAAGGCCGAACCCCCTGCTTAGGCGCGGTGGACGGCTTCGCTGCTGCGGTGTAGCGCCAGTTTCGCAGGACTGGCTTAAAAAATTAAAGTAGGTATGGTACTGGGTAACGCAAGCAAAGAAAGGCGTGATTCCGATGTCCGGAAAATCCCCCAAAAGCGGCGCTGCCAAAAAAGCCGGCAAGTCAATTCTCGAAAAAAGGGCCGACAAAAGGGCTAAAAGCGAGAATAGCGAACTTAATTTCGCAAAGCCGCGCAAAAACCAACGCTAAAGAGCCCGCGGGCAGCCGGACAAGGGACTCCTAGCCCGAACGGCTGCCCGCGTCCCCGCGGCGGTCAGGCGCCGCACACCGGATCGAGCGTCAAGGACAAACACAATGAACATTTCCTTCACGGCCTTGGTGGTCCCGGCCCCGCTGGTCCACCCCGTGCATATCCTGCCCGTGGAGTTGGACCGGGCAGCGCTGCTGCGGGTGGCGGAGGGGGACATTGGGCACATCGCCGGGACGGGCTGGCATGCCTACCTGGACAGCGAGGGGACCAAATACGCCGAGAACCTCCGGGCGGAAGTCCTGATCCGCGAAGCCGGCGTTGACGTGGACGCGACAATACACGGGACCGCCCTGTTCCTGGGCCGGGCGGAGTCAGGGGAGCACGCCGACGCTCCGCGCCACCTGATCCGGCTTGCGGAGCAATTGTTCGACATGCCGTTGGCCGCCTAGCTGGAATGGTCTTGGAGGGCGCAATGGAGGGCCCTACCAGAGGCAGCGGACGACGGCGGGAGGCTCCGCCGTCGTCCGCTGTCCCTTTGCGATCGGGCCGGCTCCTGCTGCGTTTCTCTGCCGCGTTCACGCGGCGCCCGTTCTACCTCGCCTTCGACAGCGTGAAGATCCCGTAGCGCATTGCGCCGGTGCGGTAGGCCAGGATGAGGCGGGGGAAGCTGAGAACGGAGATACGGTTGCGTCCGCCCAGGGCGAGGCGGCGGATCTCACGATCGACGAGCAGGGCCTTCACAAGCCGACGGGCGCAGATGGTCCAGGTGCGCGCGACGCGCTGGCTGACATCCTCGTAGCCATCGATCGCGAAACCGGCAGCCATGGCCATCGCCTCATAGTCCTCGCGCGTGCCCATGGAGGGCAGGCGCCCTTCGCGGCAAATCGGTTCGAGCAGGTGGCGAACCTTCCATCCGGTGGCACCAGTCTCGGCCAGCCACGCGCAGACCACGAGGCGGCCGCCCGGCGCCAGTACGCGGTGTGCCTCGGCGAAAAACGCTTGCTTATCGACCATGTGCTCGCTCGATTCGATCGCCCATGCCGCATCGGCCGAGGCATCGCTCAGTCCGTTGACGAGCCAGTCGAGCAGATGGATATCCACGCCGGGTACGGGATGCGCTGCGGCGTAGCGTGCCTGCTCTCCGGACAGCGTCAGCCCGGTCACGCTCACCCTGCGTGTCAGCGCGAGCTGCCTTGCGGTGGAGCCATAGCCGCAGCCGATGTCCACACATTCCTCCCCGGGCATAAGCCGCAGCCGATCGCCGACGGCGTGGACCAGCGCCTCGACCGCCTCGGCGGGCGTCTCGCGGCCCGTCGCCCACAGCCCGTGATGGACGTGCTCGCCCCACACCCGTCGATAGACGGGATCGAGCTCGTCGTAGTGGTCCGCGACCGCGGCGGCATTCTGGGAAACATCGGGGACGATCACGGCGTCACCCTACAACGCCGATCCACGCGATCGAAAGGTCCCGGCGTGGACTTCGTAGCTTCGAGTGGGCTGGTGCCTGTCTGCCGGGCACTTAGCCCCTGGTCACATACCTCGTCATGAGTACACCGTCGGGGAACGTCCGTGTCTCGACGAGGCTCAGGTTCACCCAGTTGTCCAAGGCCGTGAAGAACGGCGTACCGGCGCCCACGAGTACCGGATGGCTGACGATCAAGTACTCATCGATCAGCCCGGCCCGCATGGCCGCCGCGGCGAGTGTGGCGCCGCCGATGTCCATGGAGCCGCCGTCGTCGGCCTTGAGCTGCGTGATCTTGGTAACCGCGTCACCGGTGACCACACTGGTGTTCCAGTCGACAGGGCAGGTTGTCGAGGAAAACACCATTTTCGGCATGTCCCGCCAGCGGCGGGCGTACTCGATCTGGGCGGGTGTGGCACCAGGCTGCTGGTCCGCCGTCGGCCAATGAGAGCTCATCGTCTCCCACAGTCTGCGCCCGTACAGCGCCAGGCCCGTGGCCCCCACCCGGTCGGACCACCATTGGAACAGCTCGTCGCTGGGCACGCTCCAGCCGAGGTCATCGCCGGGCGCGGCGATGAAGCCGTCCACGCTCACGTTCATGCCGAAGGCCAGGGTGCGCATGGCGTCAGTCTCCCGTGAGGCGGTATCGGTTGTACAGACCAGCACGGCGCGGAAAAGTCACCGGTCAGGGCACATCGACGGCTAGTTGTACTGTCCCGGCAGGTTAGTGACACGGGGATTGATTTGACGCAATAAGAGGACCTCCGGGTGTTGTGTGGTGCTTGTCGAGAGCAAACACAAA